>NZ_JBIVAU010000009.1:0-42868 GCF_044745705.1 Streptomyces sp. NPDC086835
CACGCGGCCCGCACCACACCGTCCACCTCCCCCGCAGACGCCTCCACCCCCACCCGCTCCCGCCGCTTCCCGCTACGGGGGTCGACACTCCAGACAGGCGTGGTAGTCACGTGCGTGCCTCCAAGACGATGAATGTTCCCGATACCGTTCGAGATTTCGGACAGCGTTCCTTATATCGGACAGTCGCAGGCTATGCTTCCACGGAAAAACGGTCAAGCATGCCGGTGCCCCATTGACACGCGTTCACCTCCGTCCCTACTGTCGCGGCAGAATTTCGAACGCCTGTCGAAATATCGAACACGACTGGAGCAACTGCCTTGCGCATCACGGGAATCAGCACACATGTGATCGGCACGCCCTGGCGCAATCTGACCTACGTCCAGGTGCACACCGACGAGGGGCTCACCGGCATCGGGGAGACCCGCATGCTGGGCCACACCGACGCGCTGGTGGGCTATCTGCGGGAGGCCGAGGCCAACCACATCACCGGATCCGACCCGTTCGCCGTCGAAGACCTCGTGCGCCGCATGAAGTACGGCGACTACGGACGCGCCGGCGAGATCGTGATGTCCGGCATCGCGTGCGTGGAGATGGCGTGCTGGGACATCAAGGGCAAGGCCCTCGGCGTACCCGTCTGGCAGCTGCTGGGCGGCAAGGTCCACGACCGCGTCAAGGCGTACGCCAACGGCTGGTACACCACGGAGCGGACCCCGGAGGCCTACCA
Organism: Streptomyces sp. NPDC086835; assembly: GCF_044745705.1. Classification (NCBI taxonomy): domain Bacteria; kingdom Bacillati; phylum Actinomycetota; class Actinomycetes; order Kitasatosporales; family Streptomycetaceae; genus Streptomyces; species Streptomyces sp. NPDC086835. Next base: position 725 of record NZ_JBIVAU010000009.1, read on the forward strand.
CAAGGCCGCGCGCGCGGTCATGGAGCGCGGGTACCGCGCGTTGAAGATCGACCCGTTCGGCACCGGACACTACGAGCTGTCCCACGAGGAGACGCTCTACTCCGTGTCGCTGATCGAGGCCGTGCGGGACGCCATCGGGCCGGACGCCGAGCTGATGCTCGAGATGCACGGCCGCTTCTCCCCCTCCACCGCCGTACGGCTGGCGAACGAGCTGGCTCCCTTCCGGCCGGCCTGGCTGGAGGAGCCGGTGCCGCCGGAGAACCTCAAGGCACTGAAGAAGGTGGCGGAGAAGGTCGACATGCCCGTCGCCACCGGCGAGCGCATTCACGACCGCATCGAGTTCCACGAACTGTTCGAGTCGCAGGCCGCCGACATCCTCCAGCCGGACGTCGGGCACATCGGCGGCATCTGGGAGACCCGCAAGCTCGCCGCCACGGCGGAGACGCACTACATGCTGGTCGCACCCCACAACGTGGGCGGCCCCGTCCTGACCGCCGCGTCGCTGCAGGTCGGCTTCTCCACACCGAACTTCAAGGTGCTCGAGCACTTCAACGACTTCGCGGACGCCGAGATCAAGAAGGTCGTCAAGGGCGCCCCGCAGGTCGACCCCGAGACCGGTTGCTTCGAGCTGTCGCACGCGCCGGGGCTCGGAGTGGAGCTGGACACCGACGCGGCCGCCGAATTCCCGCAGCAGCAGGCCCGGTTCGACCTGTGGGCCGAGGGCTGGGAGAAGCGTGCCCCGAAGGGGAAGCAGTCGTGAGCCCCGTGCCGCCGGGCGGCGGCGGCACGGCGGCGCCCTCGCGGGCGGTCGTGCTCGACGGCCCCGGCCGGTTCCGGCTGGCCGGACACACCCCCCGCCGCCCCGGCCCCGGCGAGGCCCAGGTCCGCGTCGCCGCCGTCGGCATCTGCGGCAGCGACCGGGAGGTGTTCCAGGGCAATCGGCCGGAGGGCTACGTCCGTTACCCCGTCACCCCGGGGCACGAGTGGTCGGGGACGGTCGCCGCCGTCGGGGACGGCGTGCCCGGCTCGCTCGTCGGCCGGAAGGTGGTCGGCGAGGGGTTCCGCAACTGTCAGGTGTGCGACCGCTGCCACGCCGGTGACACCACCCTGTGCAGCGCCGGGTACGAGGAGACGGGATTCACGCAGGCCGGAGCGATGGCCGCGACCCTGACCCTCCCGGCCCGGCTGCTCCACCCGCTGCCCGACGACGCCGATCTGACGGCCGCCGCCCTGCTCGAACCCGCCGCGTGCGTCGCCGCGGCGGCCCTCAAGGCGGACGTACGGCCCGGTGAGCGGGTCGCCGTCGTGGGCACGGGCACGCTCGGCATGCTCGCCGCGCAACTGCTCGCGGCCTGCTCCCCCGCCGCGGTGCTGATGGTCGGCACCCGGCCGGACCGTGCCGCGCTCGCCCGCTCCTTCGGCGCGACGGAGTACCGCACGGTGGACGAACTGCCCCTGCCGGGCGAGTTCGACGTCGTCGTCGAGGCGGCCGGTTCGGCAACGGCCGCCCGCACGTCCGCCGGCCTGCTGCGGCGGGGCGGCCGTCTGGTGCTCACCGGCATCCCCGCGGCCGGCGCCGCCGGACTCGATCCGACCGATCTGGTGGTGCGCCAGTTGGAGGTGCAGACCGTGTTCGGCGCGACCCCCGCGGCCTGGGCGCACGCGGTGCGCGCCTTCGCCGCCGGGTTGCTCACACCGCTTCCGCTGGTCACGCACGAGCTGCGGCTCGACGAGTTCGAGCGGGCCCTCGGCCTGGTGGGATCGGGCGACCCCGAGGTCGGCAAGGTACTGCTGCACCCCTGAGACGAGGACGCCGGGCGGCGTGACCGCCGCCCGACCCACGCCCAAAGTCTCGAACGCTGTTCGCGATATCGAACCACTTCTTCAGTCGAGGAGATCCATGTCCCCGTCCGCAATGCCTCGCTCAACGCCTCGCAGGCCCGGTGAACCCGCCCTCGCCGCCCTCGGGCTCGAGGGCCCGGCCCTCGACCCCGCCGACGCCTCCCCGCACTCCTTCCCCGACGGTGGCCGCTGGCGGGTGGAGATCCCCTCCGTGGAGGGCCCCGAGGCGCTGGCCGCGGTGCTCAAGGAGTCGACCCGGCTCGACGTCCCGGTACACCGCGTCAGCCAGGGCAGCGGCGTGTGGATGCTCGGCGACGACGAGATCACCGAAATGGTGGAGGCGACCGCCGAGCGCGACATCGAACTCTGCCTGTTCACGGGACCTCGCGGCACCTGGGACATCGGCGGCTCCACCCGTACCGACTCGCGTGGCGGCGGGCTGCGCGCCCGCGGGCACGACGCGGTGGCCGGCTGTGTGGAGGACGCCGTCCGCGCCACCGAGCTGGGAGTGCGCTGTCTGCTCGTCGCCGACGAGGGGGTGCTGTGGACCCTGCACCGGGCGCGGTCGCGCGGTCTCCTGCCCGCCGGCACCACGCTGAAGGTCTCCGCACTCATCGGCCCCGTCAACCCCGCCGCGTACGCCGTGTACGAGCGGCTCGGTGCCGACTCCCTCAATGTGCCCAGCGACCTGACGCTGGACCACCTCACCGAGATCCGCCGGGTGAGCGGGGCGCCGATGGACATGTACGTGGAGGCGCCGGACGACCTCGGCGGCTACATCCGTATGTACGAGATCGCCGAGCTGATCCGCCGCGGCGCCCCGCTCTACCTCAAGTTCGGCCTCTCCAAGGCGCCGTCGATCTACCCCTCCGGCCTGCACCTGCGGGAGACCGTCCTGAGCACCGCCCGTGAGCGGGTCCGCCGCGGCCGGCTCGTGCTCGACCTGCTGGCCCGGCACGGAGCCGGCGACGCGATGTCGCCGCTCGGTTCGCGGCTGCCGGGCGAGCTGCGGCGCTTCGAGGACGCCGGCGTCTGAGACACCGCGAAGGCCGGGGCGCACCGATCGGTGCGCCCCGGCCTTCGTGCTGCGCGTGCCGGTCAGTAGACGGTGGGCCAGCCGCCGTCCCAGCCCAGCAGGTTGACCCCGAGCTTGGGCGTGCCGCCGTCCTGGCCGTCGTAGTAGTGGTAGACGAGCAGGTGGCCGTCCGCGTCCTTGATGACGGACTGACCGCCCGGGCCGATCACCCGGCCGTGGGACTCGAGGACGAGCGTGCCGCCGTTGTTCATCATCGGTACACCGGCGCGGTCGGTGTAGGGCCCGGTGACCCGGCTCGCCCGCCCGACCTTGATCTTGTAGGTGGACGAGGTGCCGGCGCAGCACGTGTCGTACGAGGCGAAGAGGTAGTAGAGGCCGTTGCGCTTGACCAGTTGCGGCGCCTCGACGGCGCGGCTGCCGGTGGGCCGGGAGGCGAGGGAGTACCGCGTCCTGTCGCCGGCGTGCTGCTTGCCCGTGCTCGGGTCGAGGCGGATCATCTTGATCCCGGTCCACCAGGAGCCGAAGGTGAGCCACCAGGTTCCGTCGTCGTCGACGAACAGGTTCGGATCGATGGCGTTGTGGTCGCTCGACGCGTCCGTGCTGTGCACGATGCCGTGGTCGGTCCAGCTGCCCGGCAGTCCGGTGGAGGACGTGGCGAAGCCGATCGCCGACGTGTTGGAGCCGAAGCGGGAAACGGCGTAGTACATCAGGTACTTGCCGCCGTGGTACGAGATGTCGGGGGCCCATGCCTCCGGTACGGACGAGTAGCGGCCCCACCAGGACGGCACGGTGGGGAACGCGGAGCCTCCGGCGCGGAAGGCGACCCGGTCGGTGGACGAGCGCATGGCCAGTCCGCCGCCGGTGGCGTAGAGCAGGTAGGTGCCGTCGGAACGGCGGACCATGGTGGGGTCGTGCACGACGATGTCGCCGGTCACGTGCCCCGGCGCCGGGTAGGCGAGAGCCGTACCCGGAGCCAGGGCCATCAGTGTGGCCAGGGGGATCGACACCAGTGCGCGTGCGAGCGGGCGGGGCAGGAGTGCTGTGCGGCTCATTGCGATGACTCCTTCTTCGGACAACCGTGTCGACGGGCCCGCTGTTGGGGCCCGTCCTACTGGCCGGCAAGACCCGTGTGCGCGATACCGCGCACGATCTGCCGCTGGAAGAGCATGAAGACGATCAGCAGGGGCAGTCCGGCGATCACGAGCGCCGCCATGATCTGGGCGTAGCGGACGCCGAACGAGGACTGGACGTTGACCAGGCCGACGGGGAGGGTCATGCCGCCCGGGTCGGTGGTCACCAGGAACGGCCAGAGGAAGTTGTTCCAGGTCGAGATGAACGTGAAGATCGCGACGGCGGCGAGCACCGGCCGGGACAGCGGCATCACGATCGTCCAGAACACCCGCCAGCGTCCGGCGCCGTCGACGAACGCGGCCTCCTCCAGCTCGCGGGGCACTCCCTCGAAGAACTTCACCAGGATGAAGACCATGGCAGGGACGGCGACCTGAGGCAGGATCACACCCCAATAGGTGTCGACGAGTCCGAGCTGCACCATCTCGGTGAACAGCGGGGCGATGAGCACCTGCGGCGGGACCATGATGCCGGCGAGCACCAGTCCGTAGAGCAGCTTGCGGCCGCGGAAGTCGGTGCGGGTGAAGCCGTAGGCGGCCATCGCGCAGGTCAGGACCGTCAGTACGGTCGTCATGACGGAGATGTACGCGGAGTTCATCATCCAGCGCATCAGGTCGCCGGACTCCCAGACCTTGCTGTACGCCTCGAACGTGATCCGCGAACCGAACCACTCGAGCGGGGTCTTCGTCGTCTCGCCCTCCGGCTTCAGCGAGGTGGCGACCGCCCAGGCGAGCGGGATCAGCCAGGCCACGGTGAGGACCAGGGCGACGACGAGCAGGGTGATCCTGCCCGCGCTCCAGCGGGGCCTGCGGCCCGTGGAGCCGGCGTCGGAGCCCGTGCGGGGCGCGCGACGGGAGGTGATGGTGGCGGAACCGCTCACTTTGCGGCCTCCTCAGCTCGGCGCCGGGACAGCATCGGCTGCACCAGGGAGACGATCAGGATCAGGGCGAAGAAGATGTAGGACACCGCGGAGGCGTAACCGATGCGGTAGCCGGTGAAGCCCTGCTGGTAGACGTACTGCAGGATCGGCCGGGTCGATTCGTCCGGGCCGCCGCCGGTCATGATGTAGACCTGGTCGAAGATCTTCAGCGACGCCAGCACCTGGAGGACCACCACCAGTCCGGTGGTACGGCGCAGCATCGGCAAGGTGATGTGCCACAGCCGGTTCCAGGCCCCGGCGCCGTCGAGTTCGGCGGCCTCGTAGAGGTGGACCGGGATGGCCTGGAGGGCGGCGAGGTAGAGCAGGAAGTTGAAGCCGACGGTCCACCAGACGGTGGTCGCCACGACGGAGAGCATCGCGTAACGCTCTTCGCTGAGCCATCCGATGCCCGGTTCCAGTCCTACGGCGGCCAGCATCTGGTCGGCGAGACCGAAGCCGGACGGGAAGATCATCTGCGCGAAGAGCAGACAGACGACTCCGGAGGGGAGCAGGAACGGCGCGAACCAGCTGAGCCGCCACAGCCACTGCACCACCCGCAACTGGTGCGACAGCAGGGCCAGTCCGAGCCCCACGAGGACCAGCGGGACGGTGGAGAGCACCGTGAACCAGACCGTGTTCCACAGCGAGGACCAGACGTCGGGATCGGCGAGGGCTTCGGCGTAGTTGGCGAAGCCGACGAACTCCCCTCCCGTTCCGGTGATGTTCTCGCTGGTCATGCTCATCCCGAGGCCGGAGAGCAGCGGCCAGATCAGGAACATGGCGTAGACGAGCAGGAACGGGGCGACGAAAACCAGGCCGTGCTCGGTCCACTTGCGGTGGACGGAGCGGACCGGCCGGCCGGGGGCGCCCTTCGTCACCGGTGACGGCGGTGCCGCTGTGGTGGTGGTCATGACGCGGCTCCGGGAAGTGGGTTACGGGTGTCGAGGAGGTTCCGGAGGCGGACCTTGGCCTCCGTGAGGGCGCCGCGCGGGGTGCGGGACCCGGTGAGCACGCCGGAGAGGACGGCTCCGAGTTCGATCCACATCCGGGAGGCGGAGCCGGCGAACCAGGCGGGCTCGTCGAGCGCCACGTCGTCGATCACGCCGCGGTACTCGGACTGCGGCTTCAGTTCGAGATACGCGGGATCCTTCAATACCGGGAGGTACGCGGGCACATGGCCGCCCTCGGCCCAGGCGACGGAGTTGCGGAGCATCCAGGCGACGAGCCGGTGCGCGGCCTCGTTCGTCGCGCCACCGCGGTCGGCCTGGTGCGGGAGGACGAAGGCGTGGCAGTCGGCCTGGGTGCCGGGCCGGCCGAAGAGCGTGGGCACGGTGGTCATGGAGAACGGGATGCCGGTGGTGCGGAAGGAGGAGATCTCCCATTCGCCGTTGAGATGGAAGGCGGTCTTTCCGCCGTTGAAGATGCCGACGGAGGCGCCGTAGTCGGCTCGGCGCACCATCAGCCCCTCCTCCGCGAGGCCGGCCATGTACTCGAGCACGCGCAGCGCCTTGGTGTCGTCGAGGGCGAGGCGCTTGCCGTCCTCGGAGAGGACCTTGCCGCCGGTCTGCGAGTAGAAGGTGGCGAACAGCCGCCACGGGGTGATGCAGTCGGGTCCGAGTGTCTCGGTCACGAGGCCGGGCTGACCGGTCACCTTCTTCGCGGCGCGCAGCGCGTCGGCGAACTCCTCGGTTCCTTCGATCGGTTTGAGCCTGCCGCCCGACATGAGTCCGGCCTTCTCGCACACCTCGGTCTGGTAGTAGAGGACGAAGGGGTGGGTGTCGAACGGGACGGCGTACTGCTCGCCGGCCACCCGGCCGCGCTGCCAGATGCCTGGCGGGAAGTCCTGCTCGCGCACCCCGAGGTCGGCGAGGAGGTCGAGGTCGAAGGGGTCGAGGAGCCGGCCGGGGGCGAAGCCGGCGAGCCTGGCCAGGTGCAGCACGGCCAGTTCGGGCGCGCGTCCGCCGGCGCCGGCCATGCCCAGCTTCGTGTAGTAGGGGGCACCCCACTGGAGGGTCGCCGCCTCCAGGGAGACGTCCGGGTGCTCGGCACGGAACGCGTCGAGCATGCCCTGCATGTTGACGCCGTCACCGCCGCCGAACAGATGCCAGAACCGCAGACGGGTCTGCCCGGGTCCTGCCGCGGTGGAGGGTGCGGCGCAGCCGGACAGCGGGCCGAGGGCCGTGGTGGCGGCCAGGGCGCCGATGCCGCCGGCGAGGGCGCGGCGCCGGCTGAGGCGATGTGGATGCATGGCGGCTCGTCTCCGAGGAAGAAGGGGTCGGCGTGTGGTGCGGTGTCCCGGGAGGGGGCCGCCCGGCCCCGGTGCCTGACGCGACCGGGGGCGGGCGGCGGCTTGTGCGCGTCAGGCGCCGGCGGTCAGCCGGATCACGTTCCACGACAGGGGCTCGAGCGTGACGTCGAGGACGCCGTCCGCGAGCACGGCCCCTTCGCCCGCGTGGGGCACGACGCGCTCGGGCTCCGCGAGGGTGTTGCGGGCCTCCGGGTCGGCGTCGCTGAGGACGCTGTGCTCCTCGACGTGGGTGACGTCCAGCCCGGTGAGGGCGACCTGGAGCGGCAGCGGGACGCTCTGGCTCCGGTTGACGGCGAAGACGGTGACGGCGCCGGTGTGCGGGTCGCGTACGGCGGTCGCGTGCAGCAGCGGCACCTCGCCGTAGGCGGCCGTCTCATAGGTGGGTGAGTCGGCGCCTACGTCGAGGACCTCGCCCCGCCCGTAGCGGGAGGCCTGGGCGAAGGGGAAGAACGTGGTCTGCCGCCAGGCCGGGCCGCCGGGCTCGGTCATGATCGGGGCGATCACGTTGACGAGCTGGGCGAGGCAGGCGACGGTCACCCGGTCGGCGTGGCGGAGCAGGGCGATGAGCAGCGAGCCGAAGACGACGGCGTCGGTGACGCTGTAGTTGTCCTCGAGCAGTCGCGGGGCCTCGGGCCAGTCCAGGGGGTTGGCCGTGTTCTCCGCCTCGAACCGCTTCTGGTACCAGACGTTCCATTCGTCGAAGGAGAGCTGGATGCGCTTCTTGGACTTGAGCCGGGCGCCGACGTGGTCGCAGGTGGCGACGACGTTCTCGATGAACGACTCCATGTCCACGGCGGAGGCGAGGAACGAGTCGCGGTCGCCGTCGATCTCCTCGTAGTAGGCGTGCAGCGAGATGTGGTCCACGAGGTCGTACGCCTCCTGGAGGACGGTCGCCTCCCAGGTGGCGAAGGTGGGCATGGCCTGGCTGGAGCTGCCGCAGGCGACCAGTTCGAGGTCGGGGTCGATCTGCCGCATGGCACGGGCCGTCTCGGCGGCCAGCCGGCCGTATTCCTCCGCCGTCTTGTGACCGGTCTGCCAGGGGCCGTCCATCTCGTTGCCGAGGCACCAGAGGCGGATGCCGAACGGGTCCTTGTCGCCGTGCGCGATGCGCTGGTCGGAAAGGGCGGTGCCGGCGGGGTGGTTGGCGTACTCCTGGAGCTGGAGTGCCTCGGCCACGCCCCTCGTACCGAGGTTCACGGCCATCATGGGCTCGGCCTGCGGCCCGATCTTCCCCAGGAAGGCGATGAATTCGCTCAGCCCGAAACGGTTGGTCTCCGTGGACCGCCAGGCGAGGTCGAGGCGGCGCGGCCGCTCGTCGACAGGGCCGACCGAGTCCTCCCACCGGTAGCCGGAGACGAAGTTGCCTCCCGGGTAGCGGACGGCGGTGACGCCCAGTTCCCGGACCAGTTCGAGGACGTCGGTGCGCAGCCCGGCCTCGTCGGCGGACGGATGGTCCGGTTCGAAGATGCCGGTGTACACGCAGCGGCCCAGGTGCTCGACGAAGGAGCCGAAGAGACGGGGGTTCACCTCGCCCACGGTGAAGGCGGGGTCGAGCGTGAAGCGGGCGTTGCTGTCGGGCATGGTGTCCTTCCGGGAGGTTTCGGGGGATCAGGGGGTGACGACGGGCCAGCCGTCCTTGCCCCAGCTCAGGGTGTTGAGGCCGAGCTTGGGCACGCCGGCGTCGTCGGCGTCGTAGTAGTGGTAGACGAGGACGTCCCGGCCGCGGTCGCGGAGCACGGACTGACCGCCGGTGCCGAGGTACCGGCCGTGGCCGGCGAGCAGGAGTTCACCGCCGCCGTCGGTCATCGCGGTGCCGTCGCGGTCGTAGTACGGACCGGCGGGGTGCGTGGCGCGCCCGACGCGGATGTTGTAGGTCGAGTCGGTACCGGCGCAGCAGCGGTCGTAGGAGACGAACAGGTAGTACTGGCCCTGGTGTTCGACGATGTACGGCGCCTCGACGGCGTAGGGCTCGTCGGGGCGGGTGGCGAGGTGCAGGACCTCGGGGTCGGCGGTGCGGGGCTTGCCCGTGGCGGGGTCGAGCTCGATCATGCGGATGCCGGTCCAGTACGAGCCGAAGGACATCCAGAGCCGGCCGCGCGCCTGGAGGACGGCGGGGTCGATGGCGTTGTAGTGGTCGCCCGTGGTGGTGGCGAAGACCGTTCCGCGGTCCTCCCAGGTGCCGGGCCTGCCGGTGCGGGAGGTGGCCAGGCCGATCGCGGAGTGGTTGGAGCCGAAGGAGGAGACGGCGTAGTAGAGCCAGTAGACGCCGTCACGGTAGGTGACCTCGGGTGCCCACGGGTCGCCTTCCGCGGAGTAGGCGCGCCACCAGTCGGGGACCTCGGTGAAGGCGGACCCGGCGCGCTGCCATGTCCTGCCGTCGCGTGAGGTGCGGGCCTCGATCTTGCCGTGGGTGGAGTAGACGACGTACGTGCCGTCCTTGAGGCGGACGGCGGAGGGGTCGTGGACCTCGGTGTCGCCGGTGACGGGGCGGGGGTCCGGATAGCCCGCGGAGGTGGCAGGGGCGGCGGGGGCGGCGTGGCCGGGGAGGACGCCGGCACCGACGAGTGCGGCGGTGACGGCGGTGGTGGCGAGGACGGCTCCGAGGCGGCGGCCTTGCCGGGAGTGCGGGGCGTTCATGAAGGGCGGCTCCTTCATCGGACGAGGGGATGCGGGGGCGGAGCCGTCGATACCCTGACGTTCGAAATTTCGACGCCCGCTCGCAACTTCGAACGGGACCGTAGACGCGAGGAATCCGGACGTCAATGGCTTTCGCTGAAATGACGAACAACGTTCGACTTGCCGAACATGGTTGGCCGTTGAGCCCCGGCTATGCCGCGACCGGGCCCCTCCGCCGCACCGGCGGAGGGCCCGGGTTCAGCCGGCGAAGGCGGGCTGAGTGACCCCCTGCCCTGCGCCGGGCAGGACCAGCAGCGAGCCGGACAGAGGATGCGGCGCGGCCTGCCCCTTGCGGGCGGACGTGACATACAGGTCGGTGAGCCCCGAGCCGCCGAACGCACAGGCGGTGGGCCGTCGCACGGGGAGCTCCACGACGCGGTCGAGCACGCCCTCCGGCGTGTAGCGGCGTACCGCGGCCCCGTCCCACAGGGCCACCCAGACACATCCGGCGGCGTCGACGGTGAGTCCGTCGGGGTAGCCCGCGCCGTCCTCGACGACGGCCAGCGGACGCCGGTTCACCGGCAGCGGATCATCGGGACGCAGGTCGAACACGTCGATACGGCGGGTCGGCGAGTCGATGTAGTACATCCGGCGGCGGTCGGGGCTCCAGCCGGTGCCGTTACTGACGGCGACGTCCGCGAGGACGGTGGTCGCCGTGCCGTCCGGCGTGATCCGGGTGAGCGTTCCGCCGCCCGGGGCCTCGTCGTAGCGCATCGTCCCCGTCCACAGCGAGCCGTCGGGGGCGACGGCGGCGTCGTTGGCGCGGCGCCCCGGGACCGGATCCCGGCGCAGCCAGCGGAAGGCACCGTCATTGTCGTAAACCCCCACCCCGTCACGGAGGTTGACGACGATTCCTCCGTCGACCCGGGGCTTGGCCGCGCCGACATGCTGGTCGGTGGCCATGACCGTGCGGCGCCCGGTGGCGGGGGCGTAGGTGTGGACGCGTGAGCGCAGGATGTCGACCCACAGCAGCCGTTCGGCCGCCGGGTCCCAGGTGGGGCCCTCACCGAGCAGCGCGTCGTGGCGCACCGCCACCTCTATGCCCTTCATGCGGCGGCCCGGTGGCCGAGGCGCTCGGACAGGTCGGCGGCACCCTTGGCCGCCAGCGGTTCGAGCTCCGCGCGGCGTTCCTCGCTCCAGCGGATCATCGGCACGGAGATCGACAGCGCGGCGACGACCCGGCCCGAACGGTCGCGCACGGGCGCGGCGACACAGCTGACGTCCGCGTTCGACTCCCGGCGCTCCAGCGCGATGCCGGCTTCCCGCACGGCCTCCAGTTCGGTACGCAGGACGGCAGGGTCGGTGATGCTGTTGGGTGTCATGGCGACCAGTTCGGTGCCCGGCGCGAGGCGGGCGTCGAGCTCGCTGTCGGGAAGGGAGGCGAGCAGCATCTTGCCCACAGCGGTGCAGTGGGCGGGCAGGCTGCGGCCGGCGGCGGAGACCATACGGACGGCGTGGGTGGAGTCGACCTTCGCGATGTAGAGGACGTGGGTACCGTCCAGGATCGCGACATGGACGGTCTCGTCGCAGGTCTCCGCGACGGAGCGGGCCACCTCCTGGCCCTCGTGGGCGAGATCGAGCTGCTCCGCGTAGCGGCTGCCCAGTTGGTAGAGACGGACTCCGAGGCGGTAGCGGCCGGAGCGGCCGTCCACCGGCACGATGTACGAGCGGGCCGCGAGCGTGGTGATGAGTTCGTGCACGGTGGTGCGCGGCAGTTGGAGTTTCCGGACGATATCGGGGGCCGACAGCGTCCCGTCCCCGTCGAGGAAGAGCTCCAGAATGTCGAGAGCACGGGTGACAGCGGGCACGAGGCGTCCCATGGCTTTCCCCTTGTTCGATATATCAACGCTTGATCGGCAGAGCGAACAGTCTATCGCCGGTGACGGTTCCCGGTAAGGCGTCGGGGATCTTCGTGTTCGACCGTCCGACCCATTGACACCCAGGTGGCTCGATCCTTAACGTCGCCCCAGAATCTCGAACGACGTCCGATATTTCGAACAATAGAGGTTGCTCGTGACCCCTCCACCCGCTCGAACCTCCGGAGCCCGCCGCCCCGGTGGAGCGGCCCTCGCCGTACTCGGCCTGGCCGCGCCCGCGGAGAACCCCTCGGACGCCTCCGCACACCGGTTCCCCGACGGCGGCAGCTGGCGCACCGAGATCCCGTCCTGCGAGGGGCCGGAGGTGCTGGCCGTCGTACTCCAGGAGGCCGCCCGGCTGGACCTGCCGGTCCACCGCATCAGCCAGGGCAGCGGCGTGTGGATGCTCACCGACGACGAGATCACCGAGATGGTCGGCGCCTGCGCCGAACGCGACATCGAACTCTGCCTGTTCACCGGGCCGCGCGGGAGCTGGGACATCGGAGCGTCCACCCGTACCGACTCCGGCGGCTCCGGACTGCGGGCCCGTGGTCACGACGCGCTCGCCGGCTGCGTCGAGGACGCGCTCCGCGCGAGTGCCCTCGGCGTGCGCTGCCTCCTCGTCGCCGACGAAGGAGTCCTCTGGTGCCTGCACCGGCTGCGCGCCCAGGGGGTGCTGCCCGCCGACACGACGTTCAAGGTGTCCGCGCTCGTGGGTCCGGTCAATCCGGCGGCGTACGCCGTCCATGAACGTCTCGGCGCCGACTCGGTCAACGTGCCCTCCGACCTGACGCTCGCCCACCTCACCGAGATCCGGCGCGCCAGCGCGGCGCCGATGGACCTCTACGTGGAGGCGCCGGACGACCTCGGCGGCTATGTGCGCATGTACGAGGCGGCCGAGCTCATCAGGCGCGGCGCTCCCCTCTATCTGAAGTTCGGACTGAGCAAGGCACCCGGCTTCTACCCGTACGGCGCCCAGATGCGCGACACGATGCTGGCATCCGCCCGGGAACGGGTACGGCGCGGGCGCCTCACCCTCGACCTGCTGGCCCGTCTCGGCGCCGACGGCGGGATGTCGCCGCTCGGCTCGCGCCTCCCCGGCCCCTTGCACCGCTTCCCCGTGGCGGACCTCCCCCCGGCCGGCCCGTCCGTCACCGGCCCCGCTGCCCACGATCTGCCCGTCACCGACCTTGCCACCGCCTCTCCGGCGGCAGTGCCCTCACCTAAGGATTGATGAAGATGCGCATCCGCCGAGCCGCGATCACCGCGGTCACCGCCGCCCTCGCCTTGTCCCTCGCCGCCTGCGGCCAGAGCAGCACGGGCGGCAGCAAGCAGGAGCCAGCGGGAGGCAAGGGATCCACCGTCGGCATCGCCATGCCGACGAAGTCCTCGGAACGCTGGATCGCCGACGGCAACAACATGGCCGCCGAGTTCAAGAAGCTCGGCTACAAGACGGACCTGCAGTACGGCGAGGACGACGTCGACCAGCAGGTCTCCCAGATCGAGAACATGATCACCAAGGGTGTCGACGTCCTCGTGGTCGCGGCCATCGACGGACGGGCCCTGGGTGACGTGCTGCGCCAGGCGAGCGAGCAGGGCGTCAAGGTCATCTCCTACGACCGCCTCATCCTCGGCAGCGAGGCCGTCAGTTACTACGCCTCCTTCGACAACGAGAAGGTCGGCGAACTCCAGGCCGGCTACATCGTGGACAAGCTGGGGCTGAAGGACGGCAGCGGCGAAGGCCCGTTCACCATCGAGCTGTTCGCCGGCTCTCCCGACGACAACAACACCCGCTTCTTCTTCCAGGGCGCCTGGAAGGTCCTCAAGCCGTACATCGACAAGAAGCAGCTCGTCGTCCGCAGCGGACAGACCAGGCTGGAGCAGATCACCACCCTGCGCTGGGACGGCGGCACCGCGCAGAAGCGCATGGACGACCTGCTGACCGGCTCGTACGGTTCGGAGACCGTCGACGCGGTGCTCTCCCCGTACGACGGCATATCGATCGGCATCCTCTCGGCGCTCAAGTCGGACGGCTACGGCACGAAGGCCAAGCCCTACCCGGTCGTCACCGGGCAGGACGCCGAGGTCGCCTCGGTCAAGTCCATCATCGCCGGGCAGCAGACCCAGACGGTCTACAAGGACACGCGGGCGCTGGCCAAGCAGGCCGTGCAGATGGCGGACGCCGTGCTGAACGACAAGAAGCCCGAGGTCAACGACACCACCACCTACGACAACGAGAAGAAGGTCGTGCCGGCCTTCCTGCTCGACCCGGTCAGCGTCGACGCGACCAACTACAAGAAGGTGCTGGTCGACTCGGGTTACATCAAGGCGAGCGACCTCTGATGCCGGGGGCCCCGGCGGTGGAACCCATCCTGGAGATGCGGTCCATCGGCAAGACGTTCCCCGGGGTGCGGGCCCTGTCCGACGTGACGCTGACCGTCGCGCCGGGCGAGGTCCACGCCATCTGCGGGGAGAACGGCGCCGGCAAGTCGACGCTGATGAAGGTGCTCAGTGGGGTGCACCCGCACGGCAGTTACGAGGGGGACATCCTCTTCCAGGGCGAGCCCTGCGCGTTCAAGGACATCCGGGCGAGCGAGGACCGCGGCATCGTGATCATCCACCAGGAGCTCGCCCTGGTGCCGTACCTGTCCATCGCCGAGAACATCTTCCTCGGCAACGAGCACGCCACGCGCGGGATCATCAGCTGGAACGAGACCCTGCGGCACGCCGCCGCGCTGCTGAGGCGCGTCGGCCTCCGCGAGCACCCGCAGACCCGGGTCGCGGACATCGGCGTCGGCAAGCAGCAGCTCGTGGAGATCGCCAAGGCGCTCTCCAAGAAGGTCAAGCTGCTGATCCTCGACGAGCCCACGGCCGCGCTCAACGACGAGGACAGCGCCAAACTGCTGTCCCTCATCAAGGAGTTGAGGGAACAGGGCATCGCCTCGATCATCATCTCGCACAAGCTCGGCGAGATCGCGGAGGTCGCCGACCGGGTCACCGTCATCCGTGACGGCCGCACCATCGAGACCCTCGGTGTGCGCGACGGGGACATGACGGAGGAGCGCATCATCCGCGGCATGGTGGGCCGGGATCTCGACCACCGCTTCCCCGAACGCACCCCGTACACCGGCGAACCCGGTGAGCACCCGGCGCTCGAGGTCCGCGACTGGACCGTGCACCACCCGATCGACCAGCAGCGCAAGGTCGTGGACCAGGTGTCGGTCAACGTCCGCAGGGGCGAGATCGTGGGCATCGCGGGGCTGATGGGCGCGGGCCGTACCGAGCTCGCGATGAGCGTGTTCGGACGCTCCTACGGGCGCAACATCAGCGGCACCGTCCTCAAGGACGGCAAGGAGATCCGCACCCGCACCGTCCCGGAGGCGGTGGGCCACGGCATCGCGTACGTCACGGAGGACCGCAAGCAGTACGGCCTCAACCTGATCGACACCATCGGCCGGAACATCACCATGAGCGCCCTTTCCAAGGTCGCCCGGCGCGGTGTCGTGGACGAACACGCGGAGCGGCGCGTCGCCGAGTCCTACCGGCGCAGCATGAACATCAAGGCGCCCACGGTCTTCGAGCAGGTGGGCCGGCTCTCCGGCGGCAACCAGCAGAAGGTCGTCCTCAGCAAGTGGATCTTCGCCGGGCCTGATGTTCTGATCCTCGACGAGCCCACGCGCGGCATCGACGTGGGCGCCAAGTTCGAGATCTACACCGTCATCGACCGGCTCGCCGCGGAGGGCAAGGCCGTCGTCTTCATCTCCTCCGAACTCCCCGAACTCCTCGGCATGTGCGACCGCATCTACACGATGTCCGCGGGCCGTCTCACCGGCGAGGTCCCTCGCGGCCGGGCGACCCAGGAAGTTCTCATGCGCCACATGACCAGCACCAGCGACAAGAGGTAACCGACATGGGCCCGGCCACCACCGACGCGCCGACCAGCGCCTCCCCCAGCAAGCCCCCGCCGACGCGCCACGGCACGAAGGAACTGCTGCTCGACGCGGCACGGCGCAACATGCGGCAGTACGGAATGCTCGTCGCACTGGCGCTCATCGTCGTGCTGTTCCAGATATGGACCGACGGCGTCCTGCTGCTGCCGAACAACGTCACCAACCTCGTCCTCCAGAACAGCTACATCCTCGTGCTCGGCATCGGCATGATGATCGTCATCATCTCGGGCCACATCGACCTGTCGGTCGGCTCGCTGGCGGCCTTCGTCTCCGCCGCGGCCGCGGTGATGATGGTCGAGCACGATGTGCCCTGGGTGCTCGCGCTCGTCCTCTCCCTCGCGATCGGCGCGCTCGCCGGCGCGTGGCAGGGCTTCTGGATCGCGTACGTGGGCATCCCGTCGTTCATCGTCACGCTGGCGGGCATGCTGCTGTTCCGCGGCGGGACGCAGATCCTGCTGGGCAGCCGCTCCCTGGGGCCGTTCCCCGAGGGCTTCCAGAAGATCGCCACCGGGTACCTGCCGGAGATCGGGCCGGTCACCAACTACCACAACCTCACCCTGCTGATGGGCTTCGCGCTGCTCGCGTTCGCCCTGTGGCAGGAGGTCAGGGACCGCCGCCGCCAGCAGAAGTACGAGCTCGACGTGCTGCCCAGGAACCTCTTCATCGCCAAGTGCGCCGCGCTCAGCGCCGCCGTCCTGGCCTTCACCCTCACCCTCGCCAGCTACCGGGGCGCCCCGGTCGTGCTGCTGCTCCTCGCGGCCCTGCTCGTCGGCTTCGGCTTCGTGATGCGCAACGCGGTCGTGGGACGCCATGTGTACGCGCTCGGCGGCAACCAGGCGGCGGCCAAGCTCTCCGGCGTGAAGGACAAGCGCGTCACCTTCCTCGTCTTCGTGAACATGGGTGTGCTCGCGGCCCTCGCGGGGGTCGTCTACGCCGCCCGCCTCAACGCGGGCGTCCCGCAGGCCGGCGTGAACTTCGAACTCGAGGCGATCGCCGCGGCCTTCATCGGCGGCGCGTCGATGAGCGGCGGCGTCGGGACGGTGTTCGGCGCGATCATCGGCGGCCTGGTCCTCGGCGTACTGAACAACGGCATGTCGCTCGTCGGCATCGGCAGCGACTACCAGCAGGTCATCAAGGGACTGGTGCTGCTGGCCGCGGTCGGGTTCGACGTCTGGAACAAGCGGAAGGTCGGTTCCTGACGGCCGGCCCGACGCGGCACCGTGCCCCGGCCCTCCCGATGCGGAGGGCCGGGGCACGGTGCTGTGGGCGTCCCGCTCAGAGCGTGCCGAAGGAGTGCACGGTCGAGGACCTGTAGGTCCGTCCCGGGCGGAGCACGGTGGTGGGGAATCCGGGCCGGTTGGGCGAGTCGGGGAAGTGCTGGGTCTCCAGGCAGAACCCGTCGCCCTGCCGGTACACCCGGCCCGAGGTGCCCTTCAGCGTGCCGTCGAGGAAGTTCCCGCTGTAGAACTGCAGGCCCGGTTCCGTGGTGGCGATGGTCATGACCCGCCCCGACGTGGGCTCGGTGACCGTGACGGCCTTCTGCGGGTGCCCGGTGATCCCCTTGTCGAGCACGAAATTGTGGTCGTACCCCTGTCCCAGGAGGATCTGCTCGTGCCCTTGGCGGAGGTCCTCGCCGATGGGCTTGCCCAGTCGGAAGTCGAAGGGGGTACGGGCGACGCGTGCGAGGTCGCCCGTCGGGATGAGCGTGGCGTCCACCGGTGTGTAGCGGGAGGCGTCGATGCGCAGCCGGTGGTCGTGGACGGTGCCGCTTCCCTCGCCCGCGAGGTTGAAGTACGTGTGGTTGGTGAGGTTCACGACGGTGGCCCGGTCCGTCGTCGCCTCGTAGTCGACGCGGAACTCCCCCCGCGCGGTGAGGGTGTAGTCGACCCGGACCGTGAGGGTGCCGGGGTACCCCATTTCGCCGTCGGGGCTGACGCGCCGCAGGGTGAGCCCGGTGTCGGTGCCCCTCCGGAACGGCTCGACGTCCCAGACCCGCTTGTCGAAGCCCTGGTCCCCGCCGTGCAGGCTGTTGGGGCCGTCGTTCGCCGGGAGACGGTAGGTGGTCCCGTCCAGCGTGAACCTGCCGCCGGCGATGCGGTTGCCGTAACGGCCGATCACCGCACCGAAGTACGGGCTCTTCGCCACGTAGTCGTCCAGGTTGTCGAAGCCGAGGGACACGTTCGCCCACCTCCCGCGGCGGTCGGGCACCTCGAGCCCTTGGACGATGCCTCCGTACGACAGGACGCGCAGGCGGATGCCGTCGTTCTCCAGCGTCCACAGGTCGACGCCGGTGCCGTCGGCCAGGGACCCGAACCGCTGCCGCACCGGGCCGCGGGTACCGCCTGTCCCCTGCGGGGCCGTCGTCGCGCCGGCGGCCGCGGCGGGGGTCGTCGCGGCTGTGGCCGCTGTCGCCGCGGCTCCCACCGCCGCTGTCAGCACGGCGCGTCTGCTGGTCGTCATGGGTTGTCTCGCTCTCGTGGTCGGCCGCATGATGCGGCTCGTTCGGTACTTCGGTTGCCGTTCGGACCGGTCGGCCCGGAACACGGAGGGGCTTCCACGCCCCGGTGTCAGTCGCGGGGCGGGAGGGTGAGGGCGCGTGCGGGGTGCGCGCGCCGGGCGCGCACCCCGCACGCGTTCCTCACTCGGTCCTGATCCTCATGAAGGTCACGGAATGGGCCGGGAAGGTGTACGAGAAGGTGCTGCCGACTCCGTCGAAGGTCGAGGACCGCGGCTGGACCGGCCGTTCGTCGGCCGTGTTCTGCGCGGCCGGGTCGGCCGCCAGAGTGGTGACCCGGGCGGTCGGCGCCACCTCGGTCCCCGCGCCGAGGTCGATCGCCGTCCGGGCCGGTGAGGCCTGGGCGTTGACGACCTTGACGATGAGGTCGCCGGTGGACGCGTCTTTGGTGACGACCTGACGGAAGGGCTCGGCGACCTTGTCGTCGGTGAACCCGCCCCACTTGTGACCGTCGACGTAGAGCGTCACCTGCCGTCCGCGCACCTCGACATGGAGGTCGTAGGTGCGGCCGGTCTCGATGGTCGTGGCGTTCTCGGTCATGGTCTGCTTGGCCCCGCCGACGGTCTTCTCGACAGCGGAGCGGGTGTTGTTCCAGCCGCCCAGGTTCCACCAGTAGTAGTTGCCGGTGTCCTTGACGCCGAAGGCGACGAGGAAGCCCTCCCTGCCGGACTTCTTGGTGGCCTTCACCCTGAGGTCGTAGTTCCGCCAGGCCGCGTCCCCGGCGGTGACGAGGGTGTTCTCCGCCGTCTCGTCGCTCTGGACGTACGCGCCGTCCTGGACGGCCCAGGAACCGGCGCCGGCGGCCTTCGTCCACCGGTCGTCGCCGCCGGAGA
Source organism: Streptomyces sp. NPDC086835 (assembly GCF_044745705.1). Taxonomy (NCBI): domain Bacteria; kingdom Bacillati; phylum Actinomycetota; class Actinomycetes; order Kitasatosporales; family Streptomycetaceae; genus Streptomyces; species Streptomyces sp. NPDC086835. Next base: position 19,788 of record NZ_JBIVAU010000009.1, read on the forward strand.
AGTCGTCGGACATCAGGGTCCTGCCGTCGGAGCCCGTGACCTGGACGTCGTCGTACGCGGCGCTGGTCGCCCACGTCGACAGGCCGACGGCGCCGGTGATGGGCCCCGAGGTGGTCGGCGTGGTGGACGCGGTGGAGGGGACGACCTCGTCACCCACGTTGGTCATGAAGAGCTTCTGCGTCTCGTAGTTGGCCGATCCCCATGACTTCGCGTTGTCGAACCAGATCATGTCCGGCTGCCACTGCACGTAGTCCTTGTTCGCCAGCAGCGGCGCGTACGAGGCGAGTTTCACGATGTCGGCGTTGCGCTCCAGGCCGGTCATGAAGGCCGCTTCCGCGAGGGCGTTGCCGAACGTGTTGCCCTGGGAGGCGTACTCGCCGAGGAAGACCTCGGGGCCGCTCCGGTCGTAGCCGTCGTAGCGCTCGTTGTTCTCGAGGAACCACTGGGGGCTGTTGTAGTAGTGCTCGTCGACCATGTCCACACCGGACTCGCGGCTGAGCCGCCAGGCCTCGTCGAAGGTCGTCCCGGCGTCGTCGGGGCCGGAGTTGGCGATCACCGTGATGTCCGGGTGGGCGGCCTCGATGGCGGTGCGGAACTGCTGGAAGCGCGCGAAGAACTCCTTGGGCAGGTTCTCCTCGTTGCCCACGCCGATGTGGGTGAGGCGGAACGGCTCCGGGTGCCCCATTTCCGCGCGCTTGCCGCCCCACTCCGAGCTCACCGGCCCGTTGGCGAATTCGATGAGGTCCAGGGTGTCCTGGATGTGCCGGCGCAGCAGGGCGGGGTCGTCGGTGGCCCGGTTCTGACCGCACCCCGTGACCAGGGCGGGGACGACGGGCAGCGGCATCGCGCCGATGTCCTCGGCGAACTGGAAGTACTCGTAGTAGCCGAGTCCGTAGCTCTGGTTGTAGCCCCAGAAGTTGGAGTTGGTCGCCCGCTCCTCGACCGGGCCGACGGTGTCCTTCCACTGGTACGAGCGGCGGCGCTCCCAGCCGGATGCCTCGTCGTAGCCCTCATGGCTTCCGGTGTTGACCAGGCAGCCGCCGGGGAAGCGGAGGAAGCCCGGGCGAAGGGCCTCGATCTTCTCCGCGAGGTCCTTTCGCAGACCGTTCTCGCGGCCCTTGTAGGTGTCCCGGGGGAAGAGGGAGACCATGTCGAGCGCGGCCGCCCGTGCGGCGGCGACGGTGAGGCGGCCCGTGGTGGAGGTGCGGCGTGCGGTGAACGTTGCCGTGTACTTGGTCCAGCCGCCGCGCGCGACGACCCTGCGGCCTTCGGCGAGTTCGCCCGCCGCGTCGTGCAGGGTGACGGTCAGCGGCGCCGAGCTGCCCGCGCGGGCCCAGACGGAGAAGTCGTACCGCTTCCCCTTCTCCACCGCGATGCCGGTGTTGTAGCCGGCGTTCGTGACCGAGGCGCCGCCGTCCATCGAGAGGTAGGTGCGGTTGCGCTCGCCCAGGCGCCCGTCGTCCTCGGCGGCTCTCGCGCCGCCGGAGACGGTCCACGAGGTCAGTGGTGTGTAGGCGGCGTTGTCCGCGGGCCGGTACTCGAAGGAGCGGTTCTGCACGAGTTCGGCGTAGAGCCCGCCGTCGGCGGCGCGGTTGATGTCCTCGTAGAAGACGCCGTACATCGTGTCGTCGATCTTCGCGCCCGTACCGTCGGCGTCGACGGAGATCGTGTAGTCGGCGGGTTCGGCCGCCGCGCCGGGTCCTGCGCCGAGCGTCCCGGCGAGCAGGGCTCCCAGGGTGAGCCCGAGCCGCCATCGTCTGCGAGCCATACGCACATCCTCGAAATCGTTCGATATATCGGACAGCGATCAGAACTTCGAACGGCACCCTAGGAACCGCGAGAGTGGCCGTCAACGCTTTGCGCACAACCCGGCACGGTTGGTCGACCAGCGTTCGCAATGTCGAACGAAATGGGGCCTCAGTGCCGACCCGTCGAACCAGGGCCCTCCATTGGCCGCGCAGGCAGGCCAGGTCTTGTGGCGCGCGCGGCGGCGACCTTAGGGTGACGGATCAGCAAGCGCTTTCTACGCACTTTCGCGAGGAGTTCCCCTTCATGACACGCCCCCGGGGCCGTCTGCGTGCCGCCGTCGTCGGCACCGGAGCCATCGCCCACGGCAGCCACCTCCCCGCTCTGGCCGACCATGCCGGTGAGGTGGAACTGGTCGCCGCCGTCGACGTGAACACGGCGCAGCTCGACGCCTTCCGCGCCGCCGCCGGGGACGGGGTCGACGGCTTCACCCGTCTCGACGAGATGCTCGCCACCGCCCGCCCCGACCTGGTGCTGCTCGGCTCTCCGCCCGCCTTCCACCGCGACCAGACCGTCGAGGCCCTGCGGGCGGGCGCCTGGGTGCTGTGCGAGAAACCGCTGTGCCTGTCGCTCGCCGAGTACGACGCCGTCGCGGCGGCCGAGGGCCCTGACGGCTCCCCCGGACCCTACGCGTCCGTGATCTTCCAGCACCGCTACGGCTCCGGTGCCGCGCACGCCCGGGAGCTGCTCACCACCGGACGGCTGGGCACGCCGCTCGTCGCGCACTGCCAGACGACCTGGTACCGCGACGGCGCCTACTACGCCGTCCCCTGGCGGGGCCGCTGGTCCACGGAGGGCGGCGGGCCCGCCATGGGACACGGCATCCACCAGATGGACCTGCTGCTGCATCTGCTCGGCGACTGGACCGAGATACGGGCGATGGCGGGCCGGCTCGTGCACGACGTCGAGAGCGAGGACGTCTCGACGGCGCTCGTCCGCTTCGCGAACGGCACGATGGCCACCGTCGTCAACAGCGTCGTGTCACCGCACGAGGTCAGCCGGATCCGCATCGACTGCTCCGACGCCACCGTCGAACTCACCCATCTGTACGGCCACTCCAACGACGACTGGGTCTACACGCCCGCCCCGCACGCAGCCGCCGACGAACGCCGTGTCGAGGCGTGGCGGACGCCCGCCGCCGATCGGCCGAGCTCGCACTCCGCGCAGCTGGAGGCCGTCCTCGCGGCGATGCGTGCCGGGACCCGGCCTCCGGGCAGCGGCCCCGACGCGCGGCGGACACTGGAGTTCGTCGCCGCGCTCTACAAGGCGGCCTTCACCGGCATGCCGGTCCGCGCCGGTGAGATCACGTCCGACGATCCGTACTACACCGCCATGCACGGCGGACACCCCGCCTGGGCCCCTGCGGGCACGACCGGCGGACACCGATGAGCGCACCGGTCACCGTGACCCACACGCACGGTGAGAAGGTCGTCGTCTCGCACGGCGGTGGGGAGCTGATGACCTACGTCTATCGACCCGACCCGGAACCCTTCGAGTCCCGCAAGCCGTACGTGCACCCGCTGCGGACGCTCTCGGGCCGCCTGGTGACGGGGTACCGGCCGAGCGACCACCGCTGGCACAAGGGTCTGCAGATGACCGCGAGCCATCTGTCGGGGCAGAACTTCTGGGGCGGCAACTCCTACGTGCCCGGCGAGGGTTATCTGGCGCTGCCGGACCGGATCGGGTGGATGCGGCACGACGGCTTCGACGCGATCCACGTGGCCGAGGACCGGCTGACGATGCGGGAGCGGCTCACCTGGATCGAGAACGGCGGAGCACCGTGGGCGCGGGAGCGGCGCACGCTCACCGTGCACTCCGTCGAGCCGGCGGACGGCTCCTGGGCGCTCGACTGGTCCATCCACCTCACCAACACCAGCTCGCAACCGCTGCTGTTCGGCTCACCGACGACGGCAGGGCGGCAGTCGGCCGGTTACACCGGGCTGCACTGGCGTGGGCCCCGCGACCTCACCGGCGGCGACGTGGTGGGCCCCGACGGGCACGGCGGCGCGGGAGAGGCGGGGGCCGCGGCCATGATGGGCCGCGCCGCGCCCTGGCTCGCCTTCACCGGCGAGCACGACGGCGTCGACGCGCACAGCACCCTGGTCTTCGCCCACGCCCCGGAGAACGAGGACGCCGTCGGCCCGTCCCACTGGTTCGTACGGTCGGAGCCGACCCCGACGGTCGCCTTCTCCTGGGCGTTCTTCGAGGAGTTCACGCTCCCGCCGGGAAACGCCTTCTCGTACCGCTACCGGATCGTGGTGGCCGACGGCGCCCTGGACCGCAGGCGGATCGAGTCCCACCTGCGGTCCTGGTGACGGGGCGGCGCCCTACGGCATCCGGTCGCCGACCAGCGCCAGATTCTCGATGGCCGCGAGCCCGTACAGCGCGGTGTCGTTGGTGTAGACCCAGTTGGCCTCGCTGCCCGGCACCAGCGTGACGGGCCCGCCGACCTCCTCCGTGGCCCACGGCGCCGATTCCCGGTAGCCGTCGCTGTTGTAGAACTTCTCCCAGGCACGGCGCGCCAGCTTCTCGTCACCGGTCTGCACGGCCGCGTACGCGTCCAGCCTCGAGTGACCCTGGAAGAGGATCAGCGAACCGAAGTGGGAGCCGTAGCGCGCCGCCTGCTCGGCCTTGGTGGCGTTGAAGTAGCGGCAGTAGTCGAGATACGCCTCGCGGAACGCCGGCATGTCGACCAGATCGATCAGCTCCGCGCAGAGTTCGTTGAGACCGAAGACGGCGGACAGGTGCGAGACGCCGACCTTGGGCTCCTTCTCGACGGCGAAGCGGCCGGTGTCGAGGTCGTACAGGCCGCTGCCCTGGACGAAACCGTTGGGCTGGGCGGCGATCGTCTCCATCGTGGACAGGATCCTGGCCTTCGCCTTCGCCGCCTTGGGACCGCCGCGTTCCCACTCGGTGAGCCATGCGGAGACCAGACCGCTCCAGTCGGTGCCGAAGCCGATGGACAGGGCGTGCCGGTCGGGCGTGTAGGGCTCGGTGCGGATCTTCCGGATCGGGTCGAGCACCAGGAAGGTCTCGTCGGAGTCCACGTTGGCGTGCATGAGGTCGCCGGTGCGTTCGTCGGCGGTGAGGAAGTAGTAGAAGCGCCGGTAGGTGGTGTTGGCGATGCGCTGCTGCTTGGCGCTGTCGGCGTAGTGCTGGATGCCGTGCCGGGTGCCGAGGCCGGCCCACTTGCCCAGGTGGTAGACGTCGACCTCACCGGTGTGGCGGGTCATGACCTCGGCGAAGCGGAAGATGTCGGCACGGCCGGATCGGAGGTAGGCGTACCAGAGCCACAGGTCGGGAGAGAGCTCGGAGTTGTCCCAGGCGTAGCCGCCGACGTCGTACCGCCACTGGTGCCTGGCCGGGTCGTAGCTGTGCATGATGTCGCCGTAGTCCCAGAAGCCGTACCAGCGCCGCATGTCCACCTGGTCGCGGTAGTACGTGAACAGGAAGTCGAGGTGGTCCTCGATCCTGGCCTTGGCGGGGGTGGACCGGTCGGGCTCGGAGAACAGGCCGCCGAAGACCTTGGCGGCGACCATGTGGGCGGGCGGGGCGGCGAGCTGGGGCGGCGTGCGGACGGCGGACGTCTCCTTGGCCAGGGTGCCCGCCTCGGGTGTCGAGTCATGGGCCCAGAAAAGGAGTTCGCTGGTGCGGGCGATGCCGTACGGGGTGCCGAAGCCGGGCTCGTAGTCCTCGTACGTGATGTTCAGGCCCTCGAGCTGCTCGGCGTAGGTGTCCTGGCCGAGGCCGTCGTGGTAGAAGCGCAGGTCCATGGGCTGCGCCTCGGGTGACCAGAGCCAGAGGGTGACTTCGGCGTTGTCGGTGTGCGCGTCGCGGATGTCGAGACCGGCGGGGTGCTTCTCCCAGAAGTCGCGGAGCCCGAAGGACAGCCCGCCGCTCACGCCGCCGACATAGCCGAAGCCGGACGCCCGGCGTCCGCCGCCGGCCGCGATCCAGCCGTGTCCCTTCTTGGTGCGCTTGCGCAGGGTGAAGCCGTCGGCGGAGAGCTGGCTGAGGGTGTAGTCCCCCCACTCGGGGATCAGGTGCAGACGGCTGGTGACGCGCTGGTCCCAGGTGGCCGGATCGGGAAGCCTGCGTCCCTCGAACTGGGCCGCCTGGACGGCCGCCCCCGGGTCGCGGCGCAGTCCGGTGATGCCCTTGACGGCCTCCCGGAGCAGTCCTGTGCCGTCGCCGCCGATCCGGATGTGCCGGTCGTACGAGGGGTCCCGCATCGGCACGGTGAAGCGGACGCCGAGTCCGCGGATGAAGTCGCCGTCGGTCCGGCCGGGTTCCTGGGTGCCGTCGTAGGTGATGGTGTGCACCATGCGGAACGACTCGGCGCCGGCGTAGAAGTAGAGACGGACGGAGAAGGGCAGCCAGCTCCGGTTGCCCCGGCGGTGCTTGCCGTCGATGCGGACGACCGCCCGTACGGGGCCGTCCTGTTCGACCTCGGTCTTGTGGATGGCGCTCTCGAAGCGCTCGTAGGACTCCCGGCCCTGGTCGCCGTCCTCGATCTCGCCCTGGCGGAGCAGGACGAGACGCCCGTTCCTGGCGATCTCGGTGGTGCCGCGGGTCACGGACCTGACGAGGGAGGATCCGCTGGTGCCGAGGCGGGCGGTGATGACGCCGGTGGAGACGTCGACCGTGCCTTGCTCGGTGGTGACGGTGATCCGCCGGGCGGGTGCGGCGGGCTGCCCCGCGGTGAGCGTGAAGCTCTCCGCCGTCGTCTCGGGGCCGATGGCGTGGGCGGTCCACTTCAGGGAGCCGTCGGGCCACTGGGCGAGCGGCCACGACTGGACCGGCACCTGCTTGCCGTCGGCGGTGGCCAGCGAGAACGTCTGGTCCTTGGCGTACGCGCCTTTCGGCCACGGCACGCCGAGGGTGGTGCCGGGGGCGGCCCCGAGCCCGTCGTCCTCCAGCCACTTCAGTGTCACCGGTTCGGGCCCGGCGGCCGCCGGGCGGGGTGCCGCCTGGGCGGTCGTGCTGCCGAGTGCCCAGCTGAACTGGGCGGCCGCGCCTGCGGCTGCGGCCGCCGAGAGCAGGGACCTGCGGGAGATCGGAGACATGACGATTCCTTCTGTGAGACCTGGGCGGTAAGGGACGGGGAACCTTGTGCAGGGCAGAGCAGAAGTGCTGAGGTACGCGGGCGCGGTGGCCGGCGATGCGGGTGCGCGGAGGCACACGGGCGCGGTGGTCCGGGCTCGCGGCGGTGCAGACGTACGGAGTAGCGGACGTGCGGGGGTGCAGGCGTGCGGCTTCGCTGTGGTGCGGGCGTGCGGAAGAGCAGGCTGCGGCGGTGCGAAGTGCGATGTGCAGGTTCGCTGTGGTGCTGGTGTGCGGGGTTGCGCAGGTGCGGGAGCCGGCCGGTCAGCGGGCGGCGTACCGTGCTTCGACGGCCACCGCCGCAGCCGCGACCGCGCCCGTCACCGGGACCGCCAGCGGTGCCACGACCCAGGCCGTCCCCGCCACCACCGCGAACCCGCCCACCAGCAGCAGCGATCCGGCCGGGTCGCGCAGGGTGCGCCGGGCGGCCTCGCGCAGCAGCGTGGGCCAGGAGGCGCCGGGCTCCCAGACCGCTGCCGCCCGGAGCACCGCGACCACGGCCCCGATGGCGGCGAGGACCGCGACCGTGCCCACGAACGGTCCGCCGGGCAGCCCCGCGCCTACGGCGGCGAGGTTGAGCCAGAGCAGCCAGAGGACCACCGGGCCGGACAGTCCGACGAGCCAGCCGCGGCGCACCGCCGCACGGAAGTCACCGGCGAAGTGCCGCCCGCCCGTCGCCTCGTGCCGCAGATGGCGCCGCAGATGGCGGACGCCGGCGGCGAAGGCTGCCGGGGCCGTCACCAGCGGCAGGGCGGCGAGGGTCATCCACACGCCGGTGAGCAGGCATTCGGCGAAGACGCCGAAGCCGGTGGAGAGCCGGGACCCCTGCTGCGTCAGGGAGCGCGCTGCCACGGCCGGTCAGCCCTTCAGGCCCGAGGTCGCCATGCCGTCGATCAGATAGCGCTGGAAGGCGAGGAAGAACGCCAGCACGGGCAGCAGCGCGACGAGCGACATGGCGATCATGCCGCCGTAGTCGGCGACGGCGTCCTGGTCGATGAACATCTTCAGCCCGAGCGAGACCGTGTACTTCTCCGGCTCGTTCAGATAGATCAGCGGGCCCATGAAGTCGTTCCACGCGTTGATGAAGGTGAAGATGGCGCTGGTGATCAGGGCGGGCCGGCACAGCGGCAGCACTATCGACCAGTAGATGCGCAGATGCCCGCAGCCGTCCAGCCGGGCCGCCTCGTCCAGCTCCCTCGGCAGGTTCCGCATGAACTGCAGCATGAGGAACACGAAGAAGGCGTCGGTGGCGAGGTACTTGCCGAGCAGCAGCGGCACATAGGTGTTGATCAGTTCCAGCTTCTGGAACAGCACGTACTGCGGGATCAGGATCACGTGGTACGGCAGCAGGAGCGTGCCGATCATCAGCGCGAACATCAGATTCCGTCCGGGGAACCGGATCTTGGCGAAGGCGTAGGCCGCCAGTGAGCACGACAGCAGTACGCCGGCCACCGAACCGAGCGCCAGGAACGTGGAGTTGACGAAGAAGGTGGTGATGGGGATGTCGGCGATGCCGTCGGTCAGCCGCCGGTAGTTCTCGACGATGGGCTCGGTCGGGAACAGGTCCAGGCTGCCGATGATGTCGTCGCTGGGCTTCAGCGAGCCGCCGATGACCCAGATCACCGGGTAGAGGACCACGGCGAGCAGTGCCAGGGCCCCGAGGTGCCAGAGCAGCGAGCCGCTGCCGCGGCGCGCGCGGGTGGTGAGTGTGCCGCTCATCGGGCCGCCTCCTCGTAGTGCACCCAGCGGCGCTGGGACCAGAACAGCACCGCGGTGACCAGGCCGACGGCGATCAGCAGCATCCAGGCCATGGCGGACGCGAAGCCCATCCGGCTGTTCTCGAAGCCTTGTTGGTACAGGTAACAGGTGTAGACGAGCGTGGCGTCCGCGGGTCCGCAGCTGCCGTTGCTCATGATGTAGGCCGATCCGAAGATCTGGAACGAGTGGATGGTCTCCAGCAGGACGTTGAAGAACATGACCGGCGAGATCATCGGCAGGGTGATGTGCCAGAAGCGCCGCCACGGTCCGGCGCCGTCGACCTGGGCCGCCTCGTACAGCTCCGTGGGCACCTGCTTGAGCCCGGCCAGGAAGATGACCATCGGCGCGCCGAACTGCCAGACGGTGAGCGCCACCAGGCAGTAGAGGACCCAGGCGGGGTCGCCGATCCAGCCGCCGACGTCCATGCCGAGGAACGTCTGCGCCCGGTCCACCACCGCGTCGTCGGAGAACAGGGCGCGCCACACGATGGCGACGGACACACTGGCGCCGACGAGCGAGGGGGCGTAGAAGGCGGCCCGGTAGAAGGCCTGTCCGCGCCGGCTCTGCGCCAGGAGCAGCGCGACGCCGAGGGCGAGCAGCAGCTTCAACGGAGTCCCGATGAGGACGTACTCGGCGGTGACCTCGACCGATGTGCGCCAGCGCGGGTCGGCGAACATCTCGGAGAAGTTGCCGAGGCCGATCCACTTCGGGGAGTCGAAGAGGTTGTAGTCGGTGAAGGCGAAGTAGAGGGAGGCGACCATCGGCCCCGCGGTGAGCAGCAGGAAGCCGGCGATCCAGGGCGACATGAACAGGTAGCCGACCAGGCCGTCCCTGCGTCCGCGGCGGCGGACGGGCGAGGGCGTCGTGCCGGTGGCAGGGGCCTTGTCGGCAACCTGCCGCACGGAGTCCTCGAGCTGAGTCATGGGCGGCGTTCCCATCAGGAGCCGAGCGCCGTCTTCGCCTCGGTGAAGAACTGCGCCGCGGAGTCCTCGACGGGGGCCTTGCCGAGCGCCATGTCGGCGGCGATCCGCAGGAACGCGGCCTCGACGACGTCCGCGCCGGCGGGGTGGGGGGTGATGGTCTCCAGCGTGCCGGCGGCGGCTATCTGCTTCTCGTACGCGGCGATCTTCTTGCTGACCGGGTCGGTGGGTTCGAACGCCTCGTACTGCTCGTTGGTGGAGAGCACACCGCGGTCGTATCCCATGATCCGGCCGACCTCGGGGTCGTGGACCATGAAGTCGATGAAGGTCGCCACCTCGGCGGGGTGCTTGGTGCGGGCGCTGCCGCTGAGCATCAGCGAACCGAGGTACTGCCCGGTCTTCTTGCCGTCGCTGGTGGGGATCGGGGCGATGGCGTACGAGCTCTTGCCCTCGGCGGAGTAGCGCGCCGTGAAGTTGTCCCAGGTGAACTCGCCGCCGGAGAGCCCGGCCGCGAGGGCGGACTTGGGCTTGATCTGCTCGACCTTCTTCTGGTCCGCGTACAGCCCCGTCCTGACGCGCTTCATCGACTCGGTCCAGTACGGGACGAGGTCGCTCTCGGTGAATCCGAGGCCCTTCTCGGTGAAGAAGGCCTTGCCGTTCTGCCGGAGGATCAGGTCGTAGAGGTACATGATGCCGAAGGGGCCCGAGTCGCCCGCGACGCCGGCCTTGTCATGGATCTTGACGAGGGCGTCGTCCCAGTCGCTCCACGTCCAGCCCGGTGCGGGTGTGACGCCCGCCTTCTCGAAGACCCGCTCGTCGATGATCAGGCCCATGGAGTTGGAGCCGACCGGTACGCCGAGGAGCCTGCCGTCCACCTCGCCGAACTTCTCGAGGCCGGCCCGGAAGTTGCCGAGGTCCAGGTTGCCCTTCTTCGCCTGCGCGTCGAGGTCGAGCAGGACCCGCTTGGCGTCGTACTTCCGCAGGAAGCCGATGGCGTTCTGGAAGACGTCCGGCGGATTGCCGCCCGCGGCCTGGGTGTTGAACTTCTTCCAGAAGTCGCCGTACTGCTGGAAGTCCGTCTTGACCTTGATCTTCGGGTGCTTCTTCTCGAAGAGGGCGACGGTCTGGTTGATCTTCTTCGCCCGGTCGTCCGCGCCCCACCAGGCATAGCGGATGGTGACGGGCCCGCCGGACGAGCCGCTGCCGGCGCCGCAGCCGGCGGCGGTCAGCCCGGCACCGGCCAGGGTCGCCCCGGCCGCCTTGAGGAAGCTCCGCCTCTCCACATGCCTGGACATACGCATGATGCACCCTCTCGCCAATGATGTATGGATGGTGAATGAATCGTTTCAGGAAAGCGCTTGCCACGAAATGTAGGGGTGGCGGCGAACCGCGTCAACGGTTTGGACGGTCGCGAATCGACCTGCCGCATGTTCGAGATGGCGAACAGCATGCGACACCCCGGACGGCAGACCGTAATCGAGCCGACCGCCGGGCACCAGCCCCGAGGGGCGCTCGTTCGACATGTCGAACATTGCACAAAACTTCGGACACTTGGCCGGACCCTCTTGCAGAACCCGTGCCCGACGACGGAGGGTTGAGATCCCCCGTCACCCCTCCCCGGCCGCCGCCTTCGCGCCCGTCCGGGACCGAGTGCTGCCCCAGGAGAGCGATGTCCCACTCGTACGTCGACGATGTCCGGCCCGGCAGCGGGCCGCTCCCGCCCCGCGCCCGGTACGCCACTTCGGACGCGGCATCCCTCTCGCTGAACGGGAGTTGGCGCTTCCGGCTGTCCGCGACGGCCGACGCCGAGGACGACTCCTTCGCCGTACCCGGCCATGACGCCTCTGACTGGGACGAGGTGCGGGTGCCCGGCCACTGGGTGCTCCAGGGCCACGGCGCGCCCATCTACACCAACCACCTCTACCCCTTCCCCGTCGACCCGCCGCGCGTGCCGACCGAGAACCCGACCGGCGACCATCTGCGGTTCTTCGACCTGCCGGAGGACTGGGGAACCGGCGGCGACGCCCTGCTCCGCTTCGACGGCGTGGAGTCCTGCGCACGTGTCTGGCTGAACGGCCACGAACTGGGCGAGTTCAAGGGCAGCCGGCTGCCTCACGAGTTCGCGGTCGGGCATCTGCTGCGCCCCGAGGGGAACGTGCTCGCGGTCCGCGTCCACCAGTGGTCGTCCGGGTCGTACCTCGAGGACCAGGACCAGTGGTGGCTGCCCGGCATCTTCCGGGACGTGACCCTCCTGCACCGGCCGGCCGGCTGCGCGGGGGACTTCTTCGTACACGCCTCGTACGACCACCACCGCGCCGAGGGGACCCTGCGGGTCGATTCCGATACGGCCGGCCGGGTCACCGTGGCGGAGCTGGGCATCGACGTCGCGACGGGCGAGCCGGTCACCGTGCCGGTGCGGCCCTGGACGGCCGAGACGCCCCGCCTCTACGACGGGACACTGGCTCTCGCGGGCGAACGGGTCCCGCTGCGCATCGGCTTCCGCACGGTCGTCGTCGAGGACGGTGTCATCAAGGTCAACGGCTCGCGGATCCTGTTCCGCGGGGTCAACCGGCACGAGTTCCACCCCGACACCGGCCGCGCTCTCGACGCCGCGACCATGCGCCGGGACGCAGAGCTGATGAAGCGGCACAACATCAACGCCGTGCGCACCTCCCACTACCCCCCGCATCCCGACTTCCTGGACCTCTGCGACGAGCTGGGTCTGTGGGTGATCGACGAGTGCGATCTGGAGACGCACGGCTTCGTCGAGCAGGACTGGCACGACAACCCCGTCGACGACGACCGCTGGACCCCGGCACTCCTCGACCGTGCCGCGCGGATGGTCGAGCGGGACAAGAACCACCCCTCCGTGATCATCTGGTCGCTCGGCAACGAGGCCGGCACCGGACGCGGTCTGACGGCGATGGCCGAGTGGATCCGCGCCCGCGACCCAGAGCGGCTCATCCACTACGAGGGCGACCCGGCCTGCCGCGACACGGACATGTACTCGCGGATGTACCCGCCCCACGAGGAGGTGGACAGGATCGGCCGCGGCCTCGACGGCGGCCCCGCCGGACGTCGCGAACTCCCCTTCGTCCTGTGCGAGTACGGGCACGCGATGGGCAACGGTCCGGGCGGCCTCGCCGACTACCAGCGGCTCTTCGAGGCACACCCCCGCAGCCAGGGCGGCTTCATCTGGGAGTGGATCGACCATGGCCTGACCGACGCGCGGTACGGCTTCGCCTACGGCGGCGACTTCGGCGAGGAGCTCCACGACGGGAACTTCGTCTGCGACGGTCTGCTGTTCCCGGACCGGAGCCCCTCCCCCGGCCTGATCGAGTACAAGAAGGTCATCGAACCGGTCCGTATCGAACCCGGCCCGGGAGCCGGCGACGGCACGGCCACCGTCCGCGTCACCAACCTCCACGACTTCTCCGATCTCTCCCACCTCACCTTCGAGTGGTCCTTCCACAGCGGCGGAGAGACCGTGGCGCACGGCCCGTTGACCGTCCCCCCGACGGCACCCGGCACGTGCGCCGAGGTCCGGCTGCCCGAACCGCCGGAGGCCGGGCGGGGCGCGGAGTGTCTGTGGACGGTACGGGCGCTGCTGGCGGAGGACACCCCGTGGGGCAGCCGGGGCCACGAGGTCGCCTGGGGACAGCTGGAAGCTCGCCGCCCGGCCCCCGCCGAGGTCCCGTCCGGCGACCGCCCGGTCCGCGGCCGGAGCATCGTCACCCTCGGCCCTGCCTCCTTCGACGCCCGCACCGGCGAGCTGCGGACCATCGGCCAGGTCGCCGTCACCGGCGCGAGGCTCAACGTGTGGCGCGCGCCGACGGACAACGACAACGGCGCGCCCTGGCAGTCCGACCCGCGAAGCGGACCGCTGTGGCGCGCCCTCGGCCTGCACCGCATGCGGCACCGCCTGGACGCGGTCGAGGTGACGGACGACGCGCTGACGGTACGTACCCGGGTGGCACCGGCCGGCCGTGACGTGGGTCTGCTCACCGACTACCGCTGGACGTCCGACGGTGTCCGGCTGCGCCTGACGGTGTCCGTGGTCCCGCAGGGTCACTGGCAGCTCCCGCTGCCGCGTCTCGGGATCCGTCTGGGCCTTCCGGCCTCGTACGCGGGCGTCCGCTGGTACGGCGGCGGACCGGGCGAGGCGTACCCGGACAGCAGGACCGCCGCCCGGCTCGGCCTCTGGCACACCGATGTCGACGCGATGCAGACCCCGTACGTCCGTCCGCAGGAGAACGGCGCGCGGGCCGATGTGCGCTGGGCGGAACTCGCCTCCCCGGAAGCGGGGTTGCGGATCGACGGCGACCCGGCCTTCTGGCTGACCGCACGCCGCTGGACGACGGAGCAGCTGGACGCGGCCGAGCACCTCACGGACCTCGTACCCTCCGGCGAGACGGTGTGGGTGGAGCTCGACCACCGGCAGCACGGCCTGGGCAGCCAGTCCTGCGGCCCCGGTGTGCTGCCCGAGTACCGGCTGCACGCTCAGCCGGCCGAGTTCTCGTTCGTGTTCACCCCCCTCGACGGCTCCTGACCGGCGCGGCCGTACGCGCCCGGGCTCCGGCCGGGGCGCGTACGGCGTCGGTCCCGCACGGCGCGGTGTCAGCGGTGGGCCAGCCAGTTCGCGGCGGGCAGCAGCCTGTTGTCGTAGTCGAAGAGGGCCTGGTTCTCCCAGCCGTTGCCGGACGACGGGTCGGCCGGGTCCCAGCCGTTGCCCGTGACGGCGGTCCAGGCGGGCTCCCAGTAGACGACGCCGAGACCGCGGCCGTTCGGCACGGCCTCGACCACGTTCATCACATCGCGTACCCAGGCCGCCTGGCCGGCCGGGCTCGCCGGGTATCCGGACACCAGCTCGCCCGGCAGGTCGATGATGTTCTCGTGGCTGTCCTTGCTGTCGAGCCGGAAGGGGTAGGCCGTCTCGACGACCATGACGGGCTTGCCGTAGCGGGCGGAGACGTCGTCCAGGTTGGCCTGGAGCTCGGAGAGCGCTCCATGCCAGTAGCCGTAGAAGGACACGGCGATGACGTCGAAGTTCACGCCCCGGGCGGTGGCGTTGTCGAACCACCAGCGGTACAGGCCGTTGTCGCCGCCGTGCGCGAGGTGCAGCGCGATCCGGGTGGAGGACGAGACGGTCTTCGCCGCGTCGATGCCGGACTTGAGCAGCCCGGCGGTCCGGTCCCAGTTCTCCGTGGAGCCCTCCGGCCAGAGCATGCCGGTGTTGATCTCGTTGCCGATCTGGACCATGTCGGCGGTGGTGCCCTGCGCCTTGAGGGCGTTCAGGACGTCGTAGGTGTGGTCGTGGACGTCCTTCCTGAGCTGGTCGTAGGAGTGCGAGGACCAGGCGGCGGGCTTCGTCTGGGCGCCCGGGTCGGCCCAGATGTCCGAGTAGTGGAAGTCGACCAGCAGTTTCATGCCCTGGGCCTTGATCCGCTTGGCGGTCTGCAGCACGCGGGCCTTGTTGTTGTAGCCGTCGGCCGGGTCCACCCAGACCTTGAGCCGGCCGTAGTTGGCCCCTGCCGACCTCAGGATGCCGAGCCCGTCACCAGTGGTCCCCGCGGCCGTGCGGTAGACGCCGCCGAGGTCCTCGCTCTTCTTCAGTGTGGAGACGTCGACGCCTTTGACACTCAGCCCGGTCGAACCTGGGGTGAAGGTGAGATCGTCGACGTTCAGCCAGTTCCCGGCCCTGGCATCGGAGTTGATGCTGACCGTGCACTGTCCGCCGGTCACCTTGACGGAGGTGACGAGGCGTATCCACTTGCCGTCGGGGGTGGGCGGCAGGTCGGTGCGCTGCTCGGCGGAGCCGCAGTTACGCAGCGCCAGGTAGGCCGCGTCCTGGCCGCCGCTCGAGCGCACCCAGGCGCTCAGCTTGTAGGTCCCGTCTGTGAGTCCCGACAGGTACTGGTATGTCTCCACCTTGTACGCGGCGGACGACCAGTGGCTGAGGCGGTGGCTGCCGCTGTGCCCGCCGGCCTCGGTGTACGACGCCGTGTGCTGACCCGCGGCGGAGTAGGTGGCCCAGCCGGAAGTGCCCGATTCGAAGCCGGGGTTGGTGAGCGTGGCCGCCGCGCTGACCGGTTGTCCGGGCAGTGCCGTGATCAGCAGGGCGCCGAGCACGGGAAGGACGGCCGTTCTGAGCAGTCTGCGGAAGGGGTGTGGGGCCGTGTGCATCGTCGAGTCCCTTCGACGGTGGTGGGCGGGGGTGGGCGGTGCGATGCACCCGGGGGCGGCCGGCGATCCGGCGGCCGCCCCCGGGGGTCCTGGTGTCGTCAGGCGTCAAGCCGTACGACCTTGACGGCGCCTGCCGGGACGGTGAGGTGTCCGGTGGCGTGCTCGCCGCTGAGCAGTTCGGTGCCGGGGCGCTCGAGGGGCACCTTGGTGTCGTGCGGGGTGTGGTTCATGGCGAAGAGGTAGTCGGCGCCGTCCCCGGAGCGGCGTACCACCTCGACGTCGCGGGGCAGTTCGGTGCGGGGCGCGATGCCGGCGTCCTCGCAGGCGCTCTCGAGGACCGTGTCCAGCGCCAGGGGACCGAGGCGGGAGGAGACGTACCAGGCGGTGCCCCTGCCCAGGCGGTGACGGGTGACGGCGGGGCCACCGGCGGCCGGTCCGTCGGCGTAGGTCCACACCGTCTCGGCCCCGCGCGGCACCACGAACTCGGTCCACACGTCGCCGGTGAGCGAGGCGCCCTGCGGCCCGGTGATCCGCACGCTCTCGCCCGCCCGGAGCGGTGACCACTCCTCGACGGTCAGGCCGAGCACGTCGCGCAGCACACCCGGGTAGGCGCCGGGGTGCACCGCGTCGTGCTCGTCGACGATGCCGGAGAAGTACGAGACGACAAGGGTGCCGCCGTTCTCGACGTAGGCGCGCAGATTGCGTCCCGCCTCCTCGGTGGCGAGGTAGAGGGCGGGGACGACGACCAACGGGTAGGCGGACAGGTCGGCCCCGGGATGGGCGAAGTCGACGGTCAGGTGCCGGTCGTAGAGCGCCTCGTAGAAGCTGTCGGCGCGCTCGCGGGCGTCGTGGTCCTCGCTGGGCCGCCATTCGAGGCCCTGCGCCCACCAGGAGTGCCAGTCCCAGACCATGCCGACGTCGGGAACGGTACGGGTCCCCAGCAGTTCGGCGAGCGAGCCGATGTCCGCCCCGAGCCGCACCACCTCGCGCCAGATCCGGGTGTCGGTCCCGGCGTGCGGCAGCATCGCGGAGTGGAACTTCTCGGCGCCCTTCCGGGACTGGCGCCACTGGAAGAACATGGCCCCCTCGGAGCCGCGGGCCACATGGGCGAGCGAGTTGCGCGCCATCTCGCCGGGCCGCTTGGCGGGGTTGCGCGGCTGCCAGCTGACGCCGCTGGTGGAGTGTTCGAGCAGCAGCCAGGGGGCGCCGCCGGCGACGGAGCGTGTGAGGTCGGCGGCCATCGCGAGGTTGACGTGGGTGCGGCGGCCGTCGGTCATCAGATAGTGGTCGTTGGTGACGATGTCGACCTCGCGGCCCCAGGCCCAGTAGTCGATCGTGTCGCACTGGCTGAGCGCGGTCATGAAGTTGGTGGTGACGGGGACGCCGGGCGCGAGCCGGTGGAGGATGTCCCGCTCCAGGCGGAAGTTCTCGCGCATGGTGTCGTCGGCGAAGCGGCGGTGGTCGAGCTGCTGGGCGGGGTTGCCGACGGTCGGGGTCAGCCGCGGCGGGTCGATCTCGTCGAAGGACCGGTAGCGCAGGCCCCAGAAAGCGGGGAGGCCACTACGTCAGCCCGGCGGCGCAAACGGCCGTCAACAACGCGATCCAGCGGACGGGTTACGTCGTCAACCGGCACGCCCGCTCGCTGATCACCGGAAGGTCCGACTCGGTCGCGTTCCTGCTGACCGAGCCGCAGGAGCGCTTCTTCGAGGATCCGAACTTCAATGTGCTGCTGCGTTCCTGCACCCAGGCGCTCGCCGCGCGGGACATCCCGCTGCTGCTGATGATCGCCGGCAGCGAGGACGAACGCCGGCGCAATCTGCGGTACATCCAGGCCGGGCACGTGGACGGCGTCCTGCTCGTCTCCAGCCACTCCGGTGATCCGGTGGCCGGAGAGCTCCAGGCGGCCGGCGTGCCGGTGGTCGCCTGCGGGAAGCCCCTCGGGCAGCAGGCCAGGATCGGCTACGTGGCGGCGGACGACCGGGAAGGCGCCCGCGACATGGTGCGCTACCTGCACGCGTCGGGCCGCCGCCGGATCGCCACGGTGTCCGGCCCGCCGGACACCCCCGGCGGTGTCGAACGCCTCGCCGGCTACCGGGAGACGCTGGCCGAGTGCGGGCTGCCCGCCGACGACCTGCTGATCGCCACGGGCGACTACAGCCGGGCCAGCGGCGAGCAGGCCGCGGAACTGCTTCTCCAGCGGGCCCCGGACCTCGACGCCGTCTTCGTGGCATCGGACCTGATGGCCCAGGGCGTCCTCGACGCCCTGACCAGGGCCGGGCGCCGAGTGCCCGAGGACATCGCCGTGGGCGGCTTCGACGACTCGCCCGCCGCGCTGTCGTCCCGCCCGCGGCTCACCACGATCCGACAGCCGTGGGACCGGATCAGCAAGGAGATGGTGCGGATGCTGCTGGCCCGGATCGGCGGGGAGGAACCTGCCGCACTCATCCTGCCGACGGAACTGGTACGCCGGGACTCTGCCTGACCTGCCCCGCCCCGCCTGCCCGCCGCCGACGCGCATCCCGCATCCCCCGTGTCGCGCCCGGCGGGCAGGGCACCTGGGAGTAAACGGCCGCACGGCACGGCGCGCCGGTAGAGGGCCTGCGGGGTTGTCCGGGAGGGTTTCGCCATGGTGGACGTCAACGGATTCACTGACCTGCTGGACCCTCCGGTGTACCTCGTCACCGCGGCCGCGGACGGGCGGCGGGCCGGCTGCCTGGTCGGGTTCGCCTCCCAGTCCTCGCTGAACCCGGTGCGGTTCGTGGTGTGGCTGTCCAAGGTGAACCACACCTACCGCGTGGCGTGCCGGGCCACGTACCTGGGCGTGCATCTGCTCGGCCGCGAACAGCAGGGGCTGGCCCGGCTGTTCGGCGGCGAGAGCGGCGACCGCGTCGACAAGTTCGCACCGACACACTGGGAGCCGGGGGCGCACGGTGTTCCCGTGCTGGCCGACGCCTGCGCCTGGTTCATCGGCAGGGTGGAGGAGCGCGCCGACTGGGGGGACCATGTGGGGTTCTGCCTCACCCCCGTCGACACGTCGGCGCAGCCGCTGCCGCGTGGCGAGGTGCTGCGCCTGAGCGATGTCATCGATCTGAGCCCCGGGCACCCGGCGCCCTGATCACGTCGGCACCACCGGCCACCGGGGCGTCGCCCGGCCCGCGTCACGCCACGGTGCTGTGCGGGAGCTCCCCTTCGGCCTGCATCGGAACGAAGGGCCGCACGAAGTCCGAGTCCGCGCCGACCGCGCCGTAGCTGCTCTCGGGGAACTCCGTCCACGCCCCGGGCAGTCCGCTCAGCGGCTCCGACACGACAAGGCGGGTGTCCTCGGAGAGCCCTCTGAGGAACTTCATGTCGGGGTGCAGCGCACGCAGGGTCTCGACCTCGGCGCTGTAGTACAGGGAGCGTGAGCGGTGCTCGCTGGAGTAGCGGAAGGCCCACAGCCCCTCCCCGTCGGCCACGGCGACGGTCATCTGGAGCGGGAAGTCCACGCCGTGCCGGCGGCCCAGGGACTCCACATGGCCCGCCATGCGGGCGACGGCCGTCGGCGGGTCCTGGTCCAGGCCGAAGGTGAGCGCCAGGAAGAACATCACCTCGGAGTCCGTCGAGCCCTCGATGTCGGCGAACAGCGACGGGTCGATGACCATGCAGAGGTCCCTGCGCAGCCGGTGGAAGTCGGCGATGGCACCGTTGTGCATCCACAGCCACCGCCCGTGCCGGAACGGATGGCAGTTCGTCTGCTGGATGGCAGAGCCGGTCGACGCCCGGATGTGGGCGAAGAAGAGGTGGGAGCGGATGTGCGCCGAGATCTCCCGCAGATTGCGGTTGTTCCACGCGGGTCCGGTGTCCCGGATCACGGCCGGTGTACCACCGTCGGGCGTGTACCAGCCGATGCCGAACCCGTCGCCGTTGGTGGTCTCGACCCCCATCCGGGAGTGCAGGCTCTGGTCGATCAGCGAGTGTGCGGGGCGGTAGAGCAGCGAGTCGAGGAGCACCGGCGTTCCCGTGTAGGCCACCCATCGGCACATATGGACCCTCTCCCCTGCTCGAGGCGCGCGGGCCTTTCCATCATCACGCGTGGTTTCCGTTGATCGCCACGCGGCACGGTAGCGGCCTTGTCTTTCGCATGAGGCCTGCGTGACGCTCTGTGCACGGCGACGTGCGCTGCGTTGCGCGTCCGCGACGGCGCCGATCAGGCCCATGCACAGGTGCCGTCTTCGCAGTGTCCCGGACTTCCCTCTTCTTGCCGACGACCCGTCGCCATACCCCCAGAGGGTATACACTCGGCTTGACGACGTCCCCCTTCCGGAGGGAGCACCGTGATGGTCAAAGAGGTGTACGAGGTCAAGGGCATGACGTGCGGCCACTGCGTCAGCGCCGTGACGGCGGAGGTGGGAGCACTCGCGGGAGTGGAGAGCGTTCAGGTCGACCTCTCGTCCGGCGAGGTGACCGTCGAGAGCGAGCGACAGGTCGCGTACGACGACGTCGCTGCGGCCGTCGACGAGGCGGGTTACGAGCTCACCGGCCGCCGCGAGCGGTGAGCGCCCCACACTTGGACGCGCTGCGCAGAGCGGCGGCGCATCCCCTGGCCCGGGCCGTCGCGGTCGCGCTGTTGCAGGCCGCCGCGGCGAGGCTGGCGGAATCGCCTCCGCCGGCCTCGCACGGACGGCATCGCGTCGGCGGATCCTGCCCCGGCCCGGCGGGACGCACAAAGGACCCGCGGTAGCCGGAAAGGGCGGACCTCGCGTGCCCTGCCCCACGTCGGAAGACGCCAGGCGGCCACGGCCAGCGCTCTCGTGGGGACGGCGACGCGAACGCCGACGCAGCGCTGCCCGTTCCCGCAGGCGGAAAGCCCAGGAGCCGTGAGGACTGCGGGACGGGCTCGCCGCCGTCAGGCCACCGGGCAGCTCACGGGGTGGCGGCGGCCGTCTCGTCGTCCGACGCGAGGATCGAGTCCTCCAGCTTGCGCAGCAGCCTCGCGACCTGCCGGCGCTCGGACGGCGACAGCCCCGCGAGCATCCGGCGTTCGTTGTCGAGGTGCTCCTCGAAGACGGTGTCCACCGTCGCGAGACCCTTGTCGGTGAGCCGCGAATAGACGACCCGGCGGTCGCCCGCGTCCCGCTCGCGCACGATGAGGCCGTCCTTCTCCAGGCGGTCGATCCGCAGGGTCACCCCGGCGGACGACACCAGCCCGGTGTCGGCGAGCTGGCCCGCTGTCAGCCTGTACGGCGCCCCTGCCCGGCGCAGAGCGGTCAGCACGTCGAAGCCGGCGACGGACAGACCGTGCCGCTCGATCGAGGCGGTGAGCCTGGTGCTGTACCGCAGGAAGGAACGGTGCAGCCGGGCCAGGACCTCCAGCGGGCTCGTGTCGAGCTCCGGTCGTTCCCGCGCCCAGTCCTCGATCACCTGCGCGACGGCGTCCCGGTCCGCCGGCCTCGATGCAGCCATCCTCATCCCCTCGTACGGCTCCGCCGGACAGCCGTACGGCTTGTCACGGCACTGAGAATCTTACCGCTGAGGTGATCGACCGGATCGAGCGAGGGACGCCACGGCGAACAGGCCGCGGACCCGGTTCCTTGATCACATCCGTCGTGCGTCATGGGTGCCGGGCTTCGGCGACCACTTCAGGGCAGAGAGTGTCAGGCGTCAGGACGCTCAACCGGAAAGCCGCGAAGCCGGAACAGCGCGCCCTGCCGGCTGGGGCCTCCTCATGGACCGCGGCCAAGCGCGGGGTGTACGCCGACGACCAGGACGCCGCTGCCTACCGGGTCGCGGTCACCGCCCGCACCGACCGGTGCGGGGAGCAGGGCCCGCCGAGCCGCGTCAGCGACTCGCCCTCAGTGGCCGCCGACCTCGACCCCAGGCTCGTAGTTGGTCAGCACGCATCCCTCGACGCTCGCCTTCTCCACGCGGTAGCCGGCCGGGGCGGAGAAGCCAGGCTCGCAGTTCAGGTAGAGGAACTGAAGCTGGTACAGGCCGCTGCGGACGCTCGGGTCATTGGTCTCCACCGCGATGTTCTCGCCGACGAGCAGCCTGCTGGCGGTGGCCTTCAGGCGGTTGTCGTCCTTCAGGTCCTCCTGCTGAGCCGCCTTCGCCCGAGTCTGCAGGAGTTCCATGTCGCTCACCATGTCGAGCCAGTTGAGGTTGTGTGCGCGCTGCGCTCCACCGGGCTCACCGCAGATCGCCCGGTCCTCGACGCCCCAGTGGCGGTGGTCGCCGGTGATCACCGGCTGGTAGTCGATCGACTCGACGGCGAGGGTGGCAGGGTCGGTCGAGTAGCTGGTGCAGTCGACGGTGTGCGGGTGCACCAACTGCTTCAGCTCGGCCAGGCTCCCCGCGCGCGGCAGGCCGAGGCTTCCCGCGGGCGGGCGGCCCGACTTGTTGGGCTCGCCTTCCGTGGCCGGGTCCTGCGGGGTCTCGAAGTTGGGGCTGCCCTCCCCGTCGTCGCTCGCCACGAAGTCGCTCAGGACGCAGCCCTCGACCAGGCCCTTCTCCCGCTTGTAGCCCTCGGGCACGCGGGCCGTCGGATTGCAGGTCAAAACGCGCAGGTCCGAGCGGGAGAGCTTGAGCGCGGTCTTGGTCTCGGTAGGCGTGACGGCGAAGTTCTTCCCCACGAGCACGCGGCTCAACAGGCCGTAGTCGGAGTCTCCGGAGGAGATCTTCGCCAGCACGCGCTGCTTGTAGCCCTCCTGGAAAGTCTTCATGTCGGAGAACATGTAGAACATGATCTCGCCGTCCTCGACGCGGTCGCTGCACACCCCGCGCTCGGTTACCGACCACTTGCCGACGGCGGTGAACTCGGTGAGCGGCAGTCGGCTGTCCATCGGGTCCGTGCTCATCCGCTCGCACGAGGCGTACCGCTGGACGTAGACCTGCGCCTGCTCGAGCGTGTCGACGCCGGCGTCGCTGTCCGCGGTGGGGCCGGTCACGGCGGTCGTGCGGTCGGCGTCGACGTCCTCGCAGGCCGTGATCAGGGAGAGGGAAGCAAGGGCGGCGGTCGCAGCGATTATCCGCTTGAGATGCATGGTTCGCTTTCGTCGAGGCGGTTTGACGCCTGGTGAATGGCGTGGACATGCTAGGCAGAGATGATCTTCGTGAGCCAACCTGGGTGAGTGCGGTGATGCGGCGGTCGAGCGCCTTGTCCGCCCGCGCTGCCGCGGCCGGGGCGCCGGCTGCTGCCACAGGCAACGTAGGGGGCCGGGGGGCCCGGGGGGGGGGGCCCCCCCCCCCGCGCCCCCCCCCCCCCCCCCCCCCGGGGCGGGGGGGGGGGGGGGGGCGCCCCCCCCCCCCCCCCCGGGGGGGCGCCCCCCCCCCGCC
>NZ_JBIVAU010000009.1:42878-286118 GCF_044745705.1 Streptomyces sp. NPDC086835
GTCAGTTGGCCGGGGGGGGGGGGGGGGGGGGGGGGGGGGGGGGGGGCGGGGCCGGGCGGCGCGGGGGGGGGGGGGGGGGGGGGGGGGGCCCCCCCCCCCCGGCCCCCCCGGCCCCTCGCCGGACCGGCGGCCGTGTCAGGAGTTGAGCTCCTCCAGCGTCCGGCCCTTGGTCTCGACCGCGAACCAGGCGATCACGGCGCCCACCGCGGCCACGACCGCGAGCTGCGCGAAGACGAGGGACAGGCTTCCGCCCGCGCCGATGATCGCGCCGACGGTGACCGGGCCGATGATGACGCCGAGCCGGTTCCACAGGCCGCCGAACGCCGCGCCCTTGGCCCGGTTGGAGGTCGGGTACAGCTCCGGCGAGTACAGGTAGAGCCCCGCGTTGATCGCGTACAGGAAGAAGGTCGTGCACGAGGCGAAGACGGCGACCTGACCGCCCGACGTGGCGCCGGCCAGTGCGAGCACCCCGAGGGACAGCACGCTGCCGCCGAGCGCGGCCACCAGCGCCGCCCTGCGGCCCATCCGGTCGATGACCATGGCGACGACGAAGGTGCCGAGCAGTCCTGTGACGTTGCTGAGCAGCGTGTAGACCAGCGCGGTGGTCAGATCGAGGCCGAAGTGCTTGGTGTAGAGGGACGGCAGCCAGGTGGAGATGCCGTGGTTGACGTAGTACGCCACGAACCACAGGCCGGACAGGACCGCCGTGCGGCGCAGGTAGCGGCCCTTGAAGATGTCGCCGAGCCGGCCCCGGCCGGTGTCCTCCGTGACGTTCGCGGAGGGCAGCGGCAGCGGTTCCGCGGTGGCGCGGGAGACCTGCGCCTCGATCCGGGCCATGGCGGCCTCGGCCTCCTCCGTGCGACCGCGGGCCAGCAGCCAGCGCGGGGATTCCTCGACGTGTCGGGGCAGCGCGGCGGCGATGAGCACGGGCAGGGCGCCGATGACGAACATGGCGCGCCAGCCGAGGTTGGGCACCACCCAGACGGCGACCAGGGTGGCCGTGGCGAGACCGGCCGGAAAGATCATCTCGTACAGCAGCACGAAGCGGCCGCGCTTGTCGGAGCGGGCGATCTCGTTGATGTACGTGGCCGCCACGGGCACCACACCGCCGATGCCGAGTCCCTGGGCGAACCGGAACAGCGAGAACGTCTCGATGCTGCCGGAGAAGGCGACGGCGAGGCTTGCGAGCCCGGTGACGCCGACCCCGAGGGCCACCGTGCGCACACGGCCGATCCGGTCGCCCAGCCAGCCGGCGCCGATGGCGCCGATGAGCATGCCGATGGACGCGGCGGTCACGGCGAAGGTGGCCTGCCCGGTGGTGAGGTTCCATTCCTTCATCAGGACGGGCAGGGCCGAGGCGGCCAACAGCTGGTCGAACGCCTCGAAGAAGGTGACGGCGCCGATCAGGAACCGGACCTTGACGTGCCAGCGCGAGTGCGGCAGTCGTTCGAGTCTCGCGGCTATGGAGCCAAGGGCTGGCTTGCCGGCCACAGTCGTCATGGAGGGTCCTTCCGCGAACCAGAGGAGTTGCGGAGACAGTAGGTTCCTGTACCTAAGCGGTCAATGGTTAAGAGCTTAGGAATATCGAAGCCGTACGCTCGCCCCTCATCCTCAACGCCACCCAGATCGAGCTCAAGGCATGCCGGGCAACGATTTCACCTCGGGGTCTTGCGGCTAGAAACTTAAGCACTTAGATTTCTAGCACTTCAGGAACGACGCACGACCCGGCCGGCCCGGCCGCGTCCGGTGCCCGACCGCCCGAAGTCCCCCTTCCCGCCGCCTCGTCCGGAGGTCCCGCCGTGCCCACCGTCCCCACCGACATCCTGATCGCCGGCCAGTGGCGGCGCGGTGCGGGTGAGCCGCTCGACACCGTCGACCCGGCGACCGGCCGCGTCCTCGCCACCGTGAGTTCCCCCTCCGCCGCGGAGGTCTGCGAAGCGGCCGAGGCCGCCGCCCGCGCGGCGGCCGAACCCGCCTGGCGCGACCTGCTCCCGCACGAGAGGGCCCGGCTGCTGCACCGCATCGGTGACCTCACCGAGCAGAGCGCGGACGAGTTGTCCGCCCTGCAGACCGCGGACACCGGGAAGACCCTCGCCGAGACCCGTGCCCTCGCACTCAGCGCGGCCGGCACCTTCCGCTACCTGGCGGCCGCGCTCGAGACGGCCGAGGACACCCTCACCCCCTCCCGCGGCCCCTACGTCACGATGAGCGTCCACGAGCCGATCGGTGTCGTCGGCGCGATCAACCCCTGGAACTCCCCCGTCGCCAGCGACGCCCAGAAGCTCGCCCCCGCGCTGGCCGCCGGGAATGCGGTCCTCCTCAAGCCCGCCGCCTGGACCCCACTGGTCTCGCTCGCCCTCGGCCGGCTGATCACCCGGGCACTGGAGGAGTTCCGGCTGCCCACGGCACTGCTGTCGGTACTGCCGGGCAGCGGCCGGGTGGTCGGCGACGCCATCGTGCGCCATCCGCTCGTCGCCCGTATCGGCTTCACCGGAGGAACCGCCACCGGCCGGTCGATCGCCGCCGTCGCGGCACAGAAACTGATCCCCGCCTCGCTGGAGCTCGGCGGTAAGTCGCCGACGATCGTGCGCGCCGACGCCGACGTCGAACAGGCCCTCGCCGGCGTGCTGTTCGGGATCTTCTCGTCCAGCGGCCAGTCGTGCATCGCCGGTTCCCGGCTGTTCGTCGCCCGCGGGATCTACGACTCCTTCGTCGGCGAACTGGTGGACCGCGTCCGCGCGCTGCGCGTCGGCCCGGGTACGGACCCCGCCACGCAGGTCGGCCCGCTCGTGCACCACCGCCACCGCGACGCGGTCGCCGCCTACGTCGACCTCGCCCGCTCCGAAGGCGCCCGCGTGCTGTGCGGCGGCTCGGCCCCCGAGGGCGAGCGGTACCGCGACGGGGCGTACTACCTGCCGACCGTCCTCGACGGCCTGCCCAACACCTCCCGCACCTGCCAGGAGGAGATCTTCGGTCCGGTCCTCGTGACCCTGCCCTACGACGACGAGGAGGACCTGGTCCGCCAGGCCAACGACTCGGTCTACGGACTCGCCTGTGGCATCTGGACGCGCGACGCGCGCGACGCGTGGAGCCTGGCCCGCCGTATCGAGGCGGGCACCGTCTGGATCAACACGTACAAGCAGTTCAGCGCCTCCACCCCGTTCAGCGGATGGAAGGACAGCGGCCTCGGCACGGAGAAGGGCCGTGACGCGATCCGCGCCTACCAGCGCCAGAAGTCCCTGTACTGGGGCACCTCCACCGCCCCGCTCCCCTGGGCCAACTGACCCGGCACGCCTGCCCGTCTGGAGAGACTCATGCACCGTCCACCGCCCGGTCCGATCGCCCGGCTCCGCTCCCTGCGCTACGTCGAGCTGCACACGCCCGCCTTCGCCGAGGCCGCCGGCTTCTACGAGGAGGTCTGGGGCCTGACGAGTGTCGAGTCCGACACCGGCGCCCGCTGGCTCCGCGGCACCGGCGACGAGCACCACGTCCTGCACCTCACGGAGCGGGAGCGGGTGGGCCTCGGCCGGCTCGCGTTCGCCGTCGGCACGCCCGCCGAGGTCGACGAGGCCGCCCGCCGGCTCGCGGCGCACGGCATCGTCCCCGTCTTCGGCCCCGGCCCGCTCGAGCAGGCCGGCGGCGGCTACGGGCTGCGGTTCACCGACCCCGAGCAGCGGCTGATCGAGATCAGCGCCCATGTCGAGGCGGTCGCTCCGAGCGGCAGGGACGCCGCGGTGCCCGTCGGCGTCACGCACGCCGTGCTCAACACCACCGACATCGACGCCGCCGTGACCTTCTACTGCGACGTGCTGGGGCTGCGCGTCTCGGACTGGTCCGAGCACCAGATGGTGTTCCTGCGCTGCAACGCCGACCACCACTGCATCGCCTTCAACCAGGCGGAGTGGACCTCCCTCAACCACGTGGCCTACGAGATGCCCTCGGTGGACCACTTCATGCGGGGCCTCGGACGGCTGCGCCACCACGGCATCGCACCGAAGTGGGGGCCCGGCCGGCACGGCCCCGGCAACAACACCTTCTCCTACTTCACCGACCCGTCCGGCCTGGTCTGCGAGTACACCTCCGAGGTCGCCCAGATCGTCGAGGACGCCTGGATCGCCCGCGTGTGGCGGCGGGTCCCCGAACTGTCCGACCTGTGGGGCACGGCCGGGCCGCCGTCGAAGGAGATCCGCTGCCACATGGCGGGCACGCCCGACCCCGGACCGCTCGCCGCGCCCGTCGACGCCGCGCCGCCCAGCAAGAACCCCGCGGACGACGACTCGGACCGCACCCACCACGCAGAGGAGAACGCCGCATGAGCACCGTGCGCAAGGTGGGCATCGTCGGCTGGGGCGCCATCGGCCGGGTCGTGGGCGCCGCTCTCGCCGAGGGCCGGGTGGGCTCCGCCGAGCTGGTCTGTGTCGTCGACAACCGCCCGCTCGGCGAGGCGGCACCGGCCGCGCAGGTCACCTTCGAGGACGCCATCGAGCGCTGCGACCTGATCGTGGAGGCCGCAGGTCAGGGCGTCGTCCGCGATTGGGGCGAGCGGGTCCTGGCCTCCGGGACGGACCTGCTGATCGCCTCGACGGGCGCGCTGACCGACGAGGAGCTCGCGAAGCGGCTCCTCGCCGCCGGCCCGGGACGGGTGTACTTCACGGGCGGCGCGGTCGGCGGCCTCGACCTGCTCCAGGCCGCCCGCTCCCTGGGCCCGCTGGAAGAGGTCCGCCTGACCACCACCAAACTGCCCGCCACCCTCGAACAGCCTTGGATGGACGCCGAGTTGCTGTCCCGTATGCGGACCGCGACCGGACCTGTCGTGGTGATGTCCGGCACCGCGCGGGACGTACCGGTGAAGTTCCCCAAGTCCACGAACGTGGCCGCCTCGGTCGCGCTGGCCGTCGGCGACCTGGACACTGTGCGGGTCCAGGTCGTCGCCGACCCGGCGGCGCACCGCACCCGGCATGTGGTCGAGGCGTCCGGTGAGCTGGGCGCGTACCGCTTCGAGGTCACGCATCTGCCGGACCCCGGCAACCCGGCGACCAGCCGGATCGTGCCGTACACGGTGCTGCGCTCGCTGGCGGCGATCACCGGCCGGACGGGGCAGATCCTGTGAGCGCCCGCACCGGCGTCGACGTCGACGTCCAGGCGGACGACGCCCACGGGCCGGGCGGCCACAGGGCCGGCGCCCGTGTGCCCGGTGTCCATGTGCCCGGCGCCCGTGTGCCCGGTGTCCATGTGGAGGAGGCCGGCGACCAGGGGCCGCTGCTGCTGTGCCTGCACGGCATCGGCTCGTCGTCCGCCGCCTTCGCCCCGCAGCTCGCCGGACTGTCCCCGTACGTCCGGGTCGTGGCCTGGGACGCACCGGGGTACGGCAGATCCCCTGACCCCGAGGGCCCGCTCACGCTCGACGACTACGCGGACGCGGTGGCCGCCGTCATCCGCGAGCGCGGCACGAGCGCCCATGTCCTCGGAGTGTCCTGGGGCGGTGTGATCGCGCTGCGGCTCGCCACCCGCCACCCCGGCCTCGTCGACTCGCTGATCGTCGCCGACTCCAGTCCCGGTTCGGGCACGGACGCGGCGAAGGCGGAGGGCATGCGGGCGCGGGCCGCCGAGCTGGCACAAGCCGGCCCACGGGCCTTCGCCGAGGCGCGCGGCCCACGGCTGGTGTCGCCGGGCGCGCCGGCTGACCTGGTCCGGCGTGTGGTCGACACGATGGCCGCCTCGGTGCGGCTGCCGGGTTACGCGTACGCCGCCGAGTCCATGGCATCGGCCGATCTGCGTGCCGAACTGCCCTCGATCGCCGTGCCCTTGCTCGTCCTGTGCGGCGACAAGGACACGGTCACCGGCATCGAGGCGAGCCAGGCGCTCGCCGGAGCCGTCCACAAGTCCGCCTACGTGATCGTCAAGGACGCCGGTCACCTGGCCAACCAGGAGCAGCCGGTCCGCTTCGACGCCTGGGTGCTCTCCCACCTGAGGATCACCGCGCGCATCCCCGAGTGATCCCGCCCCCTGAACCCCCGTCAACAAGGAGCAGTCACCATGCCTCTGACCACCACCGAGTACGACAACGGCGGCGACCTCGCCTCGTACACCGACTCCCTCATCGCCACCAAGGACTCCCGTGTGGCGGACTTCGGCACCCTCTCCTTCCAGGAGAAGGCCGGCCCGCAGTACCGCCGCGGCCAGATCCGCTACGTCGGGTCCGGTGCCACCGGCAACCACGAGAACGACAGCCGCATCCTGCCGTCCGGAGGCTTCACCTTCTCCAACATGCTGCTGCCGCCCGGCGCCGAGGGCCCGGCCCACACCCACCACGACGTGGAGGAGGCCTTCTTCGTCCTCGAGGGGCAGGTCCGGGTGGGTATCCACCGCGGCCCCGACGAGGTCGAGTACCGCACGCTCGGCTACCGCGACATGATCGTCGTGCCGGCCGGTGTGACCCGTTCCCTGAAGAACGAGGGTGACTCCGACGCCCTGTTCTGCGTCGTCATCGGCACGCGGAAGCCGCAGGTGCCGACCTACCCCGAGTACTCGCCGATGCACGGCGTCACCCGTGACTGACACGCCCCTGGCCGGTGTGCGCACCGTCGTCGTCACCGGGGCGGGCCGTGGCCTGGGACTGGCCATGGCCCGCCGGGCCGGCGAGGACGGCTTCCGGGTCGTCCTCGCCGAGCTGGACCAGGAGACGGGCGAGAAGGCCGCCGCGGAGCTGCGTGCCCAGGGCGTCGACGCCCACTTCGTACGCTGCGACGTCGCCGACCCGGCGTCGGTCGCCGCGCTGGCCGACGCCGTGCGGGAGCTCGGTCCGCCGTACGGGCTGGTCAACAACGCGGCACTGGCCAACGGCGTGGGCGGCAAGGAGTTCTGGGACATCGACGTCGAGGTGTGGGACCGGCTGATGACGGTCAACGCCCGCGGCCCATGGCTGGTGTCGAAGGCCCTGTACCCGCTGTTCACCGCCCCGGGCCGGATCGTCAACATCGCCTCCGACGCCGCCTTGTACGGCTCGCCGCGGCTGTCCCACTACATCGCCTCCAAGGGCGCCGTCATCGCGCTCACCCGCGCCATGGCGAGGGAGCTCGGCGACAAGGGCATCACGGTGAACGCCGTCGCCCCGGGTCTGACCGAGTGCGAGGCGACGGAGAGGGTGCCCGCCGAACGGCACGACCTCTACCGCGCCAACCGGGCTCTCTCCCGACCGCAGCAGCCGGACGACCTCACGGGGATCGTCTCGTACCTGCTCGGCGAGGAGTCCCGCTATCTGACCGGACAGGTGATCGCCGTCAACGGCGGCTTCACCATGAACTGAACCCCAGGAGAACCGAGTTATGGATCTGGGCCTCGCCGACCGCACCATCGTGGTCACCGGCGGCAGCTCGGGCGTCGGCCTGGCCACGGTCCGCGCCCTGCTCGACGAGGGTGCCCGCGTCGCCACCTGTGGCCGCGACGCCGACCGGCTGGACAAGGCGGCCGCCCGCCTCGGCGCCGCACCCGACCGGCTGCTGACCGGGGTGTGCGACGTACGGGACGCCGCGGCGGTGCGGGACTTCGTCCTGCGCGCCGCCGGGCATTTCGGCGGCATCGACGGACTGGTCAACAACGCCGGCCAGTCCCGGATGAAAAACCTCGACGAGTCCACCGCCGACGACTGGCGCGACGAGCTGGAGCTGAAGTTCGCCGGGGTGCTGAACCCCCTGCACGCCGCGCGCCCGTATCTCGCCGCCTCCGACGCGGCGAGCATCGTCAACGTCAACGCGGTCCTCGCCAAGCAGCCGGAGCCCCGGCTGATCACCACCAGCGCCGCCCGCGCGGGCATCCTCAACCTCTCCAAGTCCCTGTCGTCGGAGCTCGCCCCCGACGGCATCCGGGTCAACTCGGTCTGCCTGGGCCTCGTAGACACCGGCCAGTGGGCCCGCCGGCACGCGGCGGCCGGCTCCGGAACGAGCTACGAGGACTGGCAGGCCGAGCTCGCGGCCGACCGCGGGATCGCGCTGGGCCGCCTCGGCCGGGCCGAGGAGGTCGCGTACGCGGTCGTCGCCCTGCTCTCCCCCCGTGCCTCCTACATCACCGGCACCTCCATCGACGTCTGCGGCGGAGTCGGCCGCTCCATCCTCTGAGGAGACACCATGCGTCACGACACCGGAGGCGATCTCCTCGTCGCCGTCCTGCGCGAACTCGGCATCGACACCGTCTTCGGCATCGTCAGCGTGCACAACCTGCCGCTGGTCGAGGCCGTCGACCGCGATCTGCGCTTCGTGCCCGTGCGGCACGAAGCCTCGGCGGTGAACGCCGCCGACGCCTACGGGCGGGCCCGTGGCGGCATCGGCTGCGCACTGACCTCGACCGGCACCGGCGCGGGCAACGCGGCCGGTTCGCTGATCGAGTCCCTGAGCGCGGGCAGCTCCGTGCTGCACATCACCGGCCAGGTCGAGAGCGAGTACCTCGGCAGCGGCCGCGGGTTCATCCACGAGACCAAGGATCAGCTGGGCATGCTGAGCGCCGTGTCGTCTTACGCGGCGAATGTGTCCGACACCGCGCAGGCCGGGCGGATCCTGCGCGAGGCGGCGCGCGCCGCGCTCGCCGTGCCGGGTGGTCCGGCGAGCGTCGAGTGGCCGATCGACCTCCAGTACGCGGCTCAGACCGACGCTCACGCCGACCTCCCCGCACCGACCCTCCCCACTCCCGGGGACGGTGAACTTGCCTCCGCCGGCGCGCTGCTGGCCGCCGTACGCCGCCCGCTGATCTGGGCCGGCGGCGGCGCCACCGGTGCCAGCGGCGAGCTCGTGCGGCTGCTGGAGGCCACCGGGGCGGGCCTGATCACCTCCAACTCCGGCCGCGGGTCGGTGCCCGAGGACCACGGGCAGGTCGTCGGCAACTTCGCCACCGCCCCCGCCGCCCGCGCGCTGCTCGCGGACGCGGACGTCCTGCTCACCGTCGGCACGCACTTCCGCTCCAACGAGACCGCCGACTACACGCTCCAGCTGCCCGCGGCACACATCCAGATCGACGCCGACGCGGCCGCGCTCGGCCGCGTCCACCCGGCGACGCACGCCCTGCACGGCGACGCCGCCGCGGTCCTCGACGCCCTGCTGCCGTACGCGCGGCCGGCGGAGGCCGGCTGGGCCGAGCGGGTGGCCTCCGTACGCACCGAGGTGCGGGCGGCGCTGCACGACAGCATCGGCCCGCAGGCCGTGATCTGCGACGCGATCCGTGCCGCACTGCCCAGGGACGCGGTCGTCGCCCGGGACGTCACCATCCCGTCCAGCAGCTGGGGCAACCGACTGCTGGAGATGTACGACCCGCGGGACAACGTCTTCCCGCGCGGCGGAGGCATCGGGCAGGGCCTCGGCATGGGCATCGGCGCGGCGCTCGCACGGCCCGGCGCGCCGACCGTTGTGATCGCCGGTGACGGCGGTCTCGCCGTCCACCTCGGAGAACTCCTCACCCTCGCCCAGGAACGGCCCCGCCTCACGCTCATCGTGTTCAACGACGGCGGCTACGGCGTGCTGCGCAACATGCAGGACCGCTACGGCGAGCGGCGCTCCGGCGTGGACCTCACGACGCCCGACTTCGAGCTGCTGGCCCGCGCCTGCTCGCTGCCGTACCTGCGGATCTCGGCCGAGGAGCACGCCGCACCGGTGATCTCCCAGGCGGTCGCCTCCGACGGACCGACGCTGGTCGAGGTCGACCTCGAGGCACTCGGCCCGATGAAGAACCCGTTCACCCCGCCCGTGAGGATCCCGGGCCAGTAGTCCCGGACCCCCGGGTCCGCGCGTACTGCCCACTGCCGGTAAGGAGGCACCAGGCCATGAGCGAGAACACGCTGCAGCTGATCGTCCGACGTATGACATGGGAGGCCGAGGGCGTGCTGTCCGTCGAACTCACCCACCCCGACGGCAAACCCCTGCCGGCCTGGACGCCCGGCGCGCACCTCGATGTCCATGTCGGCGGCCAGGTCCGCCAGTACAGCCTGTGCTCGGACCCGCACACACCGGACGTCTACCGTGTCGGGGTCCTCAACGAGCCGTCCTCGCGCGGTGGTTCCCGGTATGTGCACACCACGCTGCGTCCGGGTCAGGCGGTGACCGTGTCCGAGCCGCGCAACCACTTCGCCCTGGAGGACGCCGACGGCTACGTCTTCGTCGCCGGCGGCATCGGGGTCACCCCGCTGCTGGCGATGGCCCGGGAGGCCGGCCGCCGGGGAGCCGCGTGGCGGATGGTGTACGGCGGGCGGAGCCGCGCGACGATGGCGTTCACCGCCGAACTCGCCGCCCTGGGCGGCGATGTGACGCTGGTGCCGCAGGACGAGCAGGGCCACATCGACCTGGACGCGGCGCTCGCGGACCTTGGTGAGGGTGCCTTGGTCTACTCGTGCGGCCCCGAACCGCTGCTCGCCGCAGTGGAGGGGCGGTGCCCCGAAGGCCGGCTGCGGCTGGAGCGGTTCGCCGCTCCCGTCGTGGAACGCGACGGCGACGACACGGCGTTCGAGGTCGAATGCCGCACCTCCGGAGTGACGCTCAGCGTCGGCGCGGACGCCTCGATCCTCGACGCCGCGGAGGCGGCAGGCCTGAGCGTGAACAGCTCCTGCCGGGACGGCATCTGCGGCACGTGCGAGACCCGGGTGCTCGACGGCACCCCCGAGCACCGCGACTTCCTGCTCAGCGAGGCCGAGCACGCCTCGGGCGCCACGATGATGATCTGCGTCTCGCGGTGTTCCTCCGGCCGGCTCGTCCTCGATCTGTGACCCCCCGTGGCCCCTATTTCCCCCGCGCACTCTCAGGAGACACCGTGACCGACACCGCGACCGGCGCCTGGCCGTACCTGGACGTCCACCAGTCCCGTACCCACGAGCCGACACCGTACGAGTACCGACTCGCCGCCACCCTCGAAGAGATCTTCACCGAGGAGGGCCATGAACTGGCCGACGTGGTCCGCGGCCTCAACGCGCGCAACGTCGGCACCCCCGACGGCAGGCAGTGGACCGAGGAGACCTTCCGCGCCGAGATGAACCGACTGGGAGCCTGACCATGACGCTGTCGACGTCCGCCACCGCGGACCACATCTACGCCAACGGGCTGCGCAACCAGTGGCACGCCGTCGTCCCCTCGCACTTCGTCGCCCCCGGCGCGATGCGCAAGGTGACCGCCCTCGGTGAGCAGTGGCTGCTGTTCCGCCGCTCGGACGGCGCCCTGTCCATGCTGGCCGACCGCTGCCCGCATCGCGGCGCGCCGCTGTCGCTCGGCAAGCACCTCGGGGACCGGGTCGCCTGCTGGTACCACGGTGTCGAGGTCGAACCGGACGGCACGGTCTCCTCCGTGCCCGGTCTGCCGGGATGCAACCTGGAGGGCAAGAAGCTGGTCACGTCGCTGCCCGTTCGCGAGGCCGCGGGCGCGATCCTCGCCTACTTCGGCGACGAGGAGCACCCGGAGCCCCCGGGGTTGGTGCTGCCCGAGCCGCTGACCGATCCCGGCACGGACGCGTTCCTGTGCTACGCGGAGTGGAACGTTCCGTGGCGCTACGCCATGGAGAACCTGCTCGACCCGATGCACGGTGCCTTCCTGCACCACGAGTCGCACACGATGTCCGACGGCGACACGACGGCCAAGTTCCGCATCCGGGAGACCGACCGCGGCTACTTCTTCGAGAAGACCGATCAGCGGGGCGTCAACTTCGACTGGGTGGAGCTGTGCCGGACGGGCGTGGACTGGGTGGATCTGTCCATCCCTTACCCGCCGTCCGCCGGCCCCGGCGGACCGTTCGGCATCGTCGGCATGGCCTGCCCGGTCGACGCGGGTCGCACCGGGGTCTTCTTCTGGCGCTACCGCCGGGTGGAGGGCTGGCAGCGTGACACCTGGCGCTTCCTCTACAAGACGCTGATCGAGAAGCGCCACTGGGAGGTGCTGGAGCAGGACCGGATGATGCTCGAAGCGATGCCGGCCGACGCGGACCAGCACGAGAACCTGTACCAGCACGACCTGGGCGTGGTGCGGCTGCGCCGCCTGTTCCGGGCGGCTGCTGACGCACAGTCCTCCGCGGGCGTATGAGCGTGTGAACGGGCCGTCCGCCGCGCCGGCCGGCGCGGCGGCGGCCGCGTTCGAGCACTTCATCCGGGCCCTGTGGGAGGAGTTGTTCGGCCGAGGACGACGACCCGATCGCGTACCACAAGTCGTCGGCCGTGAACGGGGACCTCACCAAGATCGAGGACGTCGTGGCCTGGGTGCGGCACCTGCTCACCGACGACTGGTGGGCGAACGGCCGGACGATCTTCCTCAACAGCGGTTACACCACTCGCTGAACCTTCAGCCGACAGGTGGTGGGCCGTGGCGCGGCCCACTACCTCGTCCGCGACCGGTGTGGTAATCACTAGGGGCCGGCTCCACCCGGAGAAACAGGCCCAGCCCGTGGCCCTGACCGGCCGCTTCGACAGCGGACCAGGTCCGAACGTCCCCCCGCCCCCTCACTTTCGAGACGCGCACCTATGAGCCAGTCACACTCCCCCGCCGGTGCATGGCACCGGCCGATGGTCGCCCGCCTCTCGAGCGAGGCCCATCGCACCGCCACCGCGCTGGAGCTGTTCTTCGACCTGTGTTTCGTCGTGGCCGTCGCCCAGGCCGCCGCGGCCTTCGAGCACGAGCTCGCCGAAGGACACGTCGGCCACGGCGTCCTCGGATACGCGCTGGTGTTCTTCGCGATCTGGTGGGCCTGGATGAACTTCACCTGGTTCGCCTCCGCCTACGACACGGACGACGTCCCCTACCGGCTCCTCACCCTCGTCCAGATCACGGGTGCGCTCGTCATGGCCGCCGGAACGGCGGAAGCCCTGGAGCACGACGACTTCACCGTCATCACGTGGGGTTACGTCATCATGCGGCTCGCCATGGTCACCCAGTGGCTGCGCGCCGCACACTCCGATCCCGAACGGCGGCGCTGCTGCCTGCGCTACGCGGTGGGCATCCTGATCGTGCAGATCGGCTGGGTGGCCCGGCTGGCACTGCCCGACGACGGCGGCCTGGCCACGTTCGTGGTCCTGGCCCTGGCCGAACTCGCCGTCCCGGTCTGGGCCGAGACCGCTGCCAACACCACCTGGCACCCCCACCACATCGCCGAACGGTACGGCCTGTTCACCATCATCGTCCTCGGCGAGACCATCACGGCCGCCACCACCGCCGTCCGCGCGGCCCTCGACACCGACGCGGCCCTCGGCGACATCGCGACCCTCGTCGTGGGCGGGGTGCTGACGGTGTTCGCCCTGTGGTGGCTCTACTTCGCGCAGAACGCGCCGCGCCGTCTGACGAGCCTCAGGACCGCGCTGCTCTGGGGCTACGGCCACTACGCGGTCTTCGCATCCGCGGCCGCCGTCGGCGCCGGCCTCGCCCTGAACGTCGCCCATGCCACCGGCCACGGCCATCTCACCGACCGTGCCGCCGCCCTGGCGTACACCGTCCCGGTCGCCGTCTTCCTGACCATGGTGTGGCTGCTGCACCACCGGGCGGCCGAGCTCCGCAGCCGGACGGACCTGGTCCATCCGGTGGCCGTGCTCGCGGTCCTGGCCTCGGTCTTCACCCCCGCCCCGGTCCTCGTCACGGGCATCCTCACCGCCGCTCTGGTCGCCGCGACCCTCGTGCTGACACGGCGCGCGGGGAAGGCCGCTGCGGCAGCGTGATCGCGCCCGTGTGGACCCCCGTCAAGATCGAAAAGACAGGGGGTTAGCATATGAGCGCCACCTAGCTCGAAAGATAAACCTGTGACTGTCAACGAAGACGCGTTCACCAACTGGAAGACCCGCGAGGAGATCGCGGAGTCGATGATCCCGATCATCGGGAAGCTGCACAGGGAGCGGGACGTCACCGTCCTGCTCCACAGCCGCTCCCTGGTGAACAAGTCGGTGGTCAGCATCCTCAAGACCCACCGGTTCGCCCGGCAGATCGCCGGTGAGGAACTGTCCGTCACCGACACGATGCCGTTCCTGCAGGCCCTTACGACGCTCGACCTCGGCCCCTCCCAGATCGACCTCGCCCTGCTCGCGGAGGCGTACAAGGCCGACGACCGCGGACTGACCGTCGAGGGCTTCACGGCCGAGGCCGTGGCGGGCGCCACCGGCGCCAACAAGATCGAGCGCGGCGAGGGCCGTGACGTCGTCCTGTACGGGTTCGGCCGCATCGGCCGCCTCGTCGCGCGCCTCCTCATCGAGAAGTCCGGCTCCGGCAACGGCCTGCGGCTGCGCGCGATCGTGGTGCGCGGCGGCGGTGAGCAGGACCTCGTGAAGCGCGCCTCGCTCCTGCGCCGCGACTCGATCCACGGCCAGTTCCAGGGCACGATCACCGTCGACGAGGCCAACAGCACGATCGTCGCGAACGGCAACGAGATCAAGGTCATCTACGCGGGCGACCCGTCGGAGGTCGACTACACGGCGCATGGCATCGACAACGCCATCCTGATCGACAACACGGGCAAGTGGCGTGACCGCGAGGGCCTGTCGAAGCACCTGCGCCCCGGCATCGACAAGGTCGTCCTGACCGCTCCGGGCAAGGGCGACGTCCCCAACATCGTGCACGGCGTCAACCACGACACGATCAAGCCGGACGAGCAGATCCTGTCCTGCGCGTCCTGCACCACCAACGCGATCGTCCCGCCGCTGAAGGCGATGGCGGACGAGTACGGCGTCCTGCGCGGCCACGTGGAGACCGTCCACTCGTTCACCAACGACCAGAACCTGCTGGACAACTACCACAAGGCCGACCGCCGCGGCCGCTCCGCGCCGCTCAACATGGTCATCACCGAGACCGGCGCCGCCTCCGCCGTCGCCAAGGCGCTGCCCGACCTGAAGGCGCCGATCACCGGCAGCTCGATCCGCGTGCCCGTGCCCGACGTCTCGATCGCCATCCTCAGCCTGCGCCTGGGCCGTGAGACCACCCGCGACGAGGTCCTCGACTACCTGCGCGACGTCTCGCTGCACTCGCCGCTCAAGCGCCAGATCGACTTCACCACGGCTCCCGACGCGGTCTCCATGGACTTCGTGGGCTCGCGCCACGCCTCGATCGTCGACGCCGGCGCCACCAAGGTCGACGGCGACAACGCGATCCTCTACCTCTGGTACGACAACGAGTTCGGCTACTCGTGCCAGGTCATCCGCGTCGTCCAGCACGTCTCCGGCGTGGAGTACCCGACCTACCCGGCCCCGGCGGCCTGACCCCGGCGCTGCCCGTAAGGCCCGTGTCCCCACCCCCTGCGAGGCAGGGGGTGGGGACACGGCCTTACCAGGCGCTGTGCAGGAGTCGGGTCACGGCCTCGGTCTCCGGCGGTCGAGGATTCGGATACGGCCGGTCCACGACCCGCTCCGCCACCACGCGCAGGGCGTCGCGCGGAACTCCCAGGGCCCTGAGCGTGGTCGGGCCGTCGTAGCCGCCGGCGAGCCGGGCGACGACCTCGACCGGGTCGCCGCCGGCGATCCGCTCCAGGCGGGCGGCGGCCTTCGGCGCCGACGGGAGATCGAACGCCATGACGTGCGCCAGCAGCAGCGCGTGGAGATCCGCGTGCGGCAGGTCGAACATCCCACCGAGGATGTGCGCCAGCTGGTGGTGCAGCCCCGTCCTGGTCCGGGCCAGACACAGGCCGGCGAGCCAGGCCGACTCCTGGAGCCGTTCGCGTCCTGGGAGCGCCGACAGATCGGAGAGGACGTGCGGGAGCGCGGTCAGGATGCCGTCGGCCGCCTCGGTCGCGAGGGCGTCGCTGAGGGCGGTCGCGTCCGGTGCCCAGAGCGCCTCGACCGCGTGGGCCAGGGCGTTCAGGGAGCTCGTCAGCGTGAGGCCCGCAGGCATCGTCAGCGTCAGCTCCGGGTCGTAGACCACCGTCCCGGGCGTGATGGCCGGGTCGCGTCGCGTCGTCTTCACCCCGTTCTCCGTCTCGCCCAGGACGGGGGTCACCTCCGAACCCGCGTACGTGGTCGGGACGGCGACCTGCGGCATCCCCGTCCGCGCCGACAGCGCCTTGGCGAGGCCGACGGCCGAGCCGCCCCCGATCGCCACCACGACGTCCGCCGACGTCTTCCCCACGGCCTCCATCGCCTTGCCGGTCACGGCCACCGGAGTGTGCACGACTGCTCCGTCGAAGCGTGCCGCCAGCCGGGGGCCGAGTGCCCCGGCGAGCTCGTCGGCCGCGGCACTGGCCGACCGGGTCGCGACCAGCAGCACCCGCCGGGCGCCGAGCCGTTCGATCTCCCCGGGGATGCGGTGGCGTGCGCCGGGGCCTACGAGGACGCGGGAGGGCGGCGTCTCGTGGACGGTCACGGGAGCGGCGGGGTTCTCGGACATCGGTCGGTGCCTCCGTGGTCTGAACTCGGGCTTGGGGAGGACGAACGTCCGCGCATCGGCGGGGACGGCTCGTGCGGTGCGTGACGCGCGGCCGTGCGCTAGGCACGCGCGGAACGGGAGACGGCCACCATCGCGGCGTCGTCGCCCAGGCTCCCACCGGCCGCATGTGCGAGCAGGTCCTGGCGGAGGCGGCCGAGGAGCGCGTGCGGGGCCCGGCCCGCGCAGTCGGCGAGACGGTCCGCGAGCGGGAAGAAGGTACCGGCCTGGTCGCGTGCCTCGATGACGCCGTCCGTGTACAGCAGGAGGGTGTCACCGGGCTCGAATGCGAACGTCTCCGCGGTGAAGACCGACCCCACGAACTCGGTGAGCCCGAGCGGCGGGGCCGTACGGCGCACCTCCAGAGCCACGACCTCGCCGTCGCGAAGCAGCAGGGGCGGCGGGTGACCGCAATTGACCAGGTCGACGGCCGGTACGTCGTCGGGGACGTCGAGCACGGCCGCGGTGATGAACGCCTCGGTGGGCGTGCCGCCGGGCCCGGCCGCACCGGGGTCGTCCAGGTCGGAGGATACGGTTCCCTCCAGGTAGGCG
Organism: Streptomyces sp. NPDC086835; assembly: GCF_044745705.1. Lineage (NCBI taxonomy): Bacteria > Bacillati > Actinomycetota > Actinomycetes > Kitasatosporales > Streptomycetaceae > Streptomyces > Streptomyces sp. NPDC086835. The sequence continues at coordinate 59,774 of NZ_JBIVAU010000009.1, forward strand.
ACCAGCGCGGGGAGGTCGGCCTGCCGGTGCGCGGCGCCCCGGAAGGCGCCGAGGAGCAGGGCGGCGTCCCCGACGGCCTCCAGGCCCTTGCCGCGGACGTCACCGATGAGGAGCCGGGTCCCGTGGGCGGTGCGGGCGGCCGCGTACAGGTCGCCGCCGATCTGCGCCTCGGCCTCGGCGGCCAGGTAGACGGAGGCGATGTGCAGGGGGCCGATCCGGTGCGGCAACGGTCTCAGCACGACCTGCTGCGCGGCCTCGGCCACGGAACGCAGCTGGACCAGTTCCTTCTCGTGCCGTTCCCGCAGATGGGCGAAGAAGGTGACGAACGCCGAGATCAGTATCAGTGCGATGAGCTGGAAACTGTGGTTCAGATCGATGAGGCTGGTGCGGACGATCGCCACCACCGCCTGGGCCAGGACGGCGACCGCGCCGATGCCGGCGGTGACCCGCGGGCCGGCGAACGAGGCCGTGACGGCGGGGGCTGCCGCCAGGAAGGGGCCGAGGTGGACCTCGGGGGGCGCGAGGATGTCCACGACCGTGACCGTCACGATCAGCGCGAGGACCACGGCCAGCAGCGTGTGGCCCGTCTCCCATGGCCGGGGTCGAATCCCGCGCGGCAGCCGATGACCCATGCCTCTTGGATACACCCGCCCAGGGCTGCGCACCTCCGCGCCTCCGCGCCCTCGCGGTGGGACGGCGCGTCCGGGCACGAGGGCGCCCCCGGCACATGGTGCCGGGGGCGCCTGTCGCGCGAGTGCCGTCAGGTCAGACCGGACGGACGTTCTCGGCCTGCGGGCCCTTCGGGCCCTGGGTGATGTCGAACTCCACCTGCTGGTTCTCCTCGAGGGAACGGAACCCGGAGGCGTTGATCGCGGAGTAGTGGACGAAGACGTCGGGGCCGCCGCCGTCCTGGGCGATGAAGCCGAAGCCCTTTTCCGCGTTGAACCACTTCACGGTGCCTGAAGCCATGCTGCTCTCCAATTTCGGACGCGGGGCATCGGCTGTCCGATGCCCTCTGGGTGAGGTGATCGCCCTGGTCCTCGGACTGCTGAACAGCAAATGCGCCCACGGGAACTCCCCGTGAGCGCACGAGACTTCGGAACCACGACTGCTGGACCTGAAACTACCCCATGAGTGACCGCCCGGCCACAGAACGCGGCTGCGGAAATCTTCACGGCGTACAGGTTGTCCTTCATCGGGCCTACGACCTTCCCGTAACGGCCGGCACTTCCTCCCCCGGTGCGACCGGCCCCGGCGGCGTGCCGTCGCCGAACGGCCGCCCGCCGAGCGCCGCACGGTCGTGCGGCTCGAGCCAGCCCGACAGGTCCGGGCCGACCGGCACGATCCCGGTCGGGTTGATGTCGCTGTGCACCAGGTAGTAGTGCTGCTTGATGTGGTCGAAGTCGACCGTGTCGCCGAAGCCGGGCGTCTGGAACAGGTCACGCGCGTACGCCCAGAGCACCGGCATCTCGGACAGCTTCTGCCGGTTGCACTTGAAGTGACCGTGGTAGACGGCGTCGAAGCGCACGAGCGTGGTGAACAGCCGTACGTCCGCCTCGGTGATCGTGTCGCCGACGAGGTAGCGGGACCCTTCGAGCCGCTCCGAGAGCAGGTCGAGCCGCGCGAACAGGCGTTCGTGCGCCTCGGCGTACGACTCCTGCGACCCGGCGAACCCGGCCCGGTAGACGCCGTTGTTCACGTCCTTGTGGACGACCTCGTTCACCGCGTCGATCTCCGGCCTCAGCTCGGGAGGGTAGAGCTCCGGCGCCCCGTCGCGGTGGTACGCCTTCCATTCCAGCGACATGTCGATCGTGATCTGCCGGAAGTCGTTGGTCACGACCTTGCCGGTCGGCACGTCGACGACGGCCGGCACCGTGATGCCCCGGTCGTAGCCGGGATCGCGGGCCAGGAACGCCTCCTGGAGCCGCCCGATGCCGAGCACCGGGTCGCGGCCGCCCGGGTCGAGGTCGAAGCTCCAGCTGCGCTCGTCGTGCGTGGGCCCGGCGATGCCCATCGACAGCACGCCCTCCAGCCCGAGCAACCGCCGCACGATCACCGCCCGGCCGGCCCACGGACAGGCCCGGCTGACCACCAGCCGGTAGCGGCCGGGTTCCACGGGGAAGCCGTCGCGTCCGTCCGCGGTGACGCGGGTGGTGATGTACCGACTGTCGCGCGAGTACTCCCCGCCAGGGTTCACATAACTCACGCCCTCCCCCTACCCGCGCCCCACAGCGACGAACGCGGCGATCGGTCGCGAATGACAGAGGCTCACCGGGCCGGGATCGGCCGGCGCCAAAAGGGCTGTGTGGCGAGGGCCGCCCTGTGTGATCATCGCGGGGCGCCGCATCCGTGGCGCACCCCATGCGCCCCGGAGGCCTTGTGCTCGTCCGCTCCATCACCGCCGCAGAATCCGAACGCGTCGCCACGTTCCTCGCAGACCCGCCGCTCGACTGGATCAACGCGGAACGCTTCCGCGAAGACTGGGAGACACGGCAGTACCGGCCCGAATGGACGTGGACTGCCGAGGACCCCGACGGCGAGCTGGTCGGGCGGGCCCTGTGGTGGGGCCGCACGGACGGGGAGCTGCCGGTGGCTCTGGACTGCCTCCATGTCCGCGAGGGTGTACCGGACCGCGCGGCGGTGGCCGTGGCGCTCCTCGAGGCCGGCCACCGTGCGTTCCGGGAGCGCGGCGCCGAGCGGGATCCGCTCTACAACCTCGCGCTGCCCCGGGGCTGGCGCGGCGACGCCGGCACGGCGTCCGCGGTCGAGTGGCGACGCCTCGCGGCCCACCGCGCCGGCCTGACCGATGAGGTCGAAAGGCTGCGTTACGAGTGGACCCCGCAGGCGGGGCTGCCTGCGGCCGGCACCAGGCTGACGTTCGCACCGGCTGACGACGCCGCGTTCCTCGACGCCTTCCGCCGCCTCGCCCAGGGCAGCCTCGACGTCCGGACCGGGCGTGAACTGGCCGCCAACGACGCGGACGTCCAGGCCCGGGAAGACATGCAGTTCTATCTCGACGCCCCTGGAGAACGGGACTGGTGGCGGCTCGCGTACACGGCCGAGGGCATGCTCGCGGGCCTTGCCATACCGTCCAGTACCGGCGGCGACAACCGGAACGTCGGATATCTGGGCGTGGTCCCGGAGCTCCGCGGCCGCGGGCTGATCGACGAGATCCTGGCCCACATCACCCGCTTCCAGGCGGCGGCCGGCGCGGAGCGGATCACGGCCACCACGGACACCGTGAACCTGCCGATGGCCGCAGCGTTCGACCGCGCCGGCTACGAGGTCACGGAGATCCGTCTGGTCCTGGAGCAGCCGGCGAAGCCGTGACCCGTCACGACTTCGCCGGGTCATGACCCCATGGGACCGCCGGGGAGCCCGGGACCGGTGGACGCGCCGGAGTCGGGTCCCGCGAGCAGCCGTGGGAGTCCCGCCCGGTCGCAGCCGGCCTTCAGGTATATGTCGGACAGCAATCGGGTCACCACCGGGTCCGTGGCTCCCAGCGCCTCCGCGATACGGGCGTTGGACCAGCCACGGGCGGCCCATTCGGCCACGGTGCGCTCCTGCACGGTGAGTGAGTCGGCGGCCGCGGTACGCGGCTGGAGGGGCCACATCCCGGTCGCGTCAAGCTCCTCGCGGGCCCGCGACACCAAGGCGTCGGCCCCGCACTGCACGGCGCCCTCCAGCCCCCGGTGCAGCTGCTCGGCCGCGTCCTGCGGGAGCCCGCTGCGGCGCAGTGCCACGCCGTGGTCGATCAGGGCGCTCGCCAGGTCGTGGCCGGAGGGCGAGCGCTCGAGGTGCGCGACGGCCTCGGCGAGGACCTGGGCCTGCTCGGGTCCGGGCGTCACCGCGGCCATCGCGTGCAGCGCCTGTCCGACGGCGGACCGAGTGCCGAACCGGCGCGCCCTGCGGACGCCTTCGGCGGCGAGTTCCCGGGCCTGCTCCGGGTCGGTGGCCGCCTTGGCCCGGGCCAGGTGGAGCTGCCAGGGGCACCATGCCGGGTTGCGCATACCGCGGGGCTCGAGGCGCTCGCCGACGCGAACGAGCTGCTGTTCGGCCTCACGGCGCCTGCCGAGGGCGAGCAGCAGTTCACTGTGGACGGTCTGGGCGTCGGGGTACACCACCGCGCTGGGCACGATGTCGCCGTAGTGGTACGTGGTGGCGACCTCCTCCGCCTCCTCGGTGCGGCCGCGGGCGAGGAGGATCTCGATGAGGATGCCGATGGCGAAGTACTGCGCCGGCACCTGGTGTCCGACCCTGTCCGCGATCCGCAGACCGTCGCGGACCAGCGTCTCCGCGGAGTCGAGGCGTCCACGGCGGTAGCGGATGTAACCAAGGAGCGTGTAGCCGAAGGACAGGTGCGCGCCGCGCCAGCCTCTGTCCTGGCACTCCGCGATGCCCTTCTGGAACAGTTCCTCGGCCCGTCCGGGCTGGTCGCAGTACATGAAGGTGAGGGCCACCAGGACCGGGACCTCGAAGCCCCACTGCTCGTCCGTCCACGGCAGGCCGTCACCGAGGGCCTTCTCCGCCCACTCGAGCGCCGTCGGCGCCGGTTCGCCGCGCACCATCGCGTCCCAGGCCCGCAGGCCCATGATGTAGCGCTCCGCGGTGCCGGTCCCGGTGAGATGCTCGGCGAGCCGGGCGAGCTTGCGTGAACGGGCGGGCGAGTCCTGCTCGTCGGCCCGGAAGGCGTTCCACATGAACTGCTCCGCCTGCATGTGCAGCCGGGTCCTGGTGTCGGTGGCCCAGCGGGCCGCGTCGGCGACCGTCCGGGCGGCCTCCGCCATCCGGTCCGAGTGGCCGAGGGCCTGCGCCAGCCGGTAGACGATCGCCTCCCGCAGGGCCGGGTCGAGGACGGGTTCGTCCAGCGCGGCCCGCAGGTGGTTGACCGTGACCGCGGGTTCCGTCAGCAGCGCGGAGCAGCCGAGGTCGAACAGCACCTGGGCGCGGTCCTCCATGGCCGGTGGTTCGCGCAGCGCCCGGGTGAGGCAGCGCCGGGCGGCGTCGGGAGCGCCTGCCCGGAGGTAGTCGCGGGCGGCTTCCGACAGTTGCTGCACCACCCACGGGTCGCTCTCGGGGTGCGTCTCCAGCAGGTGCCGGGCGGCGGCGGTGGCGCCGAGGCCCGCGTGGGAGATGACCGCGGCGGCCTGGCCGTGCATGGCGACGCGGAACGCCGCTGGTATCGCCCGGTAGACGGCGGTGGAGACGAGGGGGTGGAAGAACTCGAGGTGGTCGTCGTCCTCGTCGCTCCCGTCGCGGGCCGGGTCGGCGAGGATGCGGGCCTCGCGCAGTTTGGCGACGGCGTCCGCGGACTCGGCGTCCCCCAGTCCGCCGACGCTCGCGGCCCGGCTGCGGGACGCCTCCGCGCCCAGCACGGCGGCGCCCCAGGCGAACCGGACGGCGGAGGTGCCGAGCCGCTCCAGGCGCTCGATGAGGCCGCCGCCCTTCACCGCCGAGGCCAGTTGCCGCAGTTCGGGCAGGTGGGCGCTCTGGGGCTTGAGTCCGCGGTCGGCGACCCTGGCGGCGAGCTCGACCGCCTCGAACGGGTTCCCTCCGGTGACCGCCCAGGTCTCCCGGCAGAACGCGTCGTCGGCGTCCTCCCCGAGGGCGTCCCTGACGATGCGGCTGATCGCGCCGGGCGTGAGCGGAGCGAGATCGAAGGGGCGCGACCCGTGCCGTTCGGCCAGCTTGCCGAACGCCAGTGCGTCGGCGGGGAGTTCGTCGGGGCGGTAGGCGACGACGAGGAGCATCGGCAGCTCGGTGACCCGCGGCGCGAAGCCGGTCAGCCAGGTCAGCGACTCGGCGTCCGCCCAGTGCGCGTCGTCGAGCATGACCACCAGCGGCGCGTGCTGGACGGCGAACCGCGTGGCGACCCAGTCCAGACCGTCCCGTACTCCCTGCGGATCGGGAGAGCTGTGGCCGGCGCCTGCCACCAGGCCCACCGCGGGAGCGACGATGTCGTACCAACTCCCCAGCGTCCTGCGGTGTTCCTCCTCGCTGCCGGCTGCGAGCACGGGCTGCACGAGGTGGCGTACGACATGGAACGCGACGCCCTGTTCCTGCTCCCCGCCCCGTGCGGAGAGCACGGTGCAGCCGCGGGCGAGGGCCCTTCTGCGCACCTCGTTGAGGAGGGTGGTCTTACCGAGCCCGGCCGGCCCGGCGAAGACCAGCAGGCCGCCGGAGCCGGCCGCCGTCAGTCCCTGGGACGGCCCGCTCAGCTCGGTCAACAGGCTCTCCAGCGCCGCTGTTTCCGTCTCGCGCTCCAGCAGCAGCCGCAGCGGCCGCCCCGGCCGGTCTCCCATGTAAGCCATGTCCGTTCCCTCGACCGCGTGTCGTCCCGAGTCCGGGTCTTTGTCCCGGAATCCCAACTCCCGGGTGCGCAAAGCGTACGCACGCGAGGACGATGTGTAGTGCTCCGCACGGCTTTTTCTCTCGGGATGATCTGATCGCGGTACAGCGTGGCCGGATCCAGGTAGGCTCGCCCCTCACCAAAGGGGGCGCGTCGAGGGGCGCACAAGTGGCCGTGTGCGCTGGGCGCGCACCCCGTCCCATCTGCCGACCACGGTCCTTCCACCAGCACAACGCCTAGTCTCAAAACGGCACTCGGACGCGTCGGACCCGCAGCGCGTACCGGTCCGGCGTGCCGCGACACCCAGGGGGGCGCATGGCACACGAGACGAATTCCGGCCGTCGGCTCCCGGGTCCCGCGAGCCCTTCGGACCCCACCCGGCGCACCGCGGCCATCAGGATCCCGTTCCCGGCCCGCCTGAGCCCGTACGCGGAACGTGCCCGGCAGCACACGCTCCAGTGGGTGCAGGAGACAGGTCTGCTCGCGGGCGACGTGGCGACGGCCGAGTACGACGCGCTGCGGCTGGAGCGGCTGATGGCGTACTTCTACCCCGACGCCACGGCCGGCGACCTCGAGCTGGCAGCGGACTTCAACGCCTGGTTCTTCATCTTCGACGACCAGTTCGACGGGGGACTGGGCACGCGGCCCCACGAGATCCGCGGCGTGGTGGACGCCCTCGTCGCGACGATGACGACGGACGGCGCGCCGCAGGCGGCAGGCGGCCGGGACACGCCGCTGGTCCGGGCGTTCCGGGACATCTGGCTGCGGTCCACCGCCGGCGCTCCGTACGAATGGCGGCTCCGTTTCCGTGACCACTGGCAGGCGTACCTCGCCGCACATGTGGGAGAAGCACACCATCGCAATGCCGACCGCCTGCCTTCGCTCGAGCAGTTCCTCGAAGTGCGGCGGCACTCCATAGGGGTGCAGCCGTGCCTCGACTTCACCGAGCGGTGCGGGGGTTACGCCCTGCCCGAGGAGCTGCACCGGTCCTTCCCGTTGCGGGAGATGCGCGAGATCACGGGTGATGTGGTGATCTTCGTCAACGACATCGTCTCGCTCGTGAAGGAGCTGGCCGCCGGAGACATCAACAACAGCGTGGTCATAGAGCGTGAGCACAAGGACTGCACGCTCGAGGAGTCGGTCGAACACATCACCGCGCTCGCCAACGCCCGGACGGCCCGCTTCGCCCGGCTCGCCGCCTCCCTCCCCGGGACGCTCGCCGAGCAGGGCGTGCCCGGCGAGACACGCGAACACGTCAGCCACTACGTGGACGGCATGCGCCATGTGATGGCGGGCAACCTGACCTGGTCCCTGGCGACGTCCCGCTACGACGAGACCGGTATCGCCGCGGTGAGCGGCGGGCGCCGGCGCCCCTGGGACGGTCTCACCACGGTGACCGGAACGGCCTCCACCCGGCACCGCCACCAGGCATGAGGTCCGCCACTCAGCGCCGTGACCCGCAGGCGGGGCTCGGTGGTTCGGGTCCCGCCTGATCGGAACGAGAGGCCCTAGGCGGGCACACTGACCTCGTCGTGCCGCGGGCCGCCGAGCACGACCTTGAGGGCCCCGGTGTCCGTGGCGCGGGTGAAGACGTCGTACGCCTCCTCGATCTGCCCCAGTTCGAAGCGGTGCGTGACCATCGCCGACGCCGCCGGGAGCCGCCCGGCCGCCATCATGCGCAGCAGCATCGGTGTGGAGTGCGTGTCGACGAGTCCGGTCGTGATCGTCACGTCCTTGATCCACAGCTCCTCGAGATGGAGCGCCGCGGGCTTGCCGTGCACGCCCACGTTGGCGACATGGCCTCCGGGACGCACCATTCGGGTGCACTGCTCGAACGCCTCGGGCACGCCGACGGCCTCGACGACGACATCGGCTCCGAGTCCTCCCGTGAGGTCCTCGACCAGTGCCTCGGGGCCTTCGTCGGCGGCGACGGTCGCGTCGGCGCCCATGTCCCGTGCCGCCCGGAGCCGGGATTCGGCCAGGTCGACGGCGATGATCCGCCCCGGACCGTAGAGCTGGGCGGTGGCGATGGTGGCAAGCCCGACCGGCCCGGCGCCGACCACGACGACGGTGTCGCCCGGCCGCACCTGTCCGTTGAGGACGCCCACCTCGTACGCGGTGGGGAAGATGTCCGCCAGCAGGACCGCGTCCTCGCTGGTCACACCGCCGGGAAGCGGGTGCACCGACAGGTCCGCGAAGGGCACACGGACGTACTCGGCCTGGGTTCCGTCGATCAGATGCCCCAGCACCCAGCCGCCGCCCCCGCGGCACTGTCCGTAGCGGTTCTCCCGGCAGAAGACGCAGCGACCGCACGCCGCGATGCAGGAGACCAGCACGCGGTCACCGGGACGGACCGTACGCACCTCGCTGCCGACCTCCACCACTTCGCCGACCGCTTCGTGACCCAGGACCGTGCCGGGGGTCACTTCGGGGACGTCGCCCTTGACGATGTGCAGGTCCGTGCCGCAGATGGTGACGGCGTCGACGCGTATCACCGCGTCTGCGGCGTCCTTGAGGTCGGGGTCCGGAACGTCCTGCCAGGACGTCTGTCCCGGGCCTTGGAACACCAGTGCCTTCATGAGGTCGTCCTTCCGGTCCCGCTCCCACCGGCGGCCGCACAGCGTGCGTCCGGGCCGGGTCGCCGCCGGCCTCTTCCAGGGTCCCGCCACCCCGCGACACCGCAAGTCCTGTTGCCGGCCCTCGCGGCTTCCCGGAGGGAACGACCTGTCGGGTGCGTCACCGGTTCACCCTCCGGGCCGGGACACCAGCATCTTTCCGGTGTTCTCGCCCCGCAGCATGCCGAGGAACGCCTCCACGATGTTCTCGAACCCCGTGACCACTGTCTGGTCCGGCGCGATCCGGCCGCTGCGCAGATGCGGCACCAGGAAGTCTTCGAGCTCCTCCTGCAGATGGGCGTGGTCGCGGACGAGCACGCCCTGCAGGCGCAGGCTCTTGCCGACGATGTCGAAGAGATTGTGCGGCGCTGCCGGCGGCCGCGCGTGGTGGTACTGGGCGACCGCCCCGACCCAGGCGATCCGCCCGTGATCACGCAGGACCTCGATGGCGCCCTCCAGATGCTCTCCGCCGACGTTGTCCACGTAGGCGTCGATCCCGTCCGGCGCGGCCTTCCCGAGCAGTTCGCCGACCGGGCCGTCGTGGTAGTCGAAGGCGGCGTCGAAGCCCAGCCGTCCGGTGAGGTGCGCGACCTTGGCGGCGGAACCGGCACTGCCCACGATCCGGCCCGCGCCCAGGATCCGGGCGATTCGGCCGGCCGCCGTCCCCACGCCGCCTGCGGCCGCCGAGATGAACAGGTCCTCCCCCGGCTTCAGCCGCAGCGTGCGGGTTAGTGCCACATAGGCGGTCAGACCGGTGCCGCCGAGGATGCTCAGGTGGGCGGAGAGCGGGACGCCGTCGTACCGCCGGAGCTTGCGTGTTCCGGCCGTGCCGAGCGTCACGAGGGCGCGGGTGCGCCACCCGCTGCGATGGAGGACGAGGTCGCCTTCGGTCAGGCCCGGGTCATGGGATTCGACGACCCGGCCGATCGTGCGGCCCTCCAGCGGCGCGTTCAGCGCGAAGTCGCCGTCCATCATCTCGCGGTGGTACGGGTCGACGGACCAGTGGAGGTTCTCCACGAGTGCCGTGCCGGGCCGGGGTTCCGGTACGGGTGACTCGACGAACCTGAACTGGCCGGAGGTCGGGAAGCCGTCGGGTCGGGCGGTCTGGTGCACGGTGAGCGAAGTCTGCGTCGTCATGATCGAGACCGTAGGGAGCTTCCGGTGGGCCGGGCAGTAGGGTGCGTCGATGGAACCACCCCATCCATGAACGGCTCTCATATCGGGAGGTCAGCGCCTCGATGTCCGATCTCGCGCCGCAAGAACTGCGTGTGCTCGTCGCCGTCGGCGACGAGGGCGGCTTCTCGGCGGCGGCCGCCGCACTCGGCATGACCCAGTCGGCGGTCTCGCACTCGGTGCGCGGCAGCGAACGCAAGCTCGGGGCGGTGCTCTTCGACCGGGGGCGCCGCGGGGCCGTTCCCACGGCCGCCGGTGAGAAGGCCGTCGCCCATGCCCGGCGCGTACTGCGTCTGCTCGAGGTGATGGGCGCCGAGGTGCGCGGAGCGGAGAGCCGCTCCGCGTCCGGTCCCCTGCGCATCGCCGCATTCCGCAGCGCCGCTCTCCACCTGCTGCCGCGTGCCTTGGAGGCGCTGGCCAGGAGCCATCCGGAGGTGGTGCCGGAAGTGCGGATCGTACGGGAGGTCGGGCGCGGCACGGCGGGCGAAGTACTGGACGGGCGCGCGGACCTGGGCATCGCGACGATCGGGACGACTTCCCCCGTACCGCCGGAGCTGATCGGTGCGGTCCTGCTGGAGGAGGGCTACGCGCTGGTGCACCCGGCCGGGCATCCGTCACCCCACACACTGCCGTTGGTCGACTGGGCCGAGAACTGCACCTCGTACACGCGCACTTGGTGGCAGGAGCAGGAATGGCTGCCGCCGGCGACCGTCGAGGCCGAGGACGACGGAGCAGTGCTCTCATTGGTGAGCAGCGGTTTCGGCATGGCTGTCATGCCGAAGTTGTCCCTGGTCGGAGCGCCGGACACCGTCGAGATCCTTGATCTCGGCCCGGAGCGCCCCACACGGTCGGTCGGCTATGTCACCACCCGCGAACTGGCGGCGTCGGCCGCCGTCCGGGCCTTGATCCGGGAGCTGCGGTCGCCGGGCGGGTGGGAGTTCTCCGGCTCTTCCGGCCTCCGGAACGGGGCCGCGCCGGGCCGCGCGAAGTGACCTACGCGGCGCCGGGTCCGTCGAGGAAGCCGAGCAGCACGGCGGCTTCCGCGCGGAGCCGCCCGGCCCGGTCCGCGTGCGCCGACGCGGTCAGTTCCGCCGCTGCCTCCAGCCGTTCGGCGATCTCGGCGCGCACGATGTCCACGGTGGCATGCTCGCTCAGCTCTCGCCGCGCCACCTCGGTCGCGCCGGCGCCGACCGGTGACTCCTCGAGGGACGCCGCCCCACGGATGCCGGCTGAACCCACGGGCACCGCCTCGGCGTTGTCCAGCGCCGCGAGCGTCGCGCGGAGAGCGCTCACCGCGACCTTGTCTCGGGCGCGCATGGCTTGGGGCAGGGATTCACGCATACGGACTCGCAGAGACATGCGGGTGACCCTATGCCGTACCCCGGGCCCTACAACGGGATATCCGACCCTACCGAGGGTGGACGGCCCCCTCCGCTGTGCTGGTACACCAGGGCGGACGTATTGTCCATATATGGTCGATGAACGGTGTGATCGAAGCGGTGCTCGGCCACCGGATCCGGCCGGGCCCGTGGCACGGTCGGCGCATGCGGGGCACCGGCGGACGGGAGCATGCCGGGCCCGGGACGTCTCGCGACCGGCCGTGTACGGCGCGGCGGCCCGCAGCCGCCCCGGACGCCGCGGCGACGTCACGTCACACACCGTGGCCAGGTGAAGAAGCATGCAGCCCGCTGAGACGGACGCGTCCTCCGGTCCGGGGCTCGAGCACCTCGTCCCCGTCATGGGCGACGTCGTGCGTGACACCGGGGCATCGGTCGGCCTGGTCTACCTGCTGGAGCCGGACGAGCACATGCTGCGTCTTGCGCTGGTGTCGGGGGCGTCCCAGCGGATCACCGCGCCGTGGTCCCGCATCCCCTTGGACACGTCGATCCCGGTGGCCGACGCGATGCGCAGCGGGCAACTGGTGTGGCTGGGCAGCCAGGAGGAGATCGCCCGCCGGTATCCGCGTCTGGGGATCGTGCTCCCGTACGACTTCATGCTCGGCGCCGCTCCTGTGGTCGGCGGGGGTCATGTATGGGGCGGGATCGTGCTGCTGTGGCCGATCTGGCACCCGCCGCGGCTCAGCACACACGAACGGGAGGCCGTCGACGGCTTCTGCCGCCGCGCGGGGGACATCCTGCGGCACGCGGCCGACAGCGGTCACCGGCTGCTGCCTGAAGGCGAACCGCGGATCGTGACGCCGCCGCGCCCGCAGGAGACCGACCCGGCGCAGGCCATGGCCGCGCACAGATTCGCCGAACGCCTGCCGGTGGGCTGCTGTGCGCTGGACCTGGACGGCCGCATCACGTTCATCAATCAGGCCGGCGCCGAGCTGGTGGGCGCCGGGGCCGCCTCCCTGCTCGGCAAACGCCCGTGGGAGATCCTGCTGTGGCTGCAGGACCCCGTGTTCGAAGAGCGCTACCGGGCCGCTGTCCTCTCACGACAGCCGACGTCCTTCGTCGCCGTCCGCTCGCCGGGTACGCGGTTGGCCTTCGAGCTGTACCCGGACGAGACCGGCCTCAGCGTCCACATCAAGCCCGCCGCGGAGGACGGGGCCGTGCCTGTGGCACAGCAGCCGGCGTATCCGGCCGAGGCCGTGAACGTCATGGCGCTGTACCAGCTGACGCATCTGGCGGCCGCCCTCGCCGAGGCGGTGAGCGTCCAGGATGTCGTCGACCTGGCCGCCGACCAGATCGTTCCCGCACTCGGTCCCCAGGGCCTGGTCCTCATGACGGTGGACGACGGGCGGCTGCGGGTAGTCGGCCATCGCGGCTACAGCGACGAGTTCCTTGAACGCGTCGACGGCACGCCCGTGACCTCCGACGTCGCCGGAGTGCACGTGGGGACGACCGGAGCGGCCGAGTTCTTCCCCAGCTTCGACGACTTCCGGCTCGCCCACCCACACACCTCTCGCTACCGGAACAGGAGTGCTTGGGCGTTCCTGCCGCTGACCGCCTCGGGCCGCCCGGTGGGGTCCCTCGCCCTCTCCTACGACCGGCCGCGCCCCTTCCCTCCGGCGGAACGAGCCCTGCTGACCTCACTGGCCGGGCTGATCGCCCAGGCCCTTGACCGCGCCCGGCTCTACGACGCCAAGCACACCCTCGCCCACACCCTGCAGACAGGGCTGCTCCCCCACACCTTGCCTCACGTCGCCGGCCTGGACGTCGCCGCCCGCTACCGGCCCGCCGGCCACGGCATGGACATCGGCGGCGACTTCTACGACCTGATCCGTTGTACGGCGACCACGGTGGTCGCCGCCATCGGCGACGTCCAGGGACACAACACGACCGCCGCGGCCCTCATGGGCCAGGTCCGCACCGCCGTCCACGCCCACGCCACCGCGGGCGCGTCACCCGGCGACATCCTCACCCGGACCAACCGCCTGCTGACCGATCTGGACCCCGGCCTGTTCACCAGCTGCCTCATCGCCAAGCTCGACCTCGCCCGCCACCGGGCGCACCTCGCCACCGGCGGGCACCCGCCGCCGCTGCTCCGCCACCCCGACCGGCGCACCGAGGTTCTCGACGTGCCGCCGGGCCTGCTCCTCGGTATCGACGAGAACGCCGAGTACTCCACAACGGAGATCGCTCTCCCGCCCGGCGCGGTTCTGGCCCTGTACACCGATGGACTGGTGGAGGTCCCCGGCGCCGACATCACCGACACCACGGACGGTCTCGCCCGGCGTCTCGCCGACTGCGAAGATCCGCACCTGGACGACATCACCGACTGTCTCGTCCACCACGCCGACGGCTCTGCCGCCCGCACCGACGATGTCGCTCTGATCGTCGTCCGGCCGCATCTTTGATCAGCCGCAGCCCTGATCAGTCGACATACGACTCGAGCGTGCCGCGTCGCCGGATGTCGAGGGTGGCGCAGTGGAAAGAGCCGCCGAACGGCGCGTAGTGGAGCAGGTCGCCGGGGATCGGCTCGAAGCCCCACTTTTCGAGGGCGCGCAGCATTCCGGTGTGGTGCCGTTCGGCGATCATCCTCTTCTCGTCGATCATGAGGATGTTCATGTTCAGCCACTTGCCGCACATCGAGGTGATCTTGAGCAAGGGCTCGCCGACGGGGTCGGGTTCGGGGGCGATCAGGATGTCCCACGAACTCAGGACGTCGGGCAGCCGGTCGATGTCGATGTATTCGGGGTTGACCAGTACCTTGCCGGGCGAGAGCGGCAGGAACGTCGTATCGATGTGCATCGGCGTGCGGCAGCGGCTCTCGATCTCATGAATGCGATAGCCGGGCCCGAGATGGCGCCGCAACCATTCGATGCCCATCCGGTTGGTGACGTTGCTGCGGGTGACGAACAGGTCGCGGCCCGCGCGCACGAAATCCGCGGCGTCGAAGACCGGCTCGAACTCGGTGAGGATGTAGCGCATGGGCTCACCGGCCTCGGGGATACGGAAATCCGTCTCGAACAGCGCGTCGGTGAGCTGTGGTCTCGGTGCCGCCGTCCACCGCGCGCCGCGCCGGAAGTAGTCCTTGAGGATCGCGCGATAGGAATGCGTCTCGAAATACCGGCACGGCCATGCCATCGGGGTCTCGATGATCTCGTCGCCGATCACGAGCATGCTGTCCCGGGGGCAGGTGTTGCAAAAGCCGCGCGACGACCAGTCGGGGGTGCCGAAGCGCTGCCTGTGGTCGACCGCGTCGGGGCGCCTGACGGTGATGCCGAGGGATTGCAGGAGAGCGACGAACTCGTCGAGTTCGTGCTGCGCCGGCTCGATCAGCCTGCGCGGATACCTGAAGCCGGCGGCGAGCCCCTGCAACCGTGCTGCCCATGGCGGAATGTTGCATCCCACGACCGGATGGTCGGAGGGGATCGTCGCGCCGTCCAGACGCCCGACGATGATCTCCTCCAGCGGATCCCACTCGTTGTGCGAATTGACCGGCGACAGGAGAGGGCCCGCCGCGTCGGCTGCCGGTTCCTTCGGCGCCGGCATCAGGGGTGCTCCACAGTCCGCATACAGGCATCGTTCCCGGCCGACGCCGTCCGAATGCCGGGCATCCGCACCACCGTCATGATCAACCGCTCCCACCGCGGATTCGGTGACCCACTGCTTTTCGTCACGGTACCGCGAGGCAGCTGGTGCAGGTCGGTGCGCGGATCCCGCTCCCCCACGAGGTGTTGAGAGCTGCGGCCGTCATCGATCGGGCGCGACGCTACGGCGGCCCGGAACCGTGCAGCCAGAAGGCGCCGTAAACAGCCGCCACCAAGGCAGCCGTTCCGACGATGAGCCACGCCCGCGTCCCTCTGGTGCGGCTCAACATGTTCGCGACAGGGAGGAGAAGCGGAAAGGCAGGAATCAGCAGTCGAGGCTTGGACCCGAAATACCCGGAGGCACAGACCGCCAGGATCACCACCACCCCGCAGTACACGGTCAGAGCCACAGGTTGCTTCTCGGTGATGGTTCTTCTGTAGAGCCAGCCGATCGCGAACACACCGACGAGGAGGGCCAGTCCCGCGAGGAAGGCCGAACTGAAAAGGAGGTCGGCGATGAATTTCGAGAAGGCCAGCCCTCCGTCGAAGCCGTTGCCCCACTCGGCCTGCACGTGGAGATAGCCCCAGGGCGTGCCCACCCGATGGCCGACCCAGAGTATGTAGCCGACGGCTCCGAGGGGGGCGACGAGCAGGCCCACAATCATCCGGCCCGTCGGCCGGGCCTCGGCACGGCTGTCGGATGTCGCCCACATCTGGAGGATCGCCGCGGCCCAGACCGCCGCGGTGACCGCCAGTCCGACCGGGCGCGTCAAGCCGGCCAGCGACGCGAGGACGCCGGCGCGCATCCAGTCCCCGTTGAGTGACCATCGCAACGACCACACGGCCAGAGCCACGAACAGCGATTCGCTGTAGGCCATCGACTGGACGATGCCGACCGGCAGCGCCGCCCAGAGGACAACGGCGAAGAGACCGCTCCTCGGACCGTACAGCTGATCCGTGACGGTGAATATCCCGAAAGCCGCCACAAGGGATGCGACGGCGCTGATGAAGAGACCCGCATGCGCGGGACTCA
This sequence comes from Streptomyces sp. NPDC086835, assembly GCF_044745705.1. NCBI lineage: Bacteria > Bacillati > Actinomycetota > Actinomycetes > Kitasatosporales > Streptomycetaceae > Streptomyces > Streptomyces sp. NPDC086835. Next base: position 75,922 of record NZ_JBIVAU010000009.1, read on the forward strand.
GAGACGTGACCGCCGACACCAGCGATTCGAGCCACGGCAGAAGCGGGAAGAAGGCCATGTTCGAAAGGACTCTGCCGTCCGGCGCCTGGAGAGTGAATCCGTAGCCTTCTTCAATGACCCTTACATACCAAAGGGAATCCCAACGCCGCGCGAGCAGATCGATTGCATCGCGGCCTGTGACATAGGACCACAGAAAGAGCACGGCGAGGCACAGGATACGAATGACGGAATAAGCAAGCAGTGCAGGCGCGGCCGCCCTGAGCGCCCTGAGACATGAATCGCCTCGTTCACCGGAAGCGGTCAGCCCCTCCGGCCGGACGATCACCATAGGTGTCGCGGTTTTCTTTTCATACAAAGAGATTCACCGGGGGACGGCTTCTGCTCGGTCACACTGCCGGTGAACCCGGGCCGGCCACCGACGCCGCCCATGCTTGTGCGGCCGGTCGGCACCTGCCGGTCGACAGCGGGCGTCGGAACCGCTTCCGCAGGCAAGGGGACAGCGCCGAGTACGACGGTCGACGACTCAAGCGGAATCACCTTTCCCCCTTTTCTTCTTCGCTTCCCCCACTCAGGGGGCAGTCGCTTCGGCTCGATCTTCACACCACGGCCACACCATCGTAATCGCCTTCGCGCCCCTCAAGGACATTGGATGCGCATCAATGCGGGCAATGCCGACTCCAGCCGGGCACCTCTACGCTCAAGGGGCGGATTCGGGATTAAAGTGCATAAAAGGGACGGCGGTAATGGTGTGCCGCATCACGCGAGGAGTCTCCCCATCGCCAGGGCAGCGCGTGGATTCTCAACTCGCCGGGTCATGCGTACGGCTGCGCAGACGGCCCCGGTTCGGTACGCACGATATCGGTCGATGGGGGCTGCCTTTCCGCAAGGAAAAGCCGGCAACGTGGCCGCGGAAGCCGAGGAGCGGTCGTCGGGTACGCGCGGCCGTGGCCCTATGCCGGCGCGGGCAGCCGGTCGAGGCGGTCGCGGTGGGCGGGCGACAGCTGGAGACGTTCGGCGGCGAGATTTTCTTCCAGGTGGTCGATCCGCGTGGTGCCCGGGATCGGCAGCACTACCGGCGAGTGCCCGAGGAGCCACGCGAGCACGACCTGGGTGGGCGTGGCACCGAGCTCGGCCGCCACGGCGGCGATCTCGGCCGTCGCCCCCGACTTCCCCCAGGCGACCGGCCGCCACGGCAGAAACGCGATCCCGGCCGCTTCGCACGCCGCGAGCACGGGCTCGTACTCACGGTCGAGCAGGCTGTAGCGGTTCTGCACGCTCGCGATGTCGACGATCCCTCTCGCCTCCTCGAGCTCGGCGACGGTGACCTCGGACAGTCCGATCCGGCCGATCTTGCCCTCGGTCCGCAGGTCCCGCAGGGTGCCGACCTGGTCGGCGAGCGGCGTCTCGGGGTCGATACGGTGCAGTTGGAGCAGCTCGATCCGCTCGACACGAAGTCGGCGCAGTGCCTCCTCCACCTGGTCGCGCAGGACGCTCGGCCGCCCGTCGAGCCGCCACTCACCCGAGGGGCCCGATCGCGCAACGCCGACCTTGGTGGTGATGACCAGCCCGTCCGGGTAGGGGTGCAGGGCCTCGGCGAGGAGTTCCTCGTTGGCTCCCCCGCCGTACAGGTACGCGGTGTCGATCAGCGTGACGCCCAGTTCGACGGCCCGCCGGGCGACGGCGAGGGACGATGCCCTGCCAGGACCGGGCTCGGTCGGCAGGCGCATGGCCCCGAACCCCAGCCGCCGTACGCTCAGATCGCCCCCGATACGGAACGCGTTCGATGTCATCTGCTGCCTTCGCCCCCTCGTTCAAGAGGCAACGCTAGCAGCGCAGTCGGCCGCGGTCGGCCGCCGACGGCCACGTCGCGGGCCGGTGGGTCCGGCCGGTCGGCGGTCGGGCAGCGGTCCCGTCAGGGTGCTGGGCGTTCCTGTTCCCGGGACGGGAGCCAGCGGTCGAGGTACGCGATGAGGCGGGTCAGGTCCGTGCCTGCCGCGAGGTGGCCGATGTAGCCGTCGGGCCGCACCAGGCAGTGAGCGGCGCCGGGCCAGGGCGCGTTCGTTCCGAGTCTGTGCACGTGGACGAGACCGGCGCGTGCCGCATCGAGGGCGGCCGGGTCCGGGGCGCTTCTCCAGCTGTCCGCCGGACCGCACAGAAGCAGGTGGTAGCCCGCCGGGGCCGTCAGGGCATGCAGGCCGTGCGGGGTGTCCGGCAGCCGGTCGCCGGCCTTGGGACCGTGGCGGGGTGGCCGGGAGCCCTCGCTGGTGGCGGGGCTGCGCCGGTAGTTCACGGCGAGTTGGCCGAGCCGCCGGAAGGCGGCGGCGCGCAGCGGGGCGGGGCGCAGGACGAGCGGTGCGATGCGGGGCGCGAGGCGGATGCGTGCCGACCGGATCAGGGGGTGGGCACTGGTCGCGATCTTGAAGGCGAGGTCCGTGAAGCGCAGGACGTCGCGGCCGACCGGCGCGCGTTCCGCTTCGTAGGTGTCCAGCAAGGCGGCCGGTGCGGCGCCCCGGCAGACGTGGGCGAGCTTCCAGCCGAGGTTGAGGGCGTCCTGGATGCCGGTGTTCATGCCCTGGGCGCCGGCCGGACTGTGGATGTGGGCCGCGTCGCCGGCCAGGAAGACGGGCCCGGACCGGTAGCGGCCGGCGCCGCGGTTGTGGATCCGGAAGTCGGTCATCCACACCGGGTCGCGCAGCCGCAGCGGCAGGTCCACGTAACGGTCGACGAGGGACTGCAGCATCGCCAGGCTCACATCCGCGTCTGCGGCGCCCGGGGTGTCCGGGGGCCTCATCGCGAGCATCCGCCAGCTCGCGGGCGACGCGAGCGGGAAGAAGAACACCATCCCGGCGTCGGTCATGAAGGCATGCGCGGCTCCCTGCTCGAGACCGTCGGCCTCCAGATCGGCGAGCAGGAACGTCTGCGGGTAGGAGTGGCCCTCGAAACCGATACCGGCCTGCCGGCGCACGGTACTGCGGGCCCCGTCACAGCCGGCCACGTAGCGCGCGGTCACGCGCTCCTCGGCCCCGTCGCCCCTCCTCAGCCGACAGGCCACCTGCTCGCCCGTGCGGGCCAGTTCCAGCAGTTCGACGCCTCGCTCGAGCGGTGTCCCGCTGTCGGCCAGGAAACGGCCGAGGACGCTCTCCGTCTCGGCCTGCGACAGGAACAGCAGGAACGGGTACGGCGTATCGGCGACGCCCAGGTCGAACAGCGGCACCCGGACCGTCCGGCCCGGCAGATGCATCCTCAGCCGCACCGCCGGATTACCGCGCCGCACCAGCTCCTCGCTGACCCCGAAGGGGGCGAGAGCCTCCAAGGTCCGCGGCTGAACGGCCAGGGCGCGGGACTCGCGGGCGCGGTCCAGGTGCCGGTCGACGATCCGGAACCGGGCGCCGTACGCGTGCAGTTGAGCCGCCAGGGCCAAGCCGGTCGGCCCCGCACCCACGATCAGCACATCGAGCGGCGGCTCCCTCATGCCTTGCAGTGTCGCCCGCCGGCCCGCTTCGTCCAAGCAGCGGCGGCGGCCGGTCGCCCTCAGGCTGTCGGGGACTTCGCGCGGGCACGCCCTCGTCCTTACGTCGGAGCTCGGGAGCGCTGAGCGGCACGGCCTCAGCGCAGCAGCTGGGCGATCCGGCGGGCCGCGTCGCGGGCGGGCCGGCCCACCCCGATCAGGGTGGCGGAGGCGGGGCCGGTCCAGTCGCCGTAGCCGAGGAGGTGCAGGCGCGGCTCGTCGACGGCGCGGGTGCCTTCGGTCGGGACGCGGCCGCGTGGCCCGCGCAGTCCCAGGGGGGCGAGGTGGGACAGGGCCGGACGGAAGCCGGTGCACCAGATGACGGTGTCCGCTTCGGCCCGGGTGCCGTCCGCCCACTCGGCGCCGGTGGGCGTGAGCCGGGTGAACGGGGGTTCGGCGTCGAGCAGTCCGGCGTCGCGGGCGGCACGGACCGGTGGGACGGCGACGATGTCGCCGAGGGAGGCGACGCCGCCACTGTCGGCGCGGCCCTCGTCGAGGGCGCGGCGACGGGCGGTGGCGACGTCGAAGAGGACACGGCCGTCGATGTCGTCGGCGAGGTAGCGCGGTGGACGCCGGGTCGCCCATGTGAGCCGCACACCGTCCAGGGCGAGGTCGGCTGCGACCTGGGCGCCGGAATTGCCGCCGCCGACGACGATGACGTGCTGCCCCGCGAAGTCGGCCGGGCGGCGGTAGTCGGTGGTGTGAAGCTGCCGGCCGGCGAAGACGTCGCGGCCCGGGACGGCGGGCAGGAACGGGCGGGACCAGGTGCCGGTCGCGCTGACGACGGCCCGGGCCCGCCAGTCGCCCGCCTCGGTCTCCACCCGCAGGAACGTCCCCTCGCGGCGCACCGCCTGGACCTGGACGCCGTGCTGCACGGGCAGCTCGTACCGCTTCTCGTAGTCCGCGAGATAGTCGAGCACATGGCCGGCATCCGGGTGCGTCTCCCCCGGCTGCGGCGGCATCAGGCGGCCCGGCAGCGACGAGTACGCGGCCGGGGAGAACAGGCGCAGCGAGTCCCAGGTGTGCTGCCAGGCGCCGCCCGGCGTGGACTGCGCGTCGAGGACGACGAAGTCCACGCCGAGGCGGCGCAGGTGGTAGCCGGCGGCGAGCCCGGACTGGCCGCCGCCGATCACCACCACATCGGCGCGCTGCGTCACGAGACCGGCTGCGTCGCGGTGAACTTCTTACGCCAGGCCAGGGAGACGTAGACCAGGGCGACGAGGACGGGGACCTCGATGAGCGGGCCGACGACGCCGGAGAGGGCCTGACCGGAGGTGACGCCGAAGGTGGCGATGGCGACCGCGATGGCGAGCTCGAAGTTGTTGCCGGCCGCAGTGAACGCCAGCGTGGTCGTGCGCTCGTAGTTCAGACCGATCATCTTGCCGAGGGCGAAGGTGCCGAACCACATGACCGCGAAGTAGACGAGCAGCGGCAGCGCGATGCGGGCGACGTCCAGCGGCTGCGAGGTGATCGTCTTCCCCTGGAGGGCGAAGAGGATGACGATCGTGAACAGCAGGCCGTAGAGCGCCCACGGACCGATCTTCGGCAGGAAGCTGTTCTCGTACGGTTCCCGGCCGAGCTTCTTCTCACCGATCCGCCGGGTCAGGAATCCGGCGAAGAGCGGAATGCCGAGGAAGACGACGACGTTGAGCGCGATCTTCCACATCGAGATGTCGAGACTCTCGCCGTCGCCGAGGCCGAGCCAGCCGGGCAGCAGGTCGAGGTAGAACCAGCCCAGCAGGCCGAAGGCGATGACCTGGAAGACGGAGTTGAGTGCCACCAGGACGGCGGCGGCTTCGCGGTCGCCGCAGGCCAGGTCGTTCCAGATGATGACCATGGCGATGCAGCGGGCGAGGCCGACGATGATCAGGCCGGTGCGGTACTCGGGCAGATCGGGCAGGAAGATCCACGCGAGCGCGAACATCACCGCGGGCCCGAGGACCCAGTTGACGACCAGCGACGAGACCATGAGCCTGCGGTCGCCGGTGACAGCGTCCAGCTTGTCGTAGCGGACCTTCGCGAGCACCGGATACATCATGATCAGCAGGCCGACGGCGATGGGGAGCGAGATGCCGCCGATCTCCACCTTCGCCAGCGCGTCGTTCAGGCCGGGGATCAGCCGGCCGAGCCCGAGGCCGAGGCCCATGGCGATGAGGATCCAGACGGCGAGGAAACGGTCGAGCGTCGACAGTTTCGCGACGACCGACCGGCCTTCGTCGGTCGCGGGCCCCTCGGCGCGGGTCGCCGCGGGTCCTTCGGTGCCGGGCGTCGCGGGTACTTCGGCGCGGGTCGCCGCGGGTCCTTCGGTGCGTGTCACGGACAGGCCCTCTTGTTGTCGGTGGCGGTGCGGGCGGACTCGGCCAGGTCGGCGAACTGACCGGCGAGCTGGGCGATGACGTCCGGACGGAGCTTGTAGTACGTGAAACGGCCGCACGGTTCGGTCTCCACGACCCCGGCCTCGCGCAGCACCTTCAGGTGGTTGGAGAGGTTGGTCTGGCGGGCACCGGTCTCCTCCACGAGATGGGTGGTGCACAGGGTCTCGCGGGCGAGCAAGGTCACGATCCGGAGCCTGAGCGGGTCGGCCAGCACCCGCAGGAGATCAGTGTCGACTGACGTCATCATGGGCTGATACTGTCACATCACCTTCAGCTGATACCAGTCCGGGCTGACCTGAGCCCGGCGCACACCCGCCTCGCCGTGCGTCAGATCCGCGACGACAGCCGCCCCGGCAACCGCCCCGGCAACCGCGTCGGCTCGGACGCCGCATCACCGGCCTGCCGGCATCCTTGCCCGCCTGAACCCGCCCCTCGCCCCGCTGCCTCACTCCGTGAAGGAAGAACGCATGTCCTCCGCCCCGCTCGCCTCCGTGCTGTTCGTCTGCGTCCACAACGCGGGCCGCTCCCAGATGGCCGCCGGCTTCCTCCACCACCTCGCGGGCGACCGGATCGAGGTCCGCTCGGCCGGCTCCGTCCCCGCGGACCAGGTCAACCCGGCCGCCGTCGAGGCCATGAACGAGGTCGGCGTCGACATCGCCGGCCAGAAGCCCAAGGTGCTGACGACGGAGGCCGTGCAGGCGTCCGACTACGTCATCACCATGGGCTGCGGCGACGCCTGCCCGATCTTCCCCGGCAAGAAGTACCTCGACTGGGCCCTGGAAGACCCCGCGGGCAAGGGCGTGGAGTCCGTACGCCCCATCCGCGACGAGATCAGGACCCGCATCGAGGCCCTCATCGCCGAGATCGACGCCCAGCGGGAGGCGTGAACCCGCCGCCGGGCGGCTCCACGGCGTCGGGTTCCGTGCCCCGCGCACTTCGTGAAGCGTGAGGTCCCGTCTTCACCGGCAGCGTTTCGAGACCGCCGGTGGGACGTCGCCACGGAGACCGGCTCACCGACCGGGGACAGCGAACCGCGTGGCCTGGGAAGCGGTGCACGAGCTGATTGAGCACAGCAGCGCCATGGGCGAGTCGAGGCCGCCGAGCCGCGTCGCTCACGCCGGGGGACGGCTGAGCGCCGTTCCCCGGCGCCTACGGGGAGGCGGAGCGCCGGCCGGTTCCGGCCGGTCATGCGACTCGGCCACCCGTGATCCCGGCTGCCCCCCAGTACCGTCCGCACCGCCGGTAAGACACCATGGACAAGCGTCAAGGGGTGCCCCCCTCACAGGCCCGGCTGGTCGGTGATCTCGATCGCCCCGTCGCCGTCGCGTGTCTTCGCGTTCTTCCCTGGAGGAGTGCGATCCGCCCGCGTTCGCCGGGCACAAAGAGTTCATCCGGCCGGAGTTCCCCTCCCGCCGGCTCTGGTGAAGGGGCTTCACCAGAGCCCTTTCAGGCAGTGAAGCGGCCCGGGACGCGATGCGGCTCAGGGGCCGGCACGAACCGGCTCAGCCGGTAGGTGGTCGGCTGCACCAGTCGTCCGCAGAGCGTGTCGATCCGGGTCAACGCCCAGTCGATCCGCACGTCCGCGGAACGCAGACGGTGCAGGTGAGCACGAAACTCCGCCGCGTCCTGGGTCTCGAACATCACTTCCCAGCGGCCGGCGCCATGCGCGGTGCCGCGTCGACTCGCGTCCTGCTGTCGGCGTTTCCTCTTCCGCTGTCCTGGCACCGCCCCAGCATCGCTCGCCGGGCGGCCACCCAGCAAGGCCATTACCCCAGGTCCGGGCTCGTGCGCTGACTGCCCGTCGGGGCAGGGTTCCCGCATGTCCGAGCCCGCCGCGTACCCGGTCTTCCGCACCACCCAGCTTCTGGAAGTCGGGGACCAGCGGTACGCGGAGGTCTCAGTGGACGTCGAGCTGCGCACCGTCCGGGAAGTGCTGCGGATACGCGAGAAGGGCGGATTGGACACGTCCTAGCGTGGTGCAGCCGCCCGCATGCGGCGCTGCCCGTAGCGCGTCGCCCCCCGGGGCTTGAAGACCGACAGTGCCACCGCCACGAGCAGCACCAGGAGCGCCGCACCGGCGTCGGCGGCCAATTGGAGGCGTACACCGCCGAGTTCGCCGTCGGCCAGGGTCGCCTGCCTGACGGCGTCGGCCATGTGGCCGACGGGCCGCATATGGACGAGCAGCAGCGCGGTGGCCAGGACGCCGATCAGGAGCTTGACCAGAACCCAGTAGTGGCGGAACAGTCCCCAGACCGTCCCCAGCGACTGGATGAGCCCGGTGAGCAGACAGGCGAGGGCGAGCGGCACGATGACCAGCCGTGCGGTCAGCTCCATGGACAGGTACGCCGCCCGCACGGTCTGCGGGTCCTGACTGCTCAGGCCGGTGACGGCGAGAGCGAGGAAGACGGCGACCGCGCCGATCCAGCCGACGGACGACGTGACGTGCGCGGTGAGTGCGATCTTGCGTGTCCGGGGCGTCATGGCCGTCATGGCGTGTGCCCTCCCATGCCGCCGCCGGCGAGATGCACGACCACGATCAGCACGACGAGCAGGAGCGCGACAGCGCCGAGCACCTTCACCCAGCGCGGCGCGCCGCCCTCGTCCGGGGGTTCGGGGGTGGGAGGCGGGTCTGTCATGACGGTCCTCATCTGTGGCGGTCATCCGCGGCGAGCGCCCTGTGTCGCATTTTTACGAGACAGCGTGTCTTCACTATAGCCAGGCCGTTTCGCACAGGGCGGGCACCATACTGAGGGGGTGCCCAAGCTGTGGAACGAGACGGTCGAGGAACACCGCCGTGCGGTGCGTGACGCGATCCTGGACGCGACCGCGCGACTGGTCGCCTCGGAGGGTCTGCGGTCGGTGACCATGTCGCAGGTCGCCACGGAGACCGGCATCGGTCGGGCGACGCTCTACAAGTACTTCCCCGATGTCGAAGCGGTTCTGCTGGCATGGCACGAACGCCAGGTGCACGCGCACGTGGCGCATCTGGCACAGGTCCGGGACCGGGAAGGCGCTCCGGTCGAACGGCTCCGGGCGGTACTGGAGGCGTACGCCTCGATCGCGCACGAGCGTCACGGTGACGAACTGGCGGGCCTGTTGCACCGCGGAGAGCACGTCACCCGGGCCCACGGGCATCTTCACGGAATCATCCGCGACCTGCTCGACGAAGGGGCCCGCAGCGGCGGGATCCGCCACGATGTCGCGACGGACGAGCTGGCGAGCTACTGCCTCCACGCGCTCACCGCGGCCGGCGGGCTGCGGAGCAAGGCCGCGGTCCGCCGCCTCGTCGCGGTCACCTTGGCAGGACTGCGCCCCGAGCACTGACCCCTTCGGCGAGGACCGCTGTCACAGCGATCGACCGCCTGGTGTCTTGAGGCAGAACCCCCTCGGCATCGAAGCGAAGGAGACACCATGACCGGGAGCACCGACGTGGTCGTGATCGGCGGCTGCTCCGGCGTCATGGCCACCAGGCGCGGCGAGGCGCCGAGCACCGCCGGACCGGCAGTCTGGGCGACGAAATCCCGGGCGGTCCGGTCGAATACCGCTGTGGACGCACGCTCCAAGGCCGTCGGCGACAGCCCGGCCGCGAAGGAAAGGGTCGAGAGATGAGCGACCAGCCCGCTGACCAGGCGACCGACACGTTCGTCGCCCACCGCAACCTGCTCTTCACGGTCGCCTACGAGATGCTCGGATCGGCCGCCGACGCCGAGGACGTCCTCCAGGAGACCTGGCTGCGATGGGTCAAGGTCGACCTGGAACAGGTCCGCGACCAGCGCGCCTACCTGGTCCGGATCACGACCCGGCAGGCACTGAACCGGCTGCGCACCATGAAACGCCGCAAAGAGGCCTACGTCGGCCCCTGGCTGCCCGAACCCCTGCTCACCGCACCGGACGTGGCCGAGGACGTCGAACTCGCCGAGAGCGTGTCGATGGCGATGATGCTGGTCCTCGAAACCCTGTCACCGACCGAGCGTGCCGTCTTCGTGCTGCGCGAGGCCTTCGACGTCGGCTACGACGAGATCGCCGCCGCCGTCGACAAAAGCCCCGCGGCCGTCCGCCAGATCGCCCACCGCGCCCGCCGGCACGTCGACGCCCGCCGCCCCCGCCAGGCGGTCACCCCCGGCCAGACCCGGGCCGCCCTGGAGTCCTTCCGGCGCGCGCTCGAAACCGGCGACCCGCAGGAACTCCTCGACGTGCTCGCCCCCGACATCGTCCTGATGAGCGACGGCGGCGGCATCAAGCAGGCCGCCCTGCGGCCGATCATCGGTGCCGACAAGGTGGCCCGCTTCATGATGGGTCGTCTCGGCAAGAACAAGCGCCCGATCACCGTCTCTCCCACCGTGGTCAACGGCAGCCCCGCACTCCTCGTCCACCTGGACGGCGAGCTCGACGGCGTCATGGCGGTCAGTGTCGAGGATGCCCAGGTCACCGGCCTCTACTACGTCCGCAACCCCGAGAAGCTGAACCGCGTCGAATCCGAGACCCCGCTCACCCTGCGATGAACACCGGCGGCAAAGCCTGGCCGTAGCCCTGCCGGAGCCCTGCCGCCGGAACGGGACCGGGCGGGGCAACGGGACCCGGGCGGCGCCGGACCCGGGCCGGGGCAGCCAGTGCCGGCGGCCCCCAGGGCCCTCGGCAGGAGAACAGCGGGGGCGGCCGCACCGCCCCCGCTCCGGGGAACCCCCGCCGTCAGTTCTTGCCGAGCAGCTCGTTCATGCGCGTGATCTCGGCGCTCTGGGAGGTGACGATGTCGCCGGCCATGTCCTTCGCCGGCTGGTAGGAGCCGTCGGCCTGTTCGGTCTTCGCCATGTCGAGGGCACCTTCGTGGTGCTTGATCATCATCTTGAGGAACGCGGTGTCGAAGGCCTCCCCGGACGCCTTCTCCAGCTGGCCCATCTCCTCGGGCGTCATCATCCCGGACATGGAGTGACCGGCGTGCTCGCCGCCCTCGTCGTCCTTGGGGACGTCCTCGCCCCACGAGGTGAGCCACTCGGACAGGGTCTTGATCTCCGGGTCCTGCGCCTTCTTGATCTCGGCGGCCAGTGCCTTGACGTCCGCGGAACCCGCGCGGGTCGCCGCCAGGTCGGCCATCTCCACCGCCTGCCGGTGGTGCGGGATCATCCCCTGCGCGAAGGCCACGTCGGCGGCGTTGTGCTTGCCCTCCTGGGCGGAAGCCGACGTCGAGGCGCTGGGCGCCGAGGGCGCGTGGCCGCCGTGGCCGGAGGAGCTCTCGTCTCCCCCACCGCAAGCGGCGAGCAGCACGGCGGCGGCAGCCGCGGCAGCGACGGCGGCGGCACGGCGGATCGTGGAACGGTGTGCGGTCATGGTGGTGCTACTCCTGTGATGTGCGTTCGATCGGGCATGGCTCGCACGGCGGCACCGGCCGGAGAAGACCGGGCGCGCCGAGGGCTGCCCTATATGCGCAGGAGTTGCAGTTCACTCAGTGACGGCGGGGCGCGAACACCTGGAGTCGCCTCGAAGGCCGATGCCGGGGGGTCCGCATCGGGCGCCGTGCAGACCGCGGACGGGACGAGGGCAGGAAGTGCGGGGGCCGCGCTCGTGCCGCTCGCGGCGCACGTCTCGTCGGCGTGGGAGACATGCCCGCCCCCACCGTTGTGGTGGTCCCCGTGTGCGCAGTCACAACCGGCCGAGTCGTCGTGCACCTCGGCAGGGGCCGCGGGACCGGCGGTGGTCGACACCGTGTGGCCGGCAGCGAAGGCGGTACCGGGCGCCAGTCCGTGCATGGCCACGACGCCCAGAAGGACGGCCAGCACCAGCATCACGTAGGCGCGCGCCCTGGAGGGGCCGACCTCGCGGCGGGTGTGCTGACTCATGCCCGCATCCTAACCAGCCACGCTCCGCCACCCGTCGACCACCGCGCCGTCGAGCACTCCACCGTCAAGCACCCCGTCGTCGGTAGTCGTTCTGCGTTCTGTGCCGAAATCGTCCGCCGTCCTCCTGCACCCGGTTCGCAGAACTCGTCTCAACGAACGGGCCGCCCGGCCTCGGCTTCGTTCGCGAAGAACCCGATGAACAGCGCCGGGACCACGACCGCGAGTGCCATGCGGTCGGCGCTGAGGAAGACCAGCGGCAGGGTCGCCAGGCCCTGCACGGACAGGCCCGCGACCAGGACCGTGCGGGAGTCGAAGCGCGAAGCGCCTTGCCATCACTCCGGCGGCCACGGACGCGACAGGGGGGCCCGGCGATCCGCGGGCTGTGGTTCCTGCGACCGCAGCGCGCGGCACATCGTCGGGGCAGCGCTGCCGCGGCCCGGTGCGCTCGAGTCGCTCACCGGGCCGCGGCGGCAGGAACCCCGGTTGTACGGCCGGCACCCCGATGGACCGACGACCGTCAGCCTGGCGACGCTCAACCAGCCTTGGCCGGAGCAACGGCAACCTGGAGCGCTAGCCCGAATCCCGCTCCGCTTCCTCCGCGGCCTCGGCGACGCGCTTGATGTTCGCCAGTCGCCGATCCCAGTCGGCCGCGAGCGCGGCCATCCATCGCGCCGTCGCGTCCAGCGCCGTGGGCCGCACCGCGTACCGCACCTCGCGTCCCACCCGGGTACCGGAGACCAGCCCGGCGGCGTCCAGGACGGCGAGGTGTTTGACCACCGCCTGCCGCGAGACGGGAAGCGGCTCTGCGAGCGTCGTCGCGGTGGCCTCGCCCTTCGCGGCAAGCAGTTCCAGCAGCTGACGCCGCGTCGGGTCGGCCAGCGCGACGAGCACGCTGTCGACGGCCTCGCCGGCGCCGCGAGCTCCGTCCGTCACGCGGACGACTGCTCGGCGCGGGTCTTGAGTGCGTCGAGCTCCAGGGGCCAGCCCTCGCTGTGGTCCTTCCGGTTCTGGCTGCGCAGTTCCTGGGACCCGGCCAGTGCCGCGAACCCGCTCTCGACGACGTGCAGCCGCGTCTGCTCGCCTTCCTGGGTCAACGTGAACTCCACGAGGGTGCTGTTGTCCTCGCGCAGTTCCTCTCCGGGGAACGCGCTGGTCCAGCGGTACGCCAGGTACGTGGGCGGCTCGACCTTCTCCACCCGCACCGGGAAATCGCCGTGCTCGGCGTTCTTGGCCACCATCGACTCACCTTCCCTGGCCACGGTGCCGGGCAGGCTCGCCTTGTCGGCGACCCAAAAGCCGGGCTGCGCCACCAGCGACCAGACCCGCTCCAGCGGTGCCGCGATGAGGGTTTCGCTTTCGATCCGGTCCTCGCTCATGAGGGGACTCCTTGTTCGCTTCCGTCATCAGTGCAACTCCAGAGTTGCACATCAGGTTTTGAGGCGCAACCCAAAGGTTGCACTACCCGGGCGCTCACCCCTGCGCACCGAGCCGGTGGGTCCGCCGAGCGCGGCATTCGTTCTACCGGCGGCTGCGTACAAGCAGATGAAGGAAGTACGGAGTACCGATCACGGCGGTCATCAGGCCGGCACCGAGCTGGGCCGGTGCGATCACGGTGCGGCCCACCAGGTCGGCCGTGCCGACGAGCACGGCTCCGAGGAGCACCGCGACCGACACCATCCGGACGCGCTGCCGGCCCACGAGGGCACGGGCCGCGTGCGGTGCCACGAGTCCGACGAAGCCGATCGCGCCGGCGGCGGCCACGGCGGTGGCGCTGAGCAGGACGCCGAGGACGCGACCACGTCGTGATCCTGCGGGAAGAACGCGTCTTCACCGCGGGCCCCGGCACCCCGCATCACCAACGGCGCCCGCGCTCCACGGATTCAGGAAGAGAATCGCCTGCTGATGCCGGGATCGTCGAGCAGCCGGGCGGGGTAACCGGGGCCGGTCCGCACGGCGATGTCCTGATGGTGCAGCGATTCGCCGCACGAGGAGCAGACCACCTTCGCCTGGGTGTCGTGGTCGCAGGCGGTGTGATGCATGACCACCGGGATGCCGTCGTCACCGGTCAGCCACCGGTCACCCCAGGCGTTGATCGCGGCGAGCACGCCGAAGAAGTCACGGCCTTTTTCCGTCAGGAGGTACTCGTGGCGGACGGGGTCGCTCCGGTAGGCGCGCCGCTTCAGAAGGCCCGCTTCCTCCAGGCGTCGGAGCCGATCGGTGAGGGTGTTGCGGGCGATGCCGAGCGAGGTGATGAAGCCGTCGAAGCGAGACTCGCCGTAGAAGACCTCACGCAGCACCAGGAGCGTCCAGCCGTCGCCCAGGATGTCGACGGTGCGGGCGATCGAGCAGGGCCAGCTGTCGAATGAGGTCCTTCTCATGCCAGTGACCTTATCAGTCTCATCATGAGATTCGCTTGCCCGCCACGGCCGGTCCGGCTAGCGTCCGGCAAGTCTCATCATGCAACTGAAGAGGAGGAGCCATGGGCTCCACGCCTGAGGACGCGGCAACGGTCACTGTCGAACGGGAGGGACGCGTGCTGCTGATGGGCCTCGACCGCCCCGCCAAACGCAACGCCTTCACCAAGCAGATGATCAGCGAACTGTCGGCCGCCTACGGTCTGCTGGAGTCCGACGACGACCTGTGGTGCGGAGTGCTGTTCGCCCACGGCGACCACTTCACCGGTGGGCTGGACATGCTCGACGTCGGTGCAGAACTGGCGGCGGGTGAGTTCGCCGCCCCGGAGGGCGGCCGCGATCCGTGGCGGCTGGACGGTCACTGGTACAAGCCCGTCGTCGCCGCCGCCCAGGGTTGGGTGATGACTCTGGGCATCGAACTCCTGCTGGCCGCCGACATCCGTGTCGCCGCCCAGGACACCCGCTTCAGTCAGTACGAGATCCGCCGCGGGATCTACCCCTTCGGCGGGGCCACGTTCCGCTTCCCGCGGGAAGCGGGGTGGGGCAACGCCATGCGCTGGATCCTCACCGGTGAGGAATTCGACGCCGCGGAGGCCCACCGCATCGGCCTGGTCCAGGAAGTCGTCTCCGACGGCGCCACGGCCCTCGAGCGGGCCAAGGAGATGGCGCACGTCATCAGCGAACGGTCCGCGCCCCTGGGAGTGCGCACGGCTCTGGCCTCTGCCCACCGGGCCCGCGAACACGGGGACGCCGCGGCCATCGACCGACTGCGCCCCGACATCGCCCGGCTCATCGCCACCGCGGACGGTGCCGAAGGCGTGACGTCCTTCGTCGAACGCCGCGACGCCGTCTTCACCGGCCGATGACCCCTCGCCCCGCCACCGTCGGAAGGCCCCGCTGCGCCCGGCTGCGGCTGTGGCGGCGCCCTCCGCGGTGACGGTCAGGTCTGGTCGACGGCCTTCGACGGGGACCGGCGGAAGTGGATACTGGCCCACGATGCAGGCACGGATGAGGAGCAGCGTCAGTGACGAGCGACAACCGCGCAGGACCGCCCAGTTTCGGCAGCGAACGCGACATGCTGCGCGCTTTCCTCGACTACCACCGCGCCACCCTCGCCATGAAGTGCGAAGGGCTCACCGACGAGGAGTTGCGGCAGCAGTCGATGCCCCCGTCCACGCTGTCGCTGCTCGGTCTGGTGCGGCACATGGCGGAGGTTGAGCGTGCTTGGTTCCGCCGGGTGTTCGAGGACAACGACGCGCCCATGGTCTGGTCCGACAAGGTCGACTTCCAGGCGGCGTACGACGCGAGCGCGTCGACCAGGGAAGAGGCGTTCACGGCCTGGGAGGCCGAGGTGGAGAACTCCCGCCGTGTCGAGCGAAAGGCGAAGTCCCTTGACCAGGCGGGATATCAGCCCAGATGGGGCCAGGAGGTGTCGCTGCGGATGGTAATGGTGCACGTGCTCCTGGAGTACGGCCGTCACAACGGGCACGCGGACTTCCTGCGTGAGGGTGTGGACGGGACCGTAGGCGCCTGAACGGGGCTCGATACTGGTCAGCTCGCCTGTTCAACTGCCGCCAGTTCTCCGGGATGTCCGGCTCGTTGGTGATCGTGGTTTGATCGGCTCGGAAAGCGCGAAGGGATGTCCAGCGGCGAGTTCGTGGAGCAAGTCGCTCTGGCTCATGCCGCGCGCCTTCTTGCACGCGACGCTCAGGGCGAAGGCGCTGGAGAAGCCGACCCGGCCCGCCACAGCGGCGAGCGTCGCCTCCGGCCGGCGCAGCAGTTCGGTGGCAAGGGCGATCCGCCGTTCGCGCAGGTAGCTCATCGGAGGCTGCCCGACCAGAGCGGTGAAGCGCCGGGCCAGTGCCGCCCGGGAGACGCCTGCCTCGGCCGCCAGGGCCTCGACCGTCCATGAGTGGGCCGGGTCGGCCTCCAGCAGCCGTAGGGGCCTGCCCGACCACCACGTCGCTGTGCGCCCGGTACCAGACGGGGACCTGGGCGCCGGGGCGGGTAAAACCAGGCACGCAGCGCGGCGAGCAGCATCAGGTCCGGCATCCGGTCCAGGAGGGCCTGCCGCCCCGGGGCCGGGCGGCTGACGTCCTCGAGTGCCGCCTCGCTGACGGGGCAGGGCCCTTGCCCGGCGGGGACGACGGCGAGCGGGGGCAGCGCCGCGAGCAGCCGGTCCGGCGCGACGCCGGTCCCCACCGTGGCGCCGGTTCCCGTCGTGCAGAGGCCGTTCAGCAGCACCGTGCGGTCCGGTGCCGGGCCGCTCCCGATGGTGCTCGCCTCCTGCCCGTCCCGGGTGGTGCAGACGCCGCCCGGGCGGATGACCGGTGACATGGAGAAGGTGCTGGCCGCCCGCCCCGGGACTTCACCGACTACGCCCGCACGGCCGCCGCCGAGGGGGCCTGGAACCTCTGACCCGCTCCTGCCGGTCCTCCGCTCCGTGAGTGGCTGCCGTGCCCACGAGACGGCAGGCTTGATGTGTGGGTAGAGCGCCGATCGTTGTGCACCGGCCGTCACCGTCGGGCGGCCGGCGGGTGACGGTGCACCTGTCCGACAGGGACGAGATCCTGGGCACCGCGTACTCCGATCATGACCTGGTGGTCTTCCTCGAAGCCGCCGGGCTCGACGACCCGGACACGGTGATCGACGACCCTGGCATGGTGGAGTGGCGCGGCGGCCGGGCCCACGAGTGGACCGCCGCCTGACCCACAGCGTGCTGACCTGGAACTGCGAGGCAGACACACATCCGAGAGCTTCGGACGCGACCTCGACTCGCAGGACAAGGGCGAAGGAGGACGGCTGTGCGTGCGCGGGACCTTGCGGAGACGTATCCGTTCGTGACCACCGACGACGCCGCGATGGACGCCGCCAGGATGCTGGCCGAGCTGTCGCTGCCGGCCCTGCTCGTCCTCGACGCCGACGGGCATCCCTACGCCATCGTGCCCGGTTCTCAGCTCGTCCGGCAGCTGATGCCCCACTACATCCTCGAGGATCCGCGGCTCGCGGCTGTCGCCGACGAGCGGCCCGACACCGATGTGGCCGAGCGGCTGGCAGGGCTCACCGCCGCGGAATGGGCGCCCCGGAGTGCTTTCCCACCGCCGGTCGTAGGACCTGACGCACGTCCGATGGAGGTCGCCGCGCTGATGGCCCGCACGCGAAGTCCTCTGGTGGCGGTCATCGAGCGCGACGCCGACGGCGTGCGTCTGCTGGGCACGGTCACGGCCGCCCGACTCGTGGCGCATTTCATCCGGGGTACGTGATCCGGGCCGACGGGGACTTGACCTCAAGCGTGGCTGAGGTTTCAGGATCGAGCCATGACCGGACAGAACGATGGAATCCTTCTCTTCCGCAACACCATGCGCATCAATGACGGCCATCTTGAGCGCTTCCGCGGCGCCATCGCCGAAGCGGTGGACTTCGCGGAGCGGCACGGGCCGCAGCTGATGGTGCAGACGTTCGTGGACGAGGAGCGGATGCTCGCGCACAGCTTCCAGCTCTACCGCGACTCCGACGCGGTCCGCCTGCACTGGAAGCTCGCGGACCCCTACATCCAGGAAGTCATGGAGCACTGCGTGGTGGAGCACTTCGAGGTGTTCGGTGAGCCGGACGCCGACGTGGCGGCCGGACTGCGCTCGGCGCTCGGCGCGCACGGCGCGCTCAGGTTCTCTCCCCGTATCGCGGGCTTCGACCGCTTCACCGCGGCGCCCGAAGCGTAGTCCGCTCCCGGACGCCCTGAACCACCACCCTCTGCGGCGAACCGTCACGCTTCGGCCCCGCACCTGGTCAGGGTGCGGGGCCGAAGGTTCGCTGCGGGGACGACGGACCGTGGGGACTTGCCGGCTACGGAGTCGCCACCATGGAGTGGTTGGACGTGAAGGCGTCGAGCTGCGCGGTGGTGGCGCTGAACAGCACCTTGGTGGCCGTGGTGCTGGCGTCGAGGACGACCTTGGCCGGCACGTTGCTGGTGATGTGGTTGGCAGCCAGGTAGTTGTTGTCGCCGCTCTTCACCAGCACGATCGTCGGGTCGGAGCCTGCCGGGGTGATGTTCTGCGCCGGCACCGAGAACGAGAACTGGTTGGACGTCAGTGTGTTCTTGTTGCCCGCGATGTGCACCAGGCCGAACTTGTCGTCGAAGCGGTTGCTCGCGCCGTCTCCGTGGACCCGCCGGAAGTGGTTGCTCGCGATCAGGTTCTCGGAGCTTCCGTTCAGCAGCGCGATCATGCTCGGGAAGTTGCTCAGCAGCTTGTTGCCGGTGATGGAGGCCCGGTTCACGTTCTGCAGCGTGATGTTGCAGGCCCACAGCACGGTGTTGCCCGATATGTGCGGGCCCTCCGCGTTCTCGGCGAAGATCGAGTAGCCGCCCCAGGAGCTGATGAGGAAGTTGTTGGTGATCTTGGCGACCTGCGACGCCCCGGTCAGCGCGATGCAGGAGCCGCACTCCGCGATGAAGTTGTTGGTGATGTCGGGAGCGTCGGCGCCCTTCACGATGATCGCGTGCTCCAGGTAGACGAACGGCCGGGGCGCGGTGCTCGTCAGCGCGTGGGACCCGCACGAGGGCGCTTTGTGCACGGCGGCGTGGTCCGCCCCGAGTGCGTGGACGGACGAGGTGGGATGGGCAGGGATGCTCTCGCTGCCCCGCCAGGTGACGATCGACAACGACGGGGCGCTCCTGCAGCGACCCGCCCAGGAGGTCGAGCGGCTGCGCCGGGACCGCCGGATCCGGGCCGCGGGAGAGGTGCGCGCGGGCCGGCCGGTCGAGTTGGGAGAGATCGGACCGGCGTGCGACATCACGGCCCGTCTCGACGCTGCCGGGGGCCTGCGGCTGGTCACGGACGCGGCCGGCAGCGAATACCTCGACCTCGTCCGCGACCCGATGACGGGAGAGGTGGTCGTCGACCGGTCCCGCGCCTCACTGGACCCCCGGGCCAAGGGCGGCAGTTGGCGGCTGCCGGCGCGCCTCGGGCCGGTGGACATCCGTGTCGTAATCGACCACTCGGTCGCCGAGGTGTTCACCGCCGAGGGGCAGGCCCTCACTCTGCGGCTCTATCCGGTCGGCGGCGCCACGTGGCGCCTGCAGGCAACGGCGTCCGGTGCGGCGCCGGTCCCCTACGCGGTCGAGGCGTGGGACCTCCGCGGTCTCCAGGTCCACGACCGGCGGCCGGAACCGGAGAGGGCGTCATGACCACCCTCGTCCACGGCGGGACGGGGTCGCCCTCGTACGCACAGCCGGACGCTTCCCCCGGCGGCGCGTAGTCGCCGAAGCGGCAGGCCACGCAGGGGTTCGTAGCCGCCTGCGTGGCCTGCCCGCGCACTGACCCGTCCGCCGTGACGGCCTTGTTCAGCTGCCCGCGTCCGCCGATGTGCGGGCCCGCCGTGGCGGCCTGCTGGAGCCGCGGACGACCAGGCGCGTGGGGACGGTGACGGTACGGGCCCGGGAGCGGTCACCGTCCAGGCGGGCGAGAGCGGTCCTGGCCGCCGCTTCGCCGATGGCCGCCGGATCCTGCGCCACGACGGTCAGCGCCGGTTCGAGCACCTCGGCCAGCGGGAGGTCGTCGAAGGCGACCAGGGAGACGTCCTTCCGGCCGGCGCGGGTCAGGTGGGCGACGACACCCATGGCCACGATGTTGTTGCCCGCGAACAGGGCGGTGGGCGGATCGGGCAGGCCCAGGAGTTCGGTGGTCGCGGCAGCGGCGGTCTCCTGGCCGTGGGCGCCGGTCACCAGAGTGCGGTCGTAGGGCAGGCCCGCCTCCTCGAGCGCCGAGGTGTAGCCGGCGAGCCGCTCACGCCGGGTGTAGAGCCTCGCGGGCAGGTCACCGATGAACCCGATGCGCCGGTGGCCCTGGGCGATGAGATGCGAGACGCCTTCGTGGACGCCGGTCCGGTTGGAGCTGACGACGCAGTCGGTGGACAGACCGACCCCGGGGCGGTCGAGGAACACCACCGGCAGGCCGGCCGCGCGTGGCGCCTTGAGGTAGCGGTGGTCGGCGCCGAACGCGGGGACCACCATCAGGATGCTGACACGGCGGGCCAGGAAGGTCTGGGTCAGCACCCGTTCCCGTTCGGGGTCTTCGGCGGACGAGCCCATGAGCAGGGTCAGTCCACGGCTGCGCACCGCGTCCTCCATCCCGCCGGCGACCGTTCCGAAGAACGGGTTGCCCAGGTCGGGCACCACCAGTCCCACGGTGGTGTCGGGGCCTCCCACGCGGATGTTCCGCGCCATGAGGTTGGGCTGGAAGCCCAGTTTCGCCACCGCCGCGAGGACGCGCTCCCGGGTCTGCGGGGAACTCGGACCGTCCTCGTTGAGCACCCGTGAGACCGTCTTGGCGCTGACGCCCACTTCTCGGGCGACGTCGGCCAGTGTGGGGCGGCGGGTCGCGGCCATGTACCACCGTTCCTGTGCGTTCGTCGGGCCCGGCCCGGACGGGCCGGGCCCGCTGTCTTCTCTGAGCTGCTGACTCAGTGGGCTGACACGCCTGCCGCTCTGGCGGCGTCGGCGTCGGTGACGACGGTACCTCCGTCGCTCTTGACCGTGAGCGCCCCGGTCATGATGGCGACCACCTCGGCCATGGAGTGGTCGGAGGGCTTGATCAGGGCCTCGCGCCGCCCGAGCCGGTGGACATGGATCCGGTCGGCGATCTCGAACACGTGGGGCATGTTGTGACTGATCAGGACGACGGGCATGCCCTTGTCGCGGACGCGGCGGATGAGGTCGAGCACCTGTCCCGACTCCCTGACGCCCAGCGCGGCTGTGGGCTCGTCCATCACGACGACGCTCTTGGCCCAGGCCACGGCGCGGGCGACGGCCACGGCCTGGCGCTGTCCGCCGGAGAGGGTCTCCACCGCCTGGGTGAGCGACCGCAGCCCGATCTTCAGATCGGCCATGTGTGCGGCGGCCTCCTCGCGCATCCGCTTCTTGTCGAGCAGGCGGAACGCGCTGCCGAGGACGCCGGGGCGGCGCAGTTCGCGCCCGAGGAACATGTTGGAGGCGATGTCCATGGAGGCCGCGACGGCGAGGTCCTGGTAGACGGTTTCGATCCCGTGCTCGCGTGCGCTCTGCGGGCCGCTGAACCGGATGGGCTTCCCGCCGAGTCTGATCTCGCCCTCGTCGGGGACGATCGCACCGGTCAGCGCCTTGATCAGGCTGGTCTTACCGGCTCCGTTGTCACCGATGACGGCGAGGACCTCGCCGGGCATGAGGTCGAAGTCGGCGCCGTCGATGGCGGTCACATGGCCGTACTTCTTGACCAGGCCGCGGGCCTGGAGGACGGGGGTCGCGGACGTGTCGGTGCTCATCGCGCCTTCTTCCGGGAGATCTGGTCGACGGTCACGGCGAGGATGACGAGAATGCCGGTGATCAGCGTCTGGTAGATCGACGCGACGCCCATCAGCTGGAGCCCGTTGCGGAAGACGCCGACGATCAGAACGCCGATGAAGGTGCCGAGGACGGCGCCCCGGCCGCCGAAGAGGCTGGTCCCACCGAGGACGACGGCGGTGATGCTGTCGAGGTTGTCGGTCTGTCCGGCCTGCGGATCGCCCACGCCGGTACGGGAGACGAGCAGCAGGGCCGCTACGCCGTACACGAGCCCGGCGAGCGTGTAGACGCCGATGGTCAGCCGGGAGGTGCGGATGCCGTTCAGCCGCGCGCTCTCCGGGCTGTTGCCCAGGGCGTAGACGTGGCGGCCCCATGAGGTGCTGCTGAGCGCGTAGGCGAAGGCCAGGAACAGGGCGATGGTGACGAGGGAGCCGTAGGTGATGTCGGTCCGGCCCAGCGGGAAGGTCTCGCCGAGGGCGGTGAGCGGCGCGGGCAGGTCGGTCACCGTCTGCTCGGCGGAGTAGATGTGCGTCAGCGCGAACGCCACGTTGAGCATGCCCAGCGTCACGATGAAGGGCGGCAGCGGGATCATCTGCACGAGCAGGCCGTTGAGGAGCCCGAAGCCGCCGCAGACCACCAGTCCGAGGGCGATCGCGGCGAGCGGGGGAAGCGTTCCCTGAGCGGCCATCTTGGCGATGACGATGCTGCCGAACGCCATGACGGCGCCGCAGGACAGGTCGATGCCGGCGGTCAGGATGATGAGGGTCTGGCCGATGGCGAGGGTGCCCACGACCATGACCTGCTGGACGATCAGGGAGAAGTTGCCGCCGGACAGGAACTGCTCGGTCGTCAGCGAGAAGAACACACAGGCGAGCAGGAGTGCGGCCAGGGGGCCCGCGGTGGGTGTGGCGATCAGCCGGCGGACCGCGGTCGGTCCTTTCAGCTGGTCGTAGGGCGTGGTCGTGGCAGTCATGGTGGTCCTTGCCGGTGATGGACGCCCCGTTGCGTGCCGGGAACGGGCACGCGGGGCGGGTGCTGGAAGTCGATGCCCGAACGTGGTGACCGCTACGGGCTCAGCCCCAGCAGTTCTCCAGGCCGTACGCGGTGTCCTTGGCGTCGACCCCCGTCTGCTCCCGGTCGGTGATCAGCGTGACGCCGGTGTCGGTGTAACCGGAGGTCTTCTTGCCGTCCTCGGCGAAGTCCGCGACGGCCTTGACGCCGAGGGACGCCATCTTGAGCGGGTACTGCTGCGAGGTGGCGGCGATCTTGCCCTCCTTGACGGCCTTGGTGCCGGTGCAGCCGCCGTCGACGGAGACGACGAGCACCTTCTTCTCCAGACCCTTGGCCTTCAGCGCGGTGTAGGCGCCCAGCGCGGCCGGTTCGTTGATCGTGTAGACGACGTTGATGCCGGGGGCCTTCTGGAGGCAGTTCTCCATGGCGGTCTGGCCCTTGGCCTGGTCGCCGCCGGTGTCCTGGCTGCACACGATCGACGGGTCCCCCTCGGGGACGCCGAAGCCCTTGAGGAAGCCCTCGTGCCGCTGCACGCCCACGGCGACTCCGGGAGCCAGGTCGAGTGTGGCGATCTTGGCCTTCTTGCCGGCCATGGCTGCCTTCGCGTACTGGCCGATGAGTTCGCCGGCCTTGACGTTGTCGGTGGCGAACAGGGCGTCGGTGGCGTCCTGGGGCTCGGTCGGGCTGTCCAGGGCGATGACCAGTACGCCCTTGGCGCGGGCCTTCTCGAGCGCCGGCACGATCGCCTTCGAGTCGTTGGGCGTGATGAGGATGCCCTTCACGCCTGAGTTGACCATGTTCTCGATCGCGGTGACCTGGCCCGCGTTGTCCCCGTCGAACTTGCCTGCGGCGCTGACCAACTCGACGCCGCTCTCCTTCGCGGCCTGCTCCGCGCCCTCCTTCATCTTCACGAAGAAGGGGTTGGTGTCCGTCTTGGTGATCAGGCCGACCTTCACCCCGCCGGCGTCGGAGCCGCCCTGCGCGCCGGAGCCGCAGGCCGTCAGAGCCAGGGTCGCGGTGGCGGTGCAGGCTGCGACCCTGACCAGGGTGGTAACGGCACGGTTGTTTCGGGGCATGACTGACTCCTGCTGGTTTCGGCGGAGCGGCCGCGCTGTTCAAAGGCTCTGCGGCGCGAGGAGATGGCTGGGTGGGCGGTGTCATCGTTGACCGATGTCATCGTTGACACCGCTTGCGGAGGATGATGGACTCCGGCTCCCGGCAACGTCAATGCCTTGACGCCGTCACAAATCCGCAACGCCGCGACAGCCGCACTTCGGCGACGCCGGCCCTCGGCCCCCCTTCGCGGCGCGCCGCCCCCGCGCCGCCCTATCCGGAGAGAAGCAGTCATGCGCCTGCCTCAGATCACCGTCCTCGGTGAATGCGTCGCCGACGCCTTCACCGTCCCCGCACCCCCACCGGACGAGCTGACCCTGCGGGTCCTGCCGGGCGGCGGCCCGGCGAACACGGCCGTGGCACTCGCCCGGCTGGGTACGCCCGCCCGCCTGCTGGCCCGGCTCTCGGACGACGTGTTCGGCCGACTCTTCCGCGCCCGCCTCGAGTCCTCGGGCGTCGATCTGTCCCAGGCCGTACGCGCCGGCGAGCCGAGCACGTTGGCCGTCGCCGAGCTCGACGCGGCGGGTCAGGCCGCGTACTCCTTCCACGCGCAGGGCACCGCGGACTTTCAGTGGACGGCTGACGAACTGGCCGCGACGGACCTCGCGTCCACCGCCTGCCTGCACTCGGGATCGCTGGCCCTCGTACGCGAACCCGGCGGCCGGGCCGTGGAGGAGTTCCTGGCCCGCGCGTCGGCCACCGCCACGATCTCCCTCGACCCCAACGTCCGGCCGCTGCTCGTGGCGCCCGAGGTCTACCGGGAGCGCCTGCCGCGCTGGTGCGCGCTCGCCGACGTCCTGCGCGTGAGCGAGGACGACCTGGAGCTGCTGCTGCCCGGTCACCCGATCGACCGGGCCTGCGACGTCTGGCACTCCGCGGGCACCCGGCTCGTCGTCGTCACCCTCGGGGGACGCGGCGCGATCGCCTCGCTGGACGGCGAACGGGTCACGGTCGCGGCGCCGCCGACCGCCGTCGTCGACACCGTCGGGGCCGGCGACTCCTTCACCGCGGGCCTGCTCCACCACCTCGGGGCCAAGGGGCTGCTCGGTGGCCGGCTGACGGATCTGCGCATCGACGACGTCACCCAGGCGTGTGCGTTCGCGGCCAGGGTCGCGGCTCTCACCTGCTCGGTCAGCGGCCCGAACCCGCCGTGGGAGCGTGAGTTGCGGCAGCCGGTCACCTCGGTCGGGACGTAGGGCCGCGATCGTCTCCCGTCCCGGCGTCTCTGCCGGAACCATTGACGGACCGCCTCGGGCGCGCTCATCATCACTGGCCAGCGGGTGTCATCGCTGACATATGTCAGCGATGACACCACTGTTCCGGGCCGCCCCCACCGCCCGGCACTGCGATCCCCTTCGGCGTCGTGTCCCCGCAGCGGACGCGGGCAGGACGCCGCCGCCCACAGTGCAGGAGAGACCATGAGCCCAGGCCCCGTGTACCGACGTGCCCGGCTGCGCCTCGCCGCCGCAGCAGCCGCGACATGCGCGCTCGCCGTCACCGCCGTAGTCCCCCAGGCGGCGGCGACCGGCACAGCGCCCCACACCGAGACCTACCGGCCCCAGTTCCACTTCTCCCCGGAGAAGAACTGGATGAACGACCCCAACGGGCTGGTGTACTTCAAGGGCGAGTACCACCTCTTCTACCAGTACAACCCGAGCGGTAACACCTGGGGCAACATGTCCTGGGGCCATGCGGTCAGCAAGGACCTCGTGCACTGGGAGGAGCTGCCGCTCGCCGTCCCGCACGACGACGAGGAGATGGTCTTCTCCGGCAGCGCGGTCGTCGACCACGAGAACACCAGTGGCTTCGGGACCAGGGAGAACCCCGCGATGGTGGCCGTCTACACCAGCGCCTACAAGAAGGACGGCCGGCAGGCACAGTCGCTGGCGTACAGCACGGACCGCGGCCGCACCTGGACCAAGTACGCGGGCAACCCGGTCCTCGACATCGGCTCGAAGGAGTTCCGCGACCCGAAGGTGCAGTGGTACGCGCCGACGAAGAGCTGGCTGATGACGGTGTCCCTGTCCACCGAGCACAAGGTCCGCTTCTACTCCTCGAAGGACCTCAAGAGCTGGACGCACCTGAGCGACTTCGACCCGGCCGGCGCCGTCGGAGGCGTATGGGAGTGCCCCGACCTGTTCCCGCTGCCCGTCGACGGCGACAGCGGGCGCACCAAGTGGGTCCTGGTCGTGAACATCAACCCCGGCGGCATCGCGGGCGGTTCGGCCGCCCAGTACTTCGTCGGCGACTTCGACGGCACCCGCTTCACCCCGGACGACGACGGCTCGTACACGCCTCCCCCGGGCCGGGTCGTCCAGGACTTCGAGGCAGGCGACTACGGAAGCTGGACCACGACCGGCACGGCCTTCGGCGGCGGACCGGTCCCCGCGCCGGCGCCGGGCTCTTCGGGCACGAGCGGCGTCGAGGGCCAGGGGTTCGTCGACAGCTTCCACGGCGACGACGCCGAGACCGGCACGCTCACTTCACAGCCGTTCACCGTGGACAGCGCCTACCTCAACTTCAAGGTGGCCGGCGGCCGTCACCCGCACGTCCCCGGCTCTGTCCTGGGTGACGCACCGGCTCCGGAGGGCACGGTCCTCGCCGACTTCGAACAGGAGGGCTACGGATCCTGGACCGCCACCGGCACCGCCTTCGGCGACGGCCCCGCCACGGGAACACTCCCCGGCCAGCACCAGGTGTCCGGGCACACCGGCGACCGGCTGGTGAACAGCTTCCGAGGCGGCGACTCGACCACGGGCACCCTCATCTCGCCCGAGTTCACCGTCACGGCGAAGCACATCAACTTCCTCATCGGCGGCGGCCGTCACCCCTCGGGAGCCGAAGCGCCCACCGCCGTACGCCTCGTCGTCGACGGCCGGACCGTACGCAGCGCCACCGGCGCCGACTCGGAAGCGCTCAACTGGGCCTCCTGGGACGTCGGCGACCTCGCCGGCCGCACGGCGCGCATCGAGGTCGTCGACGAGAACACCGGCGGCTGGGGTCACATCCTGCTCGACCAGGTCATGCTCTCCGACACACCGGCACGGCCGCGTTCGACCGAGACGGCGGTCAATCTCCTCGTCGACGGCAAGGTCGTCCAGAGCGTGTCCGGTGCGGACAGCGGAAGCCTGGACTGGGCGTCCTTCGATCTCCGCGCCCACCGGGGCGAGCAGGCCGTCGTCCAGCTCGTCGACATGAACAAGGGCGGCTGGGGCCACATCCTGGCCGACCACTTCGTCGCCGCGGACCAGCCCGCGACCTCCAGCGTCCAGCGGGCCCACTGGGTCGACCACGGCAAGGACTACTACGCGGCCGTCTCCTGGGAGGATGCGCCGGACGGCAAGCGCCGCATGATCGGCTGGATGAACAACTGGCAGTACGGCAACAGCATCCCCACGTCCCCCTGGCGCAGCGCGCAGAGCATCCCGCGAGAGATGGCGCTGCGCACCGTGGACGGCCGGATCCGCCTGACGCAGCAGCCGGTGACGTCCGTGCGGTCGCTCCGTACCGGGCAGGCGGTCGGTGCCCGCGACCTCACGGTCACCGACGGCTCCACGCCACTGGCCGGGGGACGGGCCGACGGGAAGGCGCTCGATCTCGAGGCCACCTTCTCCCTCGGCGACGCCGAGCGGTTCGGGCTCAAGGTCCGTACCGGTGAAGGGCAGGAGACCGTCATCGGATACGACGCGAAGACCCAGGAGCTGTACGTCGACCGCACGAAGTCGGGCGCGGTGGACTTCCATCATGACTTCCCCGGCGTCCAGCGCGCACCGCTGGCCGCCGAAAACGGCAAGGTCAGGCTCCGGATCCTGGTCGACTGGTCGTCGGTGGAGGTGTTCGGCGGCGACGGCCAGGCCGTGATCACCGACCAGATCTTCCCCGACCCGGACAGCGAGGGCATCCAGCTCTTCGCGGAAGGCGGCTCCGTCGGCGTGGACAGGATCAAGGTCTGGCAGCTGCGGTCCTACCGCGACTGACCCGCTCACGGCGGAGCGGGCGGGGGGCGGCGACCGCCCCCCGCCCGCATCGCTGCCTGCTCCGGCACAATGCAAGGCCCCGCAGCTTGCTCAGCCCGCTCGGAGCATCGGACACACCTGAGAGGCACAGCACCCATGAGTGAATGGCAACTGGCCGAGACCTTCCGCAGCGTCTCGGGCGACGTCCGCTGGAGCAGCCTCGGACAACCCGGCCGGGATCCGGTCGTGCTCCTGCACGGCACACCCTTCTCCTCGTATGTCTGGCGTGCTGTCGCCCGTGCACTCGCCCGCCGCCACCAGGTGTTCGTGTGGGACATGCCCGGTTACGGGACATCGGAGAAGTTCGCCGGCCAGGACGTCTCCCTGGCTGCCCAAGGCAGGGTCTTCACCGAGCTCCTGGCTCACTGGCACCTTGAGGAACCCTTGGTGGTCGCCCACGACTTCGGCGGTGCCGTCTCTTTGCGGGCACATCTGCTGCACGGAGCTCGCTACCGAGCGCTCGCTCTGGTCGACCCGGTCGCGCTGGCCCCGTGGGGTTCGCCCTTCTTCCGGCTCGTCGGCGAGCATTCCGGGGTCTTCGAACAACTACCGCCCGCACTGCACCACGCGTTGGTACGCGAGTACGTAAGCTCGGCCAGCAGCCCTGGCCTGCACCCTGCCGTCCTCGACCGGCTCGTCCGGCCCTGGCTCGGCGACGTCGGTCAGGCCGCCTTCTACCGGCAGATCGCCCAGGCCGACCAGCTCCACACCGACGAAATGCAGGATCGGTACGGCGAGATCGGCATCCCGACGTCGGTGTGCTGGGGTCAGGACGACACCTGGATTCCCGTGGAGAAAGGACGGGAGCTCGCTGCCCGGATCCCAGGCGCGCGATTCGAGCCGATCGCCGGTGCGGGGCACCTCGTCCAAGAAGACGCACCCGCCGAGCTCACAGCCGTTCTTACGGCCTTCCTCCGGAAACCGCACTGACACACAGCACAACTCTGGTGAACACCATGGTCTGGAATCGGAGTGACACGCGTCCGATCGTCCGGCCGACCGATCAAAAGACACGCGGTGGTTGTGTCATGTGGCGGTGTGATCCGGGTGGCGCTTGCTACGGCGGGCCTCTTTCATCTCCGCTTCGTACAAATGGTCCTTCCCTTCCACGAGTTCATCGCGGATCGACTTTTCCAGATCCTGGAACGGACGGTAATAGGTGGCGTTGTAGTCTTCGATGATCTGGAACGTCCAGTGTCCCGGAATGACGTTGCGGCCCAAGATCTCGCGCTCCACACGATCTGCGTGCGTGTGATGCCCGGCCTTACGCAGGAGCCGTACGGCGTCGTCCAGGCAGAGGTCGGCGCTACCGGTGAGCTGGTGGAATTCGTACAGGGCGCCGCGTGCCCGTTCAGTCGTCTCGAGAGCTTTGGACAGGGCTCCGAGGGCGTGCACGGTGACGTCGGTGACGCCTTCCGGCCGTCGGTTCCGCGGGTCCCAGCGATCTTGTTCAGAGGCCATGTTTCGTCTGTTCCCTGCACGGTCGCCTCCTCACGGTTTCTCGTCCGGATGCCGCAGCCGGGGGCCGGCGATTTCAAGCGCAGCTGAATACCGGCCATGCGATCGCCGGCACCTCCGGTGATCCGTGTGGGTACATGTACCGCATGCAGACTTTCCTGCCTTTCTCCGACTTTGCGAGATCAGCGGCCGTGCTCGACCCCGGACGGCTGGGCAAGCAGCGGGTCGAAACACTGCAGGTGCTCCGTGGTCTGACCGTTTCGGGCTACGGATGGCGCAACCATCCGGCAGTCCGCATGTGGGCGGGATACGAGGAGGCACTGGTCCGGTACGGGTTGGACATCTGCCAGGTGTGGACGGCCGAGGGCCGTGCCGACACCTGTGCGGTCACTCTCGTGAACGACTTCCGAGCCTGGATGCCGAACGTGACGCCGCGTACCCAGGCCCGGCTCGGGGCCGCCGGCGATCTTCCTCCGTGGCTCGGCAGCTCGGAGTTCCACCGCAGCCATCAGTCGGCACTGCTGCGCAAAGATCCCGACTACTACCGCAGCCGCTTTCCCGGGGTCCCGGACGATCTGCCGTACGTGTGGCCGGCGTCGGACCGCGCCACGAAGCCGGGCACAGGCGCGAGGTAGGGACGGGGCCGTGACCCCGGCTGTCGCCGAGCTGACCGCCGTCTTCAGCGAACACCGGGCGCCCGTCGGCCTGGCGTGTCCGCGCGCCGGGTCGCCGTTACTTCTGTCGTGGTGGTTGCCGGTCCGTGCTGCGACGCAGCATGATCACAGAGGCAAGCACGCCGAGGCCCCAGGCAATCAACAAGGCGCCCCACAGCGGCATGGTCACCTCGGGGACGAGCAGGCGGATCTTCACGCTCTCGCGGTTCTCGAAGACGAAGACCAGCGCGATCGCGGTGATCACAGCGAACGGTACGAGGCGGCGGACACCAGGGCGCGAAAGGAATGACGTATGCGGCTTCTGCTCTTCTGTTCTGCTCCGAGCCATGAGATGCCTCTCAATCAGGTGGCTTCTGCGCCGGCGTCCCCTTCCGGCATGTTGCTCGCCCCCGAGGCCGGAGCAAGGCCGGTCGGGCTCAGCTCGGCAGGCGGCGCATCTCGGCCACATGCAGGCCCAGGGCATGCAGACACGCGAGCAGCCCGTAGAGGTGCGCTTCGTCGGTGACGGGGCCGATCAGGACCTTCTGGTGAGGCACGACGAAAGGTCTCCGGTTCGGGGAACGCTTCGGCCGGCGTCTGCGACATGTGTCCGTCGACGCGGATCTCGTAGTGCATGACCACGCTTCTCTACAGCCGTACAGATGGCTCGTTATCCCTCGTACCTCGTACCCCATGGTGGGTGGTACGTCCGGGCCCGGCATCACCCGGAACAGGTGACCCCGCTGGTGGCCGTCGCGCGTGACGGGTCATAGGAGACGCAGTTCGCGGGCCCGGCGCACCGCGTCCCGGCGCCTGGTCGTGGCGAGTTTGCGGTAGACGCTCTTCAAGTGGGTCTTGACGGTGTTGACTGACAGGTGGAGATCGTCGGCGATCTCGTTGGTCGACATCATCTGTGCCAGTCGCCCCAGGACCTCCTGTTCGCGGTCGCTGAGATGCTCGACGACGGGCGAGGGCACCGGCTCGCCCCGCTCCGCCGTCGACCGCTCCGGAAGCAGTTCGTCCGGCAGCCAGTCGTGGGTCAGTGTCAGCGCGGGCTCGGCGTGCAGCAGGCGGCGCAGCCACGGCCCGGCCTCCAGGAACGGCCGTCTCAGGCTTTCCGGCCGGGCGGTGGCGAGGGCACGGGTGACACGCTGACGGGCAGCGGCCGCGTCGTCGAGTGTGTCGGCGGCTTGTGCCTGCGCCAGCAGGACGCGCACAGCGACGGCCGGCGCGTCGCGGTGGTGGTAGCGCCCTGCGAGCGTGTCCAGGATCTTCACGGCACGCTCGGTGTCGCCCGCCGCCAGCCGGGCACGGGCGGACGCCACCGCCTGGTCCGGGCGGTCGGTCTCCCGATGCGCCAGAGCCTCGACCGCCTCCTGCGGGCGCCCCTGCGCCAGAAGTGCGTTGGACGCCGCCAGGGCCACCCGGTCGTTCACCCAGGGCGACTGCGCGGCGTGCGGTGGCCGGAGGGCGGCATCGAGGGCATTCAGCGCCGCGCCGGGCCGGCCCTTGGCCAGCAGCATGCGCGAGCGAAGGATTCCCAGTTCCGCGGTGACGATCGGATCGGGACGTGCCGCGGACGAGACAGCCGCCTGATCGAGGTGGCGCCCCGCGGCGCCAAGGTCGTCGCGGTCGATGGCGACCGCGGCCAGCACCAGCTCTCCCATGCCGGTGCGGGAGGCGGGCAGGAGACCCGAACGCTCCGCCTCCGCGACGGCCGCCCGCGCGTGCGCCTCGGCCCTGGACGGCCGGCCGTCCAGAAAGTCGATCAGCGCCAGCCTGCTCAGGGACTCGTGCCGGGGCAGCGCCGTGGCAGCACCGCCCGGCGCCTGTACGGCGGCGGTGAGTGCCGACCGGGCGGCCTCGAAACGGCCTGCCCACAGCTGGGCGGACCCGAAACCGGTGAGCAGCAGGGCGCGCAGTTCGGGGTGCTCGTCCAGGCACGCCGCCGGGAACTCCTGCTCCACGTCCTGGGCGTCCTTGGCAGCGGCTTCCGCCATGTCGACGCAGCCGATGACCCGGCTGGCGAGGACGCGCAGGACCGCACAGCTCAATCGTGCTGCCGGGCTCGGGTCCTTGGCCCTGTCGAGGTTCTCCTCGGCACGGCGCAGATGCCGGAGTCCCCGCTCGGCGTCGTACTCGCCGAGCGCCTGGGCAGCGCGGATCAGGTCTGCCGCGGGACCCGTGGTATCCGGTGGCATGGCGGCGAAGAGCTCGATGAGACGGTCGGACTCGAGTCCGGTGAACAGCCTCCCGATCGCCAGGTGGTCGACCAGCTGCGAGGCCGCGAAATCCCAGTCGCCGGCGTCGGCGGCATGCCGCAGGGCTTCCGTGAGGAGGCCGGCATCACTCAGCCAGCGTGCCGCTGACCTGTGCAACTCCGGCTCCAGGCGGGGATGGCGGGCACGCAGATGCACGCGCAGTATTTCGGCGAACAGCGGGTGCAGCCGGTACCAGGAGTGCCCGATGGGCCGCATGAAAGCGTTCGCACGCTCCAGCTGCGCCAGGATCGGCGCGGCGTCGTCCCGGCCGGTGAGGGCGTTCGCCAGATCCGGGTGGATCTGGCCGAGGACGCTGCTCCTCAGCAGCAGATCCTGCACTTCGGCGGTCTGGGAAGCGAGCACCTCCGTCAACAGGAAGTCGGCGACCATGCTCTGTCCCGCCTCGAACTCCTTCAGGAAGGCTTGGGGGTCCTCTGCCTGCTGCGCGGCAAGGACACACAGGCGTAGCCCGGCCGCCCATCCTCCCGTCCGGTCGGTCAGCGCCTGAACGCCTTCGGCCGCCAGGCTCATGCCGTGCCGGTCCCCGAGAACGGCGGCCTCCTGCGGGCGGAACGCCAGATCGGCGCCACGGATGTCGGTGATGTCCCCGGCGGCGCGGTACCGGTGCAGGGGCACCAGGGGCTCCGTACGGCTGATCATCACCAGGCGCAGACCGTTGCCCGCATGGCGGAGTACGAACTCGAGCCCCTCGGCGATCTCCGGCGTGCCGACGCGTTCGAACTCGTCGAGGACGAGGACCACCGGTTCACTGCGTCCGCTCAGATGAGCGGCGAGGCGGGCCAGCACCCCGTGGTCCACTTCACCAGGGCGGGCAGGGCTGCCGATGTCGGCGGGGAGCGCCGGCCCGTGGTGCCGGAAGGTCCCCAGTACGTACGCCCAGAAGATGCCCGGTGCGTTGTCCTCGGCCTCCACCGTCAGCCAGACCACCGGCCAGGAGCACGGTGACACGGCGATCCAGTCGGCGACAAGCAGTGTCTTGCCGGCCCCGGCAGGCCCGCCGACCAGTGTCAGAGGATGCTCCATGGCGCGAGTAAGGCGGTCGGTGAGACGCCGACGGCGGACATAGGTACTCGGCACGGCGGGAACGGCGAACCGTGCGGCAAGGAGCGGCTCTCCGCTCGGCAAGAGAGGTTCCTGAGCGGGATCCGGGTCACCACCCGTCGCGGAGGGCATCAGGCTCACCGCGGACCGCGGGGCGACTGCTCTGTCAGGCAACAGGTCACGCTTTGATCCTCACCCCGCCGTCCCGCGATCGCAAGGCAACCGCAGGTCGACGGCTCCGCCCGCCGTCGTGCGGGAGAGGAGCCGGCGGACACGGGTCATGTCCCGAGCGCGGCCTCCGTCCACACGGTCTTGCCCTGATCGGACCATCGCACGCCCCAACTGTCCGCGAGTTCACCGCAGATGAACAGTCCACGTCCCCCCTCGTCACCGGCCCGCGCGTGACGCAGATGCGGCGCGGCAGGGCCGGCGTCCAGGACTTCGCAGGTCAGGGTGTTATGGACGGTGTTGCGGACGAGGCGCAGCCGGACGGGGGGACGGCCGTGCCGGATCGCGTTGGTCACCAGCTCGCTCACGATGAGTTCGGTGGCCAGGGCAGCATCGTCCAACTGCCACTGTCCGAGTCGGCCGGTGGCATGTCGGCGAGCCTCGGACACGGAGCTCAGCTCGGCGGGGATGTCCCAGGACGCCACGTCGGCCGGATCGAGTGCGCGGGTACGAGCCACCAGCACGGCCGCTTGGTCACCGGGGAGCATGTCGGCGACAACCTCCGTCGAGCCGGGGGCCGTTCCCTCGCGAAGCCGACGCAGAAGCCCGACGTCGGGGACGTGGCCGGAGGACAGAACGAGCATGCTGCCGACCGGGAGGGAGAATTCGTCGGCCGCGAACGGCGGCCCGTCCTCCCCCAACTCGGGCGTCTCGGGCAACGGAACGTCGTTCCAGGTCCCGTCCGGGCAGCCGACAAGCAGAAGCTGGCGGCCGGCGCGGGCGATGGAGCACTCCGATTTCACCGGGTCGTGGATCGCGTAGACGCACCCGGCGGTCAGAGGCTCGGACGGTGCGGCGGACGGACGTTCCTCGTCCAACCGCCGCACCGTGTCGTTCAAGCGGGCCACCACGTCATGGGGCTCGAGGTCGAGGGCGGACAAGGCATGTACCGCCGAGCGGAGTTGGACCATTGCGGCCGCCGCCTTGGGGCCCTGCCCGTCGACTTGGCCGACCACCATGGCGATCCGTGCGCCGGAGAGCGGGAGGACGTCGAACCACGCACCGGCCCCCCGGCCTGTGGGCCGGTAGCGGTGCGAGACGTCCACCGCACCCTGGCGGGTGAGGGACGGCCGGAGCAGATGTCCTTGCAGTGCGAGGGCCACGGCGTGCGCCTGCTCGTAGCGCCGGGCGTTGTCGATACACAGGGCGGTGTGCGAGGCGAGATTCATCGCCAGCCGCACGTCCTCGTCCTCGAAGGGGTCCCTGCGGTCCCGCCGGAACAAGGCGGCGCCCAGCGGCACGCCTCGGCATGCGAGCGGGGTGACGAGGTCGTCGGTGTTCTGCGACCGCTCGATGCGCGGCTCGAGTCGGCGCACCACGTCGTCGAATGCCGCCTGATCGGCAGCCTCGCCGACGACGGGGGCCTCGCCCGCCCCGCTCGGCCAGGCGGCCGCCCACCGAAGCGGGGGATGATGTCCTTCCGGTAGCGCCGACTCCTCCCTGTAGAGCACCGCGTCGGTCAGGGCGACTGCCGCGACATCGGCCAGGACCGGTACAGAGACCTCTACGAGGGAGTGCGCGCAACGCAGTGGATCCAGGCTGCGGCCGATACGCCGACCGGCTTCGTGCATGACGGAAAGGCGCTCGCGGGCCTGCTCACGGTGCGTGATGTCGACAGCCGCGGCCACCACGCCGATGGGCATGCCCTCGTCGTCCTCCAGCCGGAACATGGACGCGGAGAAGACATGTTCGCGGTCCGGGTCCACAGGTGGACAGCCGCGAACGCGCAGATCGAAGACGGGTTCGCCGGTGGCGAGCACCCTGCGTACGACAGGCTCGACCTCGTCGGCGTCGAACGGGGCGTAGACCTCGGCCAGTGGCCGGCCGACAACCGCCGACGGCGGGACGCCGCGCATCCCTATCGCTCCGGAATTGACGCGCAACACCCGCAGGTCGGGACCGAAGACATGCAGACCGACCGGCGACTGACTGAACATCGCCTCCAGCACCTTCGCGCCGACCTCGCCCGGTATCGACATCGTGCTCGCTCCTCGCCGGCTGATCACCGCGGACCGGTGTCACATGTGATGAGCGCTGCTGCGGCCGCCGGTGCTCCCCGTGGGGCCGAAGTCGTCCTTGCGGACCACGCACAGTCCCCAGATGACAAGGGCGTACAGGGCGATGGCCACGATCGACCAGACCGGGTAGTACGGCAGCGACAGGAAGTTGGCGATGATGAGCAGCCCCGCCAGAGCCACGCCGAGGACGCGCGCCCAGACGGCGGCCTTGAACAGGCCGATGCTGACGAGGATCGCCAGTGCACCGATGATCAGGTGCAGCCAGCCCCACGTGGTGAGGTCGAACTCGAAGACGTAGTTCGGGGTGTTGACGAAGACGTCGTCCTCGGCGATGGCCATGATGCCGCGCAGGACATCGAGTATTCCGGCGATCAGCAGCAGGACGGCGGCGAACACCACCAGCCCGCTCGCAACCG
The DNA here is from genome assembly GCF_044745705.1 of Streptomyces sp. NPDC086835. Lineage (NCBI taxonomy): Bacteria > Bacillati > Actinomycetota > Actinomycetes > Kitasatosporales > Streptomycetaceae > Streptomyces > Streptomyces sp. NPDC086835. The sequence continues at coordinate 111,604 of NZ_JBIVAU010000009.1, forward strand.
CTGTCGACTTGTGGGTGTCCCGCTCAAGAGTGGAGGTCATGGTTCCTCGATTCGGTTCTCGTCGGCCGTGTGCGCGGAGCACACGGTCCGGCCTGGCGGCGACCGGGCGGTCAGCGCGGGATCGCCTTCCTGCCGGTGGACCCGTCCAAGATCCACCGCGCAAGCCGATGCCGGCTCACATCCAGTCATCATGGTTCGCTCTGCGCGGAGGCGCTTCACCCGGAAGGGGTGATCGACGGGGCAACACACCGTGACCGCATCACTGTCGAACGCGCCATGCCCGCATCACTGGTCGACCATGAGGACATGGACGATGGTCGCTACGGGCAGCGAAGCGGAGGCTTGATCCCATGAGCAGGCGCTGGGCCGCGAGACTGGCACTGACCGGGGGTGTCGCGGCAGTGGTGGTGCTCCTCGCCTTCGCCGGGGTGCGGAGCCTGGCTCTCGCGGCGTTGGGACTGGCAGGGCTGGCCGTCGCCGCCGCCGGTGCGTGGTGGGTGATCGCGCACAGGGGCCCAGTCAGGGCGCTCGGCGTCCTGCTGGCCGTGGCCGCTCCGGTGGTCGTCGTCGTGCTCTACGTGACGGCCGGTCTGCTGTGGGTCGTGGTCGTGTCGTTCGCCCTGTGGGCACTGGCCGTCACCGCCGGCAGAACCGCGCTGCGCGCGGATCTCGGCCAGGTGGTCACGCCGGAGCGTCCCGCCCCTCCGGCGACGCGACCGTTCCTGATCATGAATCCCCGCTCGGGCGGGGGAAAGGTCGGGAAGTTCCGGCTGGCGGACAGAGCGAGGGAGATGGGCGCCGACGTCGTCGTGCTGGACCCTGCCCGTCCCCAGGACGTGGCAGAGCTGGCGCGACAAGCCGTTCACAAGGGTGCCGACCTGCTGGGCGTCGCAGGCGGTGACGGTACGCAGGCCCTGGTGGCCGCGGTGGCCGCCCAGTACGACGTTCCCTTCGTGGTGATCTCCGCCGGGACGCGGAACCACTTCGCCATGGATCTGGGACTGGATCGCGACGACCCCTCGGCGTGCCTGGACGCGCTGACGGAGGGCGTGGAGCTGCGCGTCGACCTCGGAGTCATCGGTGACAGGATCTTCGTCAACAACGCCTCCTTCGGGGCGTACGCCGCCGTGGTGGAGAGCCCTGCCTACCGGGACGACAAGATCCGAACGACCCTGCAGATGCTGCCGGACCTGCTGACGCATCACAGCGGGCCACGTCTGACCGTCCGCGCCGGCAACGTGACCATGAACGGGCCCCAGGCCGTGCTGGTCAGCAACAACCCTTACGCGATGTCCGACCCGGCAGGGCTGGGCCGCCGGGATCGGCTGGACTCAGGCGTTCTCGGAGTACTCGGGGTCAACGTCGCCAACGCCGCCCAGGCGGCCCTGCTGCTACGCGGCAAGAACGCGCCAGGTCTCGACGTGATCAAGGCCCGGGAAGTAGTCGTCGACGCCGACCCTCCCGTCGTACAGGTGGGCATCGACGGCGAGGCAGTCACCCTTCCTGCCCCCGTCCGTTGCCGCATCCGGCCCGGAGCCCTCCGGGTGCGCGTGCCTCTCAATCGTCCCGGTGTGGTGCCCTCCGCACCGCCGATGAACTGGCGCAGGGTGCGGCAGCTCGCCCTGACGGTCGGCCGGGCAGCGGCGGGCCAGTGAATCACCCGTCGCGGGTGATGGCATCGTCGGTGCGCCTGCCGAAGCTGGTGGCCACGACCGGTGCCGCACTCCGGCAGGCACCGTGGAGGGCCACGAGGAGTGACGATGGACAGCCACCTGTTCCTGGCGTACGACTACCCGGTGCTCGGCGCGTTCTGGACCGTGATGTGGATCTTTCTGTGGGTGATGTGGCTTCTGCTGCTGTTCCGCATCATCGTCGATGTCTTCCGCGACGACAGGATGAACGGGTGGCTGAAAGCGGCCTGGTTGATCTTCGTGCTGGTCGTTCCCTTCCTCGGTGCGCTGGTCTATGTGATCGCCCGAGGCAAGGGGATGGGTGAACGGGAGCGGCGGCACACCCGGGAGCAGAAGGCCGCCGTCGACGCCTACATCCGGGAGGCCGTCGGGGCCGGCAGCAGCACGGACGAGCTGGCCAGGCTGTCCGAGCTCAAGGCAAAGGGAGACATCACCGAGTCGGAGTTCCAGAAGGCCAAGGAGAAGATCCTGCACTGAGGTGGGGTGCGCGGACGGACAGGGACGGCACGCCGTGCGACGGCGTGCCGGCTCAGGACACCTGGATGCCGATGAGGCAGGTGTCGTCGTCGGTGTCCGACTTGCTGTGCGTCAGCAGTCGGTCCAGGCGACGGTCGAGGGTCGCGGCGGGGGTCTGAGCGGTCGTGAGCAGCTGGGTGAGCGAGTCGTGCACCGCCGTGTCCCGGCGCTCGACGAGTCCGTCGGTGTACATCAGCAGGGTGTCGTCCGGTTCGAGCTGGACCTCGCCCTCCTCGTACCGGGCGTCCGCCATCGCGCCGAGGAGCATTCCGCCGAGCAGCGGCAGGGTGTCGGCCTGCGGGCCGCGTACCAGGACGGGCGGCAGATGACCCGCTCTCGCCCAGCGCAGGACGCGGGTGTCCGGGTCGTACAGGGCGCAGACGGCGGTGGCGGTGACCTGTTCGGTGAGATGGTGCGCGACGATGTTCAGCCAGGACAGCAGCTGGCCCGGTCCGGCGCCGGTGACGGCAAGGCCGCGCATCGCGTTGCGGAGCACCACCATCCCCGTCGCCGCCTCGATGCCATGGCCGGCGATGTCGCCGACGCAGAGCAGGACCTGCTTGGACGGCAGCACCACGGCGTCGTACCAGTCGCCGCCCACGAGGGACTCCGCCTCCGCGGGCCGGTAGCGCACGGCGACCTGCAGGCCGGGTGCGGCGTCGAGCGGGGCGCGGGTCGGCGGCATGATGGCGTGCTGGAGCTGCAGCGCCAACCGGTTACGTTCGGCCGACTCCTGTTCGGTGTGGGCGAGTTGGTCGCGGGTGGCGGCGAGGGCGACCTCGGTCCAGTGCTGTGACGAGATGTCCTGGTAGGCGCCGCGCAGGGCCAGGAGGCGGTCGTCGGAGTCCAGGACCGGTTCGGCGATGACCCGGATGTGCCGGGTCACTCCGTCGGGTCGTTGCAGGCGGAACGCCGTCGACGTCGGGCGCCGGTGGTGGAGCACCGTCCGCAGGAAGCGGCCGATGGCCACCGCGTCGTCCGGGTGGGCGTACTCGGCGAGGTCCTGCAGCGACACCGGGCTGTCGCTGACGGCGCGGCCGTACAGGCCGTAGAGCTGTGCGTTCCAGGTGATCCCGCCCGTGACGAGATTCTCCTCGAAACCGCCGATCCGGCCGAGGCGCTGCGCGTGCTGAAGCAGGCTGGCGAGCCGAGCCGTCTCGTCCTCGATGCGCCAGATGAGGAGCAGGCAGCCGCCGTGCCGGCTGATGCTGAGGTCCGTGACGGACGCGAGCGGCACCTGGTCGACGAGGGCGGTGAGCGTCATCCGCTCGGCGCGGAAGGGCTCGCCGGTGGCGTAGACGCGTTCGATCTTTCCGAACAGTTCGGCGTCACCGGCCGCCATGGGGTACGCCTCCAGCAGCAGGGCCCCGTGGACCGCGCTGCGGGGACGCCCCGCGGGGTCGAGGAAACGGCTGTTGGCGTGCCGGATGAGGAAGTCGGTGAGGTGTCCGTCGGCGTCGAGATGGGGTACGAGCACCAGAGTGGGGTCGTACAGCCCGTCGGCCAGGTCCACGAGTTCCGAAACGCCGGCCGGTTCCGTTGCGCCGGCCAGGCCGGCGGCAGGGAGGCTCTCCAAGGTGTGCGCGCACAGCTCTGCGAGGGCCTCGATCTGACGGGCGATCGCCGGGGACTGCGGCGCCAGCGGCTGGGGCCAGCAGATCTCCAGTACGCCGTGGATACGGCCGCCGGTCCCGGCGGGCAGGGCGATCCGGCCTCCGTCCCGAGACTGGTTCTGCCCGATCGAGGGGACGCCGGCCTCTGCGAGGGACGGGATCCGTACCGTACGGCGCTCGCCGAGGGCCTGCCGGGCGACGGTCGCGACGCCGGGCGGCACGTACCGCCAGCGTCCTGCCTCGTCGGCACTGAATCCGGCGTGGCCGCGGAGGGTGAGGGAGGAGTCGGACCCGGCGGTCCAGACGGCCACCGCGGTCGCTCCGAGCGGTGCGAGGGCGTGTTCGAGGAGGGATTCCGCGACGGCCTGGGTGTCGCCGGCCGCCAGCGCGGCGCTCTCCGCGGTGCGCAGCCGGACGGAGACGGCCGACCCGGCGTTCTCCGCGCCGGACACGGGGCCGTTCTTCACCTGCCGGACGAAGTCCTCCGCAGCCTCGGTGACCTGGTCGCGTGCCGCCTGGTTGATGATGTCTGCGGCCAGCTCCAGCTGTGACATGTGGGCCTGCTCGGCGAGTTCGGCGAGTTGCCGGGCCGCTTGGGCAGGACCGCACCGGAGCCGTTCGATCATGATGCCCTTGGCCAGTTCGACCAGCGCACGGCCGTCGGCGGCGGCGTGGGCCGCCCGTACCTCCGCGCGCAGCCGCTCGACCGTGGCCGCCAGACGGCCGACCGACGAACCCTGCCGCGAGCCGCCCGGCGATTCCGGGGCGTCGGTCGCGGCCGTGGACCCTGAGTCGGCACCGGGCACCGGGTCCACAGGGCCGGGAGTGGGCGCGAGGATGTCGGGACCGGCCGTCGGCCCTGGGACGTGGGGGCCGGTCCGGGGCCCGGCGGGGGTGATCACCCGGCGGGCGACGACACGCGCCGGGGCTTCGGCCGGGGCGGTGGCCGCACCGTCCTGACGGCCTACGGGATCCGGAAGCGGGCCCTCACCCGTTCTGTTCGTATTCTCGGGGACGGTCACGACACCACCTGCGCGTCGCCGGATCCCTTGGTCAACCAGTGGCGGACGCACGCGATGAGGTCGTCGGCGTCCACCGGCTTGGTGACGTAGTCGCTGGCACCGGAGGCGAGGCTCTTCTCCCTGTCACCCGGCATCGCCTTCGCGGTGACCATGATGATGGGCAGGTCCTGGTGACCGGGCATCTGCCGGATCTCCGCGGTCGCGGCGTAACCGTCCAGCTCCGGCATCATCACGTCCATCAGGATCAGGGAGATTTCGGGGTGCTCGGCGAGCGCCTCGATCCCCTTGCGGCCGTTCTCCGCGTGCAGGACCTGGACGCCGTGCAGCTCCAGGATGCCGCTGAGGGCGTAGAGGTTGCGGGCGTCGTCGTCGACGACGAGGACGGTACGGCCGCGGAGCGAGCCGTCCACGGCCCGCGGCGTCTGCGGGCGCGGTTCGTCACCGCGTACGAGCGGGACGACGTCGCCGGGCTGGTCGGCGGACAGGTGCAGCGCGATCCGTTCCCGCAGTTCGTCCAGGCTCGACAGCAGCTCCAGCGGGCGCTTCCGGGAGCGTGCCTCGAGCGCCCGCTCGTGCGCCGCGTCGAGGCGGCGGTTGTTGTGCGCCAGTACGGGGACGGTCCGCAGGGCGGTGTCGCCGTCCATCGCGTCGAGGAAGCGCAGGGCCTCGCTGTCGGCCATGTCGAGTCCGAGGACCACGCAGTGGAACGGCGCGGCGGCGAGCGCCCCGGCAGCCTCCTGCGGTCCGACCGCCGAGACGAGCTCGATGTCGTCGCGGTCGCTGAGGTCTCGGCCGCCGGTGAGTTCTGCCACCGCGCTCTCGGCGACGAGGGACAGCAGTCCGCGCGGCCGCTCCTCGATCACGAGCAGCCGGCGCGGTCCCCGCGCCTCGGTCTCGGCGACCGCGTGCCGACGGTGGTCGGAGGGCTGCGATGCGTCGGCGGCCGTGTCGTCGGTGGGGTGTTCCGGCGCGCCGTCGACCTGGTCGCGGAAGTCGGCGCGGGCCACGGGGAGGTACAGCGTGAAGGTACTGCCCCGGCCGGGTGTGCTCTCTGCGGTCAGGGCGCCGCCGAGCAGGTGCGCGATCTCTCGGCTGATGGACAGGCCCAGTCCCGTACCACCGTACTTGCGGCTGGTCGTGCCGTCCGCCTGCTGGAAGGCGCCGAAGATGACCTCGAGCTGCTGCTCGGCGATGCCGATACCGGTGTCCTTGACCCGGAAGGCGACGACGGAGCCGCCACGGTGGACGGGCGCGGGCAACTCGCCGTCGGCGGCCGGCTCGATGCGCAGTTCCACGCTGCCGCGTTCGGTGAACTTGACGGCGTTGGAGATCAGGTTCCTCAGGACCTGCCGGAGCCGGGAGTCGTCGGTGAGGAGGTCGACCGGGACGCCGGGTGCGGTGCTGATCGTGAAGTCCAGGCTCTTCTGGGTGGTCAGGGGGCGGAAGGTGGCCTCGACGTAGTCGAGCAGCTGCCGCAGGTCGACGACCTCCGGATTGATGTCCATCTTGCCCGCCTCGACCTTCGACAGGTCGAGGATGTCGTTGATCAGCTGGAGCAGGTCGGACCCGGCCGAGTGGATGATGCCGGCGTATTCGACCTGCTTGGCGGTGAGGTTGCGGGTCGGGTTCTGGGCCAGCAACTGAGCAAGGATGAGCAGGCTGTTGAGCGGGGTCCGCAGCTCGTGACTCATGTTGGCGAGGAACTCGGACTTGTACCGGGACGCCAGCGACAGCTGCTGGGCGCGGTCCTCCAGTTCCTGCCTGGCCTGCTCGATCTCCAGGTTCTTGCCCTCGATGTCGCTGTTCTGGGCGGCCAGCAGGGCGGCCTTCTCCTCGAGTTCCGCGTTGGAGCGCTGGAGCTCTTCCTGCTGGACCTGCAACTCCTCGGAGCGCGCCTGGAGTTCGGCGGCGAGCCGCTGCGATTCGCCGAGCAGTTCGTCGGTGCGGGCATTGGCGACGATGGTGTTGACGTTCACGCCCAGCGCTTCCATGAGCTGTTCGAGGAAGTCCCGGTGGACGGGTGTGAAGGCGGTGAACGACGCCAGTTCGATGACACCGAGGATCTGGTCGTCGACGACGATCGGCAGGACGATCAGGCTGCCGGGCGCCGTGCGGCCGAGTCCGCAGGAGATGCTGATGTAGTCGCCGGGGACACCGTCGGCCAGGATCACGCGCCGGCTGCGGGCCGCCTGCCCGACCAGGGACTCCCCGAGCTTGAAGCGGTCGTAGCCGCTCCGGCCGGCGGGACGCCCGTAGGAGCCGACGAGCCGGAGTTCGGTGCCGTCGGCGGTTTCCTCCGCGAGGTAGAAGGCGCCGTACTGGGCGTTGACCAGCGGGGTGAGTTCGTCCATGACGAGCTCGGCGACCACTGCCAGGTCGCGGTGGCCCTGCATCAGACCGGAGATGAGGGCGAGGCTGGACTTCAGCCAGTCCTGTTCCTGGTTGGCCCGGGTGGTCTCGCGCAGCGAGCCGACCATCGCGTTGATGTTGTCCTTGAGCTCGGCGACCTCGCCCGAGGCGTCCACGGTGATCGACCGGGTCAGATCACCCTCGGCCACGGCGCTGGCGACCTCGCCGATGGCCCGTACCTGACGGGTGAGGTTGCCGGCCAGTTCGTTGACGTTCTCGGTGAGGCGCTTCCAGGTGCCGGAGACCCCTTCGACCTCGGCCTGGCCGCCGAGGCGGCCTTCGCTGCCGACCTCGCGGGCGACCCGGGTGACTTCGGCCGCGAAGGAGGAGAGCTGGTCGACCATGGTGTTGATGGTCGTCTTCAGCTGAAGGATCTCGCCGCGGGCGTCCACGTCGATCTTCTTGGACAGGTCTCCGTTGGCGACGGCCGTGGTGACCAGGGCGATGTTGCGCACCTGTCCGGTCAGGTTGTTCGCCATGGAGTTGACGTTGTCCGTGAGGTCCTTCCAGGTGCCGGCGACGTTCGGCACTTTGGCCTGGCCGCCGAGCCGGCCTTCGGTGCCGACCTCACGGGCCACACGGGTCACCTCGTCGGCGAACGACGACAGCTGGTCGACCATCGTGTTGATGGTCTCCTTCAGCTCGAGGATCTCGCCCCGCGCCGCCACCGTGATCTTCTGCGACAGATCGCCCTGCGCCACCGCCGTCGCCACCTGGGCGATCGAGCGCACCTGGCCGGTGAGGTTGCCCGCCATGGAGTTCACCGAGTCGGTGAGATCCCGCCAGGTCCCGGAGACGCCCTTGACGTCGGCCTGGCCACCGAGATTGCCCTCGGTGCCCACTTCACGGGCCACACGGGTCACCTCGTCGGCGAACGACGACAGCTGGTCGACCATCGTGTTGATGGTCTCCTTCAGCTCGAGGATCTCGCCCCGCGCCGTCACCGTGATCTTCTGCGACAGATCGCCCTGCGCCACGGCGGTGGTGACCTGTGCGATGTTGCGGACCTGGGCGGTGAGGTTGCCCGCCATCGCGTTGACGGAGTCGGTGAGGTCGGCCCATGTACCGGACACTCCCGGGACCTCGGCCTGCCCGCCCAGCGCCCCTTCGGTGCCGACCTCGCGGGCGACACGGGTCACCTCGGAGGTGAACACGGACAGCTGGTCGACCATGCCGTTGAAGACGCCCGCGATCTCGCCGAGCAGGCCGTCGGCGTCGTTCGGGAGACGGGTGCCGAAGTCGCCGTCGCGCACCGCGGTGAGCCCGGCGAGCAGCTGCCTCAGCTCAGGCTCCCCGACCTTGCCTGCGCCTCGGGCGCGTGAGCGCGGCACCGGACGCGGGTTCTCGACGGAAGTCTCAGCCATTCCCATTCCTCGTCATCCCTCGGCAGGTGTCCCGTCGAGCGACGCGACACCGACACGGCCCAGGAAAACCGGCCGCGCCCCACGACGTGTCGCCACCAGGCGCGACTGTTGTCGTACGGCAAATACGTCGGGGAGGCTACCCCGGAGGGAGGGACGGGGGAAAGCTGGGAAGGCGCGGGGGTAGGCTTTCCGCCGTGCCGCACGACGCGCCGGCAGTCGGCGTCGCCGGACCAGGGGCGCGGCAGACCGTCCGGCCGCCTTGGCCCGCGCTCCACCCGCAGACATGCACGCAGCCCGGAGTCCCCCTGTGACGAACCCCCCCACGCATGCGCCTCGCGAGCGCTCCCGCGAGACCGCGCGTGCGGCATGCGACGTCGTCGAAGTCCTGGAGGTCGTGTGGGAGCGGGGCAGGGACACCGTACTGACGGCCGTCTCGACGCCTCAGCTACGGGTGCTGCGCGCCCTGGAACGCGAGGACGGGGTCAATTTGCGCACCCTCGGCCACGCCCTCGGCTCCACCCCTCCCTCCACGAGCCGGCTGTGCGACCGGCTGGAGGGCCTCGGGCTCGTCGAACGGTCGTCGAGCGCCGTGAGCCGACGGGAACTGGAACTGCGCCTGACGAGCCGCGGCAAAACGTATCTGCGCGAGCTGCGGGAGAAACGGGAGCTGGAGTTGTCGGCAGCGCTGAACGTGATGTCCCCCGCACGGCGCGCGGATCTGCTGCGCGGCCTCAGAGGACTGAAGCAGGCGCTACCGGGACTGTGAGCGGCCCCAGCTGGCGCGCACCGTCTTGCCGCCGGAGTTCTCGAACACCTCGACACTGTCGGCGAGATGCTGCACGATGCGCCAGCCCCGTCCCCCGACCGCGTCCGAACCGGGATTGCGGAGCGCGGGAGGAACCCAGCTGGAGTCCTCGACGTCCACCACCAGGCCCCGCGGCTGGACCTGGACCTTCAGGCGCCACCAGCCGACGGTGTGCCTGACGGCGTTCGTGACCAGTTCGGACACCACCAGCACCACATCGTCGACGGCGGCGGAGACACCGCTGCGTCCGACGAATTCGGAAGTGGCCCGGCGGGCAGCCCCGATGTCGGCATCCGCCGAAGTAATGATCATCACGCTTCGTCCTCCCTTTCGTTTCACGGCTTTCACGCTGCCTCCCTATGGCGGCTACATGTGCAGCGTCAGCGGCCCCAAGTCCCCTTTCACAAACCCTGGTTATCGCGTGCCCCTGTTTGCGTACATGACACGGCCATGTTGCAAACCGGTACGGGTACGGCAATCCGGCCGCGACCGTCGCCCGCGGAAAGATATGGTTGCCGAAAGGACGTCTGATACGGAGTGCCACCAGCAATGGACGCGAACGCAGCCGCCGGGAGCGAGTCGCAGGACGCCACGCGGGCGGCACGCGAGCTCATCGAGCTGCTCGAAGTGCTGTGGGAGCGAGGCAAGGACATCGTGCCCTCGAACCCCGTGTCGGCCTCCCAGCTCCGTGTCCTCTACAGCCTGGACCGGGAGGAGGGCATCAACCTCCGCACCCTCGCCGAGCTGCTGGGCTCCACCCCTCCATCGGTGAGCAGGCTCTGCGACCGGCTGGAAGCCCTCGGCTATGTGCAGCGGGCCGCGAGCCCGGTCAGCCGCCGGGAACTGGAACTCCGCCTGACCACCCACGGCAGGACCTATCTGCGGAACCTGCGGGCGAAGAGACAGGACGCGCTGCAGACGGTGATCGCGGAGATGACCCCTGCGGAGCGCAGGGCGCTGCTCGCGGGGCTCACAGGCTTCCAGGACGCCTTGGACGAGACGGGCTCCGTCCCGCGGCGCAAAGTAGCGGGCGACGACGCCCGGTCCGCCTGACCGCAAGGACCGCCGGGCGTCGACGGGCTTGGTCCCTGCCGGACGGTCCGCACGACCGCGGGCCGGCCACGTCCGGCAGGGACCGGCGGGCCGGCCTCGCCGCAGAGGCCGACCGGCGGCCGATGACTGCGTCGTCGGCGCGCCGCCTGTGCGGCCGCCTCGAGAGGCTGGGCTTCGTGGAGCGCACCCCCGAGCGCGGTGTGCCGGCGTGAGCCGACGCTCCGCCTGACGAGCCGCGGCAGGGCGCCCCTGGACGAACTCCGGGTGCGGCACGTGAAAACGCTGCTGCCGCCGATCGGCGGCGTGACGGAGTGCAGGCCTCGGGATGCGGGCGGTTCGGCAGCCGGGCGGAAATGGAAATTCCAGGATTCATCGGAATCCTCGGTAAGGCCAGAACGCACTTCGGATCGCCGCGCCGCCGTGCCGGAAAAAATCCTCGAGCATGTCGGAGCGGAGGCCGAAGAACCTGCCGAGGCGCATTCCGAAAAGCCTGCCGGAGCAGAATCCAGCGACCGGCCCGAGCACATTCCGGGACGGCCGGAGGAAATTTCGGTAACGGCCGGAGCGGAAGCCCGAAACGGGGGCGAAGCGGGAAATCCCCGGTCCGCCCCCGCTCCGGGGAGTCGCCGCGTCAGCCCATGAAGCCGCCGTAGTAGCCGCCGAGCCTTTCCCGGTAGCCCGCGTCGTCCGCGTGCTGCTCCTTTTCGAACTCGGGCGCGTTCTTGATCTCTTCCTTGGTGCGGGAGACATGGATCGTCTCCGCGGCGATGTCGATGCCCGAAATGATGCCGGCAGGCAGCAGGACGTGCTTGCCGAAGATCCACGGGCCGGTGTCGACCACGATGTGCGCGGAACCCACCTCGTCGGAGTGCTTGTCGACCTTTCCGATGCCGCCGTCCGTCGCCTCGACCTTGTAGCCGACGAGACTGTTGTGCTCGGTGCGGCCGGAAGCGGGGGTGTAGGCCCAGAGGTTCGGGTCCATAGGATTTCCTCTCGTTCACGGGTTTTCGCGGGACGCCGCTGGTCGGCGACCGCCGGGAGTCAGGGAAACAACTACCTACCAGCGGTACCAGCGGCCCCGTCGTCCGCCTGAAGCGGGCGGCCGGACCACGAATCCGAGCAGCCACACCACAAGGACGATGACCGCGATCCACCAAAGCGCCTTGAGCGCGAAACCGGCTCCGAAAAGGATGAGCGCGAGCAATAGGACGAGAAGCAGGGGAACCATTTCTCATCACCTCCGGAATTCCGTCTGCCCGGTTCCGGAAGTGACATTCGCACAAGTTGTTCGGTTTCTCGGACGCCTCGCCGGGTACACGCGCGCGTCCGAAAAGGGCCGGACGATCACTCGGAGGCGGCCGCTTCGGTGCGTCCGTACCAGTCGAGGCAGACGACCAGGGCGTCGTCCTCGAGCGGGCTCTGTCCGTGGTGCCCGGCGAGTTCTCGCAGCACGGCTCCGGGCACCTGGGTCGGCGGCAGCAGAGCGGTGCTGGTCAGCGCCCGGGCCAGGGCTCGGTCCCCGTAGTGCTCCCCTGTCGGGGACACGGCGTCGTAGACGCCGTCGCTGCCGAAGAGCAGCCGGTCGCCGGGGCGCACGGTGAAGTGCTGCGGCGTGTAGACCGTGTCCTCGAACATGCCGAGGGGAAGCTGCTCGTCGAAGGGGATCGGCTCCACGGAGCGATCGCGCAGGCGCCACAGCCGGGGCGAGCCGGCGTCGACCGCTTCCACCGCGCCGGTGTCCAGGTCGAAGCGCAGCAGCAGTACGGAGACGTGGGCTTGCCCCTGGTACTCGGCGTAGACCGCCTGGTCGGCGAGGGTGGCCTGACCCGCGAGGTCGAGGCCGGCACGTCTGGCGTTGCGCAGAGCGTTCACGGCGAGGTTGGTGAGCAGGGCCGCTTCCATGCCCTCCCCCATGCCGTTGGTGATCGCGAGGGTCAGGTGGTCCGCGGAAGCGGACCAGTCGTAGTTGTCACCGAAGATCGCGTAGGCCGGCTCCAGTTGCGCGCCCAACGAGAACTCCGGACGGGCGCAGGAGCGGCCCGGTAGCAACTGCCACTGCATCTCGGCGGCCAGCGTGAACCGAGCGGCCCGGCGCGCCAGTACGTAGAGGTCGGTGTCCCGGTCGGCGACCACGATCTCGTGCCCCAGCGCCTCGCAGATGTGCAGCAGCTCCGGCAGGACCGCCTGAGTGAAGCCGTCCTCCGGCATGGTCACGGACAGCACGCCCATCCGGTCGCCGCGGACGGTGACCGGGAGGTGCACCTCGACCGCCCGGGCGGCGGGATCGTCGGAGACGACCGCTTCCTGGGCCCCGAACGCGCGACCCTGGGGGCTGTCGTGGACGGGCACGGAGTCGGGGGCGAAGGGCGCGGTCCCGACGATCTGAAGACTGCGCATGCTGTGGTCGGCGAGCCTGAGCTCGACCCGCCGGGCGCCGTAGCGCTCGCAGAGCTCAGCCGTCACGACGTGGAGCAGAGCATGGGGGGCGGCCGTGCGCAGCGCCCGTTCGACAGCAGTAAATGTGTCCACGTCGTTCCGCTTCTCATGGAGGGCGCCGACCGCTTCTCGCGCGGGCACCGTGCGTCCTCATCTTAGCGAACAGACAACAGTTGCCGTGAAGCAACACTTTCGGTCGCGGCCATTCCGGGCCGCCGCCGCTGCTGACCTGCGTCCGGGAGCCGCGTACAGTCGTCGGGCCCCAGGGCACGTGGACGAGCCACGCGCCCGCTCCCCCACCAGGTGATCCCATGTCGACAGGGCTCGAGCAGCCTGAGAGCGTCCCTTCGTGCCGGGAGAGACCCCGTACGTCCCGGGAGCGCAAGCAGCGCCTCCGCCGCCGCCTGGAGCGGCTGATCGGGATCGCCGCCACCGAGGGCAACGCACTGACCGTCCTGCGGAACGGCGACGAGATCTTCCCCGCCATGCTGTCGGCGATCGAGAACGCCCGGTACACCGTCGACATGATGACCTTCGTCTACTGGCGCGGGGACATCGCCCGGCAGTTCGCAGCGACGCTCGCCGCGAGGGCCCGCGCGGGTGTCCGCGTCCGGCTGCTGCTCGACGGTTTCGGCAGCCGGCTCATAGAGAAGGACCTGCTCGACGACATGGACCGGGCCGGTGTCGAAGTGGCCTGGTTCCGCAAGCCGTTGTCGCTGTCACCGTTCAAGCAGAACCACCGCTGTCACCGCAAGGTCCTTGTCGTCGACGAACAGACGGCCTTCACCGGCGGAGTGGGGATCGCCGAGGAGTGGTGCGGAGACGCCCGCAACGAGCACGAATGGCGCGACACCCACGTCCAGGTGCGCGGCCCGGCGGTCGACGGCATCGCGGCCTCCTTCGCCCAGAACTGGGCGGAGTGCCACGACCGCCTCTTCGACGAGCACGACCGGTTCGTCGAGCACCGCCCGAGCGGTAGCGCGACGGTGCAGGTGGTGCGCGGCTCCGCCAGCTTCGGCTGGCAGGACATGCAGACCCTGATCCGGGTGGCGCTGGAGTCCGCGGAGGAGCGGATCCGCCTGGCCACCGCCTACTTCGCCCCCGACCCCTTCTTCATCGACATGCTCTGCGAGGCGAGACGACGGGGTGTCGAGGTCGAGATCCTGCTGCCCGGCCCGCACACCGACAAGCGGGTCTGCCAACTCGCCGGACAGCAGCACTACGAACAGCTTCTGGGGTGCGGGGTCAAGATCTGGCACTACCGGCCGACGATGATGCACGCCAAGATCATCACCGTCGACGGTGTCGCCGGCCTCGTCGGCTCCACGAACTTCAACCGGCGCTCGCTCGACCACGACGAGGAGGTGATGCTCGCCGTGCTCGACGAGACGTTCACCGCCCGTCTTGACGCCGACTTCGATGCCGATGTGGCCGTGAGCGACCGGATCCTCGACGCCGGCTGGAAGCGGCGATCCCCCCTCCAGCGGATCCGGGAAGGGGCGGTCACGCCGATCAGACGCTTCCTGTGAGCCGCCGCCGCGGCCCTCGCGACAAGCCGGCCCTCGGCCGCGGGTACGGGGCCGGGCCCCTCGCCTTCCGGGCTCTCCCCGGTGCGGCGCCGTGCCGCCCGTCGCCCGGTGCGGGCCGCGCCGCCCGTGTCCCTGTGCGGCGCCGTGCCACCCGCGGCCCGGTGCGGGCCGCGCCGCCCGTGGCTCTGTGCGGGCTGTGCCGCCTGTGCTGTGTGCGCCGGTGCGGGGGTCTGCGGGGTCAGTGGCGGCGGGCGCCGGTACGGCCGCGGAGGGCGTCGACGAGCCCCCGGACGACAGACACCTTCGAGACGCCGTGCGGTCCCCTCCCGAGCCGGGAAGGCGGTGAGGCGGGACGCCGGCGCGGCGCGATGCCGTGCCGGCGTATCACACGGACGATCGTTGTCAGCGGCGTGGAAGACATGAGAATCCCTTCGGGTCGGATGCTGCGCGGACGGTCCGCTTGGACCCCGTTTGCCCCCTGAGGCTCGAGCCATGCCCGCTTCCCTTCGCGCGGAGCGCGTCTCCACTGTTCACTCACACTTCGCGGGCACGCGCTCGGCCCCGTTGCAGGGGCACCTCGAGCTCCCCAGCGGAGTTCCACGGCCGGGGTGGCGGGTTTTCCCTCGACGAGTCCTTCCTGGTCGACGCCGTCCTCGTCGACGAATCAGGTACGGATCTCCTCGGCCATGCGGTCACGGGCCGCGGCGTCGCGGGCGGTCTCCCGCTCCCCGCCCTTGAAGGGCCGCCCCCTCGTCGGTTCCTACCAGTCGACGTGTGCGCTGATCCATTTGGCCAGGCCTTCTTCGTCCCCTTCGGGGGGCAGCTCGGACGCGCAGGTGAGAGGGGTGTAGGACAGCTGGAGGTGGATGAGGTAGCCGTAGGGGCCATTGTCGGAAGCCGGCCCCAGAACCAGAGCGTGGGTGGGGGTACGCCAGATGCGGTGTGTGAGTGCGGGCGCGGGTTCCACCACGGCCGCGGCTGACAGGATCGTCCGCTCAGGAGCTGTGCCGAGGTGTTCGGTCACTGCCGGCGCCGCCTGAGCAAGAACGGCCTCACAGTCCTCGGTCGTGCCGGGTCTGCGGCCGCTCCAGCCGGGCAACTGCTGCCAGTCGTCCATGAGGCCGTACAGCCACGGACCGTTGGTCATGTCCTCGTCTTCCGGGTCCACAGGGTAGACCTCGCCGAAGACGAGGAAGTGCCGGGCGTCGGGACAGCCGAATGGAACATAGGTGTCGGCGCACAGGACGTGTGCGTGAGCGGTGCGGACGGAGTCGCAGACCAGGTCGTGCTCCCAGCTCCATCCTCGCTGCCGCATCTCTGTGTCGAGCGCTTGGTCGTCGGGGGGTGTCGGCACGGTCGGCAGAGCCACAAGCTCGGCGACCGCCGCCGCGGTCAACGGCCGATGGGCGAGGGCGTGAACGGATGTTGGCATACGGAGCACTGTAGAAGCGGTACCAGGCAAGCCCGAGGACGCAGGCGCCAGTTGTCCGCGTCTCAGCCACCGAATCGTCTCAGCAAGGTGAGTTGCTGAGGAATGCGTTCGTCGGACCACGACCTGAGCCAGCCCGCGTGGTCCGGACCGTAAGCCCGGGGGACACTTTCGACGCGCATGATCAGTGCGAGATAGATGCGGTACAACGCGAGCCGGACACGGGCAGCCTCGGTGTGCGTCTGCAGGCCGGGTTCGACGGAGCGGTAGCCCGCCATCAGGTCGGGGTCGTCCTCGGCGGCGTCAAGGGGGTCCAGACCGACGAGCTCTGCGAGGGGGTCACCGAAGAAGGCGCGCTCGCCGTCGATGAGGCCGCCGAACTGCCAGGTCCCGTTCGCGTCCCGGGTAAGCACCACGTTTCCGTCCCAGGCGTCGAAGTGGACGAGCGCGGGACGGTTCACCTCGTCGAGTGCGCGTGCGAAACGGTCGGGCAGGGCAGTGAGCGTGTCGGCGGCGGGCAGCGGGACGTCGAAGCGGGACGCGTCGTCGAGGACGGCGTGCATCATGCCGGTGAACGCCTCCCGCCAGGTACGGCCCTGGAGTCCGGGAACGGGCTGCGGGTAGCCGAAACGAGTTCCGGTGACCGCGGCCGTGCGGGCAAGGGCCTCTCCCAGGCTGTAGCGCAGGGCGGCCTGCCTGTCGGCGGGCAGATCCGCCCTTGTCTCACTCCAGGCACTGCCCTCGAGGTAATCGAGCAAGAGCCACTCGCCGGAATCGTCCAAGCCGGCCGGTTCGTGGTGAAGCACTGACGGGACGGCCACACCTCTGGCGGCGGCGAGGCGATGGAAGAGCGTCTCGGTTCCCAGCAGTCCTTGCTCGTGGGTGAGCGCGGGGGCATGGGCCTCCGGCGCGGACTTCAGCACCACGCTCCGCCCGTCGGCGAGTTCGAGCAGTTGGACGCAGTTGTACAACCCACCGGTCAGGACCCGTGATCCGACAACTTCGACCGGGCCGAGCACGCGCCGGACCCTCCGCACGGCGCGCTCGTCAGCGGCGCCGAGCGCCAGGGTGTCTGCGTTCACCAGGCACCGCCGACGGTCAGCCTCCGGACGGCCTCAGCGGTGGAAGGGCAGCAGAGGCCGATCGAGCACCACCGGCCTCCCTCGGCCGCGGTAAGCCCCGCCCAGGGATTGTTCGAAGCGCGGAGGACGGAACTCACGTGGAGACGCCCACACCGACGTGCGCGGGCCGATCGGCGTGCCCTGGACCAGCTCCAGGGAGAGCATGCGGCCTGGGCGCTGATGTCTCGCATCCAACCTCCTGTGTCGAAGCGCTTCGCAGCGTCCCTCCAACTGAAGCTTCGACACCGTTACAGCAAACCCCCGTCGGGTCAAGGCCTTTCAGAGGAGTCGGGCACCGACCAGGAAGACTGGGCGGTGCTGAACTCCCTTGTCAATCAGTCTTGCACTGCTCGAAGCGCTTCACCGATCCTGACCTTGACCGGTCCCCCGCTGAAGACGACCAAGTAGGGCGGGAGGGGGAGGTGCATCGCCGGCCGGAAGCTGCTGAACTCGATGTATGGACCTTGATGTATGGATCTTGATCGGACCGACTCTGCCGACGGGTTCACGATGCCCCGGCTCGAGCTGATCACCTTCGGCCACAGCACCGCAGACCGAGGAGCCCTGGCAAAACTCCTCCGCGAAGCGGACGTTGCCGCCGTCGTGGACGTGAGGACCGCTCCCGGCAGTCGCCGGGACCCGGACCTGTCACGGCAGCGGCTCGAGCGGTGGATGCCCGAGGACGAGGGCATCGCCTATCGGTGGGAGCCGCGCCTGGGCGGCTTCCGCAAACCGCCGCCCGACTCTCCCGACACGGTATGGCGCAACGAGTCGTTCCGCGGGTACGCCGCTCATACCCGCAGCCCGGAGTTCGTCGCCGCCATGGATGCCCTCGTGCACCAGGCGGGCGAGGAGCGCACTGCGGTGATGTGCAGCGAGGCGGTGTGGTGGCGATGCCACCGGCGTCTGATCGCTGACTTCGCCGTCCTGGCCCGCGGCGTGCTCGTCCACCACCTGATGCACGACGGACGCCTCACGGCGCACAGTCCGACGCCAGGCGTGCGCCTCCGTAGTGACGGCCTTGTGGTGTACGACGACGCCTGCTCGCCGCCGCCGTGAGGTAAGCCGCTCGGCGCCGAGGGGCGACACCGCGGACGTAGTCCTCGCCGAGACCCGCATCAGCGAGGTGATGTCCTTGAGGTCACGGCCGACCCGCTGCCGGGACGGTGACTTCCGTCATGAGGACCTCGCCGGTACCCGCCGGGACCGGCTCCGGTCCGTCGCTCCATTCGGCCGCGACCACGAACAGGGTCGTGCCGTCGGGGCCGCCGAGCGTGCAGGCGAAGCCGCCTCGGTCCAGTTCGACGGTCTGCAGGACCCGGCCGCCTTCGGCGACCCGCACGCACCGCTTGCCGGGCACGTCGGCGTACCAGACGGCGCCCTCGGCATCGAGGCAGATCCCGTCCGGGGTGCCTTCGCCGAGATCGGCCCACACCCGCCGGCCGGAAAGCCCGCCGTCGGCGTCGATGTCGAAGGCCGCGAGGCTGTGGCCGTAGGACTCGGCGACGACGAGGGTCGAGTTGTCGGCGGTCACCGCCATGCCGTTGGGGAAGGCGAGGCCGTCGGCCACCTGCCGGACCGCTCCGTCCGGCGTGGCCAGGACGACGACGCCCGTCTCGTACGGCGCGCCGGCCATCATGTCGAAGCCGATGCTGTTGACGTAGGCGTTGCCGCGGCCGTCCACGACGATGTCGTTCCAGCCCGGCCGCCTGCCCAGCTCGGCATGCGTGACCAGCGAGCCGTCCAGCTCGCGGCGCAGTAGGAGCCCGTCGGGGGACGAGACGAGCAGCATTCGCCCGTCCGGAAGGAAGGCGGTGCACAGCGGCAGCGACTTCAGGCGCGCGACCGTCTCGCTCTGGCCCGCGAGGTCCACGGCGATCACCTCGCCGGCGGACCAGTCGGAGAAGTAGAGCCGATCACCCTGCCATCGTGGCGACTCCACGAGGCCGTGTCCGGTGAGCAGTGTTCGCAGAGCCACTTTTGCCTCCGTCGTCGGCCATGTACCCGTTCTGACCGCCGGCCGACGGAAAACTCATCGCCCGTGGCCGGCCGAGCCACACTACGAACCGCCGTCGGTGCCGCATCCTCACCCAGGCCGAGGTTGCTCACGGGCGCCCCTTTCCCGAGGTGCGCGTCGGCTTCGCCTCCCGCCACTGGCCGACCTGGGACCACGACAACTTGGTCCACCTGCTGAGCGACCAGCGGGACCTGTACGCCTACCTGCACGACCAGACTCTCCGGATGCTCAACGACGGACTCGTGGCCGCCGAGATCGCGGAGACGATCCAGTTGCCGCCGGCCCTCGAGGAGGCCTGGAACACACGCGGCTACTACGGCTCGCTCAGCCACAACGCCAAGGCGGTCTACCACCGGTATCTGGGGTGGTTCGAAGGCAATCCCGCCACCCTGTGGGAACACCCGCCCACCGAGCAGGCGAAGCGGCACGTCGATCTCGCCGGGGGCCGGGACAGCGCCTTGGCCAAGGCGCGCGCCTACGCCGAGAAGGGGTTCTCTGACCACCGCCCTCGAGCTGCGCTCCGGCGTCGGAGGTCACGTCGCCGATGTCACCAATCCCGAGATGATCGTGGCTCTCACGACCGAGCAGTTGCTCGACTCCGTCGCCATCAGGTTCGACGGGCCCCGGGCCGGGGGCGAGGATCTCACCATCGACGTGGTCCTTCCCGAGGAAGGACGCAGGCATCGGCTGACCCTGCACAACGGCGCTCTCCCGCACCGGCCCGTGGATGCCGACAGCCCGCCCCGCACACCCGCCGGGCTCACGCTCACCGTCAGCAGACCCCAGCTGATCGGCCTCCTCGCGGGCCAGGGCGTCGAAGAGGTCGAGCACGACGGCGACCTCGGCCTGCTCGAGCGCCTGTTCGCGCTCACGACCGTCCCGGCCAAGCGATTCCCGATCGTCACGCCGTGAGACGCCCCGGCCCCCGACGCGGGGACCGCGGCCGTAGGGCCGGAGCATGGTGGGTATGCAGCCGCGTGGGGAGTTCATCCGGCCGGCCGAACGCGGCCGGCCGCTCCGGTAGCGGGACCCGGAAGGAGCGCTTTTGCTGGACTGGCGGGTCTCCGCCGCTCGCGAACCATCCCCCGAGTGCCCTCTCAGGAGATCCGTATGGAACCCCAGCCGAACCGGCCGGATCGATCACACGGCATCCCCTCTCCGGCGGGGGTACGGACCGGGGTGCCGGACCTCGAGCGCCGCAGCGCGGAGTTGGAGAGGGGCGGGAGGCCGCGCCGTCACCGGGGGCGCTCAGCCCGCCTGCGGGACGGCGAGAGAGCGCCACGCCCCTCATGAGCACGCCGCAGGAACGTGACCAGGGCCGGTGGCTACGCTCCGGCCGCCTGCGTCTGCTCCTGTCACTCCTGCGTGCGTCGGTCGTGGTGGCCGCGACCACCACGGCGTACTACCTGCTCCCCTTCGACCGTGATGTCGACGGGAGCACCGCCACGGTTCTCGCCCTGGGACTGGTGGGAATCGGAGCGTTGCTCGCCCTGCAAGCCGTCAGCATCGCCGCCTCGTCGTACCCCCGGTTGCGCGCCGTCGAGGCGCTGACCACAGCCGTCCCTCTCTTTCTGCTCCTGTTCTCGGCCACTTATCTCCTGTACGCCGAGGAGCAGGGAGCGCGCTCCTTCTCGGAACCGCTCGACAAGACCGACGCCTTGTACTTCACGGTGACGGTCTTCGCCACCGTCGGCTTCGGTGACATCGTGCCCGTCTCTGAGACCGCGCGGGTGCTGACCACGATTCAGATGGTGGCGGACCTCATCCTGGTGGGCCTGATCGCCAAGGTCATGGTCGGTGCGGTACAGGTCGGGCTCGAGCGACGCCGGTCCTCCTCCGCGCCGGAGCAGCGTGAACCATGACCCTTTCGTCCCGCGTCCGGAAGGACTGACCCCCTGACGGCGCCGAAGGCCCCCTCCCCACAGCCCGCCCAGTCCGCCGAGGCCGACCGGCTGCGGGATCTCCTGCGTACACCCGCATACCGCAAGGTCCTGGTCTTCAGCGCTCTGATCGGCATCCCGATCTCCCTGGCGGCGTTCTGGTTCCTCGTCGCCCTGCACGAGCTGGAGCACGTGATGTGGGCGGACCTGCCGAAGGCGTGGGGTTGGGACGTCCCTCCGGCCTGGTGGCCGCTGCCCCTGCTCGCCGTCGCCGGCGTCGTCGTGGGGCTGGTGGTGACCCGTCTGCCCGGCGCCGGCGGTCACGTTCCCGCGTCCGGCCTGCACCCTGGAGGGGCCTCGGCGGCCGCTCTTCCCGGGGTGGTCATCGCCGCGACCGCGAGCCTGCCGCTCGGTGCGGTCCTCGGCCCGGAGGCGCCACTGATCGCGCTCGGCGGTGGTCTGGCCCTGCTCTTCCGGCATCTCGTCCGCGCCCCCGCCACCCCGGAGAGCACCGCACTGCTGGGTGCGGCCGGCGCGGCGGCGGCCATCGCCGCGATCTTCGGCAATCCGCTCATCGCCGCGGTGCTGTTGATCGAGGTGGCGGGTGTGGGCGGACCGCAACTGTTCGTCGTCATACTTCCCGCGCTTCTCTCGAGCGGCGTCGGGGGGGTCGTGTTCACGGGCTTCGGACGCTGGACGGGGCTCGAGACCGGCAGTCTCTCCGTCCACTTCCCGACATCGCCGCCGCGTCTGGACGCCGGGGACGTGGTGTGGTCGATGGTGCTGGCGGTAGGCATCGGTGTGCTGGTCCACCTCGTGATCGCCGGGGGGCGTCTGACAGCCGCTTTCGTGGCGGGGGCCCCCTTCGTCCGTACGGTGGTCTGCGCTGTGGCCGCCGGCGGCTGCGCGGCCCTCTATGCGGTCGCCACGGGCCGCACTCCGGTGGAGGTCGCCTCGTCCGGCCAGGCCACGTTGACCGGGTTGGCTGCCGATCCGCATGCCTGGAGTGTGGGTGCGCTGCTGGCCGTCCTGCTGTTCAAGTTCGCCGCGTACGCCCTGTGCCTGGGCAGCCTGCGTGGTGGCCTGGTGTTCCCGGTCCTGTTCCTGGGCGCGGCGGCAGGTGTGCTGCTTGCTCCGCTCCCTGGACTCGGGGTGATCCCCGGTGCTGCCGCCGGGATGGCCGCGGCCTCGGCAGCCGCGCTGCGGCTCCCGGTCAGCAGCGTGGCCCTGGTCGTCCTGGTTCTCGGGAACGCCGAGACGATCCCGGTGGTGATCCTGGCGGCCGTGACCGCCTTCGTCACCACGGAACTGCTCCCGCAGGGCCCGGCGGCCACGCCGCAGCCCCCGCGCGAGAGGGCTGCGGGCGGCGGCAGTATGAGGTCCTGATCGGAGGTGGAGGAGCGTCGTCCTCTACACCGGCAGCCCGCCGGCGTGATGTCCCGGCGGACCGCACCGGGGCAGGTGGCTGTCCTCGTTCACAGGGGCTCCGTCCAGCCGTTCCGCACAGCGTGGGCGCCGAGCTGAATCCGGGTCCGGACTCCGGCCATGTCCATGAGATGACGCAGGCGCCGGTGCAGCGTGCGCGGTGACAGACCGAGTTGCGTCGCGGCCGTCAGGTCCGTGAGACCGGCCAGGAGCAGCGCGAGGATCCTGCGGTCGAGCTCGGTCGGGCCTTGCGGACCGAACTCGACGGTGGGTGGGGAGCCCGCGGGGCCCGACAACTCGAGCGGGTGGGCCGTGCGCCATACCGTCTCGAACAGCGCGTCCAGCGCGTCCAGCAGGCCGCTGCGGTGCAGCAGCACGGCGCCTGGCTCTCCGGCCGGTGTGACCGCGAGCGGGACAAGGCCCAGGTCGGCGTCGGCCAGCACCAGTTTCATGGGGAGATGGTCGGCGACGCGCAGTTGCACGCCGTTGCGCTGGGAATCGACAGCGTCCTGGACGATGCCAGGCTCTGCCAGCACGGCGCGGTCCAGTACCGCGCGGAAGAGCACTCCGCGGTCGAGGGCCATGGGCTCGGCCGTGTTCTCGTCGGGAGGCAGGGCGACGAACGGTGCGGTGATGAAGGAGCGGACCTGTGTCCGGGCCGCCTGCTGCACCTGGAGAAATCGATGACGGATGGCGTCGGCGCCCGTGACGACCTCGATCAGATCGGTGATGCTGCTGCCGGTCATCGCGGCGCGGTGTTCCTCGGCGAAGGTCACCAGTGCCTGTTCGGCCCTACGCAGTCCGTCCCGGCGCTGGCTGATGAGAGCACCGAGTGCCATCGCCGGCGGCGCGGCGGTGAACCGCTCGTCCGCCGACCTGGTCACCAGCCCCCACTCGACCAGGCGGCACAGCGCCTTGTCGACGTGGGCCTGCGACACGGCGACCACCTCCGAGAGATGGACCGCGGTGGAGTTCGGCTGTCCGAGCAGCGTCCGGTAGACGCGCTCGTCATCGGGTTCGAGGCCCAGAACATCCAGCATCGGCGACCGACTCTCTTCCGCTTGCCGCAGCGGGGAGAGTATGCGCCATGGCAGCAGATCTCGAACAGTCCCTGCTGGGAGCGGGTGCGGGGGGAGCCCCGGGGAGTCGCCTCCCCGGGGCCCGACAGTGCGGCTCATCGCAGGCCGTACGCCCGGATGATCTCGTTCTTGACGCTGTATCCGCTGTCCGTCCCGGCGCTCGCACGGACCGAGAGGAAGCCACCGGGCTTCTTGGCCGTCCTGAACGAACCCGTCCAGTAGCCGTCGGCGCCCTTGGTCAGGGTCACCTTCTGCCAGGTGGCGCCGTCGTCGTACGAGACGTCCAGCGTCACCGTGGTGACGGTGCCCGGCACGGTGCCGAGGTCCATCGACACCGGCTTGAGCGCGAGCTGCTGGGTCGCGTTGGCCCTGACGTCACCGTGCAGGTCCGTCTCCAGCTTGTAGTCCAGGTTCAGCACCGAGAATCGCTCGAAGAAGTCGGAGTCGACGGTGTCGGACATGAAGGTCCACTCGCTGTGGGTGCGGGTCGACAGCCGGAAGACGTCACCGGGCCGCTCCACGTCCAGGACGGCGCGGTAGGGGAGCTTGCCCGCCGGCACCGCCACCCACTGCATGTCGCCGCCGACCGGGTTGTTGTGGATCAGCTTGTCGCCCTGGAAGATCCGCAGGTGGGACGGTGTCTCACCCCACGGCAGGTAGCCGCCGAGACGCATGGTGTCGCTTGCGGAGGCCCACGCCTGCACGTTCCAGGTCATGTAGTTCTGCCAACGGGAGTTGTACACCCCGAAGGACTCGCTCTGGGCGGGCCGGGTCGCCGGGGAGAACCAGTCCAGCCGGGTGGTGCTGCCCTTGGTGTACGTGTTGTCGCCCGACACCATCGACCATGGCAGGGGCCCGTCGACGCCCTGCGTGTGGAACTCCCTCCAGACCTGGCCGGGAGTCACCCACTCGGTGCGGGTGCCCGGGTGCCACTCGCGGTCGGGGAAGTTGAACGACGGGCTGAGGGTGAAGTCGGACCGGTAGCCTTCCGCCGAACGGCCGCCGGCGGCGGCGTAGTAGCGGGCTTCGACGCGGGCGAGGTCGCCCTGGGTGGGCTTGTAGACCAGGGCCCGGTCCGGCACCTGGCCGGGGTACTCGCGGGTCAGGTCGTAGACGAACGGCGTGTGCTCGGTCTGCTTCACGGTCAGCTTGAGGTTGCCGGCCTTGGCCATCGAGATGAGGGCCTTGCCCGCGTCGCGGTGCACGGTGGCGACGGGAACGGTCGACTCGCCGACGTACTCCATCAGGGCCCCGACCCCGTCGTTGACCACGATCAGCGCCTTCGCGCCGGCCGCGACCGCGGCCTCTGCGCGCTCCTGCGGGGAGACCTGGTCGCTGCGCCCGACAACGACGACCTTGCCCTTGGCCCTGACCTTCTCGTACGCGGCCGCCGCGCCGTCGCCCGCGTAGACGGCCTCCAGTCTGTCCGTGGTGGTGCCCAGCGCGCTGCCCGCCTGCACGAGCGTCTCGAACCGGAACCGACCGTCCAACGAGCTCAGGCTGAGCTGCGGCTCGCCCTTGCGCCAGCGGGTGGTCAGCATGAACTCGCCCTGCTTCATGGGCGCCGTCGGTGCCACGTAGACGTCGTCGTACGTCGGCGGCAGCACGTACGCGCTGCGGTAGTCCATGTACGGGTCGAGGCCCTCGTAGTGGACGTTGAAGTCGACCTTGCGCTGACGGTCCTCGGTGCGCTGCGGCGCCTCGGTCTGCAGCAGGCGTGCCTTGCTCGCGTCCAGCACCACATCGGCGGAGCCGTCCTTGAGCACGGTCTCCGGGTCGACCAGCACGGCGAGACCTGAGCGGTCCGCCTTCTCGCCCGCCACGTCGAGGTACCCCGCGACGGTGTAGAGGCCGGGCGCCATGCGCATGGTCGTCGAGCCGGCGACGTAGAGCGACCACGGCCAGAGGTCGCCGGCCAGGTTGACCGAGACCCAGCCGGCGGCGGGCTTACCGTCCTTGCCGACCAGCTTGATGTTCAGGTCGTAGCGCTCCTCCTCCTTGAGCAGCGCCAGGGACGTGCGGGTCGCGTGCTTGCCGGTCGCCGCGTCGGTGGCTGTCACGTATCCGACGTGCCGACCCGCCGAGGCGGTCCGCGGGTCGCCGGTCACGGGAACGGCGGCCGTGCCGCCCGCAGGGACGGTCACCGTGGCGGCGCCCAGCGTGAACGGGCCGTCGGTGTTGCTCAGCGCCAGGTTCAAAGTGACGTCGGCAAAACCGGTGTTGGTGAAGGTCAGGTCCTTCGTGACGGCGACGTCGCTCGGCTCGTGCGGCCATGTGTGGTTGCCGAAGAAGAGCGATCCGGTGCCTCGGACGGTGGTGCGCACGGCCGTGGCCACATCGAGACGGCCGGTGCCGACCTCGTACGGCGAGTATCCGCCGTCCAGGCCCTTCGCGGTGCTCGTCAGATGCTCCTTGAGCTGCGCGCCGGTCCAGTCCGGATGCTGCTGGGCCAGGATCGCCGCCGCACCGGCCACGTGCGGGGTGGCCATCGAGGTACCGCTGATGGTGCGGTAGAGGCCCTCACCACCGCCGGTCATCTCCTGAGACCGGGCCGCGGTGATGTCCACGCCCGGCGCCGCGATGTCCGGCTTCATGCCGCCGGAGTGGGCGAGCGGGCCGGTGCTGGAGAAGGACGCGAGCCGGTCCTGCTTGTCCGTGGCCGCCACGGTCAGCGCCGCGGCGGCCGCACCCGGGGCGGAGATGCTCTCCGGGCCCGAGTTGCCGGCGGCTATGACGAACAGAGTGCCGTACTGCGCGGAGAGCGCGTCGACCGTCTGCGACATCGGATCGCTGCCGTCCGTGGGATAGGAGTCGCCGAGGCTCATGTTGACGACGTCCGCACCGGACTCGGCGGCCCACTGCATGCCGGCCATGACCCAGGAGTCCTGGCCGTAGCCCTCCGCGCCGCCGAGTACCTTGCCGACGTACAGGTCGGCGCCGGGGGCGACGCCCTTGTTCTCGCCACCCGAGGCGGTGCCCGAACCGACGATCGTGCCGGCCACATGCGTGCCGTGCCCGTTGACGTCGTCGACGGCCTCACCCGGCACGAAGCTCGCCGTGCCGTCGATCAGGCCGGCGAAGTCGGGATGGTCGGCGTCGATGCCGGTGTCGAGCACCGCGACCTTGACGCCCTTGCCGGTGTAGCCGGCCGCCCATGCCTCGCCCGCGCCGATCAGCGGCACGCTCTCCTTGAGGCTGGCCTTGACGCGACCGTCGAGCCACAGCTTGTCGACACCCGCGCCCAGCGTGGCGCTGCCTTGCGGCGCGACGGAGGTCCAGAAGGTGCGGGCCTGCCGCTTCTCGGTGCTGAGCACCGCGCCGCGGATGCCCTTGAGCTTGCGGGTCAGCTTGCTGCCGCGGGGGGCCGTCGGCTCAGCGGCGGCGCGGGACTTCGGCTCGGCGTAGGTCGCGATCAGCGGTACGGCGGCCGACTTCGCGTCGTCGTACCCCATCTCGATCAGGTCGGTGACGTTGAACAGCCGCCGGTCCAGTTTGTCCGTTCCCAGCAGCGGCACCGCTTCGTCCGGGATGGCGAACAAGTCGCCCTTGATCTCCTGGAGTTTGACGCCGCCGACGGCGCTGTCCGGCCGGTCGACCTCGACGGTCTGCTTGCCGTCGGCGGTCGTGGTGACCGTGACGACGTCGCCGGTGACAAGGGTGACCTTGTGGGTCCCCGAGGGCTTGGCGGTGACGGTGGGCTTGATCGGGGCGGCTTGTGCGGGTGCCTGCAGAACGGCGAGACCCGAGGCCAACAGCGGCACCGCGGTGGCTGCTGTGAACAGCCGCCGGCGTCTGCGCCGGAAGGCGGAAGCTTGGGAGGGGGAGTGCATGCCATGGGTCTATCGACCGGTGACTGCCGGCGTGAAGGCCTCATGATGGCAAGTCCTCGCCATGGCAGATGCTTGTCAGCCGGGAACCGCGCATTCCGGTCGGAAGGACGCCGTACGGACGCGGGTTGGGCCCCGTCTCGTCGACGTGCTCCCGGGGACGACGGGGTCAGATCGGCGCAGGGGCCGCCGAAGAACGAGCGAACTGCTCATCACCCTGCGTGCGAGAGACCGTGTGAGGAGCCTGCTGGACGTCATGCCTGATGACTTCACTCCTCTGCCAGGAGTGACCTCGCCTGACAAGGCATGCAGCTCAGCGGACTCTTGGACCGCGCGCCGAGTGTCAGGGAACGGCTGATGTGGGCGGCGACGGGGCCGGCCTCTCCTGCCCCGCACCGGTGGACGCGCCTCCTTCGCCCTGCTGAGGGCACGCATTCTCACGAGACCCTGAGCCGAAACCGAGCTCAGGCGGGGCCCACTGCCTTGCCGGACCTGCGGATCGGTGAGCCAAGGACCTTGTCGACCTCCGCGGACACGGTGTCGAGGAGTTCCTCACCGAACAGGCAGAGGGACTCTTCCCAAGGGTGCCCAAAACTGCCGTAGCGGAAGTCTTCCGAGAGATAGATGTGGTAATCCCCGTCGGGGTACGGGCTCAGAGGCCAGGCCGGCCGCCCAGGACCACCAGCCTCCTGCGGTGCGAAGCGATACGACGTGTGCTGCCAGTCGAGCGCGAGAAGCGTGCCCTGCGGGCCGACGCAGGAGGCCAGCCCCTGCTCGACCACGTCGACCATGCGGTCCAGGCACTCGTAACCCGGATCGTCGTCAAGCGCAGTAAGGCTCCAGGTGACCGACGCGACAGGCTCCTTGATGGAAGGCCACTTGAACGAACTCATACTGGGACGGAAGTTGAAGTCCTCGTAGAAGCGGTCCCAGACGCGTCGGTACTCAGCCTCTGGCAGCGCGGCCACGGGATGCTTCATCATGGCGCGATCCTATCGAGTCGCCTGAGTGAGGATCGGAGCGAATCAGCCTTCGGCACTCGCTCCGTCAACGTGGCTGAACGCAGGCACTGCCGCCGACCACGGTCGCCGAGGAGCCCGCAACAGCGTGGAGTTGCTGCTGCGTCGATATGCCACGTACCTCAACGTCCGTCAGGAAGTGGCGAATCGGCCCAACAAGGAGCTGCTCCGCGAGTACGAGCGATGTCGCACGCGCGCCTGATAGAGGCAGGAGGACGACAGCGGGCGCTGCGTCAGTAGTACTGGCGCATGATCTCGGTGGCCCAGGCGGGCTGGGTGGTGGCGCCGAGGGGGCCGAATTCGACCATGTAGGGCTTGATGTCGAGTACGGGCGTACCGTCGACCGCGTCCAGGCCCTGCACGTGGACCTCGAGTCCATCGACGCGCAACAGGCGACAGCGCGAGACACCAAGACGGTTGGGACGGTTCTTGCCGCGCTGGGCGAAGATGCCCACCAGCGGCCAGTCGGTGTTGCCGCGTGGGTGCCGGGCCCCTGTTTCCACCTTCTCCACCGGGACCCGGTCGAAGTGGTAGACGACCTCCACATGGGAGAAGGAGTCCAGGCCGGCGAGTGCGTCAGGCCCGAATCGCTCGTCCAGCCGGATCACCGCGGACACCTCCCCCCATTCGTCGTCGCGGACCTCGGCCCGTCCGCCGACCACCCAGGCGACCGGATCCGAGATCACCTCAACCGGGTTGCTGCTCTCCGACATGTGCTGCGCCTTTCACAGGAAGCGAGCAATCATGGTCCACCGTACGTCGGGCGCGGGACTCTGCGACCGGGTGCCACCGCATTCGGAGACAGGTCGAGGGCATCACGGCCGGGCCGCTGGTGAAGAAGATCGACGACCTGCACGGCGACATAGGGGACGAGCCGAGGCCCCCGGATCTCGGGCGCCCAAGTGGACGAGATCCTGCACGAGGTTTACCAGGGCCCGGCCTGGACGCACTGGCAGAAGCAGAACCGCCTGGACCGGGAGCAGCGGGTCGCCGGTTCTCCGTGACGGCGCGAGGTCGTCGAGGTGGGGTTCGGGGCCGTCGTCGGGGCACCGTCGTGGACGTGGACGTGGACCAGGATGCCGCCGTCACCCGGCAGTCGCTGGGCCTGCCAGCCCCAGCGTGCGTCGGGCCGGCGGCGCGGAGCGCCACCGTCAGGGCACACCGTCGCCGTATGGTCGGGGCGAAGCAGGGCGGGGTCGGCCCCCGGTGGACGTACACTCCACCCATGCGTTGCACACATGCGGTGAGGAAGGGCCTGCGACAGGCACCTCGCGCGCTGTGCACCACCGGCCCCGGGGCCCGCTGCCGCGCTTTGCACGGCCACGGCTGACCTGCTCGACGGGCACTTTCCCCCTTCCGCCCCGCCCGCGGAGCCCTTTCCGCGCAGCCGGGGCTTCTTTCCGGTTTCCGGAACACCGCTCCACTGATCTGTCTGCTGAGCACCACCCCAGCGACTCCTCGGCGTGCCGTCCGGCATCGCCCTCGGTGACGGCCGGACCACCGGCCCAGTCGCACCCTCGAAAGGACCCCTGTGAAGTTGAGCGAGTTGCTGGCCGGGCACGACCATGAGGTTCTACTGGGTGATCCGGAGACGAGGATCACCGCGGGAACGTGCTTCGACGCCGACCGCGTCTCGCCGGGTTCGCTGTTCATCGCGGTGCCCGGTCACTTCGAGGGCGGCCCCGAGCTCGTCGGCCCGGCTCTGGCACGTGGCGCGGTCGCGGTGCTCGTCGACGACGCGGCGCCCGATCTCGCGGCAGGGATCGTGTCGTCGACCGCCGGAGTGTGTGTCGTACGGGTCCCTGACACGCGCAAGGCGGCCGCGGTGGTCACCTCCCGCTACTACGGCGAGCCCGGGCGGGAGATGGACATGGTGGCCGTCACGGGCACCAACGGGAAGACCTCGGTGTCGTACATGTTCGAGTCCGTGCTCCGGATCGCCGAGGGCGCACGAGTGGGGGTCATCGGGACGGCCGGCAGCCGGATCGGCGACGAAGTGATCCCGATGCCGAGATCGGTGCTGAGTACGCCGGAGTCGCCGGACTTCCAGTACCTGCTGGGGTGCATGCGCGACCGCGAGGTGAGCACCGTGGTCCTGGAGGCCACGTCGATGGGCCTGTTGACCCACCGGGTGGACCGCGCGTTCCTTGACGTGGGGATCTTCACCAACCTCACGCAGGACCACCTGGACGATCACGGGACCATGGAGAACTACCGGGACGCCAAGCTGCGCCTGTTCCAGGGATTGTGCCGGCGCGCGGTGGTCAACGCGGACGACCCTGTGGGAGCCGGGATCCGGGCGATGATGCCGGGCGCGGTCACGACGTACGCGCTCGACGCAGAGGCCGACTACCGCGCGACCGACCTCAGCATGGACGCGCTCGGTACTCGCTTCACCCTCCACCACGCCGGACGCAAGTACCCCGCTGCGATCCCCGTCCCCGGGCGGTTCTCGGTGGCCAACGCGCTGGCCGCCGTGGCGGCCTGCCATGTCCTTGGGCACGACCTGACAGGACTGGTCACCGCGCTCGACCGGATGCCCCCGGTCCCGGGGCGCTTCGAACGCTTCAAGACTCCCCGCGGCACAACCGTGATCGTGGACTACGCACACTCTCCCGACTCCCTGGACAAGGTGCTCACGGCCATCCGGGGCTTCGCCACCGGCCGGGTCATCACCGTCTTCGGCTGCGGAGGCGACCGGGACGTCACCAAGCGCGCGCGGATGGGGGAGATCGCCGGAACTCTCTCCGACCTGTGCGTCCTCACCTCGGACAACCCGCGGAACGAAGACCCCGAGAAGATCCTGGACCAGATCACGCCGGGGCTCACGGCGACCGGGACCCGGTTCGAGCGGTTCGCCGACCGCCGCCGGGCGATCGACTTCGCGCTGTCCGCCGCGGAAGGGGACGACATCGTCCTGGTCGCGGGGAAGGGCAGCGAGCCGTACCAGATCATCGGCGAACAGCTGCTCCCCTTCAGCGACATGGCGACGGTGCGCGAACTCGCCGCCTTGCGGGGCTAGTGCCGGATCAGGCAACGTTCGCCCTGCTCGCGCGAGCTGGGCCGTCAAGACAGACTGCGCCGCATGGAGTTGATCGCGCAGGGCCGGGATGCTGATGTGTATGCCCTGGATGAGTCCAGGGTGCTGCGGCGATACCGGCACGGGGGGCCCACCGGTCTGGAGTCACGCTTGATGACGCACCTTGCGGCATGCGGGTATCCGGTGCCACGGGTGTACGAGATCACAATGTCATTCTGACCCGGCGAGGCCCGGTAGTGACCGACTGGTGCAATGCGGGCGCTGGTGATCCAGCTGCCGATGTGGCGATGACCATGGTGACCGTGAGCAGTGCGGACGTGCCGGGACTCGCCGCCCGCCTCGGGCGGGAGCTGTTGCTGCGCGGTATACGCGGCGGCTGCCGGACCGACCCGGCGGGACGCATTCAGGAAGCGGTCAGGGCGAAGCTGGACGACCCGAATCCCTCGCCGGTCCACTGGCCATGTACCGGGCGGCCGGTGAAGGGCACGACGGCCCGCAGGCGGCCTATGCGGCATGACCTGGCCCCCCATCCACGGAAAACCCGCTGATGGGCGCCTATTTTGTGCCAACCCTGACTTGGTCGTCCGGCGCAGGCGCTGACCCTGTTGGCCCGGTTCCAGACCTGGACCCCGGTGACCTGCTGCTGACCGGCACCCTCGGCGGTACGGCCCTCAAGGCGCCGTCCAAACCGGTCGAGAAGATCGGCTCGCTCCTGCCGCCCGCCGGGAAGTGGAAGGCGTTCTTCAAGAGCCAGGCGAAGAATCCGCGCTACCTGCGGCAGGGCGATGTGGTGACCGCGACGATCGCCACACCGGACGGGCGCATCGACTCCGGCGAGCAGCGCACCCCCGTGGCCGACTCGAGCTGACCGACGCGAACCGAGACCCGAAGTGAGCCGCACATGACCGTCGACCAGGCCGCCGGACCCCTGGAGACCATGCGGGTCGTCGGCGTCGAGGAGGACGCCGGCGGGCCGGTCCGTGTGACGTACCGGGACGACGAGGGCGATCACCTCCTGCGGGCGGACGCGGTCCTCGGCTGCGACGGCGCCAACAGCGTGACCCGCGACGCCATCGGCGCGGTGTGGGAGGACCTGCGTTTCGAGGAACGCTGGACCGCCATCGACGTGCGCACCAGCCTCCCGGTCCGCAGCTGGGAGGGCGTCGATCAGGTCTGCGACCCGAACCGGCCGGCGACCTTCATGCGTATCGACGAGGACCGCTACCGGTGGGAGTTCCGGCTGCTGGACGCGTCGGAACTCGATCACGAGCGGTTGCGCGCGCTGATCGCCCCGTGGGATGACCTCGCACACGGCACCGACTTCGACGTGGTGCGACAGGCGCAGTACACCTTCCGGGCCAGCATCGCCGACCGGTGGCAGCGCGGCCGGGTGTTCCTCCTCGGCGATGCCGCGCACCTCACCCCGCCGTTCGTCGGGCAGGGACTGTGTGCCGGACTGCGCGACGCCTGCAACGTCACATGGAAGCTGGCGCGTGTCCTCCGGCAGGGCGCGGACGAAAGGCTGTTGGAGACCTACGAGAGCGAACGCAAACCGCACGCCCGGCATGTGATCCGCCTCGCGGTCGGGATGGGCTGGGCCATGACCGGCGGCCAGGACGGCGCCGCCGCCGTCCGGCGCAGAGTCCTCGGCGCGGCCTGCCGCATCCCCGGCCTCACTACGGCGGCGGGGCGCGACCTCAGTCCGGCCCTGGCCGCGGGTCCGCTCGTACGGCGTCGTGCCCTCCCCCACAGCGCGCCGAGTGGGCGTGGGAGGTTCCCCCTGGGCGGGCGCGGTCTCGTGGGCCGCTCCTGCCCGCAGCCGTGGGTAACCATCGACGGGCGGCGCGCCCGCCCCGACGACGTGCTCGGCGACTCCTTCGCCGTCCTGACCGCCGCTCCTCTTTCACCTTCGCTGACAGCGCTCGCCCACGGGCTCGGCGCGCGCGTCATCCCTGTGACCGGCCTCGGCGACGACGGCCACCTGGCCGACTGGCTGCGTGAGGGACGGGCGGAAGCGGTGCTGCTGCGCCCCGACCGTGTCGTCGCGGACGTCGTCCCATCCGGGGGCCGCGACTTCACGGACACCGCCGGCTGGGCATCCCTGCTGCACACCACACGAAACTCCCTCCCTTCCCGACGGACCGTCGAGAGAGCGCTGTTGAGGAGCACGACGTGATGAACACGCCGTATCCGACCCCCTTCTTCACTCCCGAGCCGGAGGCCGCAGGCGCCAGTCGCATCGTCGACTTCGCCCGGTGGGCAGCAGCCACGCAACGGGGCGGCAAGACGGTCGAGGATCCCACCGACTACACCGCCCCGCACCGCTGGTCCGTCACCGACCTCGAAGGGTTCTGGGGCCGCGGTCTGGGCGTACTTCGACATCGGAGCATCGACCCCGTACGAGCGGGTATTGGCCGAGGAGACCATGCCCGGCGCCCGCTGGTTTCCCGGCGCCACCCTCAACTACGCCCACCACGCCCTGCGCAACCTCGCCGACGAGGACATGGCGATCGTCGCGCTCGACGAGACCGGCTCCG
The DNA here is from genome assembly GCF_044745705.1 of Streptomyces sp. NPDC086835. NCBI lineage: Bacteria > Bacillati > Actinomycetota > Actinomycetes > Kitasatosporales > Streptomycetaceae > Streptomyces > Streptomyces sp. NPDC086835. The sequence continues at coordinate 145,416 of NZ_JBIVAU010000009.1, forward strand.
GATACGAAGTGACCGGCGAGCAGTTGCGCGCCCAGGTCGCCTCCGTCGCCGCCACCCTGCGCGACCTCGGTGTGGGGACGGGCGACCGGGTCGTCGGCTACCTCCCCAACACCCCGCAGCTGCTGGTGGGACTGGCCGCACCCGCCCTCGGTACGGTCGCCGCGGTCGGGCTGGCGCTGCTGATGACCGGGGCCGCGGTGGTTCACCTGCGCCACGGCGATCCGCCCGTACGAGCCCTGCCTGCCGCCGCACTGGCCTGGGCGGCGCCGGCGTACGTCGCTGTGTCGGCGGCCGCTTGACCCCGGGCCGCACACGGCGCGTCGGTGCCAAAAAGGCCACCCCGCCGAAATGAGTCGGGGTGGCCTTCGGCTGTTCCCTGAGATCAGGGCCGAGGCAGGGGCGCTATCCGTAACCTCCGGACAGGGCTACGGTGTTGAGTGAGGCCCTGGTCCCCGGCAGCAATGTTCTGTTGTGCTCCGGGAAGGTTGGCCATGTCCGTCCTACTTCTCATCCTCCTCGTGGCCCTGTTCGGCCTCGGCTTCCTCAGCCCCGTCTGGTGGGTGGCCGCAGCCGTTCTCATCTTCGGTCTCGTGCACTCCGGCCGAGGAGGCGCCAGGGGTGGGTCCCGCGGCGGCGATTCCGGGTACCAGGGATACCAGGACTACCGGGCTTACAGGGATCGTCTGGACCGGTGGGACCGCCGGTACAGGCGACAGCGCCCGAGCCACTGGAACCGTCAGGACCGTCGGGACCGCGAGCGTCACGAGTGACCGATGGGGCACCGGCGAAAAGAGGGCCTGTGAAGCCGGCCGCCGGAGCAAGGTGCCGCGGGGTCGCTGGAAGGCTGTGGCCGAGGAACGGCTGCCGGGCCGTGGACGCGAGGGGCTATGCTGCGACGGACGTCCCAGACCTCGGCGTGGCCCATTGCTGTTGTCGTGCTGGTGCCTGCGGGGAGCGGACAGGACGTCCCGATCCTCAGGCCCGCATTCGAGGCGAAGTGGTCGGGTTCACGGCCCTGCAACAGGGTTGCCATCCGTCGCTCCCGCCTGACCTGTAAAGGCGTCCGACCACGCGGAATGACGTGCCAGACGGGCCGAAATTCCAGGCCCGCCCGGCGCTGCACCCGGTGGTCACAAGAACTGAGGCACTATGCCTGTTCTCTCAAGCTTGAGCATCCACCGTCGCGACCGGGGAAGCCACGCGACCATCGCCCTGGCGGGTGAACTCGACCTGGAGACGGCGCACTCCGTGCGCGGGGTGATCGAAGACTGCCTGGGGGACGGAATCCGTACGGTCGACATCGACTTGACCCTCCTCACCTTCTGCGATGTCAGCGGCCTCAATGCCTTCCTCGTCGCATCTCGGCTCACCACCACGGCCGGAGGGTCTCTGTGTCTGCGCCACCCGAATCCGATGCTGACCCGCCTCCTGGATCTGACCGCCACCGGCTTCCTCCTCGACGAACGGCCCTTGGCGTCCGCGTCGCGTGCCGCCGTCGCGGACGACCTGGCCGCCGGGCGTCCCACATCGCTGGCCTCGTGACCGGGCCGGGAAGCATGACCAAGAGCCCGCTCGGCGCCGGCGGCACGGGGCAAGGTGGTGGTGGGTGATCAGTGACCGCATGGTCGGGGTTCTGCGTCTGCTGCAGTCCGACGACGGCTTCGGCCAGATCGCCGACGTCACCGCGGTCGGCGCCGCCGCGTTGGGCGTGGACGGTCTCGCGGTCTGCCTGGTCACCGAGGGCGACCTCACCGAGCTCCTGTGGTGCTCGGACGCCACGACACGCCGCTTCGAGGACCTTCAGCTCACCCTCGGGGAGGGCCCCGGGCCCGACGCGGCCCGTACCGGCGCGATGGTGTGGGTGCCCGACCTGGTCGGCGTTCGCCTTGCCCGCTGGCCCGCGCTGGCCATGGAGGCCCCCGCCCTGCCGGCCCGGGCGGTCTTCTGTTTCCCCATGGGGATCGGCGCGATCCGCACAGGTGTCCTGACCGCCGTACGCCGCACCCCGGGCCCGCTGACCGCGCAGCAGGCGGACGACGCGCTGATCCTGGCCGACGCGCTCACCGCCCGGTGCCTGGGCATCGGCGAGTCACGCGTTGCCGGGCCGACCCCCGCCGACTCCCCGCCCACGCTGCAGCACGCCGTGATCCACCAGGCGACGGGCATGGTCAGCGTCCAACTCTCCCTGCCCCTGCCCCAAGCCCTGCTGCGGCTGCGTGCGCATGCCTACAGCAGTGGGCGCTCCCTCACCGACATCTCCCAGGACGTGGTGGACCGGCGGCTTCGCCTGGACCACAACGGCAGGCCCCCGACCGTCGAGGACAAGGACTGATCGACATGCCCCGCGAACAACGGCTCACCGAGGTCTTCGTGGAAGTCGCAGACTCCCTGACGGACGACTTCGACCTGATCGACTTCCTCCAGCAGCTCTCGGTGCGCTGCATGGAACTGCTGGACGTGGCGGCGGTCGGCATCCTGCTGGCCGACCAGCACGACGTCCTGCAGACCATCGCCGCCTCCGACGAACATACCCGGCTGCTGGAACTCTTCGCCCTGCAGCACGACCAAGGCCCCTGCGTGGACTGCTACAAGAGCGGTCAGGCCCGCACCAACATCAACCTCATCGATCCGAAGACCACGAAGAGCTGGCCGCAGTTCGCCACCCGTGCTCACGAGACCGGATTCGTGGCCACCAACGCACTACCGCTACGACTGCGCGGCCGCGTCATCGGCGCACTCGCCCTGTTCCAGACCGACCCCGCTCCCCTCAGTGATCAGGACATCACCCTCGCTCAGGCACTGGCCGACATCGCGACCATCGCCATCCTGCAGCAGCGCACCCTGGACCACAGTCACATCGAGCGTGCCCAACTCCAGTACGCCCTCACCAGCCGCATCGTCCTGGAACAGGTCAAGGGCATCCTCGCGGAACGCTGGCACATCTCACTCGACGACGCGTTCACCGCCTTCCGCTCCTACGCCCGCGCCCACCAACGTCAGCTCGCACAGCTCGCCCGCGAGATCGCCGACGGCGACTTCGACACCGACCTGATCCCCCACCCGGCCACTCGCCACCCGAGCGGTGACCCTACGGCCCCCGGTGTCGTCAGCCGGTACCCGGAACGTCCGCTGCCATAGAGGTCTCGGCGCCGGCTCCGCCCACCGCTGCCTGTCGGGTCCGGAGCGACGGGCAGCGACTTCCAGAAGTCCGCGCTCCAGTCTTTCGGCGTCTCCTCGAGCGCCCGTTTCCATGGCGACCACGGCCTCGGCGAGGCTTCGGAAGACCCGGGTGCGTGGCCCAGGCCCGTTGCCCCCACGGGCCGATGGCTCACGCCTCTGGCGCTCGCAAGTCGGCACGGTGCCTCCGAATCATGCCCGACAGTGCAACTCGGACAGCCTCCATGACGGCCTCGTCGCAGCTGTCGCGGAGGCTCCCCACCGGCCACCCCGCTTCGGCGTCCGGTCAGGGAGCAACGGCTCGATCCGCGCCCACTGCGCGTCAGTCCACGACACCCGAACCAACGATCAGATGATCCGAACAAGACGGCCCTAGGGGTGTGACCGAGGTACGCGCCAAAGGGGCAACGAGATGATCTTGCGGCCCTGAGCGCTCGGCCCCCGTATTTCAGAGGGACACGCGCATTTCAGAGGGACACGCGCACTGCTCTGCCAGCGGCAGAACACCGGCCGGACCGGGCTCGACGATCACTACAGTCCAGTCTCATGACGACGATTACGACGCGTACGGTCGAGTATCCGGCCGACGGTTTGACGATGATCGGGCACCTCGCGCTCCCGGCCGGTGTCGACCGCCGGCCCGCGGTGCTGCTCGGACCAGAGGGCATGGGGCTCAGCGACGTCGAGCGCCGCCGGGCCGATGCTCTCGCCGAGCTGGGATACGTAGCGCTGGCCTTCGACCTTCACGGCGGGCGCTATTTGGGCGACCCCGAGGAGATGCTGGCCCGTTGCCTGCCGCTGCTCGCTGATCCCGACCGGATGCGGGGCATCGGCCATGCGGCGCTCGACGTGTTGCGCACCGAATCGCGGGCCGACCCCGACCGGATCGCCGCCATCGGCTACGGCACCGGAGGCGCCGTCGGGCTGGAACTCGGGCGCGACGGCGTCAACCTGCGCGCGATCGGGACAGTCAACGCACTGACCACGGGCCGACCGGGCGAGGCAGCGCGCATTCGCTGCCCGGTGTGGGCCGGCGTCGGGTCGGAAGACCCGATCATGCCGCCCGCACAACGGAACGCGTTCACCGCCGAGATGCAGGCCGCAGGCGTCGATTGGCGCCTCGCGGTCTACGGCGGCGCCTTGCACGCCTTCCACCACCCGCCGGTCGACCACCCCACGGTCCCCGGCGTCGGCTACCACCCACAGCACGCGCAGCGAGCCTGGCGCGACGTCGTCGACCTGCTCGCCGAGTGCCTGCCCGTGACGGAAGATCTGCGGGCATGACCCAGGCAAACAGCTTGGCGCCAGGCCTGGTCCGCGTCGGGCACTCACAGTCCCCTCCCCTCAAGCCCCCATAACAGAACCACATTCGGGCGGATGCTCGACCGCGGAGGTGCGTTCGCAACTGCCGCAGTAAATACCGGATTTACTGCGACGGAGCCCCTGCCGTGATCCTCGCGACCTGCGGCGGTCCGTTCCGGCCGCCAGGGCGAGGTCTACGCATTTACTGCGGCTCCACTGTGCTGACCACGTGCGAAGTCGCATCAAGATCAACTCATCGCCCCGTCGGCGCGTAACCAGGCCGCTGAACAGCAACTTCGATGAAGCCTGTTCGACCGGGACGCGCCCTGAAGGCAATCATGGGCGAGTGACGTCGACCGAAGCAGCAGGTCGGGGAACATCGGTACAGCCGATGGCGCTGAGAACGATCATGGTCTGCTGGCACACCGGCCGGGGCTCCGCTGGGTTCGGGGGAAAGATCGCCCGGCGGGCGCCGGTGCTGGCTACGGTCCGCCTCGTGCCGGTGGGGTTCTGACTGATGAGCAGGCTGAGGCGTACGGGAAGTTCGCCGAGGAGCGACCCGCCCCGAGCTGGAGCGGTTCTTCTTCCTGGACGACGTCGACCGCGATCTCGGGGAGGGTTCTACGCTCGTCAGTCCGCCGCGGGACCGCCCGAGGGCGTAGACAGCGGACGGCACCGGCCGTCGGCTGCCGGCCCTGGCCGACCAGTCTTGAGCTCCGTTTCGTGGGGCATGAGCCCCGACTGCGGGGCGCGCAGGGCCGATCCGGCCGAGCGGGCGTGGTGCTGTGCGTGCCGTTCGACAGCCGCGCGCTGAAGGTCCTGGTTTCGGGCGCGACCAGCGAGGTGCGGCGGGATCGCAGTGGCGGACTCCCAGGGCACAGGTTCCACTTTCCCACCGGCACCGGTCACCGTGTCTTCCTGCGGTCGTACGCCATGGTCGACAGCGGCACCACCAGCCCCCCCCAGAAGAGGAACTCGGGCACACTCCGGCCGGTCCACGGGATCTGGGAGATCAGCAGTGCGCAGAGCGTGGTCAACGCCGCCTGTCCCAGCGCGATCCGGGCCCAGCGCCCGCGGCGTACGAGGGAGCGGATGTTGAGCTGTACGCCCTTACGCATCCGGTAGTAGCGCAACAGCGCTCCGAAGCCCCAGATCGCGACCATGACCGCCAGCACCCAGAGACGGTTGCCGAGCGGTACGGGCAGCTCCCGCAGGGTCGGGTCCTTGGCCGTGGCGAAGAGGTCGATCATCGCTCCCGCAGCAGCCAGACAGCCGAGCGCGAGCCAGCGGGTACCCCGCAACAGGCGGTACGTGGCGTGATCGAGGCCGCCGCGCAGCATCGAGGACTGGGGAGCGCCCGCCAGCCCCGCGGAGTACTCCTCCGCGGCCCGGGCAGCCGAGACGTCCGGGGCGTTGGCCGTCGCATCGGTGTACATGGCCTGTGCCGTCGTATTGGACGGGTCGAGGCGCAGCCATTCGACCAGGGCCCGCTTCGCGACGTCCTGACGCTGCGTGCGTACGGCCGCGAAGCACAGGGCCTGGTGGGCGTCCGGCTCCTGCGGGGCGAGGCGCACGGCCTCGTGGGCCGCCTCGTACGCCCGCTCGTGATCGGCGGGCGGGGCTGACGGATGGGCGACGAGTACGCCGGACAGCGCGAAATGCGAGGACCACTTGTCGGGCGCCCTGCTGACGGCCTCCTCGGCCGCCGCCCGCGCCTCGGACTGCCTGCCCAGGCGGAGCAGCACCCGGGACAGCAGAATGAGCGCGCCGACGTGCCCCGGGGATATCCGCAGCATCTCGGTGGCGGCCCGCTCCGCCGGCTCGTACTCGCCGAGCTTCTCATGGGCGACGGCGAGCAGCTGCCAGGCCCATTCGTCGTCCGGAGCCTCGGCGAGGTGGCCGGCCAGCAAGGGCTTGGACTCCGCGAACCGCTCTGCCGCCTGCAGCGCGCCGGCACGCGCCAATACCGGAGCCACGCTCACAGCTTCCGCCTCTTCTTCAGGTAGGTCACCAGGTCGTCGTACATCCCGCCCTCGTTCGCGAACATCGCCACGTTCCGCGCCGCCGCGAACCACGGTTCGGTCGACGGGACCACGGACTTCGCCGCGTCGAGCAGGTCCTTCGTGCCGATCATGCGGATTCGGCCGGTGCGGGCCGAGTCGAGCAGCGCGCTCTCGGCCGCCGACTCGCACACATGGGCCAGGTCCGCGCCCGAGAGGCCGTCCGTCACCTTGACGAGACGCCCCAGGTCGACTGCCTCGATGGGCCGTTCGCGCAGGTGGTAGCGGAGGATCGCGTCGCGCGCGGCTGAGTCGGGCGGCAGGACGAGCAGCGTACGGTCGAGCCGTCCCGGACGCCGGAGCGCGATGTCCACGTCCCAGGGGACATTGGTCGCGGCGAGGACGAACACGCCTTCGTTGGCCGCGGAGTCGATGCCGTCGAGCTCGGTGAGGAGCTGGTTGACGGTGTTGCGCATACCGCTGTGGTGCGTTCGGCTGCGCTTGGCGCCGAGCGCGTCGAGCTCGTCGAGGAAGACGACACAGGGTGCCTGACGACGGGCGGTCTGGAAGACCTCGTGCATGTTGCGTTCGGAGTTGCCCGTCCACATGTCGAGGACGTCGTTGACGGACACGGACAGGAAACTTGCGCCGAGTTCACCGGCCACGGCGCGCGCGATGAAGGTCTTGCCGCAACCGGGCGGCCCGTAGAGGAGGAGGCCGCCGCGCAGGCTCTTGCCGTACAGCTTGCGCAGTTCGGGGTTGCGCATCGGCGCGAGGAACGCGGCTTCGAGGCGGTCCTTGACCTCCTGCATGCCGCCGACGTCCGCGAGCCGTACGGTGCCGGGACCGGTCACCTCCCAGGCCTCGGCGTCGCCAGGGTCACCGCTGCCGTCGGCGGCGAGCGGGGGCTCGACGAAGCGGGGTTCGACGATGCCGTCGACCTCCTTCTCGGCCGCCCGCCAGTCGAACCCGCCGACATGGCGGGCCGGTTCATCGGCGGTGGGCGATGGCGCAGGCACGCCCGGCTCGGACGTGCCGGCCGCTTCCGTGGGCGCGGCCGGCTCGGTGGACGTGCACGGCCCCGCATCCCGGGCCGGGGACACCGAGGACACGGGAGCCGCCGGATGCCCCATCGCCCGCATCATCAACTCCCGCGCCGCCGCGTCCCCCGGCGCTTGCTGCAACACCGCCGCGGCCTCCGTCACGGCGGCGTCGTGAAGCCCCACGGAAAGCAGCATCTCGGCCAGGTGCAGCCGCAGAGGGACGTCTCCGGGTGCCGCGGCGACGGCCGTGCGCAAGCTCTGTATCAACGGGGATTCGGGGGCTGGAGGCTCTTCCGGCATGATCCATGTTCTACGCGGGGACCCCGAGGTGAGTCCAGGCAGGGCGCTGTGCGGTGGATCACCCCAACGCCGACCCATTGCACACCGGCACCGCCAACCAACCCGGAGCGCACCCACCGCCAACTGCCGGAAGGTGGCTTACTCCTGGCCTCGACAGAGCCCGCTTTCTACCCCTCCCTCACCCCGAGGGGGTACATGCACGGTGTGAGGACGCATCCCGTGGGGCGCGCGGCGGGCTCGACGAGCCGAGCCGGCAGGACGACTCCCGCCCTTCGTCCTCTCTACCCTCGGAGCCGGGGCGCCGATGACGCCACAGCCGGCCGACGGCAGGCGCACACCTTCACCGGCGCCCGCTCTCCAACCGGCCGACCGTGTTGGAGCCGTGCGGGTGCAGCGGCGGCCTGGACCGGCGGTGGCAGTAGCTCGCGTGATCAGCCTCAGTGGATCTCCGTGGTCGGCATGCCGGCGTGTTCCGTCGTAGCGCACCGTGTCGCTCCGGTACCGCACGCAGAGCCTCGTCCCCGAGCGCACCGGGCGGTGCGCACCAGGAACGGTGACCTGCAGGGCCTCCTCGCGCTGGGCGAGGGGCACGTACCCCCCGGCGTCCGGGACCGCCTTTTCGACCAGCGGGCCGATGAAGGACTCGAAGATCTCGTCGACCGGCTCGCCGGCCTGCATCGCCCGCCGGAGGTCGGCGCGAGCCTGCTCGTCAGCGGCGGAACGGGCACGGTCACCGCACCCGGCGGCTTCGATGGTGGGCACCGTAGCCGCGCGCCGCGGTGTACCGGGCCCGGGGCCCAGCACCGCCCCCATGGTGGGCGCACGCACCTTCGCACGTATAACTATGGTGTCCCACCACATACGCCCCTGACCTGGCCCTTCCTACGGTGTGGCGACACGGAAACGTCCCCGCCAACTGTCCGGAAGTGGTGTCCATGGCCGCCCCCGCAACCGCCCCGCCCGAGCCCAGCTCGCTCAAGCGCATCGTCGCCGCCAGCCTCATCGGGACCACCATCGAGTGGTACGACTTCTTCCTCTACGGGTCGGCCGCCGCGCTGGTCTTCAACGAGCTGTTCTTCCCGGATTCCGACCCGCTGGTCGGAACCCTCCTCTCGTTCCTCACCTACGCCGTCGGCTTCGCCGCGCGTCCGCTCGGCGCGCTCGTCTTCGGGCACTACGGGGACCGGCTCGGGCGTAAGAAGCTGCTGGTGCTGAGCCTGCTCCTGATGGGCGGTGCGACGTTCGCGATCGGACTCATGCCGACCCACGCGACGATCGGCTCCGCCGCTCCGATCCTGCTGACCGTGCTGCGGCTCGTGCAGGGGTTCGCGCTCGGCGGCGAGTGGGGCGGCGCGGTGCTGCTGGTGTCCGAGCACGGCGACGCCAAGCGGCGCGGGTTCTGGGCGTCGTGGCCTCAGACGGGCGCCCCGGCCGGGCAGTTGCTCGCCACCGGTGTGCTGTCCGCGCTCACCGCGCTGCTCTCGGACGCCGCCTTCTCCTCATGGGGCTGGCGCATACCGTTCCTGCTCTCCGGTGTGCTGGTGATCGTCGGCCTGTGGATTCGTCTCTCTGTCGATGAATCGCCGGTCTTCAAGGCCGCCCTGGCCCAGGCCGAGCAGCGCAAGGCGGAGGCCGGTCAGGTGGAGAAGATGCCGGTCGTCGCCGTGCTGCGTCACCACTGGCGCGACGTCCTGATCGCCATGGGTGCGCGAATGGCGGAGAACATCAGCTACTACGTGATCACCGCGTTCATCCTCGTCTACGCGACCACTGCCGTGGACATGAGCAAGCAGACCGCGCTCAACGCCGTCCTCATCGCCTCCGCGGTGCACTTCGCGGTGATCCCGCTGTGGGGTGCGCTGTCCGACCGCATCGGGCGCCGGCCGGTGTATCTGATCGGCGCGATCGGCGTCGGAGCCTGGATGTTCCCGTTCTTCGCACTCATCGACACGGCGGGGTTCGGCGCCCTGCTGCTCGCCGTCACGGTGGGTCTGGTGCTGCACGGTGCGATGTACGCGCCCCAGGCGGCGTTCTTCTCCGAGATGTTCGCGACGCGGATGCGCTACTCGGGCGCCTCGATCGGCGCGCAGTTCTCGTCCGTCGCGGCCGGTGCGCCGGCACCGCTGATCGCCACTGCTCTGCTGGCCGACTACGACTCGTCGACGCCCATCGCCCTGTACGTGATCGCCGCGGCCCTGCTCACCGTGGTGGCCATCGCCTGCGCACGGGAGACGAGGGAGCGGGACCTGACCACGCTGGACAGCGTCGCTGACGAGGTCGAGGACGCTCCGGCCACGGCCACGGCGGACGCCCGTACCACCTGACCCGGTGGGGGCCGGCCGGTCGGCCGGCCCCTCCCCGTACGCGAACCGCGCGGACTCCGACGAGTCCGCGCGGTTCGCGTATGCGGAGGAGGCGGGGACCTCGTGGACGCCCGGTGAACGGGGACTCGCGGACCCGTGTACGCCGAAGAGCGGGGACTCGCGGACCCGTGTACGCCGAAGAGCGGGGACTCACGAGCCCGCGTACGCCGAAGAACGGGGACTCGCGGGCCCGCGTCTACGGACGGGCGGTCTCAGGAGCCGGCCGACGACGACATCGCGTGCAGCCTCAGCGCCAGCTGGATCTCGAGGGACCGCGCCGGCGACTGCCAGTCGGGGCCGAGCAACCGGCCTATGCGCTCGAGCCGTTGGGCCACGGTGTTCACATGGACGTGCAGGTCGTCCTTGGTGCGGGCCGGGCTCATGCCACTGGCGAAATAGGCGTCCAGGGTGCCGACCAGGTCGGTCCCGCGCCGCCGGTCGTAGTCGACGATCTCCCCGATGGTGCGGTGCACGTAGCCGTCGATGTCCCCGGGGTCGGCCAACAGCAGTCCGAGGAACCCCAGGTCCTGCGCCGCGGCACCCTCCCCGGAGCGGCCGAGGAGGCGCAGGGCGTCGAGGCAGCGGCGGGCCTGGGCATAGGCCTCGGCAACCGGTGCTGGGTCCCCGGCCGGTGAGTCGACCGGCGAGGAGGCGCCGACGGTCACCGGCTCACGGAGCGCGCCGCCCAGCTGCCGGGCGGTCTGGCGGGCGAGGTCCGCCGCCGTGTCGCCGGGGCCGAGGGGCAGCAGCAGGACCGTGCCGCCGTCGCGGGCGGCGGCGAGACCGGAACGGGTCGCGGCCAGGTGCGAGGCCGCGGACCACAGGCGCTGGCGGTCCGCCGTCTCGCGCGCGGAGGCGGCGGCGCCGTCGGGGGAGCCCGCACGGGCGTGGGCACCCGTGCGGGTCCACGAGCCGCTGCGCGCGCCCGGCTTGCGGCCGGCGGCGGGCTCGGCGCGGGTGGCCTCGGCCCGGGTGGCGGTCTCGTCCGCCGTGCCGTCGATCCGGGCGGCGAGCACCACATGCGGGACGTCCAGGTCCGCGCGCAGCCGGGCGGCCCGCTCGCGCAGCAGCCGCGGATCGCGGTCCGGGGCGTCGAGCAGGTCGTCGAGCAGCTCGCCACGGACGCGCTGTTCGGCGTCGTGCGCCGACCGTCTTGCGAGCAGGAGCAGCGAGGTGACCATCGCGGCGCGCTCGAGGGTGCGCCGGTCGACGGGGTCGAGTGCGGGGTGTCCGCGCAGGACCAGCGAGCCGAACACCTCGCCTCCGGCGGCGACGGCCGCGACCCAGTCGTCGCCGTGCCGTGTCGCGTGGCCGCCCGCGCCGGTGGTGTCCGGGCCGGCTTCGGTGAACTCGACGGTGCCGTCGAGGACTTCGGAGAGCGCGGCGGCCACGTCCTGAACTCCCCCGCCGCGCAGGACCAGTTCGGTGAGCCGGTCGTGGACGTCCGAGGCGCGCTCCAGGACGCCACTGTGGTCCTGGATGATCGCGTTGGCCCGCTCGAGGTCGGCGAGCGCGGAGCGGGTCTCGGCAAGGAGGTTGGCGGTGTCGATGGCGACGGCCGCGTGGGCGGCGAAGGAGGCGAGCAGCGCGACCTGCTCGCGCTCGAAGACCCTGGCGCGCCGGTCTGCCGCGAACAGGACGCCGATGACCTGGCTGCCGAGCATGAGCGGTACGCCGAGGATGGCGACGAGGCCCTCGTCCTTGACCGCGGCGTCGATGGTCCCGGTGTGCTCGAACCGGGCGTCGTCGAAGTAGCTGTCCGTCACATAGGGCCGGGCGGTCTGGGCGACGAGTCCGCCGAGCCCCTCCCCCATGCCGAGCCGCACCTGCTGGAAGCGGGCCGACACCGAGCCCTCGGTGACGCGCATGTAGGTGTCGCCGGCCGCGGGGTCGTTGAGGCTGAGGTAGGCGACCTCGGTGCCCAGCAGCGACCGGGCCCGCTGCACGATCGCCCGGAGCACCGCGTCGAGGTCGCGCAGACCTGCGAGATCGTGCGCGGTCTCGAAGAGGGCGGACAGCTCCGCCTCGCGGCGCCGCCGCCCCTCCAGCTCCGCCCGCACCCGCAGGGCCAGCTGCTTGGCGTGTTCGAGCGCGGCCAGCTGCTCGGGCCCGGCGCCGTCCGCGCGGGCGAGGAGCAACGGCCTGTCGTACGCCTCCGCGGCCGCGCCGCGTGCGAGGAGCTCCAGGTAGTGGGCTTGATCGTGGGACATGGACACAGGATTCCTGCCGTACGGGCGGTCGCACCAGCCCTGTGGACAACGATGCGGCCCCAGGCCCGACGACAGGACCTGGATCCGCTCGTGATCGATACACCTGTCGTGACATGTGTCGTGATCGATACGACTAGTGCGCCGTCCAGCCGCCGTCCAGGGTCAGGGACGTGCCGGTGATGAAGGAGGCCTGGGGCGAGCAGAGGTACAGGGCGGCCTCGGCCACCTCCTCCGGCTCGACGAGCCGTTTGATCGCGGAGTCCTTGAGGAGGACCTCGGTGAGCACACGGTCCTCCGGCAGGTCGTGCGCGGCGGCCTGGTCGGCGATCTGCTTCTCGACGAGAGGTGTGCGCACATAGCCGGGGTTCACGCAGACGGACGTCACGCCGTGCGGTGCGCCCTCGAGGGCGGCCGTCTTGGAGAGTCCTTCGAGGCCATGTTTGGCGGCCACATAGGCGGATTTGTAAGCGGAGGCACGCAGTCCGTGTACGGACGAGATGTTGACGACCCTGCCCCAGCCCTGTGCGTACATGTGCGGCAGCGCGCCCCTGATCAGCCGGAACGGGGCTTCGAGCATCACCGTGAGCACGGTGTGGAAGACGTCCGGCGGGAAGTCCTCGATGGGCCGTACCAGTTGCAGTCCCGCGTTGTTGACGAGGATGTCCGTGCCGGCGGCCGCCGCCTCCGCGGCGTCCAGGTCGGTGAGGTCGAGCAGGTACGGTTCCACGGCCCCGGCGAGGCCCTCGCTCTCCGCGGCGAGCGCCGCCAGTCCTTCGGCGTCCCGGTCGACGGCTCTGACCTTGGCCCCGGCGGCCGCGAGCCGGAGCGTGCAGGCGCGGCCGATGCCGCCCGCGGCACCGGTGACAAGGGCGGTACGGCCGCCGAGGTCGACGGACAGGGGGGACGCCGCGGCTGCGGGGACGGCGGTGCCGGGCGGTGTGGTGGGCGCGGTCATGTCCGGCACATTAGGCAGCGATCACCCGCCGACCGATGTGGTCGCAACCCATACTTCACTACGCCTTGGTGGGTTCGAACCATGCTGGTCCTTCGGACAGCGCATGTTTGATCCGGAAGATCGCGAAGTCCTGGAGCTCCGGCAGCGCGTCGACGGGGAACCAGCCCACCTCGAGGGACTCCTCGTCGTTGACCCGCGCCTCGGCGGCGTCGCTCACGGCACGGCAGCGCATGGTGATGTCCATGTACTGGCACACGTCACCGTTGGGATAGGTGACGGGCCTCGGCAGCGCCTGCACCAGCACGACCCGCTCGGCCACGCAGCGCACGGCGGTCTCCTCGTACACCTCGCGTGCCGCCGTCACGGCCGGCTGCTCGCCGGGCTCCGGGATGCCGCCGATGATCGACCAGTTGCCCGTGTCGGCGCGCCTGCCCAGCAGCACCCGCCCCGCGTCGTCGAAGACGACGGCGCTGACACCGGGCAGGAACAGCAGCTGGTGGCCGGCGGTCGCCCGGATGGCGCGGATGAAGTCGGGAGTTGCCATGCCCGGACCCTACCTCTGGCCCTGGCCGGACCGGCCGAACGCCTCCACGCCCCGGCACGGCACCCGGGCTCCCCCCGGCCGGGACCCACAGCGCGCACGCCGGCCGGACGTCCGGCGGGCTCAGGCCTTGTCCGCTGCTGTGGTCGCCTCGTCCGTCGCGCGCCGCCGCGTCCGCACGGCGCCGACGGCGACCGCGGCCAGACCGCCGGCCGCGAGCAGCACCAGGGCCAGCTCGGGCGCGCTGCCCAGCCGGGTCGCAGGCGTGAGCGACGAGCGCAACGGCACCTCGGCGACCAGCGCGTCCGGCGTGAACATCGCCGTCTCCTCGATGATCTCCCCGTCGGGCATGATGACGGCGCTGACACCGCTGGTGACCGGGACGACGACGGACCGGCTGTGTTCGACGGCACGCACGCGGGACATCGCCAGCTGCTGGTACGTCATCTCGCTCCGGCCGAAGGTGGCGTTGTTGCTCGGCACGGAGATGAGCTGCGCCCCGTGCGTGACGGTGTCGCGGGCGGCGTCGTCGAAGGCCGCCTCGAAGCAGGTGACAAGGCCGACCTGGGTGCCGGCGAGGTCGAAGACCCCGACCTCGTGCCCGGGCCCGAAGTCGCGCCGGACCCGGTCCACGTCGGAGTTGAAGACCCGTACGACGGACCGCATCGGGATGTACTCGCCGAACGGCTGCACATGGCGCTTGTCATAGGTGTCGACGGGCCCGCGGGAGGGGTCCCACTCGATGAGGGTGTTGCGGAGCTTGCCCGTCTCCGGAGTCAGCACGGCGCCCACGACGGTCGGCACGCCGATGGCCTTGACCGCCCGGTCGATCACCAGGCGGGCGTCCTCGTTGCGGTACGGATCGAGATCGGAGGAGTTCTCCGGCCACAGGACGAAGTCCGGCCGCGGTTCCTTGCCGGCCGCCACGTCCGCGGCAAGCTGCTCCGTCCGGCGGGCGTGGTTGTCGAGGACGGCCCGGCGCTGGGCGTTGAAGTCGAGACCGAGCCGGGGGACGTTGCCCTGGATCGCGGCGACGGTGGCGGTGCCGTCCTCGGCGGAGTCGTCGACCAGCGGCCGGGAGGCGAGGGCCGCGGCGACGGGCACGAGGAGGGCCAGCAGCGCCGTCACGGCGGCGATGCGCGGAACGGCCCCGCCGCGGCGGTGCGCGAACGCCTGCCGCGCACACTCGTAGAGGCCGAATCCGCAGAGCACGACGGCGAAGCTCAGCACGGGGGTGCCGCCGAGCGCTGCGAGCGGCAGGAAGAAACCGTCGGCCTGACCGAAGGCGATCTTGCCCCACGGAAAGCCGCCGAACGGTACGCGGGCGCGTGCGGCCTCGCCGGCGATCCAGACGGCGGCGGCCCACACGGGCCACGCCGGCAGCCGTGAGACGAGGGCGATGCCCATGCAGGCGAACGCCACGAACAGCGCCTCCGCCGCGACCAGCGCCAGCCAGGGCACCGGGCCGACCTCCTCGCCCGTCCAGAACAGCAGGGGGAGCAGGAAGCCCAGGCCCGCGAGATAGCCGAGTCCGAACGCGGACCGCGGACGGCGTCCGTGCAGCGTCAGGCCGAGCAGGGCGAACGCCGGGACGGCCAGCCACCACAGCGGACGCGGCGGGAAACTCGCGAACAGCAGCAGGCCGGAGAGCGCGGCGGCGCCCGGGCGCACGAACCGGCGCAGCAGCGGCCGGCTCTCGGTGGAGGCGGGGCCGGGGGCGTCGACGGAGGTCATGATGGCGCTCACCTGGCGGAGTCTACGGCGGAGGCCTGTGAGCGGTGCAGTCACGTCCGCCTCACCCAGCAGCAACGTTTCTCCGCAATCACTCCCCACATGTCCGAGGCTCCCGTTAGCGTGTTCGCCGGTCCCGCGCACACCACGAGCCGTTCAGGTCGGTTCCGGCTGTCGCGCATCGGGCGCCCTTCGGCGTCCGGCCCGCTCCGGCCGCGCGGGGCCCGTCACAGTCGGGGGGCGACGGGATGGGTTCAACGGGCGGTCCACCCACGGGCCGGGAACGCCGAAGCGATCCGGAGACGGGCCGGGAACGCGGGGACGGCGCGCACTCGCACCCGGAACGCGGCTCGCACCCCGGTCGCGGGCAGGGTGCGGACGCGGGTCGCGACCGCCGCGGCGGTACGGACGCGGCGGGGGTCGTCGTCCTCGTCGGCTGCGCCGTGTGGTCGCTGGTCAGCGCCGGCGGACGGGAGGGGCGGCCGGAAGGCGTGCTGCTCGCCGTGTTCGCCGTCACCGCGGGGTACGCATGCGGACGGATCTCGGGCTCGCTCCTTCCGGTCGCCGGCTTCGTCGTCACCGCGGCGGGGGCCGTCGCTGTCGCCGTCGTGTCCCACGACGGGGTGGTACCGGGAGCCGCCGCCGGCGCCGTCACGCCCCTGGGACAGGCGGGCGCCGTCGCCGCCCTCCTGGTGCTCGGCACGGGTGCGGCCTGTTGCGCGGCGTCCGCAGCCCGGACGGGGGGCGGCAGGACGGCGTCACGCCTGTTCGCGTCGGCAGTGGCCTGTTCCGCGCTCGTGCTGGCGTCCGTGCCCGCGTTCGCGGTCTGCCTGGCCGTACTGCTGTCTTCCCTCGCCGCGGCCCGGATCCGCCGGCGCACCGCCGTTCTCGCGGCACTCGCGCTGGCTACGGGGATCGTCGCGGGAACCACCTGGGCCGTCGCGGAGAACGCCCTCCCCTCCGGCCTCGCCACGTCGGTGGAGGCGTCCCTCACCGAGCACCGGGTCGCTCTGTGGCGGGACGCCGTCACCCTGGCGGAACAGGACCCCGTCCGGGGCGTCGGTCCCGCTCGATTCGGCCGGCTGAGTCCCACCTCCGTCCAGTCGCCGGCCTCGGGGAGCAAGCCCCACTCGGCACCGCTCCAGCAGGCGGCGGAGCAGGGAGTGGTCGGCGTCGCGCTGCTCGCGGCGGTCTTCGGCTGGGTCCTGTACGGGCTCGGGCGTTCGCCCCGCCCGGCGCCGGTGGCGCTCAGCGCCGCCGCCACGCTCACGGCAGTGGCGGTACTGGCCTGTGTCGGCAACGTACTGAGTTTCGCCCCCGTCACGACCGGTGCGGCGCTGCTGGCGGGACTGGCCACGGCACGTCCGCCCCGCGAAGGACACGACCTGTAGGCCATGGCAGGGCACGGACGCGTGCCAGGAGAACGCGGAGTCACCGGACTCGCCCGGTGAGGCACTGGGCCGGTCATGGAAGACCGGGGTGACGCGGGCGGGGTCACGCCCCTGGCGCCTGGCTCGCCCCCGGCGCCCCGGTCGCCTTGAGGTGGTTGATCCTGGCGCGGATGACCCGTACCGCCATGGCCGCGTCGTCGACCGTCACCGTGAACCTGCCGCCGTCGCTGAGTGTGACCGCCAGGCCCTCACCGCGCCGGACGACCACCGCGGTGCCCCGCTCGGGACGCCAGCGGCAGCCCCAGCCGCCCCACTGCCGGGGCGTCACCCGGTGGACGAACTCCGCGCTCTCCACGTGCGACAGGGGGATGTGCCGGCGTGGCACGCCGATGTGGCCGCAGCGCACGTCCAGCGCGTGGCTGTCGATCTTGACCGCCACGTGCACGAAGGCGAGCGTCCCGTAAAGGATCATGAGGCCTGCCGCGACGCAGCCGATGACCGCCATCAGCATCGCCGCGATGCCGGTGGTCCACGTGGCGTCGACGGCCAGCTTGATGCCGAGGGCCAGACAGGCAACGCCCGCCACAGCGAGCAGCCACTGCATGCGGTTGGTCGCCCGGCCGGTCCAGACCTCTGGAAGGGGCTCCGAGCCGCGCCCCTCGTGGCGGAAGTGGTGCCTCATGCCTAGGACCCTACCCAGCATCCGGACAACCAGCACTGATGCGACGAAACGACCACAAGGGCGGGAAACACACCCGCTCGGCGCCCCATGGCCTCAGCAGTACGGGCGCCGACGGGCCACCGGCCCGACCGTGTCGTCACAGCTCGCGGGCGGAGTTCGACGCCCGGTGCCGTCCTAGGTCGCAGGTGGCGTTCGACGCCCGCTAAAGGGCGTCGGCCCGGTTCAGCGCGCGGGGGTCACCGCAGGCAGCAGGCGGCCTTCCGCGTAGCCGAGCGCCTCCGCCGTGAGAGTGGCTTCCGTCCCGCCGAGCAGGACCGTGAGCCGGCCGCTCGGCGCCGCGTCGGGCGCGGGCTCCGTACCGATCCGGCGCAGGGCCTGCGCGGCGACGGCTCCCGCCGAGCCGTGCAGGACGATGGGCGGCAGGCCAGGCTGCTGGACCGCGGCCCGGATGCGCTCGGAGACCAGTTCGTAATGGGTGCAGCCGAGGACGACGGCCCGGACGTCGCGGGGGGTGAGCGCGGCAGCCGCGGCGACGGCCCGGTCGATCGCGTCCTCGTCCGCCCGCTCCACCGCGTCGGCGAGACCGGGACAGGGAACTTCGGTCACCTCGACCGAGCCGGCGAACTCCTTGATCAGTCCGCGCTGGTACGGGCTGCCCGTGGTCGCCGGGGTCGCCCAGATCGCGACCGGACCGCCCCCCGCCGCGGCGGGCTTGATCGCGGGGACCGTACCGATGACGGGGATCGACGGCTCGAGCTCCGCCCGTAGGGCGGGCAGGGCGTGCACGGAAGCGGTGTTGCAGGCGACGATGAGGGCGTCGGGCCGGTGCGCGGCGGCCGCCCGCGCCACGGTCAGCGCTCGCCCGGCGACATCGTCGGGCGTACGGGGGCCCCAGGGCATGCTGCCGGGGTCGGAGGACAGCACCAGATCGGCGTCGGGGCGCAGCGTACGCACCGCG
Organism: Streptomyces sp. NPDC086835; assembly: GCF_044745705.1. Taxonomy (NCBI): domain Bacteria; kingdom Bacillati; phylum Actinomycetota; class Actinomycetes; order Kitasatosporales; family Streptomycetaceae; genus Streptomyces; species Streptomyces sp. NPDC086835. The sequence continues at coordinate 164,069 of NZ_JBIVAU010000009.1, forward strand.
GCCGCCGCCGCCAGCAGGCCGATACCGGAATCCATGAGCGCGATCTTCACCCGGTCACCATAGTCGACCGCCGTCACGGCGGGCCTCGCGTGGGGCAGACTGCGGCGGATGAGCGCTCTTGCCTGGACCGCCGTCGGATCGCTGGCCGCCTGGGGGTGGCTGCTGCTCGGCCAGGGCTTCTTCTGGCGGACCGACCAGCGGCTGCCGGACCGGGAGGACCCTGAGCACTGGCCGGATGTCGCTGTCGTGGTGCCGGCACGGGACGAGGCGGACGTGCTTCCCGTGAGCCTGCCGACGCTGCTCGCCCAGGACTACCCGGGCCGGGCCGAGATCGTGCTCGTCGACGACAACAGCGGTGACGGTACGGGGGACCTGGCACGGTCACTGGCGGCGCGGCACGGTGGCCTGCCGCTGCGGTCGGTGACGCCGGGCGAGCCCGGGCACGGCTGGACCGGGAAGCTGTGGGCCTTGCGGCACGGCATCGAGGCCGCGGGAGAACGCGACCCGGAGTTCCTGCTGCTCACCGACGCCGACATCGCCCACGCGCCGGACAGTCTGCGGGAGTTGGTCGCCGCGGCGCGGACCGGCGGGCTGGACCTCGTGTCCCAGATGGCGCGGCTACGGGTGGCGAGCGGCTGGGAGCGGCTGGTGGTACCGGCGTTCGTGTACTTCTTCTCGCAGCTCTATCCGTTCCGCTGGATCAACAAGGAAGGGGCGCGGACCACGGCCGCGGCGGGCGGCTGTGTGCTGCTGCGTACGGAGGCCGCGACGCGGGCCGGTGTCCCCGACTCGATCCGCCAGGCGGTGATCGACGACGTCTCCCTGGCGCGGGTCGTGCGGCGCTCGGGCGGCAGGATCTGGCTCGGTCTGGCCGACCGGGTCGACAGCGTGCGTCCGTACCCGCGGCTCGCGGACCTGTGGCGGATGGTGTCGCGCAGCGCCTATGCCCAACTGCGTCACAGCCCGCCGGTGCTGGCGGGGACCGTCGCCGGGCTGACGCTGGTGTATCTCACCCCGCCGGCGGCGCTGTCGGCCGGGCTGCTCGGCGGTGACGCGGTGGCCGCGTGGGCGGGGGCGGCGGCGTGGGCGGTGATGGCGGGCACGTACCTGCCGATGCTGCGCTACTACCGCCAGCCGCCGCTTCTCGCGCTGACCCTGCCGTTCACCGCCGCGCTCTACCTCCTGATGACGGTCGACTCCGCGGTGCAGCACTACCGGGGTCGGGGCGCCGCGTGGAAGGGACGCACCTACGCGCGGCCCACGGCCGCCGGCGACGCCTGAGCGCGGCGCGGTGCCGGCTCCTGCGTGAAACGGCGCCCGCCCCGCCGGAGGTGCCGGCGGGGCGGGCGCACACAGGGGCCGCTACTTGCGGCCGGGGGTCCAGTTCATGCCCCAGCCGTAGGCGTGGTCGATCGTGCGCTGCGGGCTGACACCGCGTTCCGGGACGAGGAAGCGGGCCTCCCGCTGGACGACGAGGTCGGAGCCGGTGTTGGTGATCAGGGCGAGGGCGCAGACCGTCGAGGGGACGGTGCACTCGCCGAGGGAGAAGTCGATCGCCGCTCCGTGCTGCGGCTGCAGCGTCACCGTCGCGTCGAGGTCGGCGAAGCTCCGGGCCCCTTGGTAGACGGTCACGAAGATGACGATGCGGCGGATGTCCTGCCGGCGGTCGAGGTTGATGGTGAGGTTCTCTCCCGGGGTCCCGCCTGTGCGGTCGTCCCCGTCGAGATGGATGAACGGGGGCTGGTTCAGCGCCCCGAAGGCGTTGCCGAGGGCCTGGACGACGCCCTTGCGGCCGTCGGAGAGCTCGTAGAGGGCGCACAGGTCCAGGTCGAGGTCGCCGTGCATGGCGATGGCGCGGCCGAGCTTGGCGCCCCAGCCCTGGAACTGCTTGCGGACCTGCCAGCTGAGGTTGACACGCATCGCGCCGGAGGTGCCGCCCTGCTTGGTGAGGGAGACGCTCGGCGATTCCTTGGTCAGCGTCACCTTCGTAAGGCGTACCGGGGCCGGCGGCGCGGGCGGCGCGGCGTGGGGGGCCGGAGCGGGCGGTGCCACCGGCGGGGGCGGCGGGGTGGCGACGGGCGGTGTTACCGCCGGCAGGGTGGCCTGGGTGACGGCGGCCTCGGTGACAGCGGCCTGCTGCGGTTCGTCGACGGTGATGCCGAAGTCCGTGGCGAGTCCTTCGAGGCCGGTGCCGTAGCCCTGACCGACGGCGCGGAACTTCCATGCACCCTGGCGCCGGTAGAGCTCTCCGAGCACGAAGGCCGTCTCGACCGTGGCGTCCTGGCTGTCGTAGCGGGCGATCTCGGCGCCGGAGCCGGCGTCGAGCACCCTGATGTGGAGGCCGGGCACCTGCCCGAAGGTGCCACCGTCGGCGGAGGCTGCCAGCACGACGCGCTCGATCGAGCTCTCGACGCGGTCGAGGTCGACGGCGACGGAATCGGTCGTGGCGCCGGCCGCCGACTGCTTGCCCTCGTGCCGTACGGCTCCCGAGGCGTGTGCCGGCTGGTTGTAGAAGACGAAGTCGCTGTCCGAACGGACCTTCCCCGACGACAGCAGGAGCAGTGCCGACGCGTCGACGTCGGGCACCCCCGGTCCGGAGCGCCAGCCCAGCTCGACGCGGACACTGCGCACCGACACCGGAGTGTTCGCTCCCTTAAGCATGGACATGCTCTCCCCCATCTCGATTCGTTGCGCCCGGAAGATCGTTCATCGTCAACCTATTCCGCATACATCCCCCACAGGGGGGCCGACCCGTCGGTAACCCTCTCTCAGCTTGCGCTTTACACGATCACGGGCCGCCAGGAAGCCCGTTTCCCCCAACTTCGCCCACATTAGTGAACCGTGGTCACTCACAGCTGATGAAACAACCCTCTTATCGGGCTCCCCAACCAGCACATCGTGGGCTTAACTTATGTGCCATGACCTCCCCCCGCGCCACCTATGGCGGCGGTTACTACTCCGCGCCGGCGTTTCCCGACACCCCGATCTACGACTCCCTGGTCGCGGAGCGGGGCACCCCTCAGATCGCCCCGATCCGAGTGCCTGCCGCATACGACACCGGCAACAGCTACCTGCCGGCGCTCCCCGCGGCCCTGCCCGCCCTCCCGGCGGCACCTTCCCATCCCGCCCCCTCCTACGGTTACCCGCAGCAGATGCACCAGCCGGTCCCGCTGCAGCAGGCGCCCGCCCCGTACATCCCGCAGCAGGCGGGCCCTCCCCGCGGCTATCCGGGACCGCAGTACCAGTCCCAGCCGCAGCGGCCGGTGTCCACCGGCTACGAGGCCATGCGGCCGGCGGCGGCGCGTCCTGCTCCGGCGCCCGCGCCCTACGAGGATCCGTACAACCGCCCGTACCAGGGCCGGGGGTACTGAGCGACGGCGAGGGCGGCCCGTCCGGACAGTGCTCCGGCGCGGAGGCAGGGCGGGCCGCCGCTCGACGAGCAGGGCACACCGGAGATCTGCCCCGCGCACTGACGAATCACCTCGCCGTGCGCTCATGTACCCACGTGCGCCACGTACATGAGACCGTCACCGGCTCACTCCTTCCTGATCACGCAGAGCGACCGGCCCCGTTCCCTCCGCCCGCGCGAGACCGACCATGCCCTGGACCCGCTATCGATGTCGCCCGCCCGACGGGAACCGATCGCGGTGGCAGGCTCGTTGGACAGTGCGCGGCACGGCTCGCGGGGTGACGTTCCTCATCGCACCACCCGCGCTTGTGCCGTGCCCTGCCGGGCCATCACGGACAAGGGAAGGGGGTGCGGAAAGTGCGGGCAGCCGTCGGCATCTGGCGCTGGCGCCGCAATCCCTTGAGGCGTGCCACCGATCTGTACGAGGCATGGCTCGCGCTGGTCGCCGCCCTGCTCGTCGTCACGGCCGCCCCGGCGGTGGGCTGGGTCACCGGCGCGCTGACAGAGGAGTCGCTGCGCCAGTCGATCCGCGTCCAGCGCGCCCAGCGGCACGCCACGACGGCCACCGTGCTCGGGCCGGCCGAATTCCCGCGGCCCGCCGCCTTCGATCCCGAGACCGCCGCGGCCGACGAACGCCGCAGGGCGGTCGCCGCGAAATGGACCGCCCCGGACGGCAGTCGGCACACCGGCACGGTCCCCACCACGCTGCCGGCGCCCCGCCCGGGTGACACGTTCCGGGTGTGGACGGACGGTTCCGGCCGAATGGTGCCCCGCCCGATGGACATGGCCACCGCCGAGGTGCACGCCGCGCTCGCCGGCGTCGGCGCCGCTCTGGCCTGGGGTGTGCTCGTCGAATGCGCCAGGAGGCTGGTCCTTTGGCGGCTGGTGCGCCGCAGACACGCCGCGCTCGACCGGGCCTGGGCGGCGGTCGGGCCCGACTGGGGGCGGACCGGCGCAGGAAGCTGACCTGCCACATCCCGTCAACTCCCGCGGGCCGCGCGCGCTACGGTGGTGCGACGCCCTTCGGGGTTCGGGAGGCGTTCCCCTCAGAGACGCGGCGTTGTACGGAACACGAGGTGGGGGCAGAGCAGCACGATGGCACAGGGCACGGTCCAGGTGACGCACACCGGCACCTCGCGGTGGCGGCGCCGCACAGGCGAGTACCCCTCTCTCGCCGCTGCCCTGGAGGCCGCCGGCGACGGGGACATCCTCACCGTCGCCCCCGGCACCTACCGCGAGAATCTGGTCGTCCGCCGCGCGGTCACGCTGCGCGGCCCCGAGGGCTCTGCCGGGTCGGTGCGCATCGCCCCGGCCGACGGTGTGCCGCTGACCGTCCGGGCCTCCGCCACCGTGCGGGACCTGCATGTGGAGGGCCAGGACTCCGCCGCCCCCGCCCTGCTGGTGGAGGACGGCACGCCCGAGCTGACGGACCTGCGGATCGTCACCAGATCCGCCGTCGGTCTCGAGGTGCGCGGTGCCGCACGGCCCACGGTGCGCCGCTGCACCGTCGACAACCCGGCGGGCGTCGGGATCGGCGTACTGGACGGCGCGGGCGGTGTGTTCGAGGAGTGCGAGGTGGTGGCGGCCGGCCAGTCGGGCGTGTCGGTGCACGGCGGGGCGCATCCACGGCTCGAGCGCTGCCGGGTGCACCACACCTCCGGCGCGGGCCTGAGCGTCTCCGGCGAGGGCAGCGGCCTGGAGGCGATCGGCTGCGAGGTGTACGAGATCAAGGGCACCGGCGTACAGATCGCCTCCCGCGCCGGCGCCCACCTGACCGACTCCTCCGTGCACCGCACGTCGGCCGACGGCGTCACCCTCGACACGGACGCGGTCCTCACCCTCTCCGACTGCGACATCCACGACATCCCGGAGAACGCGATCGATCTGCGCTCCCGGTCCGTGCTGACGCTCACCCGCTCCACGGTGCGCCGCTTCGGCCGCAACGGCCTGTCCGTGTGGGACCCGGGCACACGCGTGGACGCCAACCAGTGCGAGATCCACGAGAGTACGGGCGACTACCCGGCGGTCTGGGTCAGTGACGGCGCGACGGCGGTACTCGACTCGTGCCGCGTCCACGACGTGCCCGACGCGCTGTTCGTCCTCGACCGCGGCTCCCGCGTCGACGTCGTCGACAGCGACCTCTCACAGGTGCGCAACACGGCGGTCTCGGTGAGCGACGGCGCGACGGCGCAGCTCGACGACTGCCGTATCCGTGAGGTCTCGACCGGCGCCTGGTTCCGCGACCACGGCAGCGGCGGCACCCTGAACGGCTGCACCATCGACGCCGCCCAGACAGGCGTGATCGTCACCAAGGGCGCGGACCCGGTGATCGAGCGCTGCACCGTCACCTCCCCGGCCGAGGCCGGTTTCTACGTGTCCGCGGAGGGCCGCGGCACCTTCCGCGGCTGCCGGGTCACGGGCAGCGGGGGCTACGGCTTCCATGTGATGGACGGCTGCCGTACGACGCTGGACCGCTGCCGCACGGAGCGCTGTGCGCGCGGCGGTTACGAGTTCGGCGAGGATTCGGGCCCGGTCGTCGAGGACTGCACCAGCGACGAGAGCGGGATCGCCCGCCCCGGCGCGGAGCCTGCCACGGCCACCCTGACGGCGACCAGGACGCCCGGTCTGCTGTCCGCCGTCCCCGCCCGGAGCACGCAGTCCGCCCCCGCGCCCGCCCCGTCAAAGGAGCCTGCGCGCAGTTCCGTCGCGGTGCTCGGCGAACTGGACGCCCTGGTGGGGCTGCACAGCGTCAAGCGCGAGGTCCGTACCCTCACCAACATGATCGAAGTGGGCCGCCGCCGTCAGGAAGCCGGTCTCAAGGCGGCCTCCGTGCGGCGCCACTTGGTCTTCACCGGCTCCCCGGGCACGGGCAAGACGACCGTCGCCCGGCTGTACGGCGAGATCCTCGCCTCCCTCGGGGTTCTGGAGCGCGGCCATCTCGTCGAGGTGTCCCGGGTGGACCTGGTCGGCGAGCACATCGGCTCCACCGCGATCCGCACCCAGGAGGCGTTCGACCGGGCGCGCGGCGGTGTGCTGTTCATCGACGAGGCATACGCGCTGTCTCCCGAGGACTCCGGCCGGGACTTCGGCAAGGAGGCCATCGACACCCTCGTGAAGCTGATGGAGGACCACCGGGACGCCGTCGTGGTCATCGTCGCCGGCTACACGGCGGAGATGGAGCGCTTCCTCGCGGTCAACCCCGGTGTGGCGTCCCGTTTCTCCCGGACCATCACCTTCAGTGACTACGACCCGGAGGAACTGCTGCGGATCGTCGAGCAGCAGGCGGAGGAGCACGAGTACCGGCTGGCCGAGGGCACGTCGGAGGCGCTGCTGAAGTACTTCACGGCGCTGCCCAAGGGGCCGGCCTTCGGCAACGGCCGTACCGCGCGCCAGACGTTCGAGTCGATGGTGGAGCGGCACGCGGGGCGGGTCGCCGAGCTGGCGGAGACGAACACCGACGACCTCACCCTGCTCTACCCGGAGGATCTGCCCGAACTGCCCTGAGCCTGCCGGGGCACGGCCGGCGTGAGCCGGTCGAGCAGGGCAGCCCGCTCCTTGGCGAAGTCCGGGTGGGCCTGGTAGTCGGAGTGCCCGAGGATCGGCTCGGGCAGCGGATGGCGTTCCGAACGGCCGTAGACGACCGGGTCCTTGAGCGCCTGGCGGTCGACGTCGGTCGGGTCGTCGCAGCCGTCACCGGGGGGATCGGTCTCCGCGGCGATCAGCATCGGCCCGCCGATCGGGTCGGTGCGCCGCCACAGGTTGCGCCAGCAGTCGACCTCGCTGCTGAGTTCCAGCAGCGCCTTGGGGCCGAAGTAGGCGGGGAACCAGCGTCCGTACAGGCGCTCCAGCGGCGATCCGTACGTCAGGAGCGCCACCCGTTTGCGGGTGTCGGCGGGCAGCTGCCACACGGCGGCCGCGGCGAGCACGCTGCCCTGGGAGTGCCCCGAGATCACCAGCCGGCCGCCGGTCCGCCCGGTCCAGGTGCACATGCGCCAGGTCAGATCGGGGACGGCCCGCTCGGCGTAGCACGGCGGCGCGAAGGGGTGCGCGGCGCGCGGCCAGAAGGTGCCCACGTCCCACAGGATGCCGATGGTGCGCCGGGCGGAGGCGTCACGGTAGGCGCGGCGGCCCATGGTGACGAACAATATGAAGCCGAAGCCGATGAGCCAGGACCCCAGTGCCTGCGCGGTCTCGGCCGCCGACTCCGCGGGCCCTTCGCCGAAGGAGCGGCCCGGCACCTCGCCGCTGAGCCACGCGCCGCCGACGGCCGCGGCGCCGAGCAGCAGGGTCGCGCCGGAGACGACGCCGACGATCAGCGGGGCGACGTCGGTGAGTGCCGCGCGGGCGCGGGTGCCCGCTATCCGGCGGGTGCGGACACGGTCGGGGCGGCCTTCGCCCTGGTCGCCGTCGAAGTACTCGGCCTCGATCTGCGGCACGAGGCGGCGTGCGGCGAACCACGTCCGTACGGCGAGCAGCACGGTCGGTACGAGAAGCACCGCCAGCAGGACGGGGATGACGGACGCCTGCCAGCTCAGCAGCACCGGTGGCCCCGGGATGATGCCCTCCCCGTCCATGCCGGGGGTGCCGGGCCCGTCGAGCCAGTCCGCGACCCGCTGGGCGACGCCGCCGGTCATCACGCCGCCGAGCGCGCAGGCCAGCATGGCGACGGCGGGCCCGCCGAGTCCGTGCAGCACGGTGCGGGGGTGCCGGGCGCGGCGGTGCAGCCGTCGGGCGGCCACGGCCAGGGCGACGACGAGGGCGCCCTGGGCAAGGACGATCACCCGGAACGTGACGTCACCGGGCAGGGTGCCGTCGGAGGCCCATCCGGGGCGTGACCAGGAGGCGTAGAGCAGCGACAGGGCGAGCAGGACGAGGGCGGCGCCCGGCAGGCGGCGCACGGCGGCCCGGTCGATGCCGGCGTCGACGCGCCGCTCGCTGCGGCCCCGGCGGGCCACCACCCACAGCACGGCGGCCGCGCCGGCGACGAGCGCGCCTTCCAGGAGGATGCCGCAGATCTTCAACACGGTGTCCTCGCCGCCCCGGTCGTGCCGGGCGGCGGCTCCGGCGACCGCGGCGGCGACGGTGAGTAATCCGGCGGCGGTGTGGGCGGCGCGCAGCCGGGCGACGAGCCGCCGGCCGTACCAGAAGCCCGGCCTTCCCAGCGCGGGCCGGACGAGCGGCTTCCGCCGCCCGGCGGCCTCGTCCTCACCGCGGCCGTCATGATCGCCGTCCTCACCGCGGCCGTCGTGATCGCCGTCGTCGGTCTCTGGAGCGTCCTCGTCGTCCTCGTCGTCCCCGGCGGCCGCGTCTCCGGCGCCGGTCGGCGGGCGCTGGGACTCGTACGCGCTCCAGGTCCGGTTGGACAGGTACCAGAGCAGCGCGACCAACGCGGCGGGCACCACCGCGGCGAGCGCCAGGCGCCGCCCCGGCTGGGACCACCAGCCTTCCCTGGCAGCGGACATGAAGCCGAGCCAGGACCTGTCGTCGCTGCACTCGTCAGACCCGGCGCACTGCCAGGCCAGCAGGTCGAGCGCGACCTCACAGGCCGCCGCGGTCAGCAGTACGGTCAGGCTGAGGGCGACCAGGCGCACCAGCGCGCCGTAGAGACGGGTGGTCCTGCGACTCCCCTTGGCCCTGGGCCGCATCCAATGCGCGAGGTTGACGACCATGAACGGGAGCAGCAGCAGCCACAGGGCCCGAGCGCCGTTGCCGGACGTCAGGTTGGACCAGCAGTACGCCTCCGGGATGGGCCGGTCCTGGTACTCGCCGGGGTGGTTCTCCGCCTCCGCGTCGTCGGTGCGGCGGTACACGGCGGCCTTCTCGTCGCCGGTTATCCGTACGGTGCGGGGGTCGCCGAGCATGTCCTGCGGGGTCGCTCCGCCGACGCCGTGGACGAGCAGCTCGAGCGCGGGACCGCCGCTTCGCGGTGCCTGGGTGGCAGGGGACACTGCGGTGACTCCCTCATCTCGGGACGAGCCGGAACGGAAACAACGGGACGTAAACGGAAACAACAGGACGTAACGGGGCGGAACGCGAGGGGTCGGTACGGCGCGGCCCGGTCCGGTGTGCCCCCGCAGCAACGATGGCGACAGAATCGCGGAACACGACAGCCCGCCGCACCGCTCTCACGGAATCTCCCCGAGCCCGACGGCCAATACGCGTGCGAGGATGAGAAGCCTTGGCCACAGCCCCGTGGGAGGGCGTGGACGGCGTATGGCGACAAGGAAGGACCGGCCCCGGCGGTGAGCGACAACCAGAACCTCCTCGCGGAGCAGCGGCGTGCTCTGATCCTCGACGAGGTGCGCAGGCGCGGCGGGGTCCGGGTCAACGAACTCACCCGCAGGCTCAATGTCTCCGACATGACGGTGCGGCGCGATCTGGACGCTCTGGCGCGGCAGGGCGTCGTGGAGAAGGTGCACGGCGGCGCCGTCCCGGTGGTCGAGGCGAGCACCCACGAGCCCGGGTTCGAGGCGAAGTCGGCGCTGGAGCTGAGCGCGAAGGAGGACATCGCGCGGGCCGCGGCGGCCCTGGTGGCGGCCGGCAGCGCGATCGCCCTGTCCGGCGGGACCACGACGTACGCGCTGGCGCACCATCTGCTGGACGTGCCGGACCTGACGGTCGTCACCAACTCGGTGCGGGTGGCCGACGTCTTCCATACGGCACAGCGGTCGGGCGGCGCGGGCGGCCGGCGGCCGGGCGCCGCGACCGTGGTGCTCACCGGAGGGGTGCGCACGCCGTCGGACTCGCTGGTCGGGCCGGTGGCCGACCAGGCGATCCGCTCGCTGCACTTCGATGTGCTGTTCCTCGGCGTCCACGGCATCTCGGTGGAGGCCGGTCTGTCGACGCCGAACCTCGCGGAGGCGGAGACGAACCGCCACCTCGTGCAGGCGGCGCGCCGGGTCGTGGTGGTCGCGGACCACACCAAGTGGGGGACGGTGGGCCTCAGTTCGTTCGCCGGGCTCGACGAGGTGGACACCCTGGTCACCGACGCGGGACTGCCGGCGGCGGTCCGCGAGGAGATCGCCGAGCATCTGCCCTCGCTCGTCGTGGCGGGCGAACAGGCCGACGCGCAGGACGGCTGAGCGGTGTGAGCACCTTCCGTATCGGACGGGTCACCGCTCTGCCGGCCGCCGAGTGCTGGCTGAAGGTCACGGACTGGCCGGCGCACGGTGCCGCGGTGCCGCTGACGGCCGTCACGGTGTCGGGCCCCGGGCCCGCCGGCGTGGGCACCACGGTCGTCGCACGCAGTGGTGCGGGCCGGTTCGGCTTCGACGATCCGATGGAGATCGTCGAGTGGGAGCCGCCGTCGGCGGGCCGACGGGGCCGATGCAGGCTGGAGAAACGCGGCCGGGTCGTCACCGGCTGGGCCGAGATCGAGGTCCATGGCACGGACTCGGGTTCGGTGGTCCTGTGGGTGGAGGAGCTGCGCCTTCCGCTGCTGCCGCGGCTGCTGGACCGACTGGTGGCCAGGGCGGGGAGACTGGTGTTCGCCCGTGCGCTCGACGAACTCCTGAACGGGCGAGCGGGGCGCTGAGGGCGGACATCGGACCGAGCTGCGGCTATGGTGTGCGGTCCCGTGTCCGCCGCTGGAGTGAGGACCCCCCATGGCACGTCAACTCCGTCCTGTAGAGCTGGAGTTCGCGAAGAGCGCACCACTGCGTCTGGTCTTCTCGGCGCATCTCACGGCGTCGCCGCAGGCGTTGTACGCGGCACTCGCCGACGATGTCGCCGGCTGGCCCGAATGGTTCACCGCGGTGACCGCGGCCCGGCCCGTGGACGACGGAGCGGGCCGCGAGATCAGGCTCAAGGGCGGCACGGTGTTCACGGAGACGGTCCTCGCGCGGGAGCCGGACACCCGCTACGCCTATCGCGTCGACCAGACCAACGCCCCTGGGCTGCGGGCCCTGTTGGAGGAGTGGCGGATCACCCCGACGCCGGCCGGCTCCCGGGTGCAGTGGACGTTCGCGGCCGACGGACCCGCGCCGCTGCGGGTCGTGCTGCGCCTCGGCCGTCCCGGGCTGGGGCGCGCCTTCAAGGACGCGGTGCGCAATCTGGACCGCCGACTGGGCCGTTCCACCGGCCGACCGTGAGCCCGGCCGGTCAGCAGGGCCAGACGCCGCCGGCCAGGAACTCCTCGATGGCGACCGTGTACGGGTGGATGTCCAGTCCCTGCTCGGCGAGCCAGCCGTCCGAGTAGTACTTGTCGAGATAGCGGTCGCCCGGATCGCAGATGAGCGTGACGACGCTTCCCTTCTCGCCTGCGGTCACCATCTCCGAGACGATCTTGAAGGCGCTCCACAGTCCGGTACCGGTGGAGCCGCCCGCCTTGCGCCCGATGGCCTGTTCCAGAGCCCGTACGGCGGCGACGCTGGCCGCGTCCGGCACCTTCATCATCCGGTCGATGGCTCCCGGCACGAAGCTGGGCTCCATACGGGGCCGGCCGATGCCTTCGATCCGCGAGCCGCAGTCACTGCTGGCCCGGGGGTCACCATGGGTCCAGCCGTCGAAGAAACAGGAGTTCTCCGGGTCGGGGACGCAGATGCGGGTGTCGTGCTGCATGTAGTGCACGTAGCGGGCGATGGTCGCCGACGTGCCCCCGGTGCCGGCGGTCGCGACGATCCAGGCCGGCTCCGGGTACCGCTCGAGGCGCAACTGCTGGTAGATCGACTCGGCGATGTTGTTGTTGCCGCGCCAGTCGGTGGCCCGTTCGGCATAGGTGAACTGGTCCATGTAGTGGCCGCCGGTGCGCTCGGCGAGCGCGGCGGACTCCTCGTACATCCTGCGCGGATCGTCGACGAAGTGGCACTGCCCGCCGTGGAACTGGATGAGGCGGATCTTCTCGGCGCTCGTGGTGCGCGGCATGACGGCGACGAAGGGCACCCCGATCAGTTTGGCGAAGTACGCCTCCGAGACGGCGGTCGAGCCGCTGGACGCCTCGATGACGGGCTTGCCGGGTCTGATCCAGCCGTTGCAGAGCCCGTACAGGAACAGGGAGCGGGCCAGCCGGTGCTTGAGGCTGCCGGTGGGGTGGGTGGACTCGTCCTTGAGGTAGAGGTCGATCCCCCACTGCTCGGGCAGCGGGAAGCGCAGCAGGTGGGTGTCTGCCGACCGGTTGGCGTCGGCCTGGACCTTGCGTACGGCCTCTTTGAGCCATCCGCGGTAGTGGGGATCGCTGCGGTCGACGTCGACGGTCACGGCCGGGGCGCCCGGTGCCTGCTGCTGCCCGGTGCTGTTCATAACGTCGCCCTCCGTCTGCGGTCGTCGGAGCCGTCATCCGGCCACACGGGCAACAGTAAGCCCGCCACCTGCGTAAACGTTCGCTTTGGGTATCCATAGGCGCAGCTTGTGGCGTGACTGCGCCGGGTGCACTGGTGTGCATGGCGCGAGTTGTGCACACTTCCAGGAGAGTCGCTGCAAAGGGGGCGGACGTAATGGCCATGGCAGAACCGGAATTCAGCGCCACGGGAGTGCGTATCGAGCGCTGGCCACGCTCGCTCACCCGGGCCGGGCAGGTGCTGATCAAGGACGGCAGGCTGGCGCTGATGACCAGTTACGGCCGGGTGATCGAGAGCGCGCCCGTACGTGCGGTCACCGCGGGACGGCCGTGGTTCGCGGGTGACGACAGCACGGTGGCGACGCTCAACGGCAAGCGGTACCGGCTGACCATGGGGCAGCGCAGCCGGCGGCCCGACGCCCGCGCCCTTGCCGGGCGTTTCCTCGAAGCGGTGCGCGGGGCAGGCGGTTCCGAGCGCTGAGAGGCGCGGAAGTCCTGTGAGTTGCGGGCCTGTCGGCGATGGTCCACGCTGGTTCCACATCACTCAGGGTGCACCGGCGGTTACGCTGCGATCCAGCCCCGCCGGTCTGATCAGCAGGTCGGCCCACTGCTGGATCGCTTTCCTCGTCTTCTTCCGGACTATTTCGGGGAGTCGCAGCCGTGATCAGCCAGCCAAGCAGGCACTGCACGGTGGAGCTCCAGGCCCTGCCGTCGCGGATCGGTCAGGTCCGCAGAATCATCTCGGCGCACCTGCGCTACTGGCATCTCGATCCGTTGATCGACCATGCAGCGCTGGGCGTCACCGAGCTGCTGACCAATGTCCACCGGCATGCTCAGCCGGACAAGATGTGCACCGTGGACGTCGAGCTGCTGCTCGACCGGCTCACGGTGTCCGTCCACGACCACGATCCGCGGCTGCCGACCGTGCGCCAGCCCGGGTCGTCCGCCACCTCGGGACGGGGCCTCGCGCTGGTGGCCGCCATGAGCGAGAGCTGGGGTGTGAGACCGCAGGGCGACAACGGCAAGGTCGTCTGGTTCACTCTTCCGGCCTCCTCCCCCGCCGTGACCATGCCACCCTGTGCGGTGGTGTACGGGGCGACGACCATCGGCCCGTTCACCGGGGCACCGGAGGCCGAGATCCTTCCGGTCGTACCGGAGACGGAGACGGCTGCCGCCCGGTCGGCCGTTGCCGGCTGACCGGGCGCGCAGAAGGCCGTGCGTCCGTCGCCGGCGACGGCGTGCGGCGCGGCGCGGCGTGCGGGCCGCCCGCACGCGAACGCCCCCGCCACCGGACCGCCCGCCGCCACGGCGGCGAGCTGCGGCGGCCCGACGCCTCGAAGAGCATGGGACCTTCACGGCGTCGACGACCGGGCGGCGGTCCGGGTGTCCGACCCGGTGGTGACGGTGCCGGTCATGCCGCACCGTCCTTGGGGACGCGGCCGAACTGCTCCTCCAGGACCGACAGGCGCAGCCAGTACTCCTCCTCGTCGATCTCGCCCGCGGCGAAGCGGCGGCCGAGGACGGCGATGGGCGAACTCTCGGCGAGCGGCGGGCGGGTGCCCTGCCACCGGGCGGGACGGCCGCGCCAGATGCCCGTGCGGCGCAGGACGGTGACGGCTCCGACGACGACGGCCGCCCAGATCAACGGGAAGAACAGGATCCACGGGCCGGGCCCGTCGTAGGCGAGCGTGTTCATCTCGGTCAGCTCCTCGGTGGGCGATGGATGCGTTTCCTTGTCCGCTTCGAGGCTCCCGCCGCCAGGGGGTGCCGGTCGTCGTACGGCCGGCGGCAGTGTGTGTACCACCCGCGGAGTACGCGGCCCCCGCGCGGCTGCTTCCCGCCCAAACCCGACTTCTGTACCTACTGGTATGTACAGTGGCTCCATGAACACTTCCGAGCGGCTGATCGAGGCCACTCGCGAACTGCTGTGGGAACGCGGCTACGTGGGCACCAGCCCCAAGGCGATCCAGCAGCTCGCGGGTGCCGGCCAGGGCAGCATGTACCACCACTTCGCGGGCAAGCCGGATCTCGCGCTGGCCGCCGTCCGGCGCACCGCCGATGAGATGCGCACGGCCGCGGCGGCCTCGCTCGACGGACCGGGCACCGCGTACGAGCGCATCGCCGGCTACCTGCTGCGCGAGCGGGACGTCCTGCGGGGGTGTCCCGTCGGCCGGCTGACCATGGACCCGGACGTCCTCGCGGACGACCGGCTGCGGGAGCCGGTCGACGCGACGCTCGACTGGCTGCGCGGCCTGCTGGCGTCGATCGTCGAGGAGGGCAGGGCACGTGGCGAGCTGAGCCCGGCACTCGTCCCGGCCGACATCGCCGCGACGGTCGTTGCCACCGTCCAGGGCGGCTACGTACTGGCACGCGCGTCCGGCTCCCCTGCCGCCTTCGACGCCGGAGTGAGGGGACTGCTCGCCCTGCTGGAGCCCTCCGCCGCGGACAAGGGGTGAGTGCGGCGTGCACGTGATGCAGTACGAGATCACACTTCCCGCCGACTACGACATGGGGATCATCCGCGAGCGGGTGGCGACACGAGGACATCTGCTCGACGACTTCCCCGGCCTCGGGCTCAAGGCCTACCTCGTGCGGGAACGCGGCGCGGACTCGCCGGTGAACCAGTACGCGCCCCTGTACCTCTGGGCGGCGCCCGAGGGGATGAACCGTTTCCTGTGGGGCCCCGGGTTCCAGGGCATCGTCGACGACTTCGGGCGGCCCGAGGTGCGGCACTTCACCGGACTCGCCTACCACGAGGGCCCCGCCACCGGGCGCCCCCCGCGCGCCGCCGTGCGGCGGCGCCTCGCACTGGCCCCGGGCGCCGCGCCCGCCCCGCTGGTGGAGGAGGCCGTACGGGAGACGGAACGGCTCGCCGCGCTGGACGGGGTCGTCTGCGCCGCGCTCGCCGTCGACCCGCGCCACTGGGAACTGCTCCACGTCACACTCTGGGCCGACGACCGGCCCGGGGCCGACGGCGATCGCTACCAGGTGCTGCACCTCTCGCAGCCGCAGCGCGCGGCGCTGCGGCGCGGCAGACACTGGTGATCACCGATGCGGCGGGCCCTGCCACCCCGGCGGGCCCCCGCGCTTGCGCGCCACATGCCGCCTCGCCCACATCTCATGGCCGACGCGCCCCGCGATCGCGCCGCCGTAGACGACCACTCCGACGCCCACGAGCCAGGACTGGACCACGAGAACTGTGCCGAACGGGCCGTAGGTCACCGCGTTCGACGCGATCAGCGGGGAGAAGACCAGCTGGGAGAAGACGCGCAGGCCGAGCAGGGCGATGGCGGTCGCGACGGCCCCCGGCAGGAGGGCCCGCCAGCGGACCCGTCCGCAGAGCAGGACCCGCTGGGACGCCCAGAAGAACAGCACCGTGCCCGCCAGGTCGCCGATCGCCCCGACCGCCGCCGACAGCACGGACTCACCCGGCAGTGGTGTGCTCACGAAGATCATCAGGTAGACGATCAGCATTCCCAGCCACACGACATGCCGCCACATCGTGTGCCAGCGGGCCGCGGGCAGGTCCCAGACCTTCTCGTACGTGGTCTGCACGGCGGAGCCGAAGGTGAGCCCGAAGACGGCGAGCGCGGCGAGACCGAACGCGGTGGTCCGCTGCAGCGCCTGGCGCGGCAGACCGAACAGCCGCTCCACCTCGTCCTGCGAGGACTCCGCGAGCCCCAGTGCCTGGCTCATCCACCGGGCGAAGCCCTGCCCGCTCGCCGGGTCGGTGGCCGCGACGACGATGAGCAGCGGCACGAGCGTCAGGAAGCCGAGTGCGGCAAAGCCCATGGCCCGGTGCATCAGTTCGAGCCGACGGCCACGGCTCCAGCCGACCCCGAGAGGCGACTCGGCCAGCTTGCGCCACAGGCGCAGCAGACGGTGCGGGCGGGTGGGGTCGTAGCTCACATGTCGTGGCCTACCCGAAACCGCCCGCGAACCGGCCGGGGTGCCTCCGGACGGGTGGCCCGGCCCGCGGCCGCCCGGTGCTCCGGGCGCACCGGGCCCGCACAGCGGCCTCCGCCGGCCGGGGGACGCCGCCGGAACGGAGCATCGGACCGGACCGGCGGACGTACGCCATGTCGGACAGAACGGCTGACGCCTTTCGACCCTGCCGTCAGGCGAGCGCGCCCAAGGGGTCGTCGAGGACCGGCTGCCAGGCCAGTTCGGCCGCGCCGACGAGGCTGTTGTGGTCGAGGGTGCACGCCAAAATCGGGACGCCCCCGCTTCTGCCCCACAGGCTGCGGTCGGCGACCACGGCCCGCAGCCGGTCGGGGTCGGCGTCGAGCAGTTCCCGGTGCAGACCGCCGAGGATGATGCGGTCCGGGTTGAGGATGTTGACGAGGCCCGCCAGGCCCAGCCCCAGCCGGTCGATGAGCTCCTCCGCCGCGGCGCGCACGGACGGGTCGTCGTACTCCTCTCGGAGCAGGTCCCTGGCCCGTTGCAGCAGGGAGACCTCCGGGCCGGGGTTGCGGCCCGCCGCGGTCAGGAAGGCGAGGGGGTCCGTCTCGACGTCGAGGCAGCCCCTGCTGCCGCAGTGGCAGGGGCGGCCCTCCGGGTTCACCGTGAGGTGCCCGACCTCGAGCGCCAGTCCGGAACTGCCGCTGTGCAGGCGTCCGTCGAGGACGAGCGCACCGCCGACGCCCCGGTGGCCCGTGGCGACGCACAGCAGGTGCTTCGCCCCCCGGCCGGCGCCGTGCCGGTGCTCGGCGAGGGCCGCGAGGTTGACGTCGTTGCCGGTGAATGCGGGTCCCGTGATGCCCGCCGCACTCACCCGCTCGGCGAAGATCTCCCGTACCGGAGCCCCGGCCGGCCAGGCCAGGTGCAGCGGGTTCAGTGCGGTGCCCTCGGGTTCCGCGACCGCGGACGGCACGGCGAGTCCGGCGCCGACGCACCGTCGGCCGCTGCGGCGCAGCAGTTCGGCGCCGGCGTCGACGACCTCGCCGAGTACCTGGGCGGGGTCGGCCTGGACGGCGACGCAGCCGGGTGCGGTGGCGACGATCCGGCCGCCGAGGCCGACGAGTGCGGCACGGAATCCGTCGGCGTGCACCTGTGCGGCGAGGACGACCGGGCCGGTGTCGTCGACGGACAGCCGGTGGGAGGGGCGGCCCTGAGAGCCGGCGGCCGCGCCCGGCCGGGAGTCGACGCGGATCAGGCCCAGTGCTTCCAGTTCCGCCGCCACGGCCCCGGCGGTGGCGCGGGTGACGCCGAGCTCGGCCGTGAGCACGGCACGCGTGGGCGCACGCCCGGTGTGAACCAGCTCCAGGGCGGGGCCGAGTGCACTGCGGCCCCTCTCGAGTCTCGTCCGGGTGGTCGTCGCCTTGCCGTTCATGGAGGCGAGTCTCCCATGATCCCGGAGGTGCGAGCGCTGCCGTGCGGGGAATCCGGCCGCCTTGAAAGGAACCGGCCGTACCCCCTATCCTGACTTTGTGCCGCTACTAAACAAACTCCGGACAGTCGTACCGGGCGGACCCGGCGGAGACCCCGCCCCCGTCTCCCTGTCCCGCCTCCGCGTCGCCCTCACCGTCTTCTTCGCCCTCGACGGCTTCCTCTTCGCCGGCTGGGTCGTCCGCATCCCGGCGATCAAGCAGCAGACCGGCTCGTCCGCGAGCGACCTCGGCCTCGCCCTGCTCGGGGTCTCGGCCGGCGCCGTCGTCACGATGACCCTCACCGGACGGCTCTGCCGCCGCTTCGGCAGCCACTCCGTCACCGTCGCCAGCGCCGTACTGCTGTCCCTGAGCATGGCGCTGCCGCCGCTCACCCACTCCGCGCTCGCGCTCGGCCTGGTGCTCCTCGTCTTCGGCGCCGCCTACGGCGGGATCAACGTCGCCATGAACAGCGCCGCGGTCGACCTCGTCAGGACGATGCGACGGCCCGTCATGCCCGGCTTCCACGCGGCGTTCAGCCTCGGCGGCATGCTCGGCGCGGGCCTCGGCGGCCTCGTCGCGGGAGGTCTGTCCCCCACCGTCCACCTGCTCGCCCTCACCGGCATCGGGCTCCTGGTCACCGCCGTTGCCGGGCCCGTACTGCTCCGCCACCGCGCTCCCGCGGCCCGGACGCCGACGGCGTCCCCCGCGCCGCGTCGCCTCGAGGGCCGCACCCGCCGGCTCGTGGTGCTCTTCGGCGTGATCGCGCTGTGCACCGCGTACGGAGAGGGTGCGATGGCCGACTGGAGCGCGCTGCACCTCGAGCAGGACCTGAACGCCCACCCGGGTCTCGCCGCAGCGGGCTACTCCCTGTTCGCGCTGACCATGACCGTCGGGCGGCTCAGCGGCACGGCGATGCTCGAACGGTTCGGCCAGACCCGCACGCTCGTCCTCGGCGGGGCGACCGCCGCCGCCGGCATGCTGATCGGCGCCCTCGGCAGCTCGGTATGGGTGGCCCTGGCCGGTTTCGCCGTCGCGGGGCTGGGCCTGGCGAACATCTTCCCCGTGGCCGTAGGACGAGCCGGCGAGCTCGCCGGTCCCGGCGGTGTCGCCGCCGCGTCGACCCTCGGATACGGCGGCATGCTGCTCGGCCCGCCCGCGATCGGTTTCCTCGCCGACTGGTTCTCGCTGCCCGTGGCACTGACGACGGTGGCCGTACTGGCCGCCTGCGCGGCGGCCATCGCGTACGCCGCTCGTGGCGCCGCCGTACACAGGGCGGTTGAGCGGACGGCGCCTTCACCCGGCTGCTGAGGAACGCAACGGGCGTCAGCCGCCCGTACGGTGTCCGACGGCGCCCCCTCGAGAGCCGGGCGGTCCGCTGGCACAATCGGCGTCATGGAGACCTCTGCCCTGATCAAGTCGCTCGTCCAGGAGGGCCAGTTGCTGGCCCTCGCCGCCGAGGAGGCGGGACCGGACGCCGCTGTGCCCACCTGCCCGGCGTGGCAGGTGCGCCACCTGCTGCGGCACACGGGGATGGTGCACCGCTGGGCAACGGTCTTCGTCGCGGAGGGCTGCACCGAGTACCGCCCGGACGCCGGCGAACCGGATCTCGACGGCGACGAGCTGCTCGAATGGTTCCGCGAGGGCCACGGGCTGCTGGTGGGCGCGCTCAGCGAGGCCCCGCCGGACGTGAGCTGCTGGTCGTTCCTGCCCGCTCCGTCGCCGCTCCACTTCTGGGCACGGCGACAGGCCCATGAGACGGCCGTCCATCGCGCGGACGCCCAGTCCGCGGCCGGCGGCCACCCGGGGAATGTCGCGCCGGAGTTCGCGGTGGACGGCGTCGACGAACTGCTGTCGGCGTTCCATGCCCGGGGCAAGAGCCGGGTGCGCACCGAGACGCCCAAGGTGCTGCGGGTCAGGGCCACGGACACGGGCGACGTGTGGACCGTACGGCTGTCCCCGGAGCCGCCGCGTACCGGACGCACGGACGAAGGGCCCGCCGACTGCGAGGTCAGCGGCACCGCGGAGCGCCTGTATCTGACGCTCTGGAACCGGCTTCCCCTCGACGCCGTGTCCGTCACCGGTGACACCGGGCTGGCGCGGCTGTGGCGGGAGCAGTCGGGCATCACCTGGTCGTAGTCCCGGCGCTGCCTCCTGGGCGGTCGCGCTCAGCGATGGCTGCCGCCCAAGCGGTCCTTGCCGGGGACCGGGGCCGGGACGAAGCGCGGGACCAGGGATGCCGGCGGCCGGGATGCCGCGGCGGCACATTGCATGGCGGTGAGTCTGTGGGCGAAGCGGATCGCGAGCGCGGCTGCGATGATGTCGAAGACCTCGGCGGCGACGAGCAGTTCGGTCGCGGAGACGATGTCGGGCGGCGCCTCGGCCGCCGCGTAGCTGCGTTCGGCCGCATGCGTCACGAGCCGGCTCCCGACGTAGGCGGCCCACCACAGGTTCACCGGGGTACGAGGCTGGTGCTCGTCGCCTGCGTCAGTTGGAACACAGCATGGCGGAGCAGCCCCCCCGAAAGTGAACGGACCGGGAGCCCTCCCCAGAGGCCCCTCGCGTGGACGCGAGCGGACGCACACAGGCGGCCGCCTGCGGACGGTACGCCGCTACGGCTCCTGCCGTCCAGTGCGAATCCCCAGCTCACGCGGGCGGTGCGGCCCGCTGAGGGTACGGATCCGACCGTATCGCCGTCGCGCTCTCCGGTGGGTCACCATCCGAAACGAACGCCATCACGGCGTGACCGAAGAGGCCCCCTCCTCGGGCGCGGCCATGTCCAGTCCGGAGCTCACGGCGTGCTTGTCGCCGGTGCCGAGGTGCCGGACGTACGCCCAGAGGTCGAGGTGTTTGCACGCCCACACGGGGTCGTAGGCCGCCGTGGGCAGTTGAGGGATACGTTTGCGGCCCGTCTCGTCGAGTCGGTACGGCACCTCGAAGGCCGTGTTCCAGCGGTCGAGGTCCGCGGCGAAGCGTTCCTCCGCTTCCCCGGCCCCGATTCCCAGATACTGGCCGATCTCGGCCCATGAGCTGCCCCGCTCGCGCTCGTAGACCACGGCCGAGGCGAGCACGCGTTCCGCGAGTTCGACGAGCTGTGCCGCCTGGCTCACCCGGCCGCCGGGACCGGTGTCCGGGTCGTGGCGGGTGGGGACCAAGCCGTCCGCGCTCTTGGAAACGTCCATGGCCCGGTGGCTGAGGACCAGGCGTGCCAGGGCGGGGCGGGAGAACGTGGCGCGGTCGGCGTCGTAGGGAGTCGTCTCGGTCACGGACACAGCGTCGCAGGCCACCGCCGCTTCGGGTACCGGGTTTCTTCCGGAGCGCGTCCTGTGAGGGCGACGGCCGCGGGGACCCGCGGCGCGCGGTTCATCAGCCGAGCCAGCCGGGGCGCACCAGGCCCGACTCGTAGGCGAGGACGACCAGTTGGGCCCGGTCGCGGGCCCCGAGCTTCACCATGGTGCGGCTGACGTGCGTCTTGGCGGTCAGTGGGCTGACGACCAGGCGACGGGCGATCTCCTCGTTGGACAGGCCGATGCCGACCAGGGCCATGACCTCCCGTTCCCGTTCAGTGAGTTCACCGAGTCCCCGGGCCTCGGCGGGGCCCTTGGAGCGGGCGGCGAACTCGGCGATCAGACGACGCGTCACACCGGGCGACAGCAGCGCGTCCCCTTCCACCACCGCCCGTACCGCGCGCAGCAGTTCCTCCGGCTCGGTGTCCTTCACCAGGAAGCCGGAGGCACCCGAGCGGATGGCCTCGAAGACGTACTCGTCGAGCTCGAAGGTGGTGAGCATGACCACCTTCACGTCCGCCAGGCGCTCGTCGCCCGTGATCCGGCGGGTGGCGGCCAGGCCGTCCATCAGCGGCATCCTGATGTCCATCAGCACCACGTCCGGACGCAGTTCGCCCACCAGGCGCACCGCTTCCTCGCCGTCGGACGCCTCGCCCGCGACCCCGATGTCGGGCTGGGCGTCCAGCAGCGCCCGGAAACCGGCCCTGACCAGCATCTGATCGTCGGCGAGCACTACACGGATCACGGTGACTCCTTGGCCTGCAGGGGAAGGTCGGCGAGGACCCGGAAACCGCCGTCCCGCCGCGGACCCGCCTCGATGGTGCCACCGAGCGCGCCGGCCCGCTCGCGCATACCGACAAGGCCGTTGCCGCTGCCGCCGGCGGAGCCGGTCGCGGGCCCCTCGTCGTCGACCTGGAGGGCGAGTCTGCCCGGCGAGTACGCGATCCGTACGCGGGCGGTACGTGAACCGGAGTGCCGCACGACGTTGGTCAGGGCCTCTTGGACGATCCGGAAGGCCGCCAGGTCGGTGCCCGGCGCGAGCGCCGCCGGTTCCCCGACCCGCTCGACCTCGACGGTGAGTCCGGCGCCGGCGGCCTGTTCGACCAGTTCCGGCAGACGGTCGAGGCCGGGGGCGGGGGCGCGAGGCGCGTCGCCGGGGGTGCGGAGCGTGTCGAGCACCTGGCGTACCTCGCCCAGGGCCTCCTTGCTCGCCGCCTTGATGGTCGTCAGGGCACTGCGGGCCTGCTCCGGGTCGGAGTCGAGCAGCGCGAGACCGACCCCCGCCTGGACGTTGATGACGGAGATCGAGTGCGCGAGCACGTCGTGGAGTTCGCGGGCGATGCGCAGCCGTTCCTCGTCCGCCCGGCGTCGTTCCGCGGCGGCGCGCTCGGCACGTTCCCGTGCCCAGACCTCGCGCCGTACGCGTACCAGATCGGACGCGGCGACGATCGCGATCACCCAGGCGGTGATGAACACCTCCTGGCCCCAGGGCGCGGCGTCGTCACCGCCCGGTGGCAGGTACCGGTACAGCCAGTGCGCGATCAGCAGGTGCCCGGCCCAGAGCAGGCCGACCGCCCACCAGGCGGCGCGTCGGTGCCCCGCGACGATAGCGGCGAAGCAGGCGACGGCGATGGTGAGGAAGACCGGCCCGTACGGATAACCGGCGGCGAAGTACACGAACGCGACGGCGCAGACTCCGAAGACGGTGACGACGGGATACCGCTTGCGCAGCAGGAGCAGCGCCGGGCCGGCGAGGAGGAGGACCCGCGCGAACACGTCGAGCGGCTCGCGGGTGTCCTGCTGCCCCTCGGCGGCGAAGCCCGTGCCGACCATGACGAATACGGCGAGGGCGAGGGTCGACAGCCACGGGAGCCGTGCGCTGTCGTGCCGGTCCTCGAAGGCCCGCCTCCACGGCGGTCCGCCTCGCGACCAGGGCGGCCCTCCGCGGTTTGCGGTGCGCTGCTGTTCCATGCGGCCACGCTAGACCGGCGCGGTCCCCACCGGCGTCAGCCGGGCGTGGCGGTCCCACGTACTCCCAGGGGAGTAGGGGCCGCGGGCCGGCGGCCTCCGGGAGCCCGGCCTCGGCGTGCGGTCGGCGCAGCGGGCGCGGCGCCCACCGGTTCGCGCGGTCGGCGCCGGATCGGGTCCATGGGCGCGGATGCCGGTCCGGCGCCGCGTGCCCTGCACGGGCGGGTACTGCGTCAGGACCCGGCGCCGCTGCCCGGCGATGTGCCGGCGGCCTCGGCGCGCAGTCCCACCTCGTGGGCGATCCGGGTGACAGTGTGCTCGAAGAAGGCCTCCCGGTCCGCGACCACGTTGTTGAAGTGCCCGAAGAGCTCGAAGGAGATCGTCCCGAAGACGTGCGACCAGGCGGCGACCATCGCGGCGACGACGGCCGGCGGCAAATCGGGGGCGATGTCCGCGGCCATGCGCTCCGCTTCCGCGCGCAGCCCGCCCGACAGCGGCGGCAGCGCGAGACCGTGCGTGCGGTGGGCGTCGCGGACGACGGAGACGAGCGCGAGGGGGACGCGGGAGGCCGCGGCGACGGTGTCCTGGGGTGCGCTGTAGCCGGGCACGGGTGAGCCGTAGACGAGGGCGTACTCGTGCGGGTGGTCGAGAGCCCAGGCGCGTACGGCGGAACAGGCCGCGGTCCAGCGGGCGAAGTGGCCGGCCGAGAGCGGGGCCGCGGCGAGGGCGGACTCCGCGGCGGCGCCGGCTGAGTCGTAGGCGTCGACGATCAGGGCGGTGAGCAGGTCGTCGCGGCTGGGGAAGTAGCGGTAGAGGGCGGAGGAGGCCATGCCGAGTTCGCGGGCGACGGCGCGGAGGGAGAGCTTGGCCGCGCCTTCTGCGGCGAGTTGCGCGCGGGCCTCGTCCTTGATGGCCGCGGTGATCTCGGTGCGGGCCCGTTCCCTGGCCCCTCGGATGGTGCTCATGGTGGGACACTCTGTCACGTTCCAGAGCAGTAGCCAACAACGAGAGCAGTGCTCTTGCTTTACTGCCCCTAGACGTGCACACTGATCCCAATCGAGAGCAGTGATCTCGAAATGAAGCGCCGGTCACGAATCAGGACACCGGCCGAACCGGTCCAGCCCAGGGGAGAACGCCATGCCGCAGGCGCACTACATCAAGCCCAACCGGTTCGACACGATCCTGAACAACGCCGTCGGCTGGCTCGCCCGCCGGGGCATCAGCCTCATGGGCACGGCGGAGCTCTCCGTACGCGGCCGGACCAGTGGGGAGTGGCGCGCGATCCCCGTCAACCCGCTGCCCTACGACGGCGGCCCGTACCTGATATCCGCCCGTGGCCACTCCCAGTGGGTCCGAAACCTCCGCGCCGCCGGCGGCGGGCAGCTCAAGGTCGGCCGCAGAACGCAGCAATTCACCGCAGTGGAGCTGCCCGACGACCAGAAACCGGAGCTGCTGCGCACCTACCTCGAGCGCTGGGGCTGGGAGGTCGGCCGCTTCTTCGGCGACGTCGACGCCCGGTCCACGGACGAGGAGCTCCTCGCGGCGGCCCACCGGCACCCCGTCTTCCGGATCACCGTCACAGGGTGACCCCGTGCGGTGCCGGGCGGCGCACCGGGCGTGGCCGGACCGCCCCGCCACGACCGGACCGGCCCGCCACGACCGGCCCGCGCGCCGCAGGCCGGGCGCGGCCGCCGAACGGCGGCCCCGCCGGGCGTGTTCACGGCGCGGGCTGCGACGCCGCCCGCTTGTCCAGGACGTCCAGCGCACGCCGCGCCAGCGGGTGCGTGCGCACCAGGCCGGCCAGCGTCGTCGACCCGCGGGTGATGTCCGCGAACGCCTTCCACGCGGGCCGGAACCCGGTCAGGACCGCGTGCAGCAGTCCCGGCCGGCGTTCGAAGACGGCCAGCATCCGTCGTCCGACCGCCATTTCGACGCCGAGCCCGGACTTGACGGCGAACGCGTAGTTCAGCGCCTGCCGGCGCGCGTCGACGGCGTCGTGGGCCTCCGCGATCCGTACGGCCCACTCCCCCGCGAGCCGTCCGGAGCGCAGCGCGAACGAGATGCCTTCCCTGGTCCACGGCTCGAGCAGCCCGGCCGCGTCGCCGCAGACCAGGACCCGGCCGCGGGAGAGCGGCGAGTCGTCGCTGCGGCAGCGGGTCAGGTGGCCGGAGGAGATGGCGGGCTCGAAGCCGGCGAGCCCCAGCCGGGCGATGAAGTCCTCCAGGTACCGCTTGGTGGCGGCCCCTTCACCGCGCGCCGAGATCACACCGACCGTCAGCGTCCGCCCCTTGGGGAACACCCAGCCGTAACTGCCGGGCATCGGGCCCCAGTCGATGAGGACCCGGCCCTCCCAGTCCTCCGCCACCGTCGCCGGGACCGGGATCTCCGCCTCGAGCCCGAGATCGACCTGGTCGAGCTTCACACCGACATGTGCGCCTATCCGGCCGGCACTGCCGTCGGCGCCGACGACCGCGCGCGTCAGGACCGTCTCCCCGTCCGACAGCACCACGGCGACCGTGCGCCGGTCCGGTACGGCGGGTCCGTGCTGTTCGACGCGGGACACCGTCGCGCCGGTGCGCAGCACCGCTCCGGCCTTCTGCGCCTGCTCGACCAGACCGGCGTCGAACTCCGGACGGTTGATGAGCCCGAAGAGCATCCGCTTGGAGCGGCGGGTGCGGGCCAGCCTGCCGTTGAGCGAGAAGGTCACCGCGTGCACCCGGTCACGCAGCGGCAGTTCGAAGCCGGGCGGCAGACTGTCGCGGGACGGTCCGATGATCCCCCCGCCGCAGGTCTTGTAGCGGGGCAGTTCGGCCTTCTCCAGCAGAAGCACCCTGCGGCCGGTCACCGCCGCCGCATAGGCCGCCGACGCGCCCGCGGGCCCTCCGCCGACCACGACGACGTCCCACACGGGGTCGCCAAGCTCATTTGCCGCCTCTGCTCCGGTGGCATCGTTCTCGCTGCTCACGATGTACTTCTGCTCCCGATCCGACCTGTGGCCCAAGCTCTCGACGGCATCCTACGGCGCGGTCGCCTCCCACTCCTTGTGGGAGGATCGACCACACATTCGCCGTACACACATCGCACAACGTCGTGCCCTCGAGGAGCGTGCCCATGACCGCCGTACCGATCGCAGAAACCGTCGCTTCGCTGCTTCCCCGCGCCAAGGCGGAGCTCGCGGAACTGGTGGCGTTCCGGTCGGTCGCGGACCCGGCGCAGTTCCCGAAGAGCGAGTGCGAGGCAGCGGCCGCATGGGTGGCGGGCGCCCTGACCGCGGAGGGCTTCACGGACGTGGCCGTCCTGGACACCCCCGACGGCACCCAGTCCGTCTACGGCTTCCTGCCCGGCCCGGCCGGCGCCCCGACCGTCCTGCTGTACGCGCACTACGACGTGCAGCCGCCGCTGGACGAGGCGGCGTGGATCTCGCCGCCGTTCGAGCTGACCGAGCGGGACGGCCGCTGGTACGGGCGGGGTACGGCGGACTGCAAGGGCGGCTTCATCATGCACCTGCTCGCGCTGCGCGCCCTCAAGGCGAACGGCGGCGTGCCGGTGAACGTCAAGGTCATCGTGGAAGGCTCGGAGGAGCAGGGCACCGGTGGTCTGGAGCAGTACGCCGAGGCCCACCCCGAGTTGCTGGCCGCGGACGCGGTCGTCATCGGTGACACGGGCAACTTCCGTGTCGGGCTGCCCACGGTCACGGCGAGCCTGCGCGGCATGACGCTGCTGCGGGTGCAGATCGACACCCTCGGGGGGAATCTGCACTCCGGGCAGTTCGGCGGCGCAGCCCCGGACGCGCTGGCCGCACTCATCCGGGTGCTGGACTCGCTGCGGGACGAGGACGGCTCCACGACCGTGGACGGGCTCGCGGCGGACGCGACGTGGGACGGGCTCGCCTACCCGGAGGAGGACTTCCGCAGGGACGCCAAGGTGCTCGACGGGGTGGGTCTGATCGGCGACGGCACGGTCGCGGACCGGATCTGGGCCCGGCCCGCCGTGACGGTGCTGGGCATCGACTGCCCGCCCGTGGTCGGCGCGACGCCGTCGGTGCAGGCGTCCGCGCGGGCACTGATCAGCCTGCGGGTGCCGCCGGGCCAGGACGCGGCGGAGGCGAACAAGCTGCTGGCCGCGCACCTGGAGGCGCACACGCCGTGGGGCGCGCGGGTGGCGGTCGAGCAGATCGGCCAGGGTCAGGCGTTCCGTGCGGATGTGACGAGCCCCGCGTACGCGTCGATGGCCGAGGCGATGAAGGTGGCGTACCCGGGCGAGGAGATGCAGGCCTCGGGCATGGGCGGCTCGATCCCGCTGTGCAACACGCTCGCCGCTCTGTACCCGGACGCGGAGATCCTGCTGATCGGCCTGAGCGAGCCGGAGGCGCAGATCCACGCCGTCAACGAGAGCGTGTCGCCCTCGGAGCTCGAGCGGATGTCGGTCACGGAAGCGCTGTTCCTGGGCAACTACGCCCGGTCGAAGCGGAGCTGACCTCCCGGATCTGCCGAGAGCAGAGATCCGTGCGGCGGGCCGTGCGCCTGCGTAGGTTCGCCGCATGGACTTCATCCAGGTGTCGCCCAGGCTGTACATGCTCCGCTTCCCGATCGGTCAGGCGTACGTGTGGCGCGACGGCGACGAGCTCACGCTGGTCGACGCGGGGCAGGCGGGTGGCGCACCGCTGATCGAGAAGGCGCTGCGCGGCGCCGGACTGGACCCCGCGCGCATCCGGCGGATCGTCCTGACGCACTGCCACCGCGACCATGTGGGCGCGGCAGGCGAGTTGGCGGAGCGGTACGGCGCCGAGGTGCTCGCGCACCGGCTGGACGCCCCGGTGGTTCGGGGCGAGCGGCCGGTGCCGGAACCGGTCCTGCTGGACTGGGAGGTTCCGTTGTACGAGCACGGGCTGACCGTGCCGCCGGCGCCGCCCACCCGGGTGGACCGCGAGTTGGAGGACGGCGACGTGCTGGACTTCGGTGACGGAGCGCGGGTGGTGCACTCCCCCGGGCACACCGACGGCTCGATCGGCCTCCATCTTCCGGCCCACGGGGTGCTGTTCACGGGTGACTGCGTCGCCGGTGTCGGCGAGGTGATGCTGGGGGTGTTCAACGTGGACCGGGCGGCGGCGCTGGCGTCGATGCGCCGCCTCGCGTCGCTCGCGCCGTCCACGGTCTGCTTCGGGCACGGGGAGCCGCTCACCGAGGACTCCGCCGCGGTGCTGCTGGCCGCGTCCGGGGCGGCCAGCGGCTGAGGGCCGCCGGCCGGCCGCGGTGATGGTGCGACAGGGCCTGCGAAGGGAATCACCGGCCCGGCCATGGGGTCCTCTCCGGCCGGCACCGTCAGGGGCCGTGAGGTGTCAGGAACCGCCGACCGGAACGCCCGCCTCCAGGTTGAGGACCGTTCCCCGCTCGCGGGCCCGCAGGGCCCAGCGCAGCCGCTCGTAGCGGTTGGGCGGCAGCATGGCCGCCGCTTCGTGTTCGGTGGCGAACTGCCAGCCGCGGAGTTCGGAGCCGGGAAGCAGTACGCGTCCGGCGTCGCCCTCGGGGAGCCGGCCGCCGTCGAACAGCAGTCGCAGTCCGCCGAAGCGGGGCGGCTCGGGCGGCTCCCAGTCGACGAGCAGCAGCCGGGGCACCTCGGCCAGTTCGATGCCGAGTTCCTCCGCGACCTCCCGCATGCCCGCCCGGGCGGGCGCCTCGCCGCGCTCCACGACGCCGCCGGGGAATTCCCAGCCGGGCTTGTAGGTCGGGTCGACGAGGAGCACCCGGTCGTGTGCGTCGAAGAGCAGCACGCCGGCGGCGAGGGTCTCGGCCACCGGTTCGGGCGTCTGGACGATGTCGCTGACCGGTGCCGCGCCCGTGCGTACGGCTTCGGCGACGGCCGCGGCTACCGCCCGAGGGCCGAGGCGGCTGTTGTCTATCACGTGCGCGTCGCCCGCCAGCCAACCGAGCGCGGCCTGATAGCGCTCGATGTTCCCGACGGCCCACCGGCGGACGCGTTCGCTCTCCTCGGCGTCGCCCGGGAACGCTTCGCGGGCGGCTATCCGCTCGCGCAAAATCGTTTCAGCAGGTGCCAGTAGCACATGCCTCACCGCTATCCGGCGAGAGGCGAGGCCGCCGAAGATCTCGTCACGGTAGTCCTGGCGCAGCAGGGTCATGGGCGCCACCAGCACACCACCCAGCTCCGCCAGCAGGGCGGCCGCCGTGTCCACCACGAGCCGCCGCCAGATGGGCAGGTCCTGGTAGTCGCCGACCTCGGCCAGCCGCTTGGCCGGCAACAGGTGGCGCATGCCCGCGCCGATCAGTTCGGGGTCGAACAGTGTGCTGTTCGGGATCAGGTCGATCAGTTCGCGTGCGGTACTGCTCTTGCCCGCTCCGAACGCACCGTTGATCCAGACGATCACGGGTCCCCCTCTTCCGTAGCCCACAGTGGATTGCCCGCAACACCCTGCCACGCAAACCCGGTACCGGAACCGGTCGGCCGGTCAGGCACTCCAACTGTGGCCGGGCCGTGACACCTGCCGGGGACCGTCGTTGGAGCGGGAGAGACGAGGGAGTGCGTCATGCGCCGCACAGTGTTGGAGAAGTTCCCGGCGGGTGATCCGCGGGGTAGTCGGCAGGCGGAGGAGTACGCCCGCCACCGCAGGGACGAAGGTCTGGCCGCGGAGGTCGTGATGGACCTGGACTCGGACGCGTTCCTGGTCGTGGTGCCGCAGCAGCAGAGCTCGGAGCGGGACTGGTGACGCCCCTTGGGCTCAGCCCTTGGTGGAACCCAGCGTGAGCCCGGCCATGAAGTGGGGCTGGAGCAGCAGGAAGACGACGAGCGTGGGGAGCGCCACGATCACGCATCCCGCCGCCAGCAGGTTGTAGTCCGTGAAGAACTGGCCGCGCAGGTTGTTCAACGCCGAGGTGATGGGCAGCTTGTCGCCGTCGGAGATGAAGACCAGCGCCCACAGGAAGTCGTTGTACATCCAGGTGAACTGAAGCGTGCCCAACGCCGCGAGCGCGGGCCGACACAGCGGCAGCGTGACCCGCCAGTACTGGGTCCACACGCCCGCGCCGTCCACGATCGCCCCCTCGAGGATCTCCTGCGGCAAGGTGCGCATGAAATTGGCGAGAACGAAGACGCAGAAGCCGGTCCGCACCAGCACCACGGGGTTTGAACAGGAAATTCCCCAACAGACTCCAACAAGCCCTACCGCAACGCCCGCCCCGGTTGCTGTCACATCGGCCCGCTCCACGGGGTCTACTTCCATGACACCGCGAGGAAGGAACGAGACCCGGTGGACGAGCACGCATGGTCGAAGGAGCACTTCGAGGAGCACCGGTCCCGTCTGCACGCAGTGGCCTACCGGATGCTCGGCTCCGCGAGCGAGGCCGAGGACGCCGTGCAGGAGGCCTGGCTGCGCGTCGACCGCGCGGAGACCGGCGACATCGAGAACCCCGGCGGATGGCTGACCACGATCGTGGCACGGGTGTGTCTGAACATGCTCCGCAGCCGCGAAAGACGCCGTGAGGAACCGCTCGAGCCCTCGACCGTCGACAAGGCCGACGGACCCGACCCCGAACAGGAGGCGCTGCTGGCCGACTCGGTCGGGCCGGCGCTGCTGGTGGTGCTCGACATGCTGTCGCCGGCCGAACGGCTGGCGTTCGTGCTCCACGACATGTTCGCCGTGCCCTTCGACGAGATCGCCCCCATGATCGAGCGCTCCCCCACCGCGACCAGGCAACTGGCGAGCCGCGCCCGCCGCCGGGTCAGGGGTACGGCCCCGGCGCAGGAGGCCGACCTGAACCAGCAGCGTCGGGTCGTCGAAGCCTTCCTCGCCGCCGCCCGCGGCGGGGACTTCGCCGCGCTCGTGTCGGTGCTCCATCCGGACGTCGTCTTCCGCGCGGACCGGGCCGTCGGCCCGACCCCGGAGCCGCTCGTGTTCCACGGCGCGGAGGCCGTGGCCAGGGGCGCGTCGGCCGCGTCGGAGCGGGTCCGCTTCAGCGAACCGGCCCTGGTGAACGGCTCGGTCGGCCTCGTGATGGCACCGCGCGGTCGGCTCTTCCTGGTCCTCGAGTTCACGATCGAGGACGACAAAATCACCGAGATCGACGTGATCGCGGAACCGGACCGCCTCCGCGAGGTACACCTGGCCCTGCTCGACAGCCCTGCGTGACACCGCGGTTCGACGCGTGAGGCCGGACCGCCCGCGCGTAGGGCGACCACCGGCCGGAGAGGAAAACAGGACGTGAGGGGGGCGGGGTCGGAGGAGGTGGGGTGTCCGGAAGTAAAGCGTCGCAACTCGCGCGAAGCGCGGTGAGGACAGCCACTCCGGCCCCCCGGAGGCCCCGACACCCGCACCACCGCCGACGCGGCCCGCAGCCACGCCCCGCAGGGGCGCACGCACCCCCACCGGGCCCCGCCCGAAACGCGCGTCAGCCCCGCCCCACCGGCACCGCCGCCTCCCCCCGCCCCAGCATCGCCGCGGCCGCCGCGCCCACCAGCCCGGCGTCCGTGCCGGTCACCGCGGGCGCGACGGTCAGCCGCTGGACGAAGGAGAGCGTGGCGTAGTCGCGCAGCGCACGCCGCAGCGGGCCGAACAGTACGTCGCCCGCCCCGGCCACTCCCCCTCCGACCACGGCGATCTCGATCTCGACGAGCGTGGCGGTGGCGGCGATCCCCGCGGCGAGCGCCTGGGCGGCGCGCTCGTACGAGGCGGTGGCGACGGGGTCGCCGGCGCGCGCCGCCTCCGCGACGGCCGCGGCGGACGTGTCCCCGCCCGGCCCGGGCCGCCAGCCGTTCTCGAGCGCCCGGCGGGCGATGTTGGGTCCGCTGGCGATGCGTTCGACGCAGCCGCGCCCGCCGCAGGGGCACAGGTCGCCGTCGAGGTCGACGCTGATGTGGCCGATGTGCCCGGCGTTGCCCGTCGGTCCGGCGTGCGGCTTGCCGCCGAGCACCAGGCCGCCGCCGACGCCGGTGGAGACGACCATGCACAGCGCGTTGTCGTAACCGCGCGCGGCGCCCTGCCAGTGTTCGGCGGCGGTCATGGCGACGCCGTCGCCGACGAGCGTGATCGGCAGGTGGCGGCCGATGGCGTGCGACACCCGGTCGACGAGCGGGAATCCGCGCCATCCGGGCACGTTGACCGGGCTGACCGTACCGGCGGAGGCGTCGACCGGACCGGCGCTGCCGATGCCGAGCGCGGTGGCCCCGACCCACAGCGGTGAGGCC
This sequence comes from Streptomyces sp. NPDC086835, assembly GCF_044745705.1. NCBI lineage: Bacteria > Bacillati > Actinomycetota > Actinomycetes > Kitasatosporales > Streptomycetaceae > Streptomyces > Streptomyces sp. NPDC086835. Next base: position 196,568 of record NZ_JBIVAU010000009.1, read on the forward strand.
GTCAGCTCGGCGAGGACGTTCTCGACCACGTGCATCACCGTCTCGCCGTCGTCGTGGGCGGGTGTGGGGCGCTGGGCGCGGTGGAGAATCGCGCCGTTGCCGTCCACCAGCGCGCCGGCGATCTTGGTGCCGCCGATGTCGAGAGCGGCGACGAGGCTGTTATGCATCGGTACGGGATCCCCCGGGAGCTGTCGGACCTGCGGTTTCCATAACAGTCTCCATTCCCCTGACAACGTTGTCCAGGGCCTATGCTCGACGCCACACGCTACAAATACGAAGAACGTGACCGCCCAGACCCAGAAGGACAGCGCACTGTGGCCGATTCGACCCGTCCCCCGACGCCTCCGGGCGGCCCTCGCGGCCCCGAGCCCCGCTACGGGAACCGGCCCACGATGAAGGACGTGGCGGCACGGGCCGGCGTGGGGCTGAAGACGGTGTCCCGCGTGGTCAACGGCGAGCCGGGTGTCACTCCGGACACCGAGCGCCGGGTGCAGGAAGCGATCGAGTCCCTCGGGTTCCGCCGCAACGACAGCGCGCGTGTGCTGCGCAAGGGCCGCACCGCCTCCATCGGCCTCGTTCTCGAGGATCTCGCCGACCCGTTCTACGGTCCGCTGAGCCGCGCGGTCGAGGAGGTCGCACGGGCCCACGGCGCACTGCTCATCAACGGCTCCAGCGCAGAGGACCCGGAGCGGGAGCAGGAGTTGGCGCTGGCGCTGTGCGCCCGCCGGGTGGACGGCCTGATCGTGATTCCGGCGGGCGACGACCACCGCTATCTGGAGCCGGAGATGAAGGCGGGCGTGGCCACCGTGTTCGTCGACCGTCCGCCGGGCCGGATCGACGCGGACGTGGTGCTCTCCGACAGCTTCGGCGGCGCGCGGGCCGGTGTGGCGCATCTGATCGCGCACGGCCACCGCCGTATCGCCTTCATCGGCGACCAGCCGCGCATCCACACCGCTGTGGAGCGGTTGCGCGGCTACCGGGCCGCCATGGAGGACGCGGGTCTGATGATCGACGACTCGTGGGTCGCCCTCGGCTCGACGGCCCCCGAGCGGGTGCAGGAGGCCGTGAAGTCGGTGCTGGCGGGCCCCGAACCGGTCACCGCGATCTTCGCCGGCAACAACCGGGTGACGGTGACCGCCGTACGGGTCCTCGCGGGGCACGACCAGCGTGTCGCCCTCGTCGGGTTCGACGACATCGAGCTCGCGGACCTGCTCGGCATCACCGTCATAGCCCAGGACGCCGCGGCGCTGGGGCGCACCGCGGCGGAGCGGCTGTTCCGCCGGCTCGACGGGGTGAACGACGAGCCGGCCCAGGTGGCGCTGGAGACGGTGCTCGTGCCGCGCGGCTCCGGGGAGATCCCGCCGCCGTCCTGACCGGGGCCGGCCCTCCCGGGACGGCGGGGGCTCAGCACACGGGGAGGCCCGGTACCGGCTCGTCGTTGGCGCCGCCCTGGACGTAGACGTCGCTGACCCAGACGTTGCGGTTGCCGCTGTCGTCGTCCGTCTTGGCCCACCAGACGTTGGTCCACTCGCCGGAGGTCTCGCGGCGGCCGAGGTTCGACTGGCAGTAGAAGTAGTTGGTGCCCGCGTTGAGGACACCGACCTGGGCACCGCCGTCGTTGTAGGAGTGCGCGGTCTTCCACACCTGGCAGTTGTACTTGCCGGCGCCGATCGCGTGGCACGCCGGCGCGGGCTCGGCAGTGCCGCCGCCGGTCGTGCCGCCTGCGCCGGCCGCTCCGCCGCTGGTCGAACTCCCCCCTGTGGAACCGCCCGTGGAACCGCCGGAGGCGCCGCCGTCGGAGCCGCCGTCCGGGCCGCTCCCGCTTCCGCCGGTCGATCCTCCGGAGTCCGATCCGGCCGCTGTGCCGCCCTGCGCGGGCGCCTTCGAGGACGGCGACGGTGACTTCTTCCCGTCCGTGCCCTTGTCGTCGGGCCCGGTGCCGGTGGTCGGGGACTGCTCGCCCGCCGGGCTGGTGCCCGGCGTGTCACCGGAAGGGCTCGCATCGGCGGAGGGGCCGCCGGCCTCGCCGCCCGCGAGTGCGCCGCCGGTGCTGCTGCCGTCGTTGCCTACGAGCGCGTACGTCACGCCGCCGCCGGCGAGCAGGACCGCGGCGACCGCCGCGGCGATCATCACCTTGCTGCGACCGTGCCGGCCCGGCCGGCCGTCGGAGCGACCGAAAGGTTCCGACGGCCCGGCGGTGCCCGCCCCGGGGGAGCCGGCTGTCTGCGGCGGGTACGACGCCGCGGCGCCCGGCATCGCACCGCCTGCGGAACCGGCTGCCTGCGGCGCGTACGACGCCCCACCGGGCACGGCACCGCCCGCGGCAGGTCCCAAGTCCGCGGGACCGAAGCCCTGCGGCTGGTACGGCGCCGCGTTGAGCACGGTCGGCACCCTGGGCGGCGCCTGTTCCCGCGGTCCGTCCGCCCAGGGACCGAGCGGCGCCGTGTGTCCGGCGGGATCCTGACCGGCGGCTACGGCCGACAGCATCCGCGCCGCCGCGTCGGCGTCGGGCCGCTGCGCCGGGTCCTTGTGCATCAGCTGCCGCAGTACCGGCGCGAGCGGACCGGCGCGGCGGGGCTCCGGCAGCGGCTCGGCGACGATCGCGGTGAGCGTCGACCAGGTGGAGGTGCGGCGGAACGGCGACGAACCTTCGACCGCCGCGTACAGGGTGGCGCCGAGCGCCCACACGTCGGAGGCCGGACCCGGGTCGTTGCCCTGGGCGCGCTCGGGTGCCAGGTAGTCGAGGGAGCCGACGATCTCACCGCTGCGGGTGAGATGGGACGTGGAGCCGTCGCCGGGATCGTCCATGGCCGCGATGCCGAAGTCGGTGAGCACGACACGGCCGGAGCGGTCCAGCAGGACGTTGCCCGGTTTGACGTCCCGGTGCAGCACGCCGGCGCGGTGCGCGGCGCCGAGGGCCTCGAGCACGCTCGCGCCGATGCCGGCGGCCTCCCGCGGGTCCATCACGCCGCGGGTGTTCAGCACGTCGTCGAGCGAGGGGCCGTCGACGAGTTCCATCACGATGACCGGTCGGCCCTCGTGCTCCGCGACGTCGTGGACGGCGACGACCCCGGGATGCCGGACGCGGGCGGCGGCCCGGGCCTCGCGCTGCATCCGCACGGTCAGGTCGGCGAGTTCGGGCGCCGACGAGTCGGTGTAGGTGCGCAGTTCCTTGACGGCGACCTCGCGCCCGAGCACCTCGTCGACCGCCCGCCAGACGACGCCCATGCCGCCGCGGCCCAGTTGTTCGACCAGCCGGTAACGCCCGGCCAGCCGCTCGTTCTCCCCCGTTGACACCGCTGCCCCGCTCCTCGTATCCGAAAGTGACGGATCACAGACTAGAGGGGGCAGCGCACTGCCGACGCCGGGTGTTACCCGGCTGTGGCGGTCAGGTCGCCGCGCCGCGGCCGGGCGAAGCTGTCGAGTCCGGCGCGGTCGAGGCCGGTCAGGCCGCTGACCTCCGCCTCGTCGAGGGCGCCGCAGTCGATGCCGCGCAGCAGGTAGGAGCTGAGCGCCTTGGCGGTGGCGGGCTCGTCCATCACGTCGCCGCCCATACGGCCGGCGTAGGCGGCGAGGCGTGCCGCTGCCTGCTCGAAGCCCTCGCGGTAGAACGCGAACACGGCGGCGTACCGGGTGGGAAGGTGGCCGGGGTGCATGTCCCAGCCCTGGTAGTAGGCGCGGGCGAGGGCGCGGCGGGTGAGGCCGTAGTGGAGCCGCCAGGCGTCGTGGACCTTGTCGGCGGGTCCGACGGGCAGCACGTTGGTGGACCCGTCGCACACGCGTACTCCGGTGCCGGCGGCGGCCACCTGCATGACGGCCTTGGCGTGGTCGGCGGCGGGGTGGTCGCTGGACTGGTAGGCCGCGCTGACGCCGAGGCAGGCGCTGTAGTCGAAGGTGCCGTAGTGCAGTCCGGTGGCCCGGCCCTCGGCCGCGTCGATCATCCGGGCGACGGTGGCGGTGCCGTCGGCTGCGAGGATCGACTGGCTGGTCTCGATCTGGATCTCGAAGCCGATGCGGCCGGGCTCCAGACCGCGGGCCTTCTCGAACTCCTCGACGAGTCGCACCATGGCGGTGACCTGCTCGGTGTAGGTGACCTTGGGGAGGGTCAGGACGAGCCCGTCGGGCAGCCCTCCGCGCTCCATCAGGCCGGTGAGGAAGATGTCGAGGGTGCGGATGCCGCGGTCGCGTACGGCAGCCTCCATGCACTTCATCCGGATGCCCATGTACGGGGCGGCGGTGCCCTGTTCGTAGGCCTCGGAGATCAGCCGCGCGGCGCGTGCGGCGTCCGCGTCCTCATCGGCCCCGCCGGTCCCCGCGTAGCCGTCCTCGAAGTCGACGCGCAGGTCCTCGATCGGCTCGCGCTCCAGCTTGGCGCGAACGCGGGTGTACACGGGTTCCGCGAGCTCGTCCGCGAGGCCGAGGACGCGCGCGAAGGTGCGGGCGTCGGGCGCGTGCTCGTCGAGTGCGGCGAGTGCCTGGTCGCCCCACGAGCGGATCGTGCCGGCGTCGAAGTCGTTGCCGGGGACGTAGACGGTGTGGACGGGCTGGCGGGTGCCCGGATCCCCGGGGTAGCGGCGGGCGAGTTCCGCGTCCACCGTGGCCAGGGAGGCGCTGATGCCCTCGCTGACCGCGCCCGCGAGGCTCGTCGCCACCTTCTCCTGCTGACCCATTCCCACACCCTCCGCACACTTCGGGATCCGTGGTTTCCGCATCACGGATTCAACATTCTGTTGAATGAAGTTAATGGGCGGCCGTGATCTGCGTCAATGGTCCCCCGGAACGGACCGGGGCCGCGCGGTGGAGAACACCGCGCGGCCCCGGGCCGAAAGAGAACCTGCAGATCAGCCCTTGCGGGTCTTGACCTCTTCGGTCAGCTGCGGGACGACCTCGAAGAGGTCGCCGACCACGCCGTAGTCGACCAGGTCGAAGATCGGGGCCTCGGCGTCCTTGTTGATGGCCACGATGGTCTTCGAGGTCTGCATGCCGGCGCGGTGCTGGATCGCGCCGGAGATGCCGGAGGCGATGTACAGCTGCGGCGACACGGACTTGCCGGTCTGGCCGACCTGGTTGGTGTGCGGGTACCAGCCGGCGTCGACGGCGGCGCGCGAGGCGCCCACGGCGGCACCGAGGGAGTCGGCGAGCGCCTCGATGATCGCGAAGTTCTCGGCGCCGTTGACGCCACGGCCGCCGGAGACGACGATCGCGGCCTCGGTCAACTCCGGGCGGCCGGTCGACTCACGCGGGGTGCGCGAGACGACCTTGGTGCCCGTTGCCTGGTCGGAGAAGGAGACGGACAGCGCCTCGACGGCGCCGGCGGCCGGGGCGGCCTCCACGGCGGCCGAGTTCGGCTTGACCGTGATGACCGGGGTGCCCTTGGTGATGCGGGACTTGGTGGTGAAGGACGCGGCGAACGCGGACTGCGTCGCGACCGGGCCCTCGTCGCCGGCCTCGAGGTCGACGGCGTCGGTGATGATGCCGGAGCCGATACGGACCGCGAGGCGGGCCGCGATCTCCTTGCCCTCGGCGGAGGACGGGACGAGCACGGCGGCCGGGGAGACGGCCTCGTACGCGGCCTGCAGCGCGTCCACCTTCGGGACGACCAGGTACTCGGCGAACTCGGGGGCGTCGGCCGTGAGGACCTTCACCGCGCCGTGCTCGGCGAGCGCGGCGGCGGTGTTCTCGGCACCGGAGCCGAGAGCGACGGCGACGGGCTCGCCGATACGGCGGGCCAGCGTCAGCAGCTCCAGGGTGGGCTTGCGGACGGCGCCGTCCACGTGGTCGACGTAGACGAGAACTTCAGCCATGGGACTTCTTCTCTCCTGCTTGCGAAGTATGAAGGGGGCGGTAGAGGGCCGAAGCCTCTAGATGAACTTCTGGCTCGCGAGGAACTCCGCGAGCTGCTTGCCGCCCTCGCCCTCGTCCTTGACGATCGTGCCGGCGGTGCGGGCCGGGCGCTCCGCGGCCGAGTCGACCTTGGTCCAGGCGCCCTCGAGGCCGACCTCTTCCGCGTCGATCTCGAGGTCCTCGAGGTCCAGGGACTCCACGGGCTTCTTCTTGGCGGCCATGATGCCCTTGAAGGACGGGTAGCGGGCCTCGCCCGACTGGTCCGTCACGGACACGACGGCCGGCAGGGACGCCTCGAGCTGCTCGCTGGCGGTGTCGCCGTCGCGGCGGCCCTTCACGGTGCCGTCCTCGACGGAGACCTCGGAGAGCAGGGTGACCTGCGGGACACCCAGACGCTCGGCGAGGATCGCCGGCAGCACGCCCATGGTGCCGTCGGTGGAGGCCATGCCGGCGATGACCAGGTCGTAACCGGTCTTCTCGATCGCCTTCGCGAGCACCAGCGAGGTGCCCATGACGTCGGAGCCGTGCAGGTCGTCGTCCTCGACGTGGACGGCCTTGTCGGCGCCCATGGACAGCGCCTTGCGCAGCGCGTCCTTCGCGTCCTCGGGGCCGACGGTCAGCACGGTGACCTCGGCATCGTCCGCCTCGTCCGCGATCTGCAGCGCCTGCTCGACCGCGTACTCATCCAGCTCCGACAGCAGGCCGTCGACGTCGTCGCGGTCGACGGTCAGGTCATCGGCGAAGTGCCGGTCGCCGGTGGCGTCGGGCACGTACTTCACACAGACAACGATCCTCAGGCTCACGCCGGCTCTCCTACTGCATCGTCTCTACTGGACTGCCTTGTGAACGCAGCATAGGCGTCCGATGGGGCGGATCCCGGTCGGGGCGGGCCGCGCTCCGAACGAAATATTACTCGTCAGTACACCCAGTGTGTTCCCGCTAAGCAAGCGCTTTGCACTGTGACCTTGACAACGGAGTGTCCGCCGCCTCCGCACAGTTCACTCCCGCAGAGCGGTGAAGCGTCCCTGGTGGTAAAGCAGTGGCCGGCCGCCGCCCGCCGGATCCCCGACGACCGCCTCGGCGATCACGATGCGATGGTCGCCCGCGGGCACCCTGGCCACGACCCGGCACACCATCCAGGCAAGCACACCGTCCAGCACGGGGACCCCTTCCGGCCCGGCGCGCCAGCTCGTCGGCGGCGCGAAGCGGTCGGCGCCGCTGCGGGCGAAGGTGGCGGCCAGCTCGCGCTGGTGCTCGCCGAGTATGTGCACGCCGACATGTCCGGCCTCCGCGACGACCGGCCAACTGGAGGAGCCGGTGCCCACACCGAACGAGATCAGCGGCGGCTCGGCTGCGACGGAGGTGAGCGAGGTCGCGGTGAATCCGACCGGACGCGGACCCGCCGCGGTGATCACCGCGACACCGGCGGCGTGCTGCCGGAAGACCGAGCGCAGGAGTTCGGGAGAGGCGAGCTGAGCGGCGCCGAGATCAGGCGAGGCCGTCATCGAGAGTTCCTTCTTGGGGAGCGGACTATGCGACTGCGGCTGCACGGGCAGCCTGACAGCGAGCGCTCGCGTCACGGGAGAGATCGGCATGAACCCGCCCGTCGAGAAGGAGTTCTGGAAGCACGGAAGCCAGCCTGTCGATACATGGCGTACACAGTCAAGTGCGCCCCGGAAGGTGCGACCAGGGTCACGGGCGTCATATCGCCCGCCCCAGCGCGGCGATGACATCGGCCTTGCGGGGCGTGCCGGACGCCCTGGTGACGATCCGTCCGGCGGCGTCGAGGACCAGCACGGTCGGCGTGCTCTTGATGCCGAGTTCGCGTACAAGGGCCAGGTGGTCCTCGGCGTCGATCTCGATGTGGACGACTCCGTCGACCATCGCGGCGATGTCGGCGAGGATGCGCCGGGTGGCCCGGCAGGGCTGGCAGAAGGCGGTGGAGAACTGGACGAGGGTGGCACGCTCGCCCGGGGGCCGGCCCAGCTCCGGCGCGCCGAGGCGTCGTTCCGCGTCCTGTCCGCGCACCTTCTCCGCCTTCCGCCCTGCTCCGTGCGTTCACTTCCCCGAAGTGCAGCGTTCCCCGCCCGGCAGGGATTCCCGCAGGCCGCGTCGCCGGCCGGGTTCCCGTCCGTGAAGTGACGAGAATCTCGCGCCCGCGGGCGTCCAGGACTGGTCAGCACGGCGCACATGGGGCACGATCGGCCCAAAGCCAAAAACCTACGGCTGCGTAACTTCCAACCGGGCGAACCCTCCCCGGGCTTGACGAAAGGGTCCTCCCCCCATGGCAGAGCTCGTCTATCGGCCGGTCATCGGCGCCGCTCTCACGATGTTCAAGGCGCTCGACCTGAAGATCGACACTCAGGGGTCGGAGAACATTCCGCGCACCGGCGGAGCGGTGCTGGTCAGCAATCACATCAGCTATCTGGACTTCATCTTCACCGGCCTCGGCGCCCTGCCGCAGAAGCGCCTGGTGCGCTTCATGGCGAAGGAGTCGGTCTTCCGCCACAAGATCTCCGGCCCGCTGATGCGGGGGATGAAGCACATCCCCGTGGACCGCAAGCAGGGCGAGGCGGCGTACGCGCACGCGCTGGACTCGCTGCGCTCCGGCGAGATCGTGGGCGTCTTCCCCGAGGCGACGATCTCCCAGTCGTTCACGCTCAAGTCGTTCAAGTCGGGTGCGGCGCGCCTCGCGCAGGAGGCGGGCGTCCCGCTGATCCCGATGGCGTTGTGGGGCACGCAGCGGCTGTGGACCAAGGGCCGGCCGCGCAACTTCAAGCGCTCCCACATCCCCGTGACCATCCGCGTCGGCGAGCCCCTCGAGGCGCCCACCGACCAGTACGCCGGCGCGATCACCCGGCGGCTGCGCGAGCGCGTCCAGGAACTGCTCGAGGCGGCGCAGCGCGCCTACCCCGTGCGCCCCAGGGACGCGGCCGACACCTGGTGGGTCCCCGCCCACCTCGGCGGCACGGCCCCCACGCCCGCCGAGGTCCGCGAGGCGCACTGAGCCCGCATGCCCGGACAGGAGGCACTAGCGCGGGTCATGAACGGTGACCCGCGCCCCCGGGCTCAGCTTCTCCAGTGATTCGGCGAGTTCGGCTGCCGCGGCCGCCGCCTCGCCGCCCGCCGCGGGGCCCATCCCCTCGAGCAGGAACAGGGCGTTCGCCGAGTCCTCCGTCAGCCGGGTGCGCGCCCCTTGCCGCCAGTTCCAGCGCCGGCAGGTGACGCCTTCGTCGTCGCACCAGACGACCTCGCCGGGCTCCGGGTGTTCGACGGTCTCAGCGCCGCCCGCCACGGTGACGAACGGTTCCTGTCCCGTGGCCCTGACGAGCCTCATGCCGCCCTTGATCCGGTCGGTGTCCTCGCCGCCGACGGGGATCAGGTGCGCCACGCTGATGGCGTTGTAGACGTCGACCAGGACGTTGATCCGGGGCAGCCCGCCGTCCGCGAACGCCCTCCTGGCCAGCGCCTCCGCCGAGTTGCGGGTACGGGACGGCTTGGCGCCGAACGCCGTGTAGGCCTCGCGCCAGGCGACCATTGCGGGATCCTCGTGGGGCGCGCGCCCGTCGAGGCGGCTCGCGAGCCGGCGGGCGGCCTCGTCGAGGAGAGCCGAACTCCCCTCGTTACTGGGGCCGTTGGTGAGCCCGTGCGCCTCGACGGCGACATGGGTGAAGCCGGGCGCGAGAGCGCGCACGTCGTCGGACACGGTGAGCCGGAGAGTCATCGCCTGCTTGCCTCGAACTTCTCAGAGGGAGGTCGGGAGCGTCTGCCACAGACGCGCCCGGTCGGGAGCCTTCTGGAGGGCTTCCAGGACCACGGGGTGCGGTGCAGCGTAGAGTACCGGATAGTTCACGTCACTGGACTCCGGCCTGGGCGTGAACGGCAGCCGCTCCCCCGCCAGCGAGAACGGCACGGATCCACCGTGCCGGCCACCTCTGGGGTCCTGACGGTGCCAGGCGCCATGGAAGCGAACCGCCACCAGGCCGTGCACCACCCCCTCCAGCCGCTGGTAGCACAGGGCCGCCGGGATGTCCTCGGCGCGCAGCAGCGCGGCCAGGGCGTGGGACTTGGCGTAGCAGATGCCGGTGCGCTGCCGCAGCACGTCGGAGGCGCGCCAGGTGACCCGCGGGTCGCCCGTGTCATGCGAGTGCGGTACCGCGTCACGGACGTACTCGTAAGCAGCCTGGGCGTATACGTATGAATCAGCCGCTTGGCGCGCCAGGTCGGCGGCGACCTCTCGAACGATCGGATGGTCGTGGTCGATGACGCCGTCGGCAGCCAAATAGGCCGAAAGTTCCGGGTCTTGTTGGATGAACTCCATGACCGGGGAGCATAGAAAGACGGCCGACCGACAGTCAATGACTTATCGGTCGGCCGTATATTTATGCGGCGAGCCTTGTTCAAGAGCGGCGCGCCATCTCTTCCTTCAGCGCCTGGAGGAAGGAGTCCACGTCGTCCTCCGTGGTGTCGAACGAGCACATCCAGCGCACGTCGCCGGCCGCCTCGTCCCAGAAGTAGAACCTGAAGCGCTTCTGCAGCCGCTCGCTGACGTCGTGCGGCAGCCGTGCGAAGACGGCGTTCGCCTGCACGGGGTAGAGGATCTCCACCCCGTCCACCGCCCGCACACCGTCCGCGAGCCGCTGGGCCATGGCGTTGGAGTGCCGGGCGTTGCGCAGCCACAGGTCCTTGGCGAGCAGCGCCTCCAGTTGCACGGACACGAAGCGCATCTTCGAGGCGAGCTGCATGGAGAGCTTGCGCAGGTGCTTCATGTGGCTGACCGCGTCCGGATTCAGGACGACGACCGCCTCACCGAAGAGCATGCCGTTCTTGGTGCCGCCGAAGGTCAGGACATCGACCCCGACGGCGTTGGTGAAGGCCCGCATGGGCACGTTCAGCGACGCCGCGGCGTTGGCTATCCGGGCCCCGTCGAGATGGACCTTCATGCCGTGGCCGTGGGCGTGGGCGACGATCGCGCGGATCTCGTCCACGGTGTAGACGGTGCCCAGCTCGGTGTTCTGAGTGATCGACACCACCTGCGGCATGGCCCGGTGCTCGTCGTCCCACCCCCACGCCTGCCGGTCGATGAGTTCGGGCGTGAGCTTGCCGTCCGGCGTGGGCACGGTCAGCAGCTTCAGCCCGCCCATGCGCTCCGGCGCGCCGCCCTCGTCGACGTTGATGTGTGCCGACTCGGCGCAGATCACGGCGCCCCAGCGGTCGGTGAGCGCCTGGAGCGCGGTCACGTTGGCGCCGGTGCCGTTGAAGACCGGGAAGGCCTCGGCCGTCGGGCCGAAGTGGCTGTGGACGACGCGCTGGAGATGGTCGGTGTACTCGTCCTCGCCGTAGGCGACCTGGTGGCCGCCGTTGGCGAGGGCGAGAGCGGCGAGGATCTCCGGGTGGGCACCCGCGTAGTTGTCGCTGGCGAACCCGCGCACGGACGGGTCGTGGTGGCGCCGTGCGTCGGTCTTTACGGTTCGGGGGTCAGCCACAGACGCTGTCCATTCACTTCCTGAGCGGGGCGGCCCCAGAGTCCGGCGATGGCGTCGGCCAGCTCCGTCACGTCGGTGAAGCCCGCGAACTTCGCATTGGGACGCTCGGCGCGCATGGCGTCGTGCACCAGTGCCTTGACGACCAGGATGGCAGCAGCGGCATTCGGGCCCTGCTCGCCCCCCGCCTTGCGGAACGAGTCGGCGAGGGCCAGGGTCCACGCCTCCGCGGCGGCCTTGGACGCCGCGTACGCCGCGTTGCCCGCCGTGGGCCTGCTCGCTCCCGCAGCGCTGATCAGCAGGTAGCGGCCCTTGTCGCTGCGCAGCAGACCGTCGTGGAAGGCGAGCGACGTGTTCTGGACGGTACGGATCAGCAGCTTCTCCAGCAGCTCCCAGTCGGCGGGGTTGGTCTCGGTGAACGAGGCACTGCCGCGCCAGCCGCCCACGAGGTGGACCAGTCCGTCGATCCGGCCGAACTCCTTCTCGGTCTTGTCGGCCCACTCGCGGGCGGCGCCCAGGTCGAGCAGGTCGACGGTGTCGCCGGTGACGGTGGCTCCGCCGTGGGCGTACCTGGCCGCGTCCACGGCCTCGGCGAGCCGCTGGGCGTCGGCGTCGGAGGCGACGACGACGGCGCCCGCCTCGGCGAGCCGGAGCAGGGTGGCCCGGCCGGCGGGACCGGCCGCGCCGGCCACCGCGATCACCGCACCTTCCAGGGCGCCACTGCCGTTGGTGTCCATGCTGGTCGCCTCCTCGGTTCGAGAGCTCACGCGGCAGCCCCCGGAGCGGAAGCGGCGGTGATCCCCTTGGTGGAGGCGATCACGTTCTTCAGCTTCTTGGAGAGCGCCTCATAGAACATGCTCAGCGGAAACTCGTCCGGAAGCACGTCATCCACGAGCTTACGAGGCGGCAGCGTCAGGTCGAGAGCGTCGGGGCCCTTGGCCCAGCGCGACCCGGGGTGCGGGGCGAGGTAGGTGGAGACCAAGTCGTACGCGGCGAACCAGTGGACCAGCTTCGGCCGGTCGATTCCCTCGCGGTAGAGCTTCTCGATCTCGCCGCAGAGCTGGTTGGTGACCTGCGGGGCACGCTCCCAGTCGATCTTCAGGGTGTTGTCGGTCCAGCGGACGACGTCGTGCTTGTGCAGGTAGGCGAAGAGCAGCTGGCCGCCGAGGCCGTCGTAGTTGCGCACCCGGTCGCCGGTCACGGGGAAGCGGAACATGCGGTCGAAGAGCACCGCGTACTGCACGTCACGGCCGTGCGGGTTGCCCTCGGCCTCCAGCTTCACGGCCTCCTTGAAGGCGGTGAGGTCGCAGCGCAGCTCCTCCAGGCCGTACATCCAGAACGGCTGGCGCTGCTTGATCATGAACGGGTCGAAGGGCAGGTCGCCGTGGCTGTGGGTGCGGTCGTGGACCATGTCCCAGAGCACGAAGGCCTGCTCGCACCGCTTCTGGTCGGCGACCATCTCCCGGATGTCGTCGGGCAGCTCGAGACCGAGCACCCGCACGGCCTCCTCCGTGACGGCGCGGAAGCGGGCGGCCTCGCGGTCGCAGAAGATGCCGCCCCAGGTGAAGCGCTCGGGCGCCTCGCGCACGGCGATGGTCTCGGGGAAGAGCACCGCGGAGTTCGTGTCGTAACCGGCGGTGAAGTCCTCGAACGTGATGCCGCAGAAGAGCGGATTGTCGTAGCGGGTGCGCTCGAGCTCGGCGAGCCACTCGGGCCACACCATCTTCAGCACGACCGCCTCGAGGTTGCGATCGGGGTTGCCGTTCTGCGTGTACATCGGGAAGACGACCAGGTGCCGCAGTCCGTCCTCGCGGGAGGCGGCCGGCTGGAAGGCGAGCAGCGAGTCCAGGAAGTCCGGCACCGCGAAGCCCGCGTCGGCCCACTTGCGCAGATCGGCGACGAGGGCACGGTGGTATGCCGCGTCGTGCGGCAGCAGCGGGGAAAGGTCCTCCACCGCGCCGATCACACGCTCCACGGCGGCCTCCGCGTCCGTGCGGGAGGGCGCTTCGTCAGCGTCGAAGTCGATCGAGCCGTCCTTGGACTGCCAGGGGCGGATCTCTTCGACGGCATTCTTGAGCAACGTCCAGCTCGGATGGCCGACCACCGGGTCGGCGTGGGATATGCCCCCTGCAGCCACGTCCTGCACAAGAATTTCCGTCATGTCACTTCCTCCACAGGAGAACCTCGCGTCAAGACACCGTATCCATGTGCGGTTCTCCCCCACAAGTGCGGGTGAGGGAAATTATCCTGTGCGACCCCCATGATCGCCGCAGTTTTTGCGGTGGCGGGCGCTCGTGGCGACCGCATCGGTGCCCGACCGGGGCCGGGAGGGCCCGTCCGCGTCAAGCTCCTGGAGGACTCGCCCACGCCCGGGTGAAGGGGACCTGGGCCCTGCGGTCCGCACGCCGCTGACGCCGTCGGTGTGCGGCTTCCGGACACCCCGCGCGCGAGCGGTTCCGTCTCCGGGAGGGGCCGTTAGGCTGCCTCGATACCGCCGGGCGCCGGGCTGCGTCCCGCGGGAGCCGCCGTCGACGGAAGCGAGAGAATCTTGACTTTCCTCACCATCGGTCATCGCGGGGTCATGGGCGTCGAGCCGGAGAACACCCTGCGTTCCTTCGTCCGCGCCGAGCAGGCCGGCATGGACGCCATCGAACTCGATCTGCATCTGAGCAAGGACGGCGCGCTCGCCGTCATGCACGACGCCGACGTGGACCGCACGACCGACGGGAGCGGCTCCATCGCCGCGATGACGCTCGCCGAGCTGCGTCAGCTCGACGCGGGCGGCGGCCAGCGGGTGCCGGTGTTCGAGGAGGTTCTCGACGCCGTGCGGTGCCCGCTCCAGGCGGAGATCAAGGACGTCGCCGCGGCGCGTGCGCTGGCCGAGGTGATGCGCAAGCGCGATCTGGTGCCCCGGGTCGAGGTCTCCTCGTTCCACGACGACGCGATCGCCGAGATCTCCGCGCTGGTGCCCGGGGTGCGCACGGTGCTGATCGCCAGCCGCTGGGGCGCCGACGTCACGGACCGGGCGAAGGCCGTCGGCGCCCACGCCCTGGCGCTGAACATCCGCAGGCTGACGCTGGAGACCGTCGAGACGGCGCACGCCGAGGGGCTGCGGGTGATCGGCTGGGTGGTCAACACACAGGAGCATCTGCGGCTGGTGCGCGCCCTCGAGCTCGACGGCGCGACCACGGACTTCCCCGAGATCCGGCGCACCGGCCGGTTCACGGCCTGACCACCGCCCGCTCCCGCGCTCGCCGGCACCGCCACGGAACCGGCGGGCGCGCCCGGGCCCGGTCGCTCAGACGAGGGCCTTCACCAGCAGCTCGAAGGCGAGGTCGTCACGCCGCGGAATCCCGAACCGCTCGTCGCCGTACGGGAAGGGGGTCATCCGGCCCGTACGGCGGTAGCCGCGGCGCTCGTACCAGGCGATCAGGTCCTCCCGTACCGAGATCACCGTCATGTGCATCTCCGCCACGCCCCAGGTCTCGCGCACGCTGCGCTCCGCCTCCGCGATGATCCTGCGGCCCAGACCGGCGCCCTGAAGGTCGGGGCGGACCGCGAACATGCCGAAGTAGGCGGCCTCGCCACGGTGCTCGAGCTGGCAGCAGGCGACCGGCTCCCCGTCCCGTTCGACGATCATCAGACGGCTGCCGGGGGCGGTGATGACCTCGCGCACCCCCTGCGGATCGGTGCGCTGCCCGCCGAGGATGTCGGCCTCCGAGGTCCAGCCCGCGCGGCTCGCTTCCCCGCGGTACGCCGATTCGATCAGCGCGACGAGAGCCGGCACGTCGCCCTCGGCCGCGTCGCGGTAGGTGAGCTCGGCCGAGTCCCTGGGCGGGGCGGTGTCCATGGAGTGGCTCCGTTCCAACGGGGTGCGATCCGCACGAGGGTAACCCGGGCCGCGCACACGCCCCGAGCCGGTCCGCCGTGAGCTCTCGTGCGCTCGCCGCGCTCCTCTCGCACCTCCGTGTACTCCCCCAGTACCCCCGTGCGCTCGCGTACGGGGACGGGAGGTGGGCATCGACTCCTCGACCGCCGCCGAGGCCGGCCGAAGGGGGAGGTACGTCGTGCACGGACCCGCGATGTCCGGCTGGCTGCTCATGGTGCTGTGCTCCGCGACGGGTTTGTACTGCCTGATCCGGATGCGCAGTTGCCGAGGACCGGACAGAAAGGCGGCGGGCGGCGAGGCGCTGATGGGACTCGGCATGGCGGTGATGGCCGTGCCCGCCACCGTGTTCACTCTGCCGAGCTGGCAGTGGGTGGTGTACGCGGTCGTGTTCGGCGCGGCGGCGGTGCATGCCGTGCGGCCCGGCGGGCGACATCTCCACCATGCAGTCGGCTGCCTGGCGATGGTCTACATGGCGGCCGCGATGGCAGGCACGGGCGCTCACGGTGCGCACAGGGCCGGCGGCGTCCCGCTCCTCACCGGCGTCCTGCTCCTCTACTTCGCCGGATACGTGCTGCGCTCCGGGCCCCGGCTCGTATCGTTCGCCTCAGTGGGCGGCGGCACGGTCCCGGTGGCGGATCCGGCCGGTTCACGGCCCGAGTTGGTGCCGGCGTGCAGGGTCTCGATGGCGACGGCCATGCTGGTGATGCTGCTGGCCCTGTGACAGGCGCCGTGCGAGCGGCGGCCGCGCAGCGCCGCCGCATCCGCGCCGTGGCGTGCGTCACTTGACGCGCACGGGCATACCCGCAAGTAGCCCCGCGCTCATAGGCTGCCCTCATGATGGTCTCGCTCGCGCTGCTGCTGCTCGGCGCACTGGCCGCCGTCGTCGCCCCGCGCCTCGTGTCGCGTGCCGACTGGCCGGAGCGCGAGCCCGTCGTCGCCCTGTGGGTGTGGCAGTGCGTGGTCGCCGCCGTGCTGCTGTCGTTCGCCCTCTCCATGACGTTCAGCGCTGCCACCGCCTGGCAGCTGGTGCGCGGCCACGTCTTCGCCTCCGCGCCGCACGGTGTCGTCGAGGCGTACGCGCTCGGGGCGAACGAGACATGGTCCGCCGCCCTCGCCGTGATCCTGGCCTGCGGCGGCGTGTGGACCGGGGCCATGCTGGCGCGGGAGATCCACCGGGCGCATGCCCGGCGCAAGCGGCAGCGCGCCGAGCTGCTCGTGCGCTCCCCGCTGATGCCGGACGAGGTCCCCGGCAGTGAGCCCTTGGTCGTCCTGGAGGCCGAGCGGCCGGACGCGTGGTGGCTGCCTGGCGCCGCGCCCCAGCTGGTCATCACCACCGCGGCGCTGCGGCGGCTGAAGGGCCGCCAGCTCGACGCGGTGCTGGCGCACGAGCAGAGCCACGCACGGGCCAGGCACGACTGGCTGCTGCACTGCTCGGCCGCGCTGGCGGGCGGTTTTCCGCAGATCCCGGTGTTCGCGGCGTTCCGTGACGAGATGCACCGGCTGGTCGAGCTGGCGGCCGACGACGTCGCCTCCCGGCGGTTCGGCCGGCTGACGATCGCGCTGGCCCTGGTCGAACTGAACGAGGAACGCGGCGTGTTCGGTCCGTGCCCCACACCGGGGGCGCAGCTGCCGCAGCGCGTGAACAGGCTGCTGACCCCGGTGCCCCGGCTCACTCCGGCCCGCCGGCTACGGCTGACGGCGGCCGCCGCTCTGGTCCCGGTGGTTCCGCTGCTCGTGGCCTTCGTACCGGCACTGCGCGCGCTGGGATAGCCGTACGGCCACGAAGAAGACAGGATTTGTTCATGTCTTCCCCCCGCTCCACGAACCCCGCTGCCCCCCACCGCGCCAAGGACACCTCCCTCCGCGCCGAGCGGCCGGAACGGGCGACCAGAGCGAGCGCCCTGTGCGTGCGTACCTGCGTGGTGACCGCCGCGCTGAGCGCCCTGCTGCTGGTCGCGGTCGCCGTCACCTGGTCACCGCTGATCTCCTTCGACCGGGCGGTGGTGGACACGCTGCACACCTCCGCGGTCCAAGAGCCGACGTTCACGCAGGTCAACCGCGTGCTGACCGACTGGGTGTGGGACCCGTGGACCATGCGGCTGCTCGCCGCCGCGGCGGTGCTGTGGCTGTGGCTGCGCGGTGAACGCCTCCTCGCGGTGTGGGTGGCGCTCGCCAGCGCCCTCGGGACGGGCCTCCAGCAGGGCATGAAGGCCCTCGTCGGGCGGGAGCGGCCCCTGTGGCCCGACCCGGTCGACTCGGCGCACTACGCGGCGTTTCCGTCCGGGCACGCGATGACCGCCGTGGTCACCTGCGGGCTGCTGCTCTGGCTCTTCAGGCGGCGGGGCATGGCCACAGGCGCCTGGATGTCGTGCGTCGCCGTCGCGGCCGTCTCCGTCGTCGGCGTCGGCTTCACCCGGCTCTATCTGGGGGTGCACTGGCCCTCCGACGTGGTCGGCGGCTGGCTCCTCGGGGCGTGCGTCGTCGCTCTCGCCGTGGCCTCCTACGGTCGGGTGGCCTTGTCCCGCGGTCACTGAGCGGCCGAGGATCCGGTCCATGACGATCAGGACTGTTCTCTTCGACTTCTCCGGGACGCTCTTCCGTATCGAGTCGGCCCGCAGCTGGCTCCGCACGGTGCTGCGGGACCACGGGGCCTCCCTGCCCGGGGACGAACTCGACCGGTACGCCCGGCGGTTGGAGGCGGCCGGCGCCCTGCCGGGCGGTGCCCACCCGGAACGGATCCCCGGCCACCTGGCCGAGCTGTGGGCGGCGCGGGACACGGACATGGACCGGCACCGGGCGGCGTACACGGGCCTGGCGCGCGAGGTGCCCCTGCCGGACGAGGCCCTGTACGACGCCCTCTACGACCGCCATATGACGCCGGGGGCCTGGAGCCCCTACCCGGACGCCGCGGAGGTGCTGCGCGGCCTGCGCGAGCGGGACATCGGCGTCGGCGTGGTCAGCAACATCGGCTGGGACCTGCGCCCGGTCTTCCGGGCCCACGGCCTCGCGCCGCTGGTCGACACGTACACCCTGTCGTTCGAGCACGGCGTGCAGAAACCCGATGCCCGGCTGTTCCGTACGGCGTGCGAGGGATTCGGGAGCGATCCGCGGGAGGTGCTGATGGTGGGCGACGACCGCCGCGCCGACGGCGGGGCCGCGTATCTGGGCTGCGCCGTCCACTTCGTGGACCACCTGCCGGTGGACGAACGGCCCGTGGGGCTGCTTCCGGTGCTCGGGCTCGTCGACGGGCGCCCCGCGCCGTAGGAGACTGGAAGCAGGACAAAGCCACCCGAACCGGACGATCCCCCGCGTCGCCCGGTTCGGGCAGCACCACCCGCCGGCCCCGGCCCCCGAGGGCCGGACGACGGGACGCGCTGAGTATATTGGCTGTGAGCCAGTCAACGCAGGAGCCAAGCATGTCCCCGCGAAGCGCATCGGTCAATGAAGAGCTTCGTCGACGTTCTCGCCAGCGGCTTCTGCAGGCGACGGTGGAGCTGGTCGACGAGCGCGGTTACGAGGCCACGACCCTCGGCGACATCGCCGACCGGGCCGGTTCCGCCCGGGGCCTCGTCTCGTACTACTTCCCGGGCAAACGGCAGCTGCTGCAGTCCGCCGTGCACCGGCTGATGCACCTCACGCTCGAGGCGGCGCTGGAGAGGGAACCGCGCACCGAAGACGGCCGCGAGCGGCTGGCCAGGGCCATCGACGCGATCCTCGGTCTCGCGACCGACCATCCCGTGCTGATGCGCACGCACATGGCGGGACTCCTGCAGGCCGACGGCTTCGTGCAGTGCTCGGAGCAGCAGCGGCTCGCCGGACTCCTCCGGGACACGGTGGAGCGCTACGGATCACGGGACGTCGACACGGACTACCCGCTGCTGCGCGGGCTGTTGATGGGGGCGGTCTTCGCCCTGCTGCTGCCCGGCGTACCGATGCCCCGCGCGCGGCTGCGCGCGGAGCTGTTCCAGCGGTACGGGCTGGACTGGGAGCTGGGTGCTCCCCCGGGCGGTCTCCCGCCCGGCGGAGCACCGGGTCACATCCCGGATCAGTCGTCGAAGTCGTCGAAGTAGTCCGGCTGCGTCTGCACGTTGAGCTCGTGCATCCGCACCTTCGCGCCGGCGTCGGTGCGCCGGTCGCTGATCTTCAGGACGTCGAAGCCCTTGGCCATGTCGTTGGAGTAGATGTAGCCGTTGTAGTAGTACGCGGACCAGGAACCGGCCACGGAGAGCCTGTCGGTGGTCAGCGGACCGCGCTCGAAGTAGGCGATCTCCTTCGGCTTCGAGGAGTCGGTGAAGTCCCACACGGAGACGCCGCCCTGGTACCAGGCCTGGACCATGATGTCGCGGCCCTTGACCGGGATCAGCGAGCCGTTGTGGGCCACACAGTTCTCGGTCGCGGCCTGGTGGCGCGGGATCTTGAAGTAGCTGCGGAAGACCAGCTTGCGCTTGTCGCCCTTGCCCACGATGTCGTAGATGCCGTCCGCGCCGCGGTTCGGGCCGATCTCGGCGTTGCAGGTGGCGGCGCTGCCGCCGCCGAGCTCGTCGGTGAAGACGACCTTGTTCGCCTTCTGGTTGAAGCTGGCCGAGTGCCAGAAAGCGAAGTTGACGTTGTCCTGGACCCGGTCGATGACCCTCGGGTGCTCCGGGTCCTCGATGTCGAACAGGATGCCGTCACCCATGCAGGCGCCGGCGGCCAGGTCCTTGGAGGGCAGCACGGTGATGTCGTGGCAGCCCGTGGTCTTGGAGACGCCCGGGTTGGTGGGCGCGCCCGGGTTGCCGCCGCCGTCGGGTCCCTCACCCGGGAAGAGCACCGGGAAGTTCACGATCGCCGACTTCTCCGGGGCCTTGCGCGGCACCTTGATGACGGAGATCCCGTCGTGCGGCGGCTGGCAGTCGGGGAACGCGGCGTTCGGCGAGTACGAGGAGACGTACACGTAGACGTTCCTGCGCTCGGGCACCAGCGTGTGGGTGTGGGAACCGCACGCCGTCTCGACCGCGGCGACGTACTTCGGGTTCCTCTTGTCGCTGATGTCGAAGATCTTCATGCCCTCCCAGGACGACTTCTCGGTCGCCGGCTGGGACGTGCTGTTGCAGGAGTTGTCGCTCCGCGAGGAGTCGGTGGACAGGAACAGCAGGTCACCGGAGACGGTGATGTCGTTCTGCGATCCCGGACACAGGACCTGCGAAACGGTCTTCGGGCGCTCCGGGTTGCTGATGTCGTAGATGACGAAGCCGTCGTAGTTGCCGGCGAACGCGTACCTGCCCTGGAAGGCCAGGTCCGAATTGGTGCCGGTGATCGCATCCTTGGGGATGTTCGTCACGTGCTCGATGTTGTCGCTGTGGACGACCTCGTCCACGCCGGGTATCTCCCCGTCGCGGATCGCCGACCTGGTCTCCGCCGACTCGCTCGCGGAGATGCTCTCGCGAGCGGTGGCGTCTCCCGGATCAGGAATCGCCGCCGCCGGCCCCGCCGCCAGCATGGTGGCGAGCAGTCCGGCGGCCGCCGCGGCGACACCCAGTCGTCTGCGTCGCACTCGGGTGGTGTGCAACAGGATCACTACAGTCCTCCCCTGGTATCCGTTCGTGGTTGAACGGTTCACGGACCCCGGCAGTATCTTCCCTAGCATGCACATCTCAACAGATGGCAACACGGACGTCATCAAGGTTTCTGACCGGCGACACGTGCGCAGTAAGTGAAGGCGGCCGTCCGAAGAGGCCCGAGTTCCCCAGGAGGTCACCTGTGTTGAACCGCCCCCGTACCGCGCGTCCGCGCAGATCGGCCGCGGCCGTGGCGGTCGCCGTGGCCGTACTGGCCCTGGGCGCATGCGAGTCGGAGTCCGACGGCCCGAAAAGGGCGGCGGGCGATGACAGACCCTCGGTGGTGGCGCCGGGGAAGCCCGGAGAGCCGGCGAGGACGCTCTCCGCGGAGGAGGCCGCCGCCGAACTGCCGGACGACAGCCCCAACTCCGCCGACTTCGGCTATGCGCAGATGATGATCGAACATCATGAGCAGGCGCTGCAGATGACCGCGCTCGCTCCGCAACGGGCCGAATCGACGCAGGTGAAAAGACTCGCCGAGCGAATAGCCGCCGCCCAGAAGCCCGAGATCGACTCGATGCGCGGCTGGCTCGCGAACAACGGCGGCCCCAAGAAGGACGGCGCGCACGGGCACGACCACGGCGCGATGCCCGGCATGGCCACGCAGGCCCAGCTGAAGCAGCTGCGCGAGTCCGACGGCAGCGCCTTCGACGAGCTCTTCCTGAAGCTCATGATCACCCACCATCAGGGGGCCGTGACGATGGCCGCCGATGTGCTGTCCGACGGCAACAACGTCCAGGTCGAGGAGATGGCCAACGACGTGATCGCGCAGCAGACGGCCGAGATCGGCCGCATGCGCGACATGTGACGCGGGCGGGACGGAGGGGGCTGCGCCGGGGCGGACAGGGCCGCCCTGGGGCGGGCGCGTTGCCCGGGGCCGACGGGCCACCTGGGAGGGGACGAGGGCTGCGCCGGGGCGGACCGCGCCGGATGGACCAGCGCCGCGCCGGGACGCGCGCGGGCCGCCCTCGGGGCGCGCCGGGAAGGACGCGCGGGCGCAAGGCTCCCCAGCGACGCGCTCCGGTGCGATGCTGGAGATCCCCCTGCGGGAAGGAGCGCCACGTGCTTCGCGTCGCCGTCGTCGGATCGGGTCCCAGCGGGGTCTACGCCGCGCAGGCCCTCGTCGGCCAGACCGCTGTGCCCGATGTCCGGGTGCACATCCTGGACCGCCTCCCCTGCCCCTACGGACTCGTGCGCTACGGAGTGGCTCCCGACCACGAAAAGATCAAGTCGCTGCAGAACAGCCTGCGAGCGGTCCTCGAGGACGACCGGATCGATTTCCTGGGGAACGTCGAGGTCGGCAGGGCGGGCCTCGGTCCGGCGGAGCTGCTGGGGCTCTACCACGCGGTCGTGTACTGCGTGGGCGCGGCCAAGGACCGCAAGCTCGGCATCCCCGGCGAGGACCTGCCCGGCAGCCACTCGGCCACCGACTTCGTCTCCTGGTACAGCGCCCACCCCGACGCGGCCCCGGACGCCTTCGCCCTCGGGGCGCGGGCGGCGGTCGTCATCGGTGTGGGCAATGTGGCGGTGGACGTGGCGCGCATCCTCGCGCGGGGCGCGGACGAGCTGCGCGGGACGGACGTCCCGGAGCGGGCACTGGCGGCGCTTGCGGCCAGCCAGGTGCGCGATGTGCACATGGTGGGCAGGCGCGGCCCGTCGGGCGCCAAGTTCACCACCAAGGAGCTGCGGGAGCTGGGCGCGCTGCCCACGGCGGACGTCCTGGTGGACCCCGCGGATCTCGCCCTGGAGACGGCGTACGCCGATCCGGCCGCCGTGCCCGCGATCGTGCGGCGCAACCTCACCGTCGTACGGGAGTGGGCCGCCAGGCCGCCGCAGGGCCGGCCGCGCCGCATCCATGTGCGGTTCTTCCTGCGGCCGGTGGAACTGCTGGAACGTGACGGACGGGTGGGCGGTGTCCGCTTCGAGCGGACCGAGCCGGACGGCACGGGCGGCGTGCGCGGCACCGGCGCGTACCAGGACATCGAGGCGCAGCTGGTGCTGCGCGCGGTGGGCTACCGGGGCGTGCCGACGGAGGGGCTGCCGTTCGACGCCGATCGAGGAGTGGTGCCGAACGCCGCGGGACGGGTGCTGCGGGACGGTCGCTTCTCGCCCGGCGAGTACGTGGCGGGATGGATCAAGCGCGGACCGAACGGCGTGATCGGCACCAACCGTCCGTGCGCGAAGGAGACCGTCAACTCCCTGCTCGAGGACGCGGCGGCCCTGGTGGGGCGGCCGGTCGCCGCGGATCCGGAAGCCGAACTCCGGGCCCTGGGGCAACAGCCGGTGCGGTGGCGCGGGTGGCTGGCGATCGAGGAGGCGGAAGCAGCGCTGGGACGCTCTCTGGGCAGGCCGCCCGTCAAGATCCCGGACTGGGCGGGGCTGCTGGGGGCGGCACGGGGGCCCGGCGGCTCCGGCGAGGGCGGGCGCTGACGACCGTCACGTGGGCGTCCGGGGCGTTCGACGGTGCCAGGGCACGGGGTCGCCGGGGGCCCCTCGAGAGTCGCGTCAGGCATCGGCGAGGCGGCGTTCCTGGGCCTCCGCCGCGTCGAGCACCCGGTCGAGCAGGCCGGGGAACAGCGCTTCGAGGTCGTCCCGCCGCAGACCGTTCATCTTCGCCGTGCCCTGGTAGGTCTGGCGGATCACACCGTTCTCGCGCAGCACGCGGAAGTGGTGGGTGGTCGTCGACTTGGTGACCGGCAGCTCGATGTCGGAACAGGTCAGATCGGCCTCGCCGGCCGCGAGTTCACGCACGACACGCAGTCGCATCGGGTCGGCGAGGGCATGGAGCACGTTCTCCAGCCGGATCTCGTCGCGGCCGGGGTGGGCGAGCACTCGGGGGCTGGTCACGGTGGTCACGACGGCTCCGCTTCGTCCGGGGAGGTCCATGGTACGAGGCCCTTCGTAGTTCGACGCCTCTCGCGGTTCCCCTCCGGGCCCGGCCCGCGTTCGGTAACTCGGCGACTCTTGTAGTTCGATATCTCTCGTAGTTTGACTTCCATCGTACTACGGTGTCTATCGTACGAGGAGTACACCGGTCCCTCTCCCGAACGGAGCCCGCCGTGAGCGCGTTGTTCGAGCCCTTCACCCTGCGGTCACTGACCATCCCCAACCGCGCCTGGATGGCGCCGATGTGCCAGTACAGCGCCGAGATCTTCGGCCCGAACGCGGGTGTCGCCGGCGACTGGCACTTCGCCCACTACGCCGCCCGTGCGGCCGGTGGCACGGGGCTCATCCTCGTCGAGGCGACCGCCGTGAGCCCCGAGGGGCGCATCAGCCCCGCCGACCTCGGCATCTGGAACGACACCCAGGTCGCGGCCTTCCGCCGGATCACAGCGTTCCTCGAGAGCCAGGGCACGGTGCCGGGCATCCAGATCGCCCACGCCGGACGCAAGGCGTCGACCGACCGGCCGTGGAACGGCGGCTCGCCGGTCGGCCCGGAGCAGCACGGCTGGCAGCCCCTGGCGCCGAGCGCGATCCCGTTCGCCGAGGGGCATCCCGTGCCGGAAGAGCTGACCGGCGCGCAGATCGCCGAGATCGTCGAGCAGTTCGCCGACGCCGCCCGCCGCGCCCTGGCCGCGGGGTTCAAGGTCGCCGAGATCCACGGCGCGCACGGCTACCTGATCGGCGAATTCCTGTCGCCGCACAGCAACCACCGCACCGACGAGTACGGGGGATCCTTCGACAACCGGGTGCGCTTCGCGCTGGAGGTCGTGGACGCGGTACGCGCCGTCTGGCCCGAGGAGCTGCCGCTGTTCTTCCGGATCTCCGCCACGGACTGGCTGGAGGAAGGAGGCTGGACGCCGGACGACACGGTCCGCTTCGCCTCTCTGCTCACGGAGCACGGCGTGGACCTCTTGGACGTCTCCAGCGGCGGCAACGCCGCCGGCGTGCGGATCCCCACCGGCCCCGGCTACCAGGTTCCGTTCGCTGCCCGGGTCAAGGCGGAGACCGACCTGCCGGTGGCGGCGGTCGGCCTGATCACCGACGCGGAGCAGGCGGAGAAGATCCTCGCGAACGGCGAGGCCGACGCGGTGCTGCTCGGCCGCGAGCTGCTCCGCAACCCCTCCTGGGCCCGCCACGCGGCACGCGAACTCGGCGGCGATGTGCACGTGCCGCAGCAGTACCACCGCTCGGTCTGAGCGGGGGGTCCCCGGCCTGAGCGGTGGGCGGTCCACGACGCGGACGCGGTCGGCGGACGACTCCGCGCGGACGGCGGGCTGCGGCAGCACGGGCCCGCGCCGAATTCCTCCCCGGAGGCGCGGCGCGGGCACGGCGGATGCGCTCGTGTTCCCGTTCCACCGATGAGTTCCAGGCCGACCGGCGGTCAGCACTTGCATTGCCGGGCCGGCCTGATGACGGGCGCCCACCTGCGCCGAGAGCGTCCTGCGGGTCACTGTCGGTGGTCGGGTGCAGACTGGCCCACAACCGAGACAAAGGCGTCCTGGAGGTAGCGGGTCATGACCGATGTTCTTCTCACCGTGGGCACACGCAAAGGACTCTTCATCGGCCGCAGGAGCGGCGGCACCTGGGAGTTCAGTGGCCCGCACTTCAACGCGCAGGCCGTGTACTCGATCGGCATCGACACCCGCCGGGCCGTCCCACGGCTCCTGGTCGGCGGCGACAGCGCCCACTGGGGCCCCTCGGTGTTCCACTCGGACGACCTGGGAAAGACCTGGACCGAGCCGGAGAAGCCGGCGGTCAAGTTCCCCCAGGACACGGGTGCGTCGCTGGAGCGTGTCTGGCAGCTGCACCCCGCCTCCGACGCCGACCCGGACGTGGTCTACGCGGGCACCGAGCCCGCGGCGCTCTTCCGCTCGGAGAACGGCGGCGACAGCTTCGAGCTGGTCCGGCCGCTGTGGGAGCACCCGACGCGTTCGCAGTGGGTGCCCGGTGGCGGCGGCGAGGCCGTCCACACCGTGATCACCGACCCGAGGGACCCGCTGGCCGTGACGGTCGCCGTGTCCACGGCCGGGGTGTTCCGCTCCCGTGACGGCGGGGAGAGCTGGGCCCCGTCGAACCAGGGCGTGTCGGCCGTCTTCCTGCCCGACCCGAACCCGGAGTTCGGCCAGTGCGTCCACAAGATCGCGCAGGACGCCGTCGACCCCGACCGCCTGTATCTGCAGAACCACTGGGGCGTGTTCCGCAGCGACGACGCCGGGGCGAAGTGGACCGACATCGGCGCGGGGCTGCCGTCCGACTTCGGCTTCGCCATGGCGGCCCATCCGCACCGCGCGAACACCGCGTACGTGTTCCCGATCACCGCCGACGCGGACCGCGTCCCCGCCGAGCGCCGCTGCCGGGTCTACCGCACCCGTGACGCGGGCGAGACCTGGGAGGCGCTGTCGGCCGGCCTGCCCGAGGGTGACCACTTCGGCACGGTGCTCCGGGACGCCCTGTGCACGGACGACGCCGACCCGGCGGGCGTCTACTTCGGTAACCGCAACGGCGAGGTGTACGCGAGCGCGGACGACGGCGACAGCTGGCAGCTGCTCGCCTCACATCTGCCGGACGTGCTGTGCGTGCGGGCGGCCGTCATGAATTGACACCGATGAAGTGACGCCGGAGGCTCACGGCCGCCTCGAGGCTTCTCGTTCGCCGGGACGCGCCGGAGGGAGGAGGTGCCGCGCACGACCGGTGAGGAGCATCAGCAGAACCGAGACGGGCGCACGGGCCTCGTCCCCCGCGCCGCGGGCCCAGTGGGTGTCGGTGGCGACGAGCCAAACCGTGGGGAGCGGCCAGGCCGGGGCGGGAAAGCAGGTCCATACCCGGTCGGCCGCGGCGGACACCGGCATCGTGCGCTCCCGGCCCAGGCCAGGGCGATGTCCTGGCCGTGCACCAGGATGCCGGCGAGCGCTTCACGAGGAGTGATTCAACGCGACGCGGCGGGAGCCGGCGGCCGCGAAGCGCGTCTTTACGGGAGCCGCCAGTCGACCGGCTCGGCCCCCTGGCGGAGCAGGAGTTCGTTGGTGCGGCTGAAGGGCCGCGAGCCGAAGAAGCCCCGGTCCGCCGACATGGGCGAGGGGTGCGCGGACTCGATGGCCGGCAGGTCGCCCAGCAGGGGGCGGGCATTGCGGGCGTCACGCCCCCACAGCACCGACACCAGCGGCTTGCCCCGGGCGGCGAGCGCCCTGATGGCCTGCTCGGTCACTTCCTCCCAGCCCTTGCCGCGATGGGCCCCGGGCTTGCGAGGGGCCGTGGTCAGCGCCCTGTTGAGCAGCAGCACGCCCTGACGGGTCCAGGGAGTCAGGTCACCGTTCGACGGGCGGTCCACGCCGAGGTCCGTGTGCAGTTCCCGGAAGATGTTCTCCAGGCTTCCCGGCAGCGACCGGACCTCGGGGGCGACCGCGAAGCTGTGTCCGATCGCCATTCCCGGTGTGGGGTACGGGTCCTGTCCCACTATCAGCACCCGCACCTCGTCGAAGGGCTGCTGAAAGGCGCGCAGAACGTGCTGCCCTGCCGGCAGATAGGTCCGGCCCGCCGCGATCTCCGCACGCAGGAAGTCACCCATCGTCGCGATGCGCCCTGCCACGGGGCGCAGCGCCTCGGCCCATCCGGGCTCCACAAGTTCACTCAACGGTCGTGCTGCCACGGCCCGTCACTCTACCGGCCCACAGAGTGCCCTCCGACCGGTTGTGGAGCGCGAGTGCGGCGGACACGTCAACGCCCGCAGCCGACCGCGAGCGTGTTCCCGGTCCCGCCCGCGACCGTGTTCCCGCAGCCGACCGCGGGCGCGGCCGCCTGGGCGCTGAGGGGCCGCGCCCTCCACCCCTGATCCCACGCCCGCACCGCGACGGCCCCGACCCCCGCCGCCACGTCCCCACATGCCCCGCCTGCGGATAGGCTGCCGCCGTCGTTACCGGTCCTCTTCGTCCTGGAGTCGCGTGAACGAGCTGATGCTGCGTCAAGACGCCCGTCCTGTCAGCCGGCGGCTGCCGTGAGCTGGGTGCTGGGTGTGGACTCGGGCGGCTCCGGACTGCGCGCGGCGCTCGCGGAGGCCGCGCAGCCGGAGCAGGCGCGGACCGCCTTCTCCGGCGAGCCGGTGCGCACCGGCGACGCGGGAATCGACGCCGGGCACATGCGGGAGCAGTTGGTCCCCATGGTGCGGGGGCTCATGGAGCAGGCCGGGGCCGGCCGGCTGTCCGCCGTGGTGATCGGCGCGGCGGGGATGGCGACACTCGGAGGCCGGCTGCGGGCCGAACTGCCCGCCGCGCTGGACAGCGAGCTCGGCGTACGGCGGCTGGGTCTGGCCGCCGACGCGGTCACCGCGTACGCGGGCGCGCTAGGGGGCAGGCCCGGGGCCGTGGTCGCCGCCGGCACCGGGATGATCGCCCTCGGCACCGATCTGACCTCCTGGCGCCGTGCCGACGGCTGGGGTCATCTGCTGGGCGACTGCGGCAGCGGCGCCTGGATCGGAAGGGCGGGACTCGAGGCGGCGCTGCGTGCCCACGACGGCCGGCGGGGCGGCTCGGCCGCGCTCCTGGAGCGGATGGAGTCGACGCTCGGCCCGGCCGCGGAGCTGCCGGGGATGCTCTACCCCCGCACGGACCGTCCCGCCGTGCTCGCCTCCTTCGCACCGGAGGTCGGCCGGTGCGCCGGACACGACCCGGTGGCCGCCGGAATCCTCGAGCGGGCCGCGGGGCACATCGCGGAGGCCGCCGCCGCCGTCTGCCCTCCGGCGGACGAGGTGCCGGAGGGTTGCGAGGTCGCCCTGACCGGCGGGCTGCTGAAGCTCGGGGAGCCGCTGCTCGGCCCGCTGCGCGCCGAACTGGCCGGGCAGCTGCCGCACGCCCGTCAGGTGCCGGCCGACGGCGACCCGCTCTTCGGGGCGCTGCGCCTCGCGGCGTTCCTCGCGGCCGGTGAGCTGCGGCTGCCGGCGCATCCGACCATGCTCTACGTCCCAGGTGGGACGGGGTTGCGGGACGGTCACGAGGACCCCACCGGATAAACCGGGACAGATGACGCTCGTCCGCCCCCTCCCCGAACAGCCGCTCAGGCAAAACCAGTAGCATGCGGCGCCATGAGCTCCTCCACTGGGCCTGCACCCGGCCTGCCTGTACGAATGCCGCGACCCCGCCAGTCCGGGCGACACCGTCGCCCGGAGCCCGTGGCGGCCCCCGAGGGCGCGCCCGCCCTTGTGCTCGCTGTGCCCGGCGCCCCGTCGCCCACCACGCGCAGCCTGGCCGAAGAGGTCATAAGCATCGCCCGGTCCGAGCTGCCCGGCCTCGACGTCGCCGTCGGCTACCTCGACGGTGACGACGCCGAGTACCCCACGCTGCAGAACGTGCTCGCGCACACCGCCGCCCGGCGTACCGAGCGCTACGAGATCGCCAAGGCCGCCGGCCGTGAGGTGGCGGAGCCCGAGGGACCCGCCGCGGTCGTGGTGCCGCTGCTGGCGGGCCCGGACAACGCGCTGATGCGCCGCGTCCGCCAGGCCGTCATGGACAGCCGCGCCGCCGCGGAGCTGACCGACGTCCTCGGACCGCACCCGCTGCTGGCGGAGGCCGTGCACGTACGCCTCTCCGAGGCCGGGCTGGCACGCGCCGACCGCGCCCGGCTGTTCACGGTGGCCACCGCCGCCGACGGCATCATCCTGGCCACCGTGGGCGGCGAGGAAGCGGTGCAGGCCGCGGGGATCACCGGCATGCTGCTCGCCGCGCGCCTGGCCGTGCCGGTGATGGCCGCCGCGCTCGACGAGGAGGGCTCTGTCGCCGCGATCGCGGAGCAGCTGCGTGGCTCCGGGTCGGTGCAGCTTGCCCTCGCCCCGTACCTGGTCGGTCCGGAGCTGCCAGAGGGGCTTCTCGACGCCGCCGCTAAGGACGCGGGCTGCCCGGCCGCGGAGGCGCTCGGCGCGTACCCGGCGATCGGCAAGCTGGTGCTGTCGCAGTACACGACCGCGCTGGGCATCGCGCCGCAGCCCGGGACGCCGCCCCACTGACGCCACCGGGCGGCGGTCGCGGCCGACGAGGAGCATCACGCCACAGGGCCCGTGCCGGGCGACTCAGGTCGCCCGGCACGGGCCCTGTGCGCTGCGACGGGCGTGGCGTGCCCCGCCGACCTGCACGCGGCTCACGAGCCCTTGATGCCGTACGGCCGCCCGGGGTGCCGGTCATACGTCCCGCCCGCCCGGAGGCGCCGCCGGCCGGCGTCCCAGACGTACGCCCCGCGCGCCGCCCCGGCCGCCGTCCGTCCGTCCGTCCGTCCGGAAGGCTCAGGCCCGGAAGGTTCAGGCGAAGACCACGCAGGACGCCGCCGGAACGGCGAGCGACCCGTTGCGGTGCGGGATGCCGGTGGCCTGGTCGACGGTGAACCAGGTCACGTCGCCCGAGCGCTCGTTCGCCGCGTAGAGCCGGCGGCCCGTCGGGTCCAGGGCGAGGTCCCGTGGCCAGCGCCCGCCGCACGGCACGTTGGTGACGAGCGTCGCCTGCTCCCCCGTCGGGTCGAGAGCGAGCACGGCGATGCTGTCGTGGCCGCGGACCGCGGCCCACAGGTGTCGGCCGTCGTGCGAGACGACCGGCACGGAGGGGTAGGTGGGGCCGGTCGTGCCGTCCGGGACCACCGCCGTCTCGCCGACCGGTTCCAGCAGGCCGGCGGCGGGGTCCCAGCGGCAGAGGGTGACGGCCGGCTCGAGCTCACCGAGTACGTAGACGTGCCGCCCGTCCGGGTGAAAGGCGAGATGGCGCGGCCCGGTGCCCGGCCGCAGCGGCGTCTCGCGGTGGGGCGTCAGGGCATCCGCGGCGGTGTCGAGCGCGCAGATCCGCACGGAATCGGTCCCGAGGTCGACGCTGAGGACCCAGCGTCCGGTCGGGTCCGGAAGCACCTGGTGGGCGTGCGGCGCGCTCTGGCGCTCGGGTACGGGGCCGTGTCCCTCGTGCCGCATGACGCCCCCGAGGGGTCCCGGCGCGCCGTCGGTGCCGACGGGCAGGACGCTCACGCTGCCGGAGCCGTAGTTGGCGGTCATCAGGTGCCTCTGCGAGACCGCGATGTGCGTCGGGGCGGCGCCGCCCACCAGTACCTGTCGGCCGATGGGCCGCGGTGCCCCGCCGGTGGCGGCGAATGCCGCCACCGCCCCGTCCGCCGTCTCGGAGACCGTATAGAGGACGGTGCCGGCCGGCGTCGTCACGGCGGCCAGGTAGGAGGGGTCGGCGACGGCGTCGCTCGCCCCGGTCTCGGTGAGTGCTCCGGTCGCCGGATCCACGGCCGCGGCCACGATGCCGCGCCCTCCCGCCGAGGTGTACGAGCCGATGAACGCCCGTCCCGCGCTGTTGTCCGCCACTGCGCCGCCCCTCTTCGGCCCGCCGGCCGTCCGTCATGGATCACTGCTGCCGCCAAGAAGGTAGCAGGCTGGTCCAGACCAATCTGGTGTTCGGCGCGACGGACGTGCGGTCACCCCGCAGGGGAACGGCTCAGGCCGCTACGAGCGGCGCGCGCGGCGAGGTACGTACGGGAGCGGCCAGCTCCGCGAGTGCGCGCTCCAGGCCGTGCAGATGCGCGAGTGCGCCCTCGGCACCCGGGTGGTGCCCGGGCAGGGGTGCGACCGCCACGACCGCCGGGGCGACGGGCGGCGCCACCAGGGCGTGGACCGCCGCCTCCACGCGCCGGCAGGCCGCCGCGAGGCGGGCGTCGTGCGAGGCCTGCGGGTCCGCCGCGACCGCGGCCAGCCCGCGCACCTCGCGGGCGCAGTCGTCGAGGAGTGCCAGCACCCGGCGGGCGCGCGCCTTGCGGGCGCGAAGCGGGGAAAGGGGGTGCATCAGCGGCGCGAGCGACAGCCGGACCCTGGCGAGCAGCCCTTCCAGCTCGGTGACGTGCGGGGCCGGGTCGGCGTCCACCACGCCGGCCAGGCGTGCGGCGGACTCCGCGGTGCAGCGGTGCACACTGCGGACGGCCTGCTCGATCCAGGCATGGGTGGTGGCGTGTGTGGTGACGGGAAGGACGAGCAGCACGGCGAGCGTCGCGCCCGCCGCGCCCACGGCCGTCTCCGCGAGGCGGAGCAGCAGCAGGGCCGGCTCCAGGAAGCCGAGGAGCCCGTACAGCAGGCTGACCAGGACCGTCACGGCGAACATCATCCAGCTGTACGACACGGCGGCGGTGTAGAAGATGCCGAAGACGCACGCCGCGGTGAGCACCGCCGTGGGGACGGTCGCCCCGTGCAGCGGGACGGCGACGAGGGCACCGGCGCCGATCCCGAGGAACGTACCGAGGACCCGGCGGAAGCCGCGGACCAGGGTCTCCCCGCGCGAGGAGGTGTTGACGAACACCCACCAGGAGGCGCCGACGGCCCAGTACCAGCGGTCGCCGGAGACGACCTGGCCGACGACGAGCGCGAAGGCTCCGCCCGCCACCGCCTGGACGGCCTGCCGTGTGGTGATCCGGGCAAGCCCCGAGCCGCCGGGGAGCGCCGGGACGACCGGCACCGGCAGCCGCCGCTCGTAGCACCAGAGCCCGAAGCGGACGGCCGAAGAGGCCAGGACGGCCAGGAGCACGGCGGCGTACACCTCGGGCAGCTGCCGCGGCGCCGTGTGCAGGAACTGCGCCACGAAGAACGTCATGAAGGCGAAGGTGCCGAGCGCGTGGCCGCGCGGACCCCAGCGCCGCACGTACACACCGGCGCCGGCCACGGCGAGGAACGCCAGGTCGCGGGGCACGGCGTGATCGTGCAGGCCGGCGGCGATGGCCAGTACGGGAAGGCCGACGGCGGGCAGCAGCGCGGTGGTGACGGCCTGGCCGCGGACCGTGCGGTCCGTGACGGTGAACAGGGCGAGGAGCGCGGAGAGCCCGCCGGTGACGACCGCGGGCAGAGCGAGACCGGCGAGAGCGCAGATCGCGACCGCCAGGCCGGTGCCGAGCACGGCCCGGACGGCGCCGCGCAGGCGCAGCCGTCCGGGATCCGCGGCGACGAACATCCTCTTCAGCACTGCTTACCGTCCCCTTTTCGTTCGGGCATGAAAAAGGCGCCACGGATTCCCGCAGCGCCATCGACACGCCTATGACACCATCTTCCGGCCCGCTGGCTCAACTCATCCGGATCCGACTGGGCCATTGGCTCAAGCAAGCGCGCCGCTGTGGGCCGCGGAGGCGGCCATTGGTCCACGGTCCAGGGCCTCGGGCCGTCCACCGCCCCGGAGCGCGGCCCCGGCACCGTCCGGCCGCAACACTCGCGCGGCCCGCCCCGTCCGTGGCGGGTACCCCGCCGCAGGATCCCTCCCACAGCGGTCGCGCCGCCCCGTCCGTGGCGCGTGCCCCGCAGACGGGCCCCGCCCTCACGCGCGGCGCCTTCCGCCGTCGGTCTTCGCCGTGCAGTGCGTCTTCGCCGTCCATGGGTACCCGCCGACATCCGGACGGCGGCGGCAGCACGGGCCGAGGCGGCACCGGCAGGAGAGCGGTCGGCGTCCCGGACGAGAGGCACAGGAGGTGCGGTCCCATGGCAACGGCAACGCAGACGGTCGCCATCGACGCCGGCGACGTCACCCTGACGGGTGATCTGGTGCTGCCGGAGGCGGCTCCAGGCATCGTGTGCTTCGCCCACGGGAGCGGCAGCTCGCGGCACAGCCCGCGCAACCGGCAGGTGGCGGAGACACTGCAGCGGGCCGGCCTCGGCACGCTGCTCATGGACCTCCTCAGCGAGGAGGAGGAACGCGTGGACCGGGTGACCGCCGAGCTGCGCTTCGACATCCCGCTGCTCGGCCGGCGGGTCTCGGCGGCCGTCGACCGGCTCGCCGAGCGGCCGGACACCGGGTCCCTTCCGGTGGGTCTCTTCGGTGCGAGCACGGGCGCCGCGGCCGCACTCGTCGCGGCAGCGGCCAGAGCGGACCGGGTGAGCGCCGTGGTGTCCCGCGGCGGCCGTCCGGATCTGGCGGGCACGGCGCTCGGCCGGGTGCGGGCTCCGGTGCTGCTGATCGTCGGCGGGGAGGACCGCCAGGTCCTCGAGCTGAACGAGCAGGCCGCCGAGCAGCTGACCGCCGAATACCGGGTCCATGTGATCCCCGGGGCGACCCATCTCTTCGAGGAACCGGGGACCTTGGAGGCGGCGGCGGACGCGGCCCGGGACTGGTTCCTGCGTATGGGCGGCGCCGGAGGGCGGTGAGCCGGGCGCGGCCGGCGGGATACTGGTCGTGCTCGATCGACCCGCTGACCACGAGAGGCATACGCATGGTGGACGACGCGCAGGGGAACGGCAGTTGGGGGCGGCGGGGCGCAGGCGGGCGGCACGCTGTCGTCGTCGGCGGGAGTCTCGCCGGGCTGCTGGCCGCGCATGTGCTCGCGGATCACGCCGACACCGTGACGCTCGTCGAGCGGGACCGCTTGCCCGAGGACGCCGCACCCCGCCCCGGTGTTCCGCACGGACGGCACCCCCATGTGCTCCTGGAGGGCGGTCAGCTCGCGCTGGAGGACCTGTTGCCCGGCTTCATGGCCGAGTTGAGGGCGTCGGGTGCACCCCGGATCGGTATGCCGTCGGACATGGTCCAGTGGCAGGGCGGCCATTGGTTCAGCCGTACGGAGGCCACCACGCACCTCTACACCGGCTCACGCGGGCAGGTGGAGCATCTGGTGCGCCGGCGTGTCCTCGCCCGGCCCACGATCAGGGTGCTCGCCTCGACCGAGGCCGTCGGTCTGCTCGGAGACCCCACGCGCACACGGGGCGTCCTGGTGCGTGACCGCGGCGCGGCCGCCGCCCAGGAGCCGCGGCCGCTCGAGGCGCACCTGGTGGTGGACGCTTCGGGACGGGCCTCGCGCGCGCCCCAGTGGCTGTCGGCGATCGGGGCGGAGCCGGCGCAGGAGGAGACCATCGACACGGGCCTCGCGTACGCCTCCCGCGTCTATCACAACAAGAGCGACAACCTCGGCTCCCAGTCGCTCGGTTACTACGTCCTCCCCGGGCCGTCGCAGGTGCACGGGGGCGGGGTGCTGCCGCTGGAGGACGGCCGCTATCTGGTGACCCTCTCGGGGCTGCGGGGCGACGAACCCCCCACGGACGAGGAGGGGTTCACCGCGTACGCGGCCCGTCTCCCGCATCCCTTCATCCACGACTGGCTGCGCGAGGCGCAGCCCGAGGCGCCGGCGTTCGGCTTCCGCGGCACGTCGAACCTGCGCCGCCGCTACGACCGGCCGGGCCGCCGCCCGGCCGGTTTCCTCGCCACGGGCGACGCGCTGTGCACGTTCAACCCCATCTACGGGCAGGGCATGGCGGTGGCCGCGATGAGCGCCGTGGCACTGCGCGACGCGCTGGCCGACCCCCGCCGTACACCGTCCACGCGCCGGGTCCAGCGTGCGCTGCTGGAGGCGTCACGGCAGGCGTGGGACATCTCGGCGGGGGCGGACAAGAAGATGCCGGGGGCGGTGGGCAGTGCCGTCGCCGCCAGGCCGGCCGACCGGGCGGCCGGCTGGTACCTGTCCCGTGTCCAGCACCGCTACCCGGGGGACCCGGTCGTCGGACAGGCGTTCCGCTCGGTGCTGACGCTGACCACTCCTCTCAGCACCCTGTTCGCGCCGAAGGTGCTCCGGGCCGTGCTCCTCGGCCCGCCGCCCCGGACACCCGCCGAGCCGCCGATGACAAGGGAGGCCGCGCCGCGCTGAGCGTTGCGCGCCGCCGCGCGGCGACGCCCGCTAAGCACATCAAGTGTTAGAAAAGAGACATGACCGGGCCGACCGCTCGGTCCGGAGTGCGGTAAGTGGCCTTTCGCCGGTGCGTCAGCCCGGCGTCGGCGCCCATCTCCGGGAAGTGGAGCGCTATGAACGGGCACAGGCCCGACACATCGAGGCGCCCGCTGTGGGGACCGCGGGAGTCCCTGCTGGGCGCGCGCAGCGTCGCCGGGCAGGTACTCCTCCTGCAGATCGCGGTCGCTGTGCTGCTGATCATCGCCGCGGTGGCCGCGCTGGTGCTCCAGGCTCGCAACAACAGCGAGCAGGCCGCGGAGAACCGTTCACTGGCGGCGGCCGCGGCCTTCGCCCACGCTCCCGGCACGGTGGCCGCGCTCGAATCACCGGACCCCACTGCCGCGCTCCAGCCGCTCATCGACGGTGCGAGCCGGGAGGCGGGCGTCGACTTCATCACCGTGATGTCGAAGAACGGGACCCGGTACGCCGACACCGACGCCCGCCTGGTCGGCGCGCGGAACATGGGCGTCGAGCGGGCCGCCGCCGGTGAGGCCTTCACCGAGATCTACGAAGGCGCTCCCAGCGACGCGGCACGGGCGGTCGTTCCCGTCGTCGACTCCCAGGGCGACGTCATCGGCCTGGTCGGGGCCGGCGTCCAGATCGAGACCGTGGGCAACGCGGTGGACCGGCAGCTCCCGATGCTCCTGTTCTCCGCCGCCGGGGCGCTGGCACTGGCCACGGGCAGCGCCCTCCTGGTGAGCCGCCGGCTGCGCCGTCAGACGCACGGCATCGGTCCCGCCGAGATGACCCGGATGTACGAGCACCACGACGCGGTCCTGCACGCGGTGCGCGAAGGCGTCCTGATCGTCGGGGGCGACGGGCGGCTGATGCTGGCCAACGACGAGGCCCGCCGGCTCCTCGAACTGCCGCCGGACGCGGACGGACGCCTCGTCACCGGCCTGGGGCTCGACACCGGCATCGCCGCTCTGCTGGCGTCCGACCGTACGGTGACCGACGAGGTGCACACGGCCGGGGACCGGCTGCTCGCGGTGAGCACCCGCCCCACGGCTCCGTACGGCGGGCACTCCGGCAATGTGGCGACCCTACGGGACACCACGGAACTGCGGGCCCTGTCCGGCACGGCCGAGACCGCCCGGCAGCGTCTGAAGATCCTCTACGACGCCGGTGGACGGATCGGCACCACGCTGGACGTGGTGCGGACCGCGGAGGAGCTGTCCCGCGTGGCGGTCCCGCGGTTCGCGGACTTCGTCACGGTCGAGCTGCTGAACCCCGTGCTGCACGGTGACGAGCCGTCGGGCGCTCCCACGGAGATGCGCCGCGCCGCGCTGACCGGCATCAGCGCCGACCACCCGTTCCAGCCGGTGGGTGACGTGATCCGCTTCCTCGCCCCGGCCACGCCGATGGCCGCGGCCCTGTCGGGCGGGCACGCGGTGCTCGAGGCCGACCTGACCGTCGCGGACGGCTGGCGCGCCCAGGACCCGGAAGGCGCGGACAACGCACTCGCGTACGGCGTCCACTCGCTGATCACCGCTCCCCTTCAGGCCCGTGGCGTGGTGCTGGGCATGGTCAACTTCTGGCGTTCGGCGCGCCCCGAGCACTTCGGCGAGGAGGACCTGTCCTTCGCCGAGGAACTGGCGACGCGGGCCGCCGTCGCCATCGACAACGCCCGCCGCTTCACGCGCGAACACACGATGGCCGAGACCCTCCAGCGCAGTCTGCTGCCCCACGGCCTGCCCAGTCAGACCGCCGTCGACATCGCCTACCGGTATCTGCCGGCGCAGGCCAGGGTCGGCGGCGACTGGTTCGACGTCATCCCGCTGCCGGGGGCGCGGGTGGCCCTCGTCGTCGGGGACGTGGTGGGCCACGGACTGCACGCCGCCGCGACGATGGGCCGGCTGCGCACCGCGGTCCACAACTTCTCCACCCTCGATCTGCCGCCGGACGAACTCCTCGCCCGTCTCGACGAATTGGTCGGCCGTATCGACCAGGACGAGCCGGGCGGGGGTACCGAGGGGATCACCGGTGCCACCTGCCTCTACGCCATCTACGACCCGGTCTCCGGTCTGTGCACGCTGGCGACGGCCGGGCATCTCCCCCCGGCGCTCGTGCGCCCGGACGGCAGCGTGGAGTTCCTCCCGCTGCCCGTGTCCCCGCCGCTGGGCCTGGGCGGCATGCCGTTCGAGTCCGCGGAGGTGCGGCTGCCCGAGGGCAGCCGTCTCGTCCTGTACACCGACGGTCTCGTGGAGCATCGCGACCGCGATCTGGACGCCGGCTTCCAGGCGCTGAGCACGGTGCTGGCGGGCCGCGACGACCAGACCCCCGAGGAGACCTGCGAGGCCGTGTTCGACGCCATGGTGCCGGCGACCCGGCGGGACGACATCGCCCTGCTGGTGGCCCGCACCCGGCTGATCGACAGGAGCCGGATCGCCACCTGGGACGTCCCGCGCGACCCCGCGGCGGTGGCGCCCGTCCGCAGCGCGTGCAGCCGGAAGCTGGACGAGTGGGGGCTCGAGGAGGCCGGATTCACCACCGAGCTGGTCCTCAGCGAACTGATCACCAACGCCATCCGGTACGGGAGCGAGCCGATCCGCGTGCGGCTGCTCTACGAGCGGACCCTGATCTGCGAGGTGTCCGACGGCAGCAGCACCTCGCCGCACCTGAAACGGGCGGCCACGACCGACGAGGGCGGCCGCGGCCTGTTCCTGGTGGCCCAGCTGTCCGCGCGGTGGGGAACGAGGTACACGGCGACCGGCAAGGTGATCTGGACGGAACAGTCGCTGACCGACGGGCAGGTGCCACCCGGCGGCACACTGCTGGACGACTTCGAGTGGTGAGCGCCGGGGACACCGGCCGGCCCCCCGCCCGTCCCACTGGGCCATTGGTACGGTGGAAGTCCGGAAAACGCGCCGCGAAAGGGCCCGACGGACCATGGCGGTGGACGAACTCGACACCCGCATCCTGCGTCTGCTGATCGAGCAGCCGCGCACCAGCGTGCGCGAGTACGCCCGCATCCTCGGCATCGCCCGCGGGACGCTGCAGGCCAGGATCGACCGCCTCGAGCGCGAGGGCGTGATCACCGGGACCGGCCCTCACCTCTCCCCCGGCGCGCTGGGCCATCCGGTGCTGGCGTTCGTGCACATCGAGGTCACCCAGGGGCATCTGGACGAGGTGGGCGACGCCCTGGCGGCCGTGCCGGAGATCATCGAGGCGTTCTCGATCACCGGCGGTGGAGACCTGCTGACCCGGGTCGCCGCACGGGACAACGGACATCTCGAGGACGTCATCCAGCGGCTGATCAATCTGCCCGGCGTGGTGCGGACCCGCACCGAGATGGCCCTGCGCGAGCGGGTGCCCTACCGGCTGCTGCCGTTGGTCGAGGCCGTCGGCCGGTCGGCCGGTGCGTCGCGCTGAACCGGCGCTTGGCATGCTGGACGCCATGAGCACTGCGCGTACCCCTTCGGTCATCTTCGATCTCGACGGCACACTCGTGGACAGCGAGCCGAACTATTTCGAAGCGGGACGCCGGGTCCTCGCGGCGCACGGCGTGCTCGATTTCGACTGGGAGCAGCACAAGCGGTTCATCGGCATCGGCACGCGCGAGACGCTGGAGATTTTGCGCGCCCGGTACGCCCTCGACGCGCCGCTCGACGAGCTGCTGGCCGCGAAGAACCGCGCCTACCTGGAGCTGGCGAGCGCCTCGACGGACGTCTTTCCGCAGATGCGCACGTTCGTGGAGCGCCTGGCGGCCCGGGGCGTGCCGATGGCGG
Organism: Streptomyces sp. NPDC086835; assembly: GCF_044745705.1. Lineage (NCBI taxonomy): Bacteria > Bacillati > Actinomycetota > Actinomycetes > Kitasatosporales > Streptomycetaceae > Streptomyces > Streptomyces sp. NPDC086835. Next base: position 235,761 of record NZ_JBIVAU010000009.1, read on the forward strand.
TGGCCTCCGGGTCGTCACGGGCCGCCATCGAGGCCGTGCTCGCCGGCACCGGGCTCGCCGCGCACATCGCCGTTATGGTCTCCGCGGAAGAGGTCGGCCGCGGCAAGCCGGAGCCCGACGTCTTCCTGGAGGCGGCCCGGCGCCTTGCCGCGGAGCCGGGCGACTGCGTGGTCGTGGAGGACGCGCCGCCGGGGGCGGCGGCCGCCCGCGCGGCGGGTATGCGGTGCATCGCCGTGCCGTACGTCGAGGACACGGCCGAGGACACCGCGTTCCTCGCGGCGGACCTGCTGTTCAAGGGCGGGCAGCGGGAGTTCACGGCGGAGGCCGCGTACGGGTGGGTCATGGGCGGGGCGTGACGCGCGTACACGTGGATCACGCGCGAGGCGCGAGGGCCGGGCAGGCGCACGCTCGGACGCCGCCCTCCCCCGAGGGCCGGGCAGTGCTCAGACGCCGCCCTCCCCCAGTTGCCCGCGCAGTCGCTGGGCGCGCAGGACGAGGAGCATCTCGAAGCGGCGGTCGGGGTCGTCGATCACGTCGCCCCACAGTTCGCGGATCTGCCGCAGCCGGTAGCGGGCCGTCTGGGGGTGGATGCCGAGGCGGTGCGCCACCTCGGGTGCTCCGCCCGCGGTCTCCATCCAGGCGAGCAGGGTCTCCGCCAGGCGGCGGGCCTGGGTGGGGGCCGCGTCGCGCAGCGGCGCCAGGCAGCGGCGGGCCGCCGCGTCGATCAGTTCTCCCGACGGCAGTAACACCAGCTCCTCCGTGCGCTCCGTGCAGTGCAGCACCTCGCCGTCCGGCAGCAGCCCGCTCTCGATGAGACGGACCGCCGTCTCCGCCCAGCGCAGCGACCTGGCGGCCGCCGCGAGCGGCACCGGCGGGCCGATCGCGCCCGACCAGCCGGCCGTGGCGCGGCGCAGGGTCTCGGAGCGGCCGGCGGTGCACGGTTCCGGCACCACGATGCGCGGCTGTTCGCTCTCCATGTCGAGCAGGATCCCCTGTTCGACGGCCGGTGCGACGGCTTCCCTGGCGGGGCGCACCAGGACGCCGACGGCGACGGTGGCGGGCAGTTCCCAGCTGATGCGGGCCGCCCTTTCCGCGAGCGTCCCGGCGGGGTCGCCGCGGTGCTCGACGAGCAGCAGGTCGATCAACTGGCGTTGCAGGCGCAGGCGTTCGCCCGCGCGGCGTGCCGCTGCCTCGGCGTAGCCGCGTACCGACTGTTCCACGAGGCCGTCCAGGTACTCGAAGCCGGATTCGGCGAGTTCGTACATGGCGGGCGCGGCGATGTCGACCTTCTGCCCGATCTCGGCGAACCGCCGCCAGGCCAGTCTGACGCCCAGCCGATAGGTGGCCTGGAGGAAGTCGAGGCTGCGGCCACCGCGGCCTTCGCCGCGGCCGAACTCCTGGAAGACGTCCGGCGGTACGCGGGGGCACCCTCTGCCGGACGCCAGATTGTGTACGAAGCCTTCGATGGCGCGGCGGATGCCGACGAGTGCCATCGGCTCGCCGGACTCGTCCTCCACCAACTTCAGTTGGGGGTACTCGCGCCGTATCTCGCCGAGGATCTCCTGGGCGAGCTCCTGTGCCCCGGCCAGGGCGATGACGGCGAAACGGTCGACCTGTGCCTTGGGCACCTCGCTCCACGCGGGGCGGGTCATCGGGCGGGCCGGCCGGTGTCGTAGCTGATCAGTGGGGTGTTCGGCTGTTCCGGGGTGGTCTGCAGCGCGGCCACGATGCCCAGGGCCGTGCCCACGGCGAGCGCCGCGGCCAACGCTGCGGTGACGGCGGCGGCAAGAAGTCTGCGCATGTCGGGTCAGCTCCTAGCTGGAGGCGATCCCCACCCGTCGGCCGGCCCCCACCGGCTGAACGCACAGTGTTGACAGTACATTGACATTCCGTCAAGTGGCTGCCTACTGTCTGAGCCCTTGAGGGCTGACCGGCCCGGGGTCCGTGCATCTCCCTGCGAATTCATTCGATCCAGGAGTGCCGGATGCGCCGTACTGCTTCACCGACCTCGCTTCTGCTCTTCGGGGCAGGGGTCTTCCTGCTCGTGCTGGCTCCCCTTCTCGCCTGGTACGTGGCACCCCAGGCCAAGCGCACACCTGTCGACGTCGACACCACGACCGTGTTCACCGGCACCGGCAGCTACTTCGACACCTCCAAGGTGAGAACCGTGCACGGGCAGCGGATCACGGTGACCCGTCAGGTACGGGGCGACGTGGCCGACAGCGAGAAGAGCGGCAACGCCGTGTGGGACGTGTCCACCTCCGTCGACAGCGACGCCACACTGCCGGCCGCCGACACCCGGGACTCCTTGCAGTGGACGCTGGAGCGCTGGGTGACCGACCGTGCCACCAACGAGCCGGTGCACTGCTGCGACGAGTCCCCCGTCTTCGACGGCGAGGCGTACCTGAAGTTCCCCTTCGACGTCGAGAAGCGCTCCTACCGCTGGTGGGACGGCACGCTCGGGGGCGTTGTCCGGCTCCGCTACAGCGGCACGGCGAAGGTCCAGGGGTACGAGGGGCTGCGGTTCACCGGCAGCGTGCCGCCGACCAGGACCGGGGTACGCCAGGTGCCGGGACGGCTGGTCGGCAAGGCAAGGACCCCGCAGGTGCTGGCCGAGGAGTGGTACTCCAACAGCGGCGTCGAGCTGGTCGTGGACCGGCGCACCGGGCGGATCGTGCACGCCGCCATCGGTCCCCGGAAGACGCTGCGAGCGCCGGGGTCGGACAAGGACGCCGTGGTGCTGCTGGAGAGCAAGCGGCTCGCGTTCACCGCGGAGACACAGCGGCAGCAGGTGGAACTGGCCTCGCGCGACAGTGGCAAGCTCGCCGTCATCAGCTCGACCGCTCCGGTGGGCGCGGCGGCGCTGGGCGCCTTGCTCGCGTTGATCGGCGCCGCGCTGGTGGCACGCGGTCGCCGTCCGGCTCCGGACCGCGCGAATGCTCACCTGATGACGAGTCCGCCCGCCTGAGAGCGGCAGAAGTTGTCATACCGGTGAGTAGCCGCGCGCCGACGGCGTATCCAAAACTGGCTGTCCCCACCACAGCACGGCCCCCCGGTCACCCCCCACCGTCCCCGACCCGGCACCGTCATCCCCTTTCCCCTCCGCACCCCGAAACGAGTTGGAGCACCCATGCCCCAGCACGTACCTCCCCCACTGCTCGAGGCGCCGCAGCAGCCGCCGGCCCGCGCGCACCACCGCCAGGCCGTGCTGCCGGAGTTGTCCGAGAGCCCCCGGCACATCGTGTTCCTCGCCCATCGTGACCTCGGCAACGCCGCCGCGGGCGGCTCCGAACTGCTCGTCGACCAGCTCGCGCAGGGCCTCACCGCGCGGGGCCACCGGATCACCCTGCTGTGCGGCGGACCCGCCGTGCACCGGTCGTACCGGGTGGTGTCCGCCGGCGGCACGCTCGGGCACTACGCCGGCGCCCGGGCCGCGTTCGCCCGGCAGGTCGGCGCGTGCGATCTGCTGGTCGAGGTCTGCAACGGCATGCCCTACCTGACCCCCCTCTGGCATCGCGGGCCCACCGTCTGCCTGGTCAACCACGTCCACACCGAGCTCTGGGACATGCGCTTCCCGCCACCTGTCGCCCGTGCCGGCCGGCTGCTCGAGCACTGGGCCCTCGCCCGCGCGCACCGCGGCAACCTCATGGTGGCCGTCTCTCCCTCCACGGCCGGCGCCCTGCGCGCGATCGGCGTGCCCGACCGGCAGATCCGCGTGGTGCACAACGGCGTCGACGAACCGGCCGCGCGCAGCCCGCGGTCGCGGACGCCGATGTTCCTGGCGCTGGGCCGGCTGGTCGACTACAAGCGCATCGATCTGTTGCTGCACCTGTGGGAACGGGTGCGGCCGGTCACCGGCGGCCGGCTCGTCATCGTCGGTGACGGGCCCGAGCGGGCCCGTCTGGAGCGACTCGCCGGTGAGGGCGTCGAGTTCACCGGCCATGTGCCGGAAGAGGAGAAGCACCGCCTGCTCTGCGAGTCGTGGCTGCTGCTGCATCCCGCGGCCGTCGAGGGCTGGGGTCTCGTGGTGACGGAGGCGGGGGCACGCGGCACGCCCACGCTGGGCTTCGACGTACCCGGCCTGCGTGATTCCGTCCAGGACGGCGTCACGGGCCTGCTGTGCCGGGGCGAGTCGTCGTTCGCCGCGGCGTGGTGCACGTTGGCGCTCGACTGCGACCGGCGTGAGGACATGGGGAAGGCCGCGGCCGAGCGGGCCGCCGCGTTCCGCTGGAGCAGCACGGTGCGGCAGTTCGAGGCCGTGGCCGCGGAAGCGGTGCACCGCTCACGTGGTCCGCAGGGCGGGGCACCCGCTGTCACGAACGGCGCGCGGACGTGAAGGACCCTTCGTTCCGGCGTTCCCTCACCCTCTTCCGGGCGTTCATGCGCGAACAGGCCGACCCTGCCGTGGCCTACGGGTTGCTGGCCCGCGACGCGGCCGACCAGGTGGAGCGCTATGTGAAGCTGGACGGCCGGGTCGTCGTCGACGTCGGCGGCGGCAGCGGTCACTTCACCCGCGAGTTCAGACGGCGCGGCGCCCACGGCTACCTCTTCGAGCCGGACGCCGCCGAACTGGCGCCCGAGCCGGCCGAGGGAACGGTCGTCGCCGACGGATACCTCCTCCCCCTCGCCGAGGGGGCGGCCGACGTCTGCTTCTCGTCGAACGTGCTGGAACACGTCGCCGACCCGCAGACCTTCCTGAGCGAGATGGTCCGCGTCACCCGCCCCGGCGGCCTGATCTACGTCTCGTTCACCAACTGGCTCTCGCCCTGGGGCGGTCACGAGTGGGCTCCCTGGCACTACCTGGGCGCGGAGCGGGCCCGTGCCCGGTTCGAGCGTCGCAGCGGACGCGCCGCGAAGCACCGGCTCGGCGAGAACCTCTTCCAGATCGGCGTCGGCTCGACACTGCGCCATGTCAGGGGCCGCGGCGATGTGGACCTCGTCTGCGCGCGCTCCCGGTACTGGCCGGTCCTGCCGGAACTCGTCCCGCGCCTGCCGGGCCTGCGTGAGTTGGCCACCTGGAACCTCCTCCTCATTCTCCGGCGGTGTTCATGACCAGCGCTGTCCACATCCGACCGCCCGCCCGTCCCGCGAGCGGGGGCCCGCCACCCGACCGGCCGCCGGGGCCCCGGTCGCGCCGGTGGCTGCTGGGCTTCTGGGCAGCGGTGTTCGTGGCCTTCCTGGCGGTGTCGCCGGGCCGGATGACGTTCGAGACGAAACTCGGCGTCGTCGCCGACCCGTGGCAGTTCCTCAGCGACCTGAGCGGTCTGTGGCACGACCGGTCCGGCTTCGGCGGCATCGCCGACCAGTACATCGGCTACGTCGTCCCCATGCTGCCGTTCCACGCCCTGGCCGATCTGCTCCAGTTACCTGTCTGGCTCGCCGAGCGGCTGTGGCTCTCGATCGTGGTGACCACGGCTTTCTGGGGCGCGCTGCGGCTGGCCGAGCGGCTGGGAGCGGGATCGCCGGGCAGCAGGCTCCTCGGTGCGGCCGTCTACGCCCTGTGGCCCACGTACACGATCGTCGTCGGCTCGACCTCCGCGGCGGCGCTCCCCGGCGCGATGCTGCCGTGGGTGCTGCTGCCGCTGACGAACCCGCACACCGCGCCGCGTATCGCCGCCGCCCGTTCCGCGTTGCTGATCCCGCTCATGGGCGGGGTGAACGCAGCGTCGACACTGGCCTCGCTGCTCCCCGTCGGGCTCTATCTGCTGTGCCGGCCCGGCGGGCCGCGCAAGCGGGCGCTCATCGCCTGGTGGACCCCCTTCGTGGTCCTCGCCACCACCTGGTGGATCGTTCCGCTGCTGCTCCTCGGCACGTACGGCGAGAACTTCATGCCGTACGTGGAGTCCTCGCAGACCACCACCGCCACGATGTCCGCGACCGAGGTGCTGCGCGGCGCGGGCAACTGGGTCGGTTATCTCAACTTCGGCGAGGCCTGGCTCCCGGCCGGCTGGACGGTCGTCACCTCGGCCGTGGCCGTCCTGTGCTCGGCGCTCGCCGCGGCACTGGGGCTCGCCGGTCTCGCCCGGCGTGATCTGCCCGAACGCCGCTGGCTCGTGGTGACCGTGCTGACCGTCGGCCTCATCACGCTGGCCGGGTACGGCGGGGCGCTCGGCGGTCCCTTCCACGGCGTCGTGCAGGACTGGCTGAACGGCCCGCTGGTGCCGTTCCGCAACATCTACAAGTTCCAGACGGGAGCCGCGCTCGCCCTGGCGCTGGGCCTGATGCACCTGACCGCCGTCGTCTCCCTCCTCCCGCGGGTCCGCGGGCGCGATCTCGTCCCGGCGGCGGCCCTGCTCGTCCTGCCGGGCCTGTGCTGGCCGTACGTCAACGGCTCGATCCTCCAGCCCGGTTCGTTCCAGCGGCTGCCCGCGTACTGGGAGACGACCGCCGACTGGCTTGCGGACAACGCGGCCGAGGACCGGGCCCTCGTCGTGCCGGCGACCGCGCACGGCATCTACACCTGGGGCTCGCCCATCGACCAGCCGCTCGACGTCGTCGCGCGCTCGCCGTGGGCGCAGCGCGACTACGTGCCCTTCGGCACACCGGGCAACCGCCGTGCGATGGACGCCGTCGAGCAGGCGCTCACCTCCGGTGGCGAGGTGCCGGGCCTGAGCGCCTTTCTGCACCGGGCCGGGCTGCACCACGTCGTGGTACGCAACGACCTCGACCCCCGCCAGCTCGGCCACGTCCCGACCACCACGGTGAAACGGACCCTGGAGGCTTCCGGATACCGGCGCGTCGCCGGCTTCGGCCCGGTGCTGACCGGCGGACGGATCGCCGACGACACACCGGTCCAGGTGGAGGGCCTGTTCCCGCGGCAGCGGGCCGTGGAGATATACGAACCGCCGGCGGGCACCGCACGCCCCGGCAAGGCCCGGCTGACGCCGGCGTCGGCGGCGGCCGTCGTCAGCGGCGGTCCCGAATCCCTGCTGCCGCTGTCCGCCGGCGGGCGGCTCGACGGCCGGCCGGCCGTACTCGCCGGTGACGAACTCCCGGGCGTGGACCGGCCGTCGCTGTACGCGGCGGGGGACGGGATGCGCCGCGCCGACACCCGCTTCGGGCTGGTCAACTCGAACACGTCCCACACCTACACCCGAGAGGAACGCAACGCCCCGGAGGCGGTGCAGGACCCCGGTGCCGAACCCCGGCAGATCCTGCCCCTGCCGGGCCCCGGGCACCAGACCACCGCCGTGCTGCGGGGCGCCGCGTCGGTGACCGCGTCGTCCGCCGGGAACTGGCTCTTCCACCTGCCGCAGTACGACCCGGTCAACGCCTTCGACGGCAACCCCGGCACGGGCTGGGCGGAGGGCTCGCCCGGATCACCGGCGGGCGAATGGGTCAGGATCGACTTCAACGGCCCGACCGACGTCCCGGCCACCCTCCGGCTGACCCCGCTGCCGAGCGGCGACGTCCGGGCCGCGCCGACGGCCGTCCGCGTCGAGACCGACCTCGGCAGCCGTACGAGCACGCTGCGGCCCGACGGCTCGGTGCAGGACGTCGACGCCCCTGTGGGGGCCGCGACCTGGCTGAAGGTCACCGTCCTGGAGTCGCAGCAGGGCCGTCCCGGGCTGACCGGCGCCGGGTTCGCCGAGATCTCCGTGCCCGGCGTCCAGGTCACGCGCATGCTCCAGCTTCCCGAGGACGCCCCGAAGGAGACCGGCGACTTCGTCCTCTACTCGCTCCAACGCGGCAGCGACCCGGGCGGACTGTCCGCTGTGGCCGCCGAGGTGGGGCTGCACCGGCAGTTCACCGCGGCCCGCTCCGGCCCGTACACCGTCCGTGCCACCGCGCTGCCCGTGCCGGGCGAAGCACTGGACAACCTGCTGTTCGACCTGACCGGGCAGCGCGACAAGATCGTCGCGAGCGCCGACTCGACGGCGGCCCTGGGGACGAACCTCAGCCCCCGCAACCTCACGGACGGCGACCTGACCACGGCCTGGATCGCCGGTGAGCGTCCGGTGCTCCATCTGTCCTGGCCGAAGAAGACATCGGTCGGCGAGATGGTCTTCGCGGCGGCCGGTGGGCTCTCCGCCCGGCCGGAACAGGTGCAGATCAGCTCGCCCGACGGGACCGCCGTCGCCGCGGTGGACGAGAACGGCATGGCCCGGTTCCCGCCCATCACCACCGACCGGATGGACATCACCGTCTCGCGGACCGCGCCGCTGACCCTGCACAACCCGGTCGCCGACGACCAGTTGCAGCTTCCGGTCGGCCTGAGCGAGATCCACATCCCGGCCCTGAAGGAGTTCCGCGCACCGCAGCCCGACCCGGAGCGGAGGTTCACGTTGCCGTGCGGCAAGGGGCCGGTCCTCTCCGTCGACGGGCAGTTCCTCGAGACCCGTGCCGAAGGACGGGTACGGGACCTGACCGGGCGCCGGCCCGTCGAGGTCTCGCTCTGCACGGACGGGAGCCGGGTGGACCTCGACGAGCGGACCCACACGGTCGAGGCCGGAGACGCGGGCCCCCTCGCCGTCACCGGCGTCACGCTCGCCACCGGTACGCCGGCATCCGCCGCAGAGGCCGGGGCGGAACGGGCCCTGGAGGTCCGGGAAGGAACGGGCGACCACCGGTCCGTGCGGGTCGGGCCGGGAGACGCCTCGTACCTCCAGCTCCACGAGAACCACAACCCGGGCTGGAAGGCCACGCTGGACGGCGAGGAGCTGACACCCCTGAGGATCGACGGCTGGCAGCAGGCCTGGCTGGTTCCCGCTGGGCAGGGCGGCACGGTGACGCTCGAGTACGAGCCGTCGTGGATGTACCGCGTCGGACTGGGCGTTGCCGGGCTGCTGCTCGCCGTGCTGGTGTGCCTCGCGCTCGTCGGACGACGCGGCCGGGCCGCGGAGCACACCGCGGCCGCCCTCCCCGCGCCCGGGCCGCTGCTCGGCGCCGTGGCCCTGACCCTGGTGGCCGTGGTGGTCGCCGGACCCGTGGCGGTGGTGGTGCCCGTGCTGGCGGTCGTGGCATGGCTGCGACCGGCGTTCCTCGTACCGCTCGCGTTCACAGCGATGGCCGGCGCCGGCGCGGTGGCCGCGCTGGGCGCCGGCGACGGGCTCTCGCCGGACCGGGGCGCGTACGGGCCGACGGCCCAACTTCTCGCTCTCACAGCCCTGTTCGCCGCCTTGGTGAGCGTGGGGCGGGAACGCGGCGGCCCCACCGGCACGCACCGGTCCGGCGGCGGGCCCGCCCCGCGGGTGCCGGGCCCCGACGAGGACCGTCCAGCCGGTGCCGGCACACCGAAACCGGGTCCGCCCAGGCCGCCGGGGGTGCCGGCGCCCCCGACAGCCGGCAGCGGCGGACCGCCGCACCAGCACACCGGAGGGAGTCTCTGATGGCGACGGTCGAACGCTCCACGTCCCCTGACGCGGTGGACCCGGACCTGCCGCGGGTGCCGTTCCCCGTCGTCGACGAGGTCGCACGGCACTGCGCGCAGGAGGCGGAACCCAACACGGTGCACATCGAGATCCATCTCCCCGGCACCGTCGAACCGGACCGGCTGCGCGCCGCTTTCGGGCAGGCCCTGTGCCGTTATCCGCGCGCGCTGATGCGCGAGCGGGCGCGCGGCCCGTTCGCACGCCGCTACGAGTGGGAGCTGACGCGGGGGCCCGACACGGAGGTGGTGACGTTCCCCCCACGCGCGGCCGGCGCCCTCGGCCGGGCACGGGAACGCGCCCTCGCCGAGGCGCCGCCGCTCACGTCCTCGCCGCCACTGCGGCTCGAGGTCGTCGAGGAACCCGGCAGACCCGGCTGTGTGCTGGTGTTCACGCTCAACCACACGGCCCTCGACGGTCCCGCGTGCCTGCGGCTGGCGGCGACGGCCGCGGAGATCTACAGCGGAACGCCGGCCCCTGCCGCACCCCCGCCGGCCCGGCCCGCGCCCCCCGGGCGGCCGCACCGGACGGGCGGCCCCGCCGTGCCGGGCAGACCGGCGCGGGTCGCGGCGGGCACCCCGGGACCGGTGCCGGGCAACGCGATGCTCGTGACCGAACTGCCCGTGCCCCGGCGGGAGGCGGGGGCTCCCTACACCGTCAACGACCAGCTGATGGTGGCCACCGCCCTGACCGTAGCCGACTGGAACCGGGCCCATGACGCCCCACGGCGACCGCTGCGCATCACCATGCCCGTGGACGACCGCAGCCGGGGTCCCGAGATGCCCATCGGCAACGGCACCCGGCTGGTCGAGGTCGGCTTCACGGCCGCCGAGACCGAGAGCTTCGACCTCGCGCTGTTGCTGCGCCGCACCGCGGAGCGGACCCGTGCCCTCAAGGCCGCACCCCGCCCTCAACTGGGTCACGGCGCGGCCCTGTTGACGCTCCCCGTACTGCCGGTCGCGGCGCGGGCGGGGCTCACCCGTGGTCTGCGGCTGCTGGCCGCGCCGTGGACGTCGACGACGCTGCTGAGCAACATCGGCCGCATCCCGTATCCGCTGGACTTCGGCGACGCCGGACGTGCCTTCGCCGTCTGGTTCTCCGCGCCGGCCAGGATGCCGCGCGGCCTCACCGTCACCACCGCCGCCACGGGAGGCCGGCTCCATCTGGTGCTGCGGTGGTCTCGTTCGCTGCTCTGCGAGGAGGACGGCGTACGGCTGCGCGAGCTGTTCGCGCACCATCTGAAGGCGACGGAGGCCCTGTGACCAGCACCGGCTCGCCGGCCCTGCGGGACTTCTACGAGGATCCCGATGTCCCCGTCGCCTCCGGCGACGCCCGCAGCAGACGCCAGGCACGGCTCCTGGCCGAGGCCCTGGGCACGGCGCCGGGGCAGCTCGTCGTCGACGTCGGATGCGGCGACGGCAGCGCGGCGCGGGCCGCGGCGCCGTACCTCGGCGGCCATCGGCTCGTGGGCGTCGACTGGTCGCACGACGCGCTGCGCCGCGCCCGGCCGCACATCGGGAACGTGGTGCGCGGCGAGCTCGACCATGGGCTGCCGTTCGCCGACGGGTGCGCGGACGCGGTGCTGTTCAGCGAGGTCATCGAGCATCTCGTCGACCCGGACCACGCCCTGGACGAACTGCGGCGGATCCTTCGGCCGGCCGGCCATCTGATGCTCTCCACGCCGAACCTCGCGGCCTGGTACAACCGCGCCCTGCTGCTGGCCGGGGTGCAGCCGGTGTTCTCCGAGGTGAGCCTGCGCGGGATCCACGGCCGGCCCGGCTCGCAGGTGGTGGGTCACCTGCGGCTGTACACGGCCCGTGCCCTGCGTTCGTACCTCACGGCCGCCGGATTTCGCGACGTACGGATCACCGGCGCGCCGTTCCACGGTGTGCCGCGCGGGCTGCGGCTGCTGGACCGGGCGGCGTGCGCGGTGCCCGGCGCCGCGTCCATCCTCCTCGCGCACGCCCGGCGGGGGTAGCGGCCGTGTGGTGGGGCGTGGGCGCGGCGCTGATGGCCAACCTGCTGTACAGCGTGGGATTCGTACTGGAGAAGAAGGCCCTCGGCCGGCTGCCCGCGCTCTCCGCGGGCAGGCCCGTGCATGTCGTCCTGGTGCTGCTGACCAGTCCGGCGTGGATCGCCGGATCGCTGGCACTGGCCGCCGGGTTCGCGGCCCAGCTGATCGTCTACCGTGCGCTGCCGATCGCGGCCGCCCAGGGAATCTTCGTGTCGGGCCTCGTCCTGCTCCTGCTGCTCTCGTCGGCAGTGCTCGGCGAACGGCCGTCGGGCCGCGAGCGCTACGCCCTCGGCGCGGTGCTCGTGGCGCTGCTGATGGTCGTCGCCTCGGTCCGGGAGGGCGAGGACACGGTGAGCGGCGGAGCTCCGTGGGCGCTGGTGCTGCTGGTGAGCGTGCCGACCCTCGCCGCGGGCGTGTGGCTGTACGGCCGGGTCGAGCGGCGCTCCCGCAAGCGCCACCGGCTGCCGACCAACGGCATCGGCTACGGCGTGGCCGTGGGCCTGCTGTACGGGGTCAGCTCGCTGGCGATCAAGGGCGCGTCGAGCCGGCTGACAACGGCCGACATCGGCGACGCGGCCCGCTCGCTGTTCACCTCGCCCTACCCGTATCTGCTGATGTTCACGGCGGCGGCCGGCCTCGTCATGTCGCAGGCGGCACTGCAGCGTTGCCGAGCCTCCCTCATCGTGCCCGTCTGCACCACGGTGACCTGTCTGTTCACGGCGGTGCTCGGGACGATCACCTTCGGGGAGCGGCTGCCGGAGGATCCGCTCCTGCTGACACTGCGGGTGGCCGGCACGGCGCTGGCGCTGTCCGTGCTGCTCGCCCTGCCCCGCCACGATCCGGCCCCGCGTACGCAGGGGCCGCCCCCAGTTGCCTGAACCGACGGAACCGACCGAACCGACCGAACTCCCGGAACTGTAAGGACGTTGCCATGGACGCCGACGACCCGCTGCTGCGCATCCTCGCCTGCCCGCTCGACAAGGGCCCCCTGACGCTGCTCAGCGGACAGAACATCCTCTACAACCCGAGGCTGCAGCTGAGCTACCCCATCGTGGACGGCATCCCCCAGCTGCTTCCGTCCTCGGGAAGCAGGGTCACGGAGGACGACCACGCCAGGTACCTGCGGGCGGCCGCCGAGTGACCACTGTCGCGGCAGCGGTCGCCTCCCGCCTGCCCACCCGCTGGGTCGGCTCCGCGGCCTGCGCGCTTTACCCGCGCTTCGAGCCGGAGCTGGGCCGGCTGGCCGACTTCTGCCCGCGAGGCGGCACGGCGATCGACATCGGCGGCTGGTACGGCCCCTGGTCCCGTCGGCTGGCCGCCCGCTGCGATCGGGTCGTGACCATGGAACCCGTGCCCCACCTGGCCCGCCATCTCCGGTCGACGCTGCCCGGCAACGTCCGGGTCGTACAGGCGGCCGCCAGCGACCACGAGAGCACCGCCCGGCTGTGGCTGCCGACGGGCGACCGCGGGGACCGGGGGGTCTCCTCGCTCGCCCGCCGGGACATCCACTCCCACAGCGTGGCCGTGCCGGCGGTCACGGTCGACAGCCTCGCAGTGCACGACGTGCGGTTCGTGAAGGTGGACGTGGACGGCGAGGAACTTCCGGCGCTGCTCGGCGCCGCGGGCCTGCTGCAACGGGACCGCCCCGCGCTCCTCGTCGAGCTGGAGACCCGTATCCGGCCCATCGCCCCGGTGATCGCCCTGCTGACCGGCCAGGGCTACCGGGGCTGGGTGCTGGCCGCCCGCTCGTGGATGCCCCTGGCCGACTTCGACCTGGCCGGCCACCAGTCGAGGACCGAGCACCTCGTGCACCGGGGGCTGCTGCGCCGGGCGCTCGTGCCGCGGGAAGGCCGGTACATCAATTCGGTGCTCTTCCTGCCGGCGGGACGGGTCCCCGGGGGCACGGCGGTGCCCGAGCGACGGCCCGAATGACCCCTACATGGCGAAATGACACGGTTTGACACGTTGATGCGAAGATGTCCGTATGGATGTGCGGAACAGGAACCGCGTCACGGTGAGCGGGAGGGCCGACGGTCCGGTGGTGATGCTGGCGCACGGGTTCGGGTGCGACCAGAACATGTGGCGTCTGGTGGTACCGGCGCTGGAACGTGACTTCCGGGTCGTGCTCTTCGACCACGTGGGGGCCGGCCGGTCCGACCTGTCGGCGTGGAACGAGGAGCGGTACACCTCGCTGGACGGCTACGCCGACGACGTGCTGGAGATCTGCCACGAGCTGGACGTGCGTCCGGTCTTCGTCGGACATTCGGTGAGCGCGACGGTCGGCGTGCTGGCGGCCTCGAGGGAACCGGAGCGCTTCGCGGGACTGGTCCTGCTCACCCCGTCGCCGCGCTACATCGACGATCCCGCGACCGGCTACCGGGGCGGATTCAGCGCCGAGGACATCGACGAGCTGCTGGAGTCGCTGGAGTCGAACTATCTGGGCTGGTCGGCGGCGATGGCGCCGGTCATCATGGGCAACCCGGAGCGTCCTGAACTGGGTGAGGAGCTGACCAACAGCTTCTGCCGCACCGACCCCAAGATCGCCCGCGTCTTCGCCCGCGCGACCTTCCTGTCCGACAACCGGGACGACCTCGCCAAGGTGCGTGTCCCGACGCTGATCGCGCAGTGCTCCCAGGACGCGATCGCCCCGCGCGAGGTGGGGGCGTTCGTACACGCGCAGATCGACGGGAGCGAGCTGGTCACGCTCACCGCGACCGGGCACTGCCCGCAGCTCAGCGCGCCGGAGGCGACCGCCGCGGCGATCGCCTCCTTCGCCGCCGGAGCGGGCCGGTGACGTCCCGGGAGGTCCCCGGCCGCACACCCGGCCGCCCCCAGGACCTCGGTCCGGTCCCCGGCGGCGAAGAGGGCGCCGACCAGGTCTCCGCACTGCTGGAGGACAGCGCCGAGGACCTGTACGAGAACGCACCGTGCGGCTACCTCTCCACCTTGCTGGACGGGCAGATCGCCAAGATCAACCAAACTCTGCTGGACTGGCTGGGTCATCGGCGTGAGGACCTGGTGGGCCGCAAGCGGTTCGCCGACCTGCTCACCGTCGGCGGGAAGCTCTACCACGAGACCCACTTCGCGCCGCTCCTGCGACTGCAGGGAGAGGTCAGCGGTATCGCGCTGGAGCTGAAGGCCGCCGACGGCAGCCGGCTGCCGGTCCTGGTGACCTCTGCTCTCAAAAGGGACAGCGACGGCCGGCCCCTGCTGATCCGCACCACTGTCTTCGACGCCCGTGACCGCCGGGCGTACGAGACGGAGCTGCTCCGCGCCCGGCAGGAGGCCGACCGGGAACGTGAACGCCTCCAGCGCCTCGCCACCACACTGCAGAGGACGCTGCTGCCGCCCGCGCTGGAGAACGTTCCCGGCCTGGACGTCGCCGCGCACTACCACATCGCCTCGGCCGACGAGGTCGGCGGCGACTTCTACGACCTCTTTCCCCTGACCGCGGGCACGTGGGGGCTGTTCCTGGGCGATGTGTGCGGCAAGGGGGCCGCCGCCGCGGCCGTCACCTCGCTGACCCGGTACACCCTGCGGGCCGCCGCCGTCTACCACCCCGACCCGGCGGCCGTGCTCACCAACCTCAACACCGTGCTGAACCACGAGCCCCACGGCGATGAGCCCCGTTTCTGCACCGTCCTCTACGGCCTGCTCACCCCCGCCGACCGCGGAGGTTTCCACATCACCCTCGCCAGCGGGGGGCACCCGCCGGCGGTCCTCATGCGCGCCGACGGCAGCGCCGACTACGTGCACACCCCCGGCGGGCAGCTGCTCGGTGTCGTGCCCGACGCCGACATCGCCACCGCCACCGTCCACGTGGGGCCCGGCGACACGCTGCTCCTCTACACCGACGGCCTCACCGAGGCCCACACCACCATGGCCGGCGGTCGCTACGGCGACGAGGCGCTCCTCGACTTCGCCCGGTCCCTCGCCCCGACCACCGCGCAGGCCGCCATCGGGGCGGTGCGGGACCTGCTCGCCTCCTTCGACAAGGTGGACGACGACACCGCCCTCCTGGCCATCACCGCTCCCCGCCCCGGTCGTGAGGAGGCTCGGGGAGCCGGCTGACGAGCACGCCGCCCCGGGCGTGGCCGAGCCGTGAGGATTCGGCGTTCCCCCGTGACAGCGGCGTCATGACGCTGTGCCATACTCAGCGCGCTCACTGCCCGTCCCGAAGTCGTGGGGAACACCGTTGAAGCCCGACCTCGCCGCCCTCGGCGCCGGACCCGCCGCCGCCCTCCCCACCCGGGCCGGCGCGCGGACACAGGTCCCCGTCCCGGCGGTCGCCGGCGTCCGCACGGGCAGGAATACGTGAGCGGTATAGAACTGACGACCCCGTATCTGGACACGGACGCGGACCAGCTCTCCTTCACCCTTGGCCGGCCGGCGCGCGAGGCACTCGCCGTACGCGACCTCACCGTCGGCGGGCTCGACGTCCAGCTCAGGCTCCTCGGCGCGTCCCATCAGGTTTTCGCGGGCCCGGTCCGGGAGACCGTGGCCTGCCTGCCCGGCGTCGCCGGAGGCCTGCCCGGATCCGCGGAGCACGAGTTCGACGAGTGGCGCTACCGCTTCACCGCCCGCGTCCGGCACTTCACTGCCGCCGGGTTCAGCGAAGAGGTGCACGGGATCCGCAAGCGGTCCGACGACGCCGCCGAGTCGCTGCACGGCATCTTCCCCGGCTCCCCCGAGGCGGTCACCGCACTGACCGTCGAGCGGCTCAGCACCGGGCTGGGCTGGCGCACTTGGCACACCTACCCGCAGAGCCGCCAGATCGTGGCGACGTACACCCGGCTGGAGGCCCGATGAAGACAGCCCGACTCATCAGCGTGACGATACTCGCCACGATCGCGCTCACCGCCTGTTCCAGTGAGCCGGACGACGGCAACGACGTGCCGTCCACCTGGATCCGCCAGCAGTACACCAGCAGCGGCGTGGGCTATGTCGACACCAGCGACACGACGTCCAAGGTCGCGAAGGAGATCGACGGCCACGCCTCGGCCCGTGACCGTATCGACGACTCCGGCAAGGTCTTCCTGCGCTACCGGGACGACATCGTCTCGATCGTCCCGCACCAGAGCGGCAGCCGGATCGAGATCGACGACTACCGCACCGGCTACTACCGCTGGAAGTCCAACATCCGGTCCGTGTGGCCGGACCCGGACAGCAACGAATTCCGCGGCGGCGGCCCCGGATCCGGCAAGTGACCGCCCGCCGCGCCCCGTAGCGCCTTTGGTCCCGCACCCACCCGCACCCCTCGACGACGTCCCCGAAAGGCATCCCCGTGGCAGAGATCTTCGAGTCGGCAGGCGTCGCCCTGCTCTACGGTCTGGTCGGCTTCATCGTCATGGCCGTCGGTTTCATCGCCCTCGACCTGGTGACCCCCGGCAAGCTCGTCCATGTGGTGTGGACCGAGCGCAACCGCGGCGCGGCGGTGCTCCTCGCCGGCCAGACGATCGCCATCGGTCTTGTCATCGACCAGTCCATCCGGGCCAGCGAGTCCGAGCAGGGCCTCGGCCTGGGGCTCGCCAGCACCCTGCTGTACGGCCTGTCCGGAGTGGTCGTGATGACGTTCATCGCCGTCGTCGTCGGTCTGCTCACGCCCGGCCGGCTGGGTCACGCCGTGCTCGACGACAACGGCGACCGCCCCCATCCCGCCGCCTGGGTCCAGGCCGCGATGTACATCGGCACGGCCTTCATGGTCGGCGCCGCGGTCTCCTGAACCGGACGATGGGCACCACCACTTCGGACGACACGGCCGCGGACGAAGCGGCCTCGGCCCCGACCGCGGCGGGGACCGCCGCCGCGGCGGACGGCCCCCCTGCCGCTCCCGCCGGAAAGACCCCGCCCGCCGCGTACTCGCGGGGCTCGCGCTTCCTGCTGCTGTTCGCGGTGTTCCTCTGCGCGGCCTGCGGCCTGGTGTACGAACTGGCGCTGACGGCGCTGGGCAGTTACCTCATCGGCAACTCGGTGATGCAGACCTCCGTGGTCATCTCCGTCATGGTCTTCGCCATGGGCATCGGCTCGCTGGCGGCCAAGCCGCTGCAACGGCGCGCGGTCGGCGCCTTCGCGCTGGTGGAGGGGCTGCTCGCGCTCGTCGGCGGGCTCTCGGTGCTCGTCCTTTACGTCTCGTTCGCCTGGCTGCGGATCTACATGCCGTCGATGGTGGTGGTCACGTTCGCCGTCGGCCTCCTCATCGGGGCCGAGATCCCGCTGCTGATGACGCTGCTCCAGCGGATCAGGCGCCAGGAGGCGGGCAGCGCCGTCGCCGACATGTTCGCCGTCGACTACATCGGAGCGCTGGTCGGCGGGTTGTGCTTCCCGCTGCTCCTGCTTCCCGCCTTCGGACAGCTCAAGGGCGCGCTGGTGGTGGGCGCCGTCAACGCCGTGGCCGGGGTCGTCGTCGTCCTGTGGATCTTCCGCCGGCAGACCCGCCGGGTCGTACGCGTGTCGCTGCTGACCGGTATGGCGGCCGTCCTCGCCGTGCTCGGCACCGTGTACGCGCTGGCGGACGACATCGAGGTGACCGCACGGCAGCAGTTGTACCGCGACCCGATCGTGCACGCCGAGACCACGCCGTACCAGGACATCGTCGTCACCCGGTCCACCGCCTTCACCGGGGACCCCGACATGCGGCTGTTCCTCAACGGCGATCTGCAGTTCTCCTCCGTCGACGAGTACCGCTACCACGAGGCCCTCGTCCACCCGGCGATGTCGGGCAGGCGCTCCTCGGTGCTGATCCTCGGCGGCGGCGACGCGCTCGCCCTGCGCGAGGTCCTGCGCTACGACGACGTCGAGGACGTCACGCTCGTCGACCTCGATCCGGCGATGACCAGGCTCGCCCGCACCTTCGAGCCGCTGCGTGAGCTGAATCGGGACGCGCTGCGCGACCGCCGGGTCACCGCCGTCAACGCCGACGCCTTCAACTGGCTGCGGGACGCCACGCGGCGGTTCGACACGGTCATCATCGACTTTCCCGATCCCGACAACGCGGCGCTGGCCAAGCTGTACTCGGTCGAGTTCTACCACCTGCTCAAGCAGGTCCTGAAGCCCGAGAGCCAGGTCATGGTGCAGGGCGGTTCGCCGTTCTTCGCCCCCAAGTCGTACTGGTCCATCGCCGCGACGATCGGCGAGGCCGGATACCGCACCACCGAGTACCAGGTGGACGTCCCGAGTTTCGGCAACTGGGGCTTCGTCCTGGCCACCCCCGGCACCGACGGCCCGGCGCCGGCACTGCGCCTGGCCGAACAGGCGCCGCCCCTGCGGTTCCTGGACGACTCCGTCCTCGAGGCCGCCGCCGTCTTCCCGCTGGACCGCCGCCGCCTGGACGTCCGGGCGAGCACGCTGATGGACCCGGTGGTGCTGGAGTACACGCTCAACGAGTGGCAGAACTACTGAGCCTCCGAGGACTTCGAGGCAGGCGGCGGCAGTAGGACCGCCCCCGCCTCCGTGCCGGTGCGTCCTCTCCCGCTGGCTCTTCTCCCAGGCTCTCCCGCCGATTCTTCTCCCCCGCCTGGAGCCGGCCTTCGCTTCTGCCCGCTTCACGGCACTTCGCCGCATTCATGACGCTCCGCGGAATCCCGCTCCGGCGACGTCCGGCCATGCCCTCTCACCGATTTCGTACTGAGGGGTAGGCCCGTGACCGCTCTTGCTATACGGTCCGTCTAACAGCTTGCTAGACGTCACGTCTAACAAGCTGCGGCGGCATCCCGGCGGCGAGGACGGCCGACGGTGCCTGCCGGCCCGCACCCGACAGCGAACAAGGAACATCACACCACTCGTTTCGAGGAGCCGCACCATGTCCAGCAGCACCCTCCGGCCCAAGACGCAGGAACGGCCCCACGAGCAGGACGTCGCCCGGCGGTTGCTCGACTCGGCCGCCGTGCTCGCGTACGACCCCGCCACAGAGGTGGACTGGGAGACGCCGCTGGACAAGGACTTCCACGGCGCCAGCCCCGAGTGGAGCACCCTGTACGGCACCGCGTACTGGAACGAACTGACGGACGCCCAGCGCAAGGAGCTGACGCGGCAGGAAGCCGCGTCCGTGGCCAGCACCGGCATCTGGTTCGAGATGATCCTTCAACAGATGGTCCTCCGTGACATCTACGCGAAGGACCCGACAGACGCCACGTTCCAGTGGGCGCTCACCGAGATCGCCGAGGAGTGCCGGCACTCGATCATGTTCGCGCGTGGCGCCCAGAAACTCGGTGCCCCGGCGTACCGGCCGCACCGCTTCGCGGTCGAACTCGGCCGCGTCTTCAAGACCGTCGCGTTCGGCGAGGCGGCGTACGCCGCGATCCTCGTCGCCGAGGAGGTCCTCGACGTCATGCAGCGTGACTGGATGCGCGACGAGCGGGTGGTGCCGTTCGTCCGGACGATCAACAACATCCATGTCGTCGAGGAGTCCCGGCACATGAAGTTCGCCCGTGACGAGACGCGCAAGCGCCTCCGGGGCGCCGGCCGGTTGCGGCGGCAGATCAACGCCCTCGTCGTCGCCATCGCGTCGTACGTCATAGTCACCAGCATGGTGAACAAGAACGTCTACGCGAACGCCGGGCTCGACAAGGAGCGCGCCATCGGCGAGGCCAAGGCCAACGAGCACCACAAGTCCATGATGCGGTCGAGCTGTTCGGGCCTCATGGAGTTCCTGGCCTCGGCCGGTCTGCTCACCAGGCCCGCCCTGTTCTTCTACAAGCGCGCCGACCTGATCTGACACCGGAGCGACCCGACCCGACGACCCGACCGAACCTGAGCCGAGCCGAGCCGAGTTGACGACATGACCTATGCCATCACGCAGACCTGCTGCAGCGACGCCACCTGCGTCGCCGTGTGCCCGGTCAACTGCATCCACCCCACCCCGGAGGAACGGGCCTTCGGCAGCACGGAGATGCTGTACATCGACCCGAGATCCTGCATCGACTGCGGCGCCTGCGCGGACGCCTGCCCGGTGGACGCGGTCTTCCCCGTGGACAGCCTGTCCGGGTCCCAGCAGGAGTACGCGGCGATCAACGCGGCCTACTTCGAGGACGGGACGCCCCGACCGGCGGACGACAGCCCGAACTTCCACGTCTGGGGAGAGCCGGAGTTCAAGCGGGTCCTGCCGGCCGACTTCGCGCCGATCCGGGTCGCGGTCGTCGGCACCGGCCCGGCCGGCATGTACGCGGCGCAGGACCTGCTGCTGCACACCAGCGCCGAGGTGACGCTCGTCGACCGGTTGCCGGTGGCCGGTGGTCTCGTGCGTTACGGCGTGGCACCGGACCATCCCGCGACCAAGAAGGTCGGTGACACCTTCGGGCGGTTCCACACGCATCCGCGGGTGCGGATGCACCTGGGCGTCGAGGTCGGCAAGGACGTCACGGCGGAGGAACTCGCCGCGCACCACGACGCGGTGATCTACGCCGTCGGCGCCTCGCTCGACCGCCGGCTCGGGATCCCGGGAGAGGACCTGCCCGGCAGCATCTCGGCGACGGCGTTCGTCGCCTGGTACAACGCCCACCCCGAAGTCGCGGCGGATGCCGTCGACCTGTCGGCCGAGCGCGTGGTCGTGGTCGGCAACGGCAACGTGGCCCTCGACGTCGCGCGGATCCTGGTCAGTGACCCGCAGTCGCTGGCCGGCACCGACATCGCCGACCACGCGCTGGCCGCCCTGCGCGCCGGAAAGGTGCGGGAGGTGGTCCTCCTCGGCCGCCGCGGCCCCTCGGACGCGGCGTACACCAGGTCGGAACTGCTCGCTCTCAAGCACCTGCCCGGCGTGGAGCTGGTCGTCGACGACCACGATCCACGGATCGGCGCGGGCATCGAGAGCGCCGGGGCCAGGGACAAGGCCGCCGATCTGAAGGACGTCACCCGCCGCGAGATGGACTGGTCCCGTCCTCCTGCCCCGGGACGGCGCATCGTGTTCCGCTTCCACTCCGCACCGTCGGAGGTGCTCGGCGAGGACACCGTGCGTGCCGTACGCACCACAGGGACACATCAGGCGCGGAAGATACCCGCAGGCATGCTGCTGCGGGCCGTCGGCTACCGGGGCGCGCCGATCGCCGGCCTGCCCTTCGACGAGGCCAGCGGCACCGTGCCGCACGAGAACGGCCGCGTGACAGGCATGCCGGGGACGTACGTCGTGGGCTGGATCAAACGCGGGCCCTCCGGCGGCATCGGCGCGAACCGCACCTGTGCCGCCGAGACGGTCGGCACGCTCCTCACCGACGCCGTCGGTGGCGCGCTGCCCGCTCCCTCCCGGCCGGCGAAGGCGTTCCACCGGCTGGTGCGCAGCCGCAACCGCCAGGTCGTCGACGCGTCGGGGCTGGCGGCGATCGAGCGGACCGAGGTCGCCCGAGGCCTGCGTGAAGGCAGACCCCGGGTCAAGCTGACCACGGTCGCCGAGCTGGTGAAGTCGGCGAGGTCCGGCCGCCGGCTGATGTCGCGCTGACCGGGTCGGTCCAGGAAGCTCAGCCTGACCCGGCGTCGGGGCTGTCCTTGTCGGTGTCCGCCGACCTCCGCGAGGACAACCCCGGCGTAGGGGCGTCTCGGGTCAGTCGCGCGGGGTGCGCGAGCGGGCCAGGCGGGCTGCCAGGGGGCGGGGAAGATGGCGGGCGGCGAAGGAGTAGGCCTGGTAGTGGCGGCCGGGGATGCTGAGGGGACGGCCGCGGGTGAGGTCCTTCAGGGCCTGGGTGACGACGTGTTCGGGGCTCAGCCAGGCCCAGTCAGGGAGGTCGCTGACGTCCATTCCGGCGCGGCGTTGGAATTCCGTGCGGGTGAAGCCGGGGCAGACGGCGAGAACCCTGACGTGGTTCGGGGCCAGGTCGACGCGGAGGGATTCGCTGAACCCGATGAGCCATGCCTTCGCCGCGCCGTAGGTGCCTGTGGGCAGAAGGCCGGCGACGGAGGCGATGTTGAGGATGGCGCCACGGCCGCGGGCAACCATGCCGGGGACGGCGGCGTGAGTGAGGCGCAGGGGGACCCGTGTGAGGAGGTCGAGCATACGTTCCTCGTCCGCGAGAGGGCTGTGCGGAAACGGGGCGGGGAGTCCGAAACCGGCGTTGTTGACCAAGACGTTCACCGGAGCGGTGGTGTCGGCGAGGCGTTCCTCGACAGTCGCGCACGCTGCGGCGTCGAGGAGGTCGGCAGCCAGGGTCTCCACGCGGACCGCGTGGCGCTGCCTCAGGACGCAGGCGGTGTTGTCGAGGCGTTCCTCGTCCCGGGCGACGAGTACGAGGTCGCGGCCGTCGGCGGCGAACCGGCGGGCGAAGGCGGCGCCGATGCCGGAGGTTGCTCCAGTGATCAGGACTCGGGGCATTGCTGGTCTTCCTGTCGGGTGTGTGCCGTAGTGGTGCGGTCGGGGAGCGCTGCGGACGCCTTCGTCGCGAAGCGTGCGCCGTCACCCTCAGCCTCACCACCGCCACTGTCCTCGGCCGCAGCCGGCTGCCGCCGGGTGGAGAGGATCACCACCCAGCAGTGGGGAACGATCACCGCCCGACCGGGGCACGATCTTCCCAGGGCCTTGACGCCAGGCCGACCCCGCATGTGAACTCGAACCGCGGGGGACCAAGCCCAGGGCGCTGATCCGGACCGAAGAACGCGTCGCCCGCCGGAGGGCGCGGCGTGATGGTCAGCTCCGGCGCCTCCCACGCCCGCCGTCGCCACCATCGGCGCCCTGAACATTCTGGTCAGCCCAGGAAGCTCAGTCGAACCTGACGGTCGGGATTGTCCTTGTTGGTGTCGACGAGGCACACGGACTGCCAGGTGCCGAGCTCCAGCCGGCCGCCGACCACGGGAAGCGTCGCGTGCGGCGGGACCAGGGCGGGCAGAACATGGTCCCGCCCGTGGCCGGGGCTGCCGTGCCGGTGCTGCCAGCGGTCGTCGGCCGGGAGCAGGGTGTGCAGCGTGGTCAGCAGGTCGTCGTCGCTGCCCGCCCCGGTCTCGATGAGGGCGATACCGGCGGTGGCGTGCGGGACGAAGATGTTGAGCAGGCCGTCGGCACCGCCCGCGTTCTCCCTGAGGAAGCGCTCGCACTCCCCCGTCAGGTCGGTGACCGCCTCGTCGGAGCCAGTGCTGATGGTCACGGTCGTGGTGGTGAAGGTTCCGGGCATGACCCCATCTTCTCGTCCGCCGGACGGTGGGGCCCTGCGGGAAGATCCGTGCCGCCCACCCTGTTGGTAGAAACGTGAACGACTTGGTGGCTCGTGAAGTGGACGTGGTGGTCGTCGGCGCGGGGCAGGCCGGCCTGTCCGCCGCGTATCACCTGCGGCGCGCCGGCCTGCTGCCGGACCGCGACTTCGTCGTGCTCGACCATGCCCCGCGGCCCGGCGGCGCCTGGCAGTTCCGCTGGCCCTCGCTCACCTACGGCAAGGTGCACGGCATGCACTCGCTGCCGGGCATGGAACTGACCGGCGCGGACGACGAACGGCCCTCCGCGGAGGTGATCGGCGCGTACTTCGCGGACTACGAGCAGCGTTTCGGCCTAGGGGTGCGCCGGCCCGTCGCGGTCGCGGCCGTCCGCGAAGGGGACGGTGGACGCCTTTCGGTGGAGACCTCCGACGGAATCTGGTCGACGCGGGCCCTCATCAACGCGACCGGGACCTGGGACCGCCCGTTCTGGCCGCGCTACCCGGGCCAGGAGACCTTCCGCGGGCGGCAGCTGCACACCGCGGACTACCGCGGCCCCGAAGAGTTCACGGGGAAGCGGGTCGTCGTCGTCGGCGGCGGAGCGTCCGGGACCCAGCATCTGATGGAGCTCGCCGAGGTGGCGGCCGCGACGACATGGGTGACACGGCGACCCCCGGTGTTCCGGGACGGCCCGTTCGACGAGGACGCGGGACGGGCGGCGGTCGCGCTGGTCGAGGAGCGCGTACGGCGCGGACTGCCGCCGCAGAGCGTCGTCTCCGTCACGGGGCTGCCGCTGACCGACGCCATCCGGCAGGCCCTGCGGACCGGGGTGCTCGACCGGTTGCCGATGTTCCACCGGATCACACCGTCCGGGGTCGCCTGGGACGACGGCCGGAGCGTCGAAGCCGATGTGATCCTCTGGGCGACCGGCTTCCGCGCGGCGATCGACCATCTCGCGCCGCTGCGACTGCGTGAACCGGGCGGCGGTATTCGCGTGGACGGCACCCGCGCGGTGCGCGACGCCCGCGTGCACCTCGTCGGCTACGGCCCCTCTGCCTCGACGATCGGTGCGAACCGGGCCGGGCGGTCCGCCGTACGGGAGATCACCCGGCTGCTGGAGAAGGAGCCGGCACCCGTCTGACCGGCGTACGCCCTGACGACGGGCGCCCTCATGACCGAGGCCCTCATGACGGAGGCACGCCCGCCGGCTCAGCCGTCCGTGGCACGCGCCTCGGCCCGTGCGGCGTTGAACTCCGCCACATGCCGCTGATGTTCCTCGTAGCTCGCGGTGAAGCGGGTGTCGCCCGGTTCCACCGTCACGAAGTAGAGCCAGTCGCCGGGCGGCGGGGCGATCGCCGCGTGCATCGCCTCCTCGCCCGGGTTGTCGATGGGTGAGGGTGGCAGCCCCTGGTTCTCATACGTGTTGTACGGGCTGCGCAGACGGGTGTCCGCGGTCGTGGTGTCCACGGTGCTGCGCCCCAGCGCGTAGTTGATCGTCGAGTCCATCTGCAGCGGCATGCCCTGGGCAAGCCGGTTGTGGATGACGCGGGCCACCTTGCCCATGTCGTCGGCGGTGTCGGCCTCCGCCTGCACGATGCTGGCGATGTTCACCGCCTGATGAAGGGTCAGACCGTTGCGGCTGACCCCATCGGCGATGCGCCTGCTGCCGAAGCGCTGGTCGGCGGTGTTGACCATGAAGCTGAGCAGGCCGGCCGGGGTGCTGGTGGCGTCGTAGGGATAGGTGGCCGGGAAGAGGTAGCCCTCCGGGTTGCCCCGGGCGTCGGGCGGGAGCTTCAGCTTCGCCGTGGCGGCCGCCTTTCCGGTCGTTCCCGGCGCGACCTTGAGGGCCTTGTCGACGGCGGCGTACACCTGGGTGGCGCGCCAACCCTCGGGGATGACGAGCTTATGTTGCGCAGGCGGCGGGCGGTGCGGCTTCTCCGGCTCCGGGGTGAGCAGCGGCACCAGGACCGCGGCCGCCGTCACCGCCACGGCGCCCGCCACCAGCACCAGCCGGCCGCGGCGCGTCAGGCGTGGCCGGCGCCTGGACCGTCCCCGCGGTGAGGGCTCGTTCGTCATACAGGCACGCTAACCCGGTCCTCGGGCCGATCCGGGGAGCCGGCGTCGGACGACACGAGCACCCGTCGACCACCCCACCGACACGAACAAACGAACGCTCGCGCGGCTGTTCCCCAGAACGTGTGGTCGCACGGGTTTCACCGACCCAACTCCCTTGCGACACAGGATGCTTACGGTGGCGACGGGCTGCAGACCGCGACGATGCGCAGTCCCGTCATCAGCATCATGCACGAGGAGAAAACATCACCTTGAACCTCATCACCAACCTGCTCGCCGGCGTCGTCCACTTCGTGGGTCGGCTCGTCTGACGGCCGTTCACGACAGGCGCCGCCGCTCCCCCGTCCCACGGGAGCGGCGGCGCCGTCGTACGGGACCAAGGAGGGCCGGGCACCGACATGATTGATCACGGCTCGATGCAGGCCTGACGACTCGGTCCGCAATTGCTGTGGGGTGTAGATCCCCGGGGGGATCTACACCGGAACCAGGACGCCTCGACCGCCTGGGAGCCGAGCCACCCGAGGAGTAGACGTCGCCGCGGACGGCCCTCCTGGCTAGCGGGCCTGCTCGCTTGCGTAAGGGAACCGGGCCGGCGGAGCCTCCGTCGCGAAGAACGTCTTCGCCCGCGTAAGCGCCTGCTCGTCTTCCAGTACCTGTCCCGGGCGCGTGCCGTGGCCCAGTAGCACGCCGCCGAACCGCATGCCCATGTAGGCCGCAGTGTGGTTCAGCGTCAGCTCCAGCGGCAGGGCAACCTCCTCCTCCGCGTGGGCCATGGCCGTGATGCCCCACAGGGTGCGGCCGGACATCTTCGCCCGGAACTCCGGGTCCGGCGTGCGCAGCCACCGCGACCAGTAGTCCAGGTACCGCTTGGCGTAGGAGGAGAGCGAGTACCAGTACAGCGGCGAGGCGATCACCAGGTCCGTCGCGG
Organism: Streptomyces sp. NPDC086835; assembly: GCF_044745705.1. NCBI lineage: Bacteria > Bacillati > Actinomycetota > Actinomycetes > Kitasatosporales > Streptomycetaceae > Streptomyces > Streptomyces sp. NPDC086835. Next base: position 262,246 of record NZ_JBIVAU010000009.1, read on the forward strand.
CCAGCGTGGCCTCGTGGAGCAGGGCCTCGTTCTCCTGCTCGGGCCACGGCTCGGCCCCGTGGCGGCTGTCCTGGAAGTCCGGCAGGCGGTGCTCGGTGAGGTCCAGCCAGCGCTGCGCCGTACCGGGCGGCAACTGCTCCGCCGCCGCGCGGGCGAGGAGTTCGGTGCTGCCACCCGGCCGGGCCGCAGCCAGGAGAAAGAGGAAAGATCGCGTGGTCACGGAGGCCGGAACAGCCTCCGGTGCCGGGCTATTCCGCCCGGACCGCGATGCGCGCCGAGGGCATCGCCGAGCAGTTCCGACTCCGCCCGCGAAGGTGACAGCCGAGGTCGACGAGGGTTACCCGGGGCTGACGAACGAGTTCCCGGACCAGATCAGCGTCCCGCCGAAGAAGCCGAAGGGTGACGCACCGCTCAGCGATCAGTACGCCTGGCGAGAGGCGCGCGGCAGCAGTCCTCGGAGCGGATCTGTGTCGAGCACGCCAACGCCGAGCTGCGGCAGTGGCGCCCGCTCCAGCGCTACACCGGCCGACGCGAGGAGTACACCGAGACCCACCGCGCGATCGCCTGACTGGTCTCGGACCGCTCCGCCCGCCGGCCGGCCCGCCGCAAGCCGAGCGCCGAACTCGTGCTCGCCCAGCAGCCGGCCTGCCGATCAACCACCAGTCGACCCGCCAGGCCGGCACGCCCGGCCCTCAGTCGCGGAGCGAGTCGTCAGGGCGCGGCAGGGGTCAGCTGGGCGTCCCTGCGGACGAGGGCGGCGTAGCGGCCGTCCCGCTCCAGTAGTTCACCGTGGCTGCCGCGCTCGGCGATGCGCCCCGCGTCGAGCACGACGATCTCGTCCGCGTCCCTGACGGTGGAGAGCCGGTGGGCGATGGTGATCGTGGTGCGCCCCCGTGAGAGGGACTCGATGGCCTGCTGCACCGCGTGCTCGGTACGTGTGTCGAGTGCGCTGGTCGCCTCGTCGAGAACCAGGACCGGCGGGTCGCGCAGGATGGTGCGGGCGAGGGCGAGCCGCTGCTTCTCGCCGCCGGAGAAGCGGTAGCCCCGCTCGCCCACCAGGGTGTCGTACCCGTCGGGGAGGGAGGCGATGTGGTCGTGGATCTGCGCGGCGCGGGCGGCGGCCTCGAGTTCCTCGTCCGTGGCGTCCGGCTTGGCGAAGCGCAGATTGTCGGCGACGGAGGCATGGAAGAGATACGTCTCCTGGGAGACGACTCCCACGGCCTGCGCCAGCGTGTCGAAGGCCAGGTCCCGTACGTCGACGCCGTCGATGGTGACCCGGCCGCCGGTGACGTCGTACAGCCGGGGAACCAGATAGCTCAGCGTGGACTTGCCGGAACCGGTCGGGCCGACCACCGCGAGCGAGCCGCCTGCGGGGACGGTGAGGTCGATGCCGTCGAGGGTGGGCCGCTCCTGCGCGGGGTCGTAGGAGAAGCCGACCTTCTCGAAACGCACTTCACCCCGGACCTTGTCGAGCGCCACGGGCTCCGCGGGCTCGGTGATGTCGACGCGCAGGTCGAGATATTCGAAGATCCGCTGGAACAGGGCGAGCGACGTCTGCATCTGCACGCCGGTGGAGAGCAGGCTCACGGCAGGCCGGAACAGGCCCTGCTGGAGCGAGACGAAGGCGACGAGCGTGCCGATGGAGATCGCGGGCCCGCCGGTCCGCAGCGCGAAGCCCGCGGCCCAGTAGATGAGGGCCGGCATGGCCGCCATGACGATGCCTATGGTCGACATCCGCCAGCGACCGGCCATGCTCGAGCGCACCTCGAGGTCGACCAGGCGTTCCGACTCCTTGGCGAAGGACCGGGTGAGGGAGTCGGCCCTGCCCATGGTGCGGCCGAGGAGAATGCCGCTGACGGACAGGGACTCGGTGACCGTGGCGGCCATCGCGGCCATCTGCTTCTGCCGTTGAGTGGTGATCTTCTTCCGCTCGCGGCCGACCCGGCGGCTGATCCAGACGAACAGCGGCAGCAGGACGAGGGAGACGACGGTGAGCCGCCAGTCCAGGGCGAGCATGGCGACGACGCTGGCGACGACCGCGGTGAGGTTGGAGACCAGGGAGGTGGCCGTCGACGTCACGGTGGCCTGCATGCCGCCGATGTCGTTGGCGATGCGCGACTGGACCTCGCCGGTACGGGTCCTGGTGAAGAAGGCGAGCGGCATCCGCTGCAACTGCGCGTAGACCCCGGTGCGCAGATCGTGCATCACATGCTGGCCCACCGTGGTGGAGATCAGTGTCTGGAGCACCCCGAAGACGCTGGTCATCACGGCGGTGGCGATCATGCCGAGGGCAAGCAGACTGAGCAGCCCGGTACGGCCCTGCGGGATCGCGGTGTCGAGGATCTCGCGCAGCAGGAACGGCGAGGCGACGGACACCAACGACGAGGCGCCGACGAGCAGCCCCACGACGGCGAGCCGGCCGCGGTAGGGCCGGAAGAGCCGCAGGATCCGCCGCACCTCGGCGGGCGGCTGGTCCGGGTCCCTCGGCGGTGGTGTCCAGGTGGTGTGTTCGGGCCGCAATGGTCTCCTCAGGCAGGGATGCGATACGAGAGCCTAGCTCATTGTTACCTATACTCACAATGAACAAGGTCCTGATATTGTTCCCGGCATGAGCACCCCTGACGCCGACGGCCTGCTCGCCGAGCAGCTGCTCCGGCTGACCCGCCGGCTCCATCGCAGCCAGAAGCGCCAGCTCCAGTCGGCGGACATAGCGATCACCCCCGCCCAGTCACGGCTGCTGCGCACCGTGGCGCACTACGAAGAACCGCCCCGTATGGCGGATCTGGCGGAGCGTCTTGAGGTGGTCCCCCGCGCCGTCACGAGCCTGGTCGACGGACTCGAGGCCGGCGGCCGGGTCCGCCGGGTGCCCGACCCGGCCAACCGCCGTGTCACACGGATCGAGTTGACCGACACGGGCCGCGCCACGCTGCGCGCCCTGCGCGACGCGCGCCGCGCGGCGGCGGAGGACGTGCTCGCCCCTCTCACCACGGAGCAGCGCGAAACCCTCGCCGGCCTGCTGTCCGCCCTGGTCGACAGCCCGGGACCGCACTGCTGACCGACCAGGACCGAGCCCGGAGCGCCGGGATTAAATCGTTTGCTGCCGCCTGTCCCAGGGCGGGAGGCTGGCAGATCTGTGCCGACCTTCCGAACGATCTGGGACATCATGCAGATTCGCGACCTTCCGTATGTCGATCCTGGTCTGCCGGACGTCCGGTCGGGGCCGAGATTCCTCCTCTGGCTCGGACGCCGGCAACTGCGCGGCCAACTCCGTTCGCTGTCCTGGGGAATGCTGCACTTCGTGTCCGTCATGGCCCTTCCCTACGGGGTCGGCAGGGCTGTCCAGGCGGTCGTGGAGAAGTCCGGCAGCTCCCTCGCCGTGGCGGGCGCGCTGCTCGCCGTCTCCGCCGTCTGCATCGCCGTCGGCGACACCATGCTGCACCGCACGGCCGTCACCAACTGGATCACCGCCGCGGCGCGCGTCCAGCAGCTTTTGATCCGCAAGACCTCCGAACTGGGCTCCGCGCTCACCAGGCGGGTCGCGGCCGGTGAAGTGGTCGCCGTGTCCACCGGCGACGTCGAGAAGATCGGCTGGTTCGTCGAAGCGGTCTCGCGTTTCCTCGCCGCCGCCCTCACCGTCGTGCTGGTCTGCGTCGGCCTCCTGATCTACCAGCCGGCCCTCGGCGTCCTCGTGGCCGTCGGCGTGCCGGTACTGGCCCTCGGCGTCCTGCCGCTGCTCCCCCGGGCCACCCGTCTCGCGGACGTGCAGCGGGAGAAGGCGGGCCGCGCCACGGAGCTCGCCTCCGACACGGTCGCCGGCCTTCGGGTCCTCCGTGGCATCGGCGGCGAGAAGCTCTTCCTGAAGCGCTACCGGCACGCCTCTCAGGAGGTCCGCACCGCCGCCGTCCGCAGCGCCCGGATGTGGTCGGCCATCTCCGCCGTGCAGGTGCTGCTGCCGGGCCTGCTGCTGATCTCGGTCGTCTGGTACGGCCTCGGGCTCGTCGGTGACGGCCGGATCTCCGTGGGTGAACTGGTCACCGTGTACAGCGCGGTGATGCTGCTGAGCTACCCGCTCAGGCACTTCGAGGAGATCGCCATGGCGTACTCCTTCTCCCGGCCCTCGGCGCGCCGCGCGGCCCGGGTCCTGTCACTCGAGCGGAGCGCCCGGCAGGACACCACCCCCGCGGACGACGCACGCGAGCTGACCGGCGATCTGTACGACCCGGCCACCGGCCTGCTCGCCCCGGCCGGGACGCTCACCGCCGTCGTCTGCGGCGACCCGGACGCGGCGGGACAGCTCGCCGAACGGCTCGGCGGCCACCCGGCTGAAGCGGACGGCCTGCCCTCCGTGCTGCTCGGCGGTGTCGCGCTGGACGGCCGGCCGCTCCAAGAGGCCCGCGGCGCGGTGCTCGTCCAGGACAAGGACCCGGTGCTGCTCTCGGGCACCCTCACGGAACTGCTCGACGTGCCGGCGTCCGGGGAGGTCGCCGCGGAGCGGGCGCTGGCCGCGGCGGAGTGCGGCGACGTGCTCGACGCGCTGGCGCAGGCGTCCCTCGACAACGACCCCATGAACGCGCCCATCACCGAACGCGGGCGCTCGCTGTCGGGCGGTCAGCGGCAACGGCTCGCGCTGGCGCGTTCGCTGGTCACCGACCCCGAGGTGCTGGTGCTCGACGAGCCGACGTCGGCCGTCGACTCGCACACGGAGGCGCGGATCGCGGACGGCGTGCGCACGCTCCGCGCGGGCCGCACGACGGTCCTGTTCACGTCCTCACCGCTGCTGCTCGACCGCGCCGAGCGGGTCGTCCTGGTCCACGAGGGCGAGGTCGTGGCGGTCGGCGCGCACCGCGAACTGCTGCGCACGGAGCCCCGCTACCGCGCGGTCGTGACCCGGGAGACCGACACGGAGCAGCGCCTCGTGGCCGCCCCGCGCGGCCCGGTCGGGGCACAGCTCACCAAGGCCGGCACCGAAGACATCGAGGAGACAGCATGATCGGCCTGGCGCCACCGGAGTACGACCCGGCGGCCCTCCGCTCGGCGACCACCCTGCCGGTGGGCACGCCGGCCACCGTGCGCGCGTACGTGAGCGAGCTGCTGCGGCGGCACCGCGGCGCCTTCGCGCTCCTCGTCACCGTCAACACGGTCGCCGTCGTCGCCTCGATGGCCGGTCCGTGGCTCCTCGGTTCGCTCGTGGAGAAGGCGGCGGACGGAGCGCGCGACCTGCACCTGGAACGCACCGCCGCCCTGTTCGCGGCCGCCCTTGTCGTCCAGGCGGTCTTCGTCCGGCTGGTGCGGCTGCGCGGGGCGATGCTGGGCGAGCGGATGCTCGCCGATCTGCGCGAGGACTTCCTCGTCCGCTCCGTCGGGCTCCCCCCGGGCGTCCTCGAACGCGCCGGGACGGGCGACCTGCTGTCCCGTATCACCACGGACGTCGACCGCCTCGCCAACGCCATGCGTGAGGCCGTGCCGCAGCTGACGATCGGCGTCTTCTGGATCGTGCTGCTCCTCGGCGGGCTCACCGTGACCGCGCCGCCGCTCGCGCCCGCCGTGCTGGTGGCGGTGCCGTTGCTGGTCGTCGGCTGCCGCTGGTACTTCAAGCGCGCGCCGTCGGCGTACCGCTCGGAGGCCGCCGGGTACGCGGCCGTGGCGGGCGTGCTCGCGGAGACCGTCGACGCCGGCCGCACCGTGGAGTCGCACCGGCTCGGGGCGCGCCGGGTGGCGCTCTCCGACCGGCGGATCAAGGAGTGGACGTCCTGGGAGCGGTACACCCTCTACCTGCGGTCCGTCCTCTTTCCCGTCATCAACCTCACCCACGCGACCGTGCTCACCTCCGTGCTGATGATCGGCGGCGTGTTCGTACTGCAGGGCTGGATCGGGATCGGCCAGCTGACCACCGGCGCGCTGATCGCCCAGATGATGGTCGACCCGGTGAACCTGATCCTGCGCTGGTACGACGAGCTCCAGGTGGCTCAGGTGTCCCTGGCGCGGCTGGTGGGCGTGCGGGAGATCGAACCGGAGGCGGGCGACGACCGGCTGCGGCCCGAGGGCCGGGACGTCCGCGCCGACAAGGTGCACTTCGGATACCGCGAGGGCGTCGACGTGCTGCACAAGGTCTCGATGGAGGTACCGCCCGGCACCCGTATGGCGCTGGTCGGCCCGTCCGGCGCCGGCAAGTCGACCCTGGGCCGGCTGCTCGCGGGCATCTACGCGCCGCGCAGCGGCCATGTCACGCTCGGCACGGCGGAGTTGTCCGGCATGCCGGCCGAGCGGGTGCGGGAGCACGTGGCGCTCGTCAACCAGGAGCACCACGTCTTCGTCGGCTCGCTGCGGGACAACCTGCTCCTCGCCCGCTCCAGTGCCGGGGACGCGGAGCTGTGGGCCGCGCTCGGCGCGGTGGACGCGGACGGCTGGGCGCGGGCGCTGGACGACGGTCTGGACACCGAGGTCGGCTCCGGCGGCCTCTCGCTGACCCCGGCCCAGGCCCAGCAGATCGCGCTCGCCCGCCTCGTCCTCGCGGACCCGCACACGCTGGTGCTGGACGAGGCCACCTCCCTGCTGGACCCGCGGGCGGCCCGCCACCTGGAGCGCTCCCTGTCCCGTGTCCTGGACGGCCGCACGGTCGTCGCCATCGCGCACCGGCTGCACACCGCGCACGACGCGGACGTGATCGCGGTGGTCGAGGAGGGCCGGATCAGCGAGCTCGGCAGTCACGACGAGCTCGTATCGGCAGACGGCGCGTACGCGGCGCTCTGGCGCTCCTGGCACGGATAGCCCCCCGTCCCGGCCCCCGCCCGCAGCGCGCGGGGGCCGGCCGGCGGGCCCGTCAGATGAAGTTCAGCGCGGCGGCGCCGCCCACGCCGCCCAGCAGCATGAACGCCGGCATCAGCACCTTCAGCTCGACCCAGCTCCCGGCCCTGAAGCGCATCGGCTTCGGGGGGCCCACCGCGTACCAGCGCTTGTTGCCGACAGGGATCGGCCACAGGATCGGGCAGCCGGAGACGGTGAGGGCGTCGCCGATGTCGTGGACGAGGGCGCCGAGGACGATCGGCAGGCCCAGCCACAGGTACTCCTGGCCGGGCGCGGTGAACAGCCAGTCCGCGCCGTTGCCGGGCTTGTCCAGGACGCCCGCGAGGATCCACGCGCTGGTGGCGCCCAGCAGCCAGACCAGGATGTCGCTGGAGACCCGGGCTGCCCGCCACAGCAGGCCTTCCACGGCCAGCACCATGTGGACGAACAGGATCGCGAGGACGGCCCACCGGCCGCCGAAGATCGCCAGCGCGGAGGCGCCCGCGCCGATGAGGACCGCCCACAGCCAGGTGTGCGTCAGGGTCCGGTGCCCGCCCGTCCTGCGCTTGTCGCCCTGCTTCCGCGTCGCCTTGTAGACGGCGTACGACAGCTTGTCGACGATCTCGCACAGCCCGCGTGACACGGGCCCGAAGGCCCGCGAGATCGTCGCCGCCTTGTGATCCAGATCGGGCGCCAGCGCCGCGCCCGCGCAGATCAGCGCTCCGACGACGAGGACGGGCCACGGCATCGGGTGGCCCATGGCGGCCGTCGCCGCCCCCACCCCCAGCCAAGCGGCCGCCCCGGACAGAGAGTGCGCCGGTCCCATCATGTGCGTCCCCGCCCCATCGTCGCCCCATCGCTCTTGTGCCTGACCCCAGTTGACAGGGCAGCGTATCGGTCATGATCTTGCCGCTCACGGCCGGTTCCCTGATCCGGCTCGGGGACAGGCAAGATGGGGGTGTGACCCTTATCGATCAGCTGCCTTCAGACGCCGACCCCGATGCCCTGTACGAAGCCTTCTCCTCCTGGGCGGAGGGCCAGGGCATCACGCTCTATCCGGCTCAGGAGGAAGCGCTGATCGAGGTGGTCTCCGGGGCGAACGTGATCCTTTCGACCCCGACCGGCTCCGGGAAGAGCCTGGTCGCGGCGGCGGCGCACTTCGCGGCACTGGCGAACGACCAGGTCACCTTCTACACCGCGCCGATCAAGGCCCTCGTCTCGGAGAAGTTCTTCGACCTGTGCAAGCTGTTCGGCACGGAGAACGTGGGCATGCTGACCGGCGACGCGTCCGTGAACGCGGACGCGCCGGTCATCTGCTGCACCGCGGAGGTGCTGGCCTCGATCGCCCTGCGCGACGGAAAGCACGCCGACGTCGGCCAGGTCGTGATGGACGAGTTCCATTTCTATGCCGAGCAGGACCGCGGCTGGGCCTGGCAGATCCCGATCCTGGAGCTGCCGCAGGCCCAGTTCGTCCTGATGTCGGCGACCCTCGGTGACGTCTCGATGTTCGAGAAGGACCTGACCCGCCGCACCGGCCGCCCCACCACCGTCGTCCGGTCGGCGACCCGGCCCGTGCCGCTCTCGTACGAGTACCGGCTGACGCCGATCACGGAGACGCTGACCGAGCTGCTGGAGACGAAGCAGGCGCCGGTCTACATCGTGCACTTCACCCAGGCGCAGGCCGTGGAGCGCGCCCAGTCGCTGATGAGCATCAACATGTGCTCGCGTGAAGAGAAGGACAAGATCGCCGATCTGATCGGCAGTTTCCGGTTCACCACCAAGTTCGGCAAGAACCTGTCCCGTTATGTCCGGCACGGCATCGGTGTGCATCACGCGGGCATGCTGCCCAAGTACCGGCGGCTGGTGGAGAAGCTGGCGCAGGCCGGCCTGCTGAAGGTCATCTGCGGCACCGACACGCTCGGTGTCGGCGTCAACGTCCCCATCCGCACGGTGCTGTTCACCGCGCTCACCAAGTACGACGGCAGCCGGGTGCGGACACTGCGGGCGCGTGAGTTCCACCAGATCGCCGGGCGTGCGGGCCGTGCGGGCTTCGACACCGCGGGCCTGGTGGTCGCCCAGGCGCCCGAGCACGTCATCGAGAACGAGAAGGCGCTCGCGAAGGCAGGCGACGACCCCAAGAAGCGCCGCAAGGTGGTCAGGAAGAAGGCTCCGGAGGGCTTCGTCGCCTGGTCGGACAGCACGTTCGAGAAGCTGATCGCGTCCGAGCCCGAGCCGCTGACCTCCCGCTTCCGGGTCACCAACATCATGCTTCTCTCGGTGATCGCCCGGCCGGGCAACGCCTTCGAGGCCATGCGCCGGCTGCTCGAGGACAACCACGAGCCCCGCAAGGCCCAGCTGCGTCACATCCGCCGGGCCATCGCCATCTACCGCTCGCTGCTCGACGGCGGAGTGGTGGAACAGCTGGACACCCCCGACGCGGAGGGCCGCACCGTACGGCTCACCGTCGACCTCCAGCAGGACTTCGCGCTCAACCAGCCGTTGTCAACGTTCGCCCTCGCCGCCTTCGACCTGCTCGACCCCCAGTCCCCTTCGTACGCACTGGACATGGTCTCCGTCGTCGAGTCGACGCTGGACGATCCGCGCCAGATCCTCGCCGCCATGCAGAACAAGGCGCGCGGTGAGGCCGTCGGCAAGATGAAGGCGGACGGCATCGAGTACGAGGAGCGCATGGAGCGACTCCAGGAGATCTCGTACCCGAAGCCGCTGGAGGAGCTCCTGTGGCACGCCTACAACGTCTACAAGAAGTCGCACCCCTGGGTCGGCGACCATCCGGTGTCGCCGAAGTCCGTCATCCGTGACATGTACGAACGGGCGCTGACATTCACCGAGTTCACCTCCTGGTACGAGCTGGCCCGCACCGAGGGCATCGTGCTGCGCTATCTGGCGAGCGCGTACAAGGCGCTCGACCACACCATCCCGGACGATCTGAAGACGGAGGACCTCGAGGACCTGATCGCCTGGCTCGGCGAGATGGTCCGCCAGGTCGACTCCAGCCTGCTGGACGAGTGGGAGCAGCTGGCCAATCCGGAGGTGGAGACGGCCGAGGAGGCGCAGGAGAAGGCCGACCAGGTCAAGCCGGTCACGGCGAACGCCCGCGCGTTCCGGGTGCTCGTGCGCAACGCGATGTTCCGCCGGGTGGAGCTGGCCGCCCTGGACCGGGTCGGTGAACTGGGCGAGATGGACGCCGAGTCGGGCTGGGACGCGGACGCCTGGGGCGAGGCGATGGACGGGTACTGGGACGAGTACGACGACCTGGGCACGGGCCCCGACGCCCGCGGTCCGAAGCTCCTGGCCATCGAGGAGGACGCCCCGCACGGCCTGTGGCGCGTACGGCAGACCTTCGCCGACCCGAACGGCGACCATGACTGGGGTATCAGCGCGGAGGTCGATCTGGCGGCCTCCGACGAGGAGGGCCGGGCGGTCGTGCGGGTCACGTCCGTCGGCCGGCTCTGACAGGGAGAACTGAGGATGACGAATCCGGCCGAGCGTCTGGTCGATCTGCTCGATCTGGAACGGATCGAGGTCAACATCTTCCGGGGACTCAGCCCGAACGAGTCCCTGCAGCGCGTCTTCGGCGGGCAGGTGGCCGGTCAGGCCCTGGTCGCCGCGGGCAGGACCACGGACGGCGACCGTCCGGTCCATTCGCTGCACGCGTACTTCCTGCGGCCGGGACGCCCCGGAGTGCCGATCGTGTACCAGGTCGAACGGGTCCGGGACGGCCGCTCGTTCACCACCCGCCGGGTCACGGCCGTGCAGGAGGGGCGCACCATCTTCAACCTGACGGCGTCCTTCCACCGCCCCGAGCCGGGCAGCATCGAGCATCAGCTGCCGCCGCGTCTCGACTTCCCGGAGCCCGAGTCGCTGCCCACCGTGGTGACCGAGATCCGGGAGCATCTGGGCGAGCTGCCGGAGGCGCTGGAGCGGATGGCCAGGCGTCAGCCGTTCGACATCCGCTATGTCGACCGGCTGCGCTGGACGGCGGCCGAGATCAAGGACGCCGACCCGCGCAGCGCGGTCTGGATGCGCGCGGTCGGCCCGCTGGGCGACGATCCGCTGGTGCACACCTGCGCGCTGACGTACGCGAGCGACATGACGCTGCTGGACGCGGTGCGGATCCCGGTGGAGCCTCTGTGGGGACGCCGGGGCTTCGACATGGCGTCGCTCGACCACGCGATGTGGTTCCACCGGCCGTTCCGTGCCGACGAGTGGTTCCTCTACGACCAGGAGTCGCCGATCTCGACGGGCGGCCGCGGGCTCGCCCGTGGCCGGATCTACGACCGCGAGGGCCGGCTGCTGGTGTCGGTGGTGCAGGAGGGCCTGTTCCGGCCGGTGTAGCCGACCGCCGGGCCGCGGTCCTCCCGGTACGGGGAAGATCGCCGTGCCCGGCGGCGTTGTCCGACGTGACGCCCGTGCTCTGTCACGGGCGCACCCGTGTTTTCATCGGTCGTCCACCGGTGCGGCCGTCCGGCCGCCCGTCGGCGACCCTGTGAGGAGCTTCGATGACTCTGTACGACATCCCGCTGCGCACCCTGTCCGGCGAGGCGACCTCGCTCGGCGACTACCGGGACCAGGCGGTCCTGGTGGTGAATGTGGCCTCCAAGTGCGGGCTGACCCCGCAGTACGCGGGCCTGGAGCGGCTGCAGAAGGAATACGGCGACCGGGGCTTCACGGTGCTGGGCGTGCCGTGCAACCAGTTCGGGGGCCAGGAGCCGGGCAGCTCGGAGGAGATCGCCACGTTCTGCTCGGCGACGTACGGCGTGTCCTTCCCCATGCTGGAGAAGACGGACGTGAACGGTGAAGGCCGTCACCCCCTGTACGCGGAGCTGACGAAGGTCGCGGACGCCGACGGCGAGGCCGGCGACGTCCAGTGGAACTTCGAGAAGTTCCTGATCTCCCCGCAGGGCGAGGTGACCCGTTTCCGTCCCGGTACCGAGCCGGAGTCGCCCGAGGTGCTGGCGGCAGTCGAGGCGGTACTGTCTGCCTGACGTCGCAGGGTGCGACGGTTCTTACTGCTTTCCCGGGGGGGGATCCGGTGGGGAACAAACGCAGGGACGACGATGCCGCATGGCCGGTCGGCGTCGGCTTCGTCGGCGGGGTGCTCGGTCTGGCACTGGGCGTCTGGGCCGCCTACGAGGCGTTCGTCGGCGGCACGCTGCCGCTGATCGGCTATGAGATGCCGCACGAATCCTTCGTGCTCGGGATCGTCCTGGGGGTGGTGGTCTCGCCCGTGCTGTTCAAGCTCGGTTTCGTGGTGCTGCTGCTGCCCTCGTTGCTGATCGAGAAGCTGACACGGCGCTGAGGCGGGACACGAAAAGTGCGCACACGCAGGAGGCTCCGGCTCCCGATGGGGAGCCGGAGCCTCCTGCGTGTGCGCCGGGTCAGCGGATCGGCATGCCCGACAGGGTTCGGGCGATCACCAGTCGCTGGATCTCGCTGGTGCCCTCGAAGATCGTGTAGATCGCCGCGTCGCGGTGCATGCGCTCCACCGGATACTCGCGGGTGAAGCCGTTGCCGCCGAGGATCTGGACCGCCTGGGCGGTGACCTTCTTGGCGGTCTCGCTGGCGAACAGCTTCGACATGGAGCCCTCCGCCGAGGTGAACGGCTTGCCGGTGGTCGCCATCCACGAGGCGCGCCACACCAGCAGACGGGCGGCGTCGATCCGGGTGCGCATGTCGGCCAGTTGGAAGGCGATGCCCTGGTTGTCGATGATCGGGCGGCCGAACTGCTCCCGCGTCTTCGCGTAGTCGAGCGCGACCTCGTACGCGGCGCGGGCGGTGCCGACGGCCATGGCCCCGACGGCGGGACGGGAGGCCTCGAAGGTGGCCATCGCCGCGTTCTTCACCCGCTCGCCGCCCGCACCGCCTGCCGTACGGGCCTTCTCCCGGGCCCGGGCGAGCCGCTCGTCCAGCTTCTCCTTGCCGCCGAGCAGGCAGCCGCCGGGAACACGGACGTCCTCGAGCACGACCTCCGCGGTGTGCGAGGCGCGGATGCCGTGCTTCTTGAACTTCTGCCCCTGGGACAGACCGGGCGTGTTCGGCGGGACGATGAACGAGGCATGGCCCTTCGAGCCGAGCTCGGGATCGACCACGGCGACGACGACATGGACATTGGCGATACCGCCGTTGGTCGCCCAGGTCTTGGTGCCGTTGAGCACCCACTCGTCCTTCGCCTCGTCGTAGACGGCGCGGGTGCGCATGGAGCCGACGTCGGAGCCGGCGTCCGGCTCCGAGGAGCAGAAGGCGGCGACCTTCACATCGCTCGCGTCGCCGTACATCTGGGGGATCCAGGTGCCGATCTGCTCCTCCGTACCGTTGGCGAGGACGCCCACGGCGGCGAGCCCGGTGCCGACGATGGAGAGCGCGATGCCCGCATCGCCCCAGAACAGCTCCTCCATCGCCATCGGGATGCCGAGGCCTGTGGGGTCGAAGAACTGCTGGGCGTAGAAGTCGAGGGAGTAGATTCCGAGCTTGGCCGCCTCCTGGATGACGGGCCAAGGGGTCTCCTCACGCTCGTCCCACTCGGCGGCGGCGGGTCGCATGACGTCCTTGGCGAAGCCGTTGAGCCAGTCACGGACCTGCTTCTGATCCTCGTTGAGGTCGAGCGTGAACTCGGTCATGTCCCCTCCAGAACTACTGCGCCAACCTGCATGTTACCTGCGGTAACGGCAGTCTGTTACCGACCGGTAGCCCCTGTCAACCAGCCATGGCCCGATCATGTGACCATTGCGGCAGGGTGTTACTTTGCGCAAGCGTCACGCAATCGTCCGGGCGGGGAGAAACACATGGAGACCACACAACACCAGCGGTCGGCCGACCAGCGGCGCCGGGAACTCCTCGAGGCCGCCGACCGGGTGGTACTCCGGGACGGGCCCCACGCATCCATGAACGCCATCGCGGCGGAGGCGGGCATCACCAAGCCCATCCTCTACCGGCACTTCGGTGACAAGGGCGGCCTCTACCGCGCACTGGCCAAGCGCCACACCGACGCGCTGCTGCGAGCGCTTCAGGTGGCGGTGGACGCGGACGTCGACCGCAGGGAGCGGGTCGCCGGCACGCTCGACACGTACCTCGCGGCCATCGAGGCACGGCCCCAGGTGTACCGCTTCCTGATGCACCCGGCGGAGGACAACCAGCCCTCGGAAGCCGGCTTCGACGTGGGCCGCCACTCGGCGCCGCTGCTGCGGCGCCTCGGCGAGGAGCTCGGCACGGTCATCGCCGACCGTGTCGACCTGGGCCCCGGCGGAGACCTGGTGGCGCGGGTGTGGGGCCACGGCATCGTCGGCATGATGCACGCGGCGGGCGACTGGTGGCTGGGCGAACGACCGTGCTCACGAGCGGAGTTGGTCGCCAGCCTGACGGACCTCCTGTGCGGCCGCCTCTTCCAGGTCCAGGACCGCGCGGACGGCCCGGGCTTCTGACGGGTCCGGCACATCCGGCCCGAAGGGCGGGGTGGGGAAAACGCCCGCCGCGCCACGGGCGTTACGCCCCCGGCGTCCCGGCCCGCACCCGCCCCACCCGCTCCGGCGTCCCCCAGGACGCCCTCCGCACCGCCCTCGCCAGCCTCGCCCGCCGCCACGAAGACAGCCGGTCCGCGTACACCAGCCCCTCCAGGTGGTCGCACTCGTGCTGCAGGCAGCGCGCGAAGAACCCGCTCCCCTCCACCCGTACCGGTTCCCCCTCCCACGTCACGCCCTCGACCACCGCGCGGTCGAAGCGTTCCGTGCCCGCCTCCAGGCCGGGCAGCGAGAGACAGCCTTCCGGGCCGCGGATCGTGACGCCGTCCGCCTCCACGAGGCGGGGGTTGACGATGTGTCCGAGGTGGCGGACGTCCTCGTCGTCGGGGCAGTCGTACACGAAGACCCTCGACGCGACACCGACCTGGTTCGCGGCGAGGCCGACACCCTGGGCCGCGTACATCGTCGCGAAGAGGTCCTCGACGAGTTCCCTCAGGTCGGGGCCGAAGTCGGTCACGGTCTCGCAGGGTGTGTGCAGGACCGGATCCGCGAGCAGGCTCATGGGCCTCACGCGTCCGGTACTGCCGGGGATCGGCCGGTTTCGCATGGCGCCCAGCGTACGTTCCCGCCCGTTCACCCGTGACCTCCACCTTTTCCGACGGTGCCGCGGTGCGGGCGGCCGACCGGAGCTGGATAGGCTGAGTCCCGACCGATGCAAGGAGGATCAAGGACGATGTCAGGCAACTCGGAGCCCCTGACGCCGCGAGCCAAGCTGGCCGTGACGGCGGGCAAGGCCGCAGCAGCGGTGTCCCGCGCCGCCGGGCGCGGCAGCGGATCGGTGATCGGCGGCCGGGTGGCGCTCAAGCTCGACCCCGATCTGCTGGGGAGGCTGGCGCAGCACCTGGACGTGGTCCTCGTTTCTGCGACCAACGGCAAGACCACGACCACGAGGCTGATCGCGGAGGCGCTGCGGGCCAGTGGCCCGGTGGTCTCCAACGCGCTCGGCGCCAACATGCCGGCGGGTATCACCTCGGCCCTGGCGGGCGGCTCTGACGCCCGCTTCGGTGTGATCGAGGTCGACGAGAAGTACCTCGCCGGTGTGGCGAGGGATGTGACGCCCAAGGCCATCGCGCTGCTGAACCTGTCGCGCGACCAGCTGGACCGCGCGGCGGAGACCAGGATGCTGGCCGAGAAGTGGCGTGAGGGTCTTGCCGGTTCGAAGGCGATGGTCATCGCCAACGCGGACGACCCGCTGGTCGTGTGGGCGGCCTCCTCCTCCCCCAATGTCGTGTGGGTCGCCGCCGGCCAGGAGTGGAAGGACGACGCCTGGTCGTGCCCGTCCTGCGGCGGTGTGATGCAGCGCCCTGGCGACGACTGGTTCTGCGGCGAGTGCGGTTTCCGCCGTCCGGCACCGAGCTGGGTGCTCAGCGGCGACCACGTCATCGACCCGCACGGCTCCGCCTGGCCGATCCACCTCCAGCTGCCCGGTCGCGCGAACAAGGCCAACGCCGCCACCTCCGCCGCCGTCGCCGCCTGCTTCGGTGTGCCGCCGCAGGTGGCCCTGGAGCGCATGTACCAGGTGCAGGCCGTGGCCGGCCGGTACGACGTCGTCTCCTTCCTCGGCCGTGACGTCCGGCTGCTGCTGGCGAAGAACCCGGCCGGCTGGCTCGAGACGTTCTCGCTGATCGACCCGCCGCCGACGCCGGTGATCCTCTCCGTCAACGCCCGCGGCGCGGACGGCACGGACACCTCCTGGCTGTGGGACGTCGACTACACCCGTCTCGCCGGCCACCCGATCTTCGTGATCGGCGACCGCAGGCTGGACCTCGCGGTGCGGCTGGAAGTGGCGGGCCTGGACTTCCGGGTGTGCGAGTCGGTCGACGAGGCGGTGCAGAGCGCCCCGCCCGGCAGGATCGAGCTGATCGCCAACTACACAGCCTTCCAGGACGTACGCCGTCGTGTCGGCAACTGACCGGTGGACGGACGGAGAGGACGTATGAGAATGAGTGACAGCAGCCTGCGTCTGGTGTGGGTCTACCCGGATCTGCTCAGCACCTACGGCGACCAGGGCAACGCCCTCGTGGTGGAACGCCGGGCCCGGCAGCGCGGTCTCGACGTGATGCGCATCGACGTACGCAGCGACCAGCCGGTGCCCACCTCCGGCGACATCTATCTGATCGGCGGCGGTGAGGACCGTCCGCAGCGGCTGGCGGCCGAGCGGCTGCGCCGCGACGGCGGCCTGAGCCGGGCGGCGTCGAACGGCGCCATCATCTTCTCGGTCTGCGCCGGCTACCAGATCCTCGGCCACGAGTTCATCAACGACCTCGGCGAGCGCGAGCCGGGCCTCGGCCTGATCGACGTGGTGTCCACCCGCGGCGAGGGCGAGCGCTGTGTCGGCGACGTACTGGCGGACATCGATCCGCAGTTGGGCCTGCCGCAGCTGACCGGCTTCGAGAACCACCAGGGCATCACGCATCTCGGCCCGACGGCGCGCCCGTTCGCCCGGACCGTGCTCGGCCGGGGCAACGGCACCGGCGACGGCACTGAGGGGGCGTACAACGACACCGTCTTCGGCACGTACATGCACGGCCCGGTGATGGCCCGCAACCCGCAGATCGCGGACCTGCTGCTGAAGCTGGCCCTCGATGTGAACGCGCTTCCGCCCACGGACGACCGCTGGTACGAGGCGCTGCGCGCGGAGCGGATCACGGCCGCGACCCAGCCCGCCTGACGCTCCTTCCGCTCACCCGAGCACCCATCCTGCGGCCCCTTCGCTCAGTTGAGCGAGGGGGCCGTGGGCGCGGTCCCACCAGGCGGACGCCCGTTACTGACCTGCCCCCGCACGCCGGTAGGGTGGCGGGGATCCAACCGGACGACGTGGTCCGGGAGTCGGCCCACGTTGTAAAGGTTTTCGGGCTATGCGCATTGGTGTGCTCACCTCCGGCGGCGACTGCCCCGGTCTGAACGCCGTCATCCGTTCCGTCGTGCACCGTGCCGTCGTCGACCACGGCGACGAGGTCATCGGCTTCCACGACGGCTGGAAGGGCCTCCTGGAGTGCGACTACCGCAAGCTCGACCTGGACGCGGTGGGCGGCATCCTGGCCCGTGGTGGCACGATTCTCGGCTCCTCCCGGGTCCAGCCCGCGCATCTGCGTGACGGCGTGGAGCGGGCCAAGGGGCATGTGGCCGATCTGGGCCTCGACGCGATCATCCCGATCGGCGGTGAGGGCACCCTCAAGGCGGCCCGCCTGCTGTCCGAGGGCGGTCTGCCGATCGTGGGTGTGCCCAAGACGATCGACAACGACATCTCCTCCACCGATGTCACCTTCGGCTTCGACACGGCCGTCGGCGTCGCCACGGAGGCGCTCGACCGCCTGAAGACCACCGCCGAGTCGCACCAGCGCGTCCTGATCGTCGAGGTCATGGGCCGGCACACCGGCTGGATCGCGCTGCACTCCGGCATGGCGGCCGGTGCGCACGCGATCGTGGTGCCGGAGCGCCCCTTCGACATCGAGGAGCTGACCAAGCGGGTCGGCGCGCGCTTCGAGGCGGGCAAGCGGTTCGCCATCGTGGTCGTCGCGGAGGGCGCGAAGCCCCGCGAGGGCTCGATGCCGTGGGACGAGGGCGGCAAGGACATCTACGGCCACCAGCGGTTCGCGGGCGTGGCCCGTCAGCTCTCCGTCGAGCTGGAGGAGCGGCTCGGCAAGGAGGCCCGTCCGGTGATCCTCGGCCACGTCCAGCGCGGTGGCACCCCCACCGCCTACGACCGTGTCCTCGCGACCCGGTTCGGCTGGCACGCGGTGGAGGCGGCGCACCGCGGCGAGTTCGGCATGATGACGGCGCTGCGCGGCACGGACATCACGATGGTGCCCCTCGCGGAGGCCACAGAGACCCTGAAGACGGTGCCCGTGGAGCGGTACGAAGAGGCCGAGACGGTCCTCTGACCCGCCGGGGAGCCGCACCGAATCCCCATGGACCGCCCCCGGTCGCAGCCGTGACCGGGGGCGGTTCTACTCTGGTGCGAGCAAGCGGACATCCCGTACGAATCACCGGTACGGGTCAGGAAGCCCTCCGGGAGTGCACAGATGGATCACAGCGGGCACGGCACGACGATGGATCTGCCGCCGTTCACGCTGGGGCGGGGCCTCGAGTTCTCACCGGACGTGTTCTTCCTCGTCGGCTGCCTCCTCGCGCTCGGCCTGTACGGCTGGGGTGTCGCACGGCTGCGGCGGCGGGGCGACAGCTGGCCGGTGAGCCGGACGGTCTGGTTCACCGTCGGTGTGCTGAGCATCGCGCTGATGATGTGCACCAAGCTGAATGACTACGGCATGGTCATGTTCAGCGTGCACATGGTGCAGCACATGGTGATCAGCATGCTGTCGCCGATCGTCCTGCTGCTCGGCGCCCCGATCACTCTGGCGCTGCGGGCGCTGCCCGTCGCCGGCCGCGGCCGCAAGGGGCCGCGCGAGGTGCTGCTGATGCTGCTGCACAGCCGCTACATGCGGATCGTCACGCATCCGGTCTTCACGATCCCGCTCTTCATCGCCAGCCTGTACGGGCTGTACTTCACTCCGCTGTTCGACTTCCTGATGGGGTCGAAGACCGGGCACATCGCGATGATGGTGCACTTCCTCGCCGTCGGTCTGGTGTTCTTCTGGCCGATCATGGGCGTGGACCCGGGGCCGCACCGGCCCGGTTATGTGATGCGGATGCTGGAGCTCTTCGCCGGTATGCCCTTCCACGCCTTCTTCGGCATCGCGCTGATGATGGCGACGGAGCCGATGATCGGGGCGTACCGCAATCCGCCGGCCTCGCTCGGCATCGACGCGCTCTCCGACCAGAACGCGGCGGGCGGGATCGCCTGGGCGTTCAGTGAGATCCCGTCCGTGGTGGTGCTGCTCGCGCTGGTCTTCCAGTGGTACCGCTCCGACCAGCGGCTGGCCAAGCGCAGGGACCGTGCGGCGGACCGCGACGGGGACCAGGAGCTCGCGGCGTACAACGCCTACCTCGCCTCGCTCCGGACACGCGGCAACTGAGGCGTGCGAGTCGTCACCGGCCGGTAGCGCGGGGCCCTCCTCAGGGGCGACGATTGTCCTCGACGGCCCCCGCCGTCGAAGGAGGGCACACATGTCCGGTTCGACGAAAGCCATGGGAGTGCTGACCGTCGGGGCCCTGGTGGTCGCGACGGCGTACACGGCGGCTCTCGGCAGCAACGGCTGGCTCTGGTTCGCCTGGGTGGTGCTCGGGACGGTGACGATCGCAGTGGTGGCCTCGAAGGGCACCTGAGCCGGTCACGCCCCGCCCTTCACGGGCCGGGTCAGAAGCGGAAGACGGCCCCGGTCGCCACCGCGAGTTCGCAGGCGTTGGCGAAGGTCTTGTGCCAGGCGGTCGGCCTGCCGCGCCACGCGCCGGTGGCACTGACCGTCACCGGGTCGTACTGCTTGGTGCACGGGTGCCGCTCCCCCGACAGCCGGTCCAGGTCACCGCGTGCGGCATCCAGTGCGGCGCACGCGGCCGCCGCCTCCGGATGAGGCCCGGCGGGCACGGGAGTGCAGTGCAGCAGCACGCCGCGGATCCAGGTGTTCTCCGACCCCGACAGGGTCAGGAACAGCCCGCGCGCCGGCTTGGCGGCCGGGGCCGCGTCGGGGATCAGCTCGGGCAGCTCCGCGGCGGCGACCGTGCCGGGCCGGTCGGGCACGGGGGAAGCGGACGACGCCGCGGCGGGAACGGCCGCGGCGGCGGTGAGTAGGGCGGCTGCGGCAAAGGCGGCGCTGCGGTGCATCCGGTGCTCCTGGCGGGGAAGCCGGCTCTCGGCCGGCGCGGGCTGGGCGAGGCATAGAGCACTCTGCGGACACCGCGGGCGCAACACGCCACGCCGCGCCCTGGCGCGTACGGGTGGCCGGGTTGCTCCGTACGGCACCACCACACCCGGCGAGCACATGGTCGTACTTCTACGCCGCCCCATCGGCCGTGCGCGCCACCGCCCGGGGCCGCTTCCCGATCACCATGATGGACGGCGTCCGCCACTACCGGATGATCCTGGTTTGTCTGGATCCGACAAGGGAATTCGGCCCTTGGTCAGGTACGTACCGCGACGGACGACCCCGCGCGGACCGCAGGAGGATGTCATGGCCGAGCAGGACAGCCATCGCGTACACGCTGAACACGACAGGGACAAGGCCGAGCGGCTGTTCCAGCAGGCCGGCCGCACCGACGACCCCGAGCAGTCGGAACGGCTCCGCTACCGCGCCGAGCGCCTGCGGGCGCGCAGTGAGGCGGAGCTGCGCCGGGAGCCCGGTGCGCAGTTCGACGACCCGGACGAGGAGGGCCCGCAGTGACCGGCGGGCCCACCTGCGGGCACTGACCGGCGCCTCCTGCGGGCCGTCCGCCGCCGCGGCCGGCCTGGTCACATGTGCCGGTTGGCGTAATGGCGCTCGATCAGCTCGATGTAGTCGGCGTCGTTCTCGTGCTTGCCGCTCTCGAAGTCGGGCGAGTCCTTGACCTCGGCCTTGGTGCACCCCAGCCGTACGGTTTCGCTCGCGGTGTCGATCTGCGAGACCAGCCCGGCGGGCACCAGGACCCGCTTACCGAGGATCCACGGCCCCGTGTCGACGACAAGGTAGGAGCGGCCCACTTCCTCGGTGTGCTTGTCGACCTTGCCGATCGACCCGTCCGACGCCTCGACCGAGTATCCGACGAGCTGCGCCCCGGGCACGTACTGCGCCGTCTCGGGGTAGCCCCACATGTCGCCTGCCATCGTCGCCTCCTCCTCTGCGCGGGCTGGGCCCCGCACACCGCGCTGGTACCCGTGCGTCCCCGCCTGACACCGCAGCCGGGGACGGGAGCCGCGCCACCTGCGTCGTCACGCCTTCTTGGACGAGACCAGGTGGGCGAAGACGACCACGTTCTCCTTGTAGTCCTTCGCCTCCTTGTCGTACTCGCCTCCGCAGGTGATCAGCCGCAGCTGTGGGTCGGGAGTGTCCGCGTAGACCCGGTCGTCGGGGAAGTCGGACTTGCTGAAGCTCTCGACGTCGTCGACCGAGAAGGTGACGGTCGTACCGTCCTTCCGCACCACGTCCACCAGGTTTCCCGGTTTGAGCGAACTGAGGTTCATGAAAACGCCGGGCCCGGTCTTCGTGTCGAGGTGCCCGGCGACGATCGCCGTTCCGGCCTCCCCCGGTGTCACTCCCTCACGGAACCAGCCGACGAGGTTGCTTTCGTCCTGTGGCGGTGCGTCGAGCTGACCGGACGGGCCGATGGACAGGGGCATGAACGGAGCGTCCACAGCGATCGGAAGGATCTTCAGGCGCGTCGGTTCGGCGCGCGCGAGCCCCGGCCGGGTACTGGCCGAGGGGCTGGGGGCGGCACTGGGAGCGGGGCTGGGAGTCGCACCGGGGGCCGCGGACACGGAGATGAGAGGCGCCGCGGCGGGTTCGGCGTCCTCCGTCGTGCCGACGGAGTTGTAGATCAACACGATGCCGAGTGCGACAGCGGCCAAGGGCCAGAGCAGGGAGCGCCCGCGAGAACGCTTGGCGGCCGGCTCCTTAGGATTCTCTTGCTGGGCCATGAGGGCACACCTTTCACCGGGAGGAGTAGTGGCGACGTCATTACGGTCGGCCCGTTCGCGGCGCCCCACCACCCGAAGCAGCGGCATCCGGGCGATGCTGTGGCCCCGACGAGTGATCGTGGCGGTATGTTCACCCGTCGGCGCGGGGGGCGGCGCTGCGGCGGACGCTGACCGGTCGTCAGGACTTCGGCCGACGCGGACGGTCACGGGGCGCGCCGGCCGAGGGTCTCGACCGCCGCGATCACCCGGTCCCAGAACTTCTCCGCATCCAGCTCGACCGCGACCAGAGCGTTGACGGGCCGGCCGAGGTGCTTGTGCAGATCCACGACGGTCGCCCCACGCGTGTACCGCCCGTGCAGCTCGACGACCACGTTCGCCTCGACGCACCGCACGATGTCCGGGTCGATGACCCGGGCCACGGCGACCGGATCGTGCAACGGAGGCGCGGCGAACCCCCACAGCCGGCGGTAGGCCGAACCGAAGTACGTCATCAACTCCACGCAGAGGTGGGCCAGTCGGGTGTCGAGGCGCTCCAGCCGGGCCAGCACCTCGGCCGTGGCGAGCGCCTGATGGGTGACGTCGAGGCCGCACATGGTCACCGGGAGACCGCTGCTGAGGACGATGTCGGCGGCTTCGGGGTCGACAAGGATGTTGAACTCGGCCGCCGGCGTGGTGTTCCCGAGCCGATGGAGCCGCCCATCAGCACGATCTCCCGGATGTGCCGGGCACTGTCCGGATGACGTGTCAGGAGCAGCGCCACATTGGTCAGCGGACCGGTCGGGACGAGGGTGACCGGCTCGGGATGCCGGGAGAGGACCTTGTGCATGAGGTCGACCGCGTGTTCCGGCAACGCCTCCATCGCCGGTTCCGGGAACCGCGGCCCGTCCAGCCCCGACTCGCCGTGGACGTCACCCCCGACCCTGAGCGGCTGGACGAGCGGCCGCGCACAGCCGGCCGCGACGGGCACACCTGTGAGCCCTGCCACGGTGCAGACGCGGAGGGCGTTGAGGGTCGTCTTCTCCAGAGTCTGGTTCCCGGCGACCGTGGTGATCGCCAGCAGTTCGACCGCCGGGTCTCCGGCGGCGAGCATGAGGGCCAGGGCGTCGTCATGTCCGGGATCGCAGTCGAGGATGACGGGGACGGTCACGGGCACGGCTCCACCTTGCTGTCGAAAAGGCGGCCGCTGCCCCGACGGGGGCAGCGGCCGCACATGTCACCGCGAGCGGAACCGGTCAGGCCGCGGTGGCGCCACCGGCCTTGCGGCGCCGCAGCATGTAGGCACCGGCGCCGAGGCCGCCCAGCAGGAGCAGGCTGCCCGCCGCCATGCCGCTGCCGGAGGAGGCCAGGCCACCACCGCCGGTGTGCATGCCGCCGCTGGGCTTCTCACCCTTCCAGCTGTCGGACTTCTCGTGGTCACCCTTGTCGGACTTGTCCTTGTCCTTGTCCCACTCGTCGTTGGTGAGGGTCGCAAGGGCGCCACCGCCGGTGTGCACGCCACCGTGCGGCTTGTCACCCTTGTCGTAGTCCTTGTGCTTGTCCTCGTCCTTCTTGTCCTCGTCCTTCTTGTCCTTGTCCCACTCGTCGTTGGTGAGGGTCGCAAGGGCGCCACCGCCGGTGTGCACGCCACCGTGCGGCTTGTCGCCCTTGTCGTAGTCCTTGCCGTAGTCCTTGTCCTTCTCCTCGTCCTTCTTGTCCTCGTCCTTCTTGTCCTCGTCCTTCTTGTCCTCGTCCTTCTTGTCCTCGTCCTTCTTGTCCTTGTCCCAGTCGTCGCTGCCGACCGAGGCGAGGGCGCCACCACCGGTGCGCATGCCGCCGTGCGGCTTGTCACCCTTGTCCTTGTCCTTGTCCTTGTCCTTGTCCTTGTCCCAGTGGTCGTTCCCGACCGAGGCGAGGGCGCCGCCGCCGGTGTGCACGCCGCCGTGCGGCTTGTCGCCCTTGTCGTAGTCCTTGTGCTTGTCCTCGTCCTTCTTGTCCTCGTCCTTCTTGTCCTCGTCCTTCTTGTCCTTGTCCCAGTCGTCGCTGCCGACCGAGGCGAGGGCGCCACCACC
>NZ_JBIVAU010000009.1:286214-387492 GCF_044745705.1 Streptomyces sp. NPDC086835
CACCGGTGTGCACGCCACCGTGCGGCTTGTCACCCTTGTCGTGGTCCTTGCCGTAGTCCTTGTCCTTCTCCTCGGACTTGTCCTTGTCCTTGTCCTCGTCCTTGTCGGACTTCCAGTTGTGCTCGCTGCTGTACGACGAGTCGTCCTTGTCCGAGTCGACGAAGGCCAGGGCGTAGGCGCCGGGCGCGGCGATGGCGAGTGCGGCCGTGGCTGTGGCCGAGGCAATGAGAATGCGGGCAGAGCGCATTGCGAGGTCCTTTCGTCGCGGCTGCGTCAGCTGACAGTCCGTCGGCTCGTCGGTCCACAGCGGCGACATGCTCAACCGTCAAGGCGATGCGCCGTCCTCACCACTCGGGTTGGTGCTTGCGTGGACGGGTGTCCCTCATTCAGATCTATGGCGGCCGGGCGCGCGGACGTCTGCGGCGTGCAGCCGTCCGTATCGCGGGTGCGGCGGAGGAGGCCCGCCGACAGCCGGCCGGAACGGCATCAGAGAGGTCCGTGGCGCCCGGGCGGCAGCCGGCCGGCGTTTACTCCCGAGGACGCATAACCGCTGATCAGGGGGCACTCGGCGGTGAGGAAGTGACTGCGGTGCCTGAGCCAGGGAGCAAGAAGTACAACGAGCGGCGTGCCCGCCTGAGGAAGGACGCCGAGAGTCAGGGCGTCTCCGACCAGGAGGCCCGCCGGCCACACAGCCTGTCGCCGAGCCACCCGCCCCGCCGCAGTACGCCGCCTGACCGACGTGCGGGAACCGAAGAACCAGGACCCGGCGCAGCCCCGCTGAGACGCGAGGCCCCGACCGTAGGAGCCCTCGTCCGGTCGGACGAGGGCTCCTACGGTCGGGTGGCGCCTTTGGCCGGTCGGGTGGCGCCTCCGGCACGTGGCGTCGCCGCGTGCGCGGCTCGCGTTCAGCCGGAGCGGGCGCGACGCGTGCTCGAACGGTTCGCCTTCTGAACCGCCTCGATCAGCTCGGACTTCGTCATGTGGGAGCGGCCGCCGATGTCGAGCCGCTTGGCGAGGTCGTACAGGTGCTGCTTCGTGGCCTGCTCGTCGACGCCTTCGGCGCTGGGGGCCGGCTGCTGCCTGGGCGTTGCGGCCCGTGGGTCCGAGGGTCCCTTGCGCCCCTTCTCCTTGCGTTCCCAGTGGTCGGCGACCTTCTCGTACTTGTGCTTCAGGGCGCTGAACGCGACACGGTGTGCCCGCTCCCCTTCGCCGTACTGCTCGACCGCTGAGTCATGTGCCTTGATCCAGGTGCGCTGAGCGTCCTTGGGAGAGCGTTCCAGTGTGGACGGAAGCTCTTCGCGTCCTGGCATGGCCATCACCTCCTGGATGCCGTGCACGACGCGTTCCCACCTCTTACGGGTCGAAACGGCCCGTGCGCCGGCGCGGCAGGGCCCCCACGTGCCTGGTCGACGCACGTACGCGCCGCTGTAGGGGACTTGGGCGCGGCAGGGGGCCGGCCCGTGGACCCCTGCCGGCGGACACGGCTTCAGTGGAGCTCGCCGTCGAGCCACTGAAGCACCTCGGGCGTCACGGGGTCGGAGATGTCCGCGAACCCGTCGTGCTTCTCCAGGTACTTCTTGACGTACGGGCAGACAGGCACGATGCGCTTGTGCGCGGCACGGACGTCCTCCAGGGCGTCGTGCACGAGCCGGGACGCCAGGCCCTGTCCGGAGAACGCCTCGTCGATCTTGGTGTGGTAGAAGACCCGCTGGTCGCCGCGGTCACGGTAGGCCGTGAACCCGGCGATCCTTCCGTCGACCTGGATCTCGTAGCGGTGCTCCGCCGGAACGTGGCGGACGGTGGGCACGGCGGTCTGATCCGTCATGGCGTTTCCTTTGGCCGGCGGGGCGGGGTTCTTCCGTGGGGAGATGATCGCGTTGGGAAGTGCGGGGGCCGGAAGGCGGTGTCCGTCGTAGCCCTCGACCCGGCCGAAGCGGTCCGACTCGTTCTGCCACTCCTCGCGTGCCTTGACGATGTCGTCGTGGGTGCGGCCGATGAAGTTCCACCACATGACGATCTCCTCAGGGAACGGCGGCCCGCCCAGCAGCATCAGCCGTGCTGTGCCGGGTGCCTCGTTCGTGAGGGTGAGCGTGCTCTGGCCAGGGCCGGCGTAGCCGAGCTCGGTGGGCCGCAGAGTCGTCCCCTCCATACGGACGTCGCCGGTGTCGACGAGAACGCCGTGCTCGAAGTCCGGGTCGATGCCGAGGGTCACGGTGGCGCCCGGAGCCACCGACAGTTCGGCCCCGAGCAGGGGCGTGAAGGTGCGCACCGGGGACGTGACGCCGGCGAGCGAACCCAGGAAGACGCGGGCCTCGCCGCCGTCCAGCGGAACGGCGTCCGGTACGTGGTGCTGGAAGTCCCGCTCGGCGTTCCGGTGCTGCTCGGGCAGCGCCACCCACAGCTGGACACCGTGCAACCGCGTGGTCCCGGGCGTCGACACCTCCGAGTGGCTGATCCCGTATCCGCCTGTCATGAGGTTCAGCTCGCCCGGCCGCACCAAGGCGTGACTGCCCAGGCTGTCGCGGTGTTCGATCTCGCCGGTGAAGAGCCAGCTCACCGTCTGGAGACCGGTGTGCGGGTGGGGAGCGACGTCCATGCCGCCGGTCTCGGCGACGTCGTCGGGGCCGTAGTGGTCGGCGAAGCACCATGCGCCGATGAGTGTGCGGGCCCGCTGGGGCAGGGTGCGCCGTACCGTCATGGCGCGTGGGCCGCCGAGCGGGACGCTCCGCGCGGTGAGGACTTCGATGTCGGGTCGGGACGCGCCGTCCGCCCGGGCTCCACAGGCCAACTCGGCAGGGTGCACTTCCGTATTGCTCACCGCGAGTCCTCCCTCGTAAGAAAGTTTCGTTTTCAACATTGATCATGATAGGACGGGCAGCGAGCGATCGCGCGACCAAGGAGTGCACGTGGCAGAAATGTCAGCAGCGGAGACCGGCGGACGGATCTTCATCGACAGACAGAGCCCGGACGCCTACCGCGCGCTGACCGCCACGGCCGAGGCGGTCAAGAACGTCGCGGCCGAGTCGGGGCTCGACCGGATCCTCGTCGAGCTGATCAATATCAGAGTCTCCCAGCTCAACGCCTGCGCGTACTGCCTCAGCCTGCACACCAGGAAGGCCCTGCGCGCCGGCGAGACCACACAGCGGCTGGGCGTGCTGGCGGCCTGGCGCGACACCGCGCTGTTCAGCCCCCGGGAGCGGGCGGCGCTCGCCCTGTCGGAGGCCACCACCCGTCCGGCGGACATCGGCGCGCAGGACGCGGCGTACGCCGAGGCCCGGGCCGCACTGTCGGACGACGAGATCTCCGCCGCGATCTGGGTGGCGATCACCATGAACGCGTTCAACCGCGTCTCCGTGATGAGCAAGCACCCGGTGCGCCGCGATCCGGCTCCATCGCCTCGGGACTGACGCCGGTCAGGGTGGTGACCCCCGCCCCGTCGCCGGGCGGTCCGGCAGGCCACCTGGCGGCCGCGCCGACCGGAAGCGACGCATGTCCATTCTGGGACGCGGGGTATCGGGCTACGATCGATCGCCGGAGAACGCAGGCCGATCCCCATCCAGCGGCCCAGCGGTCTGACGCCCCATCATGCAAGGGAGCAAGGAGTCAGCATGAGTCCGATCAGACCCGATCACGGTCGACCGCGCCCACAGTGCGACTGAGGCCGCGGGTGCGGGCCGTGAGCCGGCAGAACACGGCCTCAGGGCCGAACCGGGGAGAGTTGGGAGAGACGCCGTGTTCTATTACGTACTGAAATACGTGCTCATCGGGCCGCTGCTGCGGTTGCTCTTCCGGCCGCGGATCGAGGGGCTGGAGCACATCCCCGCCGAGGGCGCGGCGATCGTCGCGGGCAATCATCTGTCGTTCTCCGACCACTTTCTGATGCCTGCGATCATCAAGCGGCGCATCACGTTCCTCGCCAAGGCGGAGTACTTCACCGGGCCCGGCCTCAAGGGCCGGCTGACCGCCGCGTTCTTCCGCAGCGCCGGGCAGATCCCGGTCGACCGGTCCGGCAAGGAGGCCGGGCAGGCCGCCATCCGGGAAGGGCTCGGGGTGCTGAACAAAGGCGAGTTGCTGGGCATCTACCCCGAGGGCACGCGCTCGCACGACGGCCGGCTCTACAAGGGCAAGGTCGGGGTCGCCGTCATGGCGCTCAAGGCCGGGGTGCCCGTGGTGCCTTGCGCGATGGTGGGGACGTTCGAGATCCAGCCGCCCGGACAGGTGATCCCGAAGGTCAAGCGGGTCACGGTCCGTTTCGGCGAACCGCTGGACTTCTCGCGGTACGCCGGCATGGAGAACGAGAAGGCGGCGATCCGCGCGGTCACCGACGAGATCATGTACGCGATCCTCGAACTCTCCGGACAGGAGTACGTCGACCGCTACGCCGCCGAGGTCAAGGCCGAACAGCAGGAACAGCAGGAACAGGAGCAGGGCGGCAGCAAGCCGAAGAGGCTTCCCCGGCGCCGCTCCTGACCCACCCCCGCGAACCGTCGGCTGCGAACCTTCGGCTGCTGAACCCCGGCTGCGGGGCGCAGATGCGAACCGCGGATCTGCGCTCCGCTAATTTCCCGGCCGCCACCCCGCCCCGCGCCTAGCGTGCCTGTCATGAGCCGAGGAAACGCGTTCGTGCTGGGCGCTTCAGGACAGATGGGACGGGCGGCGGTGGCCGCCCTGGTCGCGGACGGATGGGAGGTCCGGGCGGCCTCCAGGGGCGGTGTCGTGGACGAGGGCTGGCCCGACACGGTGCGGGCGGTGCGGGTGGACCGGGAGGACGACGCGGCCCTCGCCGAGGCCGTCGGGGAGGGCTGTGACGTCCTCGTCGACATGGTCGCCTTCGGCCGTGGGCACGCCCGCCAGCTGAGGTCGATGTCGGACCGGGTCGGGTCGGCCGTCGTCATCTCGAGCGGCGCGGTCTACGAGGACGACCGAGGACGCAGCTTCGACACCCAGGACCGGCCCGACGGCTTTCCCCGATACCCGGTGCCGATTCCGGAGGCCCAGAGCACCGTGGCCGCCGGGGAGTCGACGTACGGCACGCGGAAGGTGGCGCTGGAGCAGGAGCTGCTGGCCGCCGGTGACGAGCTGCCCGTGACGCTGCTGCGGGCGGGCGCCGTCCACGGGCCGCACTGCCGCACCCCGCGTGAGCTGTACTTCGTCAAGCGGGCACTGGACGGCCGCCAGGTGCGGGTGCTGGCGTACGGCGGTCTCAGCAGGTTCCATCCCGTCCATGTGTCCAACGTGGCGGAACTGGTCCGGCTGTCGGCCCGCCGGCCCGGCTCGCGGGTGCTGAACGCGGGTGACCCGGACGCGCCCACCGTGGCAGAGATCGGCGACGCGATCGACGCGGTGCTCGGCCGGCGGACCGAGACCGTCCTCGTCGACGGGCCGCCGCCGTCGCCGTCGGTGGGCGAGACACCGTGGTCCGGTGCGCATCCGGTCGTGTACGACATGAGTGCCGCGGAGGACGAGTTGGGCTATCGCGCGGTGACCGGCTACGCGCAGTCCCTGCCGGCGACCCTGGAGTGGCTCGCGGCGCGCCTGCACGGCAAGGAGTGGACCGAGGCGTTCCCCAAGATGGCCGCGAACTACGGGAAGGACGCCTTGTTCGACTACGCGGCGGAGGACGCCTGGCTGGCCGAGCACCGGGCCGGCTGACCGCGGGCACCGTGGCGGGCCGAGTCACGCCGGTGCTCCGCTCCCCCGCGCAGCACACCAGCGGGCGGCCTGCGTCACGGGCTGCCGAGCAGGTGCCGCAGAGCGCCGTCGAGCACGCGCCGCAGAGCGAGGGCGTCCACCGCGAGCGCGGTCACCAGTGCGGCCGGTCCGGCGAGCGGGGTGAGCGCCGCGGTGGGACCCAGGGACACCGGCTCCGGCGGCTTGTCCTCGTACGCCGGGTCGACGACGAGGAGTTGGCCGGCCGCCCGGTGGCCGGCGAGCACGGCGGGCCCGTCCCAGCCGCCGGGAGCGCCGGGGCCGCAGGAGAACCCGGTGTCCAGCAGCGGGCGGCCGGCGCGGTGGACGGTGAGCCGGGTCGTGAGGGTGCCCGGCTGCTCACCGTACCGGCCGAGGATCTGTTCCTCCCGCAGCACCAGCCGTGCCGTGGCGGCGAGCCGGACGCGGGTGCGCATCCGCAGGTCGCTCCCGTGCGAGGAGATCAACTGTTGCGGCATCCAGTGCAGTTCGGCGTCTTCTCCGACCTCCAGCGTGGTGTCGTACCGGGCGTGCCGCCGTTCGGCGCCGGGCAGGGCGATGGTCGCTGCGGCCGAGTCGACGGTGAGGCGGGCGCCCTCGCGTACCTCGGCCTCGAGGGCGAGCCGGTCACCGCCGAGGGGTGCGCTCATGGCGCCGACGAGGGTCACCCGCAGACGTGGTCCGGTGGAGCGGGTGCGGCGCAGCGCCAGCGGCCCGTCGCTCGTGAGGACGGGCAGGCCCGTGCGGTCGGCGACGATCCGGGCAGTCGCGTGGACGCTCATCCGGGACTCATCCGGTCCACGCGGCGAGCTGCGCGCGCACCCAGTCGGCGACCGGCGCGATGCCGTCCGGTTCGCGCAGCGAGGTGAAGACGACGGGGAGTTCGCCGCGCTGCGCCTCGGCGTCGCGCGCCATCCGGCCGAGGTCGGAGCCGACGTACGGGGCGAGGTCGGTCTTGTTGACGACGAGGAGGTCGGCCGTGGTCACGCCGGGGCCGCCCTTGCGCGGGATGTCGTCGCCGCCGGCGACGTCGATGACGAAGACCTGCGCGTCCACGAGGCCCTTGGAGAACGTGGCCGTGAGATTGTCGCCGCCCGATTCGACGAGGATCAGGTCGAGGGGGCCGACGCTGTCCTCGAGGTCCTCCACGGCCTCAAGATTGGCGGAGATGTCGTCGCGGATCGCCGTGTGCGGGCAGGCTCCGGTCTCCACGGCCTGGATGCGCTCCGGCGGCAGCACCGCGTTGCGGAGCAGGAACTCGGCGTCCTCACGGGTGTAGATGTCGTTGGTGACGACCGCGATGGACAGCGTGTCGCGGAGCGCGGCGCACAGGGCGGCGACCGTGGCGGTCTTCCCTGAGCCGACCGGCCCGCCGAGGCCGATCCGCAGCGCTCGGCGGCTGCCGTCGGGGCGGGTGGCGTCCGCGCCGACGGCGGTCGGCGACTCGTGCTGGTGACCGATGTGCATGGCTGCGGCTCCTTGGTACGTACGGAAATCCGGAAGGCGGAGTGGGTCAGGAGGCGAAGAGACGGACGGGCCAGGCCGCGTGCTGCTCCGCCCAGATGTCGAGCAGCGGTGCGGAGGCGGCGGGCAGGTCGTCGACGCCCCGGCGGGCCAGGCCGGCGGCGCGGGCGGCGACCTGGTCCATCTCGGGGGCGAGACGGGCGAGGACGGCGGTCGCGCGGAACGGGTCGAGGGACAGCAGCCGTACGGCGGCGGTGGCGGCGCCGCCGACCGCCTCGTACGCGGCGCAGTGCGCGGCGTCCTCGGGTCCGAGGCCCGCCGCGCGGGCGGCGGTGCCGAGGACCACCGGCTGGTGCGCCCCGCGCGGGAACGCCGAGGCCAGCGCGTCGAGTCCGGGAGCCGGCCACGCGGCCCGCGCGGCGCGCATCAGCTGGCGGCCGAGCTTGCGCGAGGTGGCGCGCAGTGCGGGCGACGGCGTGCGGGCGTCCGCCGCCGCGTCGAGCGCGACGGGGTCGTGGCCGAACGCCGCCGCGGCGGCGAGCCCCGCGGCGGTGAGCCCCGCGGTGTGCAGCCGCCCCCGGCAGAACGCGGCGAGATCGTCGGCGTCACGGACCTGTCCCGCCTTCACCGCCGCCTCGACCCCGCCGGAGTGCGCGTGCCCTCCTGCGGGGAACCGCCCGTCACAGAGCACGAGCAGCGCGGCACGGACGGCGGCGGGCGCCTCCTGGCCGGCATCGGCCTCCGCCTGGTGGCAGGCGCCGGTGGCCGGCTCCTGGTGCCGGCCACCGGCGCCGGGCTCCTCGTGGCGGATGTCGACGGCCGGCTCGCCGTGGCCGACGTCCCTGTCGGTGTCCGGGGGGCGCATCA
Source organism: Streptomyces sp. NPDC086835 (assembly GCF_044745705.1). Taxonomy (NCBI): domain Bacteria; kingdom Bacillati; phylum Actinomycetota; class Actinomycetes; order Kitasatosporales; family Streptomycetaceae; genus Streptomyces; species Streptomyces sp. NPDC086835. The sequence continues at coordinate 294,234 of NZ_JBIVAU010000009.1, forward strand.
GAAGAGGAAGTACCGCTGTGCCATGGGCAGTTCCGCAGCCGGTGCCGGCTCGACCGCTTCCCCGTCGATCGTCACCGTGAAGGTGTCGGCGTCGACCTCCACCCGCGGCAGGGCGTCGTTCTCGCGCATGTCCGCCTTCGTCACCCGCCGGGTGCTCTTGATCGGCACGAACTTCTTGGCCAGGCCGAGTCGTTCGGGCAGGTCGTCCTCGATCGCCGTCTGTGCGACGAAGTTGAACGATCCCTTGGCCGCCGCGCGCCCGATCGCTCCGAACATCGGCCGTGGCATCACCGGCTGGGGCGTCGGGATCGAGGCGTTCGCGTCTCCCATCTGCGCGTACGCGATCTGGCCGCCCTTGATCACCAGCTGCGGCTTGACCCCGAAGAAGGCGGGGTCCCACAGCACGAGGTCGGCCAGTTTGCCGGTCTCGACCGAGCCGATCTCCCCGTCGAGGCCCTGGGCGACCGCGGGGTTGATCGTGTATTTGGCGACATAGCGACGTGCCCGGTGGTTGTCCGCGCGGCCGTCGCCGGGGAGCGCGCCGCGGCGCTTCTTCATGACGTGCGCGGTCTGCCACGTCCGCATCACCACTTCCCCGATGCGCCCCATCGCCTGCGAGTCGGAGGAGATGATCGAGATCGCTCCGAGGTCGTGCAGGATGTCCTCTGCCGCGATGGTGGACGGCCGGATCCGGGACTCGGCGAAGGCCAGATCCTCCGGGACGGCGGGGTTGAGATGGTGGCAGACCATCAGCATGTCGAGGTGCTCGTCGATGGTGTTGACGGTGTGCGGCCGGGTCGGGTTGGTCGAGCTGGGCAGCACATGGGGCTCGGAGACGACGGTGATGATGTCCGGGGCGTGCCCGCCGCCCGCGCCCTCTGTGTGGTACGCGTGGACGGTGCGGCCCGCGATGGCGGCGAGGGTGTCCCCGACGAACCCCGCCTCGTTCAAGGTGTCGGTGTGGAGGGCCAGTTGCACGCCGGTCTCGTCGCAGACCCGCAGGCACGCGTCGATGACCGACGGGGTGGCGCCCCAGTCCTCGTGGATCTTGAATCCGAGCGCGCCGCCACGCAGCTGGGAGTACATGGCGTCGCGGGAGACGGTGTTGCCCTTGCCGAGCAGGCCGATGTTGACCGGGAAGGCTTCCAGCGCCTCGAACATCCGGCCGAGGTGCCAAGGGCCGGGTGTGACCGTGGTGGCCTTGGTCCCCTCCGCCGGCCCGGTGCCGCCGCCGACGAGGGTGGTCACGCCGGTGGCGAGCGCCTGCTCGACGACGGTCGGCGAGATGAAGTGGACATGCGCGTCGATGGCTCCGGCGGTGACGATCTTCCCGTTGCCCGCGATGATCTCCGTCTCGGGACCGATGACGAGGTCGGGGTGGACGCCGTCCATGGTGTCGGGGTTACCGGCCTTGCCGACGCCGCTGATCCGGCCGTCCCGGATCCCGATGTCGGCCTTGACGACGCCCCAGTGGTCGAGGATGACCGCTCCGGTGATCACGGTGTCGGGCGCGCCGTCGGCGCGTGTCGTACGGGCCTGACCCATGGACTCGCGGATGACCTTGCCGCCGCCGAACACCGCCTCGTCACCGGCACGGCCGGGGCCGCCGCAGCGGTCGTCCTCGATCTCGACGAGCAGGTCCGTGTCGGCGAGCCGGACACGGTCGCCGGTGGTGGGGCCGAACAGGTCGGCGTACACGGCGCGGTGGAGTTCAGCCATCGAGAGGTCCTCCGGTCTCCCCGCGCAGCCCGGCGACGATCCGGCGACCGGTGATCGGCACGAGCTCGACATCGACCGGGATGCCGGGCTCGAAACGCACGGCGGTGCCCGCGGCGACGTCCAGCCGCTTGCCACGGGCGGCGGCGCGGTCGAACTCGAGGCCGGGGTTGGCCTCGGCGAAGTGGTAGTGGGAGCCGACCTGGACCGGACGGTCCGCGGCGTTGACGACGGTGAGGCGGCTGACCTCACGCCCCTCGTTGAGGAGGATCGGGCCGTCGCCGTGGAGGATCTCTCCGGGAATCATCGCCGCCGCCCCTCAGACGATCGGGTCGTGGACGGTGACGAGCTTGGTCCCGTCGGGGAAGGTGGCCTCCACCTGGACGTCGTGGATCATCTCGGGGATGCCGTCCATGACGTCGTCACGGGTGAGCACCTTGCGCCCGGACGCCATGAGTTCCGCGACGCTGCGGCCGTCGCGGGCGCCTTCGAGGATGTGCGAGGTGATGAGGGCGACGGATTCGGGGTGGTTGAGCTTCACCCCGCGCGCCCTGCGCTTCTCCGCCACGTCGGCGGCCACATGGATGAGAAGCCGTTCCTGCTCGTGCGGGGAGAGTTGCACGCGTCCACCTCACTGTCGTCCGGCCCTGTAGGTCCCTGGGCGTGAGGACCGTAACGCGCTGCGACACCCTGTTGACCTGTCCGCGGGCATCTCACGACCAGAGGTTGAACGTTAGGACGCGGATTTTTCCGGCGCGTTAACTGATCTTGGGATCCCGCATGGACATCAAAGCCCGCAGGCCCTCCTCGAGGACCTCGACACGCACGTCACCGAACAGCGCCTGCTGCGCGATGAACCCCTGGGCGGTGGCGATGAGGGTCCGCGCCACATGGTCGGCGTCGACGTCCGCCTCCATCTGCCCGTTCGCCCGATAGGCGTGCACGAGCTCCGCCCACGCCTGGCGCATGCCGTTGTAACCGGTGGCGAGGATCGCGGCGAGGCGCTCGTCGCGCAGGGTCTCGGTCCACGTCTGGACGACCAGCCGGGCGAAGGCCTGACGGTCGCCGCCGGGCACCTCCTCGACGAGCATGCGGCGCAGCACCCGCCCGAGGAGCACATCGGGTGTGGGCGGTGGCGTGGTCGCCGCGGCCTCCTGGAAGGCGGCGCGGATACTGCTGAACGCCTCGTCGGCGATGGCCGCGATCAGCTCGTCCTTGCCACGGAAGTAGCGGTACACCGCGCCGGCCGACAGGCCGCACTCGCGCAGGATGTCCTGCATCGATGTGGCGTGGAAACCGTTGCGGGAGACGCAGCGGGCAGCGCCGTCGAGGATCTGGCGGCGGCGGGCGTCGAGGTGCTGCTGGGATACACGTGCCATGGCCCAAAAGTAGAACGAACATTCCTTCTTGACAAGGATCGAAGGCGGCAGGACAGTGACCAAGAGATAAAACGAACGATCCTTCTCTATAAGGAGCTCCTCATGTCCGCTCTGCCGGCCCGCCGCATGATCGCGGTGATGGTCCTGGTCCCCGTCGTGGTGGCGCTGGCCCTGTGGGCCTTCGCCTGGCCGGCCGCCAGGACCGCCCCGCGCGAGCTGCCCGTCGGCGTCGCGGGGCCCGCTGCGGCGGTCACCCAGCTGGAGCGGGGTTTCGAGCAGCGCGAAGGCGCTTTCGACGTCCACCGCTACGACGACGAGGCCTCGGCCAGGGCCGCGGTCGAGGACCGGGTCGTATACGGAGCCGTCGTCGCGGGACCGGAAGGCACGAGACTGCTGACCGCTTCCGGAGCCGGCCCTGTCGTCGCCCAGCTCCTCCAGGAGGCCGTCACCGCTCAGGCCCCCGCCGGCACCCAGGTGCAGGTGACGGACGTGGCCCCGCTGCCCTCCGGGGACCCGCGGGGCACCGCGCCGGCGGCGAGCGCCCTGCCGCTGACCCTCGCGGGAGTCGCCGCGGGAGCGCTGGTGACGATGTCCGGGCTGCGCGGGACGCGGGCCGCCGCCACGCTCGTCGGCGCATCCGCGCTGGTGGGCGTCACCGCGACGGCGATCACCCACAGCTGGCTCGGCGTGCTCCAGGGCGACTGGTGGGCGGAGGCGGCCGCGCTGAGCCTGACGGTCGCCGCCCCCGGAGCGACCGTGGCCGGTTTCGCCGCGCTGCTGGGAACGCCCGGCATCGGCCTCGGCGCACTGCTGATGGTGCTGCTCGGCAATCCGTTCTCCGGCGCCGCTTCCGCGCCGGAGCTGCTTCCGGAGCCGGTGGGTGCGATCGGCCAGTGGCTGCCGCCGGGCGCCGGGGCGACACTGCTGCGCTCGGTCGCCTACTTCGACGGGCGCGGCGCCTCGGCACCGCTGCTGACGCTGTCGGTGTGGGCGGTGCTGGGCCTGGTCGCCGTGTTCGTGGGCGGCAGGCGCCGTGCCCCGGTCCTTACGGAAGAGGAGCGGCCCGCCCCCGTACCGGTCACCTGAGGCTGACGAACCGGCCGCGTGTCCCCGCAGTAGCGGACGGGGGCGCGCGGCCTTCGCATGTCCGGACGCGCCGGAGCGCCGGGCCGGCCGTCGGGCGTACGCGACCGGACCGGCCCTCGTGGCGGACCGGCGTCCCGGCGCCTCGGCCGGGCCTGCCGTTAAGGGCGGTCCCTCGGAGGGCGGTGCTCGGCCGCCAGTCCGAAGCGGCCGCGGTCGGGGGAAACGGAGGACGCCGTCCCGAAGGAGGACACGGAGCTGATGATCTGCTCCTCCGCCGCCTCCGGCGCCTCCGCCTCCTGCTCCAGCCGCTCCAGGTCCGCGGCGGAGACCAGCGCGACGAGCGGCTTCCCGTGCCGGGTCACCACCACTCGCTCGCCGCCGTAGACGACACGGTTGATCAGATCGGCGAGCTCGGCGCGAGCTTGCGTCACCGGAATTTCGTAGGCCATGCTCCCATTCTAACGGTCTGTACATCCTGTACATTCTTTACAGGGCCTGGAGCATCTCCACGGCCGCGACGACGAGAGGTGTGCCATGAACCGTCCGTCCGCCCGCTATGTCCTGCCGGAGCTCACGGAGCGCACGTCCTTCGGGACGCGCACGCTCGACCCGTACTCGAAGCTGATGGCCGAGCGGATCGTCTTCCTGGGGACCGCCGTCGACGACACGGCGGCGAACGACGTCATCGCACAGTTCCTGCACCTCGAGTACGAGGCTCCCGACCAGGACATCTGCCTGTACATCAACTCCCCCGGCGGATCGCTGAGCGCCATGTCCGCCATCTACGACACGATGCAGGTCGTCATGTGCGACGTGCAGACCACCTGCCTCGGCCAGGCCGCCTCCACGGCGGTCACCCTGCTCGCCGCGGGCACTCCCGGCAAGCGCATGGCACTGCCCGGCGCGCGGATCGTGATGCAGCAGCCCGCGTACGAGGAGCCGTTGCGCGGCCAGCCGTCCGATCTGGAGATCCACGCCGCCGAGTTGCTGCGACTGCGCGAGCAACTCGCCTCGATGCTGGTGCGCCACACGGGCAACGACCCGGACCGCATCGCGGCCGACCTGGAGCGGGACAAGATCTTCGACGCCACCGCGGCGAAGGAGTACGGCCTGATCGACCATGTCGTCACGAGCCGCAAGCTCTCGGCCGTGCCACCCACGGCGAGGTGAGCGCGGGATGCTGCCGCCCGAACTTCCGCCACTGCCGGCACTGACCCGCGCCGAGGCCGAGTTCGTCGACGCCTACCTCGAAGTCGTCGACCTGCTCGGCAGGATCAACCCCACCCGCACCACCCACACCTACGGAGCCCTGCGCGCCGCGCAGGCACTCGTCGGGCGGGCCGCCGCGCTCAAGGACGCCCTGACGCTCATGCACATCCGGGGCGAGAGCGAGGTGTACACGCACACCCTGACGGAGGCACTGCGCGTCCTGGACGGCGAGCGCAGGACCAATCGGCTGACCATCCCGCCCGTTTCCACGAGTTGACGGACGTTCCGGTGCCGCCCGCCGACACGGCGCGGCGGCGCCCGTACCCCGTTCGGTGGAGCTTTGCCCAAGTTGTCGCACGGCCTCGGACTTGCGTCGGCGGGACCACCGGTCTGGCGCAATCGGACGCTTCAACTGCTGGTACGAGACGGGTCCGGAGCGAGCGGGAAGGGGTCCGCCAGGCCTGCCCACCCGAAAGGTCCAGTCGTGATCAGCTTCACAAAAGCCGTTTCGGCTCGGAAATCGGACATCGGTGGGTAACGATCCGTGGGACGACAAGCCCCCGCCACCTCGACGGGGCGGTCCGGGCGGACGCTGAATCCTGCCGCCGCACCGGATGTCTGGTCGACGGAATTGCATCGGCAGGAGTGGAGGACCCAGCAGTACGGCGTGACCGGCGATCCCGGCCACGCCTTGGGGTGAAGCCGCTTCGGCGGCCGGGCGTCTTCGCCGTCCGAACCCGACAGGTCACCCTTCACAGGCGGCTGACGAAGGGTCGCGCATGACTGCGCAGATGCATCTCCCCCTCCTGCTCTCACGGGCGGGCACCGTATCGGCACTCACGATCGCCGCCGTCGGCGGCACACTCCTGGCCCCCGGCAGCGCTGTTGAAGCGCGGGCGATCAGTAGCCACGCGAGCAAGGCACTCAAGGTGGCCGCGTCGAAGAAGGGCTCGCCGTACCGGTTCGGCGCCACGGGCCCGTCCCGCTTCGACTGTTCAGGGCTGACGCTCTATTCGTACAAGAAAGCGGGCAAGAAGCTGCCCCGGACCGCACAGCAGCAGTACAACCGGACCCGCCACATCTCCGCCTCCCATCGACAACGCGGTGACCTGGTGTTCTTCCATGCCGGCGGTGCCGTCTACCACGTGGGGATCTACGCCGGGAACGGGAAGATCTGGCACTCCCCCAAGACGGGTGACGTGGTCCGGCTGGTCAAGATCTGGACGAAGAGCGTCAAGTACGGCCGCGTGCGCTGACGCGCCGCCAGGTCCTGCGGGACCTGGGTGGTGTCAGTGCGCCGTCGACCGGATCAGCAGTGCCGCGCCGAGCGTGGTCAGCGCGCCTCCAGAGACGCCTTCGACGGCGCGGGCGGTCCGCGGCCGGCGCAGCCACCGGCCGAGGCGGTCGACCAGCAGCGCCACCGCCGGGAACCAGAGCAGCGCCAGCAGCACGACCGTGCCGGCGAGCAGCAGCGTGCGCGGCAGTACGGCCGCGCCGTCGGGAACGAACTGCGGGAGCAGGCTCAGGAACAGCACCGGCGCCTTCGGGTTGAGGACGTTGGTGAGGAAACCCTGCCGCAGGCCGCGTCCGACGCCGTGCGAGGCGGCGTTCCGCGGATCTGCCGGCTCCGCCCGCGGGCGCAGTGCGGCGTGCAGCGAGCGGACCCCGAGATACAGCACATAGGCACCACCCGCTATCTGCAGTGTCCGGTAGAGGAGGGGGACCGTGGCGAGGACGGCGGCGAGTCCTCCCACGGCCAGCGCCGTATGGACGAGCAGCCCGCCGGCTACTCCCACCGCGCAGGCGACACCTGCCCGGCGTGAGACGACCGCGTTGCGTACGACGACGGTGAAATCCGCGCCGGGCACGGCGACCATGCCTGCGGCGACCCCGATGAAGGCGATGAGCTGTCCGTCCATGCGTCCCAGCGTGGACGCATGCAGGCCTTAACGTGTACTTGCGGTTTCTGCACGGCGGCCTGAAGCAACTCTTAAGGGGTGGCATGTACGACCCGACCCGGCTGGCGGCTCTCGTCGCCGTGGCGGACGCCGGTTCCATCACCCGTGCCGCCGCCAGGCTCGGATACACGGCCCCGGCGCTCTCGCAGCAGATCGCCAAGCTGGAGCGGGAGGCCGGGGCCGTCCTCCTCGTGCGCTCGCACCGCGGCGCACGGCTGACGGCGGCCGGCGAACTGCTCGCGGAGCATGCCCGCCGGGTGCTGGACGAGATGGACCGGGCGCGCCGTGAGCTGGCGGGGCTCACCGGCCTGGCCGGCGGCCGGCTGCGGGTCGGCACGTTCACGACGGTCGGGATCCATCTGCTGCCACCCGTGCTGAGCGCCTTCCGCCGCGCGCATCCGGACGTGGAACTCACCGTCGCCGAGTACGAGCCGCCCGGCGGGGTGGCGGCCGTGGCCACGGGCGAGGTCGACGTGGCGCTGACCCATGCCTATGAACCGGCCGAGCCGGCCGCCACGCCGCAGGGGGTGGTGGTGGAGGCCCTCCTGGTGGAGGAGTTGGTGCTCGTGACCGATCCGGGGCATGTACTCGCGGGCGGTTCCGGCCGGCTGCCCGTGGGCGAGCTGGCGGGCCGGCCACTGATCAGCAGCGCGCCGTCGCATCCGCCACGCAAGGGGGTGGAGCGCGCACTCGCGAGCGCCGGCGCCACACCCGCCGTGGTCTGCGAGTCGCCGGGGTACGCACTGGTGTGCGCGCTCGTCAGCGCGGGACTGGGGGTGGCCGTCGTGCCGGAGATGGTCGCCACGATGTCCTCGACGCCTTTGCGGGTACGGCAGTTGGAACCTGCGGCGTTCCGCAGGACGATCTCGGTGGCGCACCGGGGCGAGGAGTCGGGTCCGGCCGTGCGGTCGCTGCGGGCGCTGATGCGTGGCGCGTTCGCAAGGGCGGGCAGCCGGGCCGGGTCGGTCCGCGAAGCAGGGACTCTGTGAGCCGGGGGCCCTTCGAGCCAGGTTCCGCGGGAAGGTCAGCTCTGCACGGGAACGGACCAGGGCAGCGCGATCCAGACGGTCTTTCCGCCCTCCTGCGTGGGCGTGACGGACAGTCGGCCGCCGTACTCCGCGGTGAGCGTACGGATGATGACCATGCCGCGCCCGTTGTCCTGCCGGACGGCGGCGGGCAGCCGCTGCGGCCAGCGCGGATGGCTGTCGGTGACGCCGATGCACAACTGCTCGTCACGTTCGAGGCGCAGATCCACCGTGAACGTCGGGGACTGGCCGAAGGTGTGCTGGACGGAGTTGGTGGCGAGCTCGGAGACGATCAGTTTGACGGTGTCGACGGTCTCTGCGTCCGGCTCCAGCCCCCATTCGCACAGGACGTCCGTGACGTATCTCCGGGCGGCGGATACCGACGCCGGATCGCTCGGCAGAGTGGCGGATGCTTCTTGGTGGTCTGCCATGGCGGCGCTGTCCCTTTCCCACCGCGGCCGGGCTCCGACTCGTAGCGGATGAAAAGCGGGAACGGCCACGGATTACGCTTCTGCGTCAGACTGCCACTTATCGCCCGTCAGCGGCGCCGATCCACCGAGATACGTACATTTCTGTCGCTCGATGCGGTGAACTCTGCTACGACAGACCGTATTTACGGCCACCGCCGGGGCCCAGGAGGCGCCCCGGGCGGCTCAACTGGCGGGCGCGGTCCGGATGATCGTGGAGAGCGCCGTGTCGATCTGCCGGTCCGTGAGATCCGCCCTGGCGGTCAGCCGGATCCTGGAGATCCCGTCGGGTACGGACGGGGGCCGGAAGCAGCCGACGACGAGTCCGGCGGCCCGGCAGTCCGCCGCCCAGCGCAGCGCCGCGTCCGGGGACGGGGCCTGCACGGAGACCACCGCCGCGTCCGGGCGTGCCGAGGTCAGTCCGGCGTCGGTCAGCCCGCGGTGCAGCGTCGCCGCGACCTCGCGTGCCCGACCGGCGAGCCCGGGTTCGCCGCGCAGCACCCGCACGCTCGCGAGTGCCGCTCCGGCCGCCGCCGGGGCCAGGCCGGTGTCGAAGATGAACGTGCGCGCGGTGTTGATCAGGTGGTCGATGACGCGGGCGGGTCCGAGGACCGCACCGCCCTGGCTGCCCAGCGACTTGGAGAGCGTCAGCGAGGCGACGGTCCCGGCCTCGCCCGCGAGGCCGGCGGCGGCCAGGGCGCCGCGGCCGCCGTCGCCGAGGACGCCGAGCCCGTGCGCGTCGTCGACGAGGAGCCCGGCGCCGTGCTCACGGCAGACGTCGGCGAGGTCCCGCAGGGGTGCGGCGTCGCCGTCGACGGAGAAGACCGAGTCGGTGACCGCGAGGGCGCGCCGGCCCGGGTGGGCCTCGAGCGTCTTGCGTACGGCCTCGACGTCGCGGTGCGGGACGACCGCCGTCTCCGCACGGGAGAGCCGGCAGCCGTCGACGATGGAGGCGTGGTTGCCCGCGTCGGAGACGACAAGGGCGTCACGGCCGCTGAGCGCGGTGACCGCGGCGAGGTTCGCCGCGTAGCCGGAGGACAGGACGAGGGCGGCCTCGAAGCCGCAGAAGTCGGCGAGCTCACGCTCCAGTTCGGCGTGCAGTTCGGTGCTGCCGGTGACGAGCCGGGAACCGGTGGCCCCGGCGCCCCACCGGCGGGCGGCCCGCACGGCGCCTTCGGTGACCTCGGCGCGGCGGGTGAGGCCGAGATAGTCGTTGCTCGCCAGGTCGAGGAGGGCACTGTCGGCGGGGCGCGGCCAAAGGGTGCGGACCAGACCCGCCCGCTCACGGCGGCGCGACTCCTCGTCGATCCAGTCGAAAGGATTCCTCGGCATGGCGGTCCGGTCCTTTTTGTAGGCAGCGGACAGACCCTAGCGGGGCGGGCCCGGGTATCGGGTGTGGCCATGCACACACCTCAAATCGCGGGTGTTGTGGGCTTCCTCCTTGGCCGGGGCGTGTGCGGTAGGCCAGGATCGGCGCCATGGACCTGCTGAACACACTGGTGGAGAAGGGGCTGCGGCGCGAGCTGCCGACCCGCGAAGAGGCGCTCGCCGTGCTGGCGACCTCCGACGACGATGTGCTCGATGTGGTGGCCGCTGCCGGCAAGGTGCGCCGTCAGTGGTTCGGGCGGCGGGTGAAGCTCAACTATCTGGTCAACCTGAAATCCGGCCTGTGCCCGGAGGACTGCTCGTACTGCTCCCAGCGGCTCGGGTCGAAGGCGGAGATCCTCAAGTACACCTGGCTGAAGCCCGAGGAGGCCTCGGAGGCCGCGGCGGCCGGTGTGGCCGGCGGCGCCAAGCGGGTGTGCCTGGTCGCGAGCGGGCGCGGCCCGACCGACCGGGACGTGGACCGGGTGTCCAGGACCATCGAGGCGATCAAGGAGCAGAACGAGGGCGTCGAGGTGTGCGCGTGCCTCGGCCTGCTCTCCGACGGCCAGGCCGAGCGGCTGCGTGACGCGGGCGCCGACGCGTACAACCACAACCTGAACACGTCCGAGGGGACGTACGGGGACATCACGACCACGCACACCTACGCCGACCGCGTCGACACGGTGAACAAGGCGCACGCCGCCGGCCTGTCGGCCTGCTCCGGCCTGATCGCCGGCATGGGTGAGAGCGACGAGGACCTGGTGGACGTCGTCTTCGCGCTGCGGGAACTCGACCCCGACTCGGTGCCGGTGAACTTCCTGATCCCCTTCGAGGGGACGCCGCTCGCCAAGGAGTGGCACCTCACCCCGCAGCGGTGTCTGCGCATCCTCGCGATGACCCGGTTCGTCTGCCCGGACGTCGAGGTGCGACTGGCCGGCGGGCGCGAGGTGCATCTGCGTTCGATGCAGCCGCTCGCGCTGCACCTGGTCAACTCGATCTTCCTCGGCGACTACCTCACCAGTGAGGGCCAGGCGGGCAAGACCGACCTCGAGATGATCGCGGACGCCGGTTTCGAGGTGGAGGGCACGGACACCACGACGCTGCCCGAGCACCGTGCGGCCGGCGGCGGCTGTGGCTCGGTGTGCGGCGACGGCGACTCGGGAGGGTGCGCCTCGGAGGCGGCGGAGGCGGAGGCGACCGTGGCCCCGTCGGGTGAGCCGTCCGCGGCGCGTACGGATCTGGTGGCGGTGCGCCGCCGGGGAGCCGGGACGGACCTCGCGCCCAATGCCTGAGTTCGGCCCCGAAGAGCTCCGCGCGCTGGACCGTGCGCATGTCTGGCACCCGTACGGTCCGATGCCGGGCCGCAGCGACCCGCTGGTCGTCGAGTCCGCCTCCGGCGTGCGGCTGCGGCTCGCCGAAGAGGTGCACGGGCAGCGCGAGTTGGTCGACGGCATGTCCTCGTGGTGGTCGGCCGTCCACGGGTACAACCACCCGGTGCTGAACGAGGCGGCGACCGCCCAGCTGGGCCGGATGAGCCATGTGATGTTCGGCGGGCTCACCCATGAGCCCGCCGTGCGGCTCGCCGCCCGGCTGGTGGAGATCACCCCGGAGCCGCTGCGGCACGTCTTCCTCTGCGACTCGGGCTCCGTGTCCGTGGAGGTCGCGGTGAAGATGTGCCTCCAGTACTGGCGTTCGCTGGGGCACCCCGCCAAGCAGCGGCTGCTGACCTGGCGCGGCGGCTACCACGGCGACACGTGGCAGCCGATGTCGGTGTGCGACCCCAAGGGCGGGATGCACGAGCTGTGGCAGGGGGTGCTGCCCCGGCAGCTCTTCGCCGACGCGCCTCCCGCCGACTACGACGAGTCGTACGCGCGCGGTCTGCGGGAGCTGATCGCCCGGCACGCGGACGAACTGGCGGCCGTGATCGTCGAACCGGTCGTGCAGGGCGCGGGCGGCATGCGGTTCCACTCCCCCGAGTATCTGCGGGTGCTGCGACAGGCCTGCGACGACTACGGCGTACTGCTCGTGTTCGACGAGATCGCGACCGGGTTCGGGCGTACGGGCACGCTGTTCGCGGCCGGGCACGCGGACGTCGCACCGGACGTGATGTGCCTGGGCAAGGCGCTGACCGGCGGCTATCTGACGATGGCCGCGACGCTGTGCACCTCGAAGGTGGCCGAGGGCATCTCGCAGGGCGAGGTTCCGGTGCTCGCCCACGGACCCACGTTCATGGGCAACCCGCTGGCCTCCGCCGTCGCCTGCGCCTCGATCGACCTGCTGCTCGGGCAGGACTGGCAGCGGGAGGTCCGACGCCTGGAGACGGGTCTGCGCGACGGTCTCGCGGAGGCCGCGGACCTGCCCGGGGTGAAGGACGTCCGGGTGCTCGGCGGCATCGGCGTCGTACAGCTGGACCACGACGTCGACATGGCCGCGGCCACGGCGGCGGCCGTCCGGGAAGGGGTCTGGCTGAGGCCCTTCCGCGACCTCGTCTACACGATGCCGCCCTACGTGACGGACGACGAGGACCTCGCCCGCGTGTGCCGCGCGGTGCGTGCGGCGGCAGCGGCGGGCTGAGGCCGCCCCGGCCCGCCAGGGTCACGGCGGACATCGGAACGAACGAAGGACACACAAGCACATGGCAGTGATCGTGGTGACCGGCACCGGCACCGAGATCGGCAAGACCGTCGTCACGGCGGCGGTCGCCGCGGCGGCTCTGGCCCGGGGGCGGTCCGTGGCCGTCCTGAAGCCCGCGCAGACGGGGCTGGCGGCGGGCGAGGACGGCGACGTCGAGGTGGTGCGGCGGCTCGCCGGCGAGGTGACCTGTGCCGAACTCGCCCGTTTTCCCGAGCCGTTGGCGCCGGCCACCGCCGCCCGGCGGGCGGGGCTCGCACCCGTGCGGCCCAAGGACGTGGCGGAGGCCGCCGAGAAGCTGGCGGCCGAACACGACCTGGTGCTGGTGGAGGGCGCGGGCGGCCTGCTCGTACGGCTCGACGACGACGGGGCCACGCTGGCGGACGCGGCCGCCGAGCTGGGCGCGCCCGTGCTCGTGGTCACCCCGGCCGGCCTGGGCACGCTGAACATGACGGCGCTCACGGCGGAGGCTTTGCGCGCACGCGGCCTGGAGCAGTTGGGCGTGGTGGTCGGGAGCTGGCCCAAGACGCCCGACCTGGCGGCGCGCTGCAATCTGGCGGACCTTCCGGAAGCCGCGGGCGCACCGCTGCTCGGGGCCGTACCGGAGGGCGCCGGTGCGCTCGCTCCCGCCGACTTCAGGGCGCGGGCGGCGACGTGGCTGACACCGGCCCTCGGTGGCCGGTGGGATGCGGGGGCGTTCACCGCCGCCGTAGGCTGACGCTCATGCGCGCAAAGATCGACGAGCTCGTCTTCGACTGCCATGACCCCGCCCGGCTGGTGCGCTTCTGGGCCGCGCTCCTCGGCGGCGATCCGGTGGACCGCTCCGACGACTGGTCGTACATCGATCCGCCGGAGTTCGTGCGCGTCGCCTTCCAGCGGGTGCCGGAGGGCAAGACGGCCAAGAACCGCCTTCACCTGGACCTGGACGCCGGTGAGATCGACGCGGCCGCGGACGAGGCGGTCCGGCTGGGGGCGGAGCGGCTCGGGGCGATCGTGACCGACGACCACGGCCGTTTCGTCGTCATGCGTGACCCGGAGGGCAACGAATTCTGCTTCGTGGCGGGCACGGACGGCTGAGCCGCGCGCAGCGGGGGGAGAATGACGGAGACCGGCCCGTCTCCGAAGGAGGCCCTTATGGTCCCGCTTCCGCGCGGTACGAACGTCCCTCGGGACGCCGTCCACCATCCTCTCTTCGCCCGCTTCTACGCGAAGATGAGCGTGACGGCCGACCTGAAGGGCGGCATCGCCGCCTACCGGGCGGAGCTGCTGCGAGGGCTGTCCGGCCGGGTGATCGAGATCGGCGCGGGCAACGGTCTGAACTTCGCCCACTATCCGGCCACCGTCTCCGAAGTGGTGGCCATCGAACCGGAGCGCTCACTGCGGAAGCTGGCCACCGAGGCCGCCCTGCGCGCCGAGGTCCCGGTTGACGTGGCGCCCGGCGCGGCCGAGGCCTTGCCGGTCAAGAGCGAGGGCTTCGACGCGGCGGTCGCGTCGCTGGTGCTGCGCACCGTACGGGACCTGCCGAGGGCGCTGGCGGAGATCAGGAGGGTCCTGCGGCCCGGCGCCGAGCTGCGGTTCTTCGAGCACGGGCGGGCTGAGGGCCGCGGCATGGCCACCACCCAGCGGGTCCTGGACCGCACGGTGTGGCCGCTGCTGTTCGGCGGGTGCCACACGGCGCGGGACACGATCGCCGCGATCGAGGAGGCGGGCTTCGAGGTCGGGCCCTACCGGCGGTTCCGGGTGCCGGACCACGGACCGCAGCTGCCGACGTCGCCGTGCGTGCTGGGGGTCGCCCGTCGCCCGGTCACGGACGGGTAGCCGCCACGACGGCGCCTGGGCCTCGCCCCGGGAGCCCTCGGTCGCGCCGCCCCGGTCAGGGACGGGTCGCCACCCCGGTCAGGGAGCGGCACCGCTCACTCGCTCCAGCTCCGCAGTTCCTCCGCGATGCGCCCGATGTCCGCGCTGCCGTCCTTCACCAGGCGGGCCAGGTCACGTACCTGCGCGGGCGAGGTGACGACCTTCAGCCCGCAGGCGACGAGATAGCCGTAGGCGACGGCCGAGGCGAACATGGCGTTGGAACGCTCCAGCGCCGGAACGTGCAGCAGCAGTTGCAGCAGCGCGGCGGCGCGGGAGGCCGGGTCGCTGTAGACGGGGACGCCGAATATCTCCGCCTCGTGACGGCTGACGGCGGCGACGAGCGCGCCCCAGTCGGTGACCTGCGGGTCGCCGGGCATCTTGTGCTCGGCGACCATGAGCAGCCAGGCGAGGTCGATCCGCAGGCTCAACGCTTGTCGCCGAACTCCTCGGCGAAGACCGACTCGTACTGCTTCATGAAGTCGGCCGCCGCGTCGACGAAGGTGCGTCCCGCTTCGCCGGCGTCCTGTTTGACGAGCTCCTCGATGTAGCGGTTCACGCTCACGCCGCGTTGCATCGCCCGCTGCCGGGCGGTCTCCGCGGTGGACTCGTCCACGCGTACGTTCAACTGTGTCTTCGCCACACCTTGAAGCTAGCGCGAAGCTGCTAGCAGCGGCAAGGGCTGCCCGGCAAGCGTCGGCGGAAGTGCCGCGCCGCGAAGAACCACCGGCCCCGTCAGGACCAGGAGCCACCGGACCGTCGCGAACATGCGGCGCCACGACCGGGCCGCCCGCGCCTCCCGCCGTCTCACAGCGCGGAAAGACGGTGGCGGGGCCGGTGGCGGGCGTGCTTGGCTCGCAGCCATGACCGACCTGCGCATACGCAACGCCGCTCCCGACGAGGCCGAGGCCGTGCTGGCCTTCTGGAAGGAGGCCGCGGAGGGCACCAGCATCACGGACGACGTGGACGGCGTCACGCGGCTCATCGACAGGGACCCCGAGGCGCTCATCCTCGCCGAGTGGGACGGCGTGCTCGTGGGCTCCGTGATCGCCGGCTACGACGGCTGGCGCTGCTCCCTGTACCGGCTGGCCGTGCTGCCCTCCCACCGCCGGCGCGGCATCTCGACGGCCCTGCTCGCCGCGGCGGAGAAGCGGTTCGCCGCGGTGGGCGGCCGCCGCGGGGACGCGATGGTCCTCGAGGCCAACGAGCAGGCTCACCGGGCGTGGACGTCCGCCGGATACGTGCGCGAGGACCACTGGCGCCGCTGGGTCAAACCGTTCGCCTGACCTCCACCGCCCACCCCCGCCCCTTTGCCCGTCCTTTACCATGGGTGCACTGTCCACTTCCCGTACGAAAGGTGTGAGCGTCCGCCCATGGGCGAGCCTCCTAGTAGCCGACATCGCGCAAACCTTCTCCCCCTGCCGGATCATGGGATGGAGGTGAACCGATGACCGAAGTGCTTCTGCTCGCCGTGGCGGTACTGCTCTCCGTCGCGTGCGGAGCCTTCGTCGCGGCCGAGTTCTCGCTCACGACGGTCGAGCGCAGCGATCTCGAACGAGCAGCGGAGCGTGGTGAACGAGGCGCTGCCGGCGCGCTCAAGGCCGTACGCAGCCTCACGTTCCAGCTCTCCGGCGCACAGCTCGGCATCACCGTCACCAACCTGGTCGTCGGCATGCTCGCCGAGCCGTCGATCGCCGCGCTCATCCGCGGACCCGCCGAGGACCTCGGCCTCTCCCCTTCCGTGGCGTCGTCCGCCGCGCTGGTCATCGGCACGGCCCTGTCGACCGTCGTCCTGATGGTCGTCGGCGAGCTCGTCCCGAAGAACTGGGCCATCTCCTCCCCGCTCGCCGTCGCCAAGGTGGTCGCCACGCCGCAGCGGATCTTCACGGCCGCGTTCCGGCCCCTGATCTCCCATCTCAACAACACCGCCAACCGCATGGTGATGCGGCTGGGCATGGAGCCGACGGAGGAGCTCGCCTCCGCCCGCAGCCCCAAGGAGCTCGTCGCACTGGCCCGCCACTCGGCCAAGGAGGGCGCGCTCGAAGCGGACACCGCGGAACTGTTCGTCCGCACCCTCGGCCTCGGCGAACTCACCGCGGAGAACGTGATGACCCCCCGGGTCCAGGTCACGGCCCTCGAGGTGCAGGCCACGGCCGAGGACGTCGCCAACGCGACCCGCGCCACGGGCCTGTCCCGCTTCCCCGTCTACCGGGGCAACCTGGACACCGTCGTCGGCATCGCCCACATCAAGGACGTCCTGGCCGTGCCCGCGGAACACCGCCGGCGCCTGCGCGTCTCCGAACTGCTGCGGGAACCGGTCCTCGTGCCCGAGTCACTGACGGTCGACCGGCTGCTCGACCGGATCCAGGGCAGGTCCACCATGGCCGTCGTCATCGACGAGTACGGCGGCACGGCCGGTGTCGTGACGATGGAGGACATCGTGGAGGAGGTCGTCGGCGAGGTCCGCGACGAGCACGACCCGCACGAGACACCCGACCTGGCGCCCGCGGGCGAGGACGCCGACGGACGGCTCCTGTGGTCCGCCGACGGCGCCGCGCGCACCGACCAGCTGGCGGCCATCGGCCTCCGGGTGCCCGACGGTCCGTACGAGACGCTCGCCGGAGTCGTCGCCACCGAGCTGGGACGCATCCCGGCCGAAGGCGACCGCATCGACATGGACGGTTGGCGGCTCGACGTCGTCGACGCCTCCGGGCGGCGGGCGGCGCGAGTGCTGATGCACGCGCCACCTGCGACCGCGGAAACGGCCGACGAGATCCAGGAGGCGGGACGATGATCGCGATCCAGCTCTTCATCGGCTTCCTGACCCTGGTCGTCAACGCCTTCTTCGTCGGCGCGGAGTTCGCGCTGATCTCCGTCCGCCGCAGTCAGATCGAACCGGAGGCCCAGGCAGGCAACCGCCGGGCCCGCAGCGTCCTGTGGGGTCTGCAGCACGTCTCTGACCTGATGGCCGCCGCCCAGCTGGGCATCACGCTGTGCACGCTGGTCCTCGGCATCGTCGCCGAGCCGGCCATCGCGCACCTGCTCGAGCCTGTCTTCGACGCGATGGGCGTGCCGCACGGTGCGGTCCACCCGATCTCGTTCGTCATCGCCCTCTCGCTCGCGACGTACCTCCACATGCTGCTCGGCGAGATGGTGCCGAAGAACATCGCGCTGGCTGAACCGCTGCGCAGCGCGCTGTGGCTCGGCCCGCCGCTGGTGACGTTCGCACGTGCCCTCCGGCCGGTCATCTTCATGGTCAACGCCTTCGCCAACGGCCTGCTGAGGCTGTTGCGGGTCGAGACGAAGAACGAGGTCACCGCCACGTTCTCCGACGACGAACTGGCGAACCTGGTGCAGGACGCCGGCGAGGCCGGCCTGCTCGACGACCGCTCCGCGGAACGACTGCGGGACGCGCTCGAACTCGGCCGCCGGCCCGTGCGCGACGTGGTGATGCCCATCGAGCGCGTGGTGTACGCCCAGGCCGGTACGACGCCGGAACAGCTGGAGCGGCTCTCCGCGGAGTCGGGCTTCTCCCGCTTCCCGGTCGTGGACACGGGACGGCGCATCCTCGGCTACCTCCATGTGAAGGACGCCCTGGACGCGGCGCCCAGGAACGTGCCGTTCCCCGTGTCGGCGATGCGGCCGATCGCCCGGGTCCGGGCGACGACCCCGCTCGACGACGTCCTCACGGCGATGCGCCGGAGCCGTACGCACCTGGCGGCCGTCCTCGACGAGAACGGCCGGCCGGAGGGCCTGGTCACGATGGAGGACATCCTGCGGGAGCTGGTGGGCAAGCCGGGCTGACGGGCGGGGGCGGTCGCGCCGAGCGGTCGCGCCTGCGGCGGGCCGTTCCCCACCCCGCCCCTTCCCGCTGTACCCATATGCGGCTCCGCCACGTGGCGGGCAAGCCCCGGAGCCGTACCGCGCTCCGCGCGGTGCCCTCAATCGCCGGGCGCTCGCTCCGCGAAACCAGCCCGCCGGCAACTCCGGCCTCGCCGGAGGCACCTCCCACGGCCGCCAGGCCGGACGGGAGATTGACGGGCGGGGGCCCGGGGGCGGAGCCGCACGTCGATACAGCGGGAAGGCGCGGGCCGCAAAAGACGCCCGCGCGGCGGTTACATCGCCGTGGAGCCCAGCCACGCGTCCAGCACCGCGCCCCCACCCCGGACCGTGAAGCGGTCCTCGTCCGGCCGGCGGCGGCCGTAGACGAGGAGCAGGAGGTCGGCCACGTCCGCGGTCACCGTGACGTCGGCCGCCTCCGCGGTCGTTGTCCATGAGAAGCCCGCAGCGCCGAAGGTGATCGTCCAGGCCGCGCCGGTGTCCCGGGCGAGCAGTTGGACGGAGCCGCCGACCTGCGGCGCCAACTGCTCGATCATCCACGTGTAGCAGGGCAGGTTCTCGAGGAACTCCGCGATACCGTCCGCCGCCGTGCCCGGCTCGACGCGGGGTTCCTGCCCGAGGGCCAGTTGCGCGTCGGCGCAATGGATCACCGCCTCGAAGAGCAGCCGCCGTGGGTAGAAGGCGACCCGCTGGTCCGCGCCGTAGGACCACATGGGAAGGTCCGGGTCCACCGCGCGCAGGGTGCGCAGGGAGGACTCGGCGCCGCGGGCCATCCACTGCGGGTACGCCGACGGCTCGTCCGGCAGGTCGAGGGGCACTTCACGCGCCCAGACGCGCTCGGTGGCCCGGGTCCGCACGACGTGCTCCGCCCAGCGGTGCGTCGTGCCGTGGTGCTTGACCAGATCGGCCAGGGTCCATCCGGGGCAGGTGGGAACGGGCGTCGCCAGGTCTGCGTCACGTACCGCCGCTGTGAACTCGGCCACGACGTGCGCGATGGACTCGCAGTACCGCTCGTGCTGGTCGTCGTCGAGGCCGAAGCTGTCGGGAACCCGGAGCAGGCCGTCACGCCAGCCGCCCTCCGGGTGGCGTCCGGCCGCCGCGCGGACGCGTTCCGCGAGCTCGCGGCGGTCCGCGGGAGGAAGCCTGTCCAGCAGGAACGCGGTGGATTCGAGCCACTTCACCGCGGTGTCCGGGTCGAGCACGTCGTCGTCGCAGGTGTCGATCAGGGTCACCACTTCGGCCAGCGCCTCGGCCAGTGCGTTGAGCAGCGCGTCACTCACGAAAGCTCCCCTCCGGGTACGGAACCGACGGACCCTACCGCACGGTAGGATCGCTGCGCCATGGAGATCAGTGCCAACTACACCAGCTTTGTCGCGGTCGGCGACTCGTTCACGGAGGGCATGTCGGATCTGCTCCCCGACGGCTCCTACCGCGGCTGGGCGGACGTCCTCGCGGGCCGCATGGCGGCCCGCACCCCCGGCTTCCGCTACGCCAATCTCGCGGTGCGCGGCAAGCTGATCGGACAGATCGTCGCCGAGCAGGTCGATGTCGCCGCCTCGATGAACGCCGATGTGATCACCCTCGTCGGCGGACTCAACGACACCCTGCGGCCCAAGTGCGACATGGTGCGGGTGCGCGATCTTCTTGAGGAGGCGGTGGAGAAGCTCGCGCCGTCGTGCAGGCAGCTGGTGCTGATGCGCAGCCCCGGCCGCCAGGGCCCGGTGATGGAACGGTTCCGCCCGCGGATGGAGGAGCTGTTCGCCCATGTCGACTCGCTCGCCGCACGGCACGGCGCGCTCGTCGTCGACCTCTACGGCTCCCCGGCTCTCGGCGATCAGCGGATGTGGGACGTGGACCGGCTGCATCTGACGGCCGAGGGGCACCGCCGGGTCGCGGAGGCGGTCTGGCAGACGCTCGGCCTGGAGGCCGAGGACGACTGGCAGGCACCGCTGCCGCCGGCGCTCCGGTCGAGCTGGGCGGCACGGCGGGTCGCCGACGCGCAGTTCGCCCGCCGGCACCTGGGGCCGTGGATCGGACGGCGGCTGACCGGGCGGTCCTCCGGCGACGGCAGGCCCGCGAAGCGGCCCGACCTGCTGCCTTACGAGCCCTACCGGCCGCCGTCGGCCGGCGCCTGAGGCCCTCGTAGCAAGCTACAACCACGGGCGGGGCGCTGAGCTGCGCAAACCCACAGTAGAATCTGCACACGTGACTGCTGTGTCTGCGAAGCCTCGCATCCCCAATGTTCTTGCCGGCCGCTACGCCTCCGCGCAGCTCGCCGTGCTCTGGTCCCCCGAGCAGAAGGTGAAGCTGGAGCGTCAGCTCTGGCTGGCCGTGCTGCGCGCGCAGAAGGACCTCGGGATCGAGGTACCGGACGCCGCGCTGGCCGACTACGAGCGGGTGCTCGACCAGGTCGACCTGGCGTCGATCGCCGAGCGCGAGAAGGTGACCCGCCACGACGTGAAGGCCCGGATCGAGGAGTTCAACGCCCTCGCCGGCCACGAGCACGTCCACAAGGGCATGACCTCCCGTGACCTCACGGAGAACGTCGAGCAGCTGCAGGTCCGGCTGTCGCTGGAGCTGATGCGTGACCGTACGGTCGCGGTGCTCGCGCGCCTGGGCAAGCTCTCCGGCGAGTACGCGGAGCTGGTCATGGCCGGCCGCTCCCACAATGTCGCCGCCCAGGCCACCACGCTCGGCAAGCGGTTCGCGACGGCCGCCGACGAGCTGCTCGTCGCCTACGGGCGTCTCGAGGACCTGCTGGGCCGCTACCCGCTGCGCGGCATCAAGGGCCCCGTCGGCACCGCGCAGGACATGCTCGACCTGCTGGGCGGCGACGCCGCGAAGCTGGCCGAGCTGGAGCAGCGCATCGCCGCCCACCTGGGCTTCGGCCACGCGTTCACCTCGGTGGGCCAGGTCTACCCCCGTTCGCTGGACTACGACGTCGTGTCCGCTCTGGTGCAGCTGGCGGCGGCGCCTTCGTCGGTGGCCAAGACGATCCGCCTGATGGCCGGCCACGAGCTGGTCACCGAAGGTTTCAAGCCGGGCCAGGTCGGCTCGTCCGCGATGCCGCACAAGATGAACACCCGCTCCTGCGAGCGCGTCAACGGCCTGATGGTCATCCTGCGGGGCTACGCCTCGATGACCGGCGAGCTCGCCGGCGACCAGTGGAACGAGGGCGACGTGTCCTGCTCCGTGGTCCGCAGGGTGGCGCTGCCCGACGCGTTCTTCGCGCTCGACGGGCTGCTGGAGACGTTCCTGACGGTGCTCGACGAGTTCGGCGCGTTCCCGGCGGTCGTCGCCCGTGAGCTGGACCGCTACCTCCCCTTCCTCGCCACCACGAAGGTCCTCATGGGCGCGGTCCGTGCCGGTGTCGGCCGCGAGGTGGCGCACGAGGCGATCAAGGAGAACGCGGTCGCGTCCGCGCTCGCCATGCGGGAGCAGGGTGCGGAGCGCAACGAGTTGCTGGACAAGCTCGCCGCCGACGAGCGGATCCCGCTGGACCGCGCGCAGCTGGACGAACTGATGGCGGACAAGCTGTCGTTCACCGGTGCCGCCGGTGACCAGGTGACTGCCGTGGTCTCAAGGGTCGAGGAGATCGCCAAGCAGCACCCGGAGGCCGCCGCCTACACCCCGGGCGCGATCCTCTGACCCGCCCCACCCCGGAAGAGCTGGAGGCCGCCCGCGACCGCGTCGTCGAGGACGTGGTCGCGGACGGCCTTTCCGTGCTGTTCTGCGGCATCAACCCGGGCCTGATGTCCGGTGCCACCGGACATCACTTCGCCCGCCCCGGCAACCGGTTCTGGCCGGTGCTGCACCTGTCGGGGTTCACGCCGCGACGGCTGCTGCCGTCGGAGCAGCGTGAGCTCCTCACGTACGGGCTCGGTATCACCAACGTGGTGGCACGCACGACCGCCCGGGCCGACGAGGTCAGCGACGAGGAGTTCCGCGAGGGCGGCCGGCTGCTGGCCGCGAAGGTGGAGCGGCTGGAGCCGCGGTGGCTGGCCGTGGTGGGCGTGACCGCGTACCGCACGGCGTTCGGGGAGCGGGCCGCCAGGATCGGGCCGCAGCCGCGGACGATCGGCGGCGCACGGGTGTGGGTGCTGCCCAACCCCAGCGGGCTCAATGCCCATTGGACGCTCCAGAAGATGACCGAGGAGTTCGCCCGGCTGCGGAAGGCCGCCGGCCGGCCCTGAGCGTCGTCTTCGCACCGGAGGACACCGCCCGGCGCCGCAGCCGGTCCCCCCGGCACGGCCCGCCCGGGCGGGATACCGCTGTCCGTGCCCGCCGCGCCATCGGCCCCGGGCACGGCACCGCCCGGCGATCGCCACTTTCGCGCCACGCGGCGCGAGAGTGGCGCAATCAGACGTTGCCGCTCCGTTTCCTGAGGCGCAGCCTGGGAAATGTGGGAGCGCTCCCACACCTTCACGGGAGCGCCCGCACCGTCGGAACCCCCAAGAATCCGGCATTCCCCCACGGAAAGAAGGCGATCATGGATTGTCATGACCACCACAAGCGACGCCGGCTGACGCTCGTCCTGACGACCCTCGGCGCGGCGCTGCTCAGCCTGATCCCCTGGAGCGGCACCGCCGTCGCCCACGGATCGGTCGTCGACCCGGCATCGCGCAACTACGGCTGCTGGCTGCGCTGGGGCAGCGACTTCCAGAATCCGGCCATGGCACAGGAGGACCCCATGTGCTGGCAGGCCTGGCAGGCCGACCCGAACGCCATGTGGAACTGGAACGGCCTCTACCGCAACGGCTCCGGCGGCAACTTCCAGGCGGTCGTGCCGGACGGGCAGCTGTGCAGCGGCGGCCGGACCGAAGGCGGTCGCTACAACTCGCTGGACACCGTGGGCGCGTGGAAGACCACGGACGTCGGCCCGAACTTCACCGTCAAGCTGTACGACCAGGCCAGCCATGGTGCGGACTACTTCCTGGTGTACGTCACACGGCAGGGTTTCGACCCCACCACCCAGCCGCTGCGCTGGAGCGACCTCCAGCTGGTCGCCCGCACCGGCAAGTACGCACCCAGCCAGAACTACTCGATCCCCGTCAGCACGTCCGGCCACAGCGGTCGCCATGTCGTCTACACGGTCTGGCAGGCCTCGCACATGGACCAGACCTACTTCCTGTGCAGTGACGTGAACTTCCGCTGATCCACCGGCCACCGAGCCGTCCCGCCGGACGGCGAGCGCCGTCCGGCGGAACCCGCCCGTGCCTCGTACCGCAGCGGCGGCCCCGAAGCCGGGGGCCGCCGCCCGCCGCTGCATCGCGACCCGCCCACCGACCGGACCACGCATCCTCGTCACCGGAGCCGACATGCCAAGACGCCGCTGGGCAGGGCCCTTTCTGCTCGCCCTCCTGTCGACCGCTCTCATCCTGCTGCCCGCCGCCACGCCCCCGTCCGCCGCGGCGGCCCCCTCCACGACAGCGGACACCGCGCCGCCCCGGCCGGGAGCGGCGGCGGACACCGCGCCCGTGCCTCTGCCGTCGCTGAGCACGACCACCACCCAAGTGGCATCCGGGCTGAGACGGCCCACCGCCCTCGCCGCACCCGACGACGGCACGGGCCGGCTGTTCATCACCGAGAAGCCCGGAACCGTCCGCGTCTACCACCCGGACACCGGCCTGGACCGGACACCGCTCGTCGACATCACGTCGGCCGTGGATCAATCGGGCAACGAGCGCGGCCTGCTCGGCATCGCCCTCCCGAACGACTTGGCCGAAAGCCAGGACCTGTACCTGGCGTACACGGCCCTGCCCGACGGCGCGGTCACGCTCGCCCGCTACCGGCTCGACGAGTCCCGCCTGGAGGTCCTGCTGTCCCAGGAACACGCCGAGTACAGCAACCACAACGGCGGACAGTTGGCGTTCGGCCCCGACGGCAACCTGTACTGGAGCATCGGCGACGGCGGAGGCTCCGCGGACCCCCTCCGCGCCGGGCAGCGGCTGGACACCCTGCTGGGCAAGATCCTGCGCATCGACGTGAGCCGCGGGTGCGGCCAGCTCCCCTACTGCGCCCCCGGCGACAACCCCTTCGCCGGCACCCCCGGCGCCCGCGAGGAGATCTGGCTGTACGGGCTACGCAACCCGTGGCGGTTCTCATTCGACGGTGCCGACGGCTCGATGTGGATCGGCGACGTCGGCCAGGGTCGATGGGAGGAGATCGACCACCTCCCGCCCGGGCAGGGAGGGCTGAACCTCGGCTGGTCCTGCTACGAGGGTCTGGAGAGGTTCGAAGGAGGCCACTGCGCGCCCGGCGAGACATACACCGGACCGGTCTTCACCTACTCCCCCTACACCGGCGGCTGCTCGGTCATCGGCGGCCACGTCTACCGGGGCCGGCAGTACGCCGACCTGGTCGGCGGCACCTACATCGCCACCGACTACTGCTCGTCCACGGTCTGGGCACTGCGCCCCGACGGCAACGGCGGCTACGAACAGGCCGAGATCGGGGAGATGCCGACCCAGGTGACGTCGATCGGCACGACCGTGGATGGGGAGTTCTACGTGGTCAACGACCTGCCCGGCGGACTGCACCGCGTGTCGTTCCAGCGGGAGGAACCCACCTGCCGTGTGGACCGCACCGTGAAGACCTGGGGCACCGGAACGACGGTCGACCTCACCGTCACCAACACCGGCAGCACGGCGGTGAGCGGCTGGACGCTCGCGTTCCCGCTGGCCCTCGGGCAGAGAGTCGTCTCCGACTGGAACACCGACCTGACCCAGGGAAGCAACACGATCGCGGCGGCCAATGCCCCGTACAACGCCGACATCGCTCCGGGCGCGAGCATCACCCTGGGGTACCTCGCCGACCACACCGGCGACGCGTCGCCGCCACCTCGGTTCACGCTGAACGGGGACGCCTGCACCGTCGGCCGCTGAGCTGCCGTCACCCTCGTCCCGCTCCGATGCGGGCTGGGCATGTGCAGACAACGCCTAGGGCGGGTCGACGTCGGTGACGACGGCGATCAGCCGGTGCTCGTCCTCGCCTTCGGCGCGTGAGACGCCCACCGCTATCCAATGGCCCTCGACCCGCCAGAGGTGCAGGTCCTCGACGCGGTGGCTCAGCTCGCCCCACGGCTGAGGGATCGTCTCTCCGCAGATCGTCCCGATGAACACCGACCACAGAGCGAACCACTGCCCCTCCCCCCAGCGGTTGCTCAACGCGACCACCAGCGCCTCGCACTCCGCCTCGTACGGCTCGCGCGACCTGCCGTCCGCACGCTCGGCCGCGTCCAGGCCGTCCGCCGGCGTGCGCAGCTCCGCCAGGTGGTAGCCGGGCCCGCTGTCGCCGAACTCCGACCTGCCGCGCTGTGCCGGGAACGCCCGGCCGCGCAACCGGTCGATCGCAGCCAGGTGCTGTGCCGTGGTCATGTCTCCATTGAACCTGCCACCACTGACAGTTGGCACACCGTCACCCGCCCTGCGGCGGCCCGTCCCGGTCCCGTGGCGCGAGGTGCGCCCGCAGCGAGTACGATCCGGCCAACACGGGGCACGAACTGGGAGGACACACGTGGGGCGGCTGACCGGCGGGGATCCGTCGCTGCTGCGGCGCATCAACTCCGCGGTGGTACTTCATTCCCTGCGGGGGGCCGACGCCCCCACGCTCACCGACCTGACCAGGATCACCGGGCTGTCGCGGCCGACGGTCGAGGGTGTGGTGGAAGGGCTGATCGAGACGGGGCTGGTCGTCGAGTTCGTCCCCGAGGAGGGGGAGGCGCGTAAGCAGGGGCGGCCCGCGCGGCGGTTCAGGTTCCGGGCGGAGGCCGGGCATCTGCTGGGCATCGAGATCGGGGCGCACCGGGTGGCCGCACTGCTGTCGGGGCTCGACGGGCGCATCATCGGGGCCGGTTCGCGTGACGTCTCCGAGCGGGCAGGCGCCGACGACCGGCTGGAGCGGGTCCGGGCGGTCGTCGCCGACCTGCTACGGCGGACCGGTGTGGCACGGAGCGGTCTGCGTGCGGTGGGCGTCGGCTCACCGGGGATCGTGGAGGCGGACGGGACCGTACGGCTCTCCACCGCGCTGCCCGGCTGGACGGGCCTTCCGCTGGGCGAGCGGCTGCGCAGGTCGTTCCGGTGCCCGGTGCTGGTGGAGAACGACGCCAACGCGGCGGCGGTCGCCGAGCACTGGAAGGGCGCGGCGACGGACTCCGACGACATCGTCTTCGTGCTCGCCGGCCTCAGCCCCGGCGCGGGATCGCTCATCGGCGGGCGGCTGCACCGCGGTTACGGCGGGGCGGCGGGCGAGATCGGCGCGCTGCATCTGCTGGGCCGCGACGAGACGCCCGAGAAACTGCTGTCGACGACCGGGGAGCCGCTGCACCCGCTGGACGAGCAGGCGGTGGCGGACGTCTTCGCCCTGGCCAGGAGCGGTGACGAGGGCGCGCTGGCGGCCGTCGAGCGGTTCAACAAGCGCCTGGTGCACGATGTGGCGGCGCTGGTGCTGGCCCTCGATCCGGAACTGGTCGTGATCGGCGGCTGGGCCGCCGGCCTGGACGGGGTGCTGCCTCCGCTGCGCGACGAGCTGGCGCGCTACTGTCTCCGGCCGCCCAGGGTGGCGCTGTCCATGCTGGGCGAGGCAGCGGTGGCGACCGGCGCGCTGCGGCTGGCGCTGGACCACGTGGAGGAGCAGCTCTTCGCCGTCGAGGGCACGGTGACGGCCCGCCGCTGAATGACGCGACGGGCCGGGTCGGATCGAGGGCGCCTCTGCGCGATGCGCGGGACGTGTGCCCGCCCAGGCCGCCGCCGAGTGTTGCGGCGGGCCGGGGTGGACCGGGTCCGGTGGGTCAGGACGCGCGGCGCTGCTGACCGTCGTGGCTGATCTCGACGTCCCCGGTGTCGCCGAAGGTGAGGCGGCAGGTGTCGGCGCGGTACGTCGCGACGGACACCGCGGCGGTGCGTCCCCCGGAGAAGTACCGGGTGGTGACGACGAGGACGGGCGCGCCGGGCAGCCGGTCCAGTTCCCTGGCGTCGACGGCGCCCGCGGAGCCGAGCTCGACGGCGCGGTCCTGGCCCTCGAGGTCGAGGCGCTGCAGTTCGCGCAGGACGCTGCGGGCGAGGGCCGGGCCGGACGGCGCCTCGATGGCGGGGAGGTCCGGCACCGACGAGGACGGCACGTAGAGCAGTTCGGCGGCGACGGGCTGGCCGTGGTTCACCCTCAGGCGGCGCACGGTGTGCACCTCTTCGTCGGCCTCGGTGTCGAGCAGCCGGGCCACGGCCGCCGACGGCACGGCCACGGTGCACTCGGCCGCCTGCCAGGCGTCGTGTCCGGTGCCGGGCCAGTCCTGGCGCGAGGTGGTCACGTCGACGCCCACGCGCGGCGGGGCGACGGTCGTGCCGACACCGCGGCGGCGCTGGAGTCGGCCTTCGAGCTCGAGCTGCTCGAGCGCCTGCCTGAGGGTGGCGCGGGCGACGCCGAAGCGGGCGGCGAGGTCGCGTTCGTTCGGCAGGATCTCGCCGACGGTGAAGTCGGTGTCGAGTGCTTCGGCAAGCACGGTCTTCAGGTGCCAGTACTTGGGCTCCTGCACCGGTTCCAGCTGCGTGGTCCCCACCCTGATCCTCCGCAATCGCCGTGTCAGCGGCGGCTTTTCCGCGCCCTTGTTTATTAAAGGTTCCTGCACTATCCCTGCGACCATAGGACGGGCCTCCCCCTTGGTCAAGACCAATCCTGCGGCTGTCACGCTGCGCAGCGGAACGGATTCGCACAGCGTTCACGCGGCCTTCGTACTCAGTGCCGCCGGGCAGCACAAGACCCCGCGACCGGATAACGGCCACGGGGTCCGACGCGCGAAGAAGGGCTCTCAGTCCGAGTCGAGCCCGGAGAAGGCGGCGAGTTTGTCCGGGTTCCTGACGATGTAGACGCATTGGATGCGTCCGTCCAGCACCTCCATCTGCATGACGCTGTCCGGCTTGCCCCCGGAAAGGACGAGGATCGCGGGTGCCCCGTTCGCCTCGACGAAGCGGATCTCGGGGTCCGGAACCGGCTGTTGCGAGATCGCGACGAGGAAGCGTCCGACCTTGTCGGCGCTCTGCATGACGCGAAGGGGCGCCTTGGTCTTGCCGCCGCTGTCGCCGACCAGCCGTACGTCCGGGGCGAGGATGGAGAGCAGTCCCTCCAGATCGCCGCCCGAGGCGGCGGACAGGAACCGCTCCGTGAGGTCACGGCATTCGGCCGGATCCACGTCGTACCGGTGCTTGCGCTCCTCCACGTGCTTGCGCGCACGCCCGGCGAGTTGGCGTACGGCCGCCTCCGACTTCTCCAGGGTGGTGGCGATCTCGGTGTAGGGGAAGCCGAACGCCTCGCGGAGCACGAACACCGCGCGCTCCAGCGGCGAGAGGGACTCGAGGACCACGAGCACGGCGAGCGACACGGATTCGGCGAGCACCGCCCGTTCTGCCGTGTCGGGGACCGAGGGGCCGAAGTCGGTGACGATGGGCTCGGGCAGCCACGGCCCGACGTACGACTCGCGGCGGGACTTGACGTGCCGCAGCCGGTCGATCGCGAGGCGGGTGGTGATCCTGACAAGGTAGCCGCGAGGCTCCTTCACGTCGTCGCGCCGGTCGGACGACCAGCGCAGCCAGGCCTCCTGCACCACGTCCTCCGCGTCGGCGATGCGGCCGAGCATGCGGTAGGCCACGCCGGTCAGCACGGGCCGGTGTTCTTCGAAGAGGTCGGTCACGGTGTCTGTTGCCACCCGTCAATCCCAGCCGACGGCGGGCCCGCTGTCCAGCAGGTTCCTGTGCGGCGCGCGCTACATCGGTGAGCGGCGGACCGCTCCCGTGCCGACCCGCGGCTCGCGGCAGGACCCGGTCATGAGGCGGGGCGGCACCACCGATGCCCCCTCGACCCGAGACTGCCCCTTGAACTCCAAGCTACTGAGCGGTAATTGTTACTGACAGTCTGTCTATCCCAGCGCAGGGAGCGTGCAGTCATGGCCGCAGAGATCTCGTTCTCCGTCGAGACCGCCCGGGGCAGCCGCACGCTGTCCGTCACCTACGAGCGCAGGGGCACCGGCGAGCCGCTGCTGCTGCTCCACGGCATCGGTCACCACTGGCAGGCCTGGGAGCCGGTGATGGGGATACTCGCCGCCGACCGCGACGTGATCGCGGTCGACCTGCCGGGCTTCGGCGCCTCGCCCGCGCTGCCGGACGGCCTCCCCTACGACCTGGCGACGGTCTCGACGGTGCTCGGCGCGTTCTGCCGGGCGCTCGGTGTCGAGCGGCCCCACGTCGCCGGCAATTCCCTCGGAGGGCTGCTCGCCCTCGAGTTGGGCCGCGAGAAGCTGGTCCGCTCGGTGACCGCGCTCTCCCCGGCCGGGTTCTGGTCGGAGGCGGAGCGGCGTTACGCCTTCACCACCCTGCGGGCCATGCGGGTGGGTGCACGGTCCCTGCCGCTGCCGGTGATCGAGCGGCTTTCCCGGTCGGCGGTGGGGCGTACGGCACTGGTGAGCACCATCTACGCGCGGCCGGGCCGCCGTTCGCCCGAGGCCGCCGTCGCCGAGACGCGCGCCCTGCGCGGGGCCACCGGCTTCCACGAGACGCTCGCGGCCGGCGGCGGTGTGCTGTTCCGCGACGACATCCGCGACGTTCCCGTCACCATCGGCTGGGGCACCAAGGACCGGCTGCTGCTGCGCCGCCAGGGCGTGCGCGCCAAGTACGTGATCCCAGGTGCACGCCTCGTCAGGCTGCCCGGCTGCGGGCACGTCCCGATGAGCGACGATCCGGCGCTGGTGGCGCGGGTGCTGCTCGACGGCAGCGCCTGAATCCGCCTGGCGGCACCGGCCACCGGTACGCCGCATCCGCTCCCTGCGGCAGGCATTCTCGGCGACCAGAGCGGCGGCCGACAGCCGGCGGTGAACGGGCGCTCCCCGCGGCATGGAGAATGACCTTGCCCCGCGGCGGCACGAGACAGAGGCGGCCTGCGCGGGAGACGAGCGAACGACCCCGCTCGCCCGACGGCGGTGGGACGGAAACGGAGCCGTGATGGATCAGCAGCACTTCTCGGAGATCACCTCGTTCCTCGAGGACCGGCTCCGCCCCCTCTTCGACCCGGAGAACGGCAGTGACCACGGCTTCGGCATGGACGACACCTCGCGTGCCCTGCGTGCGCTGAGCGGTGCCGTCAAGAGTGCGGCGGCCGTGAAGGGCATCTGTGAGCAACGCGCCACGGCCGATGCGGAGTTGCGGCGCGTCATCGACCAGACGCTGGCGCACAACTGGGACCAGTTGGTGGGCCTCGCCCGGCACTGGGAGGACCACCCCGACTTCCGGCCCCTGTTCAAGCGCGGTTCCTGGGACTTCGAGCCCGAGCCGGCCACGGCGGGCGAGGGCCAGGACCGGGATCCGGCGCTGCGGGCCTGACCGGGCCCAGGCGGCTGCGAAGGGGGCACGGCACGCCGTTCACCCGGCGTTCGCCCAACGGACTCGGCCTGCCGCTAGGCATGGCTCGGCACACCGGCCGAACCGCCTGGAGGCACAGCAATGTCACAGACCCCGCAGAGTTCTCCCCCCGCCCGCCGCCGCGTCCTGCGCGGCGCGGTGGCCGCCTCCGCGGCGCTGGCGCTGCCCGCCGTGGGCGCGGCTCCGGCGCTGGCGCTGTCCGGACGGCCGCGCGCGGCCTGGGGCGTGCAGACCGGTGACGTCACGGCCACGTCCGGGCTGGTGTGGGTGCGTTCCGACCGGCCCGCGCGGATGATCGTGGAGACGTCCGCGACCGGATCGTTCCGGCGTGCCCGCAGGTGGCACGGACCGCTGCTCGGACCGGGGACGGACTTCACGGGGACGACGGCCTTGCGCGGCCTGCCCGCCGGCGAGCAGGTGCACTACCGGGTCACGCTCGCCGACCCGGACGACCACCGGCGCACCGGCGAGGCCGTGTACGGGACGTTCCGTACCGCGCCGGCGAACCGCCGGCGCGGCGTGCGGTTCCTGTGGTCGGGCGACATCGCCGGGCAGGGCTGGGGCATCAACCCCGACATCGGCGGCTACCGGGCGTACGAGGAGATGCGGCGTCTGGATCCGGACTTCTTCCTGTGCAGCGGGGACACCGTGTACGCGGACGGCCCGCTCGTACCGAGCGTGACCCTGCCGGACGGACGGTTGTGGCGCAACGTGGTCACGGAGGAGAAGTCGAAGGTCGCAGAGACGCTCGACGAGTACCGGGGCAACTTCCGTTACAACCTGCTCGACGAGAACGTCCGCCGGTTCAACGCCCAGGTGCCGACGATCGTGCAATGGGACGACCACGAGGTGCGCAACAACTGGTACCCGGGGCAGATCCTCGACGACGCCCGGTACACCGAGAAGGACGTGGACGTCCTCGCACGGCGTTCGATGCGGGCGTTCGCCGAGTACTTCCCCGTCAGCACGCTCTCCGCCACCGGGCACGGCGGCGAGGGCCGCGTCCACCGGGTGGTCCACCACGGTCCGCTGCTGGACGTGTTCGTGCTCGACATGCGCACCTACCGCGACGCCAACTCGCCGAACCGGCAGGCGGACGAGGGCGAGGGCATCCTCGGCGCCGGGCAGCTCGCGTGGCTGAAGCGGGAACTGGACCGGTCGAACGCGGTGTGGAAGGTGATCGCCGCCGACATGCCGCTCGGGCTCGTGGTGCCGGACGGCTCCACGAACTTCGAGGCCGTGGCGCAGGGCGACCCGGGCGCGCCGCTGGGGCGTGAGCTGCAGATCGCCGAACTGCTGCGGCACATCAAACACCGCCGGATCACGGGCACCGTGTGGCTGACCGCCGATGTGCACTACACGTCGGCCCAGCACTACGCGCCCGAGCGCGCGGCCTTCAAGGATTTCGCGCCGTTCTGGGAGTTCGTCTCGGGGCCGCTGGCCGCCGGCGGTTTTCCGGCGAACGCGCTGGACGGGACGTTCGGTCCCGAGCGGGTCTTCGTGCGGGCGCCGCGGCGGGCGAACGTGTCGCCGATGGAGTCTCCGCAGTATTTCGGGGAGGTCGACATCGACGGCGACAGCGGCGAGCTGACGGTGCGGCTGCGCGCGGAGGGCGGAACTGTGCTCTTCGCCACGACACTTCAGCCTGGGCGTGTCGGCCAGTGACGGGGGCCGGCGCGGGCCCGGCGGGCGCGCGCCGGAGCGGAAACCTGTACGTGTTGCCCCATGGAAGCGAACACCGCACGCCAGAATCGGCCAAAAGGGGCCGATAGCGCTCCAGATCGGCGCTTAACCCATCAGTCACAAAGCGTTCGTGATCACGCAACACCGGTCGGTCACAGTGAAGCCATGACAGATGTGACTTCCGCGAAGAGCGCCCGCCGTCCGCACCACTGGCGGCGGGACCTCGTCGAACTGGCCGCCATGTTCACCGCCGTCGCGGTCGCCGACACCATCGCCAAACTGATCGGGCACACTCCCGACGGGCCGTTCCTGCTCATCGCCTCCGCGGTGACGCTGGCCGCGACGGCCACGTTCCACACATGGTGGGCACGGCGCCACAGTCATGCGCCGCCTCCGGAGGCGGCGGCCGCCGAGGCCTCCGCCGCGTCCCCGGAGACAGCCGGGGAGCAGAGTCCCCGCGAGACCGCCCTGTGGCGGATGCGCACCACCGTCCAGGACACCCCCGGCAGTCTCGCCGCCCTGTGCAACGCCCTGGCCCGGCTCGACGTGGACATCCTGACGCTGCAGACCCATCCGCTGGCCGAGGGGACGGTCGACGAGTTCCTGCTGCGGGCGCCCGCGTCCCTCCAGGCACCGCAGCTCACCCGCGAGGTGGCCGCGGCCGGCGGCAGCGGCACCTGGACGGAGCGCGCCGACGCGCACGACCTCGTCGACACGCCCACCCGGGTGCTCGGCCTCGCCACCCGTACCGCCCTGGACGCCGCCGAACTGCCGCTGGCACTGAGGCAGTTGCTCGGCCGATGCACCATCCGCTCCCGCCCGGCCGTGTCCCCCACGGGCCGCCCCACCGGCGAGATGCCCCCGGTCGAGGGGGTCCTCGAGGACACGGTGATGCATCTGCGTGACCCGAACGGCGGCGCGATCATCGTCGAACGCGCCTATCTGCCCTTCACCCCGACCGAATTCGCCCGAGCCCGCGCACTCGTCGAGCTCGACGCGCGCCTCGGTCCCCGTATCCCCCGCAGCCAGGACATCCTCACGCTCCCCGAGGGCAACGAGATCTCCGTGCGCCGCGCCGACCTGGACGATGTGGACGCCGCTCTCGCCATGCACGCACGGTGCTCGGCCCGGACGCTCGAGATGCGCTACCACGGCCCCGTCCGGGACGCGGACCGCTACCTCAACCATCTGCTGAGTCCGCGTTTCGGCCGGACGCTGGCGGTGGAGACGGCGTCCGGCCGGCTCGTCGCCCTCGGCCACCTGCTGTGGGACGGCGACGAGACCGAGGTGGCGCTGCTCGTCGAGGACGACTGGCAGCGCCGCGGCATCGGCTCGCAGCTGCTGGAGCGTCTGGCCGGCATGGCGGCCGAGGCCGGATGCGACAGCGTGTACGCCGTCACCCGGTCGTCGAACACCGCGATGGTCGCCGCCATGCGCGGCCTCGGACTGCCGCTCGACTACCAGATCGAGGAGGGGACCTTGGTGGTCACCGCCCGACTGGCTGCGGCTCCCGGTCGTCGGCGCTCCCGTTACGAGCAGACGGAGCGGACGGAACGGACCGGGCAGGGCGAGCGCTGAGCGCCTCCGTCAGGTCCCGCCACAGGTCCTCGACGTCCTCGAGCCCGACCGACATCCTCAGCAGCCGGTCGCTGACGCCGGCCGAGCGCCGGTCGTCCACATCGACGATGCGGTGGCTGATGGAAGCCGGGTGCTGGATCAAGGTGTCGACGCTGCCGAGGCTCACCGCCGGCGTGATCAGCCGTACCCCGGCGATCACGTCGTGCGGGTTCCCGTAGACCTCGAAGGAGACCATCGCCCCGCCGATGCTCGGGTAGTGGACCCGGGCGACCCGCGGGTCGGTGGTGAGCCTGCGGGCGAGGTCGGCGGCCGTGGTGGACGCGGCCCGCACCCGCACCGGCAGCGTCGACAGCCCGCGCAGCAGCATGTATCCGGCCATCGGGTGCAGCACGCCGCCGGTCGCGAATCGGACCTGGCGCAGCTTGCAGGCGAGCTCCTCGTCGCAGGCGACCACACCGCCCATCACGTCGCCGTGGCCCCCGAGGTACTTGGTGGCGCTGTGCAGGACCAGCCGGGCGCCCTCTTCGGCGGGACGCTGGAGCACGGGGGTGGCAAAGGTGTTGTCGACGAGCAACGGCACCGAACCGCAGGCGTGCCGAACGGCCCGCAGGTCCACCTCGGCGAGCGTCGGGTTGGCCGGGGTCTCGACCATGACCAGTCCGGTGTCGGGCCGCAGGGCGTCGGCGATGCCGGCCGGGTCGGTCCAGGTGACCTCGGTGCCGAGAAGTCCGGCGTTCAGCAGATGGTCGCTGCAGCCGTACAACGGCCGGACGGCGACGACGTGGCGCAGGCCCATGCTCGCCCGCACCAGCAGCACGGCGGTCAGGGCCGCCATGCCGCTGGCGAACGCGACGGCGCTCTCCGTGCCCTCGAGCTTGGCGAGCGCCGTCTCGAACCGGGCGGTGGTGGGGTTGTCCAGCCGTGCGTAGACGGGCGGCCCCTCCGGCCGGGCTCCGGTCGTGGCGAACGCGTCGATCCGCGCGGCCTCGCCGGCGGCGTCGTACGACGGGTAGGTGGTCGACAGGTCGAGCGGCGGGGCGTGCAGTCCGAGCTCCGCGAGATCCTCGCGTCCGGCGTGCACGGCATCGGTGGCCAGGGCCCGGGTCACGGGCGCGGCCGAGGCTGCGTTCTCCATGGCGGCACTGTGAACAGTTACCGGGAGGTAGCGATTCTCCTCCGTGCTACGTTCGGCAAATGGCTGATTCCGTCGCACTGGACCCGATCGATCTCCAGATTCTCCGCCTGCTTCAGAACGACGCACGGACCACGTACCGGGACCTCGCGGCGGAGATCGGTGTGGCCGCCTCGACCTGCCTGGACCGGGTCACCAGACTGCGCCGCTCCGGCGTCATCCTCGGACACCGCCTCGCCCTCGACCCGGCACGGCTGGGCCGGGGGCTCCAGGCGCTGCTGTCGGTCCAGGTACGGCCGCACCGGCGCGAACTGATCGGTCCGTTCGTCGAACGCATCCGCGCACTTCCCGAGTCGCTGGCGCTGTTCCATCTCACCGGCCCCGACGACTACCTCGTCCACGTCGCGGTGACCGACATGGCGGACCTCCAGCGCCTGGTGATCGACGAGTTCACCTCGCAACGCGAGGTGGCCAGGGTCGAGACCCGTTTGATCTTCCAGCAGTGGGAGTGCGGGCCGCTGCTGCCCCCGGCGGCGTCCGCCGGCGGATGATCCACTTCTAGCCGGATGTCAGGTGCCCGGGAGCCAATGGTGGTGACGAGGGGCACGTCTTCGTACAAGGATGTGCCCCATGCCAGACACTTCCAGCAGCCCGCTGCCCCGTCAGGTCGCCGACGCTTACGTCGACGCACTCATCGAACTCGATCCGGCCCTCGGTACCTACCTGGGAATCAAGGAAAGTTCAGGGCTCCTCCCCGACTTCTCGCCCGCGGGGACCGAAGCGCTCGCCGATCTCGCCCGCGAGACCCTGGCCCGGCTCGACGACGCGGAGAAGCTGCCGGGCGCCGACAGTGACGTCGAGCGCCGCTGCGGGCGGCTGCTGCGCGAGCGCCTCACCGCCGAACTCGCCGTCCACGAGGCGGAGGAGAGCCTGCGCGCCGTCAGCAACATCCACTCCCCCGCCCACACGGTCCGCGAGACGTTCACCGTCACTCCGGCGGAGACCGAAGAGGACTGGGCGGCGATCGCCGAGCGGCTGCGCGCCGTCCCCCGGGCCCTGGAGGGCTACCGGGAGTCCCTCGCCCTCGGCCTCGAGAAGAAGCTCTACGGCGGCCCGCGGGCCACGGCCACCTTCATCGAGCAGCTGACGGAATGGAGCGGCGGCGGCACCGGCCGCGGCTGGTTCGAGGAGTTCGCGTCCGCCGGCCCCGCCGCACTCCGCGTCGAACTCGACGTCGCGGCCGGCGCGGCGACCCGGTCCGTGGCCGAGCTGCGTGACTGGATGCGCGACGTGTACGCCCCCGCCGTGGCGGACGCCCCGGACACCGTCGGCCGTGAGCGATACGCCCGCTGGTCGCGCTACTTCAACGGCACCGACCTCGACCTCGACGAGGCCTACGCGTACGGCTGGTCCGAATACCACCGGCTGCTCGGCGAGATGAAGAAGGAAGCGGAGAAGATCCTTCCCGGCGCGGGCCCCTGGGAGGCGCTGGCCCACCTCGATGTGCACGGCGAGCACATCGAGGGCGAGGAGGAGGTGCGGGTCTGGCTCCAGAAGCTGATGGACGAGGCGATCGAGGCGCTCGACGGCACCCACTTCGAACTCGCCGAGCGGGTGAGGAGGGTGGAGTCCCGTATCGCCCCGCCCGGAGGAGCCGCCGCGCCGTACTACACGGCACCGTCGGAGGACTTCTCCCGGCCGGGCCAGACCTGGCTGCCCACCATGGGAGCGACCCGGTTCCCCGTCTACGACCTGGTGTCGACCTGGTACCACGAAGGCGTCCCCGGCCACCACCTCCAGCTTGCCCAGTGGGCCCATGTCGCCGACCGGCTCTCCCGCTACCAGTCCTCCGTCGGACAGGTGAGCGCCAACGCCGAGGGCTGGGCGCTGTACGCGGAACGCCTGATGGACGAGCTGGGCTTCCTCAAGGACGCGGAGCGCCGCCTCGGCTACCTGGACGCCCAGATGATGCGGGCGTGCCGGGTCATCGTCGACATCGGCATGCACCTCGAGCTGGAGATCCCGGCCGACTCGCCGTTCCACCCGGGCGAGCGCTGGACTCCGGAGCTGGCGCAGGAGTTCTTCGGCATGCACAGCGGCCGGCCGGCGGACTTCGTGGAGAGCGAACTCACCCGCTACCTGTCGATGCCGGCCCAGGCCATCGGTTACAAGCTCGGCGAACGGGCCTGGCTGCTGGGCCGCGAGAACGCGCGCCGGGCGCACGGGGAGGCGTTCGACGCGAAGGCGTGGCACATGGCGGCGCTCTCGCAGGGGTCGCTGGGGCTGGACGACCTGGTGGAGGAGCTGTCCCGTCTGTGACGGTGGGGGCGGGGCGGGTCTGCCGCTGCGCGGCGCCTTTCCCACCCCGCCCCTTCCCGCTGCATCGATGTGCGGCTCCGCCGCGTGGGGCTCCGCCCGGACCCGTACCGCGCGTCGCGCGGTGTCCTCACACTCCCGTACGGCCCGGCGGCCGGGGGAGGTGCCCCCAGGCGGACTCGAGTTGGCGGGCAACTCAAGCCTCTCCGGTGATTGAGGCGCGGGGGTCCGGTGGGGGTCCCCCCAGGCCGCCAGGCGTAGGGGGCGGAGCCGCCGGTCACGTGTCAGCGGCGGAAGCCGCCCTCCGAGTCGATGACCTGCCCCGTGATCCACTCCGCCTCGTCCGTCGCCAGCCACGCGATCAGGCGGGCCGGATCGTCCGGCATGCCCCACCGGCCGGCCGGGAACATCGCCGCGACGGCCTCGTACGCCTCGCCGTCCAGGTAATCCGTGTCGACGGGGCCAGGATTGACACAGTTGACGGTCACGGCCAGGTCGGCGAGCGAGGTGGCCAAGGAGCGGGTAGCGGAGGCCAGCGCGCCCTTCGCGAGGGCGTAGGCGATCTCGCCGGGCATGCCACCCGCGATGTCCTGGCCCGAGGTCATCATCAGGATCCGGCCGCCCGGCGTCCGCGCGGGCAGCCTGGCACGCAACCGCGCGTATGCCTGGACCAGCAGGATCACGGAGCGGGCGTCGACCGCCCAGTGCGCGTCGAGCATGGCGGCGTCGATCCCGTCCAGCGGACCGTCGAAGCCGCTCAGGGCGTGGTTGGCGACGAGGATGTCGAGACGGCCGCCGAGCGCGTGGGCGGCCGTGGCCATCAGCGCGGCGGGGGCGTCGGCGTCGGACAGGTCGGCGGGACCGTGGCAGACGAGCGCCTCGGGGTCCCCGAGGGCTTCACGCACGCCCGCGGCGACCGCTTCGGGCCCGCCGGGCTCCGCGCCCCACGGCTGGGCGGTGTCGTGCGGAACGTGGTGGTGGAGGTAGACGCTCGCGCCGTACGCGGCGAGGCGCCGGGCGACCGCGTAGCCGATCCCGCCCGTGCGGCCGGCCCCGGTGACCAGGGCGGTGCGGCCGCGCAGCGGGAGGAGGTCGCGGCGCAGCAACTCGGCGGAAGGATGCGGCATCCTGGGC
Source organism: Streptomyces sp. NPDC086835 (assembly GCF_044745705.1). Classification (NCBI taxonomy): domain Bacteria; kingdom Bacillati; phylum Actinomycetota; class Actinomycetes; order Kitasatosporales; family Streptomycetaceae; genus Streptomyces; species Streptomyces sp. NPDC086835. The sequence continues at coordinate 333,008 of NZ_JBIVAU010000009.1, forward strand.
ATGACCATGCATCATGATCGATGCGCCGGGTGTTGTCATGCGGTTTCCGGCACCGGCGCTCTGGGCGAATTCGGTACCGCGGCGCAGTCCCCGTACGGCACCCTTCGGAGCATGCGCACTCTCTTCCTCTCCCCCCGGATCACCGCCACGGGCAAGGCACTTGCTGCTGCCGCTGTCCGGCGGGGCATGCGTACGAGGACGCTGCACGACTGGCGCGTGCCGGAGGAGTTCCGGGACGTGCCGGGCGGCTCCCTCTACGCCGGGCCGCTGTTCGCGGACGCGGTGGCCGGCGAGCTCGGACTCGGCCTGTTGGAGGCGCCGCAGGCGTGGCTGGCCGCACTTCCCCGCGAACTGACTGCTCGGCAGATCGAGTTGACGACGGTCGCGGAGGCCCGGGCGCTGCGCAGGCCGGCGTTCGTCAAACCGCCCAACGACAAGAGCTTCCCTGCCAGGGTGTACCCGGACGGCAGCGGGCTGCCCGGACCGGACGCCGTCGACGACGACACTCAGGTGCTGGTCAGCGACATCGTGACGTTCACGGCCGAGTACCGGCTGTTCCTGCTCGACGGCGCGGTGGTGACGGGCAGCCGGTATGCCGTGCGCGGCGAGCTGGACGTCGCTCCGCTGGAGAGGGACCCGTGCCGGGAGCAGGTCCTCGCCTTCGCCGCCCGGCTGGACCCTGCCGGCCTGCCGAGCGCGATCGTGGTCGACGTGGGGTCGGTCGACGGCGGCTGGGCCGTCGTCGAGGCCAACGCCGCCTGGGCGAGCGGCCATTACGCGTGCGACGAGGACGCCGTCCTCGATGTCGTCCTGCGGGCGGCCCGGCCGCGCGGACAGGTCCTGGCGAGGGATGCCGGGTTCCTGCGGCACTCCCCCTCCGTCGTGCGCCGGTGAGCGGTTGACGACGGGATCCTCGGTCGGTGGTGGCCTTTTGCCCCGCCCGCGAGTCCGACCCGAGGCCGGCGGTTGCCTGTGAGCCGGCGGCGGGGTGCGCGGCCCCGGGTCCGGTTCAGCAGCCGCAGTCCTCCGCGCCGACGGGTGCGGTCAGCGGGTCGGCTTCGCGGACGGTACGGCCCTCCCAGGTCTCGTACTCGAAGCCCTCCCTGGCCCAGTACTCGAAGCCGCCGAGCATCTCCTTGACCTGGAAGCCCAGTCGGGCGAGGGCGAGTGCCGCGCGGGTGGCTCCGTTGCAGCCGGGGCCCCAGCAGTAGGTGACGACCGGCACGGACCTGTCGAGGAGTTGCCCGGCCTGCTCCGGGATGAGGGCGGTCGGCAGGTGCACCGCGCCCGGAACGTGTCCCTGGTCCCAGGCCTCGGTGGAGCGGGAGTCCAGGACCACGAATCCGGGGTCACCGCCGGCCGAGAGCGCGGCCGCGACGTCGGAGACATCGGCGTGGAAGGCCAGGCTCGCGCCGAAGTAGGCCGCCGCGGCGGCCGGGTCGGCGGGCGGCACCCGAAGGACGGGGTTGGCCGGCCGCGTCACGGGGGTGTTGCTCTGCGTCGTGGTCATGTCCAGAAATCTACGGTCGGTGATCGTCTCCAGGAAGTGGGATTCCCCGGCGCTCGTCTTGATCGGCCGGGGAATCCCCTGTTGTGTGTCGGCCATGACGGGATATTCACCGGACGCCACCGACTGGCGCATACTCGAGGCCCTCCAGACCCGGGGCAGGGCCAGCTTCGCGGAGTTGGCGCGGGCCGTCTCCATGTCCCCGAGCGCCGTCACCGAGCGGGTGCGGAGGCTGGAGGAGGCGGGCGTCATCGAGGGGTATTCGGCGGTCGTGGACCAGGAGCGGATCGGGCTGCCGATCCTCGCCTTCGTGCGGCTGCGCTATCCGAACGGCAACTACAAGCCGTTCCACGATCTGCTGGACGCGACGCCCGAGATCCTCGAGGCCCACCATGTCACCGGCGACGACTGCTTCGTGCTGAAGGTCGCCGCCCGCTCGATGAGCCACCTCGAGCAGGTCTCCGGGAAGATCGGCGCGCTGGGCTCCGTGACGACGAGCGTCGTCTACTCCTCGCCGCTGCGCCGCCGCCCGATCAGTCGCTGAGGGCCGCCTCCGTCCGCAGCCGCACGGCCGACCCGCCGCGGTCCTTGACGACCTCCAGTTGCGCGGGGATGCGTCGGCGCAGATCGCCGACATGGCTGACGATGCCGACGCTGCGGTCCCGTTCGCGGAGCGAGTCGAGGACGTCGAGCACCTCGTCGAGGGTCTGGTCGTCGAGGCTGCCGAAGCCCTCGTCGATGAACAGGGTGTCGAGCCGCATGCCGCCGGCCTCGTCGGTGACCACGTCGGCGAGGCCGAGCGCGAGGGCGAGCGAGGCGAAGAACGTCTCGCCGCCGGACAGGGTCGCCGTGTCGCGTTCCCTGCCGGTCCAGGCGTCGACCACGCGCAGTCCGAGGCCTGCGCGTTTCCCGCCGGTGCGGGCGTCGGAGTGGATGAGGGTGTACCGGCCGGAGGACATCCGCTGAAGCCGTACGGTGGCGGCTGCCGCGACCTGTTCCAGGCGGGCGGCGAGTACATACGACTCGAGGCGCATCTTACGTTCGTTGTCGGCGGAGGTTCCCGCGGTGAGGGAGGCCAGGCCGGCCACCAGGTCGTACTCCTCGCGCAGCGGGCGCAGCGCGAGGGTCTCCGAGGTGGCCTGCCGGGACAGCCGGTCGAGTTCGGCGCACCTGTCGCGTGCGGCGTCGAGCGCCGATGCGGCGTCGCGCAGTGCGCGCTCCGCGGCCTCGTGGACGGCGTGGGCCGTCCCGGGCGCCGCGGGGGGCCGGGCCGCCGCGGCACGGGCGTCCTCCTCCGCGAGCCGGTCGGCGACGGCGGCGGCCTCCGCCTGCCAGGCGTCGACACGGTGCTGGATGTCGCGCTGTTCGGCGTCGGTCAAAAGGCGCGCCGCCGCGTCCGCGGGTGTGTCGAAGCCGGCGCGGAAGGCGGCGTCGGCGAGCCGGTCGTCGGCCTGCTTCAGCCGCAGGGCGGTGCTGTCGACCGCGCGGACGGCGTCCGCCGCGGCGGTCAGCAGACCGGCCCGGCTCTCCAACTGCGCGGCGCGCTCGGCGACGCTGCGGGCGCCGTCTCGCGCTCTGGACAGGTCGTCCTGGAGCAGGGCCAGTTCCTGGTCGAGGGTCTCCCGCCGGGAGGTGCGGGCGGCGCTGCGCCGCTCCGCCTCCTGCCGGGCGGTGACCCGCTTCTCGTACTCCCGCTCCGCGCGTTCAAGTGCCTCGCGGGCGCCGTGTGTTCCGGCCGCAAGATCACGCGCGCCGGCGTACTCCCGCTCCAGTTCCTCCACAGCTCCGCGCAGGTCCGCCACCGCCGGGTCCTCGCCGGACCGGGGGGCGGGGACGGTCGTTCCCTGCCGCGAGTGCGCGGCGGACGACGGCTCCGGGCCGCGGGCCCTGGCCGCTGACGAAGCTCGGGACTCGCCGAGCACGGCCAGCTCCCGCTCCGCGTCCTCCTTGGCCTTCTGGGCGCGTACGTACCGGTCGTAGGCCGTGTCCTCCGCGGCACGGTCCACGTGCCCGGCGCCCGCGCGGGCCGGCGCCGGGTGGTCCACGGAGCCGCAGACGGCGCAGGCTTCGCCCGGGACGAGCGCCGAGGCCAGTTCCGTGGCGATGCCCTGGAGCCGGCGCTCCTTGAGGTCGAGCCAGGCCGCCTTGGCCTCGTTGGCGCGCTCGTGCAGGGTGCGCAGCCGTTCGGCGGCCTTGTCCGCGCGGGCGGCGAGGTCGTCGCGCTCCTGGGCTGCGCGCAGTCGTTCGCGAGCCGGTTCGAGCCGGCCCGCGAGGTGTTCGGCCCGGGTGGCGGCCTCCTGCGCGGCCGTGATCCGTTCCTGGTGGCCACGGCGGACGCCGTCCCATTCGGCGAGCCAGTCCGCCGCCTCGGCGAGGATGTCGTCGTCGGCCCGGGCCTGCCGGTCGAGCTCAGCCAGCTCGCGGGTGATGTCCGAGGCGCGGGCCTCCGCCCTGCGGGCGGCGTCCAGGCCGCCGAGCTCCTGGCGCAGCGCGCGTTCGGCGCCGGTGAGCCGGTCCGCGCCCGCGTCGGTGAGTTCGGCGGGCAGTGCGGCCCTGGTGCGTTCGCGTTCGGCCTCCGCCGTGCGGTGCTCGCGCTCCGCGGCGTCGCGCATCCGCAGCGCCGGCTCGACGAGCGCGGCCTTGCGGGCCCGTTCCAGCCGGGCGCACCGGCTCTCGTGCTCCGCGCGCCGCGTCTCGAGGACCTCGGAGCGCTCCAGCGCCTCCGTGTACCGCCGCTGGAGCCGGTCCAGTTCCTGTTCGGCCTCGAGGGCCCGGCGGGCGGCCGCCTGCCGGCTCTCGGCGGCGGCGAGGGCGTACTCGGCGATGTCGAGCCGCTCACGGGCGCCGGTGCGGGCCACCGCCGCCCATTGCAGGACGGCGTCCGCGAGGCCGGGGTCGCCGGGCTGCTGCTCGGGCCGGGTCCACTCCGCGGCCGCCGGGCCGGCGGCCTGCTCGATCCGGTGGGCGACGGCGAGCAGCCGTTCGTCGCCGGCCTTCACCTGGTGCTCGGCGGCGCGCCGCAGCTCGGCGAGGTGGTCCTCGACGGCGGCGAACCGGCGTGTGTCGAAGAGCCGTCCGAGGAGCTTGCCGCGGGCCTCCGCGTCCGCCCGGAGGAATCGGGCGAAATCTCCCTGCGGCAACAGGACGACCTGGCAGAACTGCTCGCGGCTCATCCCGAGGAGCTGGGTGATCTCCTCACCGATCTCCTGGTGCGACTTGCTGAGCGGCCGCCATTCCCCGTTCGCCGTGTCGTACTCGCGCAGCGTGCTGTGCGCCCGCTCGGTGACGAAACCCTTGCCGCGTGCCTTGGGGCGCGGCTGTGCCGGGCGGCGGGTGATCTCCAGCCGCCGCCCGGCGACGGTCAGTTCGAGGCTGACCTCGGTCGGCGTGCCGGCCGGCGCGTGGTCGCTGCGCAGCGACGTCCCGGGGCTCTGGCGCGCGCCGGGGACCGCGCCGTAGAGCGCGAAGCAGACGGCGTCGAGCACGGAGGTCTTGCCGGCGCCTGTCGGCCCGTGCAGCAGGAAGATGCCGGAGCTCGCGAGGGCGTCGAAATCGACTTCCTGGGTGGCTCCGAACGGCCCGAACGCCGTGACGGCGAGTCTGTGCAGTCTCACCCGGCCACCTCGCGCACACCGGCGTCGACCCGTACGTCCTCGAAGGCGGCGCGCAGCACGGTGCGCTCGCCGTCGTCGGGGCCGTTGCCGCCGCGGACGTGGGCCACGAAGTCCTCCGCGATCTGCTGGTCGCTGCGCCCGCGCAGCCGTTGGGCGTAGGAGGCGGACGTGTCCTGCGGAGCGCGGTCCGGCTCGAACACCAGGCTGAGGATGTGCGGGAAGCGCCGGGTGAGCCGCGCCATCGGATCCGCCGGGCGCACGGCGTCGGTGAGGGTCGCCTCCACGAACGACTCCTCGTGCCGGTCCAGCTCCGGGCTCTCCAGCAGCTCCTCCATGGTGCCGCGCAGCCGGGCGAGGGGGCGTGGCACCGGGCAGTCGATCCGCTCGGCGGTGACGGCTCCCGAGGCGTCGAGGTCGACGAGCCACATCGTCTTGCGGTGGTCGGCCTCGGAGAAGGAGTAGGCGAGCGGGGAGCCCGAGTAGCGGATCCGCTCGGTGATGGTCTGGCAGCCGTGCAGGTGCCCGAGGGCGACGTAGTCCACGCCGCGGAAGACACCGGAGGGGACGGCGCAGACACCGCCGACGGTGATGTCCCGCTCGCTGTCGCTCTCCTCGCCGCCCATGACGAAGGCGTGGGCGAGCACCACGGACCGGGTGCCTTCCTCGCGGGCGGCGAGGTCGTCCCGTATCCGCTCCATCGCCGCGGCGAGCACCGTCTCGTGGGCGGCCTTCTCCGTCCCGAACTCGTTCCTGACCAGGGACGGTTCGAGATAGGGCAGGCCGTAGCAGGCGACCTGGCCGTGATCGTCGGCGAGCAGCACGGGGGTGCCGCAGCCCGCCGGGTCGGTGCGCAGATGTATGCCGGCCCGGTCGATGAGTCCTGCTCCGACGCCGAGGCGGCGCGCCGAGTCGTGGTTCCCGGAGATCATCACCGTCGGCACGCCGGCGTCCGCGAGCCGGTGCAGCGCCTCGTCGAACAGCGCCACGGCGGCGAGCGGCGGGACGGCCCGGTCGTACACGTCTCCCGCCACCAGCACCGCGTCGACCTCGCGCTCGCGCACCGTCGCCACCAGGTGGTCGAGGAACGCGGCTTGGGCGTCGAGCATGCTCACCCGGTGGAACGACCGGCCCAGGTGCCAGTCCGACGTGTGCAGGAGTCTCATGATCCGTGAGCGTATCGGTGGGGTCGGACAATGCGGGCGGCTTCACGCATCTCCGTACGCCTCGCCCCCGAGTTCCAGCCCGGCCGTGCCCGCCGTGACGTCCGCCAACCAGGCGCGGAAGGCGTCGACGTCGGCGTCGGGCAGCCCGATCCCGATGCGGACGGTGTCCGTGTATGTGACGTCGCGCACCTGACGGCCGGTCGCCCGGAGGTCGTTCTCCAGCTTTCCGGCTCGCTGGTGGTCGACGGTGACGGTGGCGAGCCGGAACCGCTTGCGGGTGACGGTGCCGAGCGCGTCCAGGGCCTCGCCGACGACGCCGCCGTACGCCCTGATCAGCCCGCCCGCGCCGAGCTTGACGCCGCCGTAGTACCGGGTGACGACGGCGGCGACGTAGCGGATCTCCCGGCGCATCAGCATCTGCAGCATGGGCACCCCGGCCGTGCCGCCGGGCTCACCGTCGTCGCTCGCCTTCTGCACGGCCGCGTCGGCGCCGACGACATAGGCGAAGCAGTTGTGCGTGGCGGTCGGATGCTCCCTGCGGATGCGCGCGACGAAGGCCTGGGCCTCCTCCTCCGTGGCGGCCGGGGCGAGCGCGCAGATGAAGCGCGATCGGTTGATCTCGGTCTCGTGGACACCCTCGCGGGCGACCGTCCGGTACTGCTCCTGCATCCGGCCACCCTATGCGCCGTCCGGGGCGGGTTCGGCCACCGGGGAATCGCGGGGACCTCCCGCCCGTTCTCGTGGCATGTACGCAGACGCAGAGACGATCCGCAGAATCCTGACGGCCACCGGTGACACCTGGGCGGTGGTCGGCCTGTCCCACAACGAGGAGCGGGCGGCATACGGCGTGGCCGATGTGCTCCAGCGCTACGGCAAGCGCATCGTGCCGGTGCACCCGAAGGCAGAGACGGTGCACGGTGAGAAGGGGTACGCGAGTCTCTCCGAGATCCCGTTCCCGGTCGACGTCGTCGACGTGTTCGTGAACTCGGGTCTGGCCGGCGCGGTGGCCGACGAGGCCGTCGGTATCGGCGCGAAGGCCGTCTGGTTCCAGCTCGGCGTGATCGACGAGGAGGCGTACGCGCGCACCAGGGCGGCCGGCGTGGACATGGTGATGGACCGGTGCCCCGCGATCGAGATCCCGCGGCTGGGCTGAGCCGCCGGTCGCTCCCGGCGGGGCGGGCGTCCCGGCCGGCCCGTTGTCAGATGCCGAGGCCTTCGACGACCACGGCGCCGGGCAGGGCGGCGAACGCCTTGCCCGGCAGGATCAGCTTGCCGCGTCGGCGGCCGCTGCCGACGAGGACCCATTCGGTGTCGACGACGGCCGGGTCCACCAGCAGCGGCCAGTCGGCGGGCAGCCCGACCGGGGTGATCCCGCCGTACTCCATGCCGCTCTCGCCGGTCGCGGTCTCCATCGGCGCGAACGACGCCTTGCGGGCGCCCAGTTGTCTGCGCACGGCACCGTTGACGTCGACACGGGTGTGGGACAGCACCAGGCAGCCGGCGAGCGAGGTGACGCCGCCCCGCTTCCCGGCGACGACGACGCAGTTCGCCGACTGCTCGAGCAGTTCGCGGCCGTAGTGCTCGACGAAGACGGCGGTGTCGGCGATCTCCGGGTCCGTGTCGACGTAGAGGATCTGCTCGGCCGGCACGTCGCCGTGCCAGGCACGCACGGCCGCCGCGACAGGTGCGACGAGGAGGTCGAGGCAGTCGGGTGCGGGGGTGGCATCGTCGAAATTCCCGATGGGTGCGCGCATGTGCGGCACGTTAACACCACGCCGCACGGCGGCGATCGGGCGTCTCAGCGGACGGGCGGGACGGAGACGGCCATCATCACTTCGACGACCACCTCGCCCTCGTTGCGGTAGGCGTGCGGGACGTTCGCCTCGAAGGTGGCCGAGGTGCCGGCGGGGACGGCGTGGGCCTGCCCGTCGACGACGAGGGTCAGTTCACCGGCGGTGACGTGCAGCAGTTCCGTCGTCCCGTCGGGGTGCGGGTCGGAGGCGCTCTCGTCACCGGGCATCAGCCGCCATGACCACAGCTCCAGCGGCCCGCCGCGCTCGTTGCCGACGAGGAGCGTGGTGGAGCTGCCGGTCGAGGTGGACCACATACGGACGGCCTGCTCCGGGGGGACGATGCGGACCTGGGCGCCCTGCTCGTAGTCGAGCAGCGTGGTGATGCTGACGCCGAGGGCGTCGGCGAGTTTCACCGTGGTGCCGACGCTGGGGTTGGTGCGCGCCTGCTCGATCTGGATGATCATTCCCCGGCTGACCCCGGAACGGGCGGCGAGAGCGTCCAGGGTGAAGCCCCGTTCGCCGCGCCAGTGCTTGAGGTTGCGGGCGAGCGACTGGGTGAGCTGGTCGAGGTCCGACACATTCCGTCCAATATCTTGGATGACAGAGTTCAATACATTGCACTACCGTGTGGTGCACCGAATCGTTCACCGCACTGTACTGCGAGGCATCGCATGACCGCACTCTTCGCCCTGGCCACCAGCCTCCTATGGGGACTGGCCGACTTCGGCGGCGGCCTGCTCACGCGACGCACGCCCGCGCTCACCGTGGTCGTCGCCTCCCAGTCCGTCGCGGTGGTGGTCCTGGGCGCGATCGTCGTCGCGACCGGCGGCTTCGCAGAGGCCGGACCGCGGCTCTGGTACGCCGTGGCGGCCGGCGCGGTGGGCCCGGTGGCGATGCTCTGCTTCTACAAGGCCCTCGCGCTCGGCCCGATGGGCGTGGTCTCACCACTCGGTTCACTCGGCGTCGCCGTCCCCGTCGGCATCGGGCTCCTGCTGGGCGAGCGGCCCGGAGTGCTCCAGTTCGCGGGGATCGCGGTGGCGGTGGCCGGCATCGTCCTCGCGGGCGGCCCCGAACTGCGCGGCGCACCGGTACAGCGCCAGGCGGTCCTGATGACGCTCGTCGCGGCATTCGGGTTCGGCGCCGTACTGGCCCTGATCGCGGAGGCGTCGACCACGCTCACCGGACTGTTCCTGGCGCTGTTCGTCCAGCGCGTGACCAATGTCGCCGTCGGCGGGGCCGCCCTGTGGGTGTCGGTCAGGCGCGGCGGCCGGGCGCTGCCGGAGGACGGGGGCCTGCGGACCGTCCTGCGCTCGCTGCCCGCGCTCGCCTTCGTCGGGCTCGCGGACGTGGCGGCCAACGGCACGTACTCGATCGCCGCGCAGACCGGGCCGGTCACGGTGGCCGCGGTCCTCGCCAACCTGTATCCGGTCGTGACGGTCTTCGCGGCGCTGGTGATCCTCAAGGAACGGCTGCGCACGGTGCAGGCCGCCGGCGCCGGACTGGCGCTGGTGGGCACGGTCCTGCTGGCGAGCGGCTGATCAGCGCCCTTCGACCTCGGAGCCGGCCCGGCCGGGAGCAGCCACCTCCGGCAGCTTCCCGCTCTCGACACCCGCCTGCGGCAGAGCGACGCCGTCGACGCCCGTCCGCGGCAGTTGCTTCTCGAGCTCGGCGAGCGCCCGCAGTTGCTCCGGGGTGACGCCCTCCGGGATGGGCACCGGCGCGGGCGTGCGCAACGGCGGCTGCCAGCCGCCTGCCTCGTCCCACCGGCGTACGACGCGGGCGGGGGCTCCCGCCACCACGGAGTGGTCGGGCACCTCGCCCCGTACGACCGCGCCCGCCGCCACCACCACGTTGCGGCCCAGCCGGGCGCCGGGGAGGATCACCGCGCCCGTCCCCAGCCAGCAGCCGGGGCCGATCGAGACGGGGTCGGTGCGGGGCCACTGCTTTCCGACCGGCTCGTGCGGGTCGTCGTAGCTGTGGTTCGTCGAGGTGATGTAGACGTACGGACCGCAGTACGTGTCGGAGCCGATGGTCACGCGGGTGTCGGCGATGACATGACTGCCGCGTCCCAGGACCACCCCGTCCCCCAGGGTCAGGATGGGATCGGGGCCGAGATCCAGGCCGGGCATCATCCCGGCGGTCAGGGTCACCTGCTCGGCGATGATGCAGTGCGCGCCCAGCTCGATCCACGGTTCACCGAAGACGGTCCCCTGCGGGAAGGCGAGCCGGGTGCCGGTCCCGATCCGTCGGAAGTCGAGCCGCCCCGGACGGTCGGCCGTGACGGCGCCCGCCTCCTGCATCCACTGCCAGCCGCGGTGGACGGCGCGTGCGAGTCCGCGCCGCCACCAGGCGGCGGGCGATGAGAACGTGTTTCTGTTCTTCGGCACCCGCCCACGGTAGTCGGCCCGGCCCCGCACGCCGGGCGTGACGTGCTGTGATGTTCGCCCCAAGGGCCACCCGCGGCCCGCCGTTTACCACGAGAAGCGGCTCTCGCAGGCCACTTCGCGCGCAACTCCACCGTTCTGTGGACAGTGCGCGCACTCCGGAGTCCGCGGCCTCACGCCTGGCTAGCATGACACCGCACGCTTCCGGAGGATCACCGTCAGTGATCGGCGTCAACACGTCGCCCGTGGCAGGCGATACGGGCCGATGCGCCGGCCGGCCGCCTGTTCCCACAGCTCCTCCCGCACTCGAGCAGCGAGGGATCGCGGAATGTCAGTGGCTCCCACACCACACCGGACACGTACGTCACGGCGTTCCCCCGTGCCCCTGCCGCTGACCGCGCTGCTGGCGGCCGCCCTGGCCGGCGGAGCGGTGGTCGCGGCCGCTCCCGCATCCGCCCGCGCATGGGTGGCCGCGACGGTCTGCGTCGCCTGGCTGGGCGTCGCGTCCACCGCCGGCGCCGCGTCGGCGACGCTGCGCCGACGCCGGGGCGCGGGTGCCGCCGCGAGCGGCGAACTGCGCACGCTCCAGGCCCGGTCGGCGCAGCTCGCCGCCGAAGCTGCGCACCTGCTCAACGTCACCGTCCCCGCCGTCGTCAAACGGCTGCGTGACGGCGCCACCGTCGAGGACACCCTGACCGGCACGCCGGGTCCCAACGACGCCCAACTGCGGCGCATGCTGGAGGCCTTCGCCACCGAGGTCGGCGCGGCGGAACACCGCGCCCGGGCCTCCGCGGCGAACTGTGCGGCCGCCGTGCGGCAGTTGGCGCTGGCCGCGGACGGCGTCGACCGGATCACGACGGTCGCCCTGCCGGCCGCGGTGGCCCATCTGCGCACCGGCGCGTCGGCCGAGACGGTGATGGCGGGCCTGGACCGGCCCGCCGACTCCCGGCTGCGGGTGCTGCTCGAGGCGACGGTGCGGGAGCTGGCGCTCAGCGAGCGACGCGCGGCGGCCGCCCAGGGCGCGAGCGCGAAGGCCCTCAGCCGGGTCCAGGCGAAGGCCGTGACCATGCTGGCCGATCTGCGCGAGATGCAGGACCGGCACGGCGAGGAGGTCTTCGGCGATCTGCTGAAGCTCGACCACGACGCCTCCCAGCTCGGTCTGATGACCGACCGGCTGGCGCTCCTCATGGGCGGCCGGGCCAGCCGCGCCTGGAACAAGCCGATCCCCGTGGAATCCGTCCTGCGCGGCGCGGTCGGGCGCATCGCCGCGTACCAGCGGGTGCGGCTGCACTCCTCCAGCACGGCCGCCGTCGCCGGTTTCGCCGCCGAGGGCGTGATGCACCTGCTGGCCGAACTGATGGACAACGCGGCGAACTTCTCCCCGCCGGTCGAGGAGGTCCATGTCTACGTCGAGGAACGGACGGCCGGCCTGGTCGTCACCATCGAGGACAGCGGCCTGAGAATGTCCGACGCTGCGATGCGCCGGGCGGAGGAGGCGGTGTCCGGCGGAATCACCGACCTCGCCACCCTTCAGGGCACCCGGCTCGGGCTGGCCGTGGTCGGCAGGCTGGCCGTGAAGTACCGCATGAGCGTCAGCTTCCGGCCGTCGTCGCGCGGCGGTACGGGAGTGGTGGTGCTGCTGCCGCCGCAGCTGCTCGCTCAGCCGCGTAACGGCCTGCCGGAGCAGGCGGCGACCGGGCATGTGACCCCGGCCCACGGCATCACCGTCCCACTGCCCGACGCCCCGACGACTTCCGGGGCGGGCACGGCGGGGACGCCCTCGTGGGAGAGCACGACAGCGACAGCAGGAGCCGAGGCCGGCACGGTCGGAGCCTGGGAGGCCACGGCAACCACCACCGCGACCGGGGACGGCCCCGTCGCGACGACCTCCTGGGAGAGCACACCGGCAACCGCAACAGCCGGGCCGGACACGGCAGGAGGGACGCCGTGGGCGGGCGGGGCCGGGATCACGGCGGCTGGCGGCACGGCCGGCGACAGCGTGCCCGTCCCGGCGCAGGGTGTGCGCCGGGTGGCGACGCCCGGCGGCCTGCCGGTGCGGCCGGCGGGCCGCACGATGGCGGCGGCGGACCGCGGCCGCGACCTTGGGGCGGGCCTGTCGGAGGGCTACGCCGGGACCGGCCGGGACGCGGGCACGCAGTTCGGCGCGTTCCACCGCTCCCGCCGTCCCGGGAACTCCGGCTCCCCCGCCGCGGGGTCGGGCCCGTCCTTCCCGTCCGAGGCGCCGGCGCACACGGATCCGCACGGCGGTCCCTCGGAAGAGGCGTCCGGGACGGCCGGGCCGTGACCGGGCCCGGCGCGCCGCCGCCGTCCGTCCCCATCCCGTACACCGGAACACCGGAACCGACAGGAGGCACAGGCCGACACCCGGTCCTCACCGGACGCGCGGCCCACCCCGATCATGCAGACCACCGACACCAGCCTCACCTGGCTCCTGGAAGGCCTGCTGGAGCGCACCCCCGGCACCCGGCACGCCCTCGTACTCTCGCGCGACGGGCTGAAGCTGTGCTGGACCAGGCATCTCACCCGTGACCAGGCCGATCAGCTGGCCGCCATCTGCTCTGGCATCCAGGCCCTCGCCCAAGGGGCGTCGATCGAGTTCGGCAGCGGCACCGGCGGTGTCCGGCACTCGATGACCGAGTTCCACGGCGGGCTGCTGTTCATCGTCGAGGCAGGCGCCGGCGCACATCTCGCGGTCGTCGCGGCGGACGGCGCCGACCCCGGCCTGGTCGGCCACCGGATGACCGAGCTGGTCGACCAGATCGGCGACCGTCTGCGGGCAGCGCCTCGGCTCCCGGCCCAGGACAGTCCGCGCTCATGACCCGGCGTCCCGTCGACATCGGTGACCCGGAACGGCTCTACACCGTCACCGGCGGACGCAGCCGTGCCGACGACGACTCGTTCGACCTGGTCACGCTGATCGTCAGCGAATGCGAACCGTCGCACGGCTTGCAGTCGGAGCACGTCCGGATCCTCGAGCTGTGCCACGCCCCCACGGCGGTCGTGGAGATCTCGGCCGCGCTGCGGCTGCCCGTGACGGTGGTCCGGATCCTCCTCTGCGACCTGCTGGCCACGGGCCGCGTCACCGCCCGCCATCCGCCGGTCGCCCGTTTCCGGGGCTCGCTGCCCGACTCCGACCTCTTGAAGGAGGTGCTCGATGGACTCCGCAACCTCTGAGCTTCCCGGCTTCACGCCGTTGGGCAGGGATTCGGAGAACGGCCTCAAGATCGTGATCGTGGGCGGCTTCGGTGTCGGCAAGACGACGCTCGTCCGGTCCGTGAGCGAGATCCGCCCGCTGAACACGGAGGAGGTGATGACGCAGGCCGGCGTCGGCATCGACGAGACCGCAGGGGTGGCGACGACGAAAACGACCACTACCGTGGCCTTCGACTTCGGCCGGATCAGCCTCAACGACCGCATGGTCCTCTATCTGTTCGGCGCACCCGGGCAGGAACGCTTCTGGTTCCTGTGGGACAGGCTGTTCGCCGGCACGCTCGGCGCGGTCGTCCTCGTCGACACCCGGCGCATGAGCGACTCCTGGTACGCCATCGACCGACTCGAGCACCGCGGGACTCCGTTCGTCGTCGCCGTCAACCGGTTCGACGACGACCCGTGTGTCTACTCCCTGACCGAGATCCGTCAGGCCCTGGCGCTCGACCCGCACGTCCCGCTGGTCGAGTGCGACGCGCGGATCCGCTCCTCCGGCAAGCACGTCCTGCTCAGCCTCGCCGACCACCTCCATGTACTGGCAACGGCCCGGGAGACGACACCATGAACGACCCCATCGGCACCGCCGCACACGCGCCGCACCCGCCCGGCTGTCCCGCCCACGAGGAGGCGGTACGGCTCAGTGGCCCCGCGTTCCAGCAGGGCCCGTCGGAGCTGTACCGCTTGCTGCGCGGCCGGTACGGCTCCGTCGCGCCGGTCCTGTTGGAAGGTGACGTTCCGGTGTGGCTGGTCCTCGGCTACACCGAGGTCACGTACGTCACCGCGCACGACGAGCTCTTCGCCCGTGACTCGCGGCGCTGGAACCAGTGGGGGGCCGTTCCGGCCGACTGGCCGCTGCTGCCGTTCGTCGGGCATCAGCCGTCCGTGCTCTTCACCGAGGGAACGGAGCACCAGCGGCGCGCCGGGGTGGTCACGGAGGCGCTGGAGGCCGTCGACCAGTTCGAACTCGCCCATTGGTGCCGCGAGATCGCGGAACTGCTGATCAACGCGTTCGCCGGCAGTGGGCAGGCGGAGCTGATGACGGCCTACGCGCATGCCCTTCCGATGCGCGCCGCCGTGCGGATGTGCGGGATGCCGGCCCACGGGGCGGACACCGAGGGCCTTGTGCGGGACCTGCGGATCTCGCTGGACGCCGCGGAGAACGACGACCCGGTCGCCGCGTACGTCCGTGTCCAGGAGCGCATCCGGCGGCTGGTGGAGGACAAGCGCCGCGCGCCCGGGCCCGATGTCACCACCCGGATGCTGGCGCACCCGGCCGGCCTGACGGACGAGGAGGCCGTACAGGACCTGATCGTGGTCATGGCCGCGGCCCAGCAGCCGACGGCCAACTGGATCTGCAACACGCTGCGGCTGCTGCTGACCGACGACCGCTTCGCG
Source organism: Streptomyces sp. NPDC086835 (assembly GCF_044745705.1). Classification (NCBI taxonomy): domain Bacteria; kingdom Bacillati; phylum Actinomycetota; class Actinomycetes; order Kitasatosporales; family Streptomycetaceae; genus Streptomyces; species Streptomyces sp. NPDC086835. The sequence continues at coordinate 348,092 of NZ_JBIVAU010000009.1, forward strand.
CTGAACGTGTCGGGTGGCCGGCTCAGTGTGGGCCAGGCGCTCAACGAGGTGCTGTGGCTGGACACCCCGACCCAGAACGTCATCGGCCGCTGGGCGGTGCGCGACACCACGCTCGGCGGCCGCCGGATCCGTGCCGGCGACTGTCTGGTGCTGGGTCTCGCGGCCGCCAACACCGATCCACGGATCTGGCCGGAGGGGCACATCGGCGCCGAGAACTCGGCACACCTGTCCTTCGGCAACGGCGAGCACCGGTGCCCGTATCCGGCACCGATGCTCGCCGATGTGATCGCCCGTACCGCGGTGGAGACGCTGCTGGAGCGGCTGCCGGACGTCGTCCTCGCCGTGGAGCCGGACGAACTGACCTGGCGGCCGTCGGTCTGGATGCGGGGACTGGACTCGCTGCCGGTGAGCTTCACACCGGTCGTGGCCCTCGCGGAGTACCGGACCGGGAGTCAGCGGTAGAGGGGCGGTCCCCGCCGGGCGACCGCGGTGACGGCCTGCTTCCCGGCCGGCTCACCGCGCGCTTGGCGGAGCGGCGCTGTCGCGGGACTCAGGATCCAGCCACGGCCTGCGCCCCGGTCCGGTCGGGTGCGTGCCCGTGACGCCCATGACCACCGAGTAGAGGCTGGTCTCCGCGGCGATGAAGAGACGGTTGCGCTTGACTCCGCCCCAGGCGATGTTGGCGACCGCCTCGGGGACGTCGAGCCGCCCGATCAGCGTGCCGTCGGGGTCGTAGCAGTGCACTCCGTCGTCCATCGCCGCGGCCCAGAGCCGGCCGGCGTCGTCGAAGCGGAGGTTGTCGAAGCGGGCCTGCCGCCGGGCCCCGGCCTCGGCGAAGATCTCGCCGTCCGACAGCGTGCCGTCATCGCGTACGTCGAAGACCCGGATGCAGCCTGCTTTGGTGTCGGAGACGAACAACTGCCGCTCGTCCGCCGAGAAGACGAGACCGTTCGGGGCGCCGAAGCAGTCGGCGACCAGCCGCACTTCGCCGGAATCGGGATCGACGCGGTAGACGTTGTTGGAGCCGATCTCGCTCTCGGCACGATGGCCCTCGTAATCGCTGGTGATACCGAAGTCCGGGTCGGAGAACCAGATGGAGCCGTCGGACTTCACCGCCGCGTCGTTCGGGCTGTTCAGGCGCTTTCCCTGCCAGCGGTCGGCAAGCACCGTGAGCGTGCCGTCGTGCTCGGTCCGGGTCACCCGGCGGTTGCCCTGCTCACAGGTGACCAGCCTCGCCTGCCGGTCGAGGGTGTTGCCGTTGGTGTGCCCGGCGCTGCGGCGGAAGACGCTGACGGCGCCCGTCTCCTCGTCCCAGCGCAGCATCCGGTCGTTGGGGATGTCGCTCCAGACCACCTGCCGCCAGGCGGGCAGGTAGATCGGCCCCTCGGCCCAGCGGCAGCCTGTGTACAGGACCTCCAGGCGGTCATCACCGTTCATGCAACGACCGGTTCGGAACCGGTCGTCGAACATCTCGTACAGCGCGGGGCGCTCACTGGCCATTCGAATCTTCCCCCTCCGGTACTGAATTCCATTCAGCCTACGAGGAAGATTGCATGATGAGATACGGACACCGCAAGGTTCACTCGAATGGAGAGCTGTGGATCACACCTCCTCCACAGGAGCCAGGCCGGGCGGTGCCCTTCTGTGAGCCGGGGTTCAGCCGGCCGCCGGGGTGAAGCACACGGGCAGGGACCTCGGCCCGCGGGTGAACACGCCCTGCTCACGGGGGACGAAGCCGTCGGCGAGACGCATGTCCGGCATGGCGTCCAGCAGTTGGCCGACCCCGGTCCTGACCTCGGCCCTGGCGAGCAGCGCGCCCACGCAGAAGTGCCGGCCGAGCGCGAAGGCCAGATGGTCGGCGGCCGCGGAGAACGCGGTCGTCGCGGTGAGGTCGTCGCGGAAGATGTCGAAGCGGTCGGGGTCGCGGTACCGCTCGCCGTCGCGGTTGGCCGCGCCGATCAGGCAGGTCACCGTGGCACCGGCCGGGATGGTGCCGCCGCTGACGGTGACCTCCGCAGCGGTCTGCCGCATGATCATATGGACGGGGGGTGTGAAGCGCAGTGTCTCGGCGAGGGCGCGGTCGATGAGGCTCCGGTCCTCGCGCACCGCGGCCAACTGGTCAGGATGGGCCAGCAGGTTGGCGAACATGCCGGCGATGGCCTTGTCGGTGGTCTCGCCGCCTGCCGCGAGCAGCAGGCTGCAGAACGCCTTGATGTCCTCGTCGCTCATCCGTACGCCGTCCACCTCCGCCGCGCAGAGGGTGGAGAGCAGGTCCTCGCCCAGGTTCTCGCGGCGCTCCTGGATGATCGGGATCATGTACTCGGCGAACTCGACGCGGGTCCGCTCGCCGGCCGCGGCGACGTCGGGATCCCTGGCGAGATTTCCGAAGTAGGCGACGACGGAGGTGTACCAGCCGTGGAAGCGGTCGTGGTCCGCCTTGTCCAGCCCCAGCATGTCGGCGATGACGTTGACGGGGAACCGGGTGGCGAAGGAGTCGACGAGATCCACCTCGCCCTTGTGCCGGAAGGCGTCGATCAGCTCACGGGCGTTGCTCTCGATCACCGGCAGGAACTTGTCCCTGAGGTCGCTGCCCCGGAAGGCGGGAGCGACGAGCGCCCTGCGCACGGCGTGCTCACGTCCGCTGAGCTGCACGATCGTCTTTCCGTGGACAGGCTCGAGCTGCCAGTCGTAGTTCTCGGTGGTGAAGACCGACTCCTTGTCCTTGAAGGCGCGCTCCACGTCCTCGTAGCGGGATACCAGATAACTCTCGGTGGGTTCGTGCCAGATCAGCGGGGCGTGCTCGCGCATCAACCGGTAGGCCGGGTACGGGTCGGCGGCGAACTCGGGCGACAGGATGTCCGGGATGTGCTGTGCGGTGGCCATGGGGCTCCCTCGTCAGCAACGGGCAATGCCCGCAAGGCTATTGAGACGCCGACGAGGACGACAGACGGCAAGGCGGCGCGCACGGGTGCGCCCCGTGCGAGTAACCGCGCCCCCTGCCGCATGCCACGGGAGCGGGGGGCTTACGGTGCAGGGAGGCGCGGGACGACCGGTGAGGCACGAGGGAGCAGGCATGACGGAGCGGGCATTGGTTGCGGGCGTGGGCGGCAAGGAGCCCGACGTCGACCCGGAGGCGTTCGCAGCGCCGACGTCGGTCGTCATGGGTGACGTGACCGTCGCCGCGGGGGCGAGTGTCTGGTACCAGACGGTGCTGCGCGGCGACTGCGGGCCGATCGTGATCGGCGCGGGGAGCAACATCCAGGACAACTGCACCGTCCACAGCGACCCCGGCTTTCCCGTCACCGTGGGCGAACGCGTCTCGGTCGGCCACAACGCGATCCTGCACGGCTGCACGGTGGAGGACGACGTCCTCGTCGGCATGGGGGCCACGGTCCTCAACGGAGCGCACATCGGTTCCGGTTCACTGATCGCCGCACAGGCCCTCGTTCCGCAGGGCATGCAGGTGCCGCCCGGCTCCCTGGTGGCCGGGGTGCCCGCGAAGGTGCGGCGTGAGCTGACGCGGGAGGAGCAGGACGGCATCAAGCTCAACGCGGCGGTCTATGTGGACCTGGCCGCCCAGCACCGGGACGCGCACAAGGACTGAGGTCCGGGCCGGGTGGCGGGTCAGTCGGTGACGGGGACGGGCTCCGGCCGGGGCGACGCGGCCGCCGGCTGCTCCGCCGCCGCCTTCTTCGCCCGGCTCGTGAGCACCAGCATCGACGTGACGCCGACCGCCACCGCGAGGACGAGCCCGAGTCACGAGAAGCGCTTGAACCATGCCTCCGCCACGACACCGACCCGCCGGGCAGCCTACCTGGTCACACGGGTGCGTCACGGCGCGCGAAAGGCCGCCCGGTCACCTCAGGGGTGCCGGGCGGCCCGATGTCGGTGCGTGACCGCGCTCAGCTGTTCGGGCGCAGGGTCCAGACGATGTGCATCTCGCCGGTCACGGCGCCGTCGGCGCGCTGGATGGCGACCGTGACGGGGAACTCGGGGCGCTCCCCGGCGTCCAGTTCCTTGACGACGTCGGCGACGGGGCGGCCGAGCGTCGCGGTGGCCGTGAGGACGCCCTTGGCGAGCTTCTTGTAGCTGGTCTCCGCCTTCACCGGGAGCGGCACCGAGCGGCTCAGCTGATCGCCGAACGCGGCCAGGACGACGGCGCCGCTCGCCGACTCGGCGAGGGTGAACATCGCGCCGGCGTGCGGCCCGCCGACGTGGTTGTGGTACTCGGGCTGGTCCGGCAGCCGCAGCACCGCTCGCTCTGCCGTCGTCTCCAGGTACTCGAGGTTGAGGGTCTTGACCATGGGGACGGTGGCGGCGAGCAGTTCGCCGATGGACATCTGGTCTGCGCTCATGCCCGGATGTTACCCACGAGTAGGCCCACTTGGCCATCCCCGTGGGGCCCGGACGTAGAAGAGCCACGGCCGCACCTCTATGGTTACTGGCCATGTGGCCAGGACAGCAGCCGCCCGGGGGCGAGCAGAACCCGCAGGACCAGAACCCGTACCAGCAGCCGGGGTACCAGCAGCCGAATCCGTATCAGCAGCCGGGATACCAGCAACCGGGGTACCAGCAGCCCAACCCGTACCAGCAGCCGACCGTGCCGCAGTACGCCGTGCCCGGCCAGACGCCGGGAGCGCCGCAGCCGGCCGGTGACCAGAAGAAGAAGACGACGATCATCGCGATCGTGGCGGCCACCGCAGTCGTCGCGACCGCCGTCGTGACCGGCATCGTCGTACTGCCGGACGACGGCAAGTCGTCGGGCAAGGGCGGTGACGTCGCCGCCTCGAAGCCGGCCGACCCGAACGCCTCGGACAAGCCGAAGGGCTCCGAAGAGCCCGCCCCGGCGCCGACGGGCAACCCGCGCGGCGGTGAGGCCAAGCCCACGATCGCCGGCTGGAAGGTCGTCACCAACCCCAAGCACGGCACCCAGTTCGACGTGCCGGCGGAGTGGGAGGTCGCGAGCTCCGGCATGGCCACCGGCTTCGAGGACGAGAAGAAGGGCGACGGCTCGGCCGTCGTCATGATGTCCGCGCCCGCCCACTTCAAGAGCAAGTGGTGCCTCTTCGACTCCGACAAGGACGGCAGCGAGGAGGACTACGGGCTGGCCAGCACCGGCACCAAGGGCGGCAAGGGCGCCAAGAGCACCGCGGAGGCCGCCTACAACGAGGCCGGCAACTGGGCCTGGGCCGCCTACGCCCAGACCGAGCCCAAGGGAACCGTCAAGGTGACCAAGGCCGTGGACTACACGACGAAGTCGGGCCTCAAGGGCAGCCTCTCCACCGCCACGGCCAAGGGTGTGAAGAAGGACAACAAGTGCGAGACCGACGGTAAGTCGATCGCGTTCAGCTTCAAGAACACCGAGGGCGACTTCGCGAGCTGGGTGCTGTACTCCAACACCGGCGTGCCGGACGAGGTGCCCGACGCCACGATCCAGCAGATCCTCAGCACCGTACGACTGGCCGGCAGCTCGGGCTGAACCGCTGACCGCCTGCCACCGGCAGAGGCGCGACAAGTCGTTTGGCAAGTCCGGGCGGCACCAGGGATAGTCCTCCGGTGACATCTCCCGCTGCCGCACCACGCCGCACCTCGCGCCGCCCCGAATGGGCGGGCCGCAACTACACACTGCTGACCGCCGCCGCGATCATCACCAACCTGGGAAGCCATGGTGCGCTGATCGCGGCGGCGTTCGCGGTGCTGCAGGCGGGCGGCGACGGCGGGGACGTCGGTCTGGTGGCCGCCGCCCGCACACTCCCGCTGGTGCTGTTCCTGCTCATCGGCGGCGCGATCGCCGACCGGCTGCCGAGGCACCGGGTGATGGTCGCCGCCAACGCCCTCAACTGCGTCTCGCAGGCACTGTTCGCCTTCGTCGTACTGTCCGGCGAACCGCAGCTGTGGCAGATGATGCTGCTGACCGCGCTCTGCGGCACCGGCCAGGCGTTCTTCAACCCCGCCGCAGAGGGCATGCTGATGTCCAGCGTCAGCGGCGACCAGGCGAGCCGGGCCTTCGCCCTGTTCCGGATGGCCATGCACGGCGCGGCCATCGGCGGGGCCGCACTCGGCGGCGCGATGATCGCCGCGATCGGACCGGGCTGGGTCCTCGCCGTGGACGCGGCGGCCTTCGCGGTCGCGGGCGCGCTGCGGGCGTTCCTGGACGTGAGCCACATCAGGCCCCGGGAAGCGGGCGGCGGGCTGCTCGCCGATCTGCGCGACGGCTGGAAGGAGTTCGTCGCCAGGCCGTGGCTGTGGGCGATCGTGGCCCAGTTCTCGGTGGTCGTCGCCGTCGTGGGAGCGGCCGAATCCGTCTACGGCCCCCTGGTCGCCAGGGACGAACTCGGCGGCGCGGCGCCCTGGGGTGTGGCGCTCGCGGCGTTCGGTGTGGGCACGCTCGGCGGGGCGCTGCTGATGATGCGGTGGAAACCGCGGCGGCTGCTGCTCGCCGGGACGCTGTGCGTCTTCCCGCTCGCGGCGCCGTCCGCGGCCCTCGCGGTGCCCCTCCAGGTGGAGGGCCTCGCGGTGGTGATGTTCGTCAGCGGCGTGGCGATCGAGGTGTTCGGTGTGGCCTGGATGACGGCGCTGCACCAGGAGATCCCCGAGGACATGCTCTCCCGGGTCTCCGCCTACGACTGGTTCGGCTCGGTCGCGATGCTGCCGCTCGCCACGGCGCTCGCCGGCCCGGCGGAATCCCTGTTCGGGCGGCGGGCGTCCCTGCTGGGGTGCGCGGCGCTGGTGGTGGTCGTGACGGCGGCGGTGCTGTTCGTGCCGGACGTACGGAACCTGAGGCGGCGCGGGGCGACGGTCGCGGGGGGCGGGCCTTCGGCGCCGCTGCCGGCGGCGCCGAAGGAAGCGGCGGGGCAGGCGTAGGGGCGGGCGCGTGACGCCTGCGGCGGGCTTGTCCCCTACCCGCCCCTTCCCGTGACCGGGGGCTCCTCCCCCGGACCCCGCGCCTCAATCTCCCCCTACGGCCTGGCGGCCGTGGGAGGTGCCTCCAGCGAGGCTGATTTCGCGGAGCGAAATCCAGCCCGCCCGGCGCTTGAGGGCACGGCCGAAGGCCGTACGGGGTCCGGGGCTTGCCCGCCACGCGGCGGAGCCGCACATCGGTACAGCGGGAAGGGGCAGGGTGGGGAACACGCCCCGCGCAGCGGCCCGTCACCCCACCGTGAACGCTCCGTCCGGCGGCTCCGGCGACCGTACCGCCGTCGCGTCGCCCACCGGCCCCGCGCCACCCCGCAGCCGCACCAGCGCCGCCCCCTGCTCGACCCGCGCCGGGAACGCGTCGGACGCCGTCCGCCGCGCCAGCGGCCCCGTGTCGATCGGCGACTGCGAGGCGAGCAGCACCGCGTTGCCGAAGCGGCGCCCCCGCAGCACGGACGGTTCCGCGATCAGGGCGAGCTCGGCGAAGACCTCCCCGAAGGTGGCCAGTTGGGAGCGGAGGAAGGTGAACGGCGCGCCGTCGGCGAGGTTGGCGGCGTAAACGCCACCCGGCCGGAGCACCCTCTCCGCGGCCCTCGCGTACTCGACCGTGGTCAGGTGCGCCGGGACCCGTGAGCCGCCGAAGACGTCCGCGACCACCATGTCCACGGAGTCCGCCGCCGCGTCCTCGACCCACTGCCGCGCGTCGTCCCGGTGGACGGTGATGCCCGACCCGTCGGGCAGCGGCAGATGCTCGGCGACGAGGGCGACGAGCCCGGCGTCGTACTCGATCACGTCCTGACGGGAGCCGGGCCGTGTCGCGGCGATGTAGCGCGGCAGCGTCAGGGCACCGCCGCCGAGGTGCAGCACGGAGAGCGGCGTGCCCTCGTCGGCCGCGCAGTCGACGACGTGGGCGAGCCGGCGCACGTACTCGAACTCGAGGTGCGTGGGGTCGTCCAGGTCGACGTACGACTGCGGGGCGCCGTCGACGGTCAGCAGCCAGGCCCGCTCATGGTCCACGTCGGGCATGAGCTTGGCGGTGCCGCCGTCGACGGCGCGCAGGACGGGGATCGGCTCGTTCACCGGGCCATTGTCCCCGTCCCGCCCCCCGTCTCAGAGCACGGTCGTCACCGTGCCCGCGCCGACCGTGCGGCCGCCCTCGCGGATCGCGAAGCCGAGCCCCGGCTCGAGCGGGACGTCCCGGCCGAGCTCGACGGTCAGCGCGACCGTCTCGCCGGGCCGTGCCACGCCCGTCCCGCCGAGGTCGATGTCGCCGACGACGTCCGCGGTGCGGATGTAGAACTGCGGCCGGTAGCCGGTGGAGACCGGTGTGCTCCGGCCGCCCTCACGGGCGGACAGCACGTACACCTGCGCGGTGAAGCGCCGGCTCGGCACGACGCTGCCGGGCGCGGCGACGACGTGGCCCCGCCGGACCCGGTCACGCTGGAGGCCGCGCAGCAGCAGTGCCACGTTGTCCCCCGCCTCCGCCGACTCCATCGGCTTGCCGAAGGTCTCCAGTCCTGTCACCACGCTCTCGGTGTCCGCGCCGAGCACCTGCACGCGGTCGCCGACCCGTACGGTGCCCCGCTCGACGGCCCCGGTGACGACGGTTCCGCGCCCCGTGATGGTGAGCACGTTCTCCACGGGCAGCAGGAACGGCGCGTCGGTGTACCTGACGGGCATCGGCACATAGGTGTCGACGGCGTCGAGCAGTGCCTCCACGGCGGCCGTCCAGCGCGGGTCGCCCTCGAGCGCCCGCAGCCCCGAGACGCGCACCACCGGCGCCGCGTCACCGCCGTACCCGTGGGCGGTCAGCAGCTCCCGGACCTCCAGCTCGACGAGGTCGGTGAGCTCGTCGTCGCCCGCGTCGGCCTTGTTGATGGCGACGACGATGTGGTCGACGCCCACCTGGCGGGCGAGCAGGACGTGCTCCGCGGTCTGCGGCATGACGCCGTCGAGCGCGGAGACGACGAGGATCGCCCCGTCCAGCTGGGCGGCGCCGGTGACCATGTTCTTGACGTAGTCGGCGTGGCCCGGCATGTCCACGTGGGCGTAGTGGCGGGTGTCGGTCTCGTACTCGACGTGCGCGATGTTGATCGTGATGCCGCGCGCGGCCTCCTCGGGCGCCCGGTCGATCCTGTCGAACGGCACGAACGTGCCGCTCCCCCGCTCGCTGAGGACTTTGGTGATGGCGGCGGTCAGGGTGGTCTTGCCGTGGTCGACGTGGCCCATGGTGCCGATGTTGAGGTGCGGCTTGGTCCGCACGTATGCCGTCTTGGGCATGGCGCGATGGTTCCTTCCCGGAACTCGAAGTGTGGGACCCCTGGGCCTGGCCGACCCTCCCCCTGCGGGGTCCGCCGGACGATCCGGGAAGGGTCAGCTTCGGGCGCCGTCGAGGGGCGCTGCGGCAGCATCGGCCGCGGGGAGAACGGCAGCCTTCGGCGCGTCCGCGTCTGCGGACGGCGCTGCGAGGAAGGCGTACCGGAACATGAGTGAATGATCGCCCGGTGCGGGTGCGACCGTCGAACGGTTTTCCCGGCACGGCGGTTCGCGCGCGACGGCCCGGCGGGAGGACCGGTCAGAGCGCCCGCCACGAGCGGTCAAGCGCGCCTGTCACCGGCGCCCGTCACAGGTGCTTGAGCGCCTCTCGGACGGACAGCGGCGACAGGCGGTCCCCGGCGCCGTCGACGAACTGCCGTACGGCGTCGGGGTCGGTCCGGGCGTACTCGCGCAGTGCCCAGCCGATCGCCTTGCGGACGAAGAAGTCCGGGTGGCCGGCGCGGCGGTGGCAGTGGTCGAACAGCCTGCCGCTGTCCGTCGCGGCCCGGTAGCGCAGTTGGTGCAGGAGCGCCGTGCGCACCACCCACATGTCCTCGTCGTCGATCCATTCGTCCATCACTGCCCCGAGCGCCGGATCGGCGGCCACCAGGGGCCCGACGACATGGGCGGCGAGCGCGTCGACGGTGTCCCACCAGGGCACGGTGGTGACGAGCCGGCGTGCCACGGGCAGGAAGCCGGAGGAGCAGCGGTCGGCGTGGCGGCGGAGATAGTCGGCGGCGAAGTAGTGGTACTCCCGCTCCGGCAGGGACCAGCAGCGCAGCGCGACAGCCGTGCAGTCCGCCTCGTCCGGGCGGGGCGTGCCGGCGAGCACCGTGCGGGACAGGTTCCTTCGTTCCGGGGCGGGGATGCCGAGGAACGGAGCGACGCCCTTCATGTACGCGGCGGCCTTGGCGGCGCGGTCGGCGTCCCCCGCGGCCGGGTACGCGACGACGAGCCGGGCCATGACGGTGTCGGCGAGATCGCTGCGCGGTACGACGTGCGTCATACGGCACACAATAAGGCGATCACGGGCGGCTGTCGGTTAGTCTCCCCGGATGTTCGACCCCGTCCCCCGGCCGGCATCCGGTCTCGCCTTCCGCTGTTCCAGGGCCCTGTTCTCGCCCTGGTCGCGGCTGTCCCTCCTCGCGGTGGTGCTGGCCTCCGCGGCGGTGACGGTCCTGCTCTACGAGCCGCAGCGGCTGCTCTCGGCCGGCTGGCCGCCGCAGGTGGGTGGGCCGGCGGCCGTGGTGCTGTTCGGCGTCGGGTACGGGGTGTGCACGGCGGCGTTCGTGCCGCGGCCGATCCTCAACCTGGCGGCGGGGGCGCTGTTCGGCTCGCAGGCCGGGCTCCCGGCTGCGCTCGCAGGCACGGTGCTGGGGGCCGGAATCGCCTTCACGCTCGGCCGGTTGCTCGGTCAGGAGGCGCTCCGGCCGCTGCTGCGTGGCCGCTGGCTGAAGGCCGCCGACGGTCAGCTCAGCCGGCACGGTTTCCGTTCGATGCTGGCGATCCGGTTGTTCCCGGGTGTGCCGTTCGCCGCCGCCAACTACTGCGCTGCCGTGTCCCGCATGGGCTATCTGCCCTTCCTTCTCGCGACCGGTCTGGGCTCGATCCCCAACACGGCGGCGTACGTCGTCGCCGGCAGCCGGGCGGGCTCGCCGACATCTCCCGCCTTCCTGATCGCGATGGGCTTCATCGTGGTGACGGGCGTGGCCGCGGCCGCGGTCGCCTGGACCAAGCGCCACCGCCTGCGCGGCAGCGAAGGCCGAGGCTCCGAAGTCCGCGGCACCGAAGGCCGAGTCGCCGAAGGCCGAGTCGCCGGCCGCTGAGGCACGCGCGCCGGGACCACCGTCCGCCGGCCCGCCGCCGGCGTCTTCGGACCCGCGTATGAGGCGCGGGCGTGTGCGTCTCCCGCCTCCGCGGCGGGGGCTGCGGCAAGCGCTTCATTTTGGGGCGCTACGCTGCCACCCGGCGCCGGCCCGATGACGTACGTGAGTCGTGTCTCACGGGTCATGTGCCTTCGCGCGCGCCTGACAGACCGTGATCAGCTCTTGGGTGGCATAGCTTTCATGTCTTGGTTCGAATCATTCATCCTCGGGCTCGTCCAGGGGCTGACGGAGTTTCTTCCCATCTCCTCCAGCGCGCATCTCCGGCTCACCGCCGCGTTCGCCGGCTGGCACGACCCGGGGGCCGCGTTCACCGCGATCACCCAGATCGGCACGGAGACGGCCGTCCTCATCTACTTCCGCAAGGACATCGCGAGGATCGTGTCCGCGTGGTTCCGCTCGCTCACCGACAAGGCGATGCGCAGCGACCACGACGCGCAGATGGGCTGGCTCGTGATCGTCGGCTCCATCCCGATCGGTGTGCTCGGCGTCACGCTGAAGGACCAGATCGAGGGCCCGTTCCGTGATCTGCGGCTCATCGCCACGACCCTCATCGTGATGGGCATCGTCCTCGGCTTCGCGGACCGGCTCGCCGCCCGCGACGAGGCGGGTGGCCGGCACCGGGTGGTCAAGGAGCGCAAGACGCTGAAGGATTTGAGCGTCCGTGACGGTCTGATCTACGGCGTCTGCCAGGCGATGGCGCTGATCCCGGGCGTCTCCCGCTCCGGCGCCACCATCAGCGGCGGTCTGCTGATGGGCTACACCCGTGAGGCAGCGGCCCGTTACTCGTTCCTGCTGGCGATCCCCGCCGTGCTCGCGTCCGGGCTGTTCGAGCTGAAGGACGCGGGCGAGGGCGGCCATGTGTCGTGGGGGCCGACCGTCTTCGCGACGATCATCGCCTTCGGTGTGGGCTACGCGGTGATCGCCTGGTTCATGAAATTCATCACTACGAAGAGCTTCATGCCGTTCGTGATCTACCGGATTCTGCTCGGAATCCTGCTGTACATCCTGGTGGGGACGGATGTGCTGAGCCCGCACGCGGGTGAGTCGGGGGGCTGAGCGAGCCGTCAGTGGGGGAGACGGGTGCGGGGCCGAGGCCGTAACCTGGCAAACATGTCCGCCTTTCCCCGCGAGTCCGAATCCGAAACCTTGTTGTCCGCATCCGAGCTGAACGCACGGATCCGAGAGCTGTGGGCCGACGGCGCACTCCCCGAGGACCGGCGTCCGGAGTACGAGGCACTGGTGGTGGAGTGGGCCGCTGCGGCACGCGAGGACGTACAGCGCGCCGCCTAGCGAACAGCGGGCGGCAGCGGCGGCCCGTGAGGCCGCTGCCCGGTCACGCCGCCCGAGGCCGGGCAGCGCCCCTCCCCCGCTCGGCTAGCCTGAGTGCACGATGAACCGTCTGACCACGCCATGGGGCGCGTACGAGCTCGCCCGCTTCCCCGAGGACCCGCGCGACACGCTCCGCGCCTGGGACGCCGCCGACGAGTACCTGCTGCGCCATCTGCACGGCATCGACGACGCCGCACCGACGGACCTGTCCGGCACGGTGGCCGTCGTCGGCGACCGGTGGGGCGCCCTGGTCACCTCCCTCGCGGCCCACGGGACCGGGGAGATCGTCCAGATCACCGATTCGTTCCTGGGCCAGGAGGCGACCCGCGGCAATCTGCGCCGAGCCGGCGTCGAGCCGGGCACGGTGAGGCTCCTCACCGCGCGGGACGAACCGCCGGAGCACATCGACGTGCTCCTGATCCGCGTGCCGAAGAGCCTCGCGCTGCTCGAGGACCAGCTGCACCGGCTGGCCCCGTCCGTGGACGCGGACACCGTCGTCGTCGGCACCGGCATGGTCACGGAGATCCACACGTCCACGCTGAAGCTGTTCGAGCGCGTCCTCGGGCCGACCAGGACGTCACTCGCGGCGAAGAAGGCCCGGCTGATCTTCTGCAGCCCCGACCCGGCCCTCCCCCGGCTCCCGAGCCCGTGGCCGCTGCGGTACGCCCTGCCGTCCGACACCGGCGTCCTCGCCGGCCTCACCGTCACCAACCACGCGGGCATCTTCTGCGCGGAACGCCTCGACATCGGCACCCGCTTCTTCCTGCGCCACCTGCCGCGGGGCCATGGCCTGGCGCGGGTCGTGGACCTGGGCTGCGGCAACGGCGTGGTCGGCACGGCGGCCGCGCTGGCCGACCCCGACGCGGAGGTGACGTTCGTCGACGAGTCGTACTCCGCGGTGGCCTCCGCGGAGGCCACCTTCCACGACAACGTGCCGTCCGGCAAAGCGGAGTTCCTGGTCGGCGACGGGCTGTCCGCCTTCGCGGACGCGTCGGTGGACCTGGTCCTGAACAATCCGCCGTTCCACTCGCACCGGGCGACGACCGACACGGCGGCACGGCGGATGTTCGCCGACGCGCGCCGGGCGCTGCGTCCCGGTGGTGAGCTCTGGGTCGTCGGCAACCGGCACCTCGGCTACCACGTGCGGCTGCGGCGGCTGTTCGGCAACTGCGAAGTGGTCGCCGGCGACCCCAAGTTCGTCGTGCTCAAGGCAGTACGGCGCTGATCCTCAGCGGGCCGCTCCGGCCTGTGCCTCCTGCCAACGGCTGTACGGGACACGGGAGATCTCGCGCACACCGCCGAGCGTGCCCCACTCGTCCTTGCCGAGCCGGGTCAGCGGCGCGAGCCTGGTCACCTCCGGGTGCCCCTCCGCCATGACCTCCTCGCTGACCGCGGCGTGCACCACCCTGCCGAAGACGACGGTCGAGTCGCCGAGCCGCAGCGTGCTGTGGAGTTCGCACTCGAGAGCCACGGGAGACGCAGCGACCCGCGGCGGCTTCACCCGCAGGCCGGGCTCCCTGGCGACGCCGACGGCGTCGAACTCGCTGATCCCGCGGGGGAAGTCCGTCGCCGTGGCGTTGATCTGCTCGAACATGGCCTCCGGCGCGAAGTTGACCACGAACTCCCCGGTCTCCTCGATGTTGCGCAACGAGTCCTTGCGTCCGACCGAGGTGAACTGGACGACCGGCGGTGCCACGCACGAGATCGTGAAGAACGAGTGCGGGGCGAGATTGTCGGTGCCCTCCGCGGAGGTGGTGGACACCCAGGCGATGGGGCGCGGCACGACGGTTGCCGTCATCAGCCGGTAGAAGGCGTCGCGGTCGCAGCGGGCGGGATCGAAGTCGATGCGCATGGGTGGAGTATGGCCGGTCGCCGACGCCGTGCGGGTGACGGGTGTGCACACCTCTTGGCCTGGCAGGCCGCCTGGCCGACACTGACCCGATGACACAGCGCGTGGATCTCGCGACCGTGATGGACAGGCTTGCCGTCGACGATGTCGTCACGGACTACGCGGTGGCCGTCGACGACGGCGACTGGGAGGCCTACCGTGCGCTGTTCACGGGCGACGGGCGGGCGGACTACCGCGGTTCCGGCGGTATCGAGGGGCCGGCGGCCGAGGTCGCCGAGTGGCTGGCGCGTGCGATGCGGCTCTTTCCCGTCCGCCAGCACCTCATCGTGAACCGGCGGGTGACTGTCCAGGACCTGGGCGGGTATCCGGGTGACCGGGCCGAGGTGCACGCCGACTACCTCAATCCGATGCGGACGGAATCGGGTGACGAGTTCGTGTCGGGCGGTCGCTACGGGTTCGTTCTGACCCGCGAGGAAGCCGGCTGGCGGCTGCGGTCCGTGGTGATCGAGGAGAAGTGGCGGCGCGGCGGCGGGCAGCCCGGCGACGCCTGACGCTACAAAGGACGCGCGCCCGGCGGCACAGGGCGGGGAAACCCGGCGGGCTGACGCGACGGAGACGCGGAGCCGGCCGAAGCCGCGCCACGGCGCGTCCTCGGTGGCGCCTGGGGCGGGTGAGGCGCACTGTTCGCCGGCGCCGATCTTCGCGCACACTGGTGGTGGAACGGCTCGTGGCCCCTCGAGGCCGGACGAGGAGGCGCTGCATGCGGATTCCGGTCGGCAGGCGGGACAGGACGCGGCACGACGGGCGGCACGAGCGGTTTCTTCGTTCGCGGGGGTCGCGCGGCGGCGTCGCGTTCGTGACCGGTGCACTGCCCGCGCTCGCCTTTCCGGAACCGTCGCTGTGGTGGCTCGCCTATATCGCCCTGGTCCCGTGGATGCTGCTGCTGCGCACCGCGCCCACCGCCCGCCGTGCGGCGTTCGAGGGCTGGCTCGGCGGTGCCGGTTTCATGATCGCCATGCATCACTGGCTGCTGCCGAGCCTGCATGTCTTCCTGCTGGTGCTGGCCGCGCTGCTGGGGCTGTTGTGTGCGCCGTGGGGGGTGCTCGTGCGGGTCATGCTCGGCGGGACGCCCTCGACGGCCCGTGCGGCGGTGGCCGTCGGCGCCGTCCCCGCGGGCTGGCTCATGATCGAACTGGTCCGTTCCTGGGAGGGGCTCGGCGGCCCGTGGGGCCTGCTGGGCGCGAGTCAGTGGGAGGTGACGCCGGCTCTGCGGCTCGCCTCGGTCGGCGGTGTCTGGCTGGTGAGCCTGCTGGTGCTGGCCGTCAACACGGTGGTCGTGCTCCTCGTGGCGGTCGAGAGCGCCCGGAGGGCCGCTGTGGCGGCGGTCGTCCTCTGCGCGACCGGCGTGACCCTGGTGTGGGCGTGGGCGCCCCAGCCGCGTGAATCGGGCCGGGTGCGGATCGCGGTGGTCCAGCCGGGCGTCGTCGGCGGCATGCTCAGCGCAGAGCGGCGTTTCGACCGCGGCGAGGAGCTGACGCGCGAACTGAAGGGCCGCGATCCCGATCTGGTGGTCTGGGGCGAGAGCAGCGTCGGCGCGGACCTGCGGGCGCGGCCCGACCTGGCGGAGCGCCTGGCCGCCCTGTCCGCCGAGGTCGGCGCGCCGGTGCTGGTCAATGTGGACGCACGGAGCGAGGACGCCTCGGGTGCGCCGGGGATCTACAAGAGTTCGGTGCTCGTCGGCCCGGACGGCCCGACCGGGGACCGGTACGACAAGATGCGGCTCGTCCCGTTCGGCGAGTACATCCCGGCCAGGTCGGTGCTCGGCTGGGCCACGTCGGTGGGCCGGGCGGCGGGCGAGGACCGGCTGCGCGGGCGCGCCCCGGTGGTGATGACGCTGCCGGGTGACGGCACTCGGGCGCCCGGTCTGCGGCTCGGGCCGCTGGTCTGCTTCGAGTCGGCGTTCCCGGACATGAGCCGACGGCTGACACGGGACGGCGCACAGGTGCTGGTGGCCCAGTCGGCGACGTCGTCGTTCCAGGAGAGCTGGGCCCCGGAGCAGCACGCGTCGCTGGCGGCGCTGCGCGCGGCGGAGAGCGGCCGGCCGATGGTGCACGCCACGCTCACCGGCGTGAGCGCGGTGTACGCGGCGGGCGGCGACCGCGTCGGAGCACCGCTCTCGACGGAGAGCACCACCGCGGCGGTCTACGAGGTGCCGTTGGCCTCCGGCAGCACGCTGTACGTCAGGTTCGGCGACTGGCCGGTGTACGCGTCGGTGGCGCTGCTCGCCGTGCTGGGCGCCGTCGGCGGTGTGCGTGCCCTCAGGCGGCCTGCTCCAGTGCCAGGCGGACCACACGCTCGCACAGCTCGTGAGTCCTCAGCGCGTCCTGTGCGCTGAGGACCTTCCCCGCGCGTACGGAGTCGAGGAAGGCGTGCACGACCTGCTCGATGCCGCGCTGGCGGGCCACCGGCACCCAGTCGCCCCGCCGCCGGACGCTGGGCTGGCCCTTGTGGTCGACGATCTCGGCGAGGTTGCGGACCTCGCGCTTGGAGTCCTGCCCCGAGACCTCGAGGATCTCCTCCGTCGAGCCGCTCATCCGGTTCATGACGCCGATGGCGGTGAATCCGTCCCCGGACAGCTGGAGCACGACGTGGTGCATCAGCCCGTCGACGATCCGTGCGCGTACGTCGGTGTGCTCGACGGTTCCCGGAAGGAGGAAGCGCAGGGTGTCGACGACATGGATGAAGTCGTCGAGGACGAGGGTGCGCGGGTCCTCCGGGAGGCCTACGCGGTTCTTCTGCATCAGGATCAGTTCGCGCGGGTGCTCGAGGCACTGCGCGTAGCCGGGGGCGAACCTGCGGTTGAAGCCGACGGCGAGGCTCGTGCCGCGCTCCTCCGCCAGCGCCACCAGTCGCTCGGAGTCGGCCAGTTCGTAGGCGAGCGGCTTGTCGACGTAGGTCGCCACGCCGGCCTCGAGCAGCTGGGTGACGATCTCGGCGTGGGCGGAGGTCGACGCGTGGACGAAGGCCGCGTCCAGTCCCTGTGAGAGGAGGGAGTCCAGGTCGGTGTGGCACCGCTCGGCGGGGATGTGGTGGGTCTCCGCGGTCCGGGTCAGGGTGGCCGGCGTGCGGGTCTGCAGGTGCAGTTCGACCCCGGGCAGGGTCGTGAGCACCGGCAGGTACGCCTTCCGCGCGATGTCGCCGAGCCCGATGCAGCCGACCTTCACGGGGTTCCCCCTCACATGCCCGGCCGGCTCACGGCCGTTCCGGTTGTTCTTCGTGCGCGCCTGGCTCTCGATGCGCGTCCTGTGCTCCGGCAGCATACGTGCGCCCTGGTGGCTGCCAGTCGGCGATCCCGTCGAAGGTCCGCAGCACCAGGCCGGGGCCGAGGCGGGACACCGTGGACATGAGGGCGTCGCGGACGGCGACCGCGGGTGCGCTGCTCAGCGACATCAGCCGGGCGACCTGTGCCGACTTGCGGACGATCGCCGCGGTGCGCGGCAGGCGCTCCGCGCTGTAGGCGGCGAGCCCGGCGCCGAGGTCGAGGCCGGTGGCCGTGTTGTGGGCGAGGACGATCGCGTCCTCGATGGCCTGGTTGCCGCCCTGACCGAGCGTCGGGGCCATGGCGTGCGCGGCGTCGCCGAGGAGCACGGTGCGGCCGCGGTGGTAGGCCGGCAGCGGCCGGATCATGTGGTGGACGTCGTTGCGGAGCACGCTCTGTGGTGCGGCGGCGGCGATGACGCCGGGGACGGGGTCGTGCCAGTCGCCGAACCTGCGCAGCAGTTCGGCCTTCTCGCCGTCGGCCGCCTTGCCTCCCCGCGGGGCGATGGCGGCCGCGTAGGCGTAGATCCGGCCGTCCTTGAGGGGCTGGGTGCCCCACAGGGAGCCGGGGCCCCAGGTCTCGTGCGGCTCGAAGGGCTGCTCCGGCGCGGGTACGACCACGCGCCAGGTGGTCATCCCGGAGAAGGCGGGCCCCGGATGGGCGGGGAAGAGGGCGCGGCGCACGCCGGAGTGGATGCCGTCGGCGCCGATGACGAGGTCCGCCTCGATGTCGCCGTCGGGGGTCCTCACCCGGGCCGGGCGGCCGCCGGCAATCCCCGCGTCGGCCAGGTCGCCGGGGCAGCCGGTGCGGACGGTGCCCTCGGGCAGTCTGCGGGCGATCCGGTCGATCAGGGTGGCGCGGTGGACGAGCACGAGGGGTCCGCCGAACCGTTCCGCGGCGGCGGCGCTGTCGATGCGGGACAGCCAGCGGCCGGCGGGGGTCCGCATGCCGCCGGAGCCCTGCCAGGCGGCCAGGCCACGGATCTCGTCACCGAGTCCGATGACGTCCAGTGCGCGCTGGGAGTTGGGGGCGAGTCCGATGCCCGCGCCGACGGGCTCGAGGGACGCGGCCCTTTCCAGGACGGTGACCTGCCAGCCGTGCTGCCGCAGGGCGACGGCCGCGGTGAGGCCGCCGATCCCGCTGCCGACGACGACTGCGTGAGCGGCTTTACGCGGTACGGGCATGGCTGCTCCTCCACTCGATTACTACACCTGTAGTGACGTGGCCAACGCTACTACATCTGTAGTTCCAGCGGTAGATTGATCGCATGGCCGCACGCACCGCCCCGCCCGGCGCCCCTCGGGCAGAACTCATCGCCGACACCGCGCTCGCCCTCCTCGCCGAGCGCGGGATGCGCGGGCTCACCCACCGTGCCGTGGACGAGGCGGCGGGCCTGCCGCAGGGCTCGACCTCCAACCACGCCCGCACCCGCCAGGCCCTGCTCGAGGCGGCGGTACGCAGGCTGGCGGACCGCGAGGCGGCCGTCCTCACCGTGGCGGAGATGCCGCCCGCACGGGGCGGCAGGGGCGACCTGCTGGACGCCATGGCGCTCGCCCTGCACCGCTATCTGACCGACCACCCCGAACTGCTCGTCGCCCGCTACGAACTGGCCCTGGAGGCCACCCGGCGCCCGGAGCTGCGCGAGTTCTACGACCGGACGGGCAGCCGCTTCCGCGCCCCGCTCAACGCACTGATGGCCGAGGCGGGTTCGCCCGAGCCCGAACGTCACGCACTGTCCCTCGTCGCATGGTGCGAGGGGCTGATGTTCGCCTGCGCCGTCGGCTCCTACCACGCGGCGGTACCGAGCCTGGAAGAACTGCGAAAGGGTTTCCAGGAGCTGTTGCGCGGCCTGCTCGGCACACAAGCCGGACAAAGCGAATAACTCCTGGCACCACGGCGGGTGGTGACGCAGGATGATCGCCATGACCACTGATACACGTACCGAGCCGTCCACCACCGCCGGCGAACGCGCCATGCTGGAAGGCTTCTTGGACTACCATCGCGAGACCCTGATCATGAAGTGCGCCGGTCTTGACGACGCACAGCTGCGAACGGCCTCACTGGCGCCCTCGGAGCTCACCCTGCTGGGGCTCGTACGCCACCTCGCCGAGGTCGAGCGCTACTGGTTCCGCGAGATCATGGACGACGAGGACCTGCCCGACCTGTACTCCACGGAGGAGGACCGGGACGGGGACTTCCATGTCACCGAAGAGGACACCTGGGCCGAGGCGCACACGACCTGGCTCACCCAGGTCGCCGACGCCCGCAAGGTCACCGAAGCGCATGAACTCGACGACCTGTCCGTGTCCCGCAGCCGCGGCGGCGAGGCGTTCAGCCTGCGCTGGATCCTCACCCACATGATCGAGGAGTACGCGCGCCACAACGGCCACGCCGATCTGCTGCGCGAGCACATCGACGGCGCCACGGGCGAGTGACCGGGCGGGGACGGCAGGCGGCTCAGCCGGCCCCCAGGGTGCGCTCCAGGCGCTCGATGGCCGCGCGCACCCCGCGACCGTAACCGTCGTCGCTCAGGGCGTCCGTGGACGCGCGTGCCCGGTCCAGATGGGCGCGCGCCTCCTCGGGGCGGTGCAGCTTGACGTAGTCCGCCGCCAGATTCAGATGGAGCGAGGGATACAGCGCCCGCACCGCGAGGGTCTGGTGCCGGGCGAGCCGTTCGTCGCTCAGCCCGTCGGCCGCCGACAGGGCGCGCAGATCCCAGGCCAGTTCGTCCGCCGGGTCGTCCTGGACGTCCGCCATGCAGTGGGCGAGGGTGCAGCGGTGCAGGGCGTCCCCCTCCTCGCCGATCTCCGACCACAGCAGCGCGAAGCGATTACGCGCCTCCTCGCGGTCGCCCCCGTGCAACAGCATCATCGCCTGCCCGATCCGGGTCATGACGATGTCCTGCGACGCCTCCTGCTGCTCCATCACTGTGGCCTCCTCGTCCGCGGCGAAGTGCTGCTTGAGGACACCGACGCTAACCGCCGCCGGGGCCGATCCCGCACAGGCTCGGGCTGCGGCCCGAGCCTGTCAGCCGGGTGCGCCGATTCAGCCGAGGTCGGGGATGCGCCAGTCGATGGGGTCGTGACCCTGCGCCGCGACGGCCTCGTTGATCTGGCTGAACGGCCGGGAACCGAAGAACTTCTTCGCGGACAGCGGTGAGGGATGCGCCCCCTTCACCACGGCATGCCGCTCCTCGTCGATGAGCGGCAGCTTCTTCTGCGCGTAGTTGCCCCACAGGACGAAGACGGCCGGGTCCGGCCGGGAGGCCACCGCGCGGATCACCGCGTCGGTCACCTTCTCCCAGCCCTTGCCCTTGTGGGAATTGGCCTCGCCGGCCCGGACGGTCAGCACCGCGTTGAGCAGCAGCACGCCCTGGCGCGCCCACGGCATCAAATAGCCGTTGTCCGGGACCGGATGGCCGAGCTCGCTCTGCATCTCCTTGTAGATGTTGCGCAAGGACGGCGGGGTCTTGACACCCGGCCGCACGGAGAAGCAGAGGCCGTGCCCCTGGCCCTCGCCGTGGTACGGGTCCTGGCCGAGGATGAGCACCTTCACCTGCTCGTACGGCGTGGCCTCCAGTGCGGCGAACACCTCCGCGCTCGGCGGATACACCGGCCCGTTGGCCCGCTCCTTCTCGACGAACTCGGTGAGCTCCCTGAAGTACGGCTTCTGCAGCTCTTCGCCGAGGACGCCGCGCCAGGACTCGGGCAGCATGTCGGTGTCGGTCACGTCAACAACCTCCGTCGATGGGCCGGTTCCGAGATCCCGGAACCGGGATCTCAGAACCTACCCGGGGGCACTGACAGTGCTACCAGCTGGCCTTGCGGTACAGCTCCCACACCTGCATGACGGTCTGCGGGTCGAGGGCACGCTCGCCACCGCCGATCTCCTCGCTGGCCGCCACGTACAGTTTGCCCTGCCACAGCGGCAGCAGGCGAACGTCGTCGACGAGGATCTCCTGCGCCTTCTCGAACTGCTTGGTGACCGCTCCGCGGTCGCTCTCACGCCGCGACTGCACGAGCTGCTCGGAGATCTCGGGTGCGTCGTACGGGGTGCCGAGGACGTTGTTCGGGCCGACGAACGGTGCGATGAAGTTGTCCGGGTCCGGGAAGTCCGGGAACCAGCCACGGCCGAAGACGGGGTACTGGCCCGCCTGGTAGCCCTTCTGGAACTCCTCCCACGGCTTGCCCTGGATCGTGATCTTGAACAGGCCGGTGGCTTCGAGCTGCCGCTTGATCTCGGCGAACTCGGGGGCCGTGGCGGAGCCGTACCGGTCGGTGGTGTACCAGAAGCTCAGCGGCACCGGCTCGGTGATGCCCGCGTCCTCGAGGATCTCCTCCGCCTTCTTGACGTCCGGCTCGCCGTACCGGTCGAAGAACTCGGTGGTGTGCCCGGCGATGCCCTTGGGGACCATCGAGTACAGCGGCTCGGCAGTGCCCTTGTAGACCTTCTCCACAAGCGCGCCACGGTCGACGATCTGCGCGATCGCGCGGCGCACGGCCAGCTTGCCGGCGTTGGGGTCGGACGGGTTGAAGACGAGGTAGCGGATGTCGGCGCCGACCGTCTCGACCAGCTGGAGGTGGTCGTTCTCCGGCTTCTTCTCCTGGAGTTCGACGACCTGCTCCGCGGTCAGACCACGGTTGATCGCGTCGATCTCCTGCTTCTTCAGGGCCGTCATCATCAGAGCGGAGTCCTGGAAGTAGCGGATCGTCACCGCGTCGTTCTTGATCTTGGCGAAGCCCTTGTACTTGGCGAAGCGGGTCAGCTCCGCCCGGTCGCCCTTCTCGTACGAGGCCAGGGCGTACGGACCGGAGCCGGTGAGCTTGCCGTCCTCACGGAGCTTGTCGGCCGGGTACTCGGAGGGCGGCACGATCGACATGGCCGGGGTGGCGAGGATGAACGGGAACGTGGCGTCGGACGTCTTGAGCCGGAAGGTCACAATGCGGTCACCGGTCGTCTCCACCTTGTCGAGCGACCCCAGCAGCCCCTTCGGACCACCCTGCACGGCGATGGTCCGGATGCGGTCGATGGAGTGCTTGACCGCGGCGGCGT
Source organism: Streptomyces sp. NPDC086835 (assembly GCF_044745705.1). Lineage (NCBI taxonomy): Bacteria > Bacillati > Actinomycetota > Actinomycetes > Kitasatosporales > Streptomycetaceae > Streptomyces > Streptomyces sp. NPDC086835. Next base: position 370,758 of record NZ_JBIVAU010000009.1, read on the forward strand.
CGAGCTTGTCGCCGTTGGTGAAAGTGAGGCCCTCCTTGAGCTCGCACTCGAAGACCTTGTTGCCGGAGTCGGCGAAGCGGCACTCGGCGGCGTCGGACTGCGGCACGGCGCTCCCCGTCGGGAAGCTCACCAGGGTCTGGAAGACGTTCCGGTACAACTCCCACGAACCGTCCCAGGCGGCAGCCGGGTCGAGAGTGCTCGGCTCGCTGGTGGTACCGACGGAGATCTTCTGTTCACGGTCGGCGTCCTCGTCCGAGAACAGGCCGCACCCCGCCAGCAGAGATATGGACGCTAGGGCTGCAGCGGCCTGCAGACAGGTCCGGTAGAACACGTGCACGCTCCTCGTTCAGCCATGGGTCGGCGAACCATACCGCAGCGCCCCGCCGGGTCAACCTGACGGCCCGGCGGGGCACTTGGATCATTCAGGAACAAACCGCCTCAGGGCGGTCCGCCCGGCGTCAGTGGACGCCCGCGTTGAGGAAGATACCGCCGTCCACGACGAGAGTCTGCCCCGTGATCCAGTCCGACTGCTCGGAGGTCAGGAACGCGGCCGCGCCGCCGATGTCCGCCGGCACCCCGAGCCGCCCCAGCGGGTAGGCGGCGGCCGCCTCGGCCTCCCTGCCCTCGTAGAGCGCCTCCGCGAACTTGGTCTTGATCACCGCGGGAGCGATGGCGTTGACGCGCACGGACGGCGCGAGCTCGTGCGCCAGCTGAAGCGTCAGGTTGACCATGGCCGCCTTGCTCATGCCGTACGCGCCGATGAAGGGCGACGCGGAGACACCGGCGACCGAGGCGATGTTCACGATCGCACCGCCGTTCTCCTTCTGCCACGCCTTCCACGTCTGCTGCGCGAAGCCGAGGGCGGAGATCACGTTGGTCTCGTAGACCTTGCGCGCCACGTTCAGGTCGAGCTCGGCGATCGGGCCGAAGACCGGATTCGTGCCGGCGTTGTTGACCAGGAAGTCGACGCGGCCGAAGGCCTCCATGGTGCGCTCGACCGCCGCCGCCTGGTGGGCCTCGTCGTGGGCCTTGCCCGCCACCGCGATGACCCGGTCGGCGCCGAGGCGCTCCACGGCCTCCTTCAGGGCCTCCTCGCCGCGGCCGGTGATGCACACCCGGTCGCCACGGGCGACGAGCGCCTCGGCGATGCCGTACCCGATGCCCCGGCTCGCGCCGGTGACCAGCGCGACCTTGCCGCTGTCCACGACCTGTCCCGCCCCTGCTGTCTGTGCTGCCATGTCGTTCGAACCCCGATTCAGTTGAGCGGGCCGCCGGCCACGTACATGACCTGGCCGGAGACGAATCCGGCGTCCTCACCGGCGAAGAAGGCGATCGCGTTCGCGACGTCCTCGGGCCGGCCGACACGCTGGACGGGGATCTGGGTCGCGGCGGCGGCCTGGAACTCCTCGAAGCCCATACCCACGCGGGCCGCCGTCTGCGCCGTCATCTCGGTGACGATGAAGCCCGGGGCGACGGCATTGGCCGTGATGCCGAACTTGCCGAGCTCCTTGGCCAGGGTCTTGGTGAAGCCCTGGAGGCCGGCCTTGACCGCCGCGTAGTTCGCCTGGCCGCGGTTGCCGAGCGCCGAGGACGAGGAGAGGGAGACGATCCGGCCGAAGCCGGCGTCGACCATGTGCTTCTGGCAGGCCTTGGCCATCAGGAACGCGCCCTTGAGGTGCACGTTGACGACGGTGTCCCAGTCGGACTCGCTCATCTTGAAGAGCAGGTTGTCGCGGAGCACACCGGCGTTGTTCACCAGGATCGTCGGCGCGCCGAGCTCGGCCGCGACGCGCGCCACGGCGGCCTCCACCTGGGCGGCGTCCGAGACGTCGCAGCCCACCGCGAGCGCCTTGCCGCCGGCTGCGGTGATCTTCTCGACCGTGTCCTTGCAGGCCGCCTCGTCGAGGTCGAGTACGGCTACGGCCCGGCCGTCGGCCGCGAGCCGGACGGCGGTGGCGGCGCCGATGCCGCGCGCGCCCCCGGTAACGACAGCCACACGCTGCTCGGTGGTGGACATTCTGGTTCTCCTCGCCCTTGAAGCCCGTCAATCCCTGTGCCGACGTTCACGGCCCTTCACTGAGCAACCGCTTAGTACCTTCGGCAGACAGGACGCTAGAAGCCCTGGCACGCGGTGTCAACGGCACCAGGGGTCCACGGCGCATGTCACATCGATCAGCCGCGTCCGTCAGCGCACCAGCAGGTCGAGCAGCCGCTCCACCTCCGCCTGCGGATCGGTGGTGAGCCCGGTGTGCACCGGTCCCGGCTGGACGACGGTGGACCGGGGCGCGATCAGCCACCGGAAGCGCCGGCCCGCGTCGTCACGGGAGGCCTGCCCCGCGGCCTCGCCGCCCCGGCAGACGCCCTCCACGGCGTGGAGCGCCGCCCGTACCCCGGTCACGTCGGCCTCCGGGTCGAGCGCCAGCAGCTTCGCCTCGTCCAGGTGGGTGCGGGCGGCCACGAAGGTCCTGGCGCGGCAGTAGACCACCACGCCCGCGTTGAAGCACTCCCCGCGCTCGACCCGCGGCACCACGCGCAGCAGCGCGTACTCGAAAACATCGCGGTCGTTCACCGGTGTGCGTCCTTCTCGTCCGTGTGCGCGTGCTTCTTCGCGGCGTGCGGCCACGGCGTCGCATGGTCGGTCAGCCAGCCGGGCGCCTGGGACGGCCGGGACTTCGTCGGGGCGTTCAGCGTGATCCGCTCGTGGATCGTCGCGGCACGTGGCAGCAGGGCCTCGACGTAGGAACGGCGCAGCGCGTCGGTGGAGTCGAAGCCCGGCTCGTCGACCAGCCACTCGTCGGGCACGTCCGCCGCGACCTCGGTGAGCAGTTCCTCCGTGACCAGTGGCGCGAGCTCGGCTGCGGCCGCCTCGACGTCCGGGCCGAAGGGGGCGAGGGCGTGGTCGGACGCGTCGTACGGCTTGGCGGCGGAGGTGGCGGCGCCGGGCCAGTTGTGGTGCCAGATCATGGTGGCGCCGTGGTCGATGAGCCAGAGGTCCCCGTGCCACACCAGCATGTTGGGGTTGCGCCAGGACCGGTCCACGTTGTTGATGAGCGCGTCGAACCAGACCACCTTGCCGGCCTCGGCCGCGCCGACCTCGTAGGCGAGCGGATCGAATCCGAGCGACCCCGGCAGGAAGTCCATTCCGAGGTTCAGCCCGCCGCTGGCCTTGAGGAGCTCCTGCACCTCCTGGTCCGGCTCCGAGAGACCGATGACCGGATCGAGCTGGATCGTGACGAGGTCGGGCACCCGCAGCCCGAGCCGCCGCCCGAGCTCCCCGCAGATGACCTCGGCGACGAGGGTCTTGCGCCCCTGCCCGGCACCGGTGAACTTCATGACGTACGTGCCGAGATCGTCGGCCTCGACGATCCCGGGGAGCGAACCGCCCTCGCGCAGGGGCGTGACGTAACGGGTCGCGGTGACCTCTGTAAGCATTTTCCAAGGCTATCCGGTTGCTGTACTTCAGGATCAACGCCGTGGCCGGAACCATCACTTCCGCGCCTCTGCCCTCCGCCGACTCCGCGGATTCGTTTCCGGTCGGGTCGGGCTGTGCCCCGCACGGAAAGGGACCGTCCGATGTCTGCCTGAGACATCGGGCGGTCCCTCGGTGTCGGACGTGTGCACTCCCCCGACCGCGTGGCAGCCCATCGGCTAGACGCCGACCTGCTCACCGTGCGACGCGGGCGCTGCCTGGGCCTGCGCGGCGGCCTTGTCCCCGCGCATGAGCAGCAGGGTGATGACGCCCCCGACCGCGGCGATCACAGCGGCGCCGACGAACGCGGACGAGAAGCCGTCGGTGAGTGCGGGCAGGTCGGCCGGCTCGCCGGCTCCCTGCGACATGGCGACCGCCGTCAGCGCGGCCAGACCGAGGGCCGAACCGACGTTGTAGGTCGTGTTGACGATGCCGGACGCGAGACCGGCCTGCTCCTGCGGGGCACCGGACATCGCGGCCATCATGGCCGGGATGTAGGCGAGCGACATACCGAGTGCGGCCACGAGCGACGCGGGCAGAACGTCGACGAGGAACGTACCGGTCGGCTCCACGGCGGACAGCCACAGCAGACCGGCGGCGAGGAGCAGCAGACCGCCGGCGATCAGCGGCTTGGCCCCGAACCTGCCCATCAGTCGGGCCGTGATGGCCGTCATGAAGATCATGAGGAGCACGGTCATGGGCAGCAGCGCGGCGCCGGAGGCGAAGGCTCCGTAGCCGAGCACCTGTTGCAGGTAGAGGTTGAGGAAGTACCACATCGGAATCCACGCGGCGCCGAGCAGCGTCATGGCCAGGTTGGCCGGACCGAGCCGCGGCACACGCCAGATGCCGAGCGGCATGAGCGGCTCGCGCACCGACTTCTGGATCAAGAAGAACAGGATCAGCAACGCGGCCGCTCCGGTCAGCTGCAGCACGGTGCCGGTCGAGCCCCAGCCCACCTCCGGCGCCCGGACGACGGCGAAGACCGTGAGCGCCAGGCCGGCGGTGACGGCGACCGCGCCCATGACGTCGACCGAACCGCGACGGCTCTCCACGGACGGCAGCAGCTTGGTGGCGGCGAGCGTCGCCAGGCCGATCGGGACGTAGATGATGAACACCCACGGCCAGCTCAGCCACTCGGTGAACACGCCGCCGAGGAACACACCGGCGGTTCCGCCCGCGGGCGCGGCGGCGCCGTAGAGGGCCATCGCCTTGCCGAGCTCCTTCGGGTTGTGCCCGAAGAGCATCATCAGCAGCGTCATCGCGGCCGGCGCGATGAGGGCGCCGCCGACACCCTGGACCGCCCGGCCGAGGACCTCGACCCAGGCGGTCTGGGCCGCCGCGGCGACGACGGAGCCGGCGATCATGACGACCCAACCGGCGTTGAACACCTTGCGTGCGCCGAGCAGGTCGGAGAGACGTCCGCCGAGGAGCAGCAGGCCGCCGAAGGCGATGACGTACGCGTTGAAGACCCACTGGAGCTCGCCCTGCGAGAAGCCGAGGTCCTTCTGCATCTCGGGGAGCGCGACCCCGATGATCGACGTGTCCATGATGACCATGAACTGGGCGGCTGCGAGCACGGCGAGTGCCCACCACCGCCAGGGATTGACCGTTGGCATGACCGAATCTCCCTTGAGCTTGTACCCCCGGGGGGTACCGCAGTTTCTTTTGAAAGATACCCCCTAGGGGTATGTGAAGGCAAGAATTCGTCGCCGATTCCGGCCGGCAGACAGGCGGCACGGGAGGCAGGGGCCGTGAGGGGCGAAGTGATGAGCGCGGAGACAGCGCGAGGCCGCGACCGGTCCCCGTCCGGTCGCGGCCTCACAGGTGTGAAGGTCGGTGCAGGGTCAGCAGCAGCCGCCGGCGGCGACGGAGTCGCGGGCGTCGGCGGCGACGGAGTCGCGGGCGTCGGCGGTGGCCTCGCCTGAGCAACACGGACTGCCCTGCTGCTTGGCCAGGGTGTCGGCGTCGGCCTTGACGACATACACCTCCCACGGCTCCTGGCCTGGGCCGTGGACCCAGACCTTGTCCTGGAGGGCGTAGCAGCACTTGGTGTCGTTCTCCTCCGCCGTCGCGAGCCCTGCCTCGCTCAGGCGGGTGGTGGCGGCGTGAACGGCCTCGGTGCTGTCGACTTCCACGCCGAGGTGGTCCATGCGGGTGTCCTCTCCCTCCGAGCCTTCGATGAGGACGAGCTTGAGCGGGGGCTCGGCGACGGCGAAGTTGGCATAGCCGTCACGGAGCTTGGCCGGCTCGGTGCCGAAGAGCTTCGTGTAGAAGGCGACGGATGCGGTCAGGTCGGGGACGCGCAGGGCGAGTTGTATGCGGGACATGACGGTCCTCCTGTTCGGGTGGGTGGCCCAGCGTCAGCAGCCGCCGGAGCCGGCCGGGGCGCCGACGCCGATCTGGAGTGTGGCGGGGGCCGCGCAGCAGCCACCGCCGTCGGCCTGCGCGGTCTCGGGCTCGTCGAACAGCCCCGCTCCGCCGCACACGCCCGTCTCGGGGAGTGTCAGCTCCACGCGTTCGGCGGCCTCCTGGTCGCCGGCCAGGGACGCGGCGACGGAGCGGACCTGCTCGTAGCCGGTCATGGCGAGGAAGGTGGGGGCGCGGCCGTAGGACTTCATGCCGACCAGGTAGACGTCCTTCTCCGGGTGGGAGAGCTCGTTGACGCCGTGCGGGTAGACGGTGCCGCAGGAGTGCTGGTTGGGGTCGATCAGCGGGGCGAGTGCGACCGGGGCCTGAAGGCGCTCGTCCAGGCCCAGCCGGAGCTCGTCGAGGAAGGTGAGGTCGGGGCGCAGGCCGGTGAGCACGATGACCTCGTCGACGGGGTCGAGGCGGCGGCCGTCGTCGCCGACGAGGACCAGCCGGCCGTCGTCGTCGCGTTCGATCGCCTCCGTGCGGAAGCCGGTGACGGCGTCGGCGTAGCCGCCGTCGACGGCGGACTTCGCGGCGAGGCCGAGGGCGCCGCGAGCGGGGAGCTGGTCGGCTTCGCCGCCGCCGAAGGTGGAGCCGGAGATGCCGCGGCGCAGGATCCACACGCCGTGCGTGCCGGCGCCGTCGTCGGACTTCGCCAGGTCGGCCAGGCCGGCGAGAGCGGTGAAGGCGGAGGCGCCTGAGCCGATGACCGCGGTGCGCCGACCCGCGTAACGGGCCCGTACCGCCGGGTCCTTGAGGTCGGGGACGCGGTAGGTGATGCGGTCGGCCGCCGCCTTCTCGCCGAGGGCGGGCAGGCCGCTGCCGCCTGCCGGACCGGGGGTGGTCCAGGTGCCGGAGGCGTCGATCACGGCGCGGGCGGTCAGACGCTCCTCGCGGCCGTCGGCGTACTCGACATGGACGACGAAGGGCCGGCTCTCACGGTCGGCGTCGACCACGCGGTCACGGCCGGCGCGGGCGACGCCGGTGACGGTGACACCCGGACGCACCCGCTCACCGAGGACGGCGGCGAGCGGGCGGAGATACTGCTCGACCCAGTCCCCACCGGACGGGTACGTCGCCGGGTCGGGCCGCACCCAGCCGGTCGGTGCCAGCAGCTTCTCCGCAGCCGGGTCGACGACTTCGCCCCAGGTGGAGAACAGCCGCACGTGGCTCCACTCGCGCACCGCGGCGCCGGCAGCATCGCCTGCTTCCAGGACGAGGGGCTCGATGCCGCGCTCCAGCAGGTGGGCGGCTGCGGCGAGTCCGATGGGGCCGGCTCCGACGACGATGACGGGGAGCTGCTGGGTGCTCATGGCGGTGGGTCTCCTCGGTGCGAAGGGTGGTCGGCGGACAGGTCAGCGGGCGTGGATGAGCGCGGTCAGCTGAGCGTGCGCCCGGATTTCCGCTGCTCGGCCGGCGCTGTCGCTGACCTGGGCGCAGCTGTCACAGAAGCTGACGCCGGCCAGGTCGCGGGCGGTGCGGCGCGCCTTGGCGGCGCTGAGCGCGGTGCGGATCGCTGTCGTCATGACAACCCCCTGTTTCGATGTCTGTCGATACACCGGAGCTTGCCACCCGTATCGACGGGTGTCAACATAGACACATGTCGAAATCAGAAGTGGTGGAGCTGCCCGTCCTCGAAAGTGAGAGCGCCGTGCCCTGCTGCCCTCCGATCACCGCCGGGGAGCTCTCGCAGGCGGACGCGGAGAGGATGGCCGGCATGTTCAAGGCACTGTCGGACCCGGTGCGCCTGCGCCTGTTCTCCAAGGTGGCTTCGCACCCGGGCGGCGAGGCGTGCGTGTGCGACATCGCCGATGTCGGCGTCTCGCAGCCGACCGTCTCCCACCACCTGAAGAAGCTGCGCGAGGCCGGCCTGCTGACCTGCGAGCGGCGTGGCACCTGGGTGTACTACCAGGTCGCCCCGTCCGTGGTGGCGGCGATGTCCGCCATGCTCGACCTGCGCGTCTGACCCGTCCCGTACGGGCCGTCGTCAGCCGGGCGGGCAACAGCGCAGCAGGTACTCCTTGAGCGCGTCCAGACGGTTCGCCATGGTCGTGCCGTCCGCGCGGTAGAAGACCTGCTTGCCCTCCTTGCGGGAGAGGACCAGGCCGCCGCGGCGCAGCAGGCTCAAGTGCTCCGAGGCGGTCGACGGCTTCAGTCCGCAGCGTTCGGCGATCTCACCGACACTGAGCTCCCTCCCGCCGGCGAACTGCCGCATGACCAACTGGCGGGTCTCGCTCGCCAGCGCCTTGAGGAAGTCGGCCGTCGCCCGGTCGACCGCCGTCCCCGCATCGCTTCCAGTCGCCACAGTCCCGTCCCAACATTTCGGCAGTTCCCGAAACAACGATGTATTGGAAGGGTCCACGATCTCATGGAGCACGCCGGCCTCATCGTCATCGGAGCAGGCCAGTCCGGCCTGGCCACCGCCGCCCTCGCGCCCCGTCACGGCTTCGCCCGCCCTCTGGTGCTGGAAGCCACCGACCAGGTCGGCGGGGCCTGGCCGCGCTACTACGACAGCCTCACCCTCTTCTCCCCCGCCCGGTACTCGTCCCTCCCCGGGATGCACTTCCCCGGCGACCCGGACCGCTACCCGACGCGGGACGAGGTGGTCGACTACCTGCGGGACTACGCCCGCCGCATTCCCGCCGACATCCGCACCTCGATCGGTGTCACCTCCGTGACGCGCCGGGACGGCACATGGCTGGTGAGCTCGGAAGACGGCAGGCAGTTCACGGCACGGGCGATCGTCGCGGCGACCGGCGACCACACGAGCCCGTACGTGCCCGACGTGCCCGGGCGGGACGAGTTCGCAGGGCAGGAACTGCATGCCGCCGACTACCGCAGGCCCGAACCTCTCGCCGGCCGGCGGGTCGTGGTCGTGGGCGGCGGCAACTCCGCTGTGCAGATCGCCGCCGAGCTCGGCGTGGTCGCCGACACCACGCTCGCCACCCGCCGCCCCATCGGCTGGACGGCCCAGCGCCCGCTGGGCCGGGACGTGCATTGGTGGTTCGAGCACACCCGCTTCGACACCGCGCCCCTGCGTCGGCTGCTGGGGAAGCTGCCGGTCTCCGTCCTCGACGACGGGCACTACCGCACCGCCCTGGAGGAGTACGGCGTGGACCGGCGGGAGATGTTCACCCGCCTCACCCAGGACGGCGTGCTGTGGGCCGACGGCACCAAGGAAACGATCGACGCGGTCGTCTGGGCCACCGGCTACCGCGTCGCCTTCCCCTACCTGGCCGGCAGCGGCGCCCTGGATGCCGACGGCCTGCCCCGGCACCGCGGCGGCATCGCCACCGGCGTGCCGGCGCTCGGGTTCGTCGGCATGGAGTTCCAGCGAAGCTTCTCCTCCAAGACGCTGCGCGGCGTGGGCCGCGACGCGGCGCACGTGCTGTCCCGGCTCGTCCGGAAGCGCGGCGCGCCCCCGGCTGCCGTCACGGCCGATCGACGGTCAGCTGCGGATCCCCGAGGGCCGGGGGCACGGCCGCCCCGCGCTCACGGGGTGCAGGCCTCGGCGATCGACAGGCTGTTCTCGTAGAGGTGGTGCCGGGTGATCCGGCCGTCCTGGACGGTGAGGTGCAGCGCGAACGGGCCCTCGAAGGACTTTCCCGTCGCGCGTACGGTCCCCGACAAGTGCCCCATCAGGACGGCGTCGGCGCCGTCGATGAGGAAGGTGTCGACGGAGGCACGCGCGTCCTCGGGCACGGTGTACTCCATCAGCTCCGTGTCCTGAGCGGCGCATTCGGCGGCGGTGGACCGCGGGCGGATCCAGGGGACGGCTGGGTTCTCGGCGAGCAGCCAGCCGACCTCGGCGGCGAAGAGCGGGACGAGCCGCGCGGTGTCCCCGGCCACCCGCGCGGCGAGGAACTCCTGCACCACGGCCCGAGTGGCGTCGGCGACGGAACTCTCGGTGGCGGCGGCACTCGCCGTAGTGGCAGTGGACCTGACGGACATGGCGCTCTCCTCGCGGCTGCGGCCGGATCCCGGCGGGGGTTCCCGTCGATGCCCTCGATCCTGCCCGGGGAGGGGAGAGCGGTCGATTACACCAGGGGTAATGACCCCTGGATCACGGCTGCCACACGCTGATGCCCCACCGACCGTGACGGACGAAAACACGTTGGCGGACTGCCGGCGAGCTGCGACGATGCCTCAGTTCCCAGGCGGAGGATCTTTGTTCGTTTTCGTGTGTGCGGGGTGCGGCGCCGAGTTGACCGCCCCGTTGTCCCAGGTCTCCCTTCCGGCCCACGCCCATCAGAGCTACGGGAACGGGACCCAGCTCCCGGTGCTCATGGAGTCGGGGACCTTCGCCGTCGACCCGGAGCCTTGGGGGCCGCCGTGGCGCAAGTGGGAGCGGATCGATCCGGACGAGGCAGCCGTCCGCGGGGTCTACGCGCCGGTCCACGCCCTGTCCGACGGCGCGCCCGGCGCGTTCGTCATCGCGCCCGGAGACATCCGCGGCGTTCTGCTGCTCCGCGAGAAGCAGGGTGGCGCCTGCTGCGGCGTTGCAGGGGCCGACGGCCCCAACATGGTCTGTGAGGCGTGCGGCCTGCTCGTGGCGACCAGGATCGACGACTGCTCCCTCTGGCAGGCGGTGTGGCTCGCCCCGAACGCCGTCCGCCGCCTCCTCGTCGACGGCGCCGACGCCGAGCCACTCTCCTGGGAGGAGCTGACGGAGGAGGGGAAGAGCACACCCCCGTTCGAGCCGATCGCCCCATGGGGGTCACCGCTCGGGGCGAGCCACCACTGGTCATGGAGCCCGCAATGGGAGGCGGCAGCAGGCCGGGCGCTCGCCCACCTGCTGGCGGCCTCCGAAGGACAGCCGGTGACCGTCGCGGACGGCATGACCGAGGAGGTGTTCCAAAGCTCCCTCGACGCCCTGCTGCCCGCAGGTCCTCAGGAGCGGCGGGCCGTCCTGGCCGGACCGGGACGGCCCGCCCCCGACGCGGGCGCCGACATCCTGCTCGTGCCGGTCCAGCCGCAGACGGGTCGGACCTGGACCCCCACCGGCCCGGCTGCATCGGCATACCCGGTGCCGCTGCCGTTCGGGGTGTGGCTGTGGCTGGTCTCCCCCCAGCCGCGTCTACCGGTTCCCCCGTCGGGCCGCGTACCCGACGACGTCCTCCGCGAGCCGGTCGGCCGCCGCCTGAGCGGCGGCAGCGGCTGGCGGCGGGACTTCGACGACTTGCTCCCGCCGCGCCCTCATTACCCGTTCCGGGCCGACTGGGCAACGTTCCACCACACCCTGGCCCGGCTGCCGGCCGTCCGCAGCCCATGGCTGCGGGAGATCTTCGACGACCTGACGCAGCCCATGCGCACCGGCCTCTTCTAGCCGACTCGCAGAAGGCGCCGATGCCGACCTGTCCGGCCCGGGGGGTGATGAGCGGCCGAGTCACGGGGACGGGCATCGTCGCAGGCTAGGGTCTTTCGTTTGGATCAGGCCGGATCAGGGAGCGGGGTCTGGTGCGTGCGATCGCAAGGCGGAGGAGGGAGGCATGGCGGAGCCATGCCGACCGACGACAACGCGGCGAGCGTGCGTGCCAGGGCTCGCGAGCCCGGCATGATCCAAACGAGAGGCCCTAGGAGGCCCGCGGCTTCCGCCGTTCGGTGGCCTTCTTCGCAGTGGCCTTCTTGGCGGCGGTCTTGGCCGTGGTCCCGGCGGTCATCTTCTTGGCCGTGGTCTTCTTCGCGGGCGTCTTCTTGGCCGTCTTCTTGGCCGCGGCCTTCTTCGGCTCGGGCATCTCGTGCACGGTGGCATGCCCGCCCTCGCCCCGGGACTCGCGTGCCCGCGTGACGGAGGCGTTGAGGGCGGCCATCAGGTCGACGACCTGGCCGCCCGGCTCTGCCGCCTCCGCGGAGGGGGCGGGCTGCTTGCCTTCGGCCTTGGCGGCGATGAGCTCCTCGAGGGCCTCGCGGTAGTGGTCGGTGTAGCGGGAGATGTCCTCCTCCCCCATCGCGTCCATGAGCGCGATCGCCCCGTCGACCTCAGAATCGTCGATCTCCACGGCCGGCGGCGCCAGCGACTCCGGGGACCTGATCTCGTCCGGCCAGTGCATCGAATGCAGGACCAGGGCGTCGTCCTTGACCCGCAGCAGTCCGAGGCGCTCACGGCCGCGGAGCGCGAACTTGGCCACGGCGACCTTCGACGACCGCTGCAGTGCCTGCCGCAGCAGCTTGTACGGCTTGGCCGCGACCTGACCGTCACCCTCCAGGTAGTACGAGTCGCCGATCCGTACCGGGTCGATCGACCCCGCCGGCACGAACGCAACGATCTCGATCGCCTTCGCCGTCGGCAGCGGAATCTCCGCCAGGTCCTCGTCCGTCACGGCGACCAACTGGTCCTTGGAGACCTCGTAGCCTTTGACGATCTCGTTGTCGGACAGCTGCTTCCCGTCCAGCTCGCAGACCTTGCGGTAGCGCACCCGGCCCATGTCCTCCAGGTGGACCTGCCGGAATGAGATGTTGTGGTTCTCCGTGGCGGGCACGACCTTGATCGGAATCGTGACCAGCCCGAAGCTGATGGCGCCGGACCAGATGGGACGGGGCATGAGCAACCTCCCGTACGGCCCCGAGCACTGTCATGCAGGTACTCAATTCTCGCGTCATATTCTCCATCACGCTGTCATGAGGACGGCCGACCTGCCACGAGGATTGCTCCGCCTGCCTGTGCGGCGCCGGCCCGCTGGTCGCGGCCGCACCGAGGGGCTGAAGGCTCCGGACCGCCCGCTCTACGATCATGCTCATGTCGATCACTCCATCCTCTCTCCCCGTCCTGAAGGGCCGCGGCGGCGCCGTCCTCACCGCCGACCGGGACGCGCTTGTCCTGGACCGCCCGCGCGAGCAGGTCACCTTCGTGCCGTCTGCCGTCGCGCGGGTACGCGCCGAGGGCAGGACGGTGACGATCGAACTGCGGGCCCCGCGCGGGACCGCCCCGACCGTCTACCAGGTGGAGGACGTGAGCGAGGCCGCCGCCGCCGTCTTCGCCGACGGAGTGAACGCGATGCTCCCGGAACGGGAGGACGACGAAACCGACGGCACCGCCCTGACCGTCGTCCGCACCCTCACCCCGACCTGGCACCAGAGGTTCGTGCGCCGGCTTCTGTGGGGCATGTTCGGGTTCCTCGTGGCGCTCGTCGCCTTCACCGTGGTCGCAGGTCTGGCAGGCACCGCGGCGTCGGTCATCGTCATGCTCCCGATCGGCGGTATCACCTGGGTGTGTCTCGGGATCGGCATGTACACGGTTCGTCGGTGGCTGCGCGAGCGGTGGCTGCGCCGGCACGGCATCACCGTGACCGCCAAGGCAGCGGCGACGCCGGGCGCGTACGTGTACATGGACGGCACCGGCACGTACCGGGGCTTCGTGCACGGCGACGACGGCCCGTACGTCACCGTCAGCTACGACCCGCGCGATCCTGCGGACGTGCTGGTGCCGCAGGCCCCACACCTGCGCCTCCTGAACTCGGTGCTCGGCTCGTTCCTGCTCCTCTGCTCGCTCGGCGGCGTGGCCCTGCTGGTCCTGGTGGTGGTGGACGCGCTCACTGGCGGCGATCTCAGCCGCAGCGCGGACGGCGTCTAGGGTCTGTCGTCAATGTGATCTTGGTTGGTGGATCATGGTCGGGTGATACGTCGCCATGAACTGACCGATGCCGAGTGGGACTTCGTGCGGCCGTTGCTGCCCCGGACGTCGATGGGGCGGCCTCGGCTGGACGACCGGACGATGCTCAACGGGATCGTGTGGAAGTTCCGGGCCGGGGTGGCCTGGCGCGATGTGCCCGAGCGGTACGGATCCTGGGCCAGCCTGCACACCCGCTTCCGCCGCTGGGCGGCGGACGGCACGTTCGACCGGATGCTGCAGACCGCGCAGGCCCGGGCGGACGCGGCGGGGGACGTCGACTGGCTGGTGTCGGTCGACTCCAGCATCGTCCGGGCCCACCAGCACGCGGCCGGCGCCCGAAAAGGGGGCGCCGCAGCCCGGCGCTCGGACGCTCCAGAGGCGGGCTGACCAGCAAGATTCATCTGGCCTGCGACGGCCTGGGCCGCCCCCTGGCTTTCGTGGTCACGGGCGGCAACACCAATGACTGCACCCAGTTCACCGCCGTGATGGAGGCGATACGGGTACCCCGCCTGGGGCCGGGGCGGCCGCGGGTACGGCCCGGCCATGTCATCGGCGACAAGGGCTACAGCTCCAAGGCGATCCGCACCTGGCTGCGGCGCCGGAACATCCCGCACACCATTCCGGAGAGGGTCGACCAGGTCGGCAACCGGGCCCGGCGCGGCAGCCGGGGCGGCCGCCCGCCGGCCTTCGACAAGCAGGTCTACAAGCGGCGCAACGTCGTGGAACGGTGCTTCAATCGCCTGAAGCAGTGGCGCGGGATCGCCACCCGGTACGACAAGACCGCCGAGTCCTACCAAGCAGCCGTCACCCTCGCCTCACTCCTGATGTGGGCGTGACACTTTGACGACAACTCCTAGGCCGTGTGTCGAAAGTGGATCTTGAGCGTTGGGTAATCACGGTTCATGGGGCGGGGAGATCTCACGGATGAACAGTGGGCGGTGTTGGAGCCGTTGTTGCCGAAGGGGAGGAGGACGGGGCGGCCGCCCGTCTGGCCTCGGCGGCGGCTGATCGACGGCATACGATTTCGGGTCCGTACCGTGTTCCATGGCGGGACGTGCCCGTTGAGTACAGACCGTGGGGCCGGATCTGTGACCTGTTCCGCCGGTGGCAGCGGGACGGCATCTGGCACAGAATCTTCACGCGGCTCCAGTCTCTGGCCGACGCGAAGGGTGTGATCACGTGGGACCTGAGCGTTGACTCCACGGTGTGCCGCGACGCTCATCAGCACGCGGCCGGGGCCCGCAAGCAAGGTGACCTGCAGAAGGAACCACCAGGCGGGGTCTTCGCCGAGCCTGGTGATCACGCCCTTGAACGCTCGCGTGGCGGGTTCACCACCAAGCTGCACCTGGCCGTCGAACAGGGCCAGAAGCCCATGTCGGTCGTGCTCACGGCGGGACAGCGCGGCGACTCGCCGCAATTCGAACCCGTGCTGGAGAAGGTCCGCGTGCCTCGCATCGGGTCGGGCCGACCCCGCGTGCGCCTCAACCGAGTCCGGGCGGACAAGGCATACGCCTCTCGGAAGAACCGCGCCTACCTGAGCCGCCGGGGTATCCGCATCACCATCCCGGACAAGACGGACCAAGCGCGTAATCGCCAGAAGCTCGGCTCGCGTGGCGGCCGGCCGCCACGTTTGACGCGGTCGACTACCGCGAGCGCCACGCGGTCGAGGCGGAATCAACCGACTCAAGCGTCATCGGGCCGTGGCCACCCGCTACGACAAGCTCGCGGTCCGCTATGAAGCCACTGTCCTCGTAGCAGCCATCAAGGAGTGGCTGTAATCAGCACGTGGCGATACACCGGCGAGGCAGGGACAGGCCGGCGGGGTGAAGCTGTAGCAGTCTTCCTCAAAGACGACGACCGTGCTGTGATCACGCTGCGTCGTACGGGCGCACTCAGCGGTATATTCCGTATCGCGACTGCTCACCCGGTGACGCCTGTTGACACTCGCTCAACGCTGCGGCAGTACGGCAGTCCGTGTAGCGGCTCCCCGGCAAGGAACCGGGTGATCAAGTCGGCGACTTCCGCTGTCCGTTCCAGGATGACCATGTGATCGGCGTCGCGGACCTCCGCGTGCCAACTGTCGGCACACGCCGCCGCCATCTGGCGGCACAGCTCCGGCGTGGTGAACGAGTCGTACTCGCCGGCCACGGTCAGAACCGGCGCACGAGGCGGCTGGCGGGTATCGAGAGCCTGATGGGTGAGCAGGCGCAGGGTGTTGGCACGCATCTGGTGCGCCTCCGCCTCGGAGATGTTAGTGATGCGGCGCAGCAGCAGTCTGCGGATGCGGGCGCCGTTGGGGATGTCTGCGAGGCGTTCGGGCGTCATGAGCAGGTCGAGCGTGACGTGCGCGTAAGTCTCCATGTCTCCGGCGGCCAGGTGTTCCAGAGTGCGGCGCATCGCGGCCCGTGCGTGGTCCGGGATGGCGATCATCGTGCCGACCAGGACCATGCGCCCCACCCGGTCCGGGTACCTGCGGGCGATCTCGTAGGCGATGGCGCTTCCGTAGGAGCCGGCGAGCACGTTGACCTGACCGGCATCACACTCATCGAGCATGTGGCAGACCGCGTCGGCGAGGAAGTCGACGCCGTAGGTTTCGGGCAGCAAGTCGGCTGCCCCCCAGCCCGGGGGGTCGACGGTGAACACGTCCATGCTCCCGAGGAACACCTCTTCACAGCGCCCCCAGGACTCCTTGCGCTGGAACGCACCGCCGATGATCAGCACGGGCGGGAATCGAGGGGCGGATGCGCGGATCACACGTGATTCGCAGGAGAAGCCCTGCCAACGATGTGCTCGCACAAGTGGCTCGCCCGCTGGCGGAGCAGTCTCGGCGGGGAGATGCGGCGTCTTGAGCGGCGTGCCGGAGTAGATCACGCACGGTAAACGATCTTCGAGGTCCGGCGTCACGGTGGCACCCCGGACCGTGCTGATTAACCGTCAGGTCTCTCCACGCCACAGAACGAGCTCAACCTCCCATCGAGATCCACTTTCGATACAGGGCCTAGTACTGCAACGGTCTTTGCCGTGACGGTTGGGCAGGTGGGTCGTTGGGTTGTCCATGGGTGGGGATGTTGTTGAGGCCCGTTCGCGGGCGGGTGAGTTGAAGGCTTTGCATGATCGGTTCGTGCACCGCTTTGCCAGGTCGGAGCCGCGTGGGTCGGCGCTTGCGTATATGCAGGGGCTGGTAGCTCCGTTGGAGCGGAAGAACGGCTGGACGCTGGCGGAGGAGGCCGGGCATGCGGGTCCGGACC
>NZ_JBIVAU010000010.1:0-116251 GCF_044745705.1 Streptomyces sp. NPDC086835
TTTTTGGCACACTGTTGAGTTCTCAAGGAACGGACGCTTCCTTTGTACTCACCCTCTCGGGCTTTCCTCCGGGCGCTTCCCTTCGGTCTTGCGTTTCCGACTCTATCAGATCTTTCCGATCCGATTTCCTCGGTGTGCTTTCCGGCCTTTCGGCCTTCCGGCGGTTCCGACTCTATCAGACTCTTTCGGGCCTGATTCCCGGTCAGCGGGAGTTGTCTTCGCGGCTGTTGGGCCGTTCCGACGCTCAAACTCTAGCGGATTTCCTGGGCTGCTCATAATCGAGCTTTCGAAATGAATTTCGGCATGCCGAAATTCGTCCCGGTTGGGAGATCGTGCTGAGTTTGGTTGCCGCGTTCGCGGCGGGATGGCTGTCGCAGAACCGTTCCGGCCCCGTGACAACTCGAAGAACCTTACGGATCGCGGAGGGCCGTGTCAACCCTGCCTCGCGGCCCCGCTAGTCCAGGTCGGTGAGCCGTCCGCCGGCATCCGGCTGGTCGTGTTCCACCCGGCGCAGCACGCGGATGAGCAGCTCGCCGAGGACCGCCCGCTCGTCTCCCGAGAGGTCCTGGAGCAGGTCCTCCTCGAAGTTCGTCGCCATGCGCATCGCCTCGAGCCACTTGGCGCGGCCCTCGTCCGTCAGCTCGACGATCACGCGCACCCGGTTGTTCTCGTCGCGGTCGCGGGTGACCAGGCCTTCGCCGGCCATGCGGTCGATGCGGTGCGTCATCGCGGCGGGTGTGAGTCCGAGGCGCTTGGCGAGTTCACCGGGCCCCATGCGGTAGGGGGAGCCCGAGAGCACCAGCGTCTTCAGGACCTCCCACTCGGTGTTGCTGATGCCGAGGTCGGCGACCTGGCGGCCGTACGCGACGTTCATCCGGCGGTTGAGCCGGCCGAGGGCGGAGACCACCTTCTCGACCTGCGGGTCGAGATCGCCGAATTCGCGCTGGTAGGCGGCGATCTGCTCGTCGAGGCTCGGCTCGTGCGGGCCGGACGTCGGAGAGGCCTCGGGGGACTCGGTAGGCATGCGCCGAAGTATGGCACGGCACTCATTGGCGTTGAAGTCCTTCGATGTGTACTCTTCAGCATTGAACTTTAGCGTTGAAGTCTTCAGAGTTCAGTCCTCCGGGCTCGACGGGCTTCTCGACCAGAAGCAGGTGAGTGTGACCAAGGCGAAGGGTGCAGCGATGCGCCGGATCCAGGCGGGGAACGCGCTGAGCGCGTTCGGGCTCGGCTTCACCGTTCCGTACCTCTACGTCTATGTGGCGCAGGTGCGCGAGCTGGGCGCGAGCACGGCGGGTGCCGTGTTGGCGGTCTTCGCGATGGCCGCGCTCGTCGCTCTGCCCTTCACCGGGCGGATCATCGACCGCCGGGGGCCGCTGCCCGTACTCGTGGCCGCCGCCGTGCTCGCCTCCGCGGGAGCCGTCGGCATGGGACTCTCCGACAGCATCCCGGCAGTCGTACTGTCAGCCGCGCTGCTCGGCGCCGGTACCGCCGTGATGCAGCCGGCGCTCGCCACGATGATCGTCTGGTGCTCGGAGACGGCGACCCGCACCCGTGCCTTCGCCACACAGTTCTTCCTGCAGAACCTGGGACTGGGCGTCGGCGGCCTGATCGGCGGACACATCGTCGACGAGAGCCGGCCGTCGAGTTTCACCCTGCTGTTCGGTATCGAGGCGGCCATGTTCCTCGTGCTCGCGGCGATCGCCCTGACCGTGCGGCTCCCCCACTCCCCGACGCTCCACGACTCGCGTCCCTCCGGGGCGGAGTCCGGTGCCAGGGGCGGCCTGCGAGCACTGCTCGGCCACCGGGCCATGGTGCAGTTGCTCGTCCTGGGCTTCGTCCTCTTCTTCGCCTGCTACGGCCAGTTCGAGTCGGGTCTCGCCGCATACGGCACGGAGGCCGCCGGTATCGAGCCCGCGACCCTCGGCACGGCCCTCGCGGCCAACACCGCGGTCATCGTGCTCGCGCAGTTCCTGGTGCTGAGGTTCGTGGAGCGGCGCAGGCGCAGCAGGGTCATCGCCTCGGTCGGGCTCATCTGGGCCGTGGCGTGGCTGGCGGCGGGCTACGCGGGCCTCGGCGATGGCAGCCAGGCCATGGCGACGGCCGCGTTCATCTCGACGTACGCGCTGTTCGGCCTCGGCGAGGCGATGCTCTCGCCGACCGTGGCGCCGCTGGTCGCGGACCTGGCGCCGGAGGCCATGGTCGGGCAGTACAACTCGGCCTTCGCCCTGGTCAAGCAGCTCGCCCTGGCGGTCGGCCCGGCTGTCGGCGGTCCGATGGGCGCCGCGCTGCACGGCCCGTACATCGTGACGTTCGTACTGTTCTCGCTCTCGGTCACGGTGCTGGCGCTGCGCCTGGGCAAGCGGCTCACCCCGGTGCAGGACCGGCCCTCGCTCGCGGCGAGGACCCGCGTGGTCGCCGTGCACAAGCCCGAGGACGCGGTCGCCCCCGCCCGCTGAGGCCCGCGGGCTTCAGCGCGGCAGGGCGAACTCGCACCAGACCGCTTTGCCGCCGCCCGGGGTGCGGCGGCTCCCCCAGGACGAGGCGATCGTCGCGATGATGGAGATCCCGCGGCCCGCCTCGTCCTCCGTCTCGGCGCGGCGGCGGCGGGGCAGATGGTCGTCCCCGTCCGTCACCTCGACGATCAGACGGCGGTCGGTGCGGCGAAGTCTGAGCCGCATGGGCGGGGTGCCGTGCTGGAGAGAATTGGCGACCAGTTCACTGACGGCCAGCACACCGAGGTCGTGCAGCTCCGGCGAGAAGCGCCACGAGGCGAGCACCCCCGACGCGAAGGCCCGGGCACGCGGCGCCGCCTCGATGCCGCCGAGCAGGTCCAGGGCGGCGTTGTGGAACAGCTCGGCGTCCGCCCCCTTCCGCGTCGGGTGCTGAAGCACGAGCACGGCGACGTCGTCGTCGTGCTCCGCGGTGACGTTCAGGGAACGGATCAGCCGGTCGCAGACCACCTGCGGGCTGCCGGTCGCCCCGGACAGCGCGCGCTCCAGCGCGGCCACCCCTTCGTCGATGTCCTCGCCACGGCGCTCCACCAGACCGTCCGTATAGAGGACGGCGGTGGAACCGGGCGGCAGGTCGATGGCGCCCGAGGTGTGCAGCCAGCCACCGGTGCCGAGCGGCGGTCCGGTCGGTTCCGCCGCCTTGTGGACCGTGCCGTCCTCGTCGCGCACGAGGATCGGCAGATGGCCGGCGGAGGCGTAGACGAGCCGGCCTTCGTTCGGGTCGTGGACGGCGTACACACAGGTGGCGATCTGGCTGGCGTCGATCTCGGAGGCCAGGCCGTCCAGCAGCTGAAGGACCTCGTGCGGCGGGAGGTCGAGGCGGGCGTAGGCGCGGACGGCGGTACGCAGTTGGCCCATGACAGCGGCAGCGCGCACGCCGCGGCCCATCACGTCGCCGATGACCAGGGCCGTGCGCCCCGCGCCGAGCGTGATCACGTCGTACCAGTCGCCGCCGACCGCGGCGTCGATGCCGCCGGGCTGATAGGTGGCGGCGAAGCGGAGGTCGTCGGGCTGTTCCAGTTCCTGCGGGAGCAGCGAACGCTGAAGCGTCACCGCCGTCTCGCGATGGCGGCGCTCGCTGGCCCGCAGCCGCTCCGCCGCCTCCGCGTGGTCGGTGACGTCGGCCGCGAAGACGAGCACACCCTCGGTCTCCTTGCCGCCGTCCACGCGCTCCGCGGGCAGGCAGGTGATCGTGTACGACCCCTCGCCCCGACGGGCCGACTCCCCACTGCCCTGGATCCTGCGGGACTTGACCGTGCGCGGCTTGCCGCTGCGCAGCACCTGGTCCATCAGCGGCAGCAGACCCAGCTCCGCGAGCTCGGGGCACACGTCGGCGGCACACGCTCCGGCCGGCCGCGGCCCGAAGGCGGCGGCGTAGGCGTCGTTCACGTAGGCGATGCGGTGCTCGGTGCCGTAGACGAGCGCGACCAGGGCAGGCAGGCGGCCGAGCATCTCCGCCACGGAGAAGTCTTCCAGCGCCGGGACGTCGGACGGGGGCTCGGAGTGACCGTACTCGCCGCGGGCCGCGGGCACGGAGCCCTCGGACCGCTGCGCCGGGGAGAGCCCTCGGTCGGTTCCCCGCGCCGCGGCGCGGCGCTGCGTACCGGGGAGCCTGGCGCTCCAACGCGTGAAGTTCACTGACTTTCTAGCCTCAATGGGATCGTCGCCAAAGGGTCACTCTGTGCAGGTGTGAGCCCACCTATGGTCACACGTCAAGTGTGGCCGACCGGACTGACAGTCGTCTTTCCCGAGTTGCCGAACCGCCGTCAGGTCCCCTTGGGGCCGTCGGGTGATCCGTCGGCCGACTGCTCCTTGGGCCCTTCCTTCCGGCCGGCGGGCGGCTGCTCCTTCGAGCCGTTCGCCGGTCGTCCGCCTCCCGCCGCGAGTTCGAACTCGGCGCGCGGGTGTTCCAGCGAGCCGAGAGAGACGATCTCACGCTTGAACAACCCGGAGAGGGTCCATTCGGCCAACACTCGAGCCTTGCGGTTGAAGGTCGGCACCCGGCTGAGGTGGTAGACCCGGTGCATCAGCCAGGCCGGATAGCCCTTCAGCTTGCGCCCGTAGACGTGCGCGACGCCCTTGTGCAGGCCGAGGGACGCGACCGATCCGGCGTATTTGTGCGCGTAGTCCTGCATGGGCGCGCCGCGCAGCGAGGCCACGATGTTCTCCGCGAGCACCTTGGTCTGGCGTACGGCGTGCTGCGCGTTGGGCGCGCACTCGGTACCGGGCTTGTCGGACGTCAGGTCCGGGACGGCCGCGGCGTCACCGGCGGCCCAGGCGTGGTCGACACCCTCGACGGAGAGACGCGCGGTGCACTTGAGCCGTCCCCTCTCGTTCAGGGGCAGGTCGGTGGCGGCGAGGACCGGGGCGGGTTTGACGCCGGCCGTCCACACGAGCGTCCGGGTGGGGAAGCGGGAACCGTCGCTCAGCACGGCGACACGGTCCTCGCAGGAGTCGAGGCGCGTCTCCAGGCGTACGTCGATGTTGCGGGCGCGCAGCTCACGTACGGCGTACCTGCCCATCTGCTCGCCGACCTCGGGAAGGATGCGCCCCTGGGCCTCGACGAGGATCCACTTCAGGTCCTCCGGCTTGATGTTGTGGTAGTAGCGGGAGGTGTAACGGGCCATGTCCTCGAGCTCGGCGAGGGCTTCGACGCCCGCGTAACCGCCGCCGACGAAGACGAAGGTCAGGGCGGCGTCGCGGATGGCCGGGTCCCGGGTCGACGAGGCGATGTCCATCTGTTCGATGACGTGGTTGCGCAGCCCGATCGCCTCCTCGACCGTCTTGAAACCGATGCCGAAGTCGGCGAGGCCGGGGACGGGAAGGGTGCGGGAGATGGACCCGGGCGCGATGACCAGCTCGTCGTAGGTGATCTCGACGGCGCCGGCGCCCTCCTCCTCGGTCGCGAGCGTGCTGACCGTCGCCGTGCGCTTCGCGTGGTCGACGGCCTTGGCCTCGCCGATGACGATCGTGCATCTGCCGAGAACCCGGCGGAGGGGGACCACGACATGGCGTGGGGAGATGGAACCGGCCGCGGCCTCGGGGAGGAACGGCTGATACGTCATATAGGGGTCGGGCGTGACCACGACGATTTCCATCTCGCCACGCGCCAGCTCGGGCTTCAGCTTCCGCTGGAGGCGCAGCGCGGTGTACATCCCGACGTAACCGCCGCCGACGACGAGAATGCGTTTGCGCGGCGGGGTGCCGGGGGTCGTGCCCCGGTTGTTTGCAGCCTTCACCATCCCATGAGGCAACGACCTCGGGAGTTTGTCCACAGGCCCGGCAAATTGTGTGACCGGAAGGCGGCTTCCGGCCGGCCCGCACCCAGGTCGGGGCAAAAAGGAAGCCACGCAGGTCAGACGTGGCGGGCGGGTCGGGGTCCCGGGGCGTAATAGGGAACCTTCCGGCTCTTGCTCCGATCGAGGGGCGCTCTGTGCGGAAGTACCCCCTTCTGAATTGACTCGGGCTCAACTATGTTCGTACTCGGTCGGGGTGTCGGGTCACGACATGCCCGGCGGACAGCGGGGAGGTCTCCGGGGGGAGACGACATGACCGGGGGAACGCTCATGCATATTCAGGATTCGCATTGGCAGACTGCCGTCGCGCCCGCATCGGCGGCGGACGGCAATGGGAGTGGCCGCGCGGGATCGGGCGGGACCAGCCGCTCCGCACCGCTGCGGGTGGACGCGCAGCGCAATCTCGAGCACGTGTTGCGGGCGGCGCGCGAAGTGTTCGGCGAGCTTGGTTACGGCGCGCCGATGGAGGACGTCGCCCGGCGTGCCCGGGTCGGCGTGGGGACGGTGTACCGCCGCTTTCCCAGCAAGGACGTCCTGGTGCGCCGGATAGCCGAGGAGGAGACGTCCCGGCTGACCGAGCAGGCGCGCACCGCGCTCGGCCAGGAGGAGGAGCCGTGGTCGGCGCTCGCGCGTTTCCTGCGCACGTCGGTGGCGTCCGGCGCCGGTCGCCTGCTGCCACCGCAGGTGCTGCGGGTGGGCGTCGACGGTGACGAGCCGACCCTCGTCACCGACACCGAGCCGCTGGACGACACCCGGGTGCCTCAGCAGCGGGCGGCGGCACAGCCCGGGCTGCGTGTGGTGGCGCCACGGCCGATACCGGCGGAGGAGCAGGACGACAGCGGTGCGGCGGATCTGCTGGAGGTGGTGGGCCGGCTCGTGGAGCGGGCGCGTGCGGCGGGAGAGCTTCGGGGCGATGTGACCGTGGCGGACGTGCTGCTGGTGATAGCCACCGCAGCGCCCTCGCTGCCCGACGCCGCACAGCAGGAGGCGGCCTCGGCCCGTCTGCTGGACATTCTCCTCGAGGGCCTTCGCCCCCGGGCGGTGTGATCGCGCGCCTTCCCGCACGTCAACGCACCGTGTCCGCACGACCGCCGCAGTGTGCCTCTTTCGGGTGAGGCGGCGGGACCGGATCCGGGGAAGTTTCCCCGGACGGGTGGTTGCCGTACGGGAGGGTTCGGCGTAAGGCCGCTGTGTGGCACGCTGGCCCGGTGTTCGGGTCTGTAGGTGCTTACGGGGGCTTCCGCGATGAGCGGTGACGGGCGGGACGAATCACTGAGCGGTGCGGCCGGGCCGGAGGCGGACGACGAGCTGTCCGCCTCCCAGGTGCCCAACCAGGGCGGCCGGGGTGATTCCTCGGGCGGGACCGGGTCGGCGGGGCAGGCGACCGACGGCGCGGCGGACGTGTCCAGGGCGCTGTCCGCAGAGTCTGCGGAGTCGCACGACCACTATGTGGTGCCGCAGCAACGAAAAGCCGGCAGCCACCACTCGGTGCTGTCTCCGCCCCGCGAACTGCCACCGGCAGACGCAGAATTGATTCTGCACATGCGGGACGGCGACGACAGCGCCTACGAGGAGCTGTTCCGCCGCCACGCGGACGCCGTCCGGCGCTATGCCCGCACCTGCTGCCGGGACGCCGACACCGCCGACGACCTGACCGCCGAGGTGTTCGCCCGGACACTGCAGGCGGTGCGCGGCGGCGCCGGGCCCGAACAAGCCGTACGGGCCTACCTGCTCACCACGGTCCGGCGCGTCGCCGCGAACTGGATGAAGACCGCGAAGCGGGAGCAACTGGTCGAGGACTTCGCCGCGTTCGCCATGGAGGCGGCCCGCAGCGCGGACGCGTCGAACGCGGACACCCTCGACCTCGGCGCGGACGTGCGCGCGATGCGCGAGGCGGAACGGTCCCTCGCGATGCAGGCGTTCCGGTCACTGCCGGAGCGCTGGCAGGCGGTGCTGTGGCACACCACCGTGGAGGAGGAGTCGCCGAGCGACGTCGCACCCCTCTTCGGGCTGACCGCCAATGCGACCGCGGTGCTCGCGAGCCGGGCGCGCGAGGGCCTCAAGCAGGCCTACCTCCAGGCCCATGTGAGCACCGCGCTCACCACGGGCGGCGACTGCGCGCGGTACGCGGACCGGCTGGGCGCCTACGCCCGCGGGGGTCTGCGGATGCGGGCCGAGCGCGGACTGCGCAAGCACCTGGACGAGTGCGTCAAGTGCCGGCTCGCCGCAGGTGAGCTGGCCCATGTCAACGCGGGCATTCCGGCGCTGCTTCCGGTCGCGGTGATCGGCTGGTTCGCCGCGGGGTACTCACTCAAGGCCGCGGGCATCGTGGCGGGCGGCGCCGCGGGCGCCGCAGGAGCCGGAGCGGCGGCGGCCACCGGGGGCGCCGCGCGTGGCACCTCGGGCGGTGCGGCGGCCGAAGGACTCGGCGCCCCGGCGAAGGTGGGCACCGCGGCCGCCGTCGCGGCGGTCGCGGCCGTCGGTCTGGTCTGGGCCCTTTTCGGCGACCCGAAGCCGGTCCCGGATCCGGTGGCGAAGCCGCCGGTCGCCCAGCCCATGATGCCGCCACCCGCGCCCGAGCAGGAGCCCCCGGCACCGCCCGCGCCGAATCCGTCGCCGGTGCCGGTCGTCGAGCCTGTAGCAGCGCAGGAGCCCACGCCGGCACCACCGAGGCCCACCCCGCCGAAGCCGAGCCCCACGCCGGAGCCGCCGTCTTCCCCGACGCCTACGCCGTCGCCCACTCCCCGACCCACACCCACACCTACGCCCCCGCCACCGCCCGCGCCCGCGCCCGAGGTCTACCAGGTGAGCCGCCTGAATTACGGGACCTTCGGCGACCACACGGGCCCGGAGGTCCGGCTGGGCGAGAGCAGTTGGCTCTGGCAGCGTTCGGGCATGTCCATCGGCGGCACCCAGTACGCGCACGGGGCGACCGTGCACGCCAAGTCGTCCATCACCATCGACCTCAACCGCAGGTGCACCACGTACGAAGCGTTCGTCGGCATCGACGACCTCACGCGCGGCCTGGGTCTGGGCGCGGTGCGCTTCTCGGTGTACGGGGACGGGACGCGGCTGTGGAGCTCCCCCGTCGTCCGTAGCGGCGAACCGGCGGTCCCGGTCCACGTGCCCCTCACCGGCCGCAGCACCATCCGCCTGGTGGCGGCACCGGAGACACCGCGGGACCAGGTGGCGCTGGCGGACTGGGCGGAGTCACGCATCACGTGCGAGTAGGCGCGCCCGCCGTGGCCGCTGCGGGGGCATGGCCGCGCCTTGGCCCGCCCGGCGATCGAGGGCACGGAAGACGGAAGAAGGCCGTACGGGGGTCCGGGGCTTGCCCCGGGTTCGGGAAGGAGCGGGGAGGGGACAAGCCCGCCGCAGGCGCCACCCGCCCGCCGGCTACGACTGCAGCGTCGGCCGTCGCGGCACCCCGCCCGCCACCGCGCGCTGCCGCGGCGCCGCCGTGCCCGTCCAGCACGTGCCCCGGCGCGAAAGCAGCCTCCGCAGCCACAGTTCCGTCGAGACCAGGTCCGCCAGCCCGTCCAGAGGCACGGGCTCGCCTTCGGACGCCGCCCGGAGCGCCCTGCGGACGACGCGTGCCTCGATGAGGCCCGCGTCCGCGAGCAGCGGGGCGTCGAAGAGGGCGATCAGGTGCGGCAGCGCCGACCGCAGTCCCGTGCGGGCCGCCGCGGCGGACGAGGCGTGTGTCGGGGAGCCCCAGCCGGGCGGCAGGTCGTGGATGCCGGCGCCGGCGAGGACCGTGCGCAGTACGGCGGCCCGCGCGCCCGGCTGGACGCGGAGCGATTCCGGCAGGTCCCGGCAGGCCCGTACGACCTGGTTGTCCAGGTAGGGCGCGTGGAGACGCTGGCTGCGTACCTCCGCGGCCTGTTCCAGGATCCGGTGGTCGAAGGCGTGGCGGGCGAGTGCGGCCCGTGCCCGTGTCTCGCCGGGCCGTTGGACCGAGGTGGGCCTCGTCGCCGCCTCCGTCAGCCGAACCGATACTTCAGCGAGCGCCTCCCCGGTGAGCCAGCGCGCCGCGGGCCCCGGCCGGGACCACGCCAGCGCCGCCAGTGACGCGCCCACCGCGCCGTTGCGCAGGGCGGGACCCGGGCGGTTGGCGAGCAGCAGGTCGCCGGCGGCTGCCTCCAGGCCGGTGCGGTAGGGCGTACGGGCCAGTCTGCGTGCCGCCCGGTAGACCGTGAGCGGGACGAACAGGGACTGCGGGGAGGGCCGTTCGGAGCGGGCCAGTGCGGTGACCGGCCGCAGCAGGTGGCGTCTGCGCCGGTCCAGCAGCAGGTCCGCCAGCCTCGCCGGATGCGCGTCCAGCACCTGCCGCGCGCCCGCTCCGGTGAAGTGGTCGGCGCTGCCGGCGGCCAGCCGCCCCCGGTGGCGTTCCGCGGTCACCAGGGACGGTGCGGGCTCGTCGGTCAGGGGGCCGGAGTCGAGATTCGCGTACGGCAGTCCTTCTTCGCCGGCGGCGACCACGACATGGTGCAGCCGAGGGTTGGCGGCGATGAGGCGGGCCCGTTCCAGCTCGGGTTCGCGCAGCTCGTGTCCGCTGGTGGCAAGGTCGTTGAAGGTGACGGCGAGCAGCCGTTCGCCAGCGCCGGTGCCGTGTCCGAGGACCGTGCCGGGTACGCCCGGCAGTCCGGCCGCGAGCAGGGCGAGGGTGCCGGAGGCGCTGCCCCCGGAGAGGTCCGCGCCGATCCCGGGCGTCGGCGCACCGCGGGCCGCGCGGCGTTCGGCGGGGCCCATCCCGGGGACGGGCCCCGGGTCGGGCGGCAGGGTCTCGGGCGCGTGCCGGGGCGCGGTCAGCCTGGCGCGCACGGCCTCCACGAGTGCGTCACGTACACCGTCGATGGCGCGGGCGGCCTCGACCTGCGGGGCGGCGACGGCAAGTGAGGCGACCGGCTCGTACCCGGTGATCTCCCGCGAGCCCTCCCGCAGGATCAGCGCGTGTCCGGGCGGGATGCGTTTCACCCCGGCGTACGGGGTGGAGTCCCGCAGCGCCTCCGGCGACTCGGGGCAGGCGAGCAGGGCGGCCAGGTGTCCGATGTCGAGCTGGGCCTCGATGAGGTCGGCCAGCGGGAGGGCGGCGGTCGCGTACGCTGTGCCGTTCGCCCACGGGGTGTAGAAGACGGGACGGGCGCCGGCGAGGTCACCGACGACGGTGATGCGGCGGCCGACCTGGACGACCACGGTGTAGCTGCCCGCCCATGCGGTCAAATGCCTCAGTGCGCCACCGCGCGCCGCGAACAGTCCGACCCTCAGCTGTTCGTCGCTGGCGGCGCAGCAGCCGAGGACGGCGAGCCGGGTCACGGTGGGCGCCTGGCCGTTGCCCGGGGTGGGGTAAGGCCGTTGGTGCGGTTCGGCGGTGATGATGCGCACCTCGTCGGGCCGCCAGTCCCCGACGGCCCACAGCGGATCCGGGTCGCCCCACAGGAGTTGGGCTCCGACGGGATGGAGGGTGCGGCCCTCTTCGGAGGCTCCGACGGCGCCCGCCGTGCCGAAGTTCGCGGCGATACTGCTCCACCCCACCAGCCACCGCATCGCCGCCTCCCCAACATTGCCGGACATCGCCGAAGCCGTTCGGGAACATGCTGCCACGAAGGAGGCGCACGCGAGGGGCTCCCGGTAGCGCGTGCAAAAACGGAACACGACGGCGGTGTTGGCGATTTGCCGACGGTGCGGGAGCCGGTTCCGAGGCCGCCGGAGGTCCGGGCGAGCCTCGCGGGAGGCCGGCGGACAGGCGTCATTCAGCCATTTTCGGGGCCGTGCCAGCGTGGCAGTTTGACCGCAACACACGGACCGGGAGGCGTAGTTCGCCTCCCGGGCCCTGTCCGCCGCCCGCGGGGATTGAGGCGGCGGTGTCCCCCAGCCCGCTGGTTCCAGTACGCAGCGGGCCGACCCACGCAGCACTCATGGAAGCGCTCCCGCCTCCGACCGGCCAGAGCGCACGGACGGGCGCACGGCCACACGGCGGGAGCACGAGGGCGGACGGGCGATCACCCGTACGGACAACAATCCCGCCATAGGGAAGTTGGCCCCTTAACGGTCGGGATGCGGCGAACTACGCTGTGTTTGCTGCTGTTCTCCACAGGCGCGCATATTCCGCAGGGCTCGGCCACACGATTTTGCAGCCGGGACCGGTCGGGACGGGGGGTGCCGCGAACCGGGAGAACCCAGCACGAATGCCGTGCGCGGGCCGTGCGCGGCAGCCGTCTGCGTGTCGAGGGGTGGCGCATGTCCAGGGAGCAACGCGGGCCGAACGAAAAGCTCGGCACGGTTCTCGCCCTCGCGGGAATCAGCAACGCGGGCCTCGCGCGGCGGGTCAACGACCTCGGCGCGCAGCGTGGTCTGACCCTTCGCTACGACAAGACCTCGGTGGCCCGGTGGGTGTCCAAGGGCATGGTGCCGCAGGGTGCCGCACCCCATCTCATCGCGGCCGCCATCGGCGCCAAGCTGGGCCGTCCGGTGCCGCTCCACGAGATCGGACTGGCCGACGCGGACCCGGCACCCGAGGTGGGACTGGCGTTCCCGCGGGATGTCGGTGAGGCGGTGAAATCGGCCACCGAGCTGTACCGGCTGGATCTTGCGGGCCGCCGGGCCGGCGGCGGCATCTGGCAGTCCCTGGCCGGATCGTTCGCAGTGAGCGCTTACGCGACGCCGGCGTCCCGGTGGCTGATAACCCCGGCCGACGCGTCGGTCGAGCGACTGTTCGACGTCGCAGGCGGCTCGCCCCTCTCCTCCGACCCTTCTGCCGGTGCCCACGAACCCGGCGCGGTCTCCGACGGACCTGAGACCGCTGACGTCGCCGACACGCCCGCCCGCGTGGGCCACAGCGACGTCGCGAAACTCCGGGAGGCCGCGGAGGACGCCCGCCGCTGGGACTCCAAGTACGGCGGCGGGGACTGGCGCTCGTCGATGGTCCCCGAGTGCCTGCGCGTCGACGCGGCACCCCTGCTCCTCGGCTCGTACTCGGACGAAGTGGGCCGGGCCCTGTTCGGCGCCACCGCCGAACTGACCAGGCTCGCCGGATGGATGGCCTTCGACACCGGACAGCAGGAGGCCGCGCAGCGCTACTACATCCAGGCGCTGCGCCTGGCCCGCGCCGCCGCCGATGTGCCGCTGGGCGGATACGTGCTCGCCTCCATGTCGCTCCAGGCGACCTACCGCGGCTTCGCCGACGAGGGCGTCGACCTGGCCCAGGCGGCGCTGGAGCGCAACCGGGGCCTCGCCACCGCCCGCACCATGAGCTTCTTCCGGCTGGTGGAGGCCCGCGCCCACGCCAAGGCGAACGACGCGGCGGCCGCGGGCGCGGCGCTCAAGGCCGCGGAGGGCTGGCTGGAGAGGTCGAGGGAGGGCGACGGCGACCCGTCCTGGCTGGGCTTCTACTCGTACGACAGATTCGCGGCGGACGCGGCCGAGTGCTACCGCGACCTGAAGGCCCCGCGGCAGGTGCGGCGCTTCACGGAGCAGGCGCTGTCCCGCCCCACGGAGGAGTACGTGCGCTCGCACGGACTGCGCCTCGTGGTGTCCGCGGTGGCCGAGCTGGAATCGGGCAATCTGGACGCGGCCTGTGCGGCGGGCACCCGAGCGGTGGAGGTCGCGGGACGGATCTCGTCAGCGCGGACCACGGAGTACGTACGGGACCTGCTGCACCGGCTCGAGCCGTACGGCGACGAGCCGCGGGTCATGGAGCTGCGGGAGAGGGCCCGCCCGCTCCTCATGACACCTGCCTGACGGCCCTGACGGCACCGCCTGGGACGCGGGTGGCAGTTCCCGTGCGGAAATCGGGCGTGTCTCCCGCGTGCCGACTGGTTTGAGCGCGTTGTCCGCGGGCCAGTGCACTATCGGGGTGGGAGGTGACGCGGTGAGGGCGTCCGGGCATGACTTCGACTGCGATGTGCTGGTGATCGGCGGCGGCATCGTCGGCCTGTCGACGGCGTACGCGCTCTCGCGTTCGGCCCCGGGCACCGGGGTGACGGTCCTGGAGAAGGAACAGGGCCCCGCCCGGCACCAGACAGGCCGCAACAGCGGAGTGATCCACAGCGGGATCTACTACCGGCCCGGTTCGCTGAAGGCCCGGTTCGCCGTGCGCGGTGCCGCCGAGATGGTCAAGTTCTGCGCGGAGTACGGCATCGGCCATGAGGTCACCGGCAAGCTGATCGTCGCCACGGACAGGGACGAGCTCCCACGGCTCCACGCCCTGGTCCAGCGCGGCCGGGAGAACGGCATTCCGGTGCGCGAACTGGGCCCGGCGCAGATCGGTGAGTACGAGCCGGAGGTCCGCGGGCTCGCCGCGATCCATGTGGCGACGACCGGTATCTGCGACTACGGGGCGGTGGCGGCACAGCTCGCGACGGCATCCGGTGCGGACGTGCGGTACGGCGAGGAGGTCACCGCCGTCGACCGCCGCCCGTGGGGCGTCGCGGTGCGCACACGCTCGGGCACGGTCGTGCGGGCCCGGGTGCTGGTCAACTGCGCCGGGCTGCACTGTGACCGGGTGGCCCGCCTCGCGGGCGACGACCCGGGTATGCGGATCGTCCCGTTCCGCGGGGAGTACTACGACCTGGCCCGCCCCGGTCTCGTGCGCGGGCTGGTCTACCCGGTGCCCGACCCGGCCTTCCCGTTCCTCGGGGTCCATCTCACCCGCGGCATCGACGGCGGCGTCCACGTCGGCCCGAACGCCGTCCCGGCGCTGGCCCGTGAGGGCTACAGCTGGTCGGCCGTCCACCCCCTGGACCTGGCGGGCACGCTCGGCTGGCCGGGCTCATGGCACATCGCCCGCCGGCACTGGCGGTACGGGGCCGGGGAACTGCGCCGCTCGGTGTCCAAGCGGGCGTTCACCTCGGCGGTACGGCGACTGCTGCCGGCGGTGACGGAGGACGACCTGCGCCCGGCGCCGGCGGGCGTGCGCGCGCAGGCGGTGCTGCGCGACGGGACGCTGGCCGACGACTTCCTGATCCGCGAGGCCCCGCGGACGGTGCACGTCCTGAACGCCCCCTCTCCCGCGGCGACGGCGTCGCTCCCGATCGGCCGCGAGGTCGCCCGCCGCGCGCTCACCGCGCTGTCGCCCTCGCGTCCCCGCACCGCCCGGTGATCGCTGCCGGATCCGACGGCCGCCAGGCACCGCCCGGTCACGCGACGGGAGCCGACGGCCGCCGTCTCGTCCGGAGCTTCCAGGCCGGCCTGGGCCGGACCGGCCCGCGCCACTCCGTGACCTCAGCGCTCCCGCGCGCCCCGGGCGGCCCACGGCGGCGCACCGCCCGATCGCGCCCTCGTAGAATCGGCATCACTGTGTCTGAGTTCCGTGATCCCGACCCCAGCCCCGAGGCCCCGCGCCACTTCATCCGCGCCAAGAGCGAGCCGCGCTTCCCGGGCGGACCCGCCGCCGACCCGGCCGGTTCGCATCACGAGCGCCGTATCCGCAGCTTCCAGCCGCGGCGCAGCCGGGTCACCGCCGGGCAGGAGGACGCGTTGCAGCGGCTGTGGCCGCTGTGGGGCCTGGACATCGACGGGCACCGGGTGCTCGACCTCGAGGAGATGTTCGGCGGGCTGCCCGTCGTCCTGGAGATCGGCTTCGGCATGGGCGAGGCGACCGCCCAGATGGCCGCCGACGACCCGGGGACCGGGATCCTCGCCGTCGACGTCCACACCCCCGGCCAGGGCAACCTGCTCGCTCTCGCGGAACGGAACGGCCTGTCCAACATCCGGGTGGCCAACGGCGACGCGATCATCCTGCTGCGGGAGATGCTGCCGCCCCGCTCGCTCCACGGCATGCGGGTCTACTTCCCCGACCCGTGGCCGAAGAAGCGGCACCACAAGCGCCGGCTGATCCAGCCGGACTTCCTGACCCTCGCCGCCGGGCCGCTCGCTCCGGGCGCGATCCTGCACTGCGCGACCGACTGGGAGCCGTACGCCGAGCAGATGCTCGAGGTGCTGTCGGCGCATCCGGATTTCGAGAACACGCAGGAGGACGGCGGCTTCGCGCCGCGACCCGCGTTCCGTCCGCTGACCCGCTTCGAGGGTCAGGGCCTGGACAAGGGCCACAAGGTCCGCGATCTGTTGTTCCGCCGGGTCACGCCGCAGGCGTGAGCTGCGCGGTGGCGCCCGCGATGTCCAAGGCACCGTCGCCAGTTGTCGGTGCTCCTGGTTAGGGTCGACGGGTGTCCGACTCGTCCGCGCAGCAGCCACCGGAGCACCGCCCGCAGCGCCCGGCGGTGCCTCCGCACCCCGTGTTGCCCGCGCGTGAGCAGGAGCATGTCGACGCGCTGCTGACCGAAGTGCCCGCGCCCGCGCGCCGGCGCTACCGGCCGCGGGTGGCGTCGAGGATCTGGCGCAGCCGGGCGTTCCGCGCCGGTGCGGTGGTGACCCTGCTCGCCCTGTGCGCTCTGGTGATCCTGGTGCTCGTGCGCGAGCAGACCGGCACCCACGGCTTCCTGGTCGGTCTCGGTCTGGCGACGCTGCCGGTCCCGCTGCTGCTGGCGGCGTTCCGCTGGCTCGACCGGGTGGAACCCGGCCCGTGGCGGAATCTTCTCTTCGCCTTCGCCTGGGGCGCGTTCGCCGCCGCACTGATAGCGATCATCGCGAACACCTTCGCGACGCGCTGGATAGCGACGGCGACAGCAGACCCGGCATCGGCCGACACCCTCGGGGCGACGGTGATAGCGCCGGTCGTCGAGGAGAGCGCGAAGGCCGCCGCGATCCTGCTGCTCTTCGTCTTCCGCAGACGGGACTTCACCGGAATCGTGGACGGCGTGGTGGTCGCAGGCTTCACGGCCACCGGCTTCGCCTTCACGGAGAACATCCTCTATCTGGGCAGCGCCTTCGGCGAGGACCAGGCGATAGGCACCTCCGGCTTCGCCTCCGTGACCGCGGCGACGTTCTTCGTACGCATCGTGATGTCGCCGTTCGCGCATCCGCTGTTCACCGTGCTCACCGGCCTCGGCTTCGGTGTCGCCGCGCTCGGTGCGCGCCGGCACCGGCGGTTGCGGCGCATCGCGTTGCCGCTGCTCGGCCTGGCGCTCGCGATGGGCATGCACGCCCTGTGGAACGGCTCGGCGTCGATGCTCGGCCCGTGGGGCTTCTACGCCGTGTACGGGGCGTTCATGGTGCCGGTGTTCGGGCTGCTCACCTGGCTCACGATCTGGACCCGCCAGCGTGAGCTGCGCACGATATCGGAGGAGCTGCCGGCGTACGCCGCGGCCGGCTGGATGTCCGCGGCCGAGCCCCGTGCCCTGTCGTCGATGCGGGCCCGCACCGTGGCCCGGGACTTCGCCCGGCGCGCGTACGGCCCGGCGGCCGGACACGCCGTTTCCGAGTACGAGGCGTTCGCGACGACGCTCGCCTTCCTGCGCCACCGGGCCCATCGGGGCGCGGCGGGGCCGGACTTCGTGGAGCGCGAACAGGAGCTGCTGCACCATCTGTGGCAGCGCAGGGCGGTGGCCGGGCCTTCGCTGGCGTACGCCGCACAGGCCACCGCCCGGATGCCGCTGCTGCCGCCGCACCGCGACTACAGCGGCTACAACCCCTACCGCTACTGAGTCCGCGCCGGGGTGAGCTCAGGCGGACGCGGCGGTCAGCTCGGCAAGCTCGCCGTCCGTCAGGGCCAGATCCGCTGCCGCCACCAGGGCCGGCACCTGCTCGACCGTACGGGCCGACGCGATCGGCGCGGCCACGGTCGGCTGGGCGGCCAGCCACGCCAGTGCGACGGTCGCGATCTCCGCGCCACGGGCCTGCGCGATCCGGTCGAGCACGTCGAGGACCTTCAGCCCCCGCTGCGACTCGAGGTGCTTGGACGCTCCCTGGGCCCTGGCGCTGTCCACCGTGGTGCCGGGCCGGTACTTGCCGGTGAGGAAGCCGGACGCGAGCGCGTAGTAGGGAACGGCGGCGAGGCCGGCGCGGGCGGCGGTGTCCTGCAGTTCGCCTTCGTAGGTGTGGCGTGAGACCAGGTTGTAGTGAGGCTGAAGCGCCACGTACCGGGCGAGGCCCTCCCGCTCGGAGAAGGCCAGGGACGCCTGGAGCCGTTCGGCACTGATGTTGGAGGCGGCGATCGCACGGACCTTGCCGTCCTTCACCAGCTGGTCGAGGGCGGTGATGATCTCCTCGACAGGCACGGACGGGTCGTCGAAGTGGGTGTAGTAGAGGTCGATGTGGTCGGTGCCCAGCCGCATGAGCGACTCCTCCGCGGCGGCCTTGATCGTGGTGGCGGAGAGGCCCTTGTGGCGGGGGTGGGCGCCGACCTTGGTGGCGACGACGACTTCGGAGCGGTTGCCACGAGCCGCGAGCCACTTGCCGATGAGGGTCTCCGACTCGCCGCCCTCGTTCCCGGGGGCCCACGAGGAGTAGCTGTCGGCGGTGTCGACGAAGTTGCCGCCCGCCGCGGTGTACGCGTCGAGGACCGCGAAGGTCCGCGCCTCGTCGGCCGTCCAGCCGAAGACGTTGCCGCCGAGAGCGAGCGGGAAGACGGTCAGGTCGGAGGAACCGAGGGTGCGCAGAGAGGTCATGAGGTGATCAACGGCCGGGCCCGTACCGGCTATTCCGGCAGCCCTGGCGTCGGGGGGTGTGCGCCGGGGCTGCCGGAGACATGGATGTGCCCGGTACGGGAGGACTGTGACCCGTACCGGGCAGGGATCAGATCGTGAGGCCCTTGCTGCGCAGCCACGCCATCGGGTCGATGCCCGCGCCGCCGGCGGTGTGCACCTCGAGGTGCAGGTGCGGACCGGTGACATTGCCGGTCGCGCCGACGCGCCCGATCGTCTCGCCGGTGGACACCTGCTGCCCCGCGCTCGCCGTCATCGAGGAGAGGTGGGCGTACAGGACCTCGGTACCGTCCTCGAGCTCGAGGACGATGCGGTAGCCGTAGGAGCCGGACCAGCCCGCGGACTTGACCGTGCCGCCGTGCACCGCCTTGACCGGGGTCCCGGTCGGTGCCGCGAAGTCCAGGCCGGTGTGCTGGCCGGAGGACCACATGGCGCCGGACTCACCGTAGGTGGAGGTGATCGTGTAGGAGGAGGTGGGAAGGGAGAAACTGCGGGCGAGTTCGGCGAGACGCGCCGCCTCCGCAGCCGCCCGCGCGGCCTCCTCCGCCTTCCGCTTCTCCTCGGCGGCCTTGGCCTCTGCCGCGCTCTGCTGCTTCTCGGCGGCGGCCGCCGCCTGCTCGGCGGCGAGCGCCTCCGCGGCCGCCTTCGCCTCGGCGTCGGCTTCTGCCTGCTGCTGCTCGGCCTGCTGGAGGATCCGGGCGCGCAGGGCCTCGCCGGAGCCGGCGGCCTGGCTCTGGCCGGCGCCGCCGTCGGCGACCGTGGTCGCGGAGGTGAGCGGCGCGGCGTGCACGTCGCCGTCGGAGTCGTCCGAGTCGGAGATCAGGGATCCCACGCCAGGAAGGGACTTGGCGTCGGGAAGGTTGTCCGCGATGGAATCGGGAAGGGAGATGGAAACTGCCGGCTTGTCCTGCGCGGTGGCTATGCCACCCGCGCCGACCGCGGCGATGACGCCGACTCCGAGCACCGTGGAGCTGCGGGCGATTCCGCCGCGCTGCTTGATGACACGGTGCCGGCCGCGCACGGGGCGGACGGAGTCCTCTGTGGGGTTCCATTCCTCCCAGGTCCGCTCGGGGGCGTCGGCACTGAAACGTTCGGACGCGAAGCGGGCCTCGGGGGCAGGCATGTTGGACGCCACGAAGGCGTACTCCTTTCCTTCCTTCTCGCCTACCGGGTTAGCTGACGGGTTCGGAGCAGGAAGGTCTCCTACGGGCGCCCTCGACCGCAAACTGAGCGGCAAAGGGTGACCGATTCACCCCAATTAGTGGTTCCCCGGTTCCCTTGCGGGATTCGGCACGTGCGCACGGCGCCGCCTCTGCGACGGCTGGGACGACCGCACTGCGTTATCGAACGTTAATAGACGGCGGGGCCGGATTCCAAGCTGTTCCGGGTGATCATTAACGGCTTCACCCGGGACTTTCCGGGACAGAATCGGCCGGAACCGGGCGAGTTGATCAAACGTCAGAGGCGGTCACGATTCTGATGGTGCATCAAATGTTATGCGGACGGCTCTCCTTCGGCTACGGAGCGTGCGCACCGCCCGGGTCAGGCGCGTGATGTCACGCGGATCCACCGCGGCCGCCGGGCTCCGGCGGCACCACCGGCACCGTCCTGCGCCGTTCCGGCTGCCCTTCCGCCGGCGTGCCGACCGCCAGCAGCGCCATGTCGTCGCTCGAACCGCCGCCGGTGTACCGGCGTACGTCGTCGACCAGCGCGTCCAGCAGCTCCGCCGGCCCGGGGAAGAGGCGTCCGGCGAGCCGTTCCACCGGGTCGTAGAAGACGCCGCGGGCGTCCCGCGCCTCCGTCACCCCGTCCGTGTAGAGCAGCAGCGTCGCCCCGTCGGGCAGCGGGTACTCCTCCGCCCGGTCCGGCCACGCCGCCAGGTCACCCATCCCCAGCGGCAGCGCCGCCTGCGCCGGCGCGAGGACGTCCAGAGCCCCGTCGGCGTGCAGCACCAAGGGCTCGGGGTGGCCCCGGTTCACCAGCCGCACCAGGGCGCGGCCCCGCGGGATCTCGCCCAGGACGGCGGTCGTGAACCCCTCCACGGCGTCCAGCCCTTCCCGCCTGGTGCCCTCCCGCTTGAGGGCGCGCTCCAGCCGCTGCGCCACGCCCTCCAGCGAGCGCTCCTGCTCCGCGGCCTCGCGGAACGCGCCGATGAGCACGGCCACGGTCCCCACCGCCCCCAGTCCCTTGCCCCGCACATCGCCGACAAGAAGGCGCACGCCATGAGGAGTGTCCTGCACCGCGAAGAGGTCGCCGCCGATGAACGCGCCCGCCTGCGCCGCCTCGTACCGGGCGGCGATGTGCAGACCGCCGATCCGGTCGGCCGGCGCGGGAAGTACGGCCCGCTGCGCGGTCTCCGCGATCACCCGGGCCGAAGCGAGCCGCTCACCACTGCGCCGCACGAGGGTGTTGATGAACAGCGCGAGAACGACGACGGTGACCACCGTGGTCGTCTCGGTGAGGACCGTGATCTGCCAGAAGCTTCTGTTGACGGCGTGGAGGACGCTCAGGGCCAGAACCGCAGCGATCCCGGTGAGCAGGGTCGCCATCCATGACAGGACAGGCGCCGCGACGAGCGGGGCTGCGGCATAGAGGGGTACGGCGGTGAACCGGGGCGGGGTCAGAACGTCGAAGACCACCCCGCCGACGATCATCGCCATGGGCAACGCGCGGACGAACCACGGGGCTCTTCTGGCGCCGCCCTGATCTCGCCACTCCTGGCCCAAAGGTGGTCTCCTGCCGGGTCCTACCGGGTCCGCTGACGGCTGCGGACAGTACCGCGCCCCCCTCAGGCTGAAGGCCGACGCGCCGCAGGACGACTTCCGGTCGCCCGACCGGGCGACGGTCGTGCGCTGCCGGAAAAGCCACCGGCCCGGTGGTCGATCTTCTCGATCGACCACCGGGCCGGTGTCATCAGTAGCGGGGACAGGATTTGAACCTGCGACCTCTGGGTTATGAGCCCAGCGAGCTACCGAGCTGCTCCACCCCGCGTCGGTGAACACAACCTTACGCCATGCAGAGCAAGATCCGTACCAAATTACGAGGGACGCGGGTGAAGGCCGGAAAACCGCCGCAGGCGGCTACTCCTGACCGAGCCGGAGATCGGGCCCGAACACCTCGTAGTGCACGGCCGCGGCGGGCACGCCCCGGCGCAGCAGATCACCCCGTACGGCGCGCATGAACGGCAACGGGCCGCACAGACAGGCCGTGAGCCCCTCGGGGAGGTCCGGGCGCCGACGTCGGCCTGCCCGGGCCGGGTACCGAAGCCGAGCACCGTCCGATGCCCATCCGCCTGACATCGAGCAGCGGCGGCGCGATTATGGGACACCCAAGGCGGCCTCCGAAAGGTACTTTCGTGACAAACGGGAACAGCGACGCCGACTACGAGGGCATGCGCCCCGACCGCAGGGACCAGGCTGTGGCCTTCGACGCCATCGGCGACAGCTACGACGACGCCTTCCCGCACAAGGAGGGCCAGGTCGCCGCCGGCGAATGGCTGGCCGAGGCGTTGTCCCCCGGGGCACGGGTGCTGGATCTGGGCTGCGGCACCGGAGTGCCGACCGCGCGGCGGCTGACGGACGCCGGATTCGAGGTGGTGGGCGTCGACCTGTCGAAGGAAATGGTGAGACTCGCCCGGACGAACGTGCCCGAAGGGGCGTTCCACCAACTCGACGTCGCGGACCTCCGTCCGGGCGGCCCCGCGGATCTGGGCCGCTTCGACGCCATCACGGCCTTCTTCTCCCTGCTCATGCTCCCCCGCGCCGAGATCCCCGAGGCGCTGCGGACCGTCCACCACCTGCTGGTCCCCGGCGGCCTGTTCGTGATCTCGATGGTGGAGGCGGACATGGACAACCGCGCGATCCCGTTCCTCGGAAAGAGCATCCGGGTGTCCGGCTACCTCCGCGAGGAGTTGCACAAGGTCGTCGAGCAGGACTTCGAGATCCTCGAGGAGTCCTCGTACACCTACGCCCCGGCGATCAGCGACGTGCCGCCCGAGGAGCAGGTCTTCCTCTGCTGCCGGCGACGCGACTGAGCGTTTCCCCGGTCCACGCCGCTCCTTCGGCGACTGACCACCGGGGTCCTCCTACGTGGGGTCCTGCCGCGGAACCGTGTAGTCGTGCCCGCACTTGCCGCAGAGCGCCGAAGCCGGCCGGAAACAAGATCAGCCCCAGGCCAGAACCTTCCTGACCTGGGGCTGAGTGGTAGGCCGTGTGGGACTCGAACCCACAACCAACGGATTAAAAGTCCGCTGCTCTGCCAATTGAGCTAACGGCCCTCGACACAACACCCCTGAGCATAGCGGGAGAGATCCCCGGAGCCGATCGGGTATACGCCACCGGCCCGGTCGCCGCGGCCCGGTCGTCCCGGGCCGCGGCGGAAGCACGTCAGTACAGGCCCTTGAACGCCTGCCAGCCGCCCGTGCCGATCACCACCCGGGCCGCCAGCGTCCCGGTCCCCGTCGCGCTGTGCCGGTACAGCCGGCCGTCACCCGTACGACCCACGAGCTCCGGCTTCCCGTCACCGCTGATGTCGCCCAGCCCGACCACCGAGGTGTACCCGCCCCAGCCCGTCGCCAGCTGCACCCGCGGCGCCACAGCACCCGACGCCGTGCCGTAGTACCGCCACAGCGCACCCGCCGCGTCGATGCCCAGCAGGTCGCCGCGGCCGTCACCGTTCAGGTCACCGGCACCGACGATCTTCGTGTAGGTCTTCCAGTTCGTGCCGATCTTCACCCGGCTCTTGAGCCGGTGATCCGCCGTCCCCGCGTAGAAGTACATGTCGCCGGTGGACGCCTGACGCGCCACCAGGTCCTGGTACCCGTCGCCGTTCACGTCACCCGGGGAGGTCAGCACGTTGTACTGCCCCCACCCGGTGCCGATCAGCGTGTACGGAGACGACGCCGACACGATCTTGCCGCAGCCCGGCCGGTACGCACGCAGCTGATCGCCGACCCGCACCAGCACATCGTTGCAGCGGTCCCCGTTCACATCACCGAACGGCACCAGTACCGACGAGGTCGAGAACACGCCGCCCGACCCCGCGATCCGCGCCGACAGACCACCCGAGCCCGTGCCCTTGTACAGCGACACCAGACCCGCGGAATCCATCACCAGCAGATCACCGAAACCGTCGTCGCCGACGAGATCCCGCCGGGCCGCCGCGGCGCCGGTCACGGACACCGCGCCCGCCGCCGTCAGATCCGCGCCCTGGCCGTCAGCCGGCTTCACGCTCAGGGCCCACGTGTACGCGCCGTTCCCGACGAACCTGCCCGCCGCGTCCTTGCCGTCCCACACCGGACTCACAACGCCGCGCGCCTCGCCCCCTGACAGGGTCCGGACGACCGCGCCGGTCGTCTTGCTCGTCACCGTCAGCTGCCACGACCCGGCCGGCTTCGACAGCCACCAACGCGGCTTCCACGCACCCGCCTTCAGGTCCGCACCCGTCGCCACATCGGCATCGATACGGGCCAGCGGCGATGCCGGGACCCCGAGATCGGCCACCCGGATGTCACCGGCGGCGTTCTCCTGGTAGGCGACGCGGCCGGCGGCGGTGTCGATGGCGTACAGGCCGGACTCGTAGTTGTAATCGCTCGTCAGGTAGGTCGCCTTGAGGACAGGCTCGGGACCGCGGACGTCGGTGACCCGCACCTCCCGGCCATGGGTCTGCACGACGTAGCCGTCACCGAGCTGCGAGAACGGCTCGGTGTAGTTCAGGTTGGTGTTCTTGTCGAGGTCGTAGATGCCGCCTCTCTCGGTGGGGCCGGCGCAGCTCCAGCTCAGCCAGTGGGCCGTGACCTTGAGGAACTCCGCCCGGCAACCTGTTCCCAGATCCACCGTGCGCTTCACGGCGCCGGTACGGACGTCGTAGCCGACGACCGTTCCGTTCACGGTGCCCTGCGTCCAGAGCGTGTCGCCGTACAGGTCGTAGTCGAACGGCACCTTGAACGTCGCGAGTCGCTTGCCCGTGTCCAGATCGAAGGCGGTGTTCGTCACCCACTCGCCGGACCCGGTCCGTCCGCCGCCGATCGCGTAGCGCCCGGAGACGTCAGAGATGTGGACGTTCTCGAGTTCGTTGCTGAGGACGCGTCCCGAGGTCGCGCCCGGCTCCACCACCAGGGCCGGGAGGTCCGACTGGTAGGGCGGCTGGACCACCATGCGTCCGTCGCCGGTGGCCAGGGGCTCCGGACAGCCGTTCGTGTCGGTGCACTCTTCGAGCGGGAATCCGAAGTCGCCGCGCTCCTGCGTCGCTCCGGCCGTCAGTTCGCCCGTGACCGACACCGTCCGCGAACGGTAGGAGTTGGTCTCGTCCGGCATCCACTCGAGGGAGTGGAGCTGTCCGTGGCTGAAACTGAGCGACCTCGGCTTCGAGGTGAGCGGGGTGACGTCCACGAGCTTGGCCGCGGTCGTCCCGTCCCCCTCGGCCCGGAGCCGCTGGACGCCCAGCGTGTCGGCGGCCGCGCCCGCGACCAGGAGCAGCCCACCGTCCGGAGCCGCCAGCGCCTGCCGGCGTCCGTGGGCGAAGAGAGTGGTCTCCTCTCCACCCGCGCGCGGCACGGAGACGACGCGGTACGGGACGGAGGAGTCCTGGCCGGAAGCACGCCCGACGATCAGTCGAGTGCCCACGACCCCGAGCAGCACGTCGCCCTCGTTGTAGGGAAGGTCGGTCGTGGCGGCCAGGGCGAGCGGACCGGATGCGCCGGCTTCGCCCTTGGTGTAGAAGCGCGCCTTGCCGTCCTTCGCCCACTCCACGACCTCGGTCGGGCTGTGAACGGTGGACACCGGCTGAGCGGCCGCGTCGTTGGGGAGGGTGCGGACCTGTGCCGAGGCCAGATCGACCCAGGCGGAGCGGGAGACGCCGCCCACCTGGTACGTGGCGAGGACGCCGTCCGCGCCCCCGGTCACCGCCTTGGCGGGCGGCAGCGCGCCCTCCGGCCAGCCGGTCACCTGTGTGTCCTGCACCGAGCCGTTCACTTTCCGGAGCAGATGCCACACGCGCGGGGCGGTCGTGGTCGTCCGGGTGAAGGTGACCACGGTGGACCCGAAGACACCGACGTACTGGTGGCCGCTTGGAATGTCGAGGTAGCTGACGCTGTCCGTCGCCATGTTCACCAGCCGGACCGAGTCCGACGTAGGCGTCCAGTCGGACAAGTACGTGGCGAAGCCGTCGAAACCGGCACCGTACGTGCCGTCGGCCTCCGGCCCCTCCTCTTCGACGGAGATCGGGGTGGAGACGCCGGCATACGTGCTCCAGAAGTGCCCGACGCCCTGCTCGTAGCGCAGGTAGCCGGTGGGGCCCGCGACGAGCGGGACCACGGTCCGTGGCTGCGCCGCGACGGCCGCGGGGAAGACGACTTTGCCGCCCTCGGCCGCGGTGGCCGTGAGCGCGAAGGGGCCGATGCCGGCGACAAGGGTCGCTGCCGTCACGGCTGCGATGGAATGGCGTACGAGAGCGCTTCGAGGCACTCGGGTCCCTCCCCGGGATGCGTAAGAGACGCATGGGGAGATCAGCGGTGCCCGTACCGAACAGCAGTGCGTGAAGGCCCCCCCGAGCCGCACCCGCCCCCATGCAAGTGGGCTGACATTAACAGCAGCCTCACCAGCAACGGAAGCATTTTTCGAACCCGTTCAACGCGACAGGGCCCGTACGCCACCGAAGTGCCGTACGGGCCCTGCTCAGTCGGTCCTCACATGAGGTCAGCCGTTGCGCTTCCAGCGCGGCTTGTCGTCACGGCGGCCGCCGCCGAAGGAGCCGGAGCTCGAACCGGCGCCACCGCGGTGGTCGTCACGGCGGCCGTACGGGCGGTCGCCGGCGCCGGGACGGAAGCCGCTCGAGGGGCGGTCGTCGCGGCGGTCACGGTTGAACGGACGGTCGCTGCCACGGTGACCGGCCGGGCGGTCGTCGCGGCGGAAGCCGCCACGGTCACCACCGCGGTCGTCACGGCGGAAGTTGCCACGGTCACCGTCACGGCGCTCGAAGGTACGGCCACCACGGTCGTCCTCGCGGCGGAAGCCGCCACGGTCGCCACCGCGGTCGTCACGGCGCTCGAAGGTACGGCCACCACGGTCGTCACGGCGGTCGTCACGACGGAACCCGCCACGGTCGCCACCGCGGTCGTCACGACGCTCGAAGGAACGGCCACCACGGTCGCCACCGCGGTCGTCACGGCGCTCGAAAGTACGGCCACCACGGTCGTCACGGCGGTCGTCACGACGGAACCCGCCACGGTCGCCACCGCGGTCGTCACGGCGGAAGCCACCGCGGTCGTCGCGGCGGAAGTTGCCACGCTCGTCACGACGGTCGGACGAGGGACGCTCGTCACGGGAGTCGCGCACCGGCTCGGCCTGCTCCGGCACCGCGGCGATCTCGGCCACCGCGGCCTCGGTCACCTCGGCGACGGCCGCCTCCGGGTCCTCGCCGCGCTCACGGGCGGCGCGGGCGACCAGACGGTCGGCCTCCTCGCGCAGCTCGGTCGCACGGCGCTGGACGCGCTCGAGCTGGCGGGTCAGTTCGACGACCTCGCGCTCGGCCTGCTTGGCGGCGTTGTTCGCGGAGTCGGCCTGGACCTCGGTCAGCGAACGGGCGCCGGTGATCTCGGCGACCTCCGGGTCGAACACGCCCGCTCCGCCGACGATGTGACGCGAGGCGTCGACGCCCGCGTCCTCCATCAGCCGGAAGATCTGGCGGCGCTGGTGAGGCAGCGACAGCGAGACGACGACACCGGACTTGCCGGCGCGGGCCGTACGGCCGGAGCGGTGCAGGTAGTCCTTGTGGTCACCGGCAGGGTCCACGTTGAGGACCAGGTCGATGCCGTCGACGTGGATGCCGCGGGCGGCGACGTCGGTCGCGACGAGCGCGTTGACGTAGCCCTTCTTGAAGTCCTCCAGGACGCGGGTGCGGGCGCCCTGCGTCATGCCGCCGTGCAGCGCGTCGGCCTTCACACCGGCGTCGCACAGCTGCTCGGCGATGCGGTCGGCGCCCAGCTGGGTGCGGACGAAGATGATCGTGCGGCCCTTGCGGGCGGCGATCGCGGCCGTGACGGGCGCCTTGTCCTTGGGCTTCACGACGAGCACGTGGTGGCTCATGGTCGTGACGTTGCCCTGGGCGCTGTCGACCTCGTGCGTGACCGGGTCGGTCAGGTAGCGCTTGACCAGCGTGGAGATCTCGTTCTCCATGGTGGCGGAGAACAGCATCCGCTGGCCGCCGCCGGGG
This sequence comes from Streptomyces sp. NPDC086835, assembly GCF_044745705.1. Classification (NCBI taxonomy): domain Bacteria; kingdom Bacillati; phylum Actinomycetota; class Actinomycetes; order Kitasatosporales; family Streptomycetaceae; genus Streptomyces; species Streptomyces sp. NPDC086835. The sequence goes on from NZ_JBIVAU010000010.1 coordinate 27,562, forward strand.
ATCTGGTCGAGCAGCTCGGTGACCTCGGGCAGGAAGCCCAGGTCGGACATCTGGTCGGCCTCGTCGAGGACGGCGACCTGGACGTTCTCCAGGGAGCAGGCGCCGCGGTTGATGATGTCGCGCAGGCGGCCCGGGGTGGCGACGAGGACGTCGACACCGCGCTCGAGGGCGTAGATCTGGTTGCCCATGGAGGTACCGCCGCAGACGACCTTCATCTTGAGGCCGAGCACGTCGCCGTAGGGCTGGAGGGCGTCCGCGACCTGCATCGCGAGCTCACGGGTCGGCGTGAGGATGATCGCGCGGGGCTTCTTCTTCTCGGTGTGGCCGCCGGCCAGCGTGGCCAGGGTCGGCAGACCGAAGGAGAGGGTCTTGCCGGAGCCGGTGCGGCCACGGCCGAGGATGTCCTTGCCGGCCAGGGCGTCCGGGATGGTCGCGGCCTGGATCGGGAAGGGCGAGGTCACGCCGTTCTGGGCGAGCTTGCGGACGACGCCCTCGGGGAGACCGAGGTCCGAGAACGTGGTCTGGGGCTCCTCGGGGGCCTCTGCGGCCTCCGCGACAACCGTCTCGACAATCTCGTCGTTCTCGGGCATGACGGCGTGATCAGTGCTGAAATTGGACATGCGAAATGCGAAACCTTCCGGAGTCTCGGCACGCGCCCAAACTCCGTGAATTCGCAATTCGACCGCCTCGATGCGGTCAGCCACGGCTAGGGAGAGTACGCGCCACGCGGCGCTCTTCTGTTTCGGCGCCGGGCAATGGGATCAAACGATCTACCACCATACGCACCCTCCCCCACCGATGGCAAACCGCGGCCGAGTGACGCCCGGCACACCGCCCTAGGCAGCGGACCGGCCCGCCCCGTCGCTTCGGCCCGCCCCGTCCGGGCGCGACTGCGGTGATGCCGAGGGCTCGGAGTCACCGTCGGCCGGCATCACCCGCATCGCACCGGCGTGCACCTCGGGCGCGGAGGAGGCACTCGGCGGGTCGGACGGCTGTGGCGGTGACGGCGGAGGACTCTCCACCGGCGGCTCCGGTGACTCCTCCGGCGGCGGCATCGACGGCTGCGGCGCGGACGCGGACGGCCCGGCGTCCCCGGGGGGCGCGGACGGCTTCGGCTCCGAGGGCGGCGGGGCGGCCTCGGAGGGCCGGGCACCGGCGGAGGCCGAACCGCTCGGCGCGGGCGAAGCGTTCTCGCCCTTCCCGTCGACGTCGTGGGAGGAGTCCCCGCCGCCGCCTGCCTGCCGTCCGTGTCCGCCCGGGAGCACATGCCCGCCGTCCGGTTCCGCCCCCGTCCCGCGCCGCTCCGCGGACGAGCTGGGCGCGGGCTTCGCCCCGCCGTCGTCGCTCACGCTCATACAGCCTGCCGAGGCCAGGACCGCCATGGAGGCGGCGATCCAGACGGCCGTACGGCCGGGGGCTGACAACTGGCGCACGGGGGCACCTCCGGGGCAGGGGACGCGGGTTTCCCTGACCAACTCCCGTCACCCCGCAAGGGACACGCCCCGGATCCCGCCACGGCTCCGGCCGGCGCGACGGGTCACGCGGTGAAGGCGCGCGCCAACTCCAGCCCCAGGAACACCGATCCGAGCCCGACCAGCAGCGAGGCGGCCACGTTCGCCACGGCCAGGAACCGCCGTCCCCGCTCGGCCAGCCGCAGCGTCTCGTACGAGAACGTGGAGTACGTCGTCAACGCCCCGCACAGGCCCGTGCCGAGCAGCGCGTACGCCGGCGAGGACACCGACGCCCCCGCCACGGCGCCGAGCACCAGACTTCCCGCGGCGTTCACCACGAACGTCCCCCACGGGAACAGCGAGTCGTGGCGGGCCTGCACCGCACGGTCCGTCAGGTACCGCAGCGGCGCCCCGACCGCGGCGCCGACGACCACCAGCAGCCAGTTCACGGCGCCGCCGTGCGGTTCAGCGCCGCCCGCGTCGCCGAGGCCCCCAGCCACACCGCGCCCATCGCCCCGGCGAGCGTGCCGCCCGCGTACGCGAGTGCGACGCCGGCCTCTTCGCGCTCCAACAGGTCCGAGAAGTCGAGGGCGTACGTGGAGAACGTCGTGAATCCGCCGAGCACACCGACCCCGAGGAAGGGCCGCACCAGCGCGGGCGCCGTTCGGCCTCCCTCGCTGACGAGCGCCATGAGTACCCCGATCAGGGCGCAGCCGGTCACGTTGACCCAGAAGACCGCCCACGGGAACGTGCCCTCGGGCGCCGGCCACAGCAGGGTCGCGCCGTAGCGCGCGCAGGCGCCGACCGCACCGCCCGCCGAGATCGCGGCGAGCACCGGCCACTTGTGCCCGCCGGCCGTCTCGGCCCGCTGGGCGGGGACGTGGAGGTCGACGTCCGGGTCGATGGCCTCCGCGTCGCCGGCGGCGTCGGCGCCGGAGGTCACCCGTACCCCAGCTCGTGCAGCCGCTCGTCGTCGATCCCGAAGTGGTGCGCGATCTCGTGCACCACGGTGATCTCCGTCTCCGCGACGACGTCCTCGCGGGACTCGCACATCCGCAGCGTCGGCCCCCGGTAGATGGTGATGCGGTCGGGCAGCACGCCCGCGTACCACTCCCCGCGGTCGGTCAGCGGAGTCCCCTCGTAGAGGCCGAGCAGGTCGGGATCGTCCGATGCGGGCTCGTCCTCCACGAACACGGCGACGTTGTCCATCAGCCGCGTCAGTTCGGGCGGGATCCTGTCCAGGGCCTCGGAGACCAGTTCCTCGAACTCCTCGCGCGTCATCTCCAGCACCCGGCCATTGTCACGTACGCCGTGCGGGTGGTCGCCCCGGCATGGCCGCCCGCCGGTGTGGGCATACGGGACCAATGGCCCGCCAAGCCCAGGAACCGCACCGCTCGCCCATGTCGTCCCCGCCGATCCCCGCCGCACTGAGCCGACTCCTGCACCGCCTGCGCAAACGCGGCGCGCCCACCGGGCGGACCCCCGTCCCCGCACTGGATGCGGCCCCGCGGCCGTGGGTCAGGGCGCTGGGACTGACCGCCGTCGTCCTGATCGGAGCCTGGCTGGGGCTGCTGATCGTCGGGAACGTCCGTACGCCGGTCGGCCCCATGGACACGACGATGACGCTGCGGCCGTCCCTGAACGGCGGAACGAAGATCAACGTTTCTCCGCTGGGCGCGCTGGAGCTCGACTCCCACACCGCACCGGTGCGTCTCGACGTCGACGTGGACCGCCTGGACCCGGTCCGCTCCCAGGCCCTGGTGGAGCGTCCGGAGCTGATCTCCGGCCTCCAGGACGAGATCACCCACGACGTCCAGGACGGCACCGCGGAGCTGGCCTTCCGGTCCTGCGTCGCCGTCGTCTCCGGAGCCACCGCACTCGGCCTCGCCGTCTACCGCCGCCCGCGCCGCGCGCTGGCGGCGGGCGGCCTGGCGCTGGCCCTGCTGGCGGCGTCCGGCGTCAGCGCGTACGCCACCTGGAACCCGAAGTCCGTTCTCGAGCCCAAGTTCTCCGGGCTGCTGACGTCCGCGCCGTCCGTCGTCGGCAACGCCCGCTCGATCGTCACCGAATTCGGTATCTACCAGGAGGAGTTGGCCCGCCTCGTCACCAACGTCACCAAGCTCTACGAGGCGACCTCCACACTCCCCGCCTACCAGCCCGACCCGGGCACGATGCGGGTGCTGCACGTCTCCGACATCCACCTCAACCCGGCGGCCTGGCACATCATCGCGTCGCTCGTCGAGCAGTACGACATCGACGTGATCATCGACTCCGGCGACACGATGGACCACGGATCCGCCGCCGAGAACGGCTTCCTCGACCCGATCTCCGACCTGGGCGCGCCGTACGTCTGGGTACGCGGCAACCACGACTCGCGCACGACCCAGGAGTACCTCTCCCGCCTCAAGAACGTGCACGTGCTCGACGACGGCAGGGCCGTGACCGTGGCCGGGCTGCGTATCGCCGGCAGCGGCGACCCGCAGTTCACCCCCGACCGGTCGGTGGTCGCCCAGGGCGACCCCGCCGAACGGATGACAGGCATCCGCCTCGCCTCCGCACTGCGCGACCAGGAGGCCGCGGGTACGCCCGTCGACATCGCCGTCGCCCACAACCCGGTCGCCGCCCGCGAGACCGACGGAACGGTGCCGCTCGTCCTGGCCGGCCACGTCCACAAACGCCGGACCGAGCTCCTCGAGCACGGCACCCGGCTGAAGATCGAAGGCTCCACGGGCGGCGGCGGCCTGCGCGCGGTCCAGAACGAGAAGCCGGAGAAGGTGCGCGCCTCGGTCCTCTATCTGGACCGGACGACCCGCCGGATGCAGGCGTGGGACGAGATCACTCTGGGCGGCCTCGGACTGACGACGGCCGAGGTCAGCCGCCACCTCGCCGAGGACCCGACACCAAAGCCCTCGCCGTCGGGATCGCCGTCCGAAGCACCCTCCGGCACGCCCTCCCCCGGCACGCCGAGCCCCTCTCCGTAAACCGTTTTGGCGATAGCTCCCCGCATCCCATATGCTTCTCACGTCCCCGACGCGCTGAGAAGCGCCCAGGCGGGCCCTTAGCCCTCATCGTCTAGTGGCCCAGGACGCCGCCCTTTCAAGGCGGTAGCACGGGTTCGAATCCCGTTGGGGGCACGCTTTACCGTGTGCGAGACTTGGTCTCGCACATAGCTTGGTCCTGTGGAGCAGTTTGGAGTGCTCGCCACCCTGTCAAGGTGGAGGCCGCGGGTTCAAATCCCGTCAGGACCGCTGAAGCTCGAAAGAGCTTCGTGGCTGGGTAGCTCAGTTGGTACGAGCGATCGCCTGAAAAGCGATAGGTCGCCGGTTCGACCCCGGCCCCAGCCACAATCCGACGGCCCCGGCTCTTCGAGCCGGGGCCGTCGTCGTGCTCCCACGGTGTCCGGGACATCGTCCGCGCCGCAAGGGCCCGCCCCGGCCGGGCGGGCCCACGCACGTCAGGCGCGCTCGCGGTCACCGCGGCCGGCCCGGAGGCGGACGGCCACGATCACGGCGGTCGCCGTCACCACCAGGACCAGCAGCGCCCAGTCGGGGATCGCGCCGCCGAGGCCCGCCGTCCACTCCTCGACCGCGAACGAGTCGTCGACCGAGAGCAGTCCCGGCATGGCCGTGGTGCCGTCGAAGGCCAGGAACAGCGTGCCGAGCACGACGAAGAACAGTCCCGAGAGCAGCGACGTCGTGTGCAGCTCGAAGCGGCCCGCCCGCAGCGTCCGGCCGCGCAGCCACCGGCGGCGGCCCAGGTCGAACCGTTCCCACAGCAGCGCGAGGACGAAGAGCGGGACCGCCATGCCGAGGGCGTAGACCGCGAGGAGCAGACCGCCGTAGACCGGGCTGCCGCTGACCGCCGCCACCGTCAGCACGCTGCCCAGGATCGGCCCCGCGCAGAACCCGGCCAGGCCGTAGACCAGGCCGAGCGCGTACACGGACACCGCTGTCGTCGGGCGGATCCGGCCGGACACCGAAGCGATACGGCGAGAGGCGAAACCCATGCCGAGGATCTGCGCGACGCCGAGCGCGACGATCAGCCATCCGCCGGCCAGGACGAGCAGATCACGGTGGCCGTAGAACAGCCGACCCGCGTACGACCCCGCCGCGCCCAGCGGGACGAGGGTGGTGGCCAGGCCCGCGTAGAAGATTCCCGTGCGGGCCAGCAGCCGGCCGGCCGAGTCGACGGAGTAGGCGAAGAAGGCGGGGAGCAGCAGTGCGCTGCAGGGGCTGACCAGCGCCAGCAGACCGCCGAGGAAAGCGGCCAGATAGCCGATGTCGCTCACCGGCCGTTCCCGTCCGCAGCCTGCTTCGCCGCCTCGATGGCCTCGGTGAACGTCGCCATCGGCTGGGCGCCCGCGACGGGCCGCCCGTTGATCAGGAAGGACGGGGTGGACGTCGCACCCAGCCCGTACGCCTCCTCGTGGTCCTTCTTCACGGCCTGCCGCGCCGCGTCACTGTCGAGGTCCCGTGCGAAGCGCCCGAGGTCGGCCACTCCCGCCTCACGCGCCAGCGCGTCGAGCCGGTCCTTGCCGAAGCCCTTCTCCTTGGCCCCCTCCGCGTACGCGGCCGCGTGGAACTCCCAGAAACGGCCCTGCCGGCCCGCCGCCCAGGCGGCGCGTGCCGCGGCCTGTGACTCCTCGCCGAAGATCGGGAAGTTGCGCCACTCGATCCGCAGGGTCCCGTCCTCGACGTACTTCTTGATGAGCTCCGGCTCGGTGTCGCGGGCGAACTTTCCGCAGTAGCCGCACTGGAAGTCCGCGTACTCGACCATGACGACGGGCGCGTCGGCGCGGCCCACCGCCAGCGGGTCCCCGGCCTCACGGCGGGCGAGCTTCTCGAGCTCCGGATAGGCGCCGTCCCGCGGGTCGGCGGAGACATCGGCCACGGCGGAGGAACCGCCGGCCGGGGTGTCCGGCTTGGTGGTGGTGTAGGACGCGAAGCCGAGCAGCAGCGCGGCGACGAGGACACCCGCGCCGATGGCGAGGGGCTTACGGGAAGGGGAAGAAGACATGGTGGTGCTCCTGGGCGAAGGTCCGGCGGCTGACGGTGGAGTGGGCCGCCGGGCCTAGACGCGCAGGACGGAGAGGGCGACCGGGGTGGGCGGCGCCGCCGGCGGCGGCGCGGGCAGCGGCGACTCGTCGAGGAAGGCCCGGTCGGGCAGCAGCGCCCCGGGGCCGGCGGGACCGCCGGCCTGGTGCAGCGCGGGCAGCAGTTCGTACGGGGAGCTGCCGCGCGGGGGCGTCCCGGGGTGGGCGTCCCTGTCGTTGTCCTTGGCGCCCGGTCCGCAGCCCGGGGGCTGCGCGGGAGCGGCCACCGGCCCGGCCATGGACGCGGGCGTGGCGTCCGGACCGGCGACGGAGACCGGCGCGGGGTCCGCCGCCGCGGCCGCCGTGCCCATGCACCCGAGCAGCGCTCCCAGCAGGCCGAGCAGCAGGCTCGCGGACACCAGGAGGCGGTGCCGGCGGTCGCGGCCGATCAGCATGGACGCGCTGTCCTTTCGGGTCGGGCAGGGGCGGATTCGCTCCATACTGCACCAGGCTGCGCGTGAAATGAGTTCGCCAGTGGTTTCCCGGGGGTGCGATCCTGGTGTTCGTATGTCTACTTCCTTCGCCGACCTTCAGACCCTGCTGGCCGGGGCGTCGCTGCGCGACGCCCACCGGCTCGGCCGCCGTCTCGAAGGCGCCCGCCGCATCCGTAAGCCCGAGGCTCGGCAGGCCGTGCTGGACGAGATCGCCGCGGAGGCGGAGAAGTCCGCGGCCCGCACCGCCCTCCGGGCCGGCCGCGTACCCGAGGTCTCGTACCCGGAGCAGCTTCCGGTCAGCCAGAAGAAGGACGCGATCCTCGAGGCGATACGGGACCACCAGGTCGTGATCGTCGCGGGTGAGACCGGCTCCGGCAAGACGACCCAGATCCCGAAGATCTGTCTGGAACTGGGCCGTGGCGTGCGCGGCATGATCGGCCACACGCAGCCCCGCCGTATCGCCGCCCGCACCGTCGCGGAACGGGTCGCGGAAGAGCTGGACACCCCGCTCGGCGAGGCCGTCGGCTGGAAGGTCCGCTTCACCGACCAGGTGAACCAGGACGCCACCTTCGTGAAGCTCATGACGGACGGCATCCTGCTCGCCGAGATCCAGACCGACCGCGAGCTGCGCGCCTACGACACGATCATCATCGACGAGGCCCACGAGCGGTCGCTCAACATCGACTTCCTGCTCGGCTACCTGGCACAGCTGCTGCCCAGGCGTCCCGATCTCAAGGTCGTGATCACGTCCGCGACGATCGACCCCGAGCGCTTCTCCCGGCACTTCGGTGACGCCCCGATCGTCGAGGTCAGCGGCCGTACGTATCCCGTCGAGGTCCGTTACCGCCCGCTGCTCGAAGAGGACGGCGAGGAGAGCGACCGCGACCAGATCACCGCGATCACGGACGCGGTGGAGGAGCTGATGGGCGAGGGGAAGGGCGACATCCTCGTCTTCCTCTCCGGCGAGCGCGAGATCCGCGACACCGCGGAGGCGCTCAACAAGAAGCAGTACCGCTTCACCGAGGTGCTCCCCCTCTACGCCCGTCTCTCGCACGCCGAGCAGCACCGCGTCTTCCAGCAGCACACCGGCCGGCGGATCGTCCTCGCCACCAATGTCGCGGAGACGTCGCTGACGGTCCCCGGCATCAAGTACGTGATCGATCCGGGGACCGCCCGTATCTCCCGCTACAGCCATCGCACGAAGGTGCAGCGGCTGCCCATCGAGGCGATCAGCCAGGCCAGCGCCAACCAGCGCAAGGGCCGCTGCGGCCGTACGTCGGACGGCATCTGCATCCGGCTGTACTCGGAGGACGACTTCGACGCCCGGCCCGAGTTCACGGACCCGGAGATCCTCCGCACGAACCTGGCGTCGGTCATCCTCCAGATGACGGCGGCCGGACTCGGCGACATCGAGAAGTTCCCGTTCATCGACCCGCCGGACCACCGCAACATCCGCGACGGTGTCCAGCTCCTCCAGGAACTGGGCGCGTTCGACCCGGCGCAGAAGGATCCCCGCAAGAAGCTGACGGAGATGGGCCGCAAGCTCTCCCAGCTGCCGGTCGACCCCCGGCTCGCCCGCATGGTCGTCGAGGCCGACAAGAACGGCTGTGTGCGCGAGGTCATGGTGATCGCGGCCGCCCTGTCGATCCAGGACCCGCGAGAGCGCCCGGCGGAGAAGCAGACGCAGGCCGATCAGCAGCACGCCCGCTTCAAGGACGAGACGAGCGACTTCCTCGCCTTCCTCAACCTGTGGCGCTATGTCCGTGAACAGCAGAAGGAGCGCGGCTCCTCGAGCTTCCGCCGGATGTGCAAGCAGGAGTACCTGAACTTCCTGCGCATCCGGGAGTGGCAGGACATCTACTCCCAGCTCCGCACGGTCGCCAAGCAGATGGGCATGCATCTCGAGGAGCCCTCGGCGGATGCCGCCGTGCCCGAGCAGGCCGTCCACGTCTCGCTGCTCGCGGGTCTGCTCTCGCACGTCGGCATGAAGGACGTGAAGGAGACCGGGGGCGAGAGCGGGAGGAGCACAGGGAAGAACGAGTACCTGGGCGCCCGCGGCGCCAAGTTCGCGATCTTCCCCGGCTCTGCCCTCTTCAAGAAGCCGCCGCGGTTCGTGATGTCCGCCGAGCTGGTGGAGACGTCCCGGCTGTGGGCGCGGGTCAACGCGAAGATCGAACCGGAGTGGATCGAACCGCTCGCACAGCATTTGCTGAAGCGTACGTACAGCGAACCGCACTGGGAGAAGGACGCGGCCGCGGTGATGGCGTACGAGAAGGTGACGCTCTACGGCGTGCCGATCGTCGCCCAGCGGAAAGTGAACTACGGGCGGATCGACCCGGAGGTCTCGCGTGACCTCTTCATCCGCAACGCGCTGGTCGAGGGCGACTGGCGCACGCACCACAAGTTCTTCGCGGACAACCGCAGACTGCTGACCGAGGTCGAGGAGCTGGAGCACCGCGCCCGCCGCCGCGACATCCTGGTGGACGACGAGACCCTCTTCGACTTCTACGACCAGCGGGTGCCCGAACACGTCGTGTCCGGCGCGCACTTCGACTCCTGGTGGAAGCACAAGCGCCGCGAGCAGCCCGACCTGCTCGACTTCGAGCGCGAGATGCTCATCAACGAGAAGGCGGGTGAGGTCACCAAGGACGACTACCCGGACTCGTGGCGGCAGGGCCGGCTGAAGTTCCGGGTGACGTACCAGTTCGAACCGGGCGCGGACGCGGACGGTGTCACCGTGCACATCCCGCTGCAGGTGTTGAACCAGGTGACCGACGAGGGCTTCGACTGGCAGATCCCGGGCCTGCGCGAGGACGTGGTCACCGAGCTGATCCGTTCGCTGCCGAAACCGGTCCGCCGCCACTACGTGCCCGCGCCGAACTACGCGAAGGCGTTCCTGGCCAGGGCCGTGCCGCTCCAGGAGCCGCTACCGGTCACGCTCGCGCGGGAGCTGAAGCGGATGGTCGGCGTGCCGGTCACGGCGGACGACTTCGACCTCTCCCGTGTGCCCGACCACTTGAAGATCACGTTCCGGATCGTCGACGAGCGCCGTAAGAAGCTCGCGGAGGACAAGGACCTGGAGGCTCTTCGGGTCCAGCTGAAGCCGAAGGCCCGCCAGGCGCTCTCCAAGGCCGCCGCCTCCTCCAGCCCCTCCGGCGAGTCCCTGGAGCGCACCGGACTCACGGACTGGACGATCGGCACGCTCTCGAAGGTCTTCGAGACGCGGCGCGCGGGTCAGCCGGTCAAGGCGTTCCCCGCCCTGGTCGACGAGGGCGGCTCCGTCGCCGTACGGCTCTTCGACACCGAGGCGGAGCAAGCGCAGGCGATGTGGAGCGGAACCCGCCGTCTGATCATGCTCAACATCCCGGTGAATCCCGCCAAGTTCGCCTCCGACAAGCTGACGAACCAGCAGAAGCTGGCGCTCTCCCGCAATCCGCACGGCTCGGTCCAGGCGCTCTTCGAGGACTGCGCCCTGGCCGCGGCCGACCGTCTGATCGCGGAGCACGGCGGACCGGCGTGGGACGAGGAATCGTTCCGGAAGCTGTTCGACAAGGTGCGGGCCGACCTCGTCGACCTGACCGTCCGCACGATCGACCAGGTGCAGCAGATCCTGGCGGCCTGGCAGGCCTGCGAGCGCCGCCTGAAGGCCACGAACAGCCTGGTGCTCATCAACAACGTCCAGGACGTACGCGAGCAGCTGGCGGCCCTCGTGCCGGCCGGCTTCGTGACCCGCACAGGGCTGCGCAGGCTGCCCGACCTGATGCGCTACCTGGTGGCCGTGGACCGTCGCCTCCAGCAGATGCCCACGGCCGTCCAGCGCGACACCACGCGCATGGAGAAGGTCCACGAGATGCAGGACGAGTACGCCTGGCTGCTCGAGCAGCTGCCGCAGGGCCGGCCGGTGCCGCAGGAGGTCCTGGACATCCGCTGGATGATCGAGGAGCTGCGGGTGAGCTACTTCGCGCACGCGCTGGGCACGGCGTACCCGGTGTCCGACAAGCGGATCGTGAAGGCCATCGACGCAGCGGCGCCGTGACGGGCCGATCGCCCGGAGTGAGTTCGACCTGATGGTCGCACCTGCTGTACAGTCTCTCTCGCAGCCAAGGAAGCAAGTACCGGCTGCGAAACCTGGTCCTGTGGAGCAGTTTGGAGTGCTCGCCACCCTGTCAAGGTGGAGGCCGCGGGTTCAAATCCCGTCAGGACCGCGCGATATGACGAAGGCCCGCATCATTCGATGCGGGCCTTCGTCGTGCCCGGCCGTCTTGACGGCGTCATCTGCCACGGGTACCCAGTCACTAGGGCCTTTCGTTCGGACGCTGCCTGAGCCGGACGAGAGACCCAAGGGGACGGCACACACCCGGAGGTGACGTGCATGGCGGCGTCCACAGCACGGCGGTACGAGACCCGGGCGCTGCTGCGCGCCCATCTGTCCGCCGCATCCGGCTACCGGCACCTCACAAGGTCCTGCCCCATCTGCCATCGCCTCCTGCGGCTCGCCATGGAGCGCCCCGACGAGGAGCCGTCCGGCACCGGGCAGGCACAGCCGCCCGCCACCCGGCCGCCGACAGAGGCGCCGAAGGGCCCGTCGGCCGAGGACGAAGGTCCCACCGAGGAGTGACCAACAGCCGCCTCTGGGCGCCTGGTTCCGTGACAGGCCGGGGTTTGGCAAGAGGCGTGCGGTGTGACGGGAGTCACCGAACGGGTTTTCAGAACCCATCCTTTTAACCCCTCCCTACAACCGTCCGATTTAATATGTGCCATTGCACTCCCCCCAGGGTGGTCCGGCGCAGGCCGGCACAGGACCCACCGGCGCCCTGCCCGGACACAAAAAAATCGCGCTGGACCCGGCGGAGTCCAGCGCGATCGATGACGAGGGTCTGTTGGGGCAGAGCACCGTCACATGGAGCTAGGGGTGGGTTTTCCGAGGTGGGGGCCCCGGAAACACCCGGTGTTACAGGGGTGTTCAGGCCTCGCTGCGCTGCTGCGGGATACCCGCAAGCAGTGCGCGGACCTCTGCCTCGCGGTACCGGCGATGTCCTCCGAGCGTGCGGATGGACGTGAGCTTGCCTGCCTTGGCCCAGCGGGTAACCGTCTTCGGGTCCACGCGGAACATGGTGGCAACCTCAGCCGGGGTCAGCAGCGGCTCGGCATCAGGGGTGCGAGCGGTCATGAGCGGCCTCCTCGGGAGAACCGAACCTTCTCGGTTCTTTCCTCTAAATTCTGCACCTTGACCCGCGTTGCCCGAAATGGCAGACGCGGGCCGAGTCGGTTATAGGACGAACGGCTTGTCCTCGGCACTACAACTACACCATCTGTCCAGCGACGTCGGCCAAACCGATGGAATTGCCCTCTCAGGTGTCCATCAGCGGCCGAAGCCCGATGGACCATGCCATAACGGACAGTCACGTCACAGTAACGATCAGTCACAGAGCGATCAGGAGTCGCCAGACCCCCCATAGCGTGCAATGCTGAGCATTCCGCCCTTACTTGGACGGAAGGAACCCTCCCCGGACTCCTTGTCCTATTTTGACACGAGGGTAGGTGATGGGCGCAAGAGCGCGGTTAGTGCCGTCCGTCACGCTTGAGGGGCAAGTGCCCGGATCGGGACCTACGTCCTGTACGCAGCGCATCCCCGACAACGAAGTCGGCCTTCAGTTGGCGAACTGACGGTCCCTGACGGCCCGCCAGCGCTCGGTCAGCCGCCCGTACGCCCGCGCCGCCCCTTCCGCGTCGCCGGCCCGCAGCGCAGCGATCCCCTCGGCCACATCGGCCGCGGAGCGGTCCTGCGCCAGCTGTCCGTCCGGCAGCGCGTGCACCAGGCCCCCGTAATCCAGTTCCACGAGCGACCGCGGGTGGAACTCCTCGAGCCAGCGACCGACGTCCAGCAGCCCGTCGGTCAGCGGACCCTCGTCGATCGTCTCCCGAAGCGTCCGCAGCGCCCGTGCGACCCGTCTGCGGGCCTGGACCATCGGCGTCCGGTACCGCAGCACGGGCGCGGCCGGACCGGCCGCCTCGTACTCCCGCTCCTCGTCGGCGAAGAGCGTGAACCAGCCGACCGGTACATGCCAGACCGCCGTCCTGATCCACGGCCGGGCGTCCGGGTTGCGCGCGCGCCACTCCTCGAAGTCCGCCGCCGCCTGGTCCCGCACGACCTGCGGCAGCGCCGCGTCCAGCAGCTGCGCCGGCAGCTGGTCGCCGAGCTCCTCCAGAGCCAGCCAGCCGCGCAGCCGGGTCCGCCAGGGGCACACGCAGACCACTCCGTCGACGTCCGCCACGAACGCGTCGGCGCTCTCGTGGACCGGCACGGGGACGGGCGGGGTCGGCAGCAAGTCGGCCAGCGAACGGCGCAGTTCGTCCTGGGCGGTCGGTGTGGCGTCCCTGCGGGCGTAGCGGGCCCAGTGGCCGCGTTCCGGCTCGGGGAAGGCCGCCAGCGGCTCGTAGATCCGAAGATAGGACGCGTAAGGGACAAGAACCGAGGACAGCGCTGGCATGCCGCGAATCCTTCCACGCCGGTACCCCGAGAGAGGGTGATCCTCGGCACTGCGTCGGATCTACGCACGCGTAGGACTTACCCTCTTGCCCAACCGGTCCTTCCCCGCGTCTGCCCAGCCAAAAGCGACGGTCAGGCCCCCGAGGATGGACTGTCTCCGCCGCTTCGTACTTGGGAGTCACCACCGTGACCGATGTGACCGGCGCCAATGCCGACGTACTGCACACCCTGTTCCGATCGGAGCAGGGGGGCCACGAGCAAGTCGTGCTGTGCCAGGACCGCGCCAGTGGCCTGAAGGCTGTCATCGCCATCCACTCCACCGCCCTGGGCCCGGCCCTCGGCGGCACCCGCTTCTACCCGTACGCGTCCGACGAAGAGGCCGTCGCCGACGCGCTGAACCTCTCCCGGGGCATGTCGTACAAGAACGCCATGGCCGGCCTCGAGCACGGCGGCGGCAAGGCCGTGATCATCGGTGACCCCGAGCAGATCAAGTCCGAGGAACTGCTGCTGGCCTACGGCCGGTTCGTCGACTCCCTCGGCGGCCGTTACGTGACCGCCTGCGACGTCGGCACCTACGTCGCCGACATGGACGTCGTCGCACGTGAGAGCCGCTGGGTGACCGGCCGCTCCCCCGAGAACGGCGGCGCGGGCGACTCGTCCGTGCTGACCGCGTACGGCGTCTTCCAGGGCATGCGCGCCTCGGCCGAGCACCTGTGGGGCGAGCCGACGCTGCGCGGCCGCAAGGTCGGCGTGGCGGGTGTCGGCAAGGTGGGCCACCACCTGGTCGACCACCTGGTCTCCGACGGGGCCGAGGTCGTGATCACGGACGTCCGCGAGGACTCGGTGCGCCGGATCCTCGACCGGCACCCCCAGGTGACCGCGGTCGCCGACACGGCCACCCTGATCCGCACCGAGGGCCTGGACGTCTACGCCCCCTGCGCGCTGGGCGGCGCCCTGAACGACGCGACCGTCCCGGTCCTGACGGCGAAGGTGGTCTGCGGCGCGGCCAACAACCAGCTCGCGCACCCGGGTGTGGAGAAGGACCTCGCCGACCGCGGCATCCTCTACGCGCCCGACTACGTGGTGAACGCCGGCGGCGTCATCCAGGTCGCCGACGAACTGCACGGCTTCGACTTCGACCGCTGCAAGGCGAAGGCGTCGAAGATCTTCGACACGACGCTGGCGATATTCGCACGTGCGAAGGAAGACGGCATTCCGCCGGCCGCTGCGGCCGACCGGATCGCCGAGCACCGCATGGCTGAGGCGCGCGGTCGCTGACCGTGTCCGACCGGCCCGCCGGCCTCGGGGAGACAAGACTCACCCCGGTCGGCGGGTCGACCGCCGGGAAGAGGTTAAAATCGCAGTTGACCAGCGAGGATTGGGTACCTCGCTGGTCCTGCCAAGTGGCACGTGATGCGGGCGGCGTACCGTATGGCCGCGGAAGCAGGTACCGTTGAAGCCCTACGGACCGGTCTCTCCACGGAGAGCCCGTTCCGACTCATGAACGCGTGTCAAGACTCTGGGGCCGTCGAGCCCCGTCACCGAGGGGGTCGAGCCATGGGGCGCGGCCGGGCCAAGGCCAAGCAGACAAAGGTCGCCCGCCAGCTGAAGTACAACAGCGGCGGGACTGACCTGTCGCGTCTGGCCAACGAGCTGGGCGCTTCGACTTCGAGTCAGCCTCCGAACGGCGAGCCGTTCGAGGACGACGACGAGGAAGACGACCCGTACGCACAGTACGCGGATCTGTACAACGACGACGAGGACGAGGACGACGAGTCCGGTCCGTCGTCGCAACAGCGCCGCGGCGCTTGACGCTGCACCGACACTGACCCGGTCCAGGGGCGACCCCGGACCGGGTTCTGTGCTGTCAGCTCACGCCGCCCGCCGGACCGCGATCGCTATGCGTACGTCCCGGTCAGCTCCGCACCCGTGTGCCGGTCGCTGTCCCGGTCGACGACGGTCCCGGCCACCCACGCGTCGACGCCGCGGTCGGCGAGTGTGGTCAGCGCCACATCGACGGACTCCTGCGGCACGACGGCCATCATGCCGACGCCCATGTTGAGGGTCTTCTCCAGCTCGAGCTGCTCGACCTGGCCGGCCTTGCCGACAAGATCGAACACCGCTCCGGGGGTCCAGGTCGAACGGTCGACGACCGCGTGCAGCGAGTCGGGGAAGACCCGCGCCAGGTTGTTCGCGAGACCGCCGCCGGTGATGTGGCTGAACGCGTGCACCTCGGTGGTCCGGGTAAGCGCCAGGCAGTCCAGCGAGTAGATCTTGGTGGGCTCGAGCAGCTCCTCGCCCAGCGTCCGGCCGAGCTCCTCGACCTGCTGGTCCAGCGACATCTTCGCCCGGTCGAACAGCACGTGCCGGACCAGCGAGTACCCGTTGGAGTGAAGCCCGGACGACGCCATCGCGATGACCGCGTCACCCTTACGGATGCGTTCCGGACCGAGCAGCCGGTCCGCCTCGACCACACCGGTACCGGCACCCGCGACATCGAAGTCGTCGGGGCCGAGCAGGCCGGGGTGCTCCGCGGTCTCGCCGCCGACCAGGGCGGTGCCGGCGAGCACGCAGCCCTCCGCGATGCCCTTGACGATCCCCGCCACCCGCTCCGGGTGGACCTTGCCGACGCAGATGTAGTCGGTCATGAACAGCGGCTCCGCGCCGCAGACCACGATGTCGTCCATGACCATGGCCACCAGGTCGTGGCCGATCGTGTCGTACACACCCATCTGGCGGGCGATGTCGACCTTGGTGCCGACGCCGTCGGTGGCGGAGGCGAGCAGCGGACGCTCGTAGCGCTTGAGGGCGGAGGCGTCGAAGAGGCCGGCGAAACCGCCGAGGCCGCCGAGGCCCGCGACCTCGGGGCGCTGCGTCTTCTTCACCCACTCCTTCATCAGCTCCACCGCGCGGTCGCCCGCCTCGATGTCGACGCCCGCTGCCGCGTAGCTGGCACCGGTGCCCGCGTGCGGAGCACGCTCGGAAGATTCAGCAGACATGCTGGAGAACTTTCGTGTCGTACTGCAGGGGGATCACGGACGACGGAGCGCGTCGGCGGCGTCGGAGCCGCCCGCCAGCTCGGTCTCCAGAAGCTGCTTGCCGAGCAGCTCGGGGTCGGGCAGCTCCATCGGGTACTCGCCGTCGAAGCAGGCACGGCAGAGGTTCGGCTTGGCGATCGTGGTCGCCTCGATCATGCCGTCGATGGAGATGTACGACAGGGAGTCGGCCCCGAGCGAGGTGCCGATCTCGTCGATCGTCATGCCGTTGGCGATGAGCTCCGCGCGGGTCGCGAAGTCGATCCCGAAGAAGCAGGGCCACTTCACCGGCGGGGACGAGATCCGGATGTGGACCTCGGCCGCTCCTGCCTCGCGGAGCATCTTGACCAGGGCCCGCTGGGTGTTGCCGCGGACGATCGAGTCGTCCACGACGACCAGCCGCTTGCCCCGGATGACTTCCTTGAGCGGGTTCAGCTTGAGGCGGATACCCAGCTGGCGGATGGTCTGCGAGGGCTGGATGAAGGTGCGGCCGACATAGGCGTTCTTCACCAGGCCGGAGCCGTACGGGATACCGCTGGCCTCTGCGTAGCCGATGGCCGCGGGGGTGCCGGACTCCGGCGTCGCTATGACCAGGTCGGCGTCGACCGGGGCTTCCTTGGCCAGTTTCCTGCCCATCTCCACGCGGGAGAGGTAGACGTTCCGGCCGGCGATGTCCGTGTCGGGGCGGGCCAGGTAGACGTACTCGAAGACACAGCCCTTGGGCTTCGCTTCCGCGAAGCGCGAACTGCGGAGGCCGTTCTCGTCGATCGCGATGAGCTCACCGAGCTCGATCTCGCGGACGAAGCTGGCGCCGCAGATGTCCAGGGCGGCGGTCTCGGACGCGACGACCCAGCCGCGCTCGAGGCGGCCGAGGACCAGCGGGCGGATGCCCTGCGGGTCGCGGGCCGCGTAGAGGGTGCCCTCGTCCATGAAGACGAGCGAGAAGGCGCCCCGGACCTCGGGGAGGACCTTGGCGGCCGCTTCCTCGATCGTCAGCGGCTTGCCGTCGTCGTCGACCTGGCCGGCGAGCAGCGCGGTGATCAGATCGGTGTCGTTGGTCGCGGCGACCTGGGTGGCGCGGCCGTTCTCCTTGGGGAGTTCGGCGACCATCTCCGCGAGCTGGGCGGTGTTGACCAGGTTTCCGTTGTGGCCGAGCGCGATCGAGCCGTGGGCGGTGGCCCGGAAGGTCGGCTGCGCGTTCTCCCACACCGAGGCACCCGTGGTCGAGTAGCGGGCGTGACCGACCGCGATATGACCTGTGAGGGAGCCGAGGGAGGTTTCGTCGAAGACCTGGGAAACCAGGCCCATGTCCTTGAAGACGAGGATCTGGGAGCCGTTGCTCACCGCGATTCCCGCGGATTCCTGGCCTCGATGTTGGAGGGCGTAGAGCCCGAAGTAAGTGAGCTTCGCGACCTCTTCTCCCGGAGCCCAGACACCGAAGACGCCGCAAGCGTCCTGGGGGCCCTTCTCACCGGGGAGCAGGTCGTGGTTGAGTCGTCCGTCACCACGTGGCACGCCACCGAGTGTAGGCGAGATCGACCACTGGTCCGAATTGGGGACACCGCGCAACCGGGTTTCCAGGGGTGCAAAGGGCGCATGAGGGGCCCGTTCCCTGGGCCTGCCGGTGTGCGCCCGACCTCGCGGGACGCTCGGAAATCGTCCAGTGAGGCGTCCACGATCCGGGACGGGCGTGCCCGCACCCCGTCCCGGCCAGGGATTCGCCCTCCGGCCCGTCGGGATCGGCGTGATCACCCTCCGTCAACGGGCGCCCGGTCCGGTCCGTCACGCCCGCCGGAGGCGGCGTGTGCTAGTTCACACGGTCATTTCTCGCGGGAGGTGTCGGAGGCGACCGCCGCGAAGCCTTCGCCGTCCGAGGCGGTGAGCGTCAGCGCCCGGTGCCCCAGCTCGTACTTCACCGTCCCGTCGAGGACCTTGACCAGCTGACGCTCCACGTCCATCACCGGTCCTTGGCACAGCTTCCGGGTGGAGGCGAGGCGGCCGAAGGTGATCGAGTCGCCGGAGATCTTCGCCGTGCTGGTGAAGCGGTTGCAGCCCAGGCTGCCGCTCACGGAACCGTCCTTGGCGAAGGTCAGATGCGCCTTGTTCTCCGTACCGGCCGGCAGGGACGCCGCCGTCTGTCCGGACACCAGGCTGTTCACGGACCACTTGGTGCCCACCAGCGGGGAGGAGGGCTCCGACGTGAGAGCGATGGAGTCGCCCTTCTCCGTCGTCAGGGTCAGCCTGCCGTCGCTGAGCTTCGCCTTGAGCTTCCCGGAGAAGGCGGCACGCAGGGTGTCCTCGAAGCCCTGGATCTTCTCCTCGCACGCCATCTCGGTCATCTCACCGGGCCCCACCGTGATGGTGTCGCCCTCGATCTTCACGTCGGCGCCGAAGTGGTTGCAGCCGTAGTTGCCCTGGGCCCGCCCCTCGTCGGTGATCTCGACGTGGGCGTCGGCCGGGGCCTGTGTCCTGCGCCCGTCGACCGTGACGCTGTCGACGGACCAGTGGACACCGGTCACGGGAACATCGGGCTGCACCGTTCCTCCTCCGTCGCCGCGGTCACCGGAGCCGGCGCCCGACTCCGTGCCGCAGGCGGCGAGCGCGAGGACGGCCAGTGCGGTCACAGAAATGCTCAGCTGATTGCGCATACCCGTGGGACGGAGCGGCCCCGGTGTCGGTTCCGCCCGTTCCCCCGTCCGGCCGCACGGCATGGGTGGACAAGGCCCTGCTGCCCGGACCGGTCAGCCCAGGATCGGCAGCAGCGCCCCGATGTCGGCGCGCTCGCCGCTCGCGCCGACCTTCGCCGAGTCGAGCGCCTCACCCCATGCGGTGCGGCCGGTTGCCAGGCGGATCCAGGTCAGCGGGTCCGTCTCGACGACATTGGGCGGCGTGCCGCGGGTGTGCCTCGGGCCTTCGACGCACTGCACCACGGCGAACGGCGGGACACGCACCTCCGTCGACGCACCCGGCGCCTTCACCGCGAGGGCGTCCGCGAGCAGCCGTGTGCAGGCGGCGAGCGCCCGGCGGTCGTACGGGATGTCCAGCCCGGTCGCGTCGTTCAGGTCGTCGGTGTGGACGATCAGCTCGACGGTGCGGGTGACCAGGAAGTCCCCGAGCCGCATCCCGCCGAACCGCATGGGCACGAGCCGCTCCGCGTCAGCGGTCGGCAGCAGTACCTCGAGGTCCGCGGCCGTGCGGTCGAACAGTTCGGTGACCGCACCGCCCTCGGCGAACGCCCTGGTGTCCTCGTCGACCTTGCCGGCCGCCGTCACCGTCGCGAAGGGCCAGTCCAGCAGCGCCAGGTCCTGCTTGTCCGGCTCCGGCTGCCGCAGATAGCGCGTGACGAGCCCGGCGACCATGGCGATGTGGGCCGCGAGCTCCCGCACGGTCCAGTCACCGAGCCGCGTCGGCAGCGCGAGCTGATCGTCGGTGAGGCCGTCCACGGCCTGCCTGACGTGCCCGAACTGGGCGAGCACGGCGGCGCGGGTGGTGGCGGGATCGTAGCTGCGAAGACGCTTCCTGGCCGGTGGCATGAGCCGACCCTACGGGGTGGGCAGGCTGCCGGTCACCGGGTCCCCGGCAGTGAACGTCTTCCCGTTCCCGGGGACTTCGAGGCCGCGCCAGCGGAACGGGACGCCGACCGCGGTGTCCGCGTCCGGGCCGTCCATCAGCTGGAAGTGGAGGTGCGGTTCCGAGGAGTTGCCGGAGTTCCCGCACCGGGCGATCGGCTGCCCCGCCCGGACCCGGTCACCGGGCCGGACCGCGAGGGAACCGCGCTGGAGATGCGCGTACGCGGCGAACACTCCGTCGCCGAGGTCCAGAACGACATGGTTGCCGAAGATCTTGCGGACTCCGCCGATGTCCCGGATCGACGCCTCGACGATCAGCAGGTAGAGCACCGCGAGCAGCGAATTGCGGCTGAGATGGTCGCGCTGACGGTCCTCCGCGTGGACGACGGTGGCATCGGCGACGGCGAACAGCGGCTCCCCGAAGGCCGGAAAATCCTTGTTCCGGCGGACGACCGGCCACAGGACCTTGAACCCGGGCCGGGCGCCCTCGGCGGGCTCGGCCACGAGGTCGATGGCGTAGGTCTGCCCGTAGCCATGGGTGCCGTGGCTCGGCGTGCGGTCGGCCGGGCTGTTCAGCGCGGACCAGCGGCCGCGCACCGGGACGCCGACCTCGACGGCCTCGCGCGGGTGCTCACGCTGGGTCCGCCGGGTACGGACGGAAGCGCCCACGAGTATCGCGAGGGACAGCAGCGCGGGCGACCAGATCCACAGCCGGTCGAACGGAAGACCGGCGAACAGGTCGAGGAGGATGAGCGCGAAGAACGCCACCCACCCCGACCGGTGGACGATCACGAGCATTTTACGTACGGACATGGTCGTTCCCCCTTGGTGCGGCACGGATTTGCCGTGTCACGGGCACGCGGCGGTCAGCACCACGAGCAGCGGGACCACCCGGGCCCCGGGCACCTCGTAGCGACCGCGCCCCGTGGTGTGGAGCCAGCCGGCGCCGGTCAGCTGGCGCAGGTGGTGGTAGATCTGGCCGGTGGTGCCGAGCCCTTCGAGCTCGGCCAGCTCGGCGGCGGTACGGCGGCCGCCGAGGATCTCGCGCAGCAGGCGCAGCCGGACGGCGTGGCCGAGGGCGGCCAGCGACTCGGCGATCTGCCCCCGGTCGGCGCCGTCCTCGTCGAGGACGTCCGTGGTGAGCGCGCCGTACTGCCACTCGTACCGCTCCTGGGTGGGCAGCCGTACGGCTCCGGTGAACAGCACACCACCGTCCTCCGCCGCCTCGCCGGCGGAGGCGAGTTGCTGCTTCAGCCCCTCCAGCGCCCAGAAATCGCCGTCACCCGGGCTCGTCGCGGCGGGCCGGGCGCCTTCCAGGGCCGCCAGCCGCCGCTCGAGCGCGGCGACCCGCTCTTCCAGATCCATGCCAAGAGATTACGTAATTACGTAATCTCGTGCAACACCCGCACGCAGAAGCCCCCGCCCGGTCGGAACCGGACGGGGGCCACAGAGCACAGGTCAGACGAGCAGACCCGGGATGGTCGCCTCGTGCGCCGTGCGCAGCTCACTCAGCGGGATGCTGAACTCGCCCTGCACCTCGACAGCGTCTCCGTCCACCACACCGATACGGGTCACGGGCAGACCGCGGGCACCGCACATGTCGTTGAAGCGGAGCTCCTCGCTGCGCGGGACGGCGACGACCGCACGGCCGGCCGACTCGCTCAGCAGGAAGGTGAACGCGTCCAGACCGTCCGGGACGACCAGCCGCGCACCCTTGCCGCCGCGCAGGCACGACTCGGTGACCGCCTGGATCAGGCCGCCGTCGGACAGGTCGTGCGCCGCGTCGATCATGCCGTCGCGGGAGGCGGAGATCAGGATCTCGCCCAGCAGCTTCTCCCGGTCGAGGTCGACCTTCGGCGGCAGACCGCCGAGGTGGTCGTGGACGACCTGGGACCAGGCCGAGCCGCCGAACTCCTCGCGGGTGTCGCCGAGCAGGTAGAGCAGCTGCCCCTCCTCGGCGAACGCGATCGGCGTCCTGCGGTTGACGTCGTCGATCACACCGAGCACCGCGACGACCGGCGTCGGGTGGATCGCGGTCTCGCCCGTCTGGTTGTAGAGCGAGACGTTGCCGCCGGTCACCGGCGTGCCCAGCTGAAGACAGCCGTCCGCGAGACCACGCGTGGCCTCGGCGAACTGCCACATGACGTCCGGGTCCTCGGGGGAGCCGAAGTTCAGGCAGTCGGAGATCGCGAGCGGCTTCGCACCGGAGGCGGCCACGTTGCGGTACGCCTCCGCCAGCGCGAGCTGCGCACCCGTGTAGGGGTCGAGCTTCGCGTACCGGCCGTTGCCGTCGGTCGCCATGGCCACGCCCAGGTTCGACTTCTCGTCGATCCGGACCATGCCCGCGTCCTCCGGCTGCGCCAGCACGGTGTTGCCCTGCACGAAGCGGTCGTACTGGTCGGTGATCCACGCCTTGGAGGCCTGGTTCGGGGAGGCGACCAGCTTGAGGACCTGCTCGCGCAGCTCCTCCGCGTTCGCCGGGCGGGCCAGCTTGTTCGCGTCGTCCGCCTGGAGCGCGTCCTGCCAGGAGGGGCGGGCGTACGGACGGTGGTAGACCGGGCCCTCGTGGGCGACGGTCCGCGGCGGCACGTCGACGATCTGCTCGCCGTGCCAGAAGATCTCCAGGCGCTCGCCCTCGGTCACCTCACCGATGACGGTGGCGATGACGTCCCACTTCTCGCAGATCTCCAGGAACCGGTCCACCTTGTCCGGCTCGACGATCGCGCACATGCGCTCCTGCGACTCGCTCATGAGGATCTCCTCCGGCGAGAGCGTCGCGTCGCGCAGCGGCACGCTGTCCAGCTCGACCCGCATACCGCCGGAGCCGGCACTCGCCAGCTCGGAGGTGGCGCAGGACAGGCCGGCGCCGCCGAGGTCCTGGATGCCCGCGACGAGCTTCTCCTTGAAGATCTCAAGGGTGCACTCGATGAGGAGCTTCTCCTGGAAGGGGTCGCCGACCTGGACGGCGGGCCGCTTGGCGGGACCCGTCGACTCGAAGGTCTCCGACGCGAGCACCGAGACACCGCCGATGCCGTCGCCGCCGGTGCGGGCGCCGTAGAGGATCACCTTGTTGCCGGGGCCGGACGCCTTCGCGAGGTGGATGTCCTCGTGCTTCATCACACCGATGCAGCCGGCGTTGACCAGCGGGTTGCCCTGGTAGCACTCGTCGAAGACGACCTCGCCGCCGATGTTCGGCAGGCCCAGGCAGTTGCCGTAGCCGCCGATACCCGCGACCACGCCCGGCAGGACGCGCTTGGTGTCGGGGTGGTCGGCGGCGCCGAAGCGCAGCGGGTCCACGACGGCGACCGGGCGGGCGCCCATCGCGAGGATGTCGCGGACGATGCCGCCGACGCCGGTGGCCGCGCCCTGGTAGGGCTCGATGTACGACGGGTGGTTGTGCGACTCCACCTTGAAGGTGACGGCGTAGCCCTGGCCGACGTCGACGACGCCCGCGTTCTCACCGATGCCGACGAGCATGGCGTCGTTCTCGGGCGCCTTTTCGCCGAACTGCTTCAGGTGGACCTTGCTGCTCTTGTACGAGCAGTGCTCCGACCACATGACGCTGTACATCGCGAGCTCGGCACCGGTGGGACGGCGGCCCAGGATCTCGCGGATCCGGGCGTACTCGTCCTCCTTGAGGCCGAGCTCCTTCCACGGCTGGCCGGCGTCCGGGGTCTCGGTGGCGTGCTTGACGGTGTCCAGAGTCATGCTGCGACCAGCTTCTTGAGAACGGAGGTGAAGAATCCGAGCCCGTCGGTACCGCCGGTACCGATCAGCGGCTCCACGGCGTGCTCGGGGTGCGGCATCAGACCGACCACGTTGCCCGCGGCGTTGGTGATGCCGGCGATGTCGCGCAGCGAGCCGTTGGGGTTGAGGTCCAGGTAACGGAAGGCGACACGGCCCTCGGCCTCGAGCTCGTCGAGCACCCGCTCGTCGGCGACGTACCGGCCGTCCATGTTCTTCAGCGGTACGGAGATCTCCTGGCCGGACTCGTAGTCGGCGGTCCAGGCGGTGCCCGCGTTCTCCACCCGCAGCTTCTGGTCACGGCAGATGAAGTGCAGATGGTTGTTCCGCAGCATCGCGCCCGGCAGGAGGTGGGCCTCCGTGAGGATCTGGAAACCGTTGCAGATACCCAGGACCGGCATACCGGCCTTCGCCTGCTCGATGATCGTCCCCATCACCGGCGAGAACCGGGAGATGGCACCTGCGCGCAGATAGTCGCCGTACGAGAAACCTCCGGCGAGGACGACCGCGTCGACCTGCTTGAGGTCCTTGTCGCGGTGCCAGAGCGGTACCGCCTCGGCGCCGGCGAGCCGTGCGGCACGCAGCGCGTCCTGGTCATCGAGCGTTCCGGGGAAGGTGACGACTCCGATACGAGCGGTCACGACTCCACCTTCACGACGAAGTCCTCGATGACGGTGTTGGCGAGGAACGTTTCAGCCATCTCATGGATGCGGGAGAGGGCGGCGTCGTCGACCGGCCCCTCCACCTCCAGTTCGAAGCGCTTTCCCTGACGGACGTCCGCGATCCCGGCGAATCCCAGTCGCGGCAGTGCACGCTGCACCGCCTGTCCCTGGGGGTCGAGGATCTCGGGCTTGAGCATGACGTCGACTACGACGCGAGCCACGGGCACTCCCGGTGGTGTGTTGCGAGGGCGGTTCCCTCAGCGTACCCGCCCGGAAAATCTACGCGGGTAGATATCAAACCCGCCCACCGCGAAATCCAAGGAAAGATTGCCGGGCTCCATTGTGAAGGACACGCGCAAGTAATTGCCGGGGCTTCACAATGCGCGCCCATCCGCTGTACAAAGGAATACAGAGGAAAGCAGCATTGCCCCTCGACGGCCGAATAACCGGTATCGCCGCACGTCACAACCCACGACGTTCCGGCGATACCGCAGGGAAAGGACCGATATCCGTGGCTCAGCGAGTGGTGGTCACGCTCTCCGACGACATCGATGGCGGAGAAGCGACGGAAACGGTCACGTTCGGCCTCGACGGGAAGTCGTACGAGATCGACCTCAATCTCTCCAATGCAAAGAAACTGCGCAAGGCGCTGGCGCCCTACATGGCGGCCGGACGAAAGCAGACGAACAGTGGCAAGCGCGACAAGCCGCGCGCCGTCGCGTACCGGCACACCGCCGTCGAGGCCGCACCGGCGGCCGTCCGCGCGTGGGCACAGTCCAACAAGATGGACGTGCCGGCCCGCGGTCGCATCCCCAAGCGCGTCTACGAGGCGTTCCGCGAAGCCAGTTGAGGGACGCCGGCCGCAGCCACGCCGAACGGAGTTGCACTGCACCCCTGGTGATCCGCTAGAGTCTGGAGCACGCCGAGGGGCAAGCCGAAAGGCCCGCCTCGAGCAGCGTGCGGGTGTAGTTCAGTAGTAGAACATCCCCCTTCCAGGGGGAAGGCGCAGTGTGCAATTCCTGTCACCCGCTCTGCATCGCTTTACCGTCCACGGATGTGGATCAGGTACAGTGGTGGACGTACCGCCCGGTGAGAGCCGAGCGGCAACAATGCGGACGTGGCTCAGTTGGTAGAGCATCACCTTGCCAAGGTGAGGGTCGCGAGTTCGAATCTCGTCGTCCGCTCAGAGAACGAAGGCCCCGGTCATTACGACCGGGGCCTTCGTCGTGCTCCAGGGCTTCTTCATGACCGGGCTCCTCTTCATGTCCGGGACGGGCGGTGCTGACGGCATCGGCCGCGCCGAGCGCATGAACCGGCAAAGGTGAGGTGACCGAGGCCGCGCGCCCGGCACCGCACCGGGCCCGCCTGGGCATCCCGCACGCACGATGTGACGGTGCCCACAGCCCGCGCGCCGGTGAACCGTGATCGCGGCCGGCCCCACAGGCCGGCCCAGGCCCCCGCACGGAGTCCTCGCGACGACTGCGCGAGGACTCGGCCCACGAACGCCGGCGGCCGACGGTCATCCGTACCGTGTGCCGGAAATCCGTCCGGGCAAGGCGAGTTGACCGCCGAAGCCCGATCGGTGTGCGCTCGTCCGCGGCCTCGGGAAGGCCGAGATGATCGGCCGGCCGGTCGAGCCGGTCCCCTGGCGCGGAGAGGTCTCACCGGCTCGGGCGGCGATGCGGAATGCTCTCGTGTCCGGCCCTGCCGGGCCGTGAGGAGACCTCCGGACGGCGGTGCGTCTCGCGCACCGCCGAATTTGGGTATAGTGGTCTCCGCGCTACGGCGCATGCGGACGTGGCTCAGTTGGTAGAGCATCACCTTGCCAAGGTGAGGGTCGCGAGTTCGAATCTCGTCGTCCGCTCCATGGAAGAAGCCCCCGGCGTTTTCGCCGGGGGCTTCTTCGTATCCGGATGTCCTTCTAGGACCAGGTCGCGCCCGTCAGGAGCTCGTAGGCCTCCACGTACTTGGCGCGGGTCGCTTCCACGACCTCCTGCGGCAGTGCGGGCGGCGGCTGCTCGCTCTTCCGGTCCCAGCCGGACTCCGGCGAGGTCAGCCAGTCCCGGACGTACTGCTTGTCGTACGACGGCTGGGCGCGGCCCGGCTGCCAGCTCGCCGCCGGCCAGAAGCGGGACGAGTCCGGGGTGAGCACCTCGTCGGCGATGAGCAGCGCGTCGCCGTCGAAGCCGAACTCGAACTTCGTGTCGGCCAGGATGATGCCCCGGCCGCGTGCGATGTCACGGGCCCGGGAGTAGACGGCGAGGGTCGACTGGCGCAGGTGGGCGGCGGTCTCGGCGCCGACCTGGCGGGCGACCTCCTCGTAGCTCACGTTCTCGTCGTGGTCTCCCACGGCGGCCTTGGTCGCGGGCGTGAAGATCGGCGCAGGCAGCTCGGAGCCGTCGCTGAGCCCCTCAGGGAGCGCCAGACCGCACACGGTGCGGCTCTGCCGGTATTCGGCGAGGCCCGATCCGGTGAGGTAGCCGCGGGCCACGCACTCGACCGGGACCATGCGCAGCGATTTGCACACCATGGTGCGGCCGGCCCAGTCCGCGGGCGCGCCGGGCGGCAGCTCCGTGGAGATGACGTGGTTGCCGATCAGGTCCTCGAGCCGTTCGAACCACCACAGCGAGAGCTGGGTGAGGACCCGGCCCTTGTCGGGGATCTCGGTGGGCAGCACCCAGTCGTACGCCGACATGCGATCGCTGGCGACCATCACGAGGTCGCCCGCCTCGTTCTGGTACAGGTCGCGCACCTTGCCGGTGTGCAGATGCACCAGGCCGGGCACCTGCAGCGGCTCGGGCTTTTCGACGAATCCGGACACGGTTCCTCCCCGTGGCTGTGAACAACAGCTCCGATTGTCCCGTATGCGGGCGGGACCCACCTGGTCAGGGTGCGGCAGGCCCCCCACGGCGGCCCGGACGGTCACCGAAGTGCCCGGGGAGCACCGCCCCCGCGACGTCCTCAGAAGGGCTACTCACGTTTGCAGATGCGGTCCAGGAGATTGGCGGTCGCCCGCTGGACCCGGGGGTCGACATGTCCGGGCCGGTCCAGTGCGGGGGACCACGCGAAGGTCCCCGAAGCGAAGACCAGGGCGCCGGACGGGGCACGGTAGAGGGACGTCTCCTGGTGGCGGACCGTGCCGTCGCTGTCCCGGTACGGGGAGTGGGCGAGCAGGATCCGGCCCTCGTGCTCCGGCAGGGCCGTGCGCGGGAAATACCTGTCGGCCTCTCCGGCGACCAGGCCGGGCAGCTCGTCGCCCTCCCCCGCGCCGGTGGCATCCCACAACCAGTGGTCCGCGTTCCGTACGACCAGCGGGGACGGCTCGGGCACCCGGCCCGCGTACTGGATGCCCAGCAGCTGCTGCTCGGCGCGGTCCACCTCCCGCCACAACGCGGACCTTCCGGGGCCGCGGCGCTTGCGGCAGGTCAGCAGCCGGTCGGCCACGCCGGACGGCGAGGGACCGAGCTCGACCTGCCAGTACATGGTGTTGGCGGAGAGGAAGACGAGCGACGTGCCCCGGTCGCGGGCCAGCTCCACCGCCCGGCGCATGGGGGCCGACCAGTACTCGTCGTGGCCGGGGAAGACCAGGCCGCGGTAGCGGGCCGGATCGATGCGTCCCGCGTGCAGGTCGCGGGTGTCGGCGTAGGCGAGGTCGTAGCCGTACCGCTCGGCCCAGCGGATGAAGTCGTAGGCGTGGCCGACATGGAGCGGGAGGCCGGCGCCCGCGTACGGACGGTCGAAGGAGATCGTGGTCGCGGCGTCCTCCTCGCCCAGCAGCCTGCCGTCCTCGTCCCATGCGTGGTAGAGGCTGGCGCCGGTGCGGCCGTCCTCCGGGTAGAGGTTGTACGCCTGCCACGTGACGTCGGGCAGTAGCAGGAGCAGGTCCGCGGGATGGTCGTCGCGGACAGTGAAGGGGATGTGGGAGCGGTACCCGTCCAGGGTGGTCAGCACGGCGACGTAGGCGCCGACGGACCAGTACGAGGGGATCTGGAGCCGCCACGAGAGCCACCAGTGGTGGCAGGAGACCGTGCGGTCGGCGGTGAGTGGCGGAGGCTGGACGATCCCGGAGAGCCGGGGGCTCGTGGTGATCTTGGCGGCGCCGTCGCCCCCGTAGTGGCCGATCCGATAGACGTCGACGGAGAACTGCTGCGGCGGGTCCACCGTGATGTGGAAGTCGACGGCCTCGCCGGGGGCGGCCGCTCCGGGACTCACGAATCCCTTGATCTGACGGCGCACGTCGTCCGCGGTACGGGGGCCGCCGGAGCCGCCGCGGGCCAGGCTCGGATCGGCGTACCAGGGGACCACCTGGCCGGTGTCGTCGCAGTAGTTCTCACTGCCGCGCAGCCAGGGCAGCGGGCCCTGGCCGAAAGGATCGGAGACGGCGTGCGCGAGAGCGCCCGATTCCCATCGCCGGATCTGGTCCGCCCCCATGCCTGCCCCCTCCCTCGGTGCCCCTGTGACAACCGCGCTGCGCCGAGCCGTTCAGCGCCGGTCTCCAGCACATCACATTACGCATGCGGTCCGTCACCGTTCGTCGCGAATCGGCGGCGAACCGGAACCGGAAGAGACCGCTCCACATCGCGCTTCCCTCCCACGGCCGGTGGCTGGGTTCCGGCCGGGCCCGGAGCTGCCCGTGCGGTGCGGCCCCGGCGGTCTCGTCCCCACCCGACGGGCGCGCCCTCAGACAAGGCGGACCGGCTTCTCGGGGCGGACGCCGAGAGAACCCAGCCAGACCCGCAGCGGCTGCGCGTCGCCGTCCTCCACCAGGCTCAGCACGGGCGCCGCCAGATCCGCCCGGCGCTCGCCGTCGACCAGCAACGCCGGACCGTCGAGCCAGTCCAGACCCGGCACCGCGCCGACGGTGTCGACCGCCGTGCAGCACACCATGGCGACGACATGGTCGGCGAGCAGTTCGCGCCCGGTGCGGGGCGGCTGGAGCGGCATGAGCGGCAGCGGATCGCCGCCGCCCCAGAGCGCCAGGGCCTCCTCGGACGCGTCCACCGGATGTTCCCCGGCCTCGGCCGCGGGCTCCGCGAGTGTCTCCTCACGCGCCACCCGGGCGGTCAGCACGGCGGCCAGGGCCTCGCTCGCCTCTCCACCGGGCCGCGCGGACAGATGGTCCATGACCCGGACCAGCGTCGGGCCCTGCGGCCCCGTCGACGGTGCGACGCCCAGCTCGTCGAGAACCTGATGGATACGGGCCGCTTCCGTCCGCCACTTCCGGTCCACGACCTCCTCCGGATACTGCTGCCAGTCGACCGGCGCCCAGTCGGGGCCCTGGCCTGCGGGACCGCCGTGGAAGAGACGCGCGGCCAGCAGCGACGCCGCCTCGTCGACCGCGCCCGGCTCCTCCAGCAGGTCGCAGGCGGGGCGCTCCCCCAGCCGCGAGGTGAAGCCCTCGGCGAGGCGATCCCGTCGCGACAGCTCGGTCAGGGCCGACACGACACCGGCGTCCAGCCGGGACGGCCAGCGGCCCATCCGCCAGGCGGGCAGTGCCACCCTCGTCAGCAGCCGGTCCCAGCCCGCGTAGGCCAGGCCGACCTGCTCCTGGGCCACGATGCGCAGCCCGTAGTCCACAGCCTGTGAACGCTCCGAGGCGGCTGCGGCGACCCAGCGCTCCATGCCTGCGGCATGATCCTGACAGCTGCGGAGCAGCAGCCTCGCGGTCCTGCCGACGAAGCCGGACAGCAGCTTGCGCGCCTTTCCCTGGCCGGGGCGGGCGGCATCGGCGACGACGGCGTCCAGCCCCCGTACGAAACGGCGGGCGGCCGCTATGTCGGGGTCGGCGGCCGACCCGGTGCCCGCGACGACCGGCGCGAGCACCGCGCGCAGCTCGGCCACCCGCATCCACCACAGGAACGGCGACCCGATGACCAGCACCGGGGGCTCGCCCGTGCGCCGCCGGCCGCCCGATATCGAGTGCGCCGGGTGCGACCGGTCCTCGAGCCAGCTGTCGCAGTCCGGGGTCAGCGCCAGCGCGGACGGCGCGGGCACCTCGAGGCGCTCCGCCAGGTCCCTCACCAGCCGGTAGAGATCCGGGGCGGAACGCTCCGGCAGCTCCACGGTCGGGCTCAGCGCCGGGGACGCACGCACGATCACCACGGTCACGACCGCGGCGGTCACCAGCACGACCAGCGCGCAGACCGTGACGACCCAGCGGGCGATGTCCCAGCCGCCGCCCTCCATGTGTCCCGTGGCCCCGCCTGCGAACAGGACGACGGCGACGGCCGCCGGGAGGAGCGACACCGCGACCGCCCTGCTGCGGATACGCAGCACGGCCATCGCCTTGGCGCGCGCGCCCCTGGCGCCCATCGACTCACCGATACCGGTACCGGACACGGCCGGACCTCACCCCCTCTGCCCTGCGACGGTGTTGGTCACTCCCCCACTGTGGCATCGCCCACTGACATCGCAATGCCGGTGGGCCAAGTGCCGGAATGCTTGCGCCGCACCATAGTTGGGGCTTCGGCGGCCGTCATCCGGATGGGGAAGCCGTCACCCGATGGAATGGCTTTGGGCAAAGGATCGCCCGCCCGGACGGAATGTCCGGGCGGGCGTCGTACGGCGGTGCGAGGTGTCACCCGGCGGCGTTGCCGAGCGTCACGCGGCCTTCCCGATCACGCGAGGGCGAGGGCGGCCCGGCCGGTTGCGCGAGGCGGCCGTGGGGCCGGTTGTGCCAGGGCGGACGTCGCCCCGTGCGCGAGGGCGCGGACGGACCGGCTCAGGCGCCGGGCCGGGCCTCGGCGGCCTTGCGAGCGATGTCCGTGCGGTGCTGGGAACCGTCGAGACGGATCCTGCCCACGGCACGGTAGGCCCGCTCACGGGCCTCGGTGAGGTCCTTGCCGGTCGCCGTGACCGACAGCACCCGGCCGCCCGCGCTCACGACCGTGTCGCCGTCCCGCTTCGTACCGGCGTGCAGGACGTAGGCGTGGGGCGCGTCCTCGGCCGCGACGGCCTCGAGGCCCTCGATCGGGTCGCCGGTGCGGGGGGTGCCCGGGTAGTTGTGGGAGGCGACGACGACGGTCACGGCCGCGTCGTCACGCCAGGTGAGCGGGGGCTCCGTGTCCAGCGTGCCCTTCGCCGCATGAAGCAGGACGCGCGCCAGCGGCGTCTTGAGACGGGCCAGGACGACCTGCGTCTCGGGGTCGCCGAAGCGGGCGTTGAACTCGATCACCCGCACACCGCGCGACGTGATCGCCAGCCCTGCGTACAGCAGGCCGGAGAACGGCGTGCCGCGGCGGCGCAGCTCGTCCACGGTCGGCTGGAGCACGCTCGCCATGACCTCGTCGACCAGCTTCGGGTCGGCCCAGGGCAGCGGCGAGTAGGCGCCCATGCCGCCCGTGTTGGGTCCCTCGTCGTCGTCGAGGGCGCGCTTGAAGTCCTGCGCCGGCTGGAGGGGAAGGACCGTCACCCCGTCGGTGATGGCGAAGAGGGAGACCTCGGGACCGTCGAGGAACTCCTCGATCACGACCCGGCCGCAGGCCAGCGCGTGCTCGCGGGCGGCGGCCAGGTCGTCGGTGACGACGACACCCTTGCCGGCCGCCAGGCCGTCGTCCTTGACGACGTACGGGGCTCCGAAGGCGTCGAGCGCCTCATCGATCTCTTCCGGGGTCGTGCAGACGTAGCTGCGCGCCGTCGGCACTCCCGCCGCTGCCATCACATCCTTGGCGAAGGCCTTGGAGCCTTCCAGCTCCGCCGCCTCCTTGGAGGGGCCGAAGCAGGGGATGCCCGCCCGCCGTACGGCGTCGGCGACACCGGCGACGAGGGGAGCCTCGGGGCCGACGACGACAAGCCCGGCTCCGAGCCCGGTGGCGAGCTCCGCGACGGCCGCGCCGTCCATCTGGTCGACCGGGTGGAGCTCGGCGACCTCAGCGATCCCGGCGTTTCCGGGCGCGCAGTGCAGAGCGGTGACGTCGGGATCGAGGGACAGAGAGCGGCACAGGGCATGTTCGCGGGCGCCGCCGCCGATGACGAGGACCTTCACGGCAGCAGCCTAACCGCCGGACGCCCCTGCCTGTCGTACGGGCCTCCGAGGGCGGGCCCGCTACTCGTTCGTATATTCCTCCACGACCGTGGCACCGAGCTCGCGCACGATGAGGTCGTGGCCGGACAGCGCGGAGTCCACCAGGTCCGGATCGTCCGCCTCCGGAACGTCGTCCTCGATGGACACCGGCGGGGGTGCGTACTGCTCCGCGGGTCGGGGCGGCTCCGGCGAGGACTGCGGCGCGGGAGCAGCGGCGGCCTGTGCGGAGGACTGGTGCGACGGCTGCGACGGGGCCCGGTCGTACTGCGGAGCAGGGGCGGCGGGGGCCGGAGCGGGCGGGGAGGCAGGGGCGGCGGCCTGGGGCCTGCCCTGGCCGTAGCCGCCCTGGCTGCCGTACCCGCCGGGGCCGCCCGACGCAGGAGCGGTGCCGCCCGGGCCGCCGGAACCGCCGGACGGGTCGACGATCGCCTCGACCTTCCACTGCACGTTGAACTGTTCGGCCAGCGCCTGCTTCAGGACCTCCTCGCTGCCGCTGCTCGCGAAGTTGTCCCTGGCGCCGGCGTTGATGAAGCCCAGCTGGAGGGTCGTGCCGTCGAAGCCGGTCACCTGTGCGTTCTGGCTGAGCAGGATCCAGGTGAAGCGACGGCGGTTCTTGACCGCCTCCAGGATCTCCGGCCACATGTTCCGCACCTGGCCGGCGCCCTGCGCCAGGCCAGGTCCGGGCGGCGCCGGGGCCGCCGGGGCGGGAGCGGGGGCCGGTGCGGGCGCGGCGGGCTGCGGCGCGCCCTGGCCGGGGGCGGAGGCCGTGGGCCAGCCGCCGGGGCGGCGGGCCGGCTCCGTGGTGCCGGCGGCGCCTGGGGCCTGGCCGGGGCTCGCGGTCCCCGGCCAGGCCCCAGGTCGGGACGCGGTGGGCTGGGGCTGCTGGTACGGCTCCGGCTGTGGCGGCCGCGAGGGCTGCTGGGGCGACTGCTGAGGCTGCTGTCCGACGGGCGCGACGGGCTCGGGCGCAGGGGTCGGGGCCGGCGCGGGGACCGTGGGAGCCGCGTCACCGCGCGCCGCGGCCCGGGCCGCGGCGGGGCCGGCACCCGGCGGCACGGGCGCGTGCGCCTGGGCGTCCGGCCCGGGCACGTATCCCATGGCGGGGCCCTGGCCGCCGGGCGAGAACGACGCCCCGCGCTCCAGGCGGTCCAGCCGGGCCCGCACCGACCGTTCGTCGTCGAACGCCGCCGGCAGCAGCACCCGGGCGCAGATCAGCTCCAGCTGCAAGCGCGGCGACGTGGCACCCCGCATCTCGGTCAGGCCGGTGTTCACCAGGTCCGCGGCCCTGCTGAGCTCGGCGGCGCCGAACACGGCGGCCTGCGCCTGCATCCGCTCGACCACGTCCGCCGGGGCGTCGATCAGCCCCTTGGTGCCGGCGTCCGGCACCGCGGCGAGGATCACCAGGTCGCGCAGCCGCTCCAGCAGGTCCGCGACGAACCGGCGGGGATCGTTCCCGCCTTCGATGACGCGGTCCACGACCTCGAAGGCGGCGGCTCCGTCACCCGACGCGAACGCGTCGACGACGGAGTCGAGCAGCGAACCGTCCGTGTACCCGAGCAGGGCCGTCGCCATGGCATATGTCACACCGTCGTCGGCGGCGCCGGCGAGCAGCTGGTCCATGACGGACATGGAGTCACGCACCGAGCCCGCGCCGGCCCGCACGACCAGCGGGAGCACGCCGTCCTCCACCGGGATGCCCTCCCGGCCGCACACTTCCGCCAGATACGCCCGGAGCGTCCCGGGCGGGACCAGCCGGAACGGGTAGTGGTGCGTACGCGACCGGATGGTGCCGATGACCTTCTCGGGCTCGGTGGTCGCGAAGATGAACTTCAGATGCTCCGGGGGCTCCTCGACCACCTTCAGCAGGGCGTTGAACCCCGCGGGGGTGACCATGTGGGCCTCGTCGATGATGTAGATCTTGTACCGACTGCTCGCGGGGCCGAAGAAGGCCTTCTCACGCAGCTCACGCGCGTCGTCCACACCACCGTGAGAAGCGGCGTCGATCTCGATGACGTCGATCGATCCTGGCCCGGTGCGCGCCAGGTCCTGGCAGGACTGACACTTCCCGCAGGGGGTCGGCGTCGGTCCCTGCTCGCAGTTCAGGCAGCGGGCGAGGATGCGGGCGCTGGTCGTCTTTCCGCAGCCACGCGGCCCGCTGAACAGGTACGCGTGATTGACCCGGTTGTTGCGCAGGGCCTGCTGGAGCGGGTCAGTGACATGCTCCTGACCGATGACCTCTGCGAACGACTCGGGGCGGTAGCGGCGGTACAGCGCAAGGGACGACACACCTACGAGGTTATCGGGGCCCGCCGACAACCGGAGCCGCCCCGGATCCCCCGTGAACGCAAGCGCCCCCCACGCACCCGCCAGAGCCGACCTACCCTTGCTGCCTTCCGGCCCTGGGGGAGTTCAGTCAGATAGCGCCACGTGAGGGGCTGCACCCAGGCTACCCGATACCAAGGAGTGCTCATGACCCCCGGGAAGAAGATCGGGAAGGTGTTCGCGAGCACTCCTCAACGTCTTGTATTGTTTGCGGCGGAGGATTCGCCTAGTGGCCTAGGGCGCACGCTTGGAAAGCGTGTTGGGGGCAACCCCTCACGAGTTCGAATCTCGTATCCTCCGCCAGTGCCTCACCGGGCACGATGTCGAAGGGCCCCACCGTTCGCGGTGGGGCCCTTCGACGTGTCTCAGGCCTCATTGCCCTTGATCGGGGTGGTCGCCAAGGGGGTACCGCCCGGCGGGCGGCCTGGGGCCTGGTGTTCCCCGTAGGTGGATCTTCCGCTCACCGCGGGCCATGAGGGGCACGGGACCGGCCTGAGGGGTGCGCGTCGGCTGCCGGTCCGAGCTGTGGCGGTACCGCGGCGGGTGCCGTACCGGGGGAGGCTTCCGCTCCCGTGACGCCTGCTCGTCGGACGGTACGCCGCCACAGCCGTCCTACTGCGCGGTAGAAGCGGTCCGGCAGGAACACGGCATCGGCGACGATCATCGCGCCGGAGAACAGCGGCAGTCCCATGAGCACCCCGATGTTCACGTGCATGCCCAGCAGCAAGATCAAGACGGGGTACTTGAGCCTGCTGAAGAGGACGAACGGAAACGCGACCTGCACCAGCACCGTCATATAGCCGACCACGGTGAGCAGCAGGTGGTGGCCGTCGATCGCCTGGGACAACTCAGGCCAGGGACGGAACAGGTCGAGGTTCAGGATGTAGTGAAGGGCGGTGCCGTCGGCCCACTTGTGGCCTTGCACCTTGTACAGGCCCGCGCATCCGTAGAGGAAGCAGACCTGGGCGGCGATGACGAACATGCCGCAGTTGTGCAGCACGGTGGTCAAGATCGTGCGTGCGTCGCCGAGTTGCTGCCGGAGGCCGTCCCCTCGCGGGCTTGCCGCCTTGCCGGCCGCGGCCTTGAGCCTGGTTCGGCGCGCGTCGAGGGACCAGCGACGGCCGCACGCGGTGAAGACCAGGTAGACGGCCATGAGGACCATGAGGTTGTCCGCGCCGTCCGTCATGAAGAGCGCCCTGGCGTTGAACGACACCACCACGACCGCGAACAGCACGGACACGGCACGCGTGCGCCAGCCCAGCGCGAACAGCGCGCACGTGACAAGAGCAACGGCGTAGCAGAACTCGAAGTACATCCGGCTGTCGGACAGGATGAGGACGCTGCCCCCTCCGCCCTGGTCGTACAGCTCTCTGGCAAGTTCGGGCGTCCATGGCGAACCAGGGCCCCACATCTCGTCGCGGTGCGGAAACTCGCGGAGCAGGTAGACGAGATAGAGCAGCCCGTACCCGATGCGCAGCATGGCTGCCGCATAGAGGGAGACCGGCCGCTGGGTCAAGAGGACGAGGAAAGCGTGAATCCGATCGAGCACGCGCTGGAGCATGCGTACGGCGGCCTGTCCGGTGGTTCCTCGGGGCGATGTGGGCGCCGTGGTCGGTGCCTTCTCAGTCCGCGTCATGCGAGTCCACCTTCCACCAGGGCAGGTACCGGGTCGAGGCCGGCGCAGGTGCCGCGGCGGCCGGGCGGGCTCCGTCAGCCGGGCGGGGAGCGGCGATGGGCAGCGTGGTCACCCGGAGCTGGATGGAGTCGAAGGTGCCGCCTCGTTGGGCGGTGACGCGGTCCGCTGCGATGTTGCGGAGGTACTGCTGGATCAGAAGACCCCGCTCCGAATTCGGCCGGTCGTCGCTGCCGTGCGTCTTGAGGTAGGAATTCCAAGCCTGGCGCAGCATGTTCTGTGCCGTATGGCTCGGGAAGACGCTGTGCTTGACGGCGGAATCGTCCATGGAGCTCAGATCGATCCAGTCGCTCACTTGCGTGGTGCCGTTCGGCATTGTGTGCCCGACCCTCGCGGAGACCTGCCGATTGACGGACTGTGGATCCGGGGCGAAGAGCCGCCAGTTCTGCGAAAACATGGGCCGCACCCACGCGTTGATCTGCTGGTTGTAGGCCTTCGAGATGGTGTTCGAGGGCGCCACATACAGAAACACCAGGAGCAGATGGGCCAGAGTCACTGCGAGGCACAGGGCTACCGCGACTCCCGTGCCGGCGATCAACAGGCGGGGTGGCTCTGAATTCCCACGACTCCTGGGCGGTCCTTCGCCACCGTCCTGTGGTGCCGACGCAGCGCCGGCCTGCTGTGAATCCCTCACATTCGTCGACTCAACGCCGCCCAGCACGACCCCACCCGGTCCTTCCCATTGCGACTGCTCGCACCTGCTTCTCCTGCTTCCGCGGGTGGGCGCGCGACGGAATCGATGAGATCCGCCGCGCGCCGCCCTTTATTACTGGCGTTTGGGAGCGACCATCCGCGCGAGCGCTCCGCAAAGGGATTCACGCGCGACTCGCCGCTCCCGCCGAACTGCGGGGGAAGAACCAACTCAGTGGTGAGTGTGCTCTTTGTGCTCCTGGGGCTTCACCTCGTAAGGGCCGGGCTTCGCGGGCTCGCCAGGCTTCTTCCCGGGCTTGCCGGGGTGGTCGTCGTCGTGGCCACCGTTGTCATGCCCGCCGTTGTCGTGCCCGCCGTTGTCATGCCCGCCGTTGTCATGGCCACCGTTGTCGTGACCACCGTTGTCGTGACCACCGTTGTCGTGACCACCGTTGTCGTGACCACCGTTGTCGTGACCACCGTTGTCGTGACCACCGTTGTCATGGCCACCGTTGTCGTCGCCGGTTGCGGCTGCGGCTGCTGCTGCGGCGGCGGCGGCGGCGACGGCCGCGTCATCGCCTGTGCCATCGTCACCGGTCGCGGCAGCGGCGGCGGCGGCTGCTGCAGCGGCGGCCGCTGCGCCTGCGTCATCGCCTGTGGCATCGTCACCGGTCGCGGCAGCGGCGGCGGCTGCCGCGGCGGCGGCTACGGCTGCATCGTCGCCTGTGGCATCGTCACCAGTCGTGGCAGCGGCGGCAGCGGCGGCGACGGCGGCGGCATCGTCGCCTGTGACATCGTCACCGGTCGCGGCAGCGGCGACGGCTGCGGCTGCTGCGGCGGTGGTGTCGTCCTCGCACAGCGGCCGGGTGATCGTGTTCGTGTCCAGTGTCACGGCGCCGGTTCGGGCCAGCGCGCGACCCACGATGTCCGTGCCCGTGTTGGCGGTGATAGAGATCTGGGCCATGATGGTGCCCACGAAATCGGAGTCGGTTCCGAGGGTGGCCGAACTCCCGATCTGCCAGAACACGTTGCACGGCGATGCACCGTTGATGAGGGCCACGTTGCTGCCGGATGCCGTCGTCAGCGTCGAACCGATCTGGAACACCCACACGGCGTCGGGGTCGTTCTCGGCGTCCAGGGTGAGCGTGCCGGTGATGCCGGCACTGGAAGCGGCGTTGTAGACGCCTGGCTCCAGCGTCAAACCGCCGAGCTCCACCGGAGGGGGAGGATCGTCGGGGAACACCACGTCCGGTACCTGCCCGGCCGCATCGTTGTACGCTTCCGTCAGGTCGCTCTGGGCTTGAGCAGCTTCCTCATTCGCGACGTGGATAGCCCCGTTCACGATTCCGGGAGGAAATCCGGTGACGGACGTCCCCGGACTCACTCCGAGGTCTCCGTTGATCACCGAGTCGCCAATGTTGGTGACTGCGGAGCCGCCCAGTACTGCGAAGTCTTCCGCCGTTCCCAGTGGCACTTCCGTTGCGACGGCACTTGCCCGTGTAGGCGTTACTGCCACAACGGCCAACGCGACCAGCAGGGTGAGTACCCCCGCGATCCAGGCCGTCATCGTGCGCCGATGCGACGCATCAGCAATATTCAGTCTCATCGAGGAGCCAACTCCTGGGGGATGGTGACGTCCGGCGTTCCTCGTCGAACGGAATCGCCTCTCCTGTCGGCGGCATATTACGCAGAGACCCCAACTCGGTTGATGGTTCACTCGGTGGTGTCGCTGGAATCAATCAATATGCATCAAGGGACGTATGACCAAAGGTTGAGCCGACTGGCGGTCATTCATCCGTGCGGCTGTCCACCATCGATTCCGTGGTACCTCCCGTCACGCCGATCGTCGGCGCCTCCCCGTCGCAGGAAACAGGGAAGCCCGTGCTCACCCGAATCAGTATTTCCCTCGACCGGGAGGTACTTGCCGCGGAATGGAAACAGGCGGCAACGGGTGTCCCCCGGACAGCGGAGGCCCGCCAAGAAATCCGCCCGGCCGAACACTCGTGAACGGCCACGCGGACAGTTGGGCACCGACACCTGGCGACGGGCACGGCGGCGTAGCACGGGCCGGGAGTCCGGCGGGTGGGATCGGGGGCAGGTCGGCCGGATCCGGCGAAAAGGGCATGGTTCCGGCCAACCATCCGCGACCTGGGGGACGGCAGACAACCGACAGGCCGTCCTTCGCCTCTCACAGGCGGGACACAGCTTCGCGACGGGGGGCCGCGTCGTTTCGACGAGGGCGGCCGGATGTGCGAGCGGGCTGTTGATCCATGTCCCGTCAGGCACTCGGATATGAGGATTGATGACCAGATCCCACCATGCCCGCCTGTGGCGCCCCGCGATCGCCGCGGGCGCGGCGATCGCCGTCACCGCCGGCGTCGTCGCAGCAGCACCCGACGCCCAGAAGGCACAGAGCAAGCCGAAGTTCAGTCTGATCGCCGCCTCGACGTCGGTGACCCTCGACTCCTGGAAGGAAGAGCCCGGCGTCTACCTCGACCTCGGGACCTACCTCACCGCAGAGAACGGCCCCCTCGAGCTCAAGGTGACCCGTAAGTCCTACAAGGACCCGGTCGTCGCCACGCAGATCATCCGGCAGGGGAA
The DNA here is from genome assembly GCF_044745705.1 of Streptomyces sp. NPDC086835. Lineage (NCBI taxonomy): Bacteria > Bacillati > Actinomycetota > Actinomycetes > Kitasatosporales > Streptomycetaceae > Streptomyces > Streptomyces sp. NPDC086835. The sequence goes on from NZ_JBIVAU010000010.1 coordinate 67,308, forward strand.
CAAGGCGCCCAGGACCAAGACCCTGCCCGCGGGGCTCGTGAAGGACTTCTCCGGACTTCCCGGCTTCGTCCGGATCACGGTCACCGACGCGGCCGGCAAGACCGTGGTGACCAAGGACGAGGCGTTCTGCCCGAACAACGCCTCCGGCCGGGTCCGCCCCGACGCCCCGGCGAAGTCGAAGTATCCGCAGAGCTGTCCCACCAACCCCTTCACGCTCGGCTCGGTGTGGGGGGTGGAGAACGGCTGGGCGTCCAACACGTACTCCGGCTTCTACACCGCCCCGGTCGCCCTGCCGGCCGGCAAGTACACCGCGAAGGTGTCCGTGGCGAAGCGCTACCGGGACCTGTTCGGCATCGCGGACAAGCCGCAGACGATCAGCGTGACCGTGCGGGAACGCAGCTGGGAGGAGGGCGCGAACGCCTCTGCGGCCAAGCAGCACGCGGGCCACGCGGCCGGGCACTCCGGACACAGCGCGATGCGCCCGAAGGCGCCCGCGGCCCCCACGAGCGGCGCGGGGCCGTCGTACAACGTGGGCCACGGGCCCTACCCGCCCGCTCCGCCCGCCGTGCCGTGGGCGCTCAAGAAGGCCGCCCTCAAGGCCGCGCAGGCCGGTGACGGTGCCGGTCGGACCGACGGCTCCAGGAAGGCCCCCGCGCTGACGCCCAACGCGAACCGGCCGACCGGCAAGGCGTCCGTGCCGAACGTGCCGAAGCCCGACCTGCGGTCGCTGCCGGCCTACGGCATCCAGATCAGCGACGGCGGGGACGACGTCCCCGGCAAGGACTACCTGGCGTTCAGCGCCAACGTCTGGAACGCCGGCCCCGCGCAGCTGGTGGTGGACGGCTTCCGCTCCCCCGGCAAGAAGCTGATGGACGCCTACCAGTACTTCTACGACGCCGACGGCAAGCAGGTCGGCTACGCCCCGACCGGCACCATGGAGTGGGACCCGCGGCCCGGGCACGAGCACTGGCACTTCACCGACTTCGCCAGCTACCGGCTGCTCAAGGCCGACCAGAAGGAAGCGGTGCGCAGCGGCAAGGAGGCCTTCTGCCTGGCCAACACCGACGCCGTCGACTACACCGTGAAGAACGCCAACTGGCACCCGGAGAACACCGACCTGTCCACCGCGTGCGGCCAGGAGAACTCGATCTCCGTCCGTGAGGTGCTGGACGTCGGCTCCGGCGACACGTACACCCAGGACCTGCCCGGCCAGTCCTTCGACATCACCGACCTGCCCAACGGCACCTACTACATCCAGGTGCTGGCCAACCCCGAGAAGCGGCTCCAGGAGACCGATCTCAACAACAACAGCGCACTCCGCAAGGTCGTGCTGGGCGGCAAGCCGGGCGCCCGCACGGTGAAGGTGCCTGCGCACGACCTGGTCGACGCCAACTGACCTCCGTCCGACAGCAGGGCCGGAAAGCTCCGGCCGACGCCGGTCCCGGGACACGCTCCCGGGGCCGGCGTCGCACGTTCGTCCCCCTCGCGGGCCGCTCTGTCCCCGCCCGCCAAAAAATTCTGCCGCGTCGTGTCGAGAACGCACCGCCGTCTCCGACGTCCCCTGTGAGAGTTGCCCGAAGGGGGCGACCGACCGGCCACAAGGAGCGAGTCATGAAGTACCTGGTGATGATTCAGGGCACGCAGGCGGACTACGAGGCGATGCGCGGCAACGGCTCAGAGCAGGCCCCGGCCTGGAACGAGAAGGAGATCCAGGCGATGTTCTCGTTCATGCAGAGCATCAACGACGATCTCGCGGAGTCCGGCGAGCTCGTCGACGGGCAGGGCTTGGCAGAGCCGGCGCAGACGCGTCACGTCATCGCGGGCAAGGACGGCCGGCCGGTGATCACGGACGGACCGTACAGCGAGACCAAGGAAGTCCTCGCCGGGTACTGGGTGCTGGACTGCGAGAGCCTGGACCGGGTGACGGAGATCGCGGCCCGTATCGCCCAGTGCCCGGTGCCCGAGGGCACCACCGACTACCCCGTGGTCATCCGGCCCATCATGGACGGCGGAGGCGATGTGTGAGAGCGACGACCGACGTCGAGGACCTGCTGCGCCTGCACGCGCCGCAGGTCCTCGGTGCGCTGGTGCGCCGGTACGGCCACTTCGACCTGGCCGAGGACGCCGTTCAGGAAGCGCTGCTGGCGGCGGCGCAGCAGTGGCCGGGGGACGGCGTGCCGGAGAACCCGCGCGGCTGGCTGATCAGGGTCGCTTCCCGTCGTCTGACGGACCTCCTGCGCAGTGAGGAGGCACGGCACCGGCGCGAGGAGACGGCCGGCCGGCTCGCCCCTCGGGACGCCTTCACGGCTCCGCCGCCCGGCGAGTCCCGCGCACCCGCCGACGACGACACCCTCACGCTGCTGTTCCTGTGCTGCCACCCGGAGCTGGCCCCGGCGGCGCAGATCGCGCTCACACTGCGGGCCGTCGGTGGCCTGACGACCGCCGAGATCGCCCGGGCGCACCTGGTGCCGGAGGCCACCATGGCGCAGCGGATCAGCCGGGCGAAGCAGCGGATAAGAGGTCTGCCGTTCCGGCAGCCCGGCCCGGGGGACCGGGACGCCCGGCTCGCCGCCGTACTGCAGGTGCTCTATCTGATCTTCAACGAGGGGTACACGGCGACCTCCGGCCGGGATCTGCACCGCGGTGACCTGGCGGCGGAGGCGATCCGTCTCGTCCGCGCCGTACGACGCCTGCTGCCGGGGGACGGTGCGGTGACCGGGCTGCTGGCGCTGATGCTGCTCACCGACGCCCGCAGCGCGGCCCGCACCGGCCCGCACGGAGAGCTGATCCCCCTCGATGAGCAGGACCGCACCCGCTGGGACCGCGCGGCGATCGCCGAGGGCACCCGGCTGGTGGAGGAGGCGCTGGCACAGGGCCCGGCGGGTCCGTACCAATTGCAGGCGGCGATCGCCGCGTTGCACGACGAGGCCCCGAGCGCCGAGGAGACCGACTGGCCGCAGATCCTCGCCCTGTACGACCTTCTCGTCGCCCGCGCCCCCGAACCGATGGCCGAGCTCGGCCGGGCGGTGGCGACGGCGATGGTGCACGGCCCGCGGGCGGGGCTCGCCGAAGTGGCCCGCCTCGAGGACAGGCTGAGCGGCAATCACCGGCTCGAGTCCGTACGGGCGCACCTGCTGGAGAAGGCGGGCGACATCGACGCGGCCCGTGCCGCCTACCGCTCGGCGGCCGCCTTGACCTTGAGCATCCCGGAGGCCCGCTACCTCCGGGCCAGGGCCGCCCGGCTGAGCCCGTGACACCCGCGCGGCCCTGCCGCCACAGCCCCGGCACCGCCGGGCGCTTCGCTGGCGGCGCACCGGCCGCCGGGTGATCATCGGGGCATGGACGCCACGATTCACCTCGCCCAGCAACCGGAGGCCGACGAGCTCCTCGGCCGCAGCCCGCTCGCCGCCCTGATCGGCATGCTCCTCGACCAGCAGATCCCCATGGAGTGGGCGTTCACCGGCCCGTACACCGTGGCGCGGCGCCTGGGCACCGACGATCTCGACGCGGCCGAGATCGCCGCCTACGACCCTGACGCCTTCACCGAACTGCTGCGGGAGAAGCCGGCGGTCCACCGCTACCCCGCGTCGATGGCCAAACGGGTCCAGGAACTGTGCCGGTTCCTCGTCGACGAGTACGGCGGCGACGCGAGCGCCGTCTGGACGGAGGCGGCCGACGGTGCGGACCTGCTGGCCAGGCTGAAAGCGCTGCCGGGCTTCGGCGAGCAGAAGGCGCAGATCTTTCTGGCCCTCCTGGGCAAGCAGTACGGCGTACGTCCCGAGGGCTGGCGGGAGGCCGCCGGCGCGTACGGCGAGAAGGACTCCTACCGGTCGGCCGCCGACATCACGGGCCCCGAATCGCTCGCCAGGGTGCGGGCGTACAAGCAGGAGAAGAAGGCCGCCGCCAAGGCCGCCAAGGCCACGCAGACCGCCAGGACCCTGAAGGCGACGAAGACAGCGAAGACGGCCGAGTCCGCCGAGTCGACGAAGTCACCCAGGAAGCCGTGAAGAACCGGGAGTTGAAGTGGATGAAGTGCTTCCATGGGCTGATGGGGGGAAATGCGCCATGAGTTACGGCACAAGTGTTCACAGGGGCGACAGAGATCGCTAGCTTCCCCTCAACCCTCGTTCACATCGGGAAGGACCTCTGTGAAGGCAACCCATCGCAGAGCCGTGGCCACCGTGGCCGCTGCCGCACTCGCGACCCCGCTCCTGCTGGCATCCGCCTCCCCGTCCGCTGCGCACCGTCACGACCCGGGCGACCGGGCGGCCATGGACGCGTCGAAGCTGGCACGGAAGCTGGTCCAGAAGTCGTCCGCGGACGACGCTTTCGAGCACCTTGAGAAGTTCCAGCAGATAGCGGACAGCACGGGCGGCCACCGCGCCGCCGGTTCGCTCGGTCACGACGCCTCCGCCGCGTACGTGTACCAGCAGATGAAGAAGTACGGGTACGACGTCTCGTACCAGCGCTTCGACTTCATCTACACGGAGACGCTCGCCGAGAAGCTCTCCGTCGTCTCGCCGACGCCGCGTGACGTCGAGATCGCGGCCATGACGTACACCAAGTCCACTCCCGTGGGCGGCATCAAGGCCGCTGTGGCGGCGGTGCCCGTGGACGCCACGACGGGCTGCGAGGCGGCCGACTACGCGTCGGGCACCTTCACCGGCAAGATCGCGCTGATCAAGCGCGGCGGTTGCAGCTTCGCCGACAAGCAGGCCGCCGCGGCCGCCGCCGGCGCGGTCGGTGCCATCGTCTACAACAACACCGAGGGCAGCCTCTCCGGCACCCTGGGCGACCAGGCCGCCGCGAAGATCCCGACCGGAGGCATCACGCAGGCCGACGGCGAGAAGCTCGCCGCCGACCTCGCCAAGGGTCCGCTGGAGGTCTCCTTCGAGGTCCGCGAGCTCCAGGAGAAGCGCAGCACCAACAACGTGATCGCGGAGACCCGCCGGGGCAACGCCGCCAACACGGTGATGCTCGGCGCCCACCTCGACTCGGTGACCGCCGGCCCCGGCATCAACGACAACGGCTCCGGCTCCGCCGGTCTGCTGGAGGTCGCGGAGGAGCTCGCCAAGCGGGAGAAGCAGCCCACCAACAAGGTGCGCTTCGCCTGGTGGTCTGCCGAGGAGAACGGACTGCTCGGCTCTGAGCACTACGTCGCGAACCTCAGCAGCCTGGGGAAGAAGGAGATCAAGCTCTACCTCAACTTCGACATGATCGCGTCGCCGAACTACGGACTCTTCGTCTACGACGGCGACAACTCCGACGGCGTCGGCGCCGGCGCGGGCCCGGCGGGCTCCGCGCAGCTCGAGCGCGACATCAACGAGTTCCTCGACAAGCGGGGCACCCCGCACGAGGGCACCGACTTCACCGGGCGCTCCGACTACGGGCCGTTCATCGAGGTCGGCATCCCGTCCGGCGGCACCTTCACCGGCGCGGAGGGCATCAAGACCGAGGCGCAGGCGAAGAAGTTCGGCGGGTCCGCAGGCATCGCGTACGACGTGAACTACCACGCCGCGGGCGACGACATCAACAACATCAACATGAAGGCGTTCGCCGTCAACATCGGCATCATCGCCAACGCCGTGGGCACCTACGCCCACGACATCAGCTCGCTGCGCAAGCCGGTCACGACCGTCCCGACGGACGGTGACGCGGGCAGCGGTGGCGGCCTGCACGACGGTCACGACCACGAAGTGACCGAGTAACACCCCACGTCACATCGGCCGCTCCGCCCACGACGGGCGCCCGGCCGCAACGGTCGCGGCGCGCCGCGGGCTCACCGCCCGCGGCGCGCCGTTCCCGTGGAGGGGCCCGAGATCCAGAAAGCCCGCCCCCGTTCGAGCGAATCAGCCGCACGGCGCGCGTGATCGACGAGGTGCGGGTGCCGCCCCTGGTGCTCGAAGGCGGTGACCGGCCTCGGAACCACCCCCACGGTGGCCACGGCGACACCGGAAACGTCGCTCCGATGCCGACGGGGAAGATCAGCGAGAGACCCATTTTCCCGGTTTGCAAAGTATTGATGAGATCGCACCGCGGTTCCATGGCTGCGCCATGAGCCTCTTGACCGGTAGGCTTTCCGTGTGATCTTCAAGCGCATCGGTAACGGGCGGCCGTATCCCGACCACGGCCGGGAAAGCACCCGGCAGTGGGCGGATGTCGCGCCGCGCCCGGTCCGCCTCGATCAGCTCGTGACCACCAAGGGACAGCTGGATCTCGAGACGCTGCTCGCAGAGGACTCGACGTTCTACGGGGACCTCTTCGCCCACGTCGTGAAGTGGCAGGGCGACCTCTATTTGGAGGACGGCCTGCACCGCGCCGTGCGCGCGGCCCTTCAGCAGCGTCAGGTCCTGCACGCCCGCGTGCTCGAGCTGGGCTGAGCCGGCCGGCGCCCTCCCCGCCCCCGGCGGCCGCGGCGACGGCCCGCGGCGCCACAAGGGTGGTCGGCCACGGTCTGCTGCTGATCCTTTCGGGGTCCTTTCGACACCGTACGGACGCAATCAACTGATCGTTTAGTAGGCATGGCCACCGCACCGCACTACGCTGCGCCCATGAGCATGCTGACTCCCCCCGGCATGGGCGGAAAGTACCGCATCACGGGCGACAAGTACCCACGAATGCGACGCCCCCGGAACCGCCGCAGGATCGTCCTTGCGGCTGTCGCCGTGGTGGTCTCACTGGGCCTCGCCGGCTGGGGGACGCTGCAGCTCATCGACGCGTTCACCGGCGGCGGCGCCAAGACCTCCGCGAGCGGGGGCGGCACGCGGTGCAAGCCCGCCCCCTCCCCCTCCGCGGCACCCCCGCCGCCGCTGCCCCGCCAGATCACGGTGAACGTCTACAACGCGACGCCGCGCGCCGGCCTGGCCAAGTCGACGGCCGACGAGCTGAAGAAACGTGGCTTCAAGATCGGCAAGGTCGCGAACGCGCCGGTGGCCTACGACAAGAAGGTCCCCGGCACCGCCGTGCTGCTCGGAGCGTCCACCGCCCAGGACGGCGCCTTCCGGGTGCTCGGCACCCAGATCCAGGGCTTCCAGGCGAAGACCGACACCCGCAGGACCACGGACGTCGACTTCATCATCGGCACCGCGTTCAAGGCCCTCGACGCGAAGGCGAGCGCGGACGTCGCCCTCGCGGCCCTGTCGCAGCCGAAGCCGGCGCCTTCCGGCAAGTGCTAGGGAGACTCGCCCCAGGGACGACGGAAGGGCCGGAGTTCTCCGGCCCTTCGGGTGTCCTGCGGCGCGGTCGGCCGCATCACTGACCGACCGCTACTCGGCCGTCCCGTACATGCGGTCACCCGCGTCACCGAGGCCGGGCACGATGTACCCGTTCTCGTTCAGGCGCTCGTCGACCGAGGCGGTCACGACGGTCACCGGCGTGCCCGCCAGCTCGCGCTCCATCACCTCGACGCCCTCCGGCGCCGCGAGCAGCACGACCGCGGTCACATCGTCCGCACCGCGCTTGATCAGTTCACGGATCGCGGCGACCAGCGTCCCGCCCGTCGCCAGCATCGGGTCCAGCACGTACACCTGGCGCCCGGAGAGGTCCTCCGGCATGCGCGTCGCGTACGTCGAGGCCTCGAGCGTCTCCTCGTTGCGGATCATCCCGAGGAAGCCCACCTCGGCGGTCGGCAGCAGCCGGACCATGCCGTCGAGCATGCCCAGGCCGGCCCGCAGGATCGGCACCACCAGCGGCCGCGGGTGGGACAGCTTCACACCGGTCGTGCCCGTCACCGGGGTGTGGATGTCGACCTGCTCGGTGCGCACGTCCCGGGTGGCCTCGTACGCGAGCAGGGTGACCAGCTCGTCGGCGAGCCGCCGGAAGGTGGGGGAGTCGGTGCGCCTGTCGCGCAGCGTTGTGAGTTTGTGCGCCACCAGCGGGTGGTCGACGACGTGGATCCGCATGGCCTCAACAGTAGCCCGCACTCGCATCAAGGACGGTTCCGGAGGGAAGGTGGAGAGGTGTCTCCCCAGGCCGCAGGGTCGAGGAAGTGCCCGCGGACAGGTCCCGGGGGGAGTACGGATACAGCCGTGGGGTGGTGTGGCCGATGCCGGAGCCGGAGCAGGAGCCGGAGCAGGAGATCGCGACCGACGGGGAGCGCCGCAGGCGACGCGCCCAGTTCCTGCGCGAACTGAACGAGGCCAAAGCGCTGCGCGACCGTGTCCAGCCGCGACGCGCCCGAGCGGCCCGGATGCGCCGGCAGATGCGTATGCGGACCTTCCGCTGGTAGACCGTCCCATGAGCCCCTTAAGAACTGATGGCCGACGCAACGACGGAAGACCTCTCGCAACGCGCCTCTTTCTGCCACGATTCCGAGTGGGCGGGGCACGAACGAAGAACGCGCCGCCGGTCGTCACACCTCTGATCAGTGGGAGAGTCACGGTGTACTTCGCCGCACTGCTCGCGCGCACTCATGACGGGTGGGAAGCGAGCGACACAGAGCTCGACGATGTGGAGACCCTGTCGGATCTGACCGACCTGGCCCGCGAAGCCTCGGTGGACGAGGACACGGTCCTCGTCTTCATCGAGCAGGAGGACGCCTGGTTCGGCGTCCTCCGGGTCGAGGGCGAGGAGGACCCTCGGATCTTCGTCTCGGACGCGGCCGCTGCCGCACGCTCCTCCTATGGGGAGATCCTCACCAACGAACTGCTCGGCGGGGACGACGACGACCCTGCCGCCGACCTCGATGCGCTGGACCTCGACGGTACGGAGGACGGAGAACCGGAGGAGGACGGGACCGACACGGTGGATCTGCCCGCCCAGGCCGGCGAGTCCGTCCCGACGGGTCCGGCCGGGGACCGCGAGATCCTCGCCGATCTCGGGATGTCCGAGAAGGAGCTGCTGGCGCTGGAGACGGACGCGCTGTCGGAGATCGCGGACGCGCTCGGCGCGGCCGAGGTACTGGAGGCCGTGCGCTAGTGCCCCTTCCGGCAGACGAACAGGCACCGGCGCGCACGTCGGAACCGGTGCCGGGGAACGACCCTGTGCGCGGTCCGTGGGAGGCGTCGATGCGCCTCGCCCTCGGCGAGGCGGACCGCGCGGCGCAGGGCGGTGACGTGCCGGTCGGCGCCGTCCTCCTCTCCGGGGACGGCTCGATCCTCGCAGTCGGACACAACGAGCGAGAGGCGACGGGCGATCCGACGGCGCACGCCGAGGTGCTGGCCATCCGCAGGGCCGCCGTCGTCCTCGGCGAGTGGCGGCTGACCGGCTGCACGCTTGTCGTGACCTTGGAGCCCTGCACGATGTGCGCCGGCGCGATCGTGCAATCCCGGGTGGCACGCGTGGTCTACGGCGCGCGGGACGACAAGGCCGGCGCGGCGGGCTCCCTGTGGGACGTCGTACGGGACCGCCGGCTCAACCACCGGCCCGAAGTCGTGAGCGGGGTGCTGGGCGAGGAGTGCTCGAAGCAGCTCACGGCGTTCTTCCGGGACCGGCCGGGCGACCTCTGAGGAGGGCCCGCCGGCAGTCAGGAACATGCTCGGCGGACGCTTGCCCATAACCGATTTCAGAGCACGGCCCACCTTGGGCTAAGCTCTCTCCCGGTAGCGTGTCCGAGCGGCCGAAGGAGCTCGCCTCGAAAGCGAGTGTGGCGCAAGTCACCGAGGGTTCAAATCCCTCCGCTACCGCTGGTAGATGAAGGGTCGGTCCCGATCGGGACCGACCCTTCATCTCGTTCCGTCTCAGTTGGCCTTCACGAGCGCTCCGGTCGGCGCCCAACGGCCGGGCCGGCTGCGGCTCGACCTCGAACGGGTTCGCCGGTCCGGCTGCGGGTTGCCGGGCAACCAATTCGGCCGGTCGGTGGTCGGATTGGGCGGGATGCAGCACTCTGCGTTCCGCCCGGTCTCCAGGAGGATCGTTCCTTGCTGTCACAAAGCTCCGGCCGACGACGCCGTCTTGGCGCTTCGATCGCCGCTGTTCTCGCCGCCACCCTCGGGGCCGGCGTGCTGACCTCCACCCCTGTGTCCGCGGCAGAGGTCCCGGTCGCGGCAGAGGGGTCGAGCGCTCTGCTGCCGGCGGTGCCCGGCGCTCGGCTGGCATCCGCCGGCGTGAAAGGCTTCCTGACGTACGTCGAGCACGGCGGGGAGAGCGGGAAGCTCCGCTGGACCCCGTACGAGGGCGGCGCCACACGCGACACGCTCTTCTACAAGATCGAGGGCTTCGCCGAAACATCCGGGGACACGGTCGTGGCGTCGAGCGACACTTTCGGGACCGAGGCGCTGGACATGTCCACCGGCACGTCGTTCCGCATGCAGACGGTTCCCGACGCTCTGGACACCTTCTACGGCGGTACCGCGGGCCAGGCCCTGTTCGCCCACGGGGGGCGCCCGAAGCTGTGGCTGCAGACCAAGGACGCCGAGCCCCGCGCCGTGCAAGGCCTGGCGGACAACGCCTCACTCGACAGGGTGTGGCCGGGGGACGCCACGCACGCCCTGCTCAGCACCTGGACCGTGGAAGGCGAGCGACGTGTCGGCCTCATCGACCTGAGCAGCGCCACCCTCACCTACCCCTACCCGTCCCACGCGCGGAGCTGGGTCGTCTCCGGGAACCGTCTGGCCTGGGTCGAGGACGACACCGCCGCGAACACCCTCCGGGTGGTCGTTCGCGACCGGACCACCGGCGCCGACACGATCGTCCCGGTCCCCGGCACCACGGCAGGCAAGGGCCTGAGCATCAGCCTCCTCGGGGACTGGGTGATCTACGGCGGGACGGCCATCCACAAGAAGACCGGCGAGACGTTCAGGTTCCTCGACCGCGTCGACGCCACCTGCGCCGCCCCTGACGGCTCGGCCCAGATCGTCCAGGGCGGCAGCGCCGCACAGGGCGAGGGCATCTTCCGCGTCACGCCCGGCGTGGACGGCCGGCCGACGGTCCGGCTCCTCGCGCACGCCGGCACCCCCACCTCCGCCCTGCACGACTTCGACAACAACGGTCTGGCCGACCTGCTGGGCCGGGACGCCTCCGGGGGACTGTGGCGCGACAGCGCCAAGGACGGACAGCAGCGGTCGCGGATCGGTGGCGGCTGGCAGATCTACGACAAGATCGAGTCCGTCGGCGACATCGCGGGAACGCTCAGCCCCGGCTTCACCCCCGAGCTCGTCGCCCGCGACACGGACGGTGTGCTCTGGCTGTACGAGGGCCGGGAGGACGGCGGCTTCACCAAGCGGGTGCGGGTCGGCTCAGGCTGGCAGACGTACACGCGTCTCACCGGCGGCAGCGACCTCAGTGGCGACGGCCGACCCGATGTCGTCGCCGTGGACAGGGCCGGTGCCCTCTGGCTCTACCAGAGCACCGGCGACACCGCCCGCCCCTTCGAGCCCCGCAAGCGCATCGGCACCGGCTGGAACACCTACGACCAGCTCGCCGCTGTCGGCAACCTCGCCGGAGGCCCCGCCGGGGACCTCGTCGCCCGCGACAAGGGGGGCGTCCTGTGGCTCTACCTCGGCAAAGGCGACGGCACCTACACCCAGCGCACGAGGATCGGCGGCGGCTGGCAGGCATACTCCCAGATCATCGGTGCCGGAGATGTCGACCACGACGGCAAGGCCGATCTGTTCGCGCACCACCCGGGTTCGAAATCCGTCTACCTGTACTCCGGCACAGGTGACCGCACCAAGCCCTTCAAGGCCCGCACGATCTCGGATGCCCACACAGGCAACACGTACAACCACATGAGCTGAAGGTTCGAATCCCTCCGCTACCGCTCTTGTCGAAGGCCCCGGTGCACGGCACCGGGGCCTTCGTCGTGGCCGCGGACCTTTCCGGGGGGCCCGGGCCTCACGGTCGGCCGCCGCGGCCCGCAGAGGGATCTCCAGGCACCGCTGAAGGCGCCGGGGACCCGACGCCTGCGGGCGGGATGCGCCGGGAGCAGCCTCTGACGCCCGGACGCCGGTCCGCCCGGCGCCGGGCATGCGATCGGGGGGTGCCGTGGCAAGGGCCGGCGAGCGGCTCCGCGGCTGGTGCTCCGCCCGGCCGCACACGTAAAAGGGCACGGGGAACAGGCTCTTGGCCGTGGAAAATCTGTCCGAATGCGCTCGGCTAGACTCACGCGACGCGTCGCCAGGGGCAGGACAGCAGGGGAGACAGGGGCCGATGGTGCAAGCCAAGAAGATAGCCGTGTACGTCGTGGTCGTCTTCATCCTGTACACGATCATCAACTCCCCCGACCGGGCGGCCGACCTGGTGGGGGTAGGGTTCGAGGGCATTTCGAGCGCCGCGCAGGGCGTCGGAGAGTTCATGACCGAGCTCGTCAACTAGGGCCGCGCCAGGCATCGCGGCCCCCGGCCAAGATCCGCCGGCCAGGCCCCCGGCCTGCCGGCCAACCAGGGAGTGCCCCTTGATCCGCCATCTGGTCCTCTTCAAGCTCAACGAGGGTGTCGAGCGCGACGAGCCCCGAGTCGCCGCCGGAGTGAAGGCCTTCCAGGAGCTGGACGGGGTCGTACCGGAGCTGGAGTTCTGGGAGTGCGCCTGGAACATCACGGACCGGCCGATCGCCTACGACTTCGCCATCAACTCGGCCGTGGCCGACAAGGACGCGCTGAAGCGGTACATCGAGCATCCGGCCCACCAGGCGGCCGCCGCACAGTGGCGTGAGTTCGCCACGTGGGTGATCGCCGACTACGAGTTCTGAAGGCCCCTCCACGAGCCCCTCGCCCACCAGGGCGGGGGGCTTGTCGGTTTTCCATCCCAGCAGGACGTCAACACGGCGTTATCGGGTGCTTGCACACAGTGGACATGTCTTGTGATGCTATGACCGCTTTTGACGGATGAGTTGACCGAAAATGACCGCAAAGGGGTGGCTTGACCGTGTCGGCCAGTACTGCGCCTCAGGTGCCACCTCAGAACGAGAGGCCGGACGACACCGCCCCTGCCGCGAGGCCGCAGAGGCGCGGCGCGGACACCCGGGCTCTGACCCAGGTGCTGTTCGGCCGCCTCAAGGGGCTCCAGGCGGGGACCGCGGAACACTCCAGGGTGCGCGCCGCGCTCATCGAGGCCAACCTCCCGCTCGTGCGGTACGCCGCCGCCCGGTTCCGCAGCCGCAACGAACCGATGGAGGACGTGGTCCAGGTCGGCACGATCGGGCTGATCAACGCCATCGACCGGTTCGACCCGGACCGCGGCGTGCAGTTCCCGACGTTCGCGATGCCCACGGTGGTGGGCGAGATCAAGCGGTACTTCCGCGACAACGTGCGCACCGTGCACGTGCCGCGGCGCCTCCACGAGCTGTGGGTGCAGGTGAACGGGGCCACCGAGGACCTGACCACCGCCCACGGCAGATCCCCCACGACCGCCGAGATCGCCGAGCGGCTGAAGATCGGCGAGGACGAGGTGCTGGCCTGTATCGAGGCCGGCCGTTCGTACCACGCGACGTCGCTGGAGGCGGCCCAGGAGGGCGACGGCATGCCGGGGCTGCTGGACCGGCTCGGCTACGAGGATCCGGCGCTGGCCGGCGTCGAACACCGCGATCTGGTGCGCCATCTCCTCGTCCAGCTGCCCGAGCGCGAACAGCGGATCCTGATGCTCCGCTACTACAGCAACCTGACACAGTCGCAGATCAGTCAGGAACTCGGCGTCTCCCAGATGCATGTGTCGCGACTGCTGGCGAGAAGTTTCGCTCGACTTCGTTCCGCAAACAGGATCGAAGCGTAGCTCGAACGGGTAGAGCACACTTGAGCCGCTGACGGGGCCTCAAAAGCCTTACACCCCCTGTTTACTGGGCATTTTTGCGCGATACTTGTCGACATGTCACTACAGCGTGTTGCCGACATGTGACATTCTGCTGGAACCGCGTTTGCCGCAGCCTCGCCGCCGGTATTCAGGTGGAGGCTGCGTTCCTCAGACGGTCGCGGCCACCGCGACCGTCCGCGACCTCAAGGGGGTGGCATGTCCGTAGAACAGGGCAGCTCGAAGGTGCTCACTCGCGCTCCAAGCGCGCCCGCACCCGTCGTGCCCGGCAGCTCGGAAGCCATCGACACCCGCACTCTCTCCCGCTCCCTGTTCCTGCGGCTTCGCGCCCTGGACAGCGAGGGCGCGGCCGACGACAGCCCGGAGCGCACCTACGTGCGCGACACCCTCATCGAGCTCAACCTCCCGCTCGTCCGGTACGCCGCGGCGCGGTTCCGCAGCCGCAACGAACCGATGGAGGACATCGTCCAGGTCGGCACGATCGGCCTGATCAAGGCGATCGACCGCTTCGACTGCGAGCGGGGCGTGGAGTTCCCGACCTTCGCGATGCCTACGGTCGTGGGCGAGATCAAGCGCTTCTTCCGTGACACCTCGTGGTCGGTGCGGGTCCCGCGCCGGCTCCAGGAGCTGCGCCTCGCACTCACCAAGGCGAGCGACGAGCTCGCCCAGAAACTGGACCGCTCCCCGACCGTTCCCGAACTGGCCGCCGTGCTGGGGGTGTCGGAGGAGGACGTCGTCGACGGCCTCGCCGTGGGCAACGCCTACACGGCCTCTTCGCTCGACTCGCCCTCGCCCGAGGACGACGGCGGCGAAGGCTCGCTCGCGGACCGCCTCGGCTACGAGGACTCGGCGCTGGAAGGTGTCGAGTACCGCGAGTCCCTCAAGCCGCTGCTGGCCAAACTGCCGCCGCGGGAGCGGCAGATCATCATGCTGCGCTTCTTCGCCAACATGACCCAGTCGCAGATCGGCGAGGAGGTCGGCATCTCGCAGATGCACGTCTCGCGTCTGCTGACCCGCACGCTGGCGCAGCTGCGGGAAGGGTTGATCGCCGACTGACGATCCGGGCTTCGTCCGCGTACGGCCCGTCTCGAAGTGGTACCGAGAGGTTCCTTCCTGACGGGTCGTCAGTCACACTGGCGCGATGCGACGGCGAACCGGTCCAGCAATCGTGGCGTTGGCGCTCTGCCTCTGCGGAGCACTGACCGCGTGCGGCGGCAGCGGCGAGGGTGACGTGGCACTCGGCGCCGCCGGCTCAGGACCGGACCGTGCGCCCACCGCTGCCGTGCCGCCGAAGGGCAAGGTCTCGCTCTCCCCGCTGGACGGGAGCGAAGGACCCGCCGGCGATGGGACCGGGGGCGCGGCCGGGAAGGCACCCCGACAGGGCACCGGCGGGCCGGCCACCGGCCCGGAGGGCGGCAGTGATCGCGCGCGGAGCGGCGCCGGCGGCCCGCCCGCGAACGGCACAAGCGGTACGAGCGGCACAAGCGGCACCGGCCCTGCCGGGAGCGGCGGACCGCAGCAGACCCCGGGCTCCGGCGGCGCTCCCGGCGCCTCACCCGCCCCGGCACCGTCCACGCCTGCGCCGGCACCCTCCGATCCGGAGCCGGGCCCCACAGGCCCGGCCGTGCTTCAGCTCGGCGAGCCCGTCCGCGAGGCCCTCGACCGGCGCTGGTGCGAGAAGGTCACCGTGGAGTTCCGCAACACCGGCGGCACCGCGGCCGTGTCCGGCACCGTCACCTTCGCCACCCACATCATCGGCGCGCTCGGCGTCGACTGGGCCACGCGCGAGTCCCGTCAGGCCCTGCCCGCGCCGATCGCGCCCGCAGCCGTGCGGAAGCAGGCGTACACGGTCTGCGTGGACGCCTGGCGGGTGCCCCTGGGCATGCACATCGAGACCCAGGACGTCACCGCGACATGGAAGTGACCGGGCCCGCCCGGTCCGGACGGGTTCCGGCTGACAGGTTCTAGGCGAGGGCGAGCCAGGCGACCGCGCCGAGGATGACGAGTGCCGCGACGACGCCGACGATGAGGCCGACGCGCGAGGAGGACGTCGCCGCGGGCGTCGCCGCCGCGCGGCCCTGCGGGGCGCCTTCGTCGACGAAAGCGCGGAACATCTGGGTGCTGCCCGCGGGGTCGTAGTTGCCCTCGGGGCCCTGGCCTTGGGGAGCATGGGGGTTGTGTGCCATGGGGCAGGACCCTAGCGAACGGCGTCGACGGCCCCAACCCCGGGCGGGCGGCCGGTGGGCTC
This sequence comes from Streptomyces sp. NPDC086835, assembly GCF_044745705.1. Taxonomy (NCBI): domain Bacteria; kingdom Bacillati; phylum Actinomycetota; class Actinomycetes; order Kitasatosporales; family Streptomycetaceae; genus Streptomyces; species Streptomyces sp. NPDC086835. The sequence continues at coordinate 83,236 of NZ_JBIVAU010000010.1, forward strand.
CGAGAAGGACATGACCCGCCCATGACTCCGCATATGCAAAGCCTTTTGGCTTCCTTTACCCGTTCAGGCCCGTTTTCATTTGCCTGTAGCAACCAACGGCTTCTATCGTTGCCCTAAGCAACGAAAAGCTGGGAGGGGCCTTGGCCGAGCGGAGTCATTACGAGGAGCTGGCCCGGCAGATAAGCGCAGTCGGGGCCGTGAAACGGAGCCTCTCGCGGATACTGCCCGCCGAGTGCCCTTCCGGGTCCGCCGCGGTGCTGTCGCTGATCGGCCGGCACGGAGAGATGCGGATGGGCCGCCTCGCCGAGCTGATGGCCGTCGACATGTCCGTCACCAGCCGGCATGTGGCCCATGTGGTGGAGCGCGGCTGGCTGGAGCGGTCGCCCGACCCGGAGGACCGACGGTCCCGCATCCTGCGGCTCACCCCGGCGGGCAGGGACCTGCTCGACGACCTCGGTCGCCGGACCACGGACATGTTCGCCCACTACCTGGGGGACTGGTCCGACGAAGAAGTCGGACAGCTGAACGCGATGCTGGCCCGACTCCGCGAATCCGTCGGGGACTGCCGGGCCCACGCCACCCGTACACACGTATGAAGAAAAGGAAGTTCATGGCTACGACCACACCGAACGGTGTGCGGGGCGGCCACGCCAAGCACGGCGGTGGATCCGCCTTCGACGGCGGGGCGCCGATGACGCACCGGCAGATCATGGAGGCACTGTCCGGGTTGCTGCTCGGGATGTTCGTCGCCATCCTGTCGTCGACGATCGTCTCCAACGCCCTGCCGGAGATCATCACCGACCTCGGCGGCGGGCAGAGCGCCTACACCTGGGTCGTCACCGCCTCGCTGCTGGCGATGACCGCGACCACCCCGCTGTGGGGCAAGCTCTCGGACCTCTTCTCCAAGAAGCTGCTGGTCCAGATATCGCTGCTCATCTACGTACTGGGTTCGGTCGTCGCCGGACTTTCGCAGAACTCCGGCATGCTGATCGCCTGCCGGGTGATCCAGGGCATCGGCGTCGGCGGTCTGTCCGCCCTCGCGCAGATCGTGATGGCCGCGATGATCGCCCCCCGCGAGCGGGGCCGCTACAGCGGATACATCGGTGCCGTCTTCGCAGTCGCGACCGTCGGCGGCCCGCTGCTCGGCGGCGTCATCACCGACACCGAGTGGCTGGGCTGGCGCTGGTGCTTCTACGTCGGCGTACCGTTCGCGCTGATCGCCCTGCTCGTACTGCAGAAGACCCTCAAGCTGCCCGTGGTCAAGCGGCAGGTGAAGGTCGACTGGTCGGGCGCGTTCTTCATCAGCGCCGCCGTCTCGCTGCTGCTGGTGTGGGTGACCTTCGCCGGCGACAAGTACGACTGGAGCTCGTGGCAGTCCGGCGCGATGGTCGGCGGTTCCGTGGTCCTCGGCGCGCTCTTCCTCCTCGTGGAGTCGAAGGCGAGCGAACCGATCATCCCGCTGCGGCTGTTCCGCAACCGCACGATCACGCTGGCCTCGCTGGCCTCGCTCTTCGTCGGCGTCGCCATGTTCGCCGGCACGGTGTTCTTCAGCCAGTACTTCCAGCTGGCGCGGGACGAGTCGCCGACCATGTCCGGTGTGCTGACGATCCCGATGATCGGCGGTCTCTTCGTCTCGTCGACCGTCTCCGGCCAGATCATCACCAGGACCGGCCGCTGGAAGGCCTGGCTGGTCACGGGCGGCGCCCTGGTGACGGCGGGCCTCGGTCTGCTGGGCACCATCCGCTACGACACCGAGTACTGGCACATCGCGGTCTTCATGGTCCTGATGGGCCTCGGACTCGGCATGATGATGCAGAACCTGGTGCTCTGCACCCAGAACCAGGTCGACCCCTCGGACCTCGGCGCGGCCAGCTCGGTCGTCACCTTCTTCCGGTCCCTCGGAGGCGCGATCGGCGTCTCCGCGCTCGGCGCGGTCATGGCCAACCGGGTCACGCACTACGTCAAGGACGGGCTCGCCGAGCTCGGCCCGCGGGGTGAGGCGCTGGGTCACGGCGGCACGGGCGGCGGTGGCATTCCCGACCTGGACAAGCTGCCGGTCCCCATCCGCACGGTGATGGAGACGTCGTACGGGCACGGGGTCGCCGACATCTTCCTGTACTCCGCTCCCTTCGCGCTCGTCGCCTTCCTGGTGACGCTCTTCATCAAGGAGGTCGCGCTGAAGAGCAGCTCGTCGGACGCCGAGGCGAAGCACGCGAAGGAGACCGTCACCGCCTCCGAGGCACCAAAGACGCTCGCCACCGCCACGGCTCCCGCCCCGGCGCAGGCCGTCGCGACCGAGCCGGGCACCTCCGTCGCCTCCGGTGTCGCGGTACGTGGAGTGGTGCGCGGCTCCGAGGGCGCCGCGGTGCCCCGGGCCGCCGTCACGCTGATCTCGCCGGCCGGCCGGCAGCTCGGCCGCTCCGTCGCCCAGGGGGACGGCAGCTACACGCTGGACGCGCCGGGCGCCGGATCGTATGTGCTGATCGCCTCGGCCGACGGTTTCCAGCCGCAGGCCTCCACGGTGAACGTCACGGACGAGCCGCTGGTGTACGACATCCTGCTCGCCGGGACGAGCGGCCTCGGCGGAGTGGTGCGGGCGGCCGACGGCGGCAGCCCCGTCGAAGGCGCCATGGTCGTCGTCACGGACGTGCGTGGCGATGTGCTCGCCACCGGGACGAGCACGGAGCAGGGCGAGTTCGCCTTCGCCGAGCTCGTGCCGGGCTCGGTGACCGTCGCGGTGAACGCCCCCGGCTACCGGCCGCTCGCGCTGCCCGTGGAGATCGGCGGCCAGGGCGTGACCCGGATCGAGGCGGTGCTTCGGTCCGGCGCCGTCGTGCGGGGTGTGGTCCGCGGGGCCGCGGGCCTGCCGCTGACCGACGCCCGGGTGACCCTCGTGGACGCCGCCGGGAACGTGGTCGCCACGGCGACCACCGGCGACGACGGGGCGTACGCCTTCGCCGACCTGGACGCGGGCGAGTACTCGGTCATCGCGACCGGATACCCGCCGGTGGCCGGTCAGTTGACCGTGACCGGCCGCGGCGTCGACGGTCACGACATCGAACTCGCCCACCCGGGCGAGTAACAGCCCCCGGGCCCGGGCGCCTCGTTCTCGGCGGAGACGAGCCGCCCGCCCGGCGGAGAGGGGCCCCGGAGACGGGGCGGCAGGCAGGGGACGGCCGGTCGCCCCGCCCGGGGCCCGAACACTTCCTACGGCCGTGAGGGCCGGACACAGAAACGGGATCGATGGGCATGGGACTTCACGCACAGGTACGGACCCGCGACGGCTGGGCCGTCCAGCACGCGGTCGTCACCGTGACGGACATGACCGGCACCCAGGTGCTGCGGGCACCGGCAGGCGCGGACGGCGCGGTGAGCGACACGACCGACCTGCCGGCCGGGCCGTACACGGTGATCGTGACGGCTCTCGGGTACGCGCCGGTGGCGTCGACCGCGCTGGTCACGGCGAGCGGACGGGTGGACGCCGGCACAGTGGTGCTGTCCCGCCAGGCCGGGGTGGAGCTGCCTCCGCCCGGCACCTGGTCGCTCGACCCGGCGCACTCGTCGGTGGGCGCCGTGGCGCAGCACCTCGGGATCTCCAGCGTGCGCGGGCGCTTCACCGAGTTCGGCGGACGGATCGAGATCGCGGAGGACGCGGAGCGTTCCCGGGTCGACGCGATGATCTCGGCCGCGTCCATCGACACGGGCAACGGGCTGCGGGACAAGCACCTGCGGTCGGCGGACTTCCTGGACGTCGAGCGCTTTCCCGAGATCACCTACAGGTCCACCGCCGTGACCGCGGCCGGGCCCGACCGCTGGACGGTGCGGGGCGAGCTGTCGCTGCACGGCGTCGTCCGCGAGGTCGACCTGGACCTGAGCTACCTGGGTACCGGCCCCGACCCGTGGGGCGGGGTGCGCGCCGCCTTCCACGCCACGGCGGAACTGCACCGCGACGACTTCGCCATGCACTACAACCAGATGGTGCAGACGGGCATCTCCGCCATCGGGACGACGCTGAAGGTGGAGCTGGACATCCAGGCCGTTCAGGGCGGCGAACTCCCGTAAGGTGCCGGCCATGGCACGACAGATCGCCACCAACACCAGGGTGGAACTCGAGCAGTTGCTGGAATTCGTACGGACCCGACACCGCGCGATCCTGCTGACGCGCCGCGCGGACGGGTCCCCGCAGGGCTCGCCGCTCACCTGCGGTGTGGACGACTCGGGACGGATCGTCGTCTCGACCTACCCGGAGCGGGCGAAGACACGCAACGCCAAGCGGGACGCACGCGTCAGTGTGATCGTGCTGTCGGACGACTGGAACGGGCCGTGGGTGCAGGTCGACGGCACCGCGGAGGTGATCGACTCCCCCGCGTCGGTGGAGCCGCTCGTCGAGTACTTCCGCAACATCTCCGGTGAGCACCCGGACTGGGACGAGTACCGCAAGGCGATGCGGAAGCAGGGCAAGTCGATCATCCGCGTCACGCCGGAGCGGTGGGGCCCCATCGCCACGGGCGGCTTCCCGGCGCGGTTCGACGAGGACTGACCGGCTCCCGGGGGGCCGGCCGGCTGCGGGCCGGCGGGCTACGCCTTCGACCGCTCCACCATCGCCTCGATGCCCGCGATCAGGAGATCGAGCGCGAATCCGAAGTCCCGCTCCCGCATCTCCTCCACGGTGTCTCCCCCGCGCGCCTCCATCAGCTCGTCGGCCTGCGCGAACGTCTCGCGGTACTGCGGCCGTTCGCGGATCGTCCCCATGGCCTCGCGGAAGTACTCGTCCTGGTTGAGCCCGGCCGCCGCGCAGCGCTCGATGAAGTGGCCCTCGATGGTGCCGAATCCGTAGACGAACTGGAAGACCGCGGAGATGCCTCCCATCTGCCCGTGGGGCGGCAGACCGGTGTTGCGCACGATCTGCTGGGCCGCCCGCGAGAAGGCCATCGAGTGCGGACCGATGTTCAGATACGTCCCGATCAGCGGCGACACCCACGGGTGCCGGACCAGCAGTGCCCGGTACCCGGCGGCGAGGGCGCGGAGCTGATCGCGCCAGTCGCCCGCGTCCGTGTCCGGCAGTGGCACGGTTCCGAAGACCGCGTCGAGCGCCAGCTCCAGCAGGTCGTCCTTGGTGTCGACGTACCAGTAGACCGACATCGCGGTGACGTTCAGCTCGGCGGCCAGCTTCCGCATGGAGAACCGGGCCGCGCCCTCGGCGTCCAGGAGCCGGACCGTGGCGTCGATGATCTTGTCGCGGTCCAGTCCGGCCGGCTGTGCCGACCTGCGCCCGCGGTCCGCCTTGCCCTCCAGCCAGACACTGGTCCGCATGGGGCTCTTCGTGCGGTCGGTCGTACTCGCCATCGCACACCCTCTCGGTTCTTCCGGCCGGACGGGCGGTGCCGGAACGCTCCGGTCCGCCCGCCTCCGATGCTATGCCGCTGAGCTGTGCCACGGTGCTGTGCCCTGTGCGGCACAGCACCGTGGCCGCCCGGCCGTGTCAGGCCGCCGCCGCGGGAGGGTCCGCCCGCTCGGCCCGCCGCAGCAGCAGCGCGGCCAGCAGACCGCCGGCCAGCACGGCCACCGCGCCCACCAGCTGGCTCGTCTCCAGCCCCGACGCGAACGCCTCCGAGATGGAAGCGCGCTCGGCGGCGTCGTCCGCCGCCGCCAGGGCGGCGGGCAGCGAGCTCGCTCCGACGGCGGCAGGCACGAGAGCGGCGAAGCGGGCGTTGAGCACGGCGCCCAGGACGGCGACGCCGAGGCCGTTGCCGAACTCGGCGAGGGTGCCGTTGATGCCCGCGCCCACGCCCGCCTTCTCCGGCGGGATGGCGCTCATGATCGCGTTGGCCATCGCCGGCATGGACAGGGCCACTCCGGCGCCCATGACGACCAGGCCGAGCAGCATCCCGTTGTAGCCGTCGGCTCCGAGGACCGCGATGGCGGCGAGGCCACCGGAGACCAGGGCCATGCCGAGAGCGATGGTGACCGGTGTCCCGAAGATCCGCAGCAGCCGGGCGCCGATGCCCGTCAGGTTGAGCGCGACGACCGTGAGCGCCAGCGGGGCCGTGCGAAGACCGGCGTCCAGGGCTCCGTACCCGAGCACGAACTGGAGGTGCTGGGTCAGCAGGAAGAGCGAACCGGTCATGCCGAACGCCACCAGGATGGCGCCGGCGACCGCGCCGATGAAGCGCTGGTTGCGGAAGAAGTGCATGTCGAGCATCGGGTACGGGATCCGCAGCTCCCAGAACACGAAGGCGCCGAGGAAGAGCGCACCGAGGGCGGCCGACGCCAGGACCTGGGTGGAGGTCCAACCGTGGTCCGGGCCCGAGATGATCGCGTACACGACGGCCGTCATACCGATCGTGGAGAGCACCGCGCCGAGCAGATCGGGCCGGTCGCCCTGCGGGTTCTTGGACTCCGGCACCATCACGAGCACCGCCACCAGGCCGATCACGGCCACGGGGATGTTGATCAGGAAGATCGCGCCCCACCAGAAGTGCTCGAGCATCACGCCGCCGATCAGCGGTCCGGCCGCGAAGCCGAGGGAGCTGACGGTCGACCACAGGGCGATCGCCTTCACCCGCTCCGTGTCGTCGAAGACCTGCACGACGACGGCGAGGGTCGTGGTCATCAGCAGCGCCCCGCCCACGCCCATGCCGGCACGCGCCGCGATCAACTGGCCGGAGGTCTGGGCGAGTCCGGCGGCGAGCGAGCCGATGCCGAACAGGGCCAGGCCGAAGACGAGCATTTTCCTGCGGCCGTACCGGTCCGCCGCGTTGCCCGCGGTGAGCAGCAGGCCCGACTGGACCAGCGAATAGGCGTTGATCATCCACTGGATGTCGGCCGTCGAGGCGTGGAGCTCCCTCGTGAGGGACGGGATCGCCACGGACAGGACGGTGTTGTCGAGCAGCACGGTGAGCTGGGCGAGACAGATGACGCCGAGGATCAGCCAACGCTGCGGGTGGCCGCCGGAGGGGGCCTTACTGGTCTCGGTCGTCGTTGCCGTCATTCAAGCTCCTTGTACGGTGTACGGGAAGGTTCCCGTACACCGTACAAGAGTTTCCCGTACGCCGTACAGCGCTATTTCTCCGTCGTCAGGTCGTAGAAGGTCACGCCGTCCACCGTGACCTCGGTGAACGTCTCCTGGACCCAGGCGCTGATCGCCGAACTCGAGCCGCCACCAGGGCCGCCGGCCCCGCCGCCCGGCCCCGCACCGCCGCCGATGAACCAGTGGATGCGCCCGTCCGCCACGTACTGCTTGAACCGGGCGAGGGTCGGGGACGGGTCGCTGCCGTTGAAGCCGCCGATCGCCATCACCGGTTCGCCCGTCGCGAGTTGGTAGCTCGCGGCGTTCTGCGAGCCGATGGCGGCGGCCGCCCAGGTGTAGCCGTCGGCGTCCCGCTCCAGCAGGGACTCGGCCTCGGCGCTGACGTCCGCCCCGTCGAGGAGACCGCCCATGCCGCCGCCTCCGCCGGGGGCACCGGTCTCGCCGCGGGCGGGGAAGCCGCCCTGGCCCGGACCCTGGCCCTGGGGTCGGGCCTGGCCCGTGCCGGCCGGGGGCGCCGCCGTGCCGGGGCCCGCGCCCTGCGCCGCTCCCCCGGGGGGCCGCATTCCCGCACGGCCGCCGTCGCCGGCGCCACCGCCAGGGCCGCCGCCCGGGCCGCCCCGGCCCCCCGCCACGGCGGGGCCCGCCGTCACGATGGAACCCGCGTGGCCCTCGCCCACCGTCGTCAGCGAGTACGCGGCAGGGCCCGCCAGCAACACCACGACGCCGAGTGCGGCGGCTGCCACGGCCGCCCGTCGGCCGGCCCGCACCGCGAACAGCAGGACCGCCGCGGAGACGAGGCCGCCGATCAGCACCGCCGTACGCAGCCACGGAAGGTAGTCGGCGGACCGGCCCAGCAGCGCGTACGACCACCACGCGGAAAGAGCCACCGTGGCCGCCAGCAGCGCCGACCAGCGCGGCTTCGCGCGCTCCTCCCACAACAGCGTGCCGCCCATGCCGACGAGCGCGGCGATGTACGGCGCCAGCGCCACCGTGTAGTACTCGTGGAAGATCCCGGCCATGAAGCTGAAGATCAGGGCCGTGCTCAGCAACGAGCCGCCCCAGACCAGGAACGCGGCCCTGGCCGTGTCCGTACGCGCCGCCCGCCGGGTCAGGAAGAGGGCCGCGACGAGCAGGAGCAGGGCGGCGGGGAGCAGCCAGGAGATCTGACCGCCGATGTTCCCGGCGAACAGCCGGTCGGCACCGGTCTCGCCCCAGCCGCCTCCCCCGCCACCGACGCTGCCGGTCTCCTCGCCGTTGATCCGGCCGAGGCCGTTGTAGCCGAAGGTCAGTTCCAGGAAGCTGTTGTTCTGGGAGCCTCCGATGTACGGGCGCGAGGACTTCGGCCACAGCTCCACGACAGCCGGCCACCAGCCGCCGCAGACCACGATCGCGAGGCCCGCCAGGGCGAGTTGGCCGAACCTGCGGCGCAACGCAGTCGGCGCGCACACCGCGTACACCAGGGCCAGCGGCGGCAGGATCAGGAACGCCTGAAGCGTCTTGGTCAGGAACGCGAGGCCCACCGCGACGCCCGCCCACACCAGCCACGCGGTCCGCGCGTTCTCGAGCGCCCGCAGCACGCAGTACACGGTGACCGTCATCAGCAGAGCGAGGAGCGCGTCCGGGTTGTTGAAGCGGAACATCAGCGCGGCGACAGGCGTGAGGGCGAGCACCGCACCCGCGACGAGCCCCGCCGCCGGCGTGAAACGCCGGCGTACCGCCGCGTACAGCACCGCGACGGTCGCCACCCCCATCAGCACTTCGGGGACGAGGATCTGCCAGGAGCCGAGGCCGAAGATCCGCACGGACAGGGCCATCGGCCACAGCGCGGCCGGGGGCTTGTCCACGGTGATCGAGTCGGCCGCGTCCAAGGAGCCGAAGAAGAAGGCCTTCCAGCTCTCGCTGCCGGCCTGCGCCGCCGCGGAGTAGAAGGAGTTGGCATAGCCGGAGGCGCTCAGGTTCCAGAGGTAGAGCAGCGCGGTCGCGGCCAGCAGGGCGAGGAACGCGGGCCGCACCCAGCGGGCGTCCGCCTCCCTGCCGCGCCACAGCCTCGCGAGTCGTCCTGGCCGCACGTGTGCGTACCCGGGGCCGTCGGCCGTGGTGAGCCCGCCGGGCGGGACGGTCGTGGTCATCGGGTGTACCTCATGTCGCTCATGTCGTCGTGGGCACGGTGCCGTTCGGGGAAGACCCAGGCCCGGAAGAGCAGGAACCGCAGCGCGGTCGCGGCAAGGTTCGCCGCGACGAGCACGGCCAGCTCGGTGCCGTGGGAGGGACCGCCCGCGGCCGCGTCCAGGGCGGCGAGCGAACCGCTGGTCAGGGCGAGCCCGATGCCGAACACGACCAGGCCCTGCGCCTGATGGCGGACGGCGCGGTTCCGGCCGCGCACGCCGAACGTGAGCCGGCGGTTGGCCGCGGTGTTGGCGACCGCCGAGAGCAGAAGGGCGGCGGCGTTGGCGGTCTGCGGCCCCGCCCCGGTACGGAACAGCGAATACAGCAGCAGGAACAGCAGCGTCGAGAACACACCGACCACGCAGAAGCCGACGAGTTGACGGGCCAGCCCCCGGGGCACGCCGCTGATCTCCCGGTCACGCGGGTCGTCGCCGAAGGGCCGGGCGAGACGGTCCAGCGGGAGAGCCCCGACCGCGAGCGCTCGCCCGACCCGCCAGACACCCTTGAGGTCCTCGGCGGCCGTCCTGACGATGTGGACGCTCGAGTCGGGATCGTCGACCCAGTCCACCGGCACCTCGTGGATCCGCAGACCGGCCCGTTCCGCCAGCACCAGCAGCTCGGTGTCGAAGAACCATCCGGTGTCCTCGACCATCGGCAGCAGCCGCTGCGCCACGTCCCGCCGGATGGCCTTGAACCCGCACTGCGCGTCGGAGAAGCGCGCCGCCAGCGACGACTTGAGGATCAGGTTGTAGGCACGCGAGACGAACTCCCGCTTCGGGCCGCGCACCACCCGGGAGCTGCGTGCCAGCCGGGAGCCGATCGCCAGGTCCGAGTGGCCGGAGATCAGCGGTGCGACGAGCGGGAGGAGAGCGTTCAGGTCGGTGGACAGGTCGACGTCCATGTAGGCGAGCACGGGCGCGTCCGAGTGCGACCACACCGTGCGCAGCGCCCGCCCCCGCCCCTTCTCCTCCAGCCGGCACGCCCGCACCTCGGCGATACCGGCCTCCAGACGGGCGGCGATCTCGGGCGTACGGTCGGTGCTCGCGTTGTCGGCGACGGTGATCCGGAATCCGTACGGGAACGTATGCGTGAGGTGCTCGTGCAGCCGCACCACGCACCGTTCGAGATCGGCCTCCTCGTTGAAGACGGGGATCACCACATCGAGTACGGGCGGAGCGGCCGCGCCGGCGAGCAGATGCTCGCGGGCCGGCAGGGTCCCCCATGGGGTGTCGGTTCGCATACCGACGACCCTCGAAGGGCCCGCTGTCACGGCCGTGTGATCAGCCTGTGCTCCGTCTGTGAGCCGGTGGCGGCGGGCCGGACGGCAGGGCGGGGCGACCCCGGGGCGGCAGGGCGGAGGGCAGGTTCGGGCGAGTCCGGGGCGGCGGGCAGCGTGACCGCGAACACGGTCCGGCCCGGTGCCGACCGCACCGTCACGGTGCCCTCGTGGGCGGCGACGACGGCGTGCACGATGGCGAGTCCGAGGCCGGTGCTGCCGGCCTGGCGCGACCGGGAGGCGTCGCCGCGGGCGAAGCGCTCGAAGATGTGCGGCAGCAGGTCCGCGGGGATGCCGGGCCCGTCGTCCTCGACCTCGAGCACGACGGCCGGCGCCCGGCCGGACGCCGGGGGAGCGGCGGCGGTCGATGCCGGGCCGCCCGCCGGGGGAGCGGCGGATGCCGGTGTCCGGCCGCGAGCCGGGCCGGCGCCCGGCTCGGTGAGGAGCACGCGCGCCGTGACGGTGGTGCCCGGCGGTGTGTGGGTGCGGGCGTTGGCGAGGAGGTTGACCAGGACCTGCTGGATCCGGGGCGCGTCGCCCTTGACCGCCGCCGGCCGGGACGGCAGCTCCAGCCGCCACACATGGCCGGGTCCCGCCGCCCTCGCGTCCGCGACGGCGTCCACGACGATCGGCGAGAGATCGGTGCTCTCGGCGCAGAGCGGCCGCCCGGCATCCAGCCGGGCCAGCAGCAGCAGATCCTCCACCAGCCCCGTCATACGCGTCGCCTCGGCCTCGATACGGCCCAGCGCGTGCCGGGTGTCCGGACCGGCCGCGTCCCCTTCCCCGCTCCGCCGCGTCAGTTCGGCGTACCCGCGGATCGACGCCAGCGGTGTGCGCAGCTCATGACTGGCGTCCGCGACGAACTGCCGCACCCGTGTCTCGCTCTGCTGCCGTGCCGCCAGCGCCGAACCGACGTGGCCGAGCATGCGGTTCAGCGCCGCCCCCACCTGCCCGACCTCGGTCCGCGGATCCGCCTCCGCTTCCGGCACCCGCTCGAGCAGGGCCACCTCGCCGCTGTGCAGCGGCAGTTCCGACACCCGCCTCGCGGTCGCGGCGACCCGCCGCAGCGGACGCAGGGCCATCCCGACCATGCCCGCGCCCGCGATCCCGGCGGCGACCAGCCCCGCACCGGTGACGCACACCTCGACCAGCACGAGCGTCCCGAGCGCGTCCCGCACGTCCTCGGTGGGGACGCCGACGAGGAAGGTGCCGCGCACACCGTCGGCGTAGGTCACCCGGTACCCGCCCATTCCCGGCAGGTCCACGGTGTGCGGCTTCCCGTCGCGCACCACGGCGGCCAGCGCCTCGGTCTGCGCCGCGTCGAGCACGCTCTCGGTCGGTTCGGGCCCGGAAGGCTCCACCTGGGTGCTCGCCACGGCCCGGACCACGGCGCCGTCGTCCTCGACGACCGCGCCCACCGTCCCGACGGGTGTGCCGCCGCCGGTCACGAAGTCCAGCGGCCCCATGCGCGGCATGTCCGGCGGCCGCTTCGCCTCCGTCGCCGACGGCCCCGACGCCCGCATCGACACGGCCGTCAACTGAGCGTCCAGCTGACCGTACAGATAGGTGCGGAACGCGATCGTGGTGACCGTGCCGATCACCGTTCCCACCACGGCGATCAGCAGCACCGCAGAGACCACCAGCCGTGCCCGCAGCGACCACGGCCGCCGCGGTGTCACCTCACTCACCGGGCTTGATCAGATACCCCGCGCCGCGCCGTGTGTGGATCATCGGCGGGCGGCCCGCGTCGATCTTCCGCCGCAGATAGGAGATGTAGAGCTCGACGACGTTGGCCTGTCCCCCGAAGTCGTAGCTCCACACCCGGTCCAGTATCTGCGCCTTGCTCAGTACACGGCGCGGATTGCGCATCAGATAGCGCAGCAGCTCGAACTCCGTCGCGGTCAGGTGGATCGACTGCCCGCCGCGGGTCACCTCGTGGCTGTCCTCGTCGAGCGTCAGGTCCCCCACCGCGAGCAGCGACTCGCTGCGCACGGCCGCCGTGCCGGACCGCCGGATCAGGCCGCGCAGCCGTGCCACGACCTCCTCCAGCGAGAACGGCTTGGTCACGTAGTCGTCACCGCCGGCCGTGAGGCCCGCGATCCGGTCCTCGACGGCGTCCCGTGCCGTCAGGAACAGGACGGGCACGTCCGGCACCTCACGCCGCAGCCGGCCGAGGACGGCGAGCCCGTCCATGTCCGGCAGCATGATGTCGAGCACCACGGCGTCCGGCCTGAACTCCCGCACCGTACGCACCGCGCCCACGCCGTCGCCGGCGCTGCGCACCTCCCAGCCCTCGTACCGCAGGGCCATCGACAGCAGCTCGCTCAGCGGCGCCTCGTCGTCCACGACGAGCACCCGCACGGGGCTGCCGTCCGGCCTGAGCATTTCGGTGCGCCCCTGGGGCGAGGTCGTGGTCATGTTCACCAGGCTGTGACATTGCCCTGAGAGGCTTCTTTCCCGAACCTGTGAATTCCCTGAGAAGGTGCGGCTGAGTCAACGGAAACATCCGGGGGTCGCACAGGGAGCGGAACCGGAAGTCTGAAGGCGGTCGGCGTGGGCACGGCACACGAATCCTTCTGGCGGCTACGGCTGCGGCGGACACTCGCCGGGAACGGCGCCGCGCCCGTCCTCGTGCTGCTGGAGGGCCCCGCCGGTACGGGCAAGAGCCGCCTCGTCGAAGAGCTGACCGGACTCACCGAGGGCACCGGAGCGGCCTGCCTGCGGTGGACGCCCGGCGAGGCCGGGACCGTGCCGGAGCCGGCGGAGCAGGCCGGGGACCGGCCCGTTCTGCTGATCGTGGACGACGTGCACCGCGCGGACCCGGAGGAACTGCGCAGGCTCCACCGGCTTCTGGAGCAGCCCCGGCCGGGACTGGCCGCAGTGATCGCCTACCGCCCCGAGGAACTGGCCGCCCCCGGTCTTCCGCTGGGGGCCCCACCGCCCCGCTACCCGCCCGCTCTGGCCGTCCTGCGGCACCGAATACGGCCGTGGACCCAGGCAGAGGTCCGGCAGGCCGCGACGGCCGCCCTCGGTGAGCGCTGCACGGCAGAGGCGGTGGCGCGGCTGCACGAGCGCTCCGGCGGAGTCGCGCAGGTCGTCGTCGACCTGCTCGCGGTGCTGCGCGACAGCACCCGGCAGCGGTGCACGGCCGCCGACGTGGACGCCGCGGGCGTGCCCGTGCGGCTGGCCGACCTGAGCCTCGGCCGGACGGCCGCCCTGCCGCCGGAGCACCGGCCGATCGTCTGGGCCGCCGCCGCACTGGGCGAGCCGGTGACCCGCGACGAACTCGTCGCCGTGTCGGGACTGGGGCAGGCCCTCGGCAGGGAGGCGCTGCTCAGCGCGCTCGCCGGCGCCGCCCTGACGGAGTCGGGGGAGGACCGCTACGGACTTCCCGTCCCGCTCGCGGCCGTCGCCGTGCACGGGTCCGTGCCGGGGCCCGTACGGCAGGAACTGCACGGGCGGGCGGCCGACGTGCTGGCGCGCAGACAACCCGTCCCGTGGACGGCGCTGGCCCGCCACCACCACGCCGGCGGAAGGGTCCGGGGGTGGCTGCGCGCGGTGGAGCACGCCGCGCGGGAGGCGGCGGAGGCGAGCCGGCACCAGGACGCGATCCACCTGCTGGAACAGACACTGGCCTCCCCCTCCGTCCCGCCCCAGACCCGCGCCAGGCTGGCGCCGCTCCTGGCCCGCAGCGCGGTTCTCGGCCTGCGCTCCGACCAGACCGTCGAGGTGCTGGGGCAGATCGTCGAGGACCAGGCCCTGCCCGCCACCGTGCGCGGCGAGCTTCGGCTCGATCTGGGACTGCTGCTGTGCAACCAGGTCGGCATGAGCGGCCAGGGCTGGCGTGAACTGGAACGCGCCGCCGCCGAACTGCGGGACGCCCGGCCCGACCTGTCCGCCCGTGCGATGTCGGCGCTCGCCATGCCCTACTGGCCCGGCTCTTCCATCGACGTGCACCGGGCCTGGCTGGAAGGCGCGGCGGAGGCCGCGGCGGACAGCGGCGACGAGGCCGTCCGCACGGCCGTCGCCGCCAACCGGGCCGGCCTCGCCATGAGTTGCGGCGACCCGAAGGCGTGGGAACTGGTACGGGCGCTGCCCACGGACAACCCCGACCCGCGGACCCGCCAGCACGCGGCACGGGGCCTGTGCAACGCGGCCGACTCCGCGGTGTGGCTCGGCTACCACGAGCGGGCGGAAGAGCTTCTGACCGAAGGTCTCGAACTGTCCGCGAAGAGCGGCTCCCCGTACACCCAGCACACGGCACTCGGCGCCCGGCTGCTGCTGGAGTGGTTCACCGGCCGGTGGGCAGGGCTCGCCGAGCGGTGCGAGACCTTCGTGACCGCGACCTCCGACATGCCGGTCATCTGCGCCGACGCGCGCATGGTCCGCGGGCTGCTCGCCCTGGCGCAGGGGGAGTGGGGGAACGCCCTGGCGTGGCTGTCCGGTCCCGACGGCCCCTCGCCCGAGCACGCGGCGCCACCGCTGGCCGCGGCGACGTCCGGCGCGCTGATCCGTCTCGCGCTGGCCCGCCAGGAACTGCCCGCCGCCGCCGCGGAGGCCAGGAAGGCATGGGCGGGCATGGCGGCGAAGGGTGTGTGGGTGTGGGCCGCGGAGCTGGCGCCCTGGGCCGTGGAGGCCACGGCACGAGCGGGCGACCGGGCGGCGGCGCAGTCCATGGTGGACGACTTCGCCGCCGGGCTCACCGGCCGGGACTCCCCCGCGGCGTCAGCGGCGTTGACCTGGTCGCGCGCGGTGCTGGCGGAGACCGACGGCAGGGCGGCGGAAGCCGTACCCCTCTACCGGCGGGCCGCGGCCGACTACGCGGCGCTGCCCCGGCCCTACGCCCATGCCCTGACCTCCGAGTCCGCCGCCCGCTGCGCCCTGAGCGCCGGCGCGGCGGAGCCGGTCGTGGACCGTATCGGCGGCACGGCGCCGGACGGACCGGGCGAGGCCGGTACGGACGGCAGGGGCGGCATGGACCGCGCGGACGTGTGCGGGGCCGCCGGAGCGGGCGAGGAGGCGACCGTCCCCCGGCCGCGCGACGCCGACGGTTTCAAGACACAGGCCGTCGCCGAACTGACCGCCTGCGCACAGCAGTTCTCGGACCTCGGCGCCGTATGGGACGCCGCTCGCTCCCGTGCCCTGCTCCGCTCCCATCAGCCCGCCAGGGAGGTCCGGCCGCCGGGCAGACCCTCGTACGGGGACCAGCTCTCCCCCCGGGAGCGCGAGGTCGCCGAACTCGCGGCGACCGGCCTGACGAACCGGGAGATCGCGACGACCTTGCATCTTTCGCCGCGCACCGTGGAGCAGCACGTCGCCAGAGCCATGCGCAAACTCGGCACACAGTCCCGGCAGGACCTCGCGGAGACGCGAGCCGTGAACTCCGCCGCCCCGATGCCGCAAACGCTGACCAATGGGACGAACCACCGGTCGGCCAGGGGTTAATCAGGTATCCGTAGCGCCCGGTACCCGTATAGGCGTGTCCGGGATCTGGCCGTAGGTTCCAGCCACTGGCCGACCGACGCGTATCCGTAGCGGGGGAGCTGCTGACCTCGCGTCGGCCGGCCGGTGCCCGCACGGCGGGCCCCCAACCCGCCGTGCACACGGCCGTCACCGTCAACCCCCCGCTTCCCTGTCGCGGCCACAGGCCGGCTTGTCATGACCCGAACCACCCACTCGGGTCCCCGCATGCCGGAACGAACTTGAAAGGCAGCACCTTGAACGGTTCCAGACCCTTTCGCATATCGCTCCTCGCGGTGACCACCACCGCCCTTCTGTGCGCCGGCGCCGCCACCTCCATCGCCGCACCTGTCCCCGCTCCGGGCACACCCGGCACGCCGGCCGCCCCCGCACCGGCCCCGGCCCCGGCCGCCCAGCCCGTCGAGCGCCTCATCGTCGGCTACAAGTCGCAGGCCGCGGAGGCGAAGTCGGACGACGCGGCGACCAAGGACGCCGAGGCGAAGGGCCGCAAGGCCGGCGAATCCCTCGACTTCGACCGGCGCCTGGGCACCGGAGCCGCCCTGGTCGACCTCGGCGCCGAGCTGGACAAGGCGGACTCCGAGGACGTCATGGCCGCCTTCCGCGCCGACCCGGACGTCGCGTACGTCGTTCCGGACACGCGGATGTACGCCACCGCCGTGACGCCGAACGACTCCGAGTACAGCCGCCAGTGGGACCTGTTCGAGGCGACCGCCGGCATGAACGTCCCCGGAGCGTGGGACAAGGCGACCGGCTCCGGCGTCAAGGTCGCCGTCATCGACACCGGTTACGTCGCCCACTCCGACCTCGCCGCCAACGTGATCGCCGGATACGACTTCATCTCCGACACGTTCATGGCCAACGACGGCGGCGGCCGCGACAGCAACGCCGCCGACCCCGGCGACTGGGTCACCCGCGGCGAGTGCGGCACCGACGCCAACGGCCAGCCCGTTCCGGCACGCGACAGCAACAACTCCTGGCACGGCACCCACGTCGCCGGCACCATCGCCGCCACCACCCACAACGGCAAGGGCGTCGCCGGTATCGCGTACAACGCGACCGTCCAGCCCGTCCGTGTGCTCGGCAAGTGCGGCGGCACGACGGCCGACATCATCGACGCCATCACCTGGTCGTCCGGCGGTTCGGTGCAGGGCGTCCCCGCCAACCCGAACCCGGCCGACGTCATCAACATGAGCCTCGGCGGCGGCGGCGCCTGCGACGCCGGCACCCAGAGCGCCATCAACGGCGCGGTGAGCCGCGGCACGACCGTCGTCGTGGCGGCCGGCAACAGCAACGCCAACGCGGCCAACTTCAACCCGGCGAGCTGCACCAACGTCATCACCGTCGCGGCCTCCGACCGCGAGGGCAACCGGGCGTCGTACTCGAACTACGGCACCGTCGTCGACGTCACCGCCCCCGGCGGCGAGACCGCGGTCAGCTCCGCGAACGGCATCTGGTCCACGCTCAACACCGGCACCCGCAGCGTCGGCAGCGAGACCTACACGGCCTACCAGGGCACCAGCATGGCCGCCCCGCACATCGCCGGCCTCGCCGCGCTGATGAACCAGGCGAGCCCGTCGATGACGCCCGCCCAGATCGAGTCCGCGATCAAGACCAACGCCCGTACGCTGCCCGGCACCTGCTCCGGCGGCTGCGGCGCGGGCCTCGCCGACGCGGCCCGTACGCTCGGCGCGTCCGGCAGCACCGACCCTCAGCCGCCCACCGGCAGCGTGTTCACCAACGCCACCAACGTGAGCATCTTGGACACCAACACCCCGGTCACGTCCTCCCTCGCGGTGACGGGCATCAGCGGCAACGCCCCGGCCGCCCTGAAGATCGCCGTCGACATCAAGCACACCTACCGCGGTGACCTGCGTATCGAGCTCGTCGCCCCGAACGGCTCCTCCGCCCAGCTGAAGGCCGCCTCCTCCAGCGACAGCGCCGACAACGTCATCACCACCTACACCGTCGACGCCTCCGGCGTCGCGGCGAACGGCACCTGGAAGCTCCGGGTGACGGACGTCTACAGCGGTGACACCGGCTACATCGACTCCTGGGGCCTGACCTTCTGACAGGTCGCAGCCCCGGGCCGCAGCAGGGCCTGCCGATGTCGAGGAGGGCATCGGCAGGCCCTTGGCGTTCCCCGTGATCGCCGCGATTCCCGTGAGCCCGGGCTGAGCCCGGGTTTTCCGTGAGCCGGACCTCCCGTGTCCCCCCTGGTTTCCGTGAGCCCCGCGATTCCCGCGAGGGCTCTACGTGCTTCCGAGAAGCAGCCGGGCGCCGTTGTCGTGGCAGACGGCACGCAGCCAGTCGTCGCCGAGCCCGAGCCGCTCCAGCGCCCGCAACTGGTGCGCATACGGATACGGGATGTTCGGGAAGTCCGTACCCAGCACGATCCGGTCCCCCAGATCCGCCAGCCGCGTCCGTTCCCCCTCCGGGAACGGCGCGAAGGCCTCACTGAAGTCCGTGAACGCCATCGTCGTGTCCAGCCGGACCTCCGCGTAGCGCTCGGCCAGGTCCAGGAAGTCCCCGTACTCGGGCATACCCATGTGCGCCACCACCAGCAGCAGCCGGGGATGACGCGCCAGCAGCCGCCCGGCCGGCTCCGGCCCGGTGTGCTTACCGGGGGCGGGACCCGAACCGCAGTGCATCACCACCGGCAGCCGCGCCTCCGCGAGGAGCCCCCAGACCGGATCCAGCAGCGGGTCACCCGGGTCGTACGCCCCCACCTGAAGATGAGACTTGAAGATCCGCGCCCCGCCGTCGACCGCCTCCCGCACATAGCGGTCCACGCCCTCCTCGGGAAAGAACGTCGCCGTGTGCACGCAGTCCGGCGTCCCCGCCGCGAAATCTGCCGCCCATCCGTTGAGCCAGGCCGCCATCCCGGGCTTGTGCGGATAGATCATCGAGGTGAAGGCACGTACGCCGAACTCCCGCAGCAGCTCGACCCGTTCCTCCTCCTCGTGCCGGTAGGTGATCGGCCACTCCATGCCGGTCATCGGACCGACGGCGTCGAAGTAGGCCCACACCTTGCGCAATACAGGCTCCGGCATGAAATGCGTGTGCACGTCCACGAGTCCCGGCAGCCCCAGCCGCTGCCAGAACCGCCGTACCTCAGCCGCCGCGTCGTCCGCGGATCCGATGCTCATGGCAGCCACCTTCCGTCCCCGGTCCGGCCGGCGTCCAGATCGATCACCGAAGAGATCCGACGAGGTCCCACGGGCTTCGACGGGCTTCCGAGGGCTTCGGATCCTCGGACGACGTGCCAGTCCCGTCCCGCCCCGTCAGAACAGGCCGTCCTGCACGCCGTCCTCCCGCACACCGACCGTGGGCACGGTCAGCGCCTCGCCCTCCCCGGCGCCGACGAGGTCCCACCCGGTCATCAGCCGGGTGTCGACCACGACGATCCCGTCGCTTGCCGTCCGCAGATGCAGATCGGGCCCGGCCACGGCGACCAGCCGGCCCGCGACCGCCCCGCCGTCGACCAGTTCGCGCACGACCGCGTCGGCGGCGGGCAGCCCGTCGAGCCCGAACACCCCGACGTGGTCCACCGCCTCGAACGCGATCGGCTCCAGGGACTCCGCCCACCCCGGCAGCGCCAGCGCCCGCCGGTGCAGCCCGGCCACCTCCGCGACCCGCTCTTCCGGCCCCGGCAACGCCGCCCGCGCGGCCCGCTTGCGCGCGTACGCGATCCGGTCCGGCACACCGAGCGCCGCCCGCAGCAGCTCCTCCGTGCGCCGCGCCGCCATCAGCGGGCCCCGCCCCAGCCACGCGAACACCACGGCGCCCTGCTCGAGCAGCCGCGCGGGGCCGCGTTCCTCCGCGGTGATCCCGACCTTGAGCATGCCCGGCCCGAACCAGGCCAGGTACACCCGGTACGTACGGGGGTCGTCGGGCACGGCGTCGGCGGCCACCGAATGCACCCGGTCCAGCCGCGCGCAGTCCGGACATCGCGCCTGGGTCGCCCGGCCCGGCACCACGGCGGCCATGGGGCACGCGTTCCCCCGCGCACCGACACAGCGGCGGACGCCCTCCGCCCGGAAGCCGAGGCCCTTGCCGATGACGAGCGGACTGACCCGGCCGCCCTCCCACCGCAGCACACACACCCGCGCGCCACTCGGCCAGCCGACCCCGGCACACCGCCAGCCCATACCCACCTCCATAGGGTGAACGCTGGTCGCTCTCGCCTCCCCTGCGCGACGGCCGCCGCTTCGCACCACCCACGCGAGAGGCCCCTGGATCTCTCTCCGGGGGCCCTGTCGCCTGCCGCGCTCTCGGCTGCGACCTTCTCGCAACCACAGGCGTGTGCGCCGTCCGATACAGGGCCCGGTGACGACCCTATCGACAGCCGGTGACACGTTGCGGGCCGCAGCGGCAGCCACCGCGAGTTCCGCCGGCGCGGCCGGTGGCAAAGCAGCGCGGCGAGTTGTCCCCACGGAACTCGGCGGGGCCGGGCGGGCAGGGGCCGCCCCGGGACCGGCCGGTGAACGGCCCTCGACCCGGACCGGATTCACCCGGGCACCACGGCGAACGCGAGAGGCCCCCGGATCTCTCCGGGGGCCTCTCGTCTGTGTGCACTCGGCAGGATTCGAACCTGCAACCTTCTGATCCGTAGTCAGATGCTCTATCCGTTAAGCTACGAGTGCTTGTGCTTCCCGGGCTTTTCTGCCCGGTCGGCGTTGCGGGAACAACATTACATGACCTGCGCCGCGACGCGAAATCCATTAGCCGCACCCCACCTGACCTGCGAAAACACCTGAACGGGTGTACGCGCACGGCCCCTGGGACGACCGAAGCCCCGGCCGTGTGGCCGGGGCTTCGGTGATCAGCTGGCGGAGGCGGAGGGATTTGAACCCTCGATGGGCTTTAAGACCCAAACCGCATTAGCAGTGCGGCGCCATAGACCGGACTAGGCGACGCCTCCAGCACACTCACGCGGGCGCGAGTGGTGCGTGCAGATGATGACACAGCCCAGGGGCGTGTCACCAATCGCCGTCCACGGTACTAGCCCCGGGGCCCGCAGGGCAAAGCGCTTGCGGTTGCGCAACGCCGTGGCGTGAGCAGCGTTAGACATGCCGGGGCCTGTCGTGGGCCCCCGGCCGGACCCGTGAATCTTCAGGAGCCCCCATGCTGCGCCGCCTTGTCCTCACCGCGACCGCGTCCGTCGCCGCCCTGACCGCGGCCGTGCCCCCCGCCGGGGCGGTCGTACTCTCGCCGCCGCCGCTGCCCCTGCCGCTGCTGGACAGACCCGCCCCCGAGCAGCCCGACCGGCTGACAGTGATCGTCTCCGCGACCGGGAACACCCGGACGGACGGCAGGTACGAGCTCGAATGCGGACCGGCCGGCGGGACGCACCCCTCCGCCGAGTCGGCCTGCAACCGCCTCGAGGAACTCGCGCGGGAGCAGCAGGACCCCTTCGCCCCGGTGGCCGAGGACCAGATGTGCACCCAGCAGTTCGGCGGGCCGGCCACGGCGCGGGTCACCGGAACCTGGCAGGGGCGACAGGTGGACGCCACCTTCGACCGGAGCAACGGCTGCGAGATCTCGCGGTGGCAGACACTCGAGCCGGTGCTGCCGAACACCAGGTCATAGGCCGACGGCGTACGTCATGTGCACACAACCTTGGTGAGAGCTCCCCCTCATCCGCCGTCCGAGCCCCGGTCGGTGCCCTTAGACTCCCTTCAGTGACAGGCCGAGGCCCGAGGGGCAATATGGGACCGGCCGTCCGCAATACGCAGTAGGTCAGGGAGGAACCGTCGTCGTGAGCAGCAGGCCATCCCGAGGCGCTGCTCGCCTCGCAGCCATACTCGACGCCCTTCCGGACGGGCTCGTGCTCGTCAATGCCAACGGCACGGTCGTCAACGCCAACACCATCGCCCTCGAGCTTTTCGAGACCCCGGGGACCGCTCTGGTCGGACGGGGTCTCCTCGATCTGCTGCCCGAGTTCGACTCGCGGCTGATCCCCGGGTCGATGCGCCGGCCCGACTCCGCCGACCATCGGGGGCGCACCAAGCCCACCCGCATGATCGCGCGGCGCACGGACGGCGGCGAGTTCCCCGTCGAGGTGACCAGCGCGAGCCTGGAGGACGGGCGCGAGGCGTACGACTCCTTCAACGCGTACACCGGCGACGAGCTGCTGATGCTCGTCGTCCGCGATCTGTCGGGCACCGTCGACACCGAGGCGGAGCTGGCGCGTTCGCAGCGGCAGACCGAGATGATCCTCCGGGCGGCCTCCGAGGGCGTCGTGGGCACCGACACCGACGGACGGGTCGTGCTGGTCAACCCGGCCGCCGCCCAGATCCTCGGGTTCCGCGCCAGCGACCTCGGCGGCCAGGAGCTGCACCCGCTGATCCTGCACTCGCGCGCGGACGGCGAGCCGTTCCCGTACGAGGAGTCGCCGCTCGCCGACACCCTCAAGTCCGGGCGCAAGCACCGGGTGCGCGGCCAGGTGCTGTGGGCGAAGAACGGCTCCAAGGTCGCCGTGGACCTGACGACGGCGCCGGTACGCGACGGGGACCAGCTGGTCGGCGCGGTGATGACGTTCACCGACCGGCGGCCCTACGAGGAGCAGGCCGAGAAGCACGCCGCCGAGCTGACGGAGACGACGGAGCGGCTCACGGCGGAACTCGCCGCCACCACCGAGCGGTACGAGGCCGAGCTGGCGGACAAGGTCGAGCGCTACGAGGCCGAGCTCGCGGACAAGGCCGACCGCTACACGGCCGAGCTGGAAGCCGGCTCCGAGCGGTACGCGGAGCTGAGCGCCCGGCACGCGCAGCTGACCGCGGTGCTCGGGGAGTCGCTGCGCGGCCCGCTGGAGGAACTGCGCACCGAGCTGGGCACGCTGGCGGCCGACCCGGCCGGACAGCTGTGGCCGGAGGCGAACCAGATCCTGCACCACCTGGCCGCCGGCTACGCCCGGATGACGACGCTCGTCGACAACGTCCTCGGCTATCAGCGGCTCGACACCGGCGCGGAACAGCTGACGAAGGCCAACGTCCTGCTCGACGCGGTCGTCGCGGCCGGCGTCGAGGGAGCGATCGAGCTCATCGGTCCCGGGCGCGCCCAGTTCGCGGTGCACGCGCCGCCGATAGAGGCAGAGGTCGACGGGGCACGACTGGCCACGGCGCTCGCGCACCTGGTGGCGGACGTGGCGGGCGTCGACTCGACCGGCAAGGCCAAGCTCCCTCCCGGTGGCGGCTACGTGGACTCGACGGTCGTCGTCGCGGCCGCCCAGCGCGGTGACGTCGTACGGATCGAGGTGCGCGGGCCGTTCGCCGGGGGAGACCCGGTGCACGAGCCGATCGTGCGCGGGATCGTACGGGCGCACGGCGGTGTGCTGCAGACGCACGAGGTGCCGGGGATGAGCGGCAGCGCGTACGTGCTCGAGGTGCCGCTGGGCGAGGGCGCGGGGACGGTCACCCGGCCCGCCCCTGCCGCGGCTCAGCTGCCGGCGCTGCCCGCGCAGCAGTCGGCCGAGCAGTCCAGGCCGTCCGGGCCCGTCATGGCTTCGGCGAACACGACGACCGGGGGCGGCGGACGCCGACGGGCCCGGCGGGCCTCCACGGACGCCTTCCTGGAGAGCCCCGTGGCCATGGAGGACCCGGTGGCCGCGACGCAGCCCACCGGGCGGCGCCGGGCGACGCAGCCGGACGCCGAGCTCATCCCCGCCCAGGACACGGGTGAGGGACCTGCCCGGAGCGGCCTCGAAGGCCCGGCCGAGGGCCAGGGCGGCAGCGGGGGGACCGGACGGCGGCGTGGTCGCCCCAGCCCCGCCGAGAACGCGGCCGTGGCCGTGCAGCCCGCGGAAGGCTCCGTGGTGACCGCCGCGGAAGGCGCGGGCGGACGTGCGGCGCTCGGGGAGACCGTGCCGCCGCAGGGTGTACCGGTCGACGCCCACGGGCTGCAGGCGACGCCTTCTGGGCGGCGCGCGCGCCGGGCAGTCGAGAGCGGCCTGCCCTCACCGGCGGGCGCCGAGCAGGCCCGGCAGGCGCCGCAGCCCAGCGGCCGGCGCGCCAGGCGAGCGCTGGCAGCGGCACCGGCCGAGGCCGAGAGCGCGGCACCGCGGAGCGCGTTCGCACTGCCGCCGGCGGAAGCGGACCGGATCCCCGCCGGAGCGGTCAGGCCCGAGGGCCCGACGGCTGAACGGCACGACGCCGTGGCGGCGGTTCCGGACACCACGCATCACACGCCTCCGCAGCAGCACCCGGCGCCGACCGGGCGCAGGCGGGCCCGTAACGAGGGGCAGCCGACCCCGCCGCCGCAGGCTCAGGTCTCCGGCGACGCTCCGGCCGGGCCCACGGCGGCCGGTCAGGCCGTGTGGGGGCAGGAAGCCGCTCTCCCTGGCGGTCCTGCCGACAGTCACGGTCCTGCCGACAGTCCTTCCGTCGGCGGTCCTTCCGTCAGCGGCACGGACGGCATCGGCCCGGACGGCGTCCCTGCCGCCGCCGAACCGCCCGTCGCAGCCGGGCACCCGTCGGACGGCCAGGGCTTCGCCCCGCCCGCGCCGGTGTCGGACACCGGTTCCGTGTCACTGCCCCTGCCGCCCGTCGCACCGGCTCAGCCGCAGGACGAAGCGGGACAGCAGCACCAGGAGGGGAACGCCCGGCAGCCCGGGGCGCTCCCGCCTGCCCAGGCGCCTCGGCCTGCGGCCGCGCGGGTCGCCCAGCCCCTCCCCGAGGAGCAGCCGGTACCCGCCGACTCCACGCAGGGGCGTGCGTTCAGCGTGCGCACCCTGGGCCAGGGCGTGCCGTTCGCCCAGCACCTCACCCA
The DNA here is from genome assembly GCF_044745705.1 of Streptomyces sp. NPDC086835. Taxonomy (NCBI): domain Bacteria; kingdom Bacillati; phylum Actinomycetota; class Actinomycetes; order Kitasatosporales; family Streptomycetaceae; genus Streptomyces; species Streptomyces sp. NPDC086835. The sequence continues at coordinate 107,955 of NZ_JBIVAU010000010.1, forward strand.
GCAGCAGAACCAGACGCTCGGATCCGGCCGCCGCAGAAAACTCGGCACACGTCCCGACGGCGAGCAGCCCGAACTGGCCGCCCGGCCCCATCCGCAGCCCGCCGCTGCGCCGGTGCCCGCCCCCGTTCCCCCCGCTGTGCCGCAGAACGGTCCGCGGCTCCCCGCCGACCGCGCGGACAGCCGCTCCGAGGGGCGGTCCTACGCGATAGGCGCACCCGACGAGGGTGCGGAGGGGCCCGAGCCGCTGGACGGGCCCGGAGGTGCGGTCGAGGTCGCCAACCAGCCGCAGCCGCAGCCGGTCGACGACGAACTGCCCCCGGAGCCGCTGGACAACCCCCGTCGGCTGCTGGTGTGGCCGGCACCCGACGTCTCCACCCAGCAGGCGCTGAGCGACCGTGGCTACCGGCCCGTCGTCGTGCACTCGCGTGAGGAGGTCGACGCGCAGATCGCGGCGTTCCCGGCCGCCCTGTTCGTGGACCCCCTCACCGGGCCGATCACCCGGACCGCTCTGCAGTCGCTGCGCCAGGCCGCGGTGGCCGCCGAGGTTCCGGTACTGGTGACGGCCGGTCTCGGGCAGGCGACGCGGGAGGCCGCGTACGGCGCCGATCCCGCCGTACTCCTCAAGGCACTGGCGCCCAGGGACAGCGAGCAGCACCCGTCGCGGGTGCTGCTGATCGAGGAGCACGAGGAGATCGCCCTCGCGCTGACGTCCGCGCTGGAACGGCGCGGCATGCAGGTGGCACGCGCCGGCGCCGACGCGGACGCCGTCACCCTCGCCACCCAGATGCGGCCGAACCTGGTCGTGATGGACCTGATGCAGGTGCGCCGCCGACGTGCCGGGATCATCGACTGGCTGCGTGCGAACGGCCAGTTGAACCGCACCCCGCTGGTCGTCTACACCTCGGCCGGCCTCGACCCGGCGGAGCTGCCGCGGCTGTCCTCGGGGGAGACGGTGCTCTTCCTCGCGGAACGCTCGACGAGCAACGAGGTCCAGGCGCGCATCGTGGACCTGCTGGCGAAGATCGGCACCAACTGACGTGAAGGGGCCGGCGGTCCCGACCGCCGGCCCCATCTGTTCCCGCTGCTGCTCGCGCTGCCTGAGCGGCTACGGCTCCGTGCCTGTCGCTCTTTGTCCCGCGGCTCGGAGTCCTACAGCTCCGTGACGTCGAGCTCGCCGTCCGCGTACTGCCGGCGGATGACCTTCTTGTCGAACTTGCCCACACTCGTCTTCGGCACCGCCGGAACAACCGCCCAGCGCTCCGGGAGCTGCCACTTGGCGATCTTCCCGGCGAGGAACGTCTTGAGCGTCTCGTAGTCCGCCGTCGCCCCTTCCTTCAGCACCACGGTCGCCAGCGGCCGCTCGCCCCACTTGTCGTCGGGTACGGCGACGACCGCCGCCTCCGCCACCTCGGGGTGTGCCATGAGGGCGTTCTCGAGCTCGACACTGGAGATCCACTCGCCACCCGACTTGATGACGTCCTTGGCCCGGTCGGTCAGGGTCAGGAAGCCGTCGGGGCTGATCACGCCGACGTCGCCGGTCTTCAGCCAGCCGTCCTCGCTGAACTTGTCCTCGGGCCGGAAGTCCTCGCCGCCCGCACCGCCGTAGTACGCACCCGCGATCCAGGCGCCGCGCACCTCCAGCTCCCCGGCCGACTCGCCGTCCCACGGCAGGAGGTCGCCGCCGGGGCCGACCAGCCGCCCCTCGACGCCCGCCGGGAAGCGGCCCTGCGTGATGCGGTACGGCCACTCCTCCTCGGCGGTCAGACCGGCCGGCGGGTGGGCCATGGTGCCGAGCGGAGACGTCTCGGTCATGCCCCAGGCCTGACAGAGCCGGACGCCGAGCTTGTCGTAGGCCTCCATGAGAGAGGGCGGACAGGCGGCGCCGCCGATGGTGACCTGCGTCATGGAGCTCAGGTCGCGCGGGTTCGCGGTCACCTCCGCGAGCAGGCCCTGCCAGATCGTCGGGACCGCCGCGGCGTGCTGGGGCTTCTCACGCTCGATCATCTCGGCGAGCGGGGCGGGCTGGAGGAAACGGTCCGGCATCAGCATGTTGATGCCGGTCATGAACGTGGCGTGCGGGAGTCCCCAGGCGTTCACATGGAACTGGGGAACGACCACGAGGGTGGTGTCCTTGTCGGTCAGGCCCATCGACTCCGCCATGTTGACCTGCATGGAGTGCAGGTAGATCGAGCGGTGGGAGTAGACGACGCCCTTGGGGTCGCCCGTCGTGCCGGAGGTGTAGCACATGGCCGCGGCGGCGCGCTCGTCCAGCTCGGGCCAGTCGTACGTGGTCGGGCGGCCGGCGATCAACTCCTCGTACTCGTGGACCTGCGCCTCCGTGTCGGCGAGCAGGGACCGGTCGCCCGGGCCGGAGACGACGATGTGCTCGATCGTCGGCAGATGCGGCAGCAGCGGCGCCAGAAGCGGCAGGAGCGAGCCGTTGACGATCACGGCGCGGTCCGCGGCGTGATTGACGATCCAGACCAGTTGCTCGGCGGGCAGCCGCAGGTTGAGCGTGTGGAGCACGGCGCCCATGGAGGGAATCGCGAAGTACGCCTCCACGTGCTCGGCGTTGTTCCACATGAGGGTGGCGACTCTCTGGTCACCGTCGATACCGAGCTCGTCGCGCAGGGCGTTGGCCAGCTGGGTGGCCCGGCGGCCTGCCTCCGCGAAACTGCGCCGCTGCGGCTCGGGCTCCCCGGTCCAGGTGGTGATCTGCGATTTCCCGTGGATCGTCATCCCATGCTGGAGGATGCGGGTCACAGTCAGCGGTACGTCCTGCATGGTGCTCAGCACGGCGTCCTCCCGGTGGGCGCGTTGCGCTACGTGGCAGAAAAGGTGGGAAGATTCTGCGCACATACCACGCGGTATGTCACTACCCGGAGGTAATGAATCGTCGTACATCACCGCGCAGCACCGCACAACAGCGCACACGATCCGGCCAGACCTGAGCGGCCGCGGGCGCACGGATGCGGGCGGGCACGTGCCGCCGCGTACGGGAAACGGGCGGCCGGGCAGGAGGTCGTCAGGGACCGGTCGTCAGCGGACCGGTGACAGCTCCGGATCCTCGCGGAGCTTCCCCAGCGCCCGTGACACGGCGCTCTTGACCGTACCGATCGACACCCCGAGCACCTCCGCCGTCTGCGCCTCGCTCAGATCCTCGTAGTAGCGGAGCACGACCATCGCTCGCTGGCGGTCCGGCAGCTTCATCACCGCGCGCCACATCGCGTCGTGCAGCACCTGCTGCTCGGCCGGGTCGGTGGGAGGAACCGTCACCGGCTCGGGCAGCTCGTCGCAGACGAACTCGTCCACCTTGCGCTTGCGCCACTGCGACGTCCGCGTGTTCAGCAGTGCCCGGCGGACATAGCCGTCGAGCGCCCGGTGGTCCTCGATCCGCTCCCAGGCGACGTACGTCTTGGTCAGCGCCGTCTGCAGGAGATCCTCCGCGTCGCTCACGTTCGACGTCAGCGAGCGGGCGGTACGCAGCAGCACAGGCCCCCGCGCCTGTACGTACGACGAGAACGAGGCGTAGGGCGTGTACGACGGCACCGGCGCGGCGGCCTTGGAAGCGCTCGTACAGACTGGCGTGGTCATGGCTCAACGCTAGGAGCGCACCCCGCCGTCGCGGATCGGCCCCAGGTCCCGAAGCGGTGTCCCCCTCAGGTTGTAGGGGCGCCTCGGGCTCCACCTCCTGAAGGTGGAGGACACCCTCAGGGGCTACTCGCCGTCGGCCCCCAGAACCAGTCCCGAGGTGGGCACGCCCGTGCCCGCGGTGACCAGGGCCCTGGCCGCACCGGGTATCTGGTTCACCGCCGTGCCGCGAAGCTGTCTGACCGCCTCGGCGATGCCGTTCATCCCGTGCAGATACGCCTCTCCCAGCTGCCCTCCATGAGTGTTCAGCGGCAGGATGTCCGACGCCACGAACGCGGCCCCCTCTCCGGGCTTGCAGAAGCCGAACTCCTCGAGCTGCATGAGCACGAACGGTGTGAAGTGGTCGTAGACGATCCCCACGTCGATGTCTCTCGGGGCGAGCCCGGAGGTCCGCCACAACTGCCGGGCGACGACTCCCATCTCGGGGAGGCCGGTGAGGTCGTCGCGGTAGAAGCTGGTCATCTGCTCCTGGGCTCTGCCCGCGCCCTGGGCGGCGGCGAGGATCACGGCCGGCGGCCGCCGCAGGTCGCGTGCCCGCTCGAGACCGGTGACGACGATCGCCTGGCCGCCGTCGGTCTCCTGGCAGCAGTCCAGCAGCCGCAGCGGCTCGACCGTCCAGCGGGAGGCGGCGTGATCCTCCAGGGTGATGGGGCGGCCGTAGAAATACGCGGCGGGGTTGGTGGCCGCGTGACGCCGGCCGGTGACAGCGACATGGCCGAACGCCTCCGGTGTCAGCCCGTAGGCGTACAGATAGCGCTGGGCGGCCATCGCCACCCAGGATGCGGGCGTGAGCAGGCCGAACGGGAGATTCCAGCCGAGCGCGGCGCCTTCCGCGGACGGCTCCCTGTGCTGCACGCCGGAACCGAAGCGCCGCCCGGACCGCTCGTTGAACGCCCGGTAGCAGACGACGACCTCGGCGATACCCGCGGCAACCGCCAGTGCCGCCTGCTGCACGGTCGCGCAGGCCGCGCCGCCGCCGTAATGGACGCGCGAGAAGAACGACAGCTCTCCGATGCCGGCGGCCTGCGCGACCGTGATCTCCGGGTTGGTGTCCATCGTGAAGGTCACCATGCCGTCGACGTCCGCGGGGGAGAGGCCCGCGTCGTCCAGCGCGGCGCGCACGGCCTCGGCGGCGAGCCTGAGCTCGCTGCGGCCGGAGTTCTTCGAGAACTCGGTCGCCCCGATGCCGACGACGGCCGCCCTCCCGCCAAGGGCGTCCCTCTCACGGATGCTCATACGGCGACCTCCGGAATCGTCACTGTCACCGTGCCGGTGACGTGGTTGCCAAGGCTGTTGGCGCCGACGACCCGCACCTCGGCGGTCGTTCCGTCGAACGCGCCGATCGTGCCGCTCAGCACCATCGTGTCTCCCGGGTGGTTGGGGGCGCCGAGCCGTATGGACACCTTGCGCAGGACGGCGCGGTCCCCGAAGCAGTCGGTGATGTACCGACCGACCAGGCCGTTGGTCGTCAGGATGTTCATGAAGATGTCCGGAGACCCCTTCTCCTTGGCGATCTCCGCGTCGTGGTGCACATCCTGGAAGTCGCGTGAGGCGATGGCTCCCGCGACGATCAGCGTGCGCGTGACGGGAACGGCCAGCGAAGGCAGGGCCGTGCCGACGCGCAGGGTAGGGGGCAGATCCGGGCGGGCTGCGGAGGCCGGGCGGAGGTCTTGGCCGGGGGCCGGGTCGGGGTCGGCGGCCGGGCCAGGGGCCACGTCTGGAGCTACGCCGGGCTTCGAGGAGTCCGTGTCGGCCGACGCCCCCGGCACCCCGCGGAAGACAGGAAGCTCGTACTCCCCGCCCACGCCGAGGAATTCGAGCTCCACCGGCATACCGATGCGCACTTTGTCGGGCGGCACACCCACGATGTTGCTGACCATCCGCACGCCCTCGGCCAGCTCGATCAGCCCCACCGCGAACGGCGGGTCGAACGCCGGGAACGGCGGGTGGTGCATGACCACATAGGAGAAGACGCTTCCCGAGCCGCTCGCCTCCAGCGTGTCCCAGTGAGGCGAGCCACAGGCACCGCACCCCGGCAGCCAGGGAAACCGTGGCTTTCCGCATCCACCGCACCGCTGAATGAGCAGCCGTCGCTCGGCCACGCCCTCCCAGAAACCGGCGTTGTCCCTGTTGATCACCGGACGCGGCCGACCGTCCTTCGGTTTCCTGTTCCTGGGTGCGTACTTCAGGATCCGGAAGCGGTGCGTCCCTGCCGGCTCCCCGCCTGCCCGCACGTCCATCCGCGTGGTGATGAAGTAGCCGGTCCCCAGCTTGGTCGTCTTGCGCTGGGACACGGATTCGATCACCGAGTCGAAGGTGATCCGGTCACCCGGGCGTAACGGCCGCAGATACTCCTGCTCGCAGTCCGTGGCCACCACCGAGGTGCACCCGGCCTCGTCGAGCAGCTCGAGCAGTTCGTCATGCGCCGCGTTACGGCCCGTGTGTCCCGACAGACCGCTCATCGTCCATGCCTGGAGCATCGTCGGCGGAGCGACGGCGCCCGGCCCGGCGTAGGCAGGGTGTCTGTCCCCCATCGCCTCGCACCAGTGCCTGATCATCGGCTCGTTGACCAGGTCCTTGCCCACGCCGGAGAGGGTGGCGCGCCGCCCCTCGTACGTCCTCAGCCGTGCGTACAGACCGTCGGTCACCTCTCCCCCTCCTTCATGTGGGTCGCATCGCCGCCATGGTCCGCGCCGCACATCGCTCACCCCTTCCCCCGAGGTGATGATCCACGCGGCCTCCGATGGCCCCTGCCTCCCTACGCTCTGCCGGGCTCCTCCGTGCGGCTCTCACTAAATCTGACTGTCCGTCAGCTACTCGCCCCTGTCAAGGTCATGCGGCCGGACGGCCCGGACACACCCCCACACCCATGGACCGTCACGCCCCTCCCGCGACCCATCTGTGCGGCGGTGTCCCCAAGCACCGCCGCACAGGCGATCGTCCCCACCCGGCTCACCCACCCCTCGGGCCGGCCGTCACCGCAGAAGCGAGAAATTCACGGTGCCCTTGCCCTGATCGATGACCGTGAAGCCGAGCCCATTGGCCCCGGCGGCATTGCTCTGGTCACTCGTCCCCGGCCCTGTCGCGACCTGTTCAGTGGGGGACGAATTGCCGAAGTCGGCGCCGCAGACGCCACTACCGGCGACGGTCGCCATCGACCCGTTCGACCCGTCGCCCCCGAAGTCGTTGTCGGCCTGGGCCACCCCGCCGAGCAGTGCGACGCGAGGGGCATGGCGGCGAGAACGCAGGCGAAACGGATGCTTGCCATGTCACTTCCTCCATGTACCGGAACTGCACAAGTGCTTTGGATTGCAGGGCGGTTGGCCTGCCGCTCCCGACTCGATCACGACGTCGCAAGATCAGAATTGCCCACGCGATCCACCACCAATCGCCCCGGTAGGGGTGGTTCGCTCGCAAGCGTGAGGACTTGTCGATAAACCCTCTTCCTGCCCGAAGATCGACCGATTGGCACCATCGCTTCAGGGGCGGGCGCCGCAAGAGGCGATACGATTCGGCAACTTTTGCGCCATATCTCCGCCTTCCCTTCTTCGAACGTCTGTACGAAAATGGATCCATGGCCATCACCGACCGGCAGACCGCCACCCTGGCCCTCGCCCACGCCCTCTCCGCCGCTGAGCGCGGGCTCCCCGTCATTCCCCTGTCCGCGACGAAGCTCCCCGCCCTGCGCTCCCCCCACCACGGGGACCCACAACCGGTCCTGTGCCGGGGCGAATGCGGTCTCCCCGGCCATGGCGTCCACGACGCCACCACCGAGCCCGCTGCTGTACGCGCCCTCTTCGCGGCCGCGCCCTGGGCCACCGGTTACGGCATCGCCTGTGGGCGTCCGCCGCACCACTTGATCGGCATCGATCTCGACACCAAGTCCTCGACCGACTCGATGGCGGAACTGCAGCACCTGGCGCTGCGCCACCTGTTCACCATCCCGGAGACGGTCACCGTCCTCACGCCCAGCGGAGGCCGCCACCTTTGGCTGACGGGGCCGCCCGACGCCGTCGTCCCCAACTCGGCGAGCCGGCTCGCCCCCGGCATAGACGTCCGCGGCACGGGCGGATATCTCGTCGGCCCCGGCTCGGTCACCGCCAACGGCGCGTACCGCATCGCACCCGGCACGGCCCACCTCGCACCGGCGCCCTGCCCCCGCGCGCTCCTACGGCTGATCACGCCCCCGGCACGCACCCGTTCCGTCGCCGGTTCGCCCCACGGCCAAGGGCACGGCCTGGTCCAGTTCGTACTCGCGGCGCAGGAGGGACAGCGGAACACCCGACTGTTCTGGGCGGCATGCCGCGCCTACGAGAACGGCCTCGGCGACTCCCTGACGGAAGCCCTCACCGACGCGGCCGTCCGCGCCGGCCTCACAGAACGCGAGGCCCGCGCCACGATCGCGTCCGCCGACCGTCTCACGTCGAACCGCGGCATCCGCTGACCGCGGCCGGCCCGGCATTTCGTGGTGCGCCGGCGGTCGCAGTTCCGCTTCAGTCGCCACGGTGAACGCAGAGGGTGGGGGGCCCCACCCGGGCCCCCCCCCCCCCCCCGCCAATTACAGCTCCACGGGGGGGCGGGTGGCCCCCCCCCCCCGGGTGCGCGTGGGCCCCAGGGCGGCGCCCCGCGGGGGCCCCGCCCAGAGG
>NZ_JBIVAU010000010.1:116261-354226 GCF_044745705.1 Streptomyces sp. NPDC086835
ACGCCGACCGGCGGACCCCGGGCCCGGGGGCGGGCCCGGCATTTGGGGGGGCGCGGGGGGTCGCTGTCCCGCTTCCGTCGCCAGGGTCACCGCGGGGGGGGCGCCCCCCACCCGGCCCCCCACCCTCTGACCTGCTACTTCCTGCTACTCGGGCAGGCTTGTCCCCCGCCCGCAGCGTGTCCGAGTGGCCCCCTGGCCTGCTCGACGAGGGGTCCCGGCCGAGAGGTGGACTTGGCCGACGGCTGGAAGGGCGGGGTCGAGATCATCATCGATGCCCCCGCCGAGGCGGTCGCCCAACGACTCCCGCGCAACCTGGGCAGGCAGGAACCGATGGACGCGGCCACCACCCGCTGATCGCCACCACGGACGAACCGACTGGTACACGCAACAGCTCACGGCGGCTATCAAGGCCCCCTTCCGCGTCGTCAAGCCACGGGAGCTTCAGGTCGACCGACTGACGCCACGTGGAGGCCCGGACAGGGCAGTCCCCCTGGAGGGGCCGGTCCTGGCGGCTCAGCCGGCGTGCCCCTCGGCCTGGTGGCGGATGACGCAGTGTTCGCGCCCGACGCGGCCGGGCATCCCAGGCCCCCGCGAAACAGCCCGTCCAAGGGCTGCACAACCCTTCGTCGAGAGCCGTGGTCCCGGCCGGCAGAGGCAGCTCTGCCGACGATCAGGTGAATTGAGGGCGACACACCATAGAAATGGTCAGACAGTGGCTAGGTATCCACTACTGAAAACTTCAATTCACTCTCATGGCGGCATGGGCGATGGGTAGCGGAGGCTTGCAGTGGGGACGCTGAACAAGTTGGAACAGCGCTTCGAGGCCTTGGTCAACGGCGCCTTCGCCAAGGTTTTCAAGTCTGCCGTGCAGCCTTTGGAGTTCATCGGTGCGCTGCGGCGCGAGTGTGACATCAATGCCAGGATCTGGGATCGCGACCGCACTGTAACACCCAACCATTTCGTGGTCGAGCTCAATCCGACCGACCACGAACTGCACGGCCCTTGCCTGGTGATGCTCGGTGAAGAGCTGGTCGAGAAGGTGCGCGAGTACGCCGAAGCGCAGCGCTACTCATTCGTGGGCCCCCTGAAGGTTCAGCTGCAGCGCGCGGACGACCTTGATGCCGGGCTCTACCGAGTACGGAGCCGGATCGAGGTCCCGCCCGAGGCCTTGGGGGATGCGCACGGTCATCCGGCAGGGCGACGCCATGGTCCGGCCGGACAGCCTGCCGTGCGGGCACTGATCGGGGACAAGCAGGTGCTGACGGCGGACCAGTTCATAGCCCTCAACCTGTGCGTCGGGGAAAACGGCATGCTGGTCCGCGCCGATCCCCGCGCTCCCGCCACGCCGAATCCGCTCCAAAGCCTCGTCGGATCGGAAACGAAAGGCGCTGGTGTTTCCGCGCTGCGCCGGTCCGGGCGGGCAGCACCGGCCCTGAGTATCGGATCTGGCGGCCCTCTGCCGAACGGCCCGACAGGCGGCAGAGCAGACCGCCCGATTGGAACGGATAACCCGGATGGTGCTCCCAAGACACAGCAAGAGAGCGCTCCTGCGGGCCGATCAACGCTCCAGGTGGCGGATTTCACCGACTCCCCCGACAAAGGAGTCTCACGTCACAGCACCGAGAAGCACGGTAGACCGGTGACGACGGAGTTCCGCCGTGACCACGCCGACTCCTTGCCTGAAACGCCTTCCAATTCAGCGAATGGACTGCACAGCATGACCAACGACCGTGACATCAACGTCGGCGATGCCGGATCCGGCAGGGCCCATGAGTACGCCGACTCACCGGACCAGACACCACTGGACGGGCATGCCGCAAGCACCCGGACGGCCAGCGCCCCAGAACTCCAGAACGGCACTGTGCCCACTGACGCGGGCATGCCCCAGCCGCCGCAGAACCCCGTCCGACGTCCCATGGACGACGGCCTCACGCCTCTCGCACGCCCCTACATCAGGGCAGAACAACTGTCCCCCGCCGTCGCCCGGCCGCCGCGCCACCCCCGCCCCGCGCTGTCCTATGCTCCCGCGGAGTGGACGCCAGGGGACGGGCGCAGCGGGGCGCTGGGGCAGAGCTCAGCCGCCGAGCTCTCCTCCGACCGCCTTCTGCGCAACAAGCCCGGCGCCCGTCGAGGCCTGAAGATGCTGCGTATCGGCGGCAGGGCAGCAGAGCGGGAGCGTGAGCAGAAGCTGGCCCTCCTGCGCGCCCCGGTGATGGAGTGCTACAAGATCGCCGTCATCAGCCTCAAGGGCGGAGTGGGCAAGACCACCACCACGACCGCCTTGGGTGCGACGCTCGCCACGGAGCGCCAGGACCGGGTCGTTGCCATCGACGCGAACCCGGACGCCGGCACCCTCAGCCGCCGTGCGCGCCGCGAGACCGGGGCAACCATCCGTGACCTGGTGGCCGACATCCCGAGTCTCACCAACTACATGGCCGTGCGGCGCTACACGTCGCAGTCCTCGAGCGGCCTGGAGATTCTTGCCAACGACGTCGACCCCGCCATTTCGACGGCATTCAACGACGAGGACTACCGACGGGTCGTGGGCTGCCTCGGTCAGCATTACCCGATCATCCTCACCGACTCCGGCACCGGCCTGCTGCACAGCGCCATGCGCGGTGTCCTGGACCTCGCCGACCAACTGATCATCGTCGCCACGTCCAGCGTGGACGGCGCGACCAGCGCCAGCACCACGATGGACTGGCTCAATGCACAGGGTTACGCCGACCTTGTCCAGCGCAGCATCACCGTCGTGTCCGAGACGCGCAAGACCAGCAAGATGGTCAAACTGAACGAGGTGGTGGCCCACTTCCGTGCCCGCTGCCGTGGCGTGGTGGTGACCCCCTTCGACGAGCACCTCGCCGCGGGCGCCGAAGTGGAACTGGCACAGATGAAGGCACAGACCCGCGAGGCCTACTTCAACCTGGCCGCGCTCGTCGCTGCGGACTTCGCCCGTACCCAGCCCGCCGCCGGCTGGGCCACCACCACCCGCCCCGGCTACAACACGGCCAGCATGTTCGCCGCTCCTGCCTGGGGGTGAACCACGGGACTCGGAAGAGGTTGCCGGGCTGCCGGGCTGCCGGGGCGTTACTCCGGATGAGCGTAGGTGCCTCACGGTCGGGGCTGTCATGGGCTGCCCGGCGGCCAAGCAACGGCAACCACGGGTGACAGCTGCCTGAAGCTCGCCCGGCAGCCCCGGGCGGCCCATGCACGCGCAGGGCCCGCCCACCCCCAGGAGTGTGCGGCCGACCGCCCTCGCCGCCTCTTCCCTGACGAACCCTCCCCCTCGGCATAGGGAGTGCACGGTATGACGAATGACGGCGGCATCACCGTCGGAGACCCTGTACCCGGCAAGGACCTCGAGACCTCCTGTGCGTCTGACCACACGCCATTGGACCGGTTTGCAGCGGGCACGACCCGGACCGACACATCAAGAGGGGTCCAGAGCAGCACCCGGCCGCCGTACCCCCCACGCCCGCCGCTGTCCTGTGCTCCCGCGGAGTGGACGGCACGCGACGGGCGTAGTGGTGGGCTGGGACACAGCGCCGCCATCGAGCTCTCCTCCGACCGTTTGCTGTGCAACAAACGCGGCGTCCGTCGCGGTCTCAAGATGCTGCGTATCGGCGGCAGGGCAGCTGAAGACAAGCGTCGGCAGCAACTCGCCGTTCTCCGTACTCCGGTGATGGAGTGCTACAAGATCGCCGTCATCAGCCTCAAGGGCGGAGTGGGCAAGACCACCACCACGACCGCCTTGGGTGCGACGCTCGCCACGGAGCGCCAGGACCGGGTCGTTGCCATCGACGCCAACCCGGACGCCGGCACCCTCAGCCGCCGTGCGCGCCGCGAGACCGGGGCAACCATCCGTGACCTGGTGGCCGACATCCCGAGTCTCACCAACTACATGGCCGTGCGGCGCTACACGTCGCAGTCTTCGAGCGGCCTGGAGATTCTTGCCAACGACGTCGACCCCGCCATTTCGACGGCATTCAACGACGAGGACTACCGACGGGTCGTGGGCTGCCTCGGTCAGCATTACCCGATCATCCTCACCGACTCCGCCATAGGACTGCTGCACAGCACCATGCGCGGTGTCCTGGACCTCGCGGATCAACTGATCGTCGTCGCGTCCGGTGAAGACGGTGCGGTTGCTGCCGGCACCGCCCTGGACTGGCTCACGGTTCAGGGCTACGCGGACCTCGTCCGGCGCAGCATCACGGTGGTGGCCGAGACCCGCCGGTCCCGGTTCAAGGTGGACGACGTCGTGGCCCACTTCCGTGACCGCTGCCGTGGCGTGGTGGTCACCCCCTTCGACAAGCACCTCGCCGCGGGCGCCGAAGTGGAACTGGCACAGATGAAGGCACGGACCCGCGACGCCTACGTCAACCTGGCCGCGCTCGTCGCTGCGGACTTCGCCCGCACCCGGCCCACCGCCGGCTGGGCCACCCCCACCCCGTGGAACGCGAGTTGCTGACGACGCTCTCCTGCTACGCGGCGAACCGTCCTGGTGAGGTCCACCACTGGTCCACGCACCATGAGCCGACGCGGTACAGGCGCGGTTCAAGGTGAGACAGGCCCCATGACGAAGGGGTGCCCCGGAAACGGGACACCCCTTCTGATCAGCGCATTCTGACCTGCTGCGGTGGGTGTGGGATTTGAACCCACGGTGACTCGCGCCACGACGGTTTTCAAGACCGTTCCCTTAGGCCGCTCGGGCAACCCACCCACGCCCCGCCTCACCTGCTGCGGAGCGGGCTACAGACTACCGGGCCCGCGTCACCGGGCGCAGCAGCGTTCCGGGGACGGGGGGAGGGTTCGGGCCGAGCGGGGTCAGCTGTCGCCCTTGCGTTCGCCGAGAACGAGCTCCACCTTGTGGGTCTCTCCGTCGCGTTCGTAGGTCATCGTGACCTTCTCGCCCGGCTTCTTGGTCCAGATCTCGCTGATCAGGCTGGGGCCGCTGTCGATCGACTTGCCGTTGAACGTGGTGATGACGTCGCCCGGCTTGAGCCCGGCCTTCGCCGCCGGTCCGTCCGGAGTCACCGCCGGGGTGCCACCGGAGCCCTCATCGGTGATCCGGGCGCCGGAGCCCTGGTCCGACATGTCGATCGTCGCGCCGATCACCGGGTAGACCGGCTGGCCCGTCTTGATCAGCTGCTCGGCGACCGTCTTGGCCTGATTGATCGGGATGGCGAACCCGAGGCCGATGGAGCCGGCCTGGCTCTGGCCGAAGCCGCCGTTGCCCGCAGACTGGATGGCCGAATTGATGCCGATGACAGCGCCGCGCGAGTCCAGCAGGGGGCCGCCGGAGTTGCCCGGGTTGATGGACGCGTCGGTCTGCAGCGCGCTCATGTAGGAGTTGTTGCCGCTGGACCCGTCGCCGGAGGCGACCGGTCGGTTCTTGGCGCTGATGATTCCGGTGGTGACGGTGTTCGACAGCCCGAAGGGAGCGCCGATGGCGATGGTCGAGTCGCCGACCGCGACCTTCTCCGAGTCGCCGAGGGGGAGCGGGTCGACGCCGGAGGGGGCGTTCTTCAGTTTGAGGACGGCCACGTCGTAGCCCTGGGCCCGGCCGACGACCTCGGCGTCGTACTTCTTGCCGTTGGAGAAGATCGCCGACAGGGTGCCGCCCTCTGCGGCGGAGGCGACCACGTGGTTGTTGGTGAGGATGTGGCCTTCCTTGTCGTAGACGAAGCCGGTGCCCGTTCCGCCCTCGCCCTCACCCTCGGAGCCTTCGATACCGCCGCCGCCCGACTTGGCTTCGATGGTGACCACGCTGGGCAGCGCGTTCCCGGCGACCGCGGCGACCGTGCCCGGGTCGCGCTTGAGGTCCTGCGGGCTGGCCGCGGAGACCGTGGTCGAGCTGGAGCTGTCGTCGGCGCGCTCGGCCGCCCAGTAGCCGATGCCGCCGCCGACACCGCCCGCGACGAGTGCCGCAGCGAGCACGGTGGCCGCCAGCCCGCCCGAGCGCCGGCGCCGGGGCTCGTGCGCCGGGACCGGCGCACCCCAGGCGGGTCCGCCGCCGCTGCCGCCTCCGTAAGAGGGGAGCGTGGGCGGCGGCGGGGGCCAGTCCGCGCCGGCGTGCTGCGCACCCGCGGGAGCGGCGGCCGGCGGTGCCGGTGCCTCCCCGCCGTGGCCGGGGACCGGTGCCGCGGCGGGCTCGGGCCGCGGGGCGTGGCCGGGCTGCTCCGCCGATGCCGTCGGCTCATGGGCGGGCGGCACGGGATGGGAGGGGACAGAAGCAGAGGGGGAACCGGCGGACCCGGGTGCCGCGTCCTGCGGCCCCTCTCCGGGCCCGGGAGACGTCGATCCCTCGGGAGCGGCGCCCGGCACAGGAGGTACGGACGGGGCGGCAGGGACCGCGTTGCCCTCGTTCTCGGTGCTCACAGCTCTTTCTCCTCAGGTTCCACGTCGGTCTCCGGCGAGCGGCGGGGTCCGCACAGGCCGGCAGTACGTCACGTCATGACTTCCGCTGTGCAAGTGTCCGCGGCCAGCTTTTCCCACTGCACGTCAGGCCACTGTAAGCAGGACCTGTGTGTATTCCGGCAATCCTTTACTTCCGACAATAAGGGCGCACTTCCACGGCGCCCTCCGGGGCGTTCCGTCGGGTCATTCCCCGCGGGTCCTCCCCGACGGACCGACTCTCCTCACTGACCGCGTCCGCACCGGTGCCGGACCTTGTCCGACACCCTGCACGCCGCCTACCCCGCGACGATGACACCATGACGCGGTGACCCAAGCACGGCAGCACAGCATCCAGGTCGTCGCGCACCGCGGCGCCTCCGAAGACGCCCCCGAGCACACCCTGGCCGCCTACCGGAAGGCGATCGAGGACGGCGCGGACGCCCTCGAGTGCGATGTACGGCTCACCGCCGACGGTCATCTGGTGTGCGTCCACGACCGCCGGGTGAACCGCACGTCCAACGGGCGGGGCGCGGTCTCGGCCCTGGAGCTCGCGGATCTCGCCGCGCTCGACTTCGGTTCGTGGAAGGACGCGGCGGAGAGCCCTGACTGGAAGGACCCGTCCCTCACCTCCGTGCTCACGCTGGAGCGGCTGCTGGAGCTGGTGGCCGACGCGGGACGCCGTGTCGAGCTGGCCATCGAGACCAAGCACCCCACACGCTGGGCGGGACAGGTGGAGGAGCGGCTGCTCCAGTTGCTGGGACGGTTCGGGCTGGCCGCGCCGGCGTCGCCCACCGACTCCGCGGTCCGGGTCATGAGCTTCTCGGCCCGCTCCCTCAGCCGGATCTCCGCGGCCGCGCCGACGCTCCCCACCGTGTACCTGATGCAGTTCATGACGCCGCGGATGCGCGACGGACGACTGCCCGCCGGCGCGCGGATCGCCGGTCCGGGCATTCGGGTCGTACGCAACCACCCGGGCTACGTCGCCAGGCTGCACCGCGCGGGCCACCCCGTCCATGTCTGGACGGTCAACGAGCCGGAGGACGTCGAGCTCTGTGCGCGGCTCGGCGTGGAGGCCATCATCACCAACCGTCCCAAGCAGGTGCTCGAACAGCTGGGACGCCTCTGATCCGGCTCGCCCGGTCTTCGGCCCGTCGGCATTCGGGCCGCCTCTCAGGGAGTGCACCGGCGCGTTCGGCGCGTACGCGATCGTGTCGAGTACGTCACTGCTCCGCCCTTGGCCGGTTTCCGGTCCAGTCCATTGGGGCATTCACACCGTGGCGTGGGGCAAAGGAGGTCTCGGGGGTGGCGTTTGTGGTGGCACAGGAGGTGCCCACGTCGTCGAGCATGGCCGTACCCCATGGCCCTGCGGGCGTGGGTGAGGCGCGACACAGGATGCGCGAACAGCTGAACCGCAGTGGTGTCCCGGAAACGGTCGTCGACGACGCAGTGCTGATCCTTTCCGAGCTGCTCAGCAACGCCTGCCGGCACGGCAGGCCGTTGGGGAACGGGGACGCCGGCGACGGTGACGTACGGGCCGCTTGGCGAGTCGACAAGGCGGGACGGCTCACGGTCGAGGTGACGGACGGAGGCGGTCCGACCCGCCCTGTTCCGGCCACGCCCTCGGTCACCGCACGAGGCGGCCGCGGGCTCAACATCATCACGGCGCTGGCGCAGGAGTGGGGAGTGCGTGACAGTGCGGCCGGTGAGGTCACCGTCTGGGTGATCGTCACGGAAGGGCACCGCCGCGAGGATTTCGCTACGCGCGTCGGCGGTCCGGCGTTCGACTTCGCGGACGCTTTCGACGATCTCGACTGACGTCTGCCCACGGGGCCTTCGACCGATCCGCGCGGCCGCGCCTCGGAGCGGGTCGAGCCGGGGGAGGCCAACGGCCGGTGCCGGAGCGAACGCGCCGCGCCGGTTCGGCTTCAGCGGTTCCGGGAACGCCGACGGCTTCAGCGACTACGACGGGTCCGGCGGGGGTCCGGCAGGTCCGGCAGGTCCGGCAGGTCCGGCAGGTCCGGCAGGGGTCCGACGGCTTCGGCGGGTCCGGTGGTTTCAACGGTTCCGGCGACTCCGGCAACCGGCGCCTTCGGCGGGCTCAGCGCCATCGGGGGCTTCGGCAACTTCGGCGGCGTGGACTTCCGGGGCGCCTCGCCCCGCTGCTCCCCCACGGAGGCGGCGTACGGCTAGGCTCGCGCCCGACACAGCACCGCCGCAATCGGGAGAAAGCCACACCATGGCCAAGAAGCGCCCCCAGACGAAGGCGACGAAGCCTCAGCTCAGGAACGGGGCCCGCACCGCAGGCGTCGACGAGCCGGTCCCGGTGGTGGGAGCCCGCGAGCCCTGCCCCTGCGGCTCCGGCCGCCGCTACAAGGCATGTCATGGCCGGGCGGCGTCCCATGCCGTGACCGAGCTGGTCCAGCGCCCCTTCGAGGGGCTGCCGGGCGAGTGCGACTGGGTGGCCCTGCGCGAGCTGGTGCCCGCCGCGACCGTCGAACTCACCCTGAAGGGCGGCCTTCCCGAGGGCGTGCCCTCCGTGACGCTCGCGACGGTACTGCCCATGGCATGGCCCGCCCTGCGGCGCGACGACGGCTCCGTCCTCCTCGGCCTGCAGAACGACACCCCCTCCGGTGACCTCAGCCGTGACCTCGCCGGCACGCTGCAGCGTGCGCTCACCGCCGAGCCCGGCACCCCGGTCACCGCCGCCGCCGCCCCGGCCGAGGGCGTGCGGCTGCAGGACCTGCTCGACCCGGACGCCGCTTTCCAGCCGACCGTCCACTCCGGTTTCGAGTTCTGGGTCCCGGCTTCCGCCGAGCAGGCCTCCCCCGAGGTCGCCGCCTCCCTGGAACGCGCCAATGCGGCGGCGATCCCGACGGTGAAGCTGCCGGGCCTCGACGCCGCCTACTGGTGCGAGACGCCGGAGAAGAACCACCTCCGCTGGGTCATGCCGCACCCCGAGGAGCAGCTGCTCGACGCGCTGGCGAGGCTGCACGCGGCGGGCACCTCGTCGCTCGGCGAAGGGACCCGTCTCGTGGGCTCCTTCCGTGCCCACGGGCTGATGGTTCCGGTGTGGGACCTGCCGACCACGATGGGCGCCGAGGAGTGCGAGAAGCCCGCCGCCGAGTTCGCCGAGCGGCTGGCCGCCGCACTGGAGAGCGACGCCCCGCTCACCGCGGAGGAACGCCGGGCACGCGGCGGTCTCACGAACCGCCAGGTGACGCTCAGCTGAGAGTGACGATTACCCGTGCGCAACGGGTGACACCTGTCACAACTCGCTCATTCGGAAGGTAAATCCCTGTCCGAATACGAGAGATCGAATTTGCGAACCGCAGATCTCTTGTTACCGTTCTAGAAGCCCGGTCGCTGGTGCATCCCCCGTCGCCAGCGATCGGGCGTTTCCATTTCCCGGACGCCTCCGGCGCCTCAACGGCCCGTGAACTCTTGGGAGTTGCTCCCGGAGCGGAGCAGCAGCGGCCCGTCTCCTGTTCCGTCGTGAACGGCGAACTCGGCGATCGCCCGGTAGTCGGAAGCACTGCCGGCCGAAGGCTCACGAGGAGTTTCGCAAGTGCGTGGCTCATCGCCGGCCTCGACCTTGCAGTTGGTCTGCACAGTGCGTCCGCCCGGTGCCATCAGAACGAGTACGGACGTCAATTCCTCACCGGTCGCATTGCGGTAATAGGTGCGGCCCCAGGTCCGGCCGCCCCGGGTGAGCACACAGGTCTGAGCCTCGATGCCGTCGGCAGAGGCGAGTTCCGGCCCACATCGGGAGTCCGTCCGCGGGACGGCGTCAGCCTCGCCGCCAGGCCCTTCGCGCCCCGCTCCCGCGGCCCCGGCAGACTCGTCCCGGCCACCGACCGCTCCCATGTCGTCGCCTTCGGACGCCTCGAGCCCCGACAGCAGCCCGGGTCCGGTCGTTCCGGAGCCCTTCGCGTCGTCGGCGGGGGCGGTTCCCGTTCCGGTCGCCGACCGCGGCCCTGCCGCCGGTCCGGCCGACGCGACGATCGGTACCAGCGTGGCCGTCACCACTACGGCGGCGAGCCCGATCATGCGGAGATTCATGGGCCACCTGCCGACTGCGGGGGTTCGGACACGACTGCCCGAAGATATCGGCGGACCGCGGCCCCCCGGCCGCCGCGCGCCCATGTCCCTGCCGACTCGGCCCACCTGTTACCCGTACGAGTGACGAGCCGGGCCCGACACGGCAGCCGTGACGAGCCGGGCCCGACACGGCAGCCGTTGCGGCTGCCTGCGCGGCCGTTCGTGACCGCGCTGCCGGGACCGGTGTTCAGTACGTGAGCCGGCTGCCCTCTCCCGCCTCCGGCGGATGGAGCCCGCTGCCGGGTGCACTGCTCGCGCTCGCCTCGACAAGAGCGTCCACGACCGCCTCGACGTCGGGCAGCCACGGCGCCGCGGAACCGGGCAGCGGCGCCCGCTCCCACCGCACCTGACCGGTTCCGGTCTCCGAAGGGGGCAGCACCAGATAACCGCCGCTGCCGTGGAAGCGCAGTGAACTGGGCACGCAGTCCTTGACGAAGAGCAGCTCGCCGAGCTGCTCCAGGGTGTAGGGGGCCACCAGCAGCGACCAGCGGGTGGGAGTGGCGACCACCGGTCCGAGTCGCATGTCCATCCGGTCCAGCACCGACAGCGCACGCGATGCGGCCACCGCGGGCAGGCTCACGGCACAGGGCGCGCGGCCCTCGCCGGAGCCCGCGGCCCGGGACGGGCCACCGGTGGCCAGCATGATCGGGGCGGTCGGCCGGTTGGTCCACCACCAGCGGATCATCCGCTCGTCGGTGGTCGCGGCGAGGAGGCCGGGATCGAAGGGGTGGGCGCCGGGGACGACGCACTCGGGGTCGGGGCAGGCGCACCCGCGGTCGCCACGGCTTCTGCCGCGGCCCTCCGACCGGTCACCACCGGCCGTTTTCAGTCCTGCACCGGGGAGCACGGGCCATTGCCACTCGACGGCGAAGGTCAGCGCCGCTTCAAGCTGAACAGGCCCCTTCTTGCGCCGGTACCGGAGCCTGCGTCGCCTTCCGAGGATCTCGCGCATGAGCGCTCGTTCCTTTCCGTTGAACGCCGGGGTCCACATCACATCAGGTGTGCAGCTCATTACTGTGCGTACAAGTGCGCGTACTGATCGGCGTCATCGCCCCTTGCCGCCGGCATGGGCGGGCCCCCGGTTTCGCCGGCGACAGGATCGTCGCCCGAGGGCCGAACGTGGGCTGTAGTCCATTAAACGTGTGGCGAGGGGTGGCGCGCGCCTGGCGCTTACTGTCCCGCTGTACTGCTTCCCCGCCACTCGGGGATGAGGCGCGGCCTCCGGCTGTTAGGACGCCGGGGCCCGCGGCCAGGTTCCGGGGCGCTTCCAACTACCCCTGGTCATCACCGTTTACGTACCCAGCACGCTTGCAATGACGCTTTCCCCCTGGACCTTCACCCTGGGGGACCCCCTGCCGAACGCCCTCAGTCGACCCCAATCGACCGCCATCAGGTGCATTTTTCGGCCAAGTTAACGGGTACCCCCATATCCCCCGGACACCACCAATCCCACCGGGACAGTGCTGGACATCACCTTACGTGTGCGTGTAGATGTGGATGCACTGATAGCGGCGCAGAATGACATGGGGGTTTGCGATGCTATTGAGCGAAACGCACCTGCCGGAAAGCCGGCTGCCATGAGCGCCCCTCACCTTCCGAAAGTGGCTGGAATCGACTCAACGGTTCCTGCCCCGGCGCACACTCCCGCAACCCTGCCCCCCGTCCCCGCCGCACCCCCCGCGGCCGGAGCGGTGCTTCAGGACCGCCTGGCCGGCTGGGTCTCGGACCTCACGACGCTCCACGAACTCACCGAGCGGCTGATCAGAACCGGCACCCTCGACGACGCCCTCGTGGAACTGCTCGACGCGGGCGCCGCACTCGTCGGTGCCCGCCGCGGCCTGGTCGTCCTCGAACCGTCCCGGGACGGCGCCCGTGACAGCCCGCTCGAGGACGACCGCGGGCCCGCCCTCGCCAAGGGGCTCGGACTCACCCGCTCCGACCTCGGCCACATCGAGACGGTCCCGCGCGGCGCGACGGCGTACGGCCGCATCCTCGAAGGCGGCCGCTCCGGCGTCCCCGGACCCGTCGCCCACCCCGACCTGCTCGGCGACGACTCGCTCCACCCCCTGCACCGCGAGGTCGCCGTCCGCCTCGGTTATTCGGCCAGTTACACAGTGCCGCTGGCCACAGAGGACTCCGGCACACTCGGCGCTGCCGTCTGGCTCTACGACGAACCGGCCACACCCGTCGAGCGCCAGTGCCACCTGGTCGGCCTCTACATGCGCTCAGCCACCGAACACCTGGCCCGTCTGCTCGAACTGGAGCAGGCGCGCGCGACCGTCGCGACCGTCGCCGAGGAGTTGCTGCCCAGCAGACTGCCCCGGGTGCCCGGCGTCCAGCTCGCCGCCAGGCATCACAGTGGCCCTCGCGGCGGCGGTGACTGGTACGACGCGCTGCCGCTGCCGGAGGGAGCCCTCGGACTCGCGGTCGGCTCGGTCAGCGGCCGCGGCCCCAGCGCGCTCGCCGCGATGGGCAGACTGCGGGCCTCCCTGCGGGCGTACGCGGTGATGGAGGGGGAGGATCCGGTCGCGGTCCTGTCCGACCTCGAACTTCTGCTGCGTCTCACCGAGCCCGCGCGCACGGCGACCGCGCTCTTCGCCTACGCCGAACCCGCCGAGCGGAAGATCGTGCTGGCCGGCGCCGGCCACACGCCGCCGCTGGTGATCGGCGACCAGCGCACCGAATTCGTGGAGACGTCGCTGTCGGCTCCGCTGGGGATGCTCGCCTGCTGGGAGGCGCCGAGCGTCGAACTCCGCACCCAGCCGGGAGAAACGGTGCTGCTGTACACGGACGGACTGCTGCGGCGCACCGGCGACCCCATGGACCGCGCCTTCACCCGGCTCCACTCCGCGGCGGCGGGCGTCCCACGAGCGCTGCGCGAAGACCCCGCGGCGATCGCGGACCACGTCCTTGGGGCCGTGCTCCCCGACGGAGCGGACAGCACCGGCGACGGGGAGGACATCGTCCTGCTCGCTGCCCGATTTGACTGATTCCTCACATGCTTTCCGGCCTCTTCCGGTCACACATACGATGGAAGCGTCCCCTCGCCGACCCGGCGGAGGGGACAAGGTGTCGTAACGGTCAAGGCCGACAAGCCCAGGAGGCAGACGTGGCTGAGGAGCTCACCCCGGCGGAAACCGATCTTGCTGCGGACGCAGCAGGCGCGGAGGGCGAGGAGCAGCCGATCAAGCAGCGCAAGAACGGCCTGTACCCGGGCGTGTCCGACGAGCTGGCCGAGAACATGACCACCGGCTGGGCCGACACCGAGCTGCACGGTCTCGAGCCCATCGCACAGGCCGCGCACACCGCGGCCCGCCGGGCCGCACTCTCGGCGCGCTTCCCCGGCGAGCGACTGGTCGTCCCCGCGGGCAACCTGAAGACCCGCTCGAACGACACCGAGTACAGCTTCCGCGCCTCGACCGAATACGCGTACCTGACCGGCGACCAGACCGAGGACGGCGTCCTGGTGCTGGAGCCCAGGGGCGAGGGCCACGTCGCCACCATCTACCTCCTGCCGCGCTCCAACCGTGAGAACGGCGAGTTCTGGCTGTCCGGCCAGGGCGAGCTGTGGGTCGGCCGCCGCCACTCCCTCGCGGAGGCCGAGCAGCTGCTGGGCATTCCCGCCGAGGACGTCCGGGAGCTGGCCGGCAAGCTGAGCGAGGCCACCGGCCCGGTACGGGTCGTCCGCGGCCACGACGCTTCCATCGAGGCCGCGCTGACCGACAAGGTCACCAAGGAGCGCGACGAGGAGCTGCGTGTCTTCCTCTCGGAAGCCCGCGCCGTGAAGGACGAGTTCGAGATCGGCGAGCTGCAGAAGGCGTGCGACTCCACCGCCCGCGGCTTCGAGGACGTCGTCAAGGTCCTCGACAAGGCGCAGGCCACCAGCGAGCGGTACATCGAGGGCACGTTCTTCCTGCGCGCCCGGGTCGAGGGCAACGACGTCGGCTACGGCTCCATCTGCGCCGCCGGCCCGCACGCGACCACCCTGCACTGGGTGCGCAACGACGGCCCCGTCCGCTCCGGCGACCTGCTGCTGCTCGACGCCGGCGTGGAGACCCACACGCTCTACACCGCGGACGTCACCCGCACGCTGCCCATCAGCGGCCGGTACACGGAGATCCAGCGCAAGATCTACGACGCCGTGTACGAGGCCCAGGAGGCCGGTATCGCGGCCGTCAGGCCCGGCGCCAAGTACCGCGACTTCCACGACGCCTCACAGCGGGTGCTCGCCGAGAAGCTCGTCGAGTGGGGCCTGGTCGAAGGTCCCGTCGAGCGGGTGATCGAACTGGGCCTGCAGCGCCGCTGGACGCTCCACGGCACCGGCCACATGCTCGGCATGGACGTCCACGACTGCGCCGCCGCACGCACGGAGGCGTACGTCGACGGCACCCTCGAGCCGGGCATGTGCCTGACGGTCGAGCCCGGTCTGTACTTCCAGGCCGACGACCTGACCGTGCCCGAGGAGTACCGCGGCATCGGCGTCCGTATCGAGGACGACATCCTCGTCACCGAGGACGGCAACAGGAACCTCTCCGCCGCGCTGCCGCGCCAGGCCGACGAGGTCGAGGCCTGGATGGCCTCGCTCCAGCAGGGCTGATCCGCCGGGACACGCCCCGGGGTGAGGGCGCGCTGCTCACGACACGTCGAGCAGCGCGCCCTTCCGCCATTTGAGGATCTTGTCGAAGCTGACCACGGCGCCGCGCCCGGGCCTGTTGCGGACGTGAACATGGTCGGCGAGCTGCTCGATCAGGCACAGACCCCGGCCGCTCTCGGCGTGGTCGGGTGCCGGGGCGGCGCTGTGGCCACGCAGGGTGGCGCCTCCGACGGGAAAGCCCGGACCCGAATCGGCCACCTCGATGCGGCACTTCTCGCCGTCCAGGTAGGCCGTCACGCGGTAGTCCCTGGACGCTTCGTCGGTGTCCCGGTCGCCGCCGTGCTCGACGGCGTTGGCGCACGCCTCGGTCAGCGCGACCGACAGGTCGTAGGAGATGTCCGGATCGACGCCCGCGGTCTCCATGGTGCCCAGCAACAGACGCCGTGCGAGCGGCACGCTCGCAGCCTCGCGCCGCAAATGGAGGGACCACCAGATGCTCATGCTCCAGCCTCCTGGCCGCGGCTCGACATACCGATACGTATTGCCCCAAGGCACGCTGCGTAAGCGCTTCGTCGCGCTGACGGCCCTCGTTCGGCGGATGCGCGTTGCGCGCCCACCGGTGTATGTCGGCAAAGGGGATCTTCCGGACCTGCCGTACGGCCGCCCGCACCGCAGTGCGATGATGAGCCGGCCATGTCGTCCATACGCCAAGCACGCGCCGGAGCCGGTCTGCGGCTGCTGAGGGCCGCGGTGTTCACCGCGGTCTGCGTCGTGCTGTCCGGAACGGGACATGTGCTCGCCGCCTGCCGGGCGGTCCCCCTGTGGACCCTGGCCCTCGGCCTTCTCGGGGTCTTCGTCGTCGTCCTGCCGTTCACCGGCAGGGAGCGTTCGCTGCCCGCGATCGCCGGAGTGCTCACAGCAGGGCAGCTCGCCCTGCACACGCTCTTCGCCACCGGCCAGGGTCACCTGCGGCTGGCGCCGACGGCCGACGACGCCCTGATCAGACTGGCGGCGAAGCTGGTGTGCGGAGCAGGTGCCTCCGCCATGAGCCCCGCGGAAGCCCGCCGCATCGTCACCGTGGCGGGCATCGATCCGGCCGCACACACGGCGCACACGCACACCGCCCAGGCGGTGGCCGCGCCGGAACTGCTGCCCTCGCTGCCCATGGTGCTCGGGCACCTGCTGGCGGCCGTCGCGACCGGACTGCTGATGCGCCGCGGCGACGCTGCGCTGTCGCGGCTGATCCGGCTGTCGGCCGAATCGGCCCACGAGATCGTGCAGAGCGCGTGGCTGCGCCCGCTGCGGGCCGCGCTGGCCCTGGTGCGCGCCCTGCGGGCCGGTCTTCAGCAGACGCCGGGCGCCGGGCCGGGCCTCGCGGCGCCGGTGGACGGACCTCCCCTGCCCGGTGCGGGTCAGGAACTTCAGCACACGGTGATCAGGCGCGGGCCGCCGCCCGTATTCGTCCTCAGCGCCTGACGCGGCCCGCTCGACGGGAGTGGTGCCGCGGTGCCCGCGCACACCCGTGCGGCTCGGCACACCTCACTTCTCCTCCACCGTGGAGCTTTCTGTCATGAGCGTTTCCCGTATCGCCGCCGCGTCCGCCGTCGCCGCCACCTCGGTGCTGATGTTCTCCGGCGCCGCCTTCGCGCACGTCGGCGTCCAGCCGCAGGGCGAGGCCGCAAAGGGCGGTTACGCGGTCGTCAACGTCAAGGTGCCGAACGAGCGCGACAACGCCTCGACCGTCAAGGTCGAGATCAACCTGCCGGCCGAGCACCCCCTGTCGTCCGTGATGCCGCAGCCCGTGCAGGGCTGGAAGGTCACCGTCGACAAGTCCAAGCTGGACAAGCCCCTCGAGGTGCACGGCAAGCAGATCACCGAAGCGGTCACCAAGGTCACCTGGACCGCCGACGGCGGCAAGATCGGGCCGGGCCAGTTCCAGCAGTTCCCGCTCTCCCTCGGCCGGCTGCCCGAGGACGCCGACCAGATGGTGTTCAAGGCCATCCAGACGTACGACAACAAGGAGGTCGTGCGCTGGATCGAGGAGCCCGTGGAGGGTGGCGAGGAGCCCGAGGCCCCCGCTCCCGTCCTCAAGCTGTCGGCCGCCGGTGACGACCACCACGGCGCGGGGGCGACCGGTGCAGCCGCCGGGGACGACGCGAAGGCCTCGGACCACGAGGAGAAGAACGCCACGTCCTCCGCTTCCACCTCCGCCGACAGCAGTGACTCCACCGCCCGCATCCTTGGTGTCGTCGGCATTCTCGTCGGCGCCGCGGGCGTGGCCTTCGGCGTGCTCGCCGGACGCCGCCGCTCGGCCTGACCGGCCCCGTACCGAACCGCTTTGAAAGAGAACCCCATGCACAACCCCAACAGCGACGGGGAGCCCCGCCGCAGCCGGCGAGCGCCGCTGGTCGCGGCGCTCGCCGTCACGGCCGCGTTCGCCGTGGCGGCGGGCTTCGCCGTCACCCAGAACGACTCCGGTGACGACAGCCCCGTCAGTCAGGTCTCCGCGGAGGCGAAGACGAAGGCCGCGACGGTGCTCACGCAGCCGTACACCAAGCCGGATCTCGTGCTGACCGACACCAGCGGCAAGAAGTTCGACCTGCGCGAGCGGACCAAGGGCCGGCCGACGCTGATCTACTTCGGCTACACGCACTGCCCCGACGTCTGCCCCCTGACGATGAGCAACCTCTCCATCGCCAGGAAGCAGCTGCCCAAGGCCGACCAGGACAAGCTCCAGGTCGTCTTCGTCACCACCGACCCCGAGCGGGACACCGCGGCCGAGCTCGCCAAGTGGCTGCCCAGCGCGGGCGACCCGTCCTTCATCGGACTGACCGGCGACTTCCCGACCATCCAGGCGGGCGCGCGTCAGATCGGCATCGGCATCGACGCCCCGAAGAAGGAGAAGAACGGCACCGTCGTGTCCATGCACGGCGCCCAGGTCGTCGCCTTCTCCCCGAAGACGGACCAGGGCTACGTCCTGTACGGCGAGGACACCACGGCGGACGAATGGGCGGCGGACCTGCCGAAGCTGATCAAGGGCGAGAAGCCGTGACCCGACGCGTCCGTACCACCGTCGTCGCCGTCGCGCTGGGCGTGGGCCTGGCCCTCGCGGGCTGCTCGTCCGACAGCGGGCCCGAGTTGAAGGTCAGTGGCGGCTTCGTGCCGCAGCCGGTCGGTGACATGGCCGCCGGGTTCCTGACCGTCGAGAACGACGGCGGCAGCGCGGACAAGCTCACCTCGGTCACCAGCACCATCTCCGACGACGTCACGATCCACGAGACGAAGAACCAGAAGATGCGGGAGGTGTCGTCCTTCGACATCCCGGCCGGCGGCGAGCTCGACCTCGAACGTGGTGGCAGCCACATCATGTTCATGGCCCTCAAGCAGCAGCCGAAGCAGGGCGAGAAGGTCTCCGTCGAACTGCACTTCGAGAAGTCGGACCCGATCAAGGTCGAGCTCCCCGTGAAGGAGACCACCCACAACCCGCAGAAGCACTGAGCATCGAGGGACTGATCAGATGACGACAGCCACCGCCCCGCGCTTCGGACGGTTCCCGGTCCGGGTGCTGCTCGCCGTGACCGTGCTGGTGGGCACGCTCCTCGGCGCACTGCTGGCCGGCGCGAGCCCCGCGGCGGCCCACGCCGCGCTGACCGGGAGCAACCCGAAGGACGGGGCGGTGGTGGCCACCGCGCCCAAGGAGGTCACCCTGACCTTCTCCGAGCAGATCGCCATGGGCGACGACTCGATCCGGGTCCTGGAGCCGAGCGGCAAGCGCGCCGACACCGCCAAGGTGCGCGATCTCGGCACCGGGGGCACCGTCGCCTACGGTGTCGATCTTCACTCCGGCCTGCCCGACGGCACGTACACCGTCGCCTGGAAGGCCGTCTCCGCCGACAGCCATCCGGTCTCCGGAGCCTTCACCTTCTCCATCGGCGCCCCTTCCAGCACCACGGTCGCGCTGCCGGAAGAGGAGGCAGGCGGCGGGATCGTCGGCTTCCTGTACGGCTTTGCACGCTACGTCGCGTACGCCGGTTTCGTCCTGCTCGCCGGCGGCGCGGCCTTCGTGCTGCTGTGCTGGCAGCGCGGTGCGGCGGTGCGGCCGGTGCAGCGCCTGGTCGTGCACGGTTGGGTGGCCATGACGGCGTCCACCCTCGCCATGCTGCTGCTGCGGGGGCCCTACACGGCCTCCGGCAGCCTCGCCGACGTCCTCGACCTCGGGGCGCTGCCCGCTGTTCTCGAGACCAAGACCGGGGCGGCTCTCGTCTCACGGCTGCTGCTGCTCGGGGCGGCCGCGCTGTTCGTGGCCGTCCTGTTCGGCGCGTTCGCGAAGCGCGAGGACGGGGCCGAGAAGAAGGACCTGAGCTTCGGACTCGCCATCGGCGGCACGGTCGTCGCCGCCGGGATCGCCGCGACCTGGGCGCTGTCCGAGCACGCCTCGACCGGCATCCAGTCGGCCGTCGCGATGCCCGTCGACGTGCTGCACCTGCTGGCCGTCGCCGTCTGGCTCGGCGGCCTCGCCACGCTGCTGACGGCTCTCTACCGGTCGGCGGCGGTCGAACGCCGCGCGGTCCGGCGGTTCTCCACCGTCGCTTTCACCAGCGTCGTGGTGCTGGCCGCGACCGGGCTGTACCAGTCGTGGCGGCAGGTCGGCTCGTGGTCGGCGCTGACCGGGACGACCTACGGGCAACTGCTGCTGTTCAAGGTGGGGCTCGTCGCCGTCATGGTCGGCGTAGCGTGGATCTCCCGGCGCTGGACGGCGCAGCTCGCCGAGGTCGCGGAGGTTGAGGAGAGGACCGAGGCCGCGGAGGCCGAAGAGGCAGCGGAGAAGGACAAGGCCGCGGGCGCCTCCACCGATCCCGCGCGCGAGGCCCAGCTCGCCCGGCAGAAGGCCGCTGTGGCGACGGCCGAGCGGAAGCGGAACCGGGACGCGGACCACGAGCGTTCGGGACTGCGCCGTTCCGTGCTGGCGGAGACGGGCGTCGCGGTGGTCCTGCTCGCCGTGACGACCGTGCTCACCTCCACCGAGCCGGGCCGTACGGAAGAGACTGCCAAGGCCGGCAACGCACAGGCCGCGCCCGCCGCTCCGGCAGGACCGACGGAGATCAGGATGCCGTTCGACACGGGCGGCCCCAGCGGCAAGGGAACGGTGCGGCTCAGCCTGGACCCGGCGCTCTCCGGCGCCAACGTCATGCACGTATGGATCGAGTCACCGGACGGCAAGGCGCTGGACGCCCCGGAGGTGAAGATCTCCTTCACCCTCAAGGCCAAGGAGATCGGCCCGCTGCCCATCACCCCGGACCGCCTCACCGCGGGACACTGGACCGCGAGCGCCGTCCAGATCCCGATGCCGGGCGACTGGCAGGTCAAGGTGACCGTGCGGACCTCGGACATCGACCAGACGACCATCGACAAGAACATCAAGATCGGCTGAACCACCGTGACACCCCTGACTCCTGCGAGCGGCGCCTCCTCCGGCCACGACGGCATCTCCAGACGACGACTGCTCGGCACGGCGGGCGCCGCCGGTGCGAGCGGTCTCGTGCTGGGCGCGGCGGGCGGTGCCGCGGCGTACGCGGCGGCCGAGGAGAGCCCCACGGCGCTCGCGACGGTCGGGTCCACGGGGGTCGCCTTCCACGACCGCCCGCACCAGGCGGGCATCACCGAACCACAGCAGGCGCACGGTCACCTGGTCGCCTTCGACCTCGCGCCCGGCGCCGGGCGCAAGGAGGCGGCGGCGCTGATGCGGCGCTGGTCGGCCCTGGCCGCCGACCTGATGGCCGGCCGGCCCGCCGGCGACGGTGACACGGGCGTCGCACTGGACGCGGGACCGTCCTCGCTGACCGTCACCTTCGGATTCGGCCGCTCCTTCTTCGACCGCACGGCCCTGGTGGCGCAGCGGCCGCCGGGTCTCGACCCGCTGCCGGCGTTCTCCTCCGACCAGTTGGACGCGGGACGTTCCAACGGCGATCTCTGGGTGCAGATCGGGGCCAACGACGCTCTCGTCGCCTTCCACGCGCTGCGCGCGATCCAGAAGACGGCGGGTGCGGCGGCCCGGGTGCGCTGGCAGATGAACGGCTTCAACCGCTCGCCCGGCGCGACCGCGCGACCGATGACCGCCCGCAACCTGATGGGACAGGTCGACGGCACCGGAAATCCCAAGCCGTCGGAACCCGACTTCGAGCAGCGGCTCTTCGTACCGTCCGGCAGCGACCATCCGTGGCTCGACGGCGGGTCGTACGCCGTGGTGCGCCGCATCCGGATGCTGCTCGACGACTGGGAGAAGCTCTCGCTCCACAAACAGGAGCAGGTCATCGGACGGCGGAAGTCGGACGGCGCACCGCTGACCGGCGGCACGGAGACGACGGAGCTCGCCCTCGACGAGACCGGGCCCGACGGAAAGCTGGTCGTGCCGGAGAACGCGCACGCCCGTATCTCCGCACCGGAGCAGAACGGCGGAGCCGCGATGCTGCGCCGGCCCTTCTCCTTCCACGACGGGTTCGGCCCGGACGGAACCCCCGATGCCGGGCTCCTCTTCATCTGCTGGCAGGCCGACCCGCTGCGCGGCTTCGTGCCGGTGCAGCGCAAGCTGGACCGGGGTGACGCCCTCTCGGCGTTCATCCGGCACGAGGCGAGCGGACTGTTCGCCGTGCCGGCGGCGCCGAAGAAGGGCGAGTACGTGGGGCAGCGGTTGCTGGAGACGTGATGGGCGGTTCCGCGGCCCATTAGGGTGACGGTATGTCGGCCACGCGCTTCACATATCTCGGTCCCGAGGGCACCTTCACCGAAGCCGCCCTGCGTACTCTCCCGGAAGCCGCGACCAGGGAACTCGTCCCGATGGTCTCCGTCCCCGCCGCGCTCGACGCCGTGCGGGCCGGGGAGGCGGCGGCCGCTCTCGTACCGATCGAGAACTCCGTGGAAGGCGGCGTCACCGCCACGCTCGACGAGCTGGCCTCGGGCGAGCCGCTGATGATCTACCGCGAGGTGCTGCTGCCCATCGCCTTCGCGCTGCTGGTGCGGCCGGGGACGAAGCTCTCCGAGGTGAAGACGGTGACCGGCCACCCGGTCGCGCAGCCGCAGGTGCGGAACTGGCTGCGCAACAACCTCCCCGACGCGTTGTGGGAGTCGGCCGCCTCGAACGCGGACGGCGCCCGGCTGGTGCAGGAAGGCCGCTACGACGCCGCCTTCGCCGGCGAGTTCGCGGCGGCCACGTACGGGCTGGTGCCCCTGGTCAGCGAGATCCACGACGCGGAGAACGCGGAGACGCGCTTCGTCCTGGTGGGGCGGCCCGCGAGGCCCTCGGCGCCGACCGGTGCCGACAAGACGTCCGTCGTCATCTGGCTGGGCGACGACCACCCCGGTGCGCTGCTGGAACTGCTCCAGGAATTCGCGGTACGCGGGGTCAACCTGATGCTGATCCAGTCCCGGCCGACGGGCGCCGGCATCGGGAACTACTGCTTCGCGGTGGACGCGGAAGGCCATATCGCGGACCGGCGGGTGGGCGAGGCATTGATGGGACTGAAGCGGATCTGTCCCAAGGTGCGTTTCCTCGGGTCCTATCCGAGGGCCGGTGTGACGGCGGACGACGTACGGCCGCTGCGGGCCGGCACTTCGGACGTGGAGTTCACGGCCGCGTCGGACTGGCTGGCACGCTGCCAGGACGGCCGCGCCTGAGGCGTAAGGCCCTGAGGCGGCTGGTCCTACCTGCAGATTTTCGTTGTCCACAGAACTTGTCCACAGGCGCGCTTCTCGACCTGGGGACAAGTCGACAACAGAACGCCACAGGGTCGACAAATCGGCCGACCCGCGCACTTCCGTCCACAGAGGGCCAGGTCGGCCCCTGTCACCCAAATTCCATTGATCAACTCTTTGGAGCGAGGAATTCCCACCCGAATGAGTGTGTGAGGCCGGTTTGAGATGGGAATTCTCGGTCCCGCAGACGACCACCGGAATGATCACTTCCGTAATCCACAGATCACGCACACAGGCTGTGGATAACTTTACGGCCCGGCGCATCCCTGTGGACAAGCCCCTCCCGGCACAGCCGCCGGGAGCCGGGGGCCGAAGCGGGAAGCACCCCCATGCACCCTTTCGACGAAAGGGCCTCGATTTGCTCGACGCTGCCGGATTTGTTTTTGCCGCACCTTTATCAATTCTGGCAACTGCCCACAATCCGGGCAAAGCGACACGCACTTAGATATCGGGTGGGGTGGGGCGAGTCGACACCGGTAGCCTGGTGGGGTGATTGACCTTCGCCTGCTCCGTGAGGACCCTGACCGTGTCCGCGCCTCCCAGCGCGCCCGTGGAGAGGACGTCGGCCTCGTCGACGCCCTGCTCTCCGCCGACGAGCGGCGAAGGTCCTCGGGCCTCCGCTTCGACGAGCTGCGCTCCGAGCAGAAGTCGCTCGGCAAGCTGATCCCCAAGGCCACCCCGGACGAACGCGCCGAACTGCTCAAGAAGGCCGAGCAGCTCAAGAGCGACGTCAAGGCCGCCGAGGCCGAGCAGAACGACGCCGACGAAGAGACCCGCCGCCTGCTGCTCAAGCTCGGCAACCTCGTCCACGAGGACGTCCCGGTCGGCGGCGAGGAGGACTTCGTCGTCCTCGAGACGCACGGCACGATCCGCGACTTCGGCGCGGAGGGCTTCACCCCCAAGGACCACCTGGAGCTCGGCGAGGCGCTCGGCGCCATCGACGTCGAGCGCGGCGCCAAGGTGTCCGGCTCGCGCTTCTACTACCTCACCGGTGTCGGCGCGCTTCTCGAGCTCGCCCTCGTCAACGCGGCGATCGCGCAGGCCACGGAGGCCGGCTTCATCCCGATGCTCACGCCCGCGCTGGTCCGCCCGCGCGCCATGGAGGGCACCGGGTTCCTCGGCCAGGCCTCGGAGAACGTGTACCACCTGGAGAAGGACGACTACTACCTGGTCGGCACGTCCGAAGTACCGCTCGCCGCGTACCACATGGACGAGATCCTCGACGCCGACAAGCTGCCGCTGCGGTACGCGGGCTTCTCGCCCTGCTTCCGCCGGGAGGCCGGCACCTACGGCAAGGACACGCGCGGCATCTTCCGGGTCCACCAGTTCGACAAGGTCGAGATGTTCTCCTACGTCGCGCCGGAGGACGCGGAGGCCGAGCACAAGCGGCTGCTGGACTGGGAGAAGCAGTGGCTGACCGCCCTCGAGCTGCCGTTCCAGGTGATCGACGTGGCGACCGGTGACCTGGGCGCGTCCGCGTCGCGCAAGTTCGACTGCGAGGCGTGGATCCCGACGCAGGGCAAGTACCGCGAGCTGACCTCCGCCTCGAACTGCGACGGCTTCCAGGCGCGCCGCCTGTCCGTGCGAATGCGCGAAGGCAAGAAGGTGCAGCCGCTGGCGACGCTGAACGGAACGCTGTGTGCCGTGCCGCGCACCATCGTGGCGATCCTCGAGAACCACCAGCTGGCCGACGGTTCCGTGCGGGTTCCCGAGGTTCTGCGCCCGTATCTGGGTGGCCGCGAACTGCTGGAGCCGATCTCCAAGTGAGCCCCGCCCCCTTCCCGTACAAGCTCGTCGCCACCGATCTCGACGGAACGCTGCTGCGCGACGACGACACGGTCTCGCAGCGCACGCGCGACGCGCTCGCCGCGGTCACAGAGGCGGGCGCCGCGCACATCATCGTCACCGGTCGGGCGGTGCCGTGGACGCGGCACATCCTCGACGACCTCGGGTACGACGGTCTGGCGGTCTGCGGGCAGGGGGCGCAGGTCTACCACGCCGGCGAACACCGGCTGCTGACCTCCGTGACGCTCGACCGGCAGCTGGCCGGGCTCGCCCTGTCCAAGATCGAGGCCGAGGTGGGGCCGCTGCTGCTCGCCGCGAGCCGCGACGGACTCGAGGGCGACGTACTGGTCGGCTCCGGTTACCGGGTGCTGGAAGGCCCGCTGCCGTACGTGCCCATGCACGACCCCGCCGACCTGTGGGCAGCACCGCTGAACAAGGTCTACATACAGCACCCGACGCTCAGCGACGACGAACTGGCGAAGGCAGCCAGGGCGACGGTCGGGAATCTGGTGGACGTGGTCATGGCCGGCGCGGGCGTCGTGGAGATCCTGCCACTGGGGCTGAGCAAGGCCACCGGCCTGTCGCTGGCCGCCCGGCGGCTGGGGCTGCGGGCGGCGGACACCATCGCCTTCGGCGACATGCCGAACGACATCCCGATGTTCGGCTGGGCCGCGCACGGTGTGGCGATGGCGAACGCGCACGACGAACTGAAGGCCGTGGCCCACGAGATCACCGCGTCGAACGACAACGACGGCATCGCGGTGGTGCTGGAGCACCTGCTCGCCGGCTGACTGTCCGGGAGGGGGCGGCCCGCGCGGATGCGCGCTCGAAGCGGCCGCCCCCTGGGCGGCCGCCCGGCGGCCCTGCGGAGTGTGATGACTACTCCGCCGCCTGCCGGGTGCCGCCTCGACGGGAGCACGACGGACTCGGGCTCGAACCCTCGGTCATCGCCGCGCTCCCCTCCCGGTCGGTGGCACCGGTCGCACAGATGTGCTGTCCCGGCCCCACAACTGTGCCGGGCCGGTCGGTCCGGCGCCACCGATTAATCAGCGGTACCGGCGACGACGAAGATCCCGCAGCTGATGGGCGAAGTCGTCCATCCTGGCGTCCATCCGGGCCATGTCGTCGGACAGCTCGCACAGCCGGTTGCTCATCGCGGCGACGACCCTGTTGGTGGCGTCGAGCCGGTGGTCGAGGCGGTCGAGCCGCTCCGACATCCGGTTGAGTACCGGACCCAGTTCCTGCAGGGCCGTGCCGACACCGGCCAGGCAGTGCTCGACGGCGGTGACCCGCCGGTCGAGCGAGGCGTGGCCCTCACGCACGGACTCCTCGGCGTCGAGGAGGTGGGTGCGGACGCGGCGCGCGATGTCACTGTCGCGCAGCAGCATCGCGATGTTGAGCACCGTCCGGCGGGTGAAGAGGGTGAGGCTGGAGCGGCGCTGTGGATAACTCACCTCGCCCTCGTATGAGAGGGACAAGCTGTCCCTCTGATATTCGCCCAGGTCAGAGCCCTTCAGCACGTGCATCCCGTTCTCGGTGAGCTCCTCGCGATGCCGCTGCGTCACCTTCTTGATGACCTCTGTGGATACTTCGAAGTAGCGAGCGACGCCCTCTGTGGACACATGGATGCTGTCGGGCAGCAGGGCAAGAGCCTTCACCTTGTCCAGCGCCTCGACCCGCCCCGCGTGCTCGACGCGCATCGCGCGCGACTCGAGCAGGGCAATTTCCGTCGGCATGGGAATGCCTTCCGTTCGTGAAACCGTCAGGGACAGCCCTCTCCCCGGGCCCAGGAGCGGAGGTCGGCTCACGGTGCATCCCACTCAATGACCGGCCCGGGCGAGAACGTCACCTCGGCACCGGCAATCCCCGACTTCACGAACCCTCGACGTCACGAACTCCAGTTGCCTCCACGCACGGTGGACAACGAGCCGATAACCGTACAGTTACGCGATATGCCCCGGCCCCTGCCGGAAGGGCAGGGGCCGGGGCCGGGAACGATCGCGGCTCACTCCTCGCCGGCGAGCTTGAGCACCCGCAGCTTCTGGCCCGCGTACCAGGTCGCGGCCACCGTGACGCCCGCCAGCAGCGCCACCGCCGCGGGCAGGCCCACGTCGGAGCCGATCAGCCCCTCGCCGCCGATCTTCTCGGCGAGCGCCAGCGACCACTGCTGGACGCTCAGCGTGCGGGCGCCGGGCACCAGGCTGCCGAAGAGGGTCTCCCACACCAGGGCGTAGACGAGGCCGATGACCACCGCGTGCCGGCTGACCGTTCCGAGCAGCAGGAAGAGCGCGCTGTACGCGATCGACGCCACCAGGGCCGCCACGGTGTAGGCGACAGCCACCTGCTGGCCGTTGCCGTTCAGGATGAAACCGGCGATGAACGTGGGCACCGCGGAGAAGGCCATCGTGACGGCGATCGCGACGATGAGCTTGGTGAAGATGATCGTCGGCCGCTTCACCGGCTTGGCGAGCAGATAGACGATCGAGCCGTCGTCGATCTCGGGACCGATCGACCCCGTACCGGCGATGACACCGATCAGCGGCACCATCGTGGCGATGGCGAACCCGCCGAGGACATCGGCGGCGACCTGGTCGTCCGCCCCGTTGAAGCCCCGTACGGCGGCCGCGATCAGCAGCAGCAGTCCGGGGAGCACGAACAGGATCGCGGCCCGGCGCCTGCCGAGGACGGCCCGATAGGTGAGCCGGGCGACTGTGGGGTTGTACATGTCCGTCACAGCTCCTTTCAGGCCGCTACGAGGTAGGAGAAGACCGACTCGAGGGACTCGTCGGAGGGCGAGACCGTCAGCAGCCGGATGGAGTGCTCGCGGGCGACCTTCGGAAGGAGCTCGGTGAACCGGCCGAAGTCGACTGCCTGGATGCGCAGCGCGCCCTCGGCCAGGTCGACCTCGATCCCCGCGGTCGACGGGTCGGCGATCAGGGCGGCGGCGAGCGCCCGGTCGTCGCTGGAGCGCACGAGGTAGCGGTGCGGCCGGTCCGTCATCAGCCGGCGGATACGGCGGAAGTCACCGCTGGCCGCGTGGCGTCCGGCGACGATCACCTCGATGTGCGAGGCGAGTTGCTCCACCTCCTCCAGGATGTGCGAGGAGAACAGGACCGTGCGGCCCTCTGCGCCCATCCGCCGCAGCAGATCCATCAGCTGCATCCGCTGGCGCGGGTCCATGCCGTTGAACGGTTCGTCGAGCAGCAGCACCGACGGGTCGTGCACCAGGGCGGAAGCCATCTTCACCCGCTGGCGCATGCCCTTGCTGTACGTGGAGACCTTGCGGTCCTGGGCGTACTCCATCTCGACCGTCGCGAGAGCCCTTTGGGCCTCCTTCGCGCCCAGGCCGTGCAGTTCCGCGTTGGCGACGACGAACTCACGGCCGGTGAGGAAGTCGTACATCGCCTCCCGCTCCGGGACGACGCCGATGTGCCGGTAGACGGACTCGTTGCGCCAGATCTGGGCCCCGTCGAGGGTGACGGTGCCGTTCGAGGGGGCGAGGAAGCCGCCCATCATGTTGATGAGGGTGGACTTCCCCGCGCCGTTGGGCCCGAGGAGGCCGGTGACGCCGGGGCCGATGGTCATCGTCACGTCGTTGACGGCGACGACGTTGCCGAACCACCGCGAGGTGTTGTCGATGCGAAGAGTGCTCATGGGCGCAGCGCATTCCTAGGAAGGGTGGTGGCGGGCGACGGTTCCGAGCTCACAGCCCGACCTTTCGGTAGCGGCGCATGAGGACGCCGTACGAACCGGCGACGAGCGCGAGGACGACGAGCAGGTAGACGACTCCGACGCCGGCGCCGGGCCCCTCGCCGCCGGGGAAGGCGGAGGTCGCGCCGAGGAAGGCGGTCTGCAGTCCGTCGATGAGCGTGACCGGTGAGAACAGGCCCAGCCACTGGATCACACCGGCGGAGCCCGTCTCCCAGGCGATGGCCTGGACGGTGGAGACCGCGCCGTAGGTGATGGTGAGTGTCGCGATCACGGCGGCGACGCCGAAGCCGCGGCGGGGGGTGAACGCGGCGAGCACGAGCCCGATCCCGCCGAAGAGGACGGACAGCACAGCCACGGAGACCAGTCCCTGCGCGAAGCCCTTCGTCTGGTCGGCGAAGTCGAACTCCGCCAGCAGCGCGCCCGCGTAGAGGATCACCAGCGGTGCGGCGGTGAGCACGAAGACTGCGGAGGCCATGGCCGCGAACTTGGCGAGGACGTAGTCGACGCGTTCGATCGGCCGTGAGAAGTACAGCGGCACGGACTTGAAACGCAGATCGCGGGAGACGGACTGCGGTGCCTGCGAGGCGAGGAACAGCGCGATCAGCGCCTGCATGATGATCGCGTAGCGCGTGTACTTCAGCGGCAGGTCGGTCATGTTGGGGGTGGCGACGGCCACGGCCACGATGATCGCCGCGACCATGCACATGATGCCGAGCAGGATCATCGGCAGCACCTTGGACTTGGCCGAGCGGCCGAGGCCGAAGGCGCCGCGCAGCGACTGCGAGTAGAGGGAGCGGCGCGCGTAGGCGCGGCCGAGGCGGGGGCCGTCGTAGTTGCGGTATCCGATGTTGTGGATCCGCGTCGTACCGGGAACCTGGCCGCCGTGGGTCTGGGTGCTCATCAGGCCTGCACCTCCATGGCCTTGGCGGCCTCAGGGCGGAAGACCTCCGCGATGTGGTGGCGTCGCTGTTCCATGCGCACGAGCCCGAGACCGAGTTCGGCGACGGCGTCGCGCACGGTGTCGTACGTCTCCTCGCCGGCCGCCTCGAGCAGGAGGATGTGGCCGGCGCCGGGCAGCCCGTCCTCCGTGCGGTCGTGCAGCTTGAGCCCGGCGCCGGTGAGGGCCGTACGGAGCGCGGCCGTACCGTCGGGGTGTGCGTCGGTGTCGGTGACCTCGACCGCGAGGGTGGTCGTCGTCTGCGTGAACTCCTTGGTGGAGCTGGAGCGCAGCAGGGTGCCGCCGTCGACGACGACGACATGGTCGCAGGTGCGCTCGAGCTCTCCGAGCAGATGAGAGGTCACCAGGACCGAGATGCCGAAGTCGGTGTGGACGCGCCGGATCAGGCCGAGCATCTCGTCACGGCCGACCGGGTCCAGACCGTTGGTCGGCTCGTCGAGCAGAACCAGCTTCGGGTCGTGGACCAGAGCCTGCGCGAGTTTCACCCGCTGCTTCATGCCGGTCGAGTAACCGCCGATGGGGCGGTACCGCTCCTCGTACAGGCCGACGTGGCGCAGCGTGTCCGCGGTGCGTTCTCGTGCGGCGGTCGGCGGGAGGCCGGACATGCGCGCCATATGGACCACGAACTCC
The DNA here is from genome assembly GCF_044745705.1 of Streptomyces sp. NPDC086835. Classification (NCBI taxonomy): domain Bacteria; kingdom Bacillati; phylum Actinomycetota; class Actinomycetes; order Kitasatosporales; family Streptomycetaceae; genus Streptomyces; species Streptomyces sp. NPDC086835. The sequence continues at coordinate 146,186 of NZ_JBIVAU010000010.1, forward strand.
GTGGCGGAGACGTCCGGCGGCAGGCAGTCGTGCTCGGGCATGTAGCCCACCTGCTCGCGGATACGGGCGCCGTTGGTGGCGACGTCCAGGCCGAGCACGGCGGCGCGACCTTCCGTGGCGGGGGACAGACCCAGCAGGATCTTGATCAACGTGGACTTGCCGGCTCCGTTGGCGCCCACCAGGCCGGTCACACCGGGGCCGATGTCCAAGGAGAGCCGGTCAAGCGCGGTCACCCTGGGGAACCGCTTGCTCAGGCTTTCGGTCGCGATCACAGTCACGTTTCGAAGGTAGTGGCGTGCGGCACCTCTGACGTCAGCCTCGCGGCTCTATCCGTCTCCGACTCAAGAGGTACAGGCCCGTAAGGGCTGTCCGACCTTGGTGGACGCGACCCTCGGGGGCGGTATCGGGCTGTCGGGGGTTTCCACAGGCGCCGCACGCCCCTTGACGCAGCCGCCGGGCATTGTCACATTCATCAGTGGCAGGTTACGGCGCGTGCCACCCGGGGGACGGACGGTGGCAGGGGGATCCGTGGGTTCGGCGACCGCATGGCGGTCGCGGCTCCGACGTCCCTGGCGACGCGCCTTTTCCGGCCGGACGATGCCCGGGTGCGGAGGCTGTGCCGACGAGAGGACCGTTGAGCGTGCGAGGACTGCCGACGGCGCGCGAGCGCCGGATCAGTACGGGAGGGATCGAGCTGTGCGTCGCCGAGCTCGGCGACCCGACACGGCCGACCGTGGTGCTCGTCCACGGGTACCCCGACAGCAAGGAGGTCTGGTCGGAGGTCGCGACCCGCCTCGCGGAGCGCTTCCATGTGGTGCTGTACGACGTCCGTGGACACGGCCGCTCCACGGCCCCGGTCCCGCTGCGCGGCGGATTCACCCTGGAGAAACTGACGGACGACTTCCTGGCGGTCGCCGACGCCGTGAGCCCGGACCGGCCCGTGCACCTGGTCGGACACGACTGGGGCTCCGTGCAGGCGTGGGAGTTCGTCACGGTCGGGCGCACCGAGGGCCGCATCGCCTCCTTCACGTCCATGTCGGGCCCGTCCCTGGACCACTTCGGCCACTGGATCAAACGACGGACGGTCCGTCCGACCCCCAGGAGGGTGGGACAACTGCTCGGCCAGGGCGCCAAGTCCTGGTACGTGTACCTGCTGCACACTCCGGTACTGCCCGAGCTGGCCTGGCGCGGCCCGTTGGGCAAGTACTGGCCGGGAATTCTTCAGCGCGTCGAGAAGGTCCCCGCGGGCGACTACCCGACGGCGTCACTGCCGCAGGACGCTGCCCGCGGCGCCTGGCTCTACCGCGACAACGTCCGCGCGCGGCTGCGCCGTCCGCGCGCCGACGCCCATGCCCACGCTCCGGTCCAGCTGATCACGCCGACCGGCGACGCGTTCCTCTCCGAGCGGCTGTACGACGATCTCGACGAGTGGGTACCGCGGTTGACCCGCCGCTCGCTGGCGGCCAAGCACTGGGTGCCCCGGACCCGCCCCGATCAACTGAGCGCATGGATCGCCGACTTCGTCGAGGCGCACGAGGGCGGTGCCGACGGGTCACGCGGGTCAGGCAGGGAGCAGACCGAGGCGCGGCCGGCAACGGGACCGTACGCGGAGTACTTCGCCGGCCGACTGGTCCTGGTGACCGGGGCGGCCAGCGGAATCGGCCGGGCCACGGCGCTCGCCTTCGCGGCAGCCGGGGCGCGCGTCGTGGCCGCGGACCGGGACGCCGCAGGCGCGGCCGGCACGGCTGAGACGTGCCTGCTCAGAGGCGCTCTCGACGCCTGGGCCGAGACGGTGGACGTCAGCGACGAGCAGGCCATGGAGAAGCTTGCCGAGAAGGTCGCCGCCGAGTACGGCGTCGTCGATGTGCTGGTCAACAACGCCGGGATCGGGCTCTCCGGCCCCTTCATGGACACGAGCTCGGACGACTGGAAGAAGGTCCTGGACGTCAACTTGTGGGGAGTCATCCACGGTTGCCGGATCTTCGGCGGTCAGATGGACGAGCGCGGCCAGGGTGGCCACATAGTCAACATCGCCTCAGCCGCCGCCTATCTGCCCTCCAGGGCCCTACCCGCGTACAGCACCTCGAAGGCCGCGGTGCTGATGCTCAGCGAGTGCCTGCGCGCCGAACTGGCCGGCCGGGACATCGGGGTCACCGCGGTCTGCCCCGGGATCGTCAACACCAACATCACCGCCACCGCCCGCTTCGCAGGGGTGGACGCGATGGAGGAAAAGCGGCGGCAGAAGAGGACGGCCCGGCTGTACGGGCTGCGCAACTACCCTCCGGAGAAGGTCGCAGACGCCGTCCTGCGTGCGGTGGTGCGGAACCAGGCCGTCGTACCGGTCACGCCGGAGGCACGTGGGGCCCGTCTGCTGTCACGCGTCTCGCCGGGGCTGCTGCGCGCGTTCGCCAGAATCAAGCCGAGGCTTTGATGCCTGCCTCCGGGCGTAGTTGAGGGAGCGGCTTTGCCGGAACAGTCCGCAACCGAATACCGGATCGAGGACCTGGCGCACCACAGCGGGGCCACGGTCCGCACCATCCGCGCCTACCAGGACCGCGGGCTGCTGCCCAGGCCGGAGCGGCGGGGCCGTTCCAACGTGTACGGCCCCGCGCACCTCGACCGACTGCACCAGATCGCGGACCTCCTCGACCGGGGCTACACACTGGCCTCCATCAAGGAACTTCTGGACGCCTGGGACACCGGTCGCGGTCTCGGCGGAGTGCTCGGTCTGGTGGCCGAGGTGCAGGGTCCGTGGACCGACGAGGAGGTCTCAAGGATCTCCCGTGCGGAGCTGGAGCGGCGGTTCGGCGGGGTCCCCGCCGAGGAAGCTCTCGCGGAAGCGGTGGCGCTCGGCGTACTGGAACCGGTTCCTGGCAACGAGGACGAATTCCTCGTGCCGAGTCCACAAGAGCTGGCTGTCGCGGCGGAGTTGCACGCGGCAGGCGTGCCACTGACCGCAATATCGGGGCATCTCAAGGAGGTTCGGCAGCAGGTCGAGCACATTGCTTGCCGGTTCCTGGAGTTCACGACGGAGCACATCTTCTCGCGGTTCTTGGAGCACGGGCCGCCGACCGACGCCGACGCGACGGAGGCAGCGGCACTGGTGCGGCGACTGCGCCCTCTCGCCCAGCAGACGATCGACGCCGAACTTGCCCGTGCCATGCGGATGTTCGCCACTCTCCACCTCAGGCAGCACCTCATGGCCGACGCACCGCCGAGAGTGGAGGAGGAGCACACCACAGTCGCCCTTCCGGCCGGAACGATGCAGGCTGTACGGCGGCTGGTTGGCGCGGCGGATGCTGCGGCCTTTGTTCACGCTGCTACCGAACGGGAGCTGCACAACAGGACATTGGGAATATTGACGTCAAACCACGCAAGAAGGGCGGATGTTGATCAAATCGACTGAAAAGCAAGAGTAGTTGTCCACAGAATCGCCAATTCCCCTGTGGATAAGCTGAGTTGGTTGTGGATCAAACCTCAGTACAGAATTTTCTCAGTGGCGTCGGCGACATCCCACCGGGCACGCTGGCGGCATGAACCCGAAATCGGAGAACGGCGGGGCAGCACCACCCGACGAGAGACGCACCGTGAAGGTGTCCAAGTACCTGTCGAAGCATCTGCGTCACCAACCGGACCGGATCGGCATCACTCTCGACGCCAACGGCTGGGTGGAGATCGACGAGCTGATGCGGGCCGCGTCCGAGCACGGCTTCCGTTTCACCCGTGCCGAGCTCGAACATGTCGTCGCCGTCAACGACAAACGCCGTTTCACCATCGACGGCACACTCATCCGCGCCAACCAGGGCCACACCGTCGCCGTCGATCTCGACCTGCCCGCCGCGGAGCCGCCCGAGTACCTGTACCACGGGACCGTCTCCCGCAACCTGGACGCGATCCGCGTGAACGGCCTGCTGCCCATGGCCCGCCACGACGTTCACCTCTCGCCCGACCGGGAGACGGCGACCCGCGTGGGCGCCCGGCGCGGCCGCCCCGTCGTCCTCTCCGTCCACGCGGGAGCCCTGCACCGGGCCGGCCATGTCTTCCGGGTGAGCGCCAACGGCGTCTGGCTCACCGCTTCCGTACCGCCCCGGTTCATCCGCTTCCCCGACGCCCGGCGCCCCTGAGGACAGCAGCGCCCCGTGCCTGCGCCTGCGTCAGCCGCCCAGCTGGGCCGGCGCCTCCGTCGCGATCCGCTCGAAGACCGCCTGGTCGGCGGCGAAGTCCGAGTCGGGGATCGGGGCGTGGACGACGATCTCGGTGAACCCGAGCTCGATGTGCTTGCCCGCGAAGTCCACGAACGCGTCCAGCGACTCGAGCGGACGCCCGCGGTCGGGGGTGAAGCCGGTGAGAAGGATCTTGTCCAGCTCTGCCACGTTCCGGCCGGTGTCGGCACAGGCCTTGGCGAGCTTGTCGATCTGGCCGCCGATGGCTTCCAGGGACTGCTCGGGGGTGCCCGTCTCGAACAGCTTCGGGTCTCCCGTGGTCACCCACGCCTGCCCGTACCGCGCTGCGAGCTTCAGCCCGCGCGGACCGGTCGCGGCGATCGCGAACGGCAGCCGCGGCCGCTGGACGCACCCGGGGATGTTCCTGGCCTCCACCGCCGAGTAGAAGGCCCCCTCGTGCGTCACGGCACCCTCGGTCAGCAGCCGGTCCAGCAGCGGCACGAACTCGGCGAAGCGGTCCGCCCGCTGCCGCGGCGTCCACGCCTCCTGGCCCAGGGCGGTGGCGTCGAAGCCCGTCCCGCCCGCACCGATCCCCAGGGTGACCCGCCCGTCCGAGACGTCGTCCAGCGAGATCAGGTCCTTCGCCAGGGTCACCGGATGCCGGAAGTTCGGCGAGGTGACCAGCGTCCCGAGGCGCAGCCGCTCGGTCGCCGCGGCAGCGGCGGTCAGCGTCGGGACGGCCCCGTACCAGGGACCGTCACGGAAGGTCCGCCACGAGAGGTGGTCGTAGGTGTACGCGGTGTGGAAACCGAGCTGCTCGGCACGCAGCCACTCGTCGCGGCCACCGCTCCGCCAGGGGCGGACGGGGAGTATCACAGTGCTCAGACGCATGGCCCCGAGCCTACGTGGCCGGGCCGCTTTGCCGGTGTCCACTCAAATGTGCGCCCTCTCGCACGCACGTGCACCCCGGTACGGGAGAATGGGGCTGTGACCTCAGCTACCGATCTCCGCCGCCTGCCCGCCACCACGCCCCGGCTGATCGCCACCGACCTCGACGGCACTCTGCTGCGCGACGACAAGTCGGTCTCCGACCGTACGATCGCCGCACTCGCGGCCGCCGAGGAGGCAGGGATCGAGGTCTTCTTCGTCACCGGCAGGCCCGCCCGCTGGATGGACGTCGTCAGCGCCCACGTCCACGGCCACGGCCTCGCCATCTGCGCGAACGGCGCCGCCGTGGTCGACCTGCACGCCGGCGGCAGGATGCTGGAGGTCCGCGATCTGCCCCGGACCGCGGCTATGGAGGTCGTGCGGACGCTGCGTACGACCGCCCCCGGCACGTCGTTCGCGGTCGAGCTGACCACCGGCATCCACTACGAGCCCGACTATCCGCCCTTCCATCTCGACCCCGCGGCGACCATCGCCCCCGTGGAGAAGCTGCTCCACGAGGAGGAGCCGGGCGAGGGCGTCCCCGTGCTCAAGCTGCTCGCCCACCATCCGGAGCTCCAGCCGGACGGCTTCCTCACCCTGGCCCGCACGGCAGCGGGCGCCGTCGCGTCGTTCACCCGCTCCAGCCCGACCGCGCTCCTGGAGGTCAGCGGACCGGGCGTGAGCAAGGCCAGCACCCTCGCGCTGTGCTGTGCGCAGCGGGGCATCTCCTCCGACGAGGTGGTGGCGTTCGGTGACATGCCGAACGACGTGGAGATGCTGACCTGGGCCGGGACCTCCTACGCCATGGGCAACGCGCATCCCGACGTGATCGCGGCCGCCTCCGGGCGCACGGTCGCCAACAACGACGACGGTGTCGCGGTGGTCATCGAAGAGATCCTGGCGCGGCGCTCGGGCCAGGAGCTCTGACACGGACCCTGCCGCATCCTCGGCGGTATGCCGTGCGGAGGCAGCGGAATCCGCGCGGACGCAGGGCGTCGTGCGCGGCTCCGGTCAGAGGATCACACCGCGCTCGCGCAGCCACACGGCCGGATCCACACCGGAACCCAGATACGGCGTGATCCGCACCTCGAAGTGCAGGTGCGGCCCCGTCGAATTTCCCGTCGTACCCGCCTGACCGATCCACTGGCCGGTGTCGACCCGCTCGCCCGGGTCGACGGTGACCCCCGCCAGGTGCGCGTACTGCGAGTAGTAGCCGTCGGGATGCTGCACCAGGACCTCGATACCGAAGGCCCCGCCGCACGACACCGAGACCACCCGGCCCGCTGCGACCGACCGCACAGGGGCCCCGATGTCGACGGCGAAGTCCTGGCCCGTGTGCCGGCTTGCCCATCGCTCACCGGCGCCGCCGAAGCCGGCGGACAGCGCGTAGTTCTCCACGGGTGCCACCCAGTCGGGTCCCCGCGGGGCCCTGCCCGGCTGCTCGATGCGCACGGCCCCGGCGCACTTGCCCGCCGCCACGCTGCGGTCCGCCTCCGCCTGGAGCTTCCACTGCGCGGACTCCAGCTTCGTCTCGATGCCGCGCTTGACGACTGCCAGCTGTGCGTTGCGTGCGGCGAGGTTCTGCCATGCGGCACGGGCGCTCGTCTCCGCGGCGACGAGATCGCGCTCAGCCGACCGCTCGCGGTCCAGCAGCCGGCTGACGGCCTTCTCGGCACGGGCGGCGAGCCGGTAGCCGCGCAGCAGCGCATCCGGGTCGTCGGCGAGCAGGAGGCGGCCGGTGAGGGCGAGCGTGCCGCCGGTGCGGTACTGCTCCCGGGCGACGCCGCCGATGGCGTCGTGGACGGCGCCGAGCCGCTCCCGTTGTCGGGCCAGCCTGCCTTCGAGCCGGTTCGCCGTGGCCCGCTGCCGCTCCGCGGCGCGCCTGCCCTGCTCGTACTGCTCCGTCGCCTTGGCCGCCTCCGCGTACAGCCGTGCCACTTCGGCGCCTGCCGGTGGCGCCGGGCCGTCGGACGCCACGGCTGTGGATGCCGGCGTGCCGAGGAGCGTGCACAGCATCACCGGGACGATCAGAAACCGGTCACGGTGTCTCGAGCTCATTGACGGATCGTCACCCGGGAAGGGCGGGATGCCGGGGACCGGAACGGTGTCGTACGGCCGGGTGGCCCAGTCACAGCCGCAACACGGGCGACAACCGGAGGGCGGCCCCTCCGGTGGGGTCAGGCCGGACGGGTCGGTCCGAGCCGGCCGGCGAAGTCCCGGACCAGGGCTCCCGTCGGTCCAAGGCCGGGTCAGGGCCAGCTCCGTCCAAGACGGATCAGGGCCACGTCGGGCGAAGGCCGGTCGGGCCCCGGTCGGTCGAGGTCCGTGTCAGGGCCCGGTCCTCCAAGTCCGGATCAGGTCCCACGTCGGCCGAAGACCCGATCAGCCCGTCGGGCTGGTCCGATCAGGCCCCGGTGGGCGGTGGCCGGCGCTGTCCGGTCGGCGCGGGCCGCAGCGGGGCCTCCCACGTGACGGTGGTTCCGGCCCCGTCGTGGCCGATACAGGGGCCGTACCCACCTCGAGCCGCCGAGGGATTCGGCGGGTGGCCGGGGGGACATCCCGCGGCCCGGGGGTCGGTCGTCAGATCGGTGAGCCGTACCGGTGAGGGCTCACGGACCAGCGCGCCGAGCAGTCCTCGCCGGCCGTCGGGCCGGTGCCCGATGCGCCGAGCCACCTCCTCGTCGACGCCGCACGTCACGAAGCCGGAGAGGCCCTGTCCCTGCGCGTCGAGGACGCCGATCGCGGCGTAGCGGGCACCCGCCAGCCCGGCGGCGGTCCGGCAGATCCGGTCGAGCGTCCCGTGCAGTTCCAGTCCGGTGCCGACCGATCGCATGGCCTCCAGGAGCTGCGGCACCCGGGCCGTGACCTCCGCGAACAGCACCGGAGAGGCAGGTGCCTCCCGGGCCGCGGCATCGGATGGGCCCTGTGGTCGGAGGCGGTGACGCCCAGAGACTAATTAGTCCTATTTGACAGGGAAAGTCGGGCACCGATCCGGTCGGCGGCCTGCTCGCGTTCGAGCATCGTCCGCAGCGGCCCTTCGATCACGGCGAGGTCCTCGTACGTCCCTCGCTGCACCACCCGTCCGGACTCCAGCACCACAATCTCGTCGACCGTCTCAAGTCCGCGCAGCCGATGCGTGATGAGCACGGTCGCCGGCCTCGGCGCGGCCGCCGCCGCCGCACCCGTCCCGTCCTCGGCCGGGACGGCTGTCGCTCCTGCGGAGCCTCCCGGACGCGTCGCCTTCCTTTCCGTCGCCGCCAGCAGGTCGGCGGTGAGCGCGTCGGCCGTCGCCAGGTCGAGGTGCTCGGCGGGCTCGTCCAGTACGAGTACGGGGAAGGCGGCGAGGAGCGCCCGCGCCAGGGCCAGCCTCTGGCGCTGGCCTCCGGAGAGGCGGGCGCCGTGCTCCCCGACGAGGGTGTCGAGTCCGTAGGGGAGGGCATCGACCCACTCCAGCAGCCGGGCCTCGTCGAGCGCTCCCCTCAGCTCCTCCTCCGTCGCGTCCGGGCGGGCGAGCCTGAGGTTCTCGCGTACGGAACTGTCGAAGAGATGGGCGTCCTGGGCGCACAGCCCCACGAACCGCCGCACGGTGTCGCCTTCCATCTCACCGGCGGGCACACCGCCGAGGGTGTACGTGCCCGATCCGGCGTCCAGGAACCGGAGCAGCACCTGCGCGAGCGTCGTCTTCCCCGAGCCCGAGACACCGACGACGGCGACCCGCTTCCCGGGGGTCAGCGTCAGATCGAACCCGCTCAGCGCGTCCCGTCGCCGGTCCGCGTACCGGGCGCCGATCCCTCGGAGCTCCAGCGGGAAAGCCGTGGCGGGCGGAGCGGCCGACCGGGCCGGCTCCCGCACGGGTACGGGCGCGTCGATGACCTCGTACACCCGCTCCGCGCTGCGTGCGACCCGCCGCCGGTACTGCACCGCGAGAGGCAGGGCGGAGACCGCTTCGAAGGCGGCGAGCGGTGTGAGCACGACGACCGCCAAGCTGGTCCCGTCGAGACGCCCCGCCGCAACCGCCTGCACGCCGACCAGTGCGGCACCGACCACGGTCAGGGAGCAGACGAGGGCGGAGAGCCCACCGCCGAGCGCGGTGGCGGCGGACTGGCGGGCCGCGATGCGGGTCAGTGCCCGGTCGGCGTCGCGCGCCGCGGCGAGACGCCGAGGCAGCGCACCGGCGACGGTCAGTTCGGCCGTTCCCCGCAGCAGATCGACGACCCTGGTCGCCAGGGAGCCGCGGGCAGGGGCGAGTTGCTGCTCGGCGCGCCGGGCGATCGTCCCGCCGATCAGCGGGACGCCCACTCCGGCCACGATCAGCCCGACGGCGAGGACCAGGCCGGCCTCGGGCAGCAGCCATGCGGTGAACCCGACCGACCCTGCGCCGACCAGGACGGCCGTGCCGGCAGGCAGCAGCCATCGCAGCCAGTAGTCCTGAAGCGCGTCCACGTCGGCGACGAGCCGGGACAGCAGGTCACCGCGCCGGGTCCGGCCGAGCCCGGCGGGCGCGATCCGCTCGAGCCTGCGGTACACCGCGACGCGCATCTCGGCGAGCATCCGCAGTACGGCGTCGTGGGACACGAGCCGCTCCGCGTACCGGAAGACGGCCCGTCCGATCCCGAATGCCCGGGTGGCCGTCACGGCCACCATCAGGTGCAGCACCGGCGGCTGTTCGGACGCACGGGAGATGAGCCATCCCGACACGGCCATGAGCCCGACCGCCGAGCCGAGAGCGAGACTGCCCAGCAGCAGGGCGAGTACGAGCCGTCCGCGCAGGTGCCGGGCAGCCTCCCGTACGCGCACCAGCGGCTGACGTGCCTTCCCGCCCGGCGCCCGGGCGGGGTCAGGACTTCCCGAAGACGTCCGATCGGCCGCCTTCGCTCCCGGTGCCCCCTTGTCGGCCGGCACCGCCGGTGCACCGAGCTCCGCCTCCTGCGTGGCTGCCGGCCGGGCGAGTGTGACGACCCGGTCCGCCACCGCCAGGAGGGCAGGGCGGTGTACGACCAGCAGCACGGTCCGCCCCTCGGCCAGCCGCCCCACCGCCTCGACGAGGCCTTCCTCCGTGGCCCCGTCCAGCGCGGCCGTCGGCTCGTCGAGCAGCAGCAGCGGCCTGTCCGCGAGGAACGCCCTTGCCAGCGCGAGCCGTTGCCGCTGACCGGCGGAGAGACCGGCACCGTCCTCGCCGATCAGTGTGTCCGGCCCTTCGGGAAGGGCGGCGACGAAGTCGTACGCCCCCGCCTCCCGCAACGCCCCCATGACGGCCGCGTCGTCCGCGTCCGGCCGCGCGAGCCGAACGTTCTCCGCGATCGTTCCGGCGAAGAGATACGGCAGCTGGGGAACCCAGGCGATCTGCCGCCTCCACTCCTCCATGTCCAGATCGGCCAGGTCCGTGCCGCCGACGCGTACGCGCCCTTCTGCCGGGTCCACGAACCCCAGCAGCACATCGAGCAGGGTGGATTTGCCGACGCCGCTCTCCCCGACGAGGGCGACCGTCTCACCCGGCTCGACCACCAGCGACGTACGCCACAACGACGCTTCGCCACGGCCCTGGTGGCGGACCGTCACCCCGTCGACCTCCAGCCGGAGCGTGCCCGGGACGGGAGCTGCACCGGATCGCCGCGGTGCGGTCTCCAGCACGTCGAAGATCTCCTCCGCCGCGGAGAGTCCCTCTGCGGCGGCGTGGAACTGGGCCCCCACCTGCCGGATCGGCAGATATGCCTCCGGCGCGAGGATGAGGATCACCAGTCCGGTGTACAGATCCAGATCGCCGTGGACCAGCCGCATACCGATACCGACGGCCACCAGGGCCACCGACAGTGTCGACAGCAGCTCCAGCGCGAAGGACGACAGAAAAGCGATCCGCAGGGTGCGCATGGTCGCTCGGCGGTACTGGGTGGTGATGGTGCGGATGGACTCGGCCTGCGCCTTCGCCCGTCCGAACACCTTCAGTGTCGGCAGCCCCGCGACCACGTCCAGAAAGTGGCCGGAGAGCCGGGACAGCAACCGCCACTGTCGGTCCATGCTCGACCGGGTCGCCCAGCCGATCAGCACCATGAACGCCGGGATCAGCGGCAGCGTCACCACGATGATCGCGGCCGAGACCCAGTCCTCCGTCACGATCCGGGCGAGCACCGCGACCGGCACCACGACGGCGAGCCCCAGTTGGGGCAGATAGCGCGAGAAGTAGTCGTCCAGCGCATCGACGCCTCGCGTGGCCAGCGCGACGAGCGATCCGGTGTTCTGCCCGCTCAGCCGGCCGGGCCCCAACTCGGTGGCCCGCTCCAGGAGCCGTCGCCGGAGCTCGGACTTCACGGCCGCGCTCGCACGGTGTGCGGCCAGCTCGGTCAGCCAGGAGACAACCGCCCGTCCGACCGCCACCGCGGCCAGCAGCAGCAGCGGTGTGCTCAGCCCTGAGACGGACAGCCCTCGCTGGAACGCTCCCACCACCACCTCGGCGACGAGCATCGCCTGGGCGATGACCAGGACCGCGCCGGCGATCCCGAGCACTACTACTGCGGCCAGGAAGCGGCGGGTCGCGTGCGCGTACCGAAGCAGCCGCGGGTCGATCGGTTTCACGTGAAACATCCCCCGCTAGTGCGCATCGGCGATGTGCTGGGTGCCGATCCGCTTGCGGAACACCCAGTAGGTCCACCCCTGGTAGAGCATCACCAGCGGGGCAGCGACAGCCGCACACCACGTCATGATCTTGAGGGTGTACGGGCTGGACGAGGCGTTGGTGACGGTCAGGCTCCACGCCTCGTCGAGGGAGGAAGGCATCACGTCAGGGAAGATCGCCAGGAACAGCATCGCCACCGAGGTGGCGATGGTGACGCCCGAGAGGGCGAACGACCAGCCCTCCCGGCCCGCCTTCACCGCGACGACCGCTCCGGCCAGGGCGAGAACCGCCACGATCAGCGCCACCAGGCTCTTGCCGTCACCACGCGACGCCTGGGTCCACAGCAGGAAGCCGAGTGCCGGAACCATGGTGAGCACCCCCAGCTTCACGGCCAGGGCCCTGGCGCGGGTCCTGATGTCCCCCACCGTCTTCAGCGCCGCGAAGACCGCGCCGTGGAAGGTGAACAGCGTGAGCGTCACCAACCCGCCGAGCAGCGCGTACGGGTTGAGGAGGTCGAGGAGACCGCCGACGTACTCCTTGTTCTCGTCGATCTTCACGCCTCGCGTGATGTTCCCGAAGGCGACGCCCCACAGGAATGCCGGCAGCAACGAGGTCCAGAAGATCGCGCGCTCCCAGTTGGTCTGCCAGCGCTCCTCCGCCCGCTTGTGCCGGTACTCGAACGCGACGCCCCGCACGATCAGGCAGACGAGGATGAGCAGCAGCGGCAGATAGAAGCCCGAGAAGAGCGTGGCGTACCACTCGGGGAACGCGGCGAACGTGGCGCCGCCCGCCGTGAGCAGCCAGACCTCATTGCCGTCCCAGACCGGGCCTATGGTGTTGATCAGCACACGTCGCTCGGTGCGGTCCCTCGCCAGCAGCTTGGTGAGGACACCGATCCCGAAGTCGAAACCCTCCAGGAAGAAGTAGCCGATCCACAGGACGGCGATGAGTATGAACCAGACGTTGTGGAGTTCCATGCCTCAGCAGCTCCTCAGCGGACTCAGTACGAGAAGGCCATCGGCCGGTCGGCGTCATGGTCGTCGCCGCCGATCTTGGTGGGCGGGGTCAGGTCGGCCTCGGTGAGTTCGGGCGGCCCGGCCTTGACGTACTTCACGAGCAGCCTGACCTCGATCACCGCGAGCACGGCGTAGAGCAGGGTGAAGACGGCCATCGAGATGAGCACCTCACCCTGTGAGACACCGGGGGAGACCGCGTCACGCGTACGCAGCACGCCGTAGACGACCCACGGCTGCCTTCCCATCTCGGTGAAGATCCAGCCCCAGGAGTTGGCGATGAGGGGGAAGGCCATCGTCCACAGCGCGATCAGCCAGTACCACCTGCCCAGACGAGGGCTGAGCGCCTTGTTCCTGAAGAGCACCAGATGGGGCACCTCGTCCTCACCCGTGCGCAGCGCGGCGGGCAGCAGGAACTTTCTGCGGGTCAGCCAGAGCCCGATCATCCCGATGGTGAGCGAGGCCATGCCGAAGCCGATCATCCAGCGGAAGCCCCAGTAGGCGACCGGGATGTTGGGCCGGTAGTCGCCGGGCCCGTACGTCTCCTGGAGTTGCTCGTTGACGTCGTTGATGCCGGGGACGTGCGAGTCGAAGTCGCTGTGCGCGAGGAAGGACAACAGGCCCGGGATCTCGATGGCCACCTTGTTGTGGCCCTTGTCGACGTCCCCGTAGGCGAAGACCGAGAACGGCGCGGGCGCCTCCCCGTCCCAGAGCGCTTCGGCGGCCGCCATCTTCATGGGCTGCTGCTCGTACATCACCTTGCCGAGCAGGTCACCGCTGACAGCGGTCATCAGGCCGGCGATCGCGACCGTGACCAGGCCCACCCGGAGGGACGACCGCATGACGGGGATGTGCTTCCGGCGCGCCAGGTGGAAGGCCGATATGCCCGCCATGAAGGCGCCGCCGACGAGGAAGGCCGCCGTCATGGTGTGGAAGAACTGGGTGAGCGCGGTGTTCTGGGTCAGGACCAGCCAGAAGTCGGTGAGCTCGGCCCGTCCGCGCTCCTCGTTGATCCGGTAGCCGACCGGGTGCTGCATCCACGAGTTGGCCGCCAGGATGAAGTAGGCGGAGAGGACCGTGCCGAGCGAGACCATCCAGATGCAGGCCAGGTGGATCTTCTGCGGCAGCTTGTCCCAGCCGAAGATCCACAGCCCGATGAACGTGGACTCGAAGAAGAAGGCGATCAGCGCTTCGAAGGCGAGTGGGGCGCCGAAGACATCACCGACGAAGCGCGAGTAGTCGGACCAGTTCATCCCGAACTGGAACTCCTGGACGATGCCCGTGACGACGCCCATGGCGATGTTGATCAGGAAGAGCTTTCCCCAGAACTTGGTGGCCCTGAGGTACTTCTCGTTACCCGTCCGCACCCATGCGGTCTGCAGGCCGGCGGTGAGTGCCGCGAGCGAGATCGTGAGGGGGACGAACAGGAAGTGGTAGACGGTGGTGATGCCGAACTGCCATCGCGCCAAGGTCTCTGGCGCCAGAGCGAGGTCCACGTCGTCTCTCCTTACGTCGCCGTGGTCACAGCGGCAGCCGTCCCCCTCCCTCGGCTGATTCCGGGAGGAACCGGGACGCGCTTGTGAACGCGTTCACATTCACAAGCATTATTGCGCACAGCCATTCGGACGCTTTGACCGGGGGTGCCTCTTGCACGCAGAACCCCCGCGAGCAGAGCACTCGCGGGGGCCGGAAGATTTCCCCTGGTCAGACCGCCTGTCGCCCGCCAGGGGCGCCGGGCGGCCGGCCGTCAGGCATCCTTGCCGAACATCTCGGCCGTGTGCAGAAACACATCGTTCGCCTCGCACTCGCCGATGGTCACGCGCACACCCTCGCCCGCGAACGGCCGGACGACCACGCCGGCCTTCTCGCACGCGGCGGCGAAATCGAGCGTGCGATCGCCGAGGCGCATCCAGACGAAGTTCGCCTGCGTCTCGGGAACCGTCCAGCCCTGCTCGACCAGGGCGTGGTACACCCGGGCCCGCTCCGTGACCAGACTGCCGACCCGGCCCAGCAGCTCGTCCTCGGCGCGGAGCGAGGCGACCGCCGCGTCCTGCGCGAGCTGACTGACCCCGAAGGGGACCGCCGTCTTGCGCAGTGCCGCGGCCACCGGCTCATGGGCCACCGCGAAGCCGACCCGCAGCCCCGCCAGCCCGTATGCCTTGGAGAAGGTGCGCAGCACCGCGACGTTCGGCCGGTCACGGTAGATCTCGAGGCCGTCGGGGACGTCGGCGTCGCGGATGAACTCCCGGTACGCCTCGTCGAGCACCACCAGTACGTCCGAGGGCACCCGGTCCAGGAACCGCTCCAGCTCCGCACGCCGCACGACGGTGCCGGTCGGGTTGTTCGGGTTGCAGACGAAGATGAGGCGGGTGCGCTCGGTGATCGCCTCGGCCATGGCGTCGAGGTCGTGCACCTCCCCCTCGGTCAGCGGGACCTGCACGGACGTCGCTCCGCTGATCTGCGTGATGATCGGGTACGCCTCGAAGGAGCGCCAGGCGTAGATCACTTCGTCGCCGGGTCCGGAGGTGGACTGCAGCAGTGACTGCGCCACACCGACGGAGCCGGTGCCCGTCGCCAGGTGGGTCACCGGCACCGCGAAGCGGTCCGCGAGCTCGTTCATCAGCCCGGTGCAGGCCATGTCGGGGTAGCGGTTGAAGTTCTGCGCCGCGGCGATCGCGCTCTCCATCACGCCGGGCAGCGGGGGATACGGGTTCTCGTTGGAGGACAGCTTGTAGGCGACCGGGCCGCCGGCCGCCGCGGGCTTGCCCGGCTTGTATGTGGGGATGCCGTCCAGCTCGGCGCGCAGCTTGGGGCTCGTCTCGCTCACCGCAGGTCCTCCTCGACCGTCCGTGCACATCGGTACTCAACCAATACTGCTCACCTTATGAGGATTCCCCTCTGCTGCGAATGGCCGGAGGCGCGGAACCTCACGAACCCACGGGAAGGCCTTCCGGGGGGCCCGATCCGGAGGGAGCGCCCGCGGCCTTGGCGCGCGCCGGTGGCTCGCGCCGTGGCGCGCATCCCCCGTAGTGATGAGTTGAGACCTCTTCGAGACATGGAGCCTTCGCCAGGCCCCAGCGGCCCGGCACCCGACACTCCATTGCACCGATGGCCAACTCCCCTATTTTCCAAGGGAGTCAGACCTAAATGATCATGCAGAAACGTGCCTGTCAACGCGTGCATATGCGACCGGCCCTACCACCTGCGCGAGCCCTACTATCGGCTCGCCATGACAGCAGCAGGGAAGCATCAGGTGAGCCGGACGGACACATCCCGCCGGAGCGGTAGGCAAGGCCGGGCAGGCATCAGGGACGTGGCCGCCGCGGCCGGGGTCTCCATCACGACTGTCTCCGACGCCCTCAACGGCAAGGGCAGGCTCCCGGACGCCACCCGCCGACATGTCCGCGAGGTCGCAGACCGGCTGGGCTACCGCCCCTCCGCCGCCGCCCGAACCCTCCGTACCGGAAAGTCGGGCTTAATCGGCCTGACCGTGACGACATACGGGGATGAACCTTTCACCTTCACGGAGTTCGCGTACTTCGCCGAGATGGCCAGGGCCGCGACCTCGGCCGCGCTCGCCCGCGGCTACGCACTCGTCATTCTGCCCGCCACCTCACGACACGACGTCTGGTCGAACGTCGCCCTCGACGGCACCATCGTCATCGACCCCTCCGACCATGACCCGGTCGTCACGGAGCTGGTACGCCAAGGACTGCCCGTCGTCTCCGACGGCCGCCCCGCAGGCACCCTCCCGGTCACCGCCTGGGTGGACAACGACCACGAAGCCGCCGTACTCGATCTGCTCGACCATCTCGCCGCCGCCGGGGCCCGCCGCATCGGCCTGCTCACCGGCACCACCACCGACACGTACACCCGGCTGTCCACCACCGCCTACCTCAACTGGTGCGAACGCGTCGGCCAGGACCCCGTCTACGAGTCCTACCCCGCGCACGACCCGTGCGCCGGCGCCGTCGCCGCCGACCGGCTGCTCGCCCGGCCGGACCGGCCCGACGCCGTGTACGGGCTCTTCGACCCCAACGGCACCGATCTGCTGGCCGCCGCCCGCAGGTACGGCCTGCGCGTCCCCGACGACCTGCTCCTCGTGTGCTGCAGCGAGTCGACCGTGTACGCCACCACGGAGCCCCCCATCACCACGCTCTCGCTCAAGCCGCGCAGAATCGGCACGGCGGTCGTCCAGTTGCTGATCGACGCGATCGAGGGAATCGACGAGGACCGGCCGGTCGAGCAGGTGATACCGACCGAACTGATCGTCAGGACCTCGTCGCAGCGCCGTCCTCCGCGGACAACCGTGAGCGCACCACGGTCTCCCTCGAAGAACTGAACCGTCCCCACAAAGGACTGGACCTTCCCAATTGGGACGAAACGACCGGCGAACCAGGGGTGCGACAGGATTTCACCACCCCTGGTGCGTCACACACCGCCTGCCTCATTCCTATGATGGGCGAACGACACCGCGGACCACCCCGACCAGGTTGGGCCGAGAGGTGAACGGCGGCGCGACGGTGGTGGAGGGGTCGATGACTCAGGGGGCCGGTCAAGGACCCGTGGTCCGGACGGCGACGTTGCGCGATTTCCGCGTACCGCCGTACGCGCAGGTTCCCGTGCAGTCACACACAGCGGACCCGAGCCATTCGGGCCATCCTGGTAACGCCTTCCCCGAGGGCGAGCCGCCGGAGGGCTACACCCCCACCGCGCGCGACCTCCCCGTCATCGGCCGCGGCGGCCCGGGCGACACCGTCCAGATCCATGTCGATCCGGACGAGGCGCCCGCTCCCGACGGACGGGGCCCGCTCTACGTCGTCGGCGACGTCCACGGTTACATCGACGAGCTCGTCGCCGCCCTGGCGGCGAAGGGCCTCATCGACGCCGAAGGACACTGGGCTGCGGGCAACGCTCGGCTGTGGTTCCTCGGCGACTTCACCGACCGCGGTCCCGACGGGATCGGCGTCATCGACCTGGTCATGCGCCTTTCCGCGGAGGCCGCCGCCGCAGGCGGCTACTGCAAGGCCCTGATGGGCAACCACGAACTGCTGCTGATCGGCGCCAAACGCTTCGGGGACACGCCCGTCAACTCCGGTGCCGGCACCGCCACCTTCCAGGCCGCGTGGCTCCTCAACGGCGGCCAGAAGACGGACATGGACCGGCTGCAGGAGGTCCACCTGCAGTGGATGGCCAGGCTCGACGCGATCGTCGAGGAGGACAGCCACCTCCTGCTGCACTCCGACACGACCGCGTACCTCGACTACGGGTCCACCATCGCGGACGTCAACGACACCGTGCACGCGGTCCTCACCCGGGGCGACGCGGACGAATGCTGGGACCTGTTCCGCAAGTTCACCAAGCGCTTCGCCTTCCGCGACGAGGGCGGCCCGCAGGCGGTGCGGGAGCTGCTCTCCGCCTATGGCGGCCGGCGCATCGTCCATGGTCACAGCCCCATCCCGTATCTGTTGGGCGAGGTGGGCACCGAGGACGGCGAGGACGGTGACCGCCCTGTGGTCGAGGGCCCGCACGTCTACGCGGACGGGCTCGCCATCGCCATGGACGGCGGCGTGACCATGGCCGGAAAGCTTCTTGTCCAGCAACTCCCCCTGACGGACTGAGCCGACTGCGGCAGGCGATTTACGGAAACCCCCTGTCACCCTGTGCCGTAACCGCTCTACCATCGGCCTATCCGTAGCAGACTCTCCTCCGTTTTCGCTCGACCGCCCGTCATACGGGCCGTCCGGCCCTACGGAGCATCGGGGGATGCACATGAAAAGCGCTCCGCACCTGCTGAACGAGGACCGCGCCGAGTACCAGCGGGTCCTCGACGAAGCACTGCGCAACGCCCATGAACGCCCTGACCTCGCCGCCGTGGGCCTGCGCCTCAACGCCGAGCAGCTGCGCACCATGGCGCTCAACGCGACGGCCCTGATAGCCGCCTCGGCCGCCGCCGAGTACGAGCACTATGTGAAAGTGCGCCGGGAGATGCGCACGTCCACGGCGGCCGCCTCGGTAAACGGCTCCGTGCTGTCCCCGACCGTCGGGCAGAGCGCGGAGGGCGGCGGCGCCGGCTTCGCCGCCGTCATCGCGGTGCTCGCCCCCGTCCTCGCCGGGACCGCCGCGGCGATCTTCCTGCTCGTCGGCTACATCCTGAAGATGCTCAGCCCCACGCCGTCGTTCGCCGACGCCCTGCTGACGGCCGGGTGGTTCTTCGGCGCCCTCACGGCGGCCGCCATCCTGGTCGCCGCGGTGGGGCTGCTCCTGACCGCCCTGCGCAACGGCGCCGCCCAGGTGGCGGAACAGGTGCCCGCCGGAGAGCTGCCGGACGAGGTGTCCAGAGCGAAGGACGCGTGGCGCCACGCCCTCCTGGAGCGCGGAATCCTGCCCTTCCTGCGGGCCGCCCTCGCCGACCCGAGCGCCGATCCGGCGTCCACCGCACCACCGCGGCCGGTCAGCCGGATCCCCAAGATCGGGTTCAGCGGGCCGGAGTTCTCCAGCCCCGCGGAGGGGTCGACCGCCGGGCAGCGGCCGACCTTCACCAGCCCGGACTTCACCAGCCCCGACTTCGGCGGTCCGGAACACCGGCCGGAGTGATCAGCGGCCGGGGCAGGTGGAGGCACGGGCCGGGTGGAGGGCACGGGCCGACGCCTCGGCGCCGGCCTGCCCCCTCACCCGTCGGTGCGCCCGCGGGTCAGTCCGCGATCGGCAGATACACCCGGTTGCCCGCCGCAGCGAACTCCCGTGACTTCTCCGCCATGCCGGCTTCGGCCTCCGCGAGGGCGCCCCCGTCTCCGAGATCGCCGCCGTGCTTGCGCCTGATGTCCTGGGAGATCTTCATCGAGCAGAACTTCGGACCGCACATCGAGCAGAAGTGCGCGGTCTTCGCCGGCTCGGCCGGCAGCGTCTCGTCGTGGAACTCCCGGGCCGTGTCCGGGTCGAGGGCCAGATTGAACTGGTCCTCCCACCGGAACTCGAAGCGCGCGTCGGACAGCGCGTCGTCCCACTCCTGGGCCCCCGGATGCCCCTTGGCGAGGTCCGCCGCGTGCGCGGCGATCTTGTAGGTGATGACGCCGGTCTTCACGTCGTCACGGTCCGGAAGGCCGAGGTGCTCCTTGGGCGTCACGTAGCAGAGCATGGCCGTGCCCCACCAAGCGATCATGGCCGCTCCGATGCCGGAGGTGATGTGGTCGTAGGCAGGGGCCACATCGGTGGTGAGCGGGCCGAGGGTGTAGAACGGGGCCTCCTCGCAGATCTCCTGCTGAAGGTCGATGTTCTCCTTGATCTTGTGCATCGGGACGTGACCGGGGCCTTCGATCATCGTCTGCACATTGAAACGCTTGGCGATCGAGTTGAGCTCCCCGAGCGTTTTCAACTCGGCGAACTGCGCTTCGTCGTTGGCGTCCGCGATCGAGCCGGGCCGCAGGCCGTCACCGAGGGAGTACGTGACGTCGTACGCGGCAAGGATCTCGCACAGCTCCTCGAAGTGCTCGTAGAGGAAGGACTCCTTGTGGTGCGCGAGGCACCACGCTGCCATGATCGAACCGCCGCGCGAGACGATGCCGGTCTTGCGGCGCGCCGTCAACGGCACGTAGCGCAGCAGCACCCCCGCGTGGACCGTCATGTAGTCGACGCCCTGCTCGGCCTGTTCGATGACGGTGTCCTTGTAGACGTCCCAGGTCAGCTCCTCGGCCTTGCCGTCGACCTTCTCCAGTGCCTGGTACAGCGGCACGGTGCCGATCGGCACGGGGGAGTTGCGCAGCACCCACTCGCGGGTGGTGTGGATGTTGCGCCCCGTGGACAGGTCCATGACCGTGTCGGCGCCCCAGCGGGTCGCCCAGGTCATCTTCTCCACCTCCTCCTCGATGGAGGAGGTGACCGCGGAGTTGCCGATGTTGGCGTTGACCTTCACCAGGAACCGCTTGCCGATGATCATCGGCTCGATCTCCGGGTGGTTGACGTTCGCCGGCAGGACGGCCCGGCCGGCCGCGATCTCCTCCCGCACCACCTCGGGGGAGACGTTCTCGCGGATGGCGACGTACTCCATCTCCGGCGTGATCTCGCCGCGGCGGGCGTACGCGAGCTGGGTGACCGCCTGGCCGTCACGTCCGCGGCGGGGCTGGCGCGGGCGGCCGGGAAAGACCGCGTCGAGGTTGCGCAGCCCCCCGCGCGGGGACGTGTGCTTGATCCCGTCGTCCTCGGGCCTGACGGGCCGCCCCGCGTACTCCTCGGTGTCGCCGCGACCGATGATCCAGTTCTCCCGCAGCGGCGGCAGGCCGCGGCGTACATCGGTCTCGACGTTCGGGTCGGTGTACGGGCCGGACGTGTCGTACAGCGTCACGTCCTTGCCGTTGGTGAGGTGCACCTTGCGGACCGGCACACGGAGGTCGGGGCGGGAACCCTCGACGTATCCCTTGTGCCAGCCGATGGACTTCCCGGCCTCGTCGTTCTGGTTCGAGGCAGGCGTGCGTGCGTCCGATACGGTCATGAGACCTACTCCCTACGCCGGCATTACCCGGTAACAGGTTCGGCGGTCGGCGCAGCTGTCCCGTACGGATGTACGAAGGTCAGCGCCCTCTCAGCCCGGTGCTCCGAGCTCCCGCGTGTGCAAAGGTGCCACCACGCTAGCGTCATATCTGGCGCGCTGAACAGAGGGCCCCTCCTGCTCTTGCGATGATCGGTCCGTGACCTCATCGCCGCAGCCCCCAGAACCGCACGGCCAGGCCCACAGTCATGTGCACAGTCATGGGCCCGCCGCGCCAGTCTCCAAGCACCTTCGCAAGGTCATCGCCGCCGTGCTCATCCCCTTCGCGACAGCCGTCCTCGTCGGCCTCGCCGTGCTGTGGCCGGGGGGCGCACCCGGCCATGAGCGCACCGGTGTCGGCTTCGACCGGCAGACCGAAGAGGGCAAGGTGGTCTCTCTCGAGTGGGTCGACTGCAAGGACGTCAACGCCGCCCAGGTCCCACCGACCGGCGACACCTCCACGCCGGAGGGTCGCGAGGCCGTCAACTCGCAGCAGGGCCAGTGCGCCAGGGCGACCGTCGAAGTGACCACGGGCAAGGACAAGGGCCGTACCTTCGTCGAGATCGTCCAGCCTGACGCACCGCGGCAGTTGGAGGAAGGGCAGGGTGTGGTCGTCGCGTACGCCCCGGACGCGCCCCGCGATCTCCAGTACTCGGTGACGGACGTCGACCGGGGACTCCCCATGGCGGTGCTGGCCGGGATCTTCGCACTCGTCGTGGTGCTCGTCGGCCGGATGCGGGGCGTGATGGCCCTGATCTCGCTCGCCGCCTCGTTCGCCCTGCTGACGCTCTTCATCCTGCCCGCGATCCTGCAGGGGTCCAATCCCCTGGTCGTGGCCGTGGTCGGGGCGAGCGCCATCATGCTGATCGCGCTCTACATGTGCCACGGGGTGACCGCGCGGACCTCCGTCGCGGTGCTCGGCACACTGATCTCCTTGCTGCTGATCGGTCTGCTCGGCTCACTGTTCATCGACTGGGCCAGTCTCAGTGGGAACACCGACGACAACACCGGTCTGATCCACGGCCTTTATCCGGAGATCGACATGAGCGGTCTGCTGCTGGCCGGAGTCATCATCGGCTCGCTCGGCGTTCTGGACGACGTGACGGTGACGCAGACCTCGGCCGTGTGGGAGCTGCATCAGGCCGACCCCGACATGGGGCCCCGGGCGCTCTACCGCTCGGCCATCCGCATCGGCCGCGACCACATCGCGTCCGTCGTCAACACACTGGTGCTCGCCTACGCGGGTGCCGCGCTGCCGCTGCTGCTCCTCTTCTCCATCGCGCAGTCCAGCGTGGGCACCGTCGCCAACAGCGAGTTGGTGGCCGAGGAGATCGTACGGACGCTGGTGGGGTCGATCGGCCTGGTCGCGTCGGTGCCGGTGACGACCGCCCTCGCCACCCTGGTGGTCTCCGCGGACCGCCCCGGTCGGGCGGGACCGGGCAACCCGAACGGGGCGCCGGCGCGGACCGGGAGGGGGCGGCGACGCAAGGCGTGAGCGGAGGGTGAGGCGGCGGGGCAGGCGCTTCAGCCGGCGTTCTCCTCGGCGAGGATGCGGCCGAGCGCCTCCTCCAGGCTGACCTCGAAGTCACCGAGCGTGAGCTCTTGCCCCATCGGCAGCAGCTTGTCCGTGCGGTCGAGGAAGGCGACCAGCGGCGCCGCTCCCGCCCTGAACAGTGCGGAATCCGCGCCGACGCGAAGCCTGATGATGACGTCCGACAGGCTTTCCGGTCCGACGGGCGCGATGTGCACATCACCGTCGCCGCTCGGCCCATTGATCCCGTCGAGCAGCAGCTCCCGCCCGAATGCCCAGGTCACAGGCGCGTCACCGGGCAGGTGGAAGGTCATCCGCACCGCGTACGGATCTCCTGTCTCGTAATCCAGTCCCACCGGAATCCGGAAGGAGAGTTCCTCGGAGACGAGGAACCTCATCAGAACCTCGGCCTGGACCGACTCGCGCATCACATACCCCGCAGCAGATGAAGCAATGAATGAAACCGCACTGACAAAGCAGAAGAAAACGGCCAGGAACAATCCCCTGGACCCTCTTGACGCCATCGTGGTCGAAGGCCTAGCAGATCACAAGGAGTGATATTTCAGATACTGATAGAGAAGGCAAGTGACCCCAACAGCCCACCGATTCCGGTGCGCAACTGCTCAACTGCCGGAAGCAGCCTGGCCTCCTGGTCCAACGGAAGAGAAATGGCCATCGTTGCGGCTTGGCAACCAACAGTGATCGGAATGGCGGCACAGACCGTGCCGATTGCATATTCCTCCCGTTCCACGACCGGCTCCATGGATCCTCGCGCGGCGAGCCGCTCGAGCATCGTGCGCCCGTCACGCACCGTGTACGGCGTCACGGGTTGCACGGGATGGCGGCTCAGGTGGTCGCGGCGTGACGATTCGTCGAGCTGTCCGAGCAGGCACTGGCCCAGCGCGTGTGCGTGTCCGGTCTCCCGGAAGTCGGCCCACTCGGGCACTGCGGGGGCGTAGGGCGTGTCGGAGACCGCGACGATGTCGATCTCGCCCTCGCGGTAGACGGCGAAGTAGACGGGGACACCGATCGCGTCCCGCCAGTGCGCGAGGGAATCCTCGAGAGTGCTGCGACGATTCTCCGGCGTGCCGCCGACCAGACGTTCGACGGCGTCCCCGAGCGTGTACACGCCGCTCCGACGCCGCAGGTAATCGTCGTGGGTCAGGGTCCGCAGCAGGTGGTAGGCGGTCGGCAGAGGGATCCCGGCCTCGCGTGCGAGTTGCTTCGCCGGAGCCCCGTCCGGGTGTGCGCCGGCCGCTTCCAGCAGCCTCAACGCACGCTGCACGGAGCTGATCAGGGTAGGTGCAGCGGCTTTCGTCGCCCCGGCCACAGGTCACCCCCAGGCATGGTGGCGGGCAGCAAGCCCACCCGCGAGGGGGCCGCCCCCGCGCGGCCGCCGCGGCCCCGAGCCCTCGACAGGCATCGGCCCCGGAACACCTGGAGGTGCTGATGGAAACGCCCTGATCCGGGTGCCCCGAGGAGCGGCAGAGGGGAGCCACACTAACCGGAGCGTCCGACCGCGTATGCCGATTGCCCGGCCGTTCCCCCGGCCGGGCTAACAGCGGCTCCTGCGGCTACCAGTCACTGCGTGAGCTGGAGGACGACATGAACTTCCTTACGACGAAGACGAGTCCGCCGACGAGGGCGACGAAGACCAGCAGCTTGAAGAGCAGTCCGATCACGAACCCGACGACGCTCGCGATGAGTCCACCGAACACGACCAGCGCGATCACAGGGATCGCGACCCACTTCACCCACCACGGCATCCCCGTGAGCATCTCCCGCACAGCCATCGTCCCTACCTCGTTTCTCCGGTTTGCCTGCCTTCGATGCTAGGCGGGCGGAAGCGTGGAACGGGGCCCGCGAGCCCTTGAACTCCCCTGACCGAACCCCTAGGGACCGGCGGGGTGGGCCGTCAGCTCTCAGGCGGAGAGAAGACCACCATGACCCGCAGATCCTCGCTGATGTGGTGGAACTTGTGCGGGACGCCGGCAGGCACGTAGACGACGCTGCCGCGCCCGACCTGCGTGGTCTCCATGCCCACGGTGATCGCCGCGCGGCCGCTGACCACGAAGTAGACCTCGTCCTGTTTGTGGGGCAGCTGGGGGTCGATCTCACCGGCGTCGAGCGCGTACAGGCCGACCGACATGTTCCGTTCCCGCAGGAACTGCAGGTATGCCCCGTCGTTCGCGGCGCGTTCCGCCTCGAGTTCGTCCAGCCGGAATGCCTTCATGCCTGTCCCGCCCCTGCACTCGGTCCGATCACGTCTGCCACGATCAGACACATGATGAATTTCCTAGTCAAGACGATCGCCAACGCCGGTGCCCTCTGGGTGGCCGTGTGGTTGCTGCAGGACATCACACTGACCGGTGACAGCACCGGCAAGAAAGCCTGGACCCTGGTCCTGGTCGCTCTTCTCTTCGGCCTGGTGAACTTTGTCGTCAAGCCCGTGGTGAAGCTGCTGACCTTGCCGCTGTTCATCCTCACCCTCGGTCTGATCACGCTCGTGATCAACGCTCTGATGCTGCTCCTCACCTCGTGGCTCGCCGACAAGCTGGACCTTGGCTTCCACGTCGACGGCTTCTGGACGGCGGTGCTCGGCGCCCTGATCATCTCCGTCGTCTCCTGGGCGCTGAACCTCGCCCTGCCCGACAAGGACTGATCGGCGCATGAACTCCCCGTATCGCGTCTGCTTCGTCTGCACCGGCAACATCTGCCGGTCGCCGATGGCCGAGTCGGTCTTCCGCGCCTTCGTCGAGGACGCCGGGCTCGGCCCCGTCGTGCGCGTCGACAGCGCCGGCACCGGTGGCTGGCACGAAGGGGACGGCGCCGACCCGCGCACCGTCTCGGTGCTCGAGGCGAACGGCTACCCCTCGGACCACTCCGCCCGGGAGTTCCGGGCGGAGTGGTTCGACGGCCTGGACCTCGTCATCGCGCTGGACGAAGGACATCTGCGGGCGCTGCGGAGGCTGGCGCCGACGCCGGCGGACGCCGCGAAGGTGCGGATGTTGCGCGCGTACGACCCCGCACAGCCGGAGGACCTCGACGTCCCCGACCCTTATTACGGCGGTATGGACGGCTTCGAGGACTGCCTGGAGATGGTGGAGGCGGCGGGCAAGGGCCTGCTCGACGCCGTGAGAACTGCACTTGAGGAGCGAGCGGCATGACAGGCACGACCCAGGGGGACGGCACCACGGCGGTACGGGCGGGGCTGCCCGAACCGGTGAAGTACGAACCGACCCTGCCCGGGCCCGTCTTCGCGGCTCACTTCCATCTGCCCGGTGAGCCGACGGGTCCCTACACCTACGGCCGCGACGAGAACCCGACCTGGACCCATCTGGAGCGGGCGATCGGTGAGCTCGAGGCGCCCGGAGAGGCCGTCGAGACCGTCACCTTCGCCTCCGGCATGGCGGCGATCTCCGCCGTTCTCATGTCGCAGCTGAAGGCGGGAGACGTCGTCGTCATGCCCGACGACGGCTATCAGGCCCTGCCTCTGGTGCACGAGCAGCTGCGTGCGTTCGGCATCGAGGTACGCACGGCGCCGACCGGCGGCGACGCACAGGCCGCCCTGCTCGACGGGGCGCGCCTGCTGTGGATCGAGACGCCCTCCAACCCGGGACTCGACGTGTGCGACGTACGGCGGCTTGCCGACCTCGCCCATGCGGCAGGCGCGCTCGTCGCGGTGGACAACACGCTGGCCACCCCCCTCGGACAGCGGCCGCTCGAGCTGGGCGCCGACTTCTCCGTGGCCAGCGACACCAAGGGCATGACCGGCCACGGAGACATCCTGCTCGGACACGTGACCTGCCGCGATCCGCAACTCGCGGCCGGAGTACGACGGTGGCGCAAGATCGTCGGGGCGATCCCGGGCCCGATGGAGGCCTGGCTCGCGCACCGTTCGCTCGCCACCCTGCAGCTGCGCGCGGACCGGCAGAGCGCGAACGCGCTGGCCGTCGCACAGGCGTTGAACGGCCGCTCCGAGGTCAGCGGTCTGCGTCATCCCGGACTGCCGAACGACCCCTCGCACAAGATCGCCGCACAGCAGATGCGGCGTTTCGGGTGCGTCGTCTCCTTCAACCTGCCCGACCGGGCCCACGCCGAGCGCTTCCTCGACGGGCTGCGCCTGGTCGACGACGCCACCAGCTTCGGCGGCGTGCGCTCGACCGCCGAACGCCGCGGCCGGTGGGGCGGTGACGCCGTCCCCGAGGGCTTCATCCGCTTCTCCGCCGGCGCCGAGGACGGCGACGACCTGGTGGCGGACGTGTTGCGGGCACTGGACGAGGCAGCAGCCCCGACAGGGGACGTACGCCCGTCCACGCAGACCGGCTGACCTGCCGACGGTGACGGGCGGTCCGAGCCTCCCCCCTCATGGCTCGGACCGCCCTCGGCTCCTGCGCGCGAAGAACCGTGCCGACAAGGCTAGTTGACTCAGCGTCAGTGTCCAATCACGCTAGCGACAGAGACCTATCGACTTATTTATAGTTGGCCGGGTTCGGGGGCAACGTCGGATCGGGAAGGGCATGGCATGGATCTGGCCCTACTGCGCACATTCGTCACCGTGCACCGGGCCGGGTCGTTCACACGCGCCGCCGCACTGCTCGGACTCTCCCAGCCCGCGGTCACCGGTCAGATCCGCACACTGGAGCGACAGCTCGGCAGGCCGCTCTTCCTCAGGCAGGCGCGCGGCGTCACCCCGACCACCATCGGGGACGAACTCGCACACCGCGCGGCACCGCACCTGGACGCCCTGCTCGAGATAGCCGAAGTGGGTCTCGACACCGAGACCGCCATCCGCACGCTTCATCTCGCCGGCCCGCCCGAGTTCACCTCCGCGCGCGCACTTCCCGCGCTCACGCCCCTGATCGGCCAGGGATTCACCCTGCGCGCCTCCTTCAGGAACGCGGAGGAGGCCCTCGAAGGGCTCGCCGCAGGCCACCACGACCTCGCCATCGCCACCGCCCGGCCCCGTGGCCGGCTCCTCACCGCCACGCCACTGTGCGACGAGGAGCACGTCCTCGTCGCGGCTCCCCGCTGGGCGGTCCACCTGGGGCCCTCGGTGTTACGCAAGGGCCATGTCGTCCTCGAACAGCTCCCTGTGGTCGAGGTCCATGAGTCCTTGCCGTTCGTCTCGCGGTACTGGCACTCCGTCTTCGACTCACGGCCGGCCGCAGCGGGCACCGTCATCGCGCCCGATCTGAGGGCCGTCCTGGAAGCGACCGCATCGGGAGCCGGGCTCGCTGTACTGCCGCGCTACCTGTGCGAGGAAGCCCTCGAACGCGGCCGCGTCGTCGCGCTCCTCGAACCACCCGTGCCTCCGCTGCGCACGTACTTCCTGGTCATACGCACCGGCACCCTCGCCCATCCCCACATCGCCCGGGCGCACGAAGACCTGCTGCGGGCCGCGGCCGATTGGTGAGGACACGGCACAGAACGCCCACAGGAGTTTCAAGAGCGAAGACATGGGCCACTCTCTTGCCATGACCGAACGACCAGTGGTCAAGCGCACCGCACGTGCCATCCTGCTCGACGGCGACGACCTCATCCTGATCAAACGGACCAAGCCCGGCATGGATCCCTACTGGCTCACGCCCGGCGGCGGGGTCGAGCCCGAGGACGCCACCGTCGTCGACGCCCTCCACCGGGAGGTCGACGAGGAGCTCGGCGCCAAGATCACCGATGTCGTCCCGTGCTTCGTCGACACCGTCGAGCACATCGCCGACGGCGGCGTGACGGGGGTGAAGGTGCAGCACTTCTTCGTCTGCCGCCTGGAGTCTATGGACCCCTCCTTGCGGCACGGCCCTGAGGTCGATGAACCCTGCGGAGGGTACGAGATCGTGCGCGTGCCGTTCAGCCGCGTCGGAATCGCCGCCGTCCATCTCGTGCCGCTGTCGCTGCGGCACTATCTGGACGGCAACATCGAAGGCGTCAGGGCCATGCACGCACCGGACCTCGGTTGATCCGCCGGATCGAACTATCCGGCGGACCACACCAGTTCATACGCCTCGCGGAGATCACTTCCCACATATGTGTGGCTGGCCAGGCCGGCGACATGGTGGTCGGCGTTCACGGCCACCGCCGTGGGCACCGCCGCGAAGATCGCGGCATCCGACATGGAATCCCCGTAGGCGACGCAGTCGTCCAGCCCCAGTCCGAAGCCTGTGCAGAGCCGGCCGGCGATCTCCACCTTCGCGGCCGCGCTGAGGATGCCTGCCGGATCCACAGGCTGGGTGAAGGGAACGTCGGGGAAACGTGATCCGTGGGCCGCGTGGGCGCCCCAGTCCAGCAGCCGTTCCACGAAGAACGACGGCGACAGGGAGATCACGGCGCAGTAGTCACCACGCGACCGGATCTCGCTCCACACCTCCCGGATGCCCGTGAGCCAGGGAGCGGATTCGAAGGCGGCCACCACATGGGCCTCGGTGAGGTCCGTCCACAAGGCGTGCACACGCACCGCGTACTCCGGAGGACCGATCCGGCCTGCGATCAGGTCCCGCTCCACCTCGCCGATCTCCTCCAGCAACCCGAGCTGGCGTGAAATCTCGACCGGCGCCGCCGAGCCGCGGATCAGCGTGCCGTCCAGATCGAAGATGTGAAGCCTTGGCCGTCTGCTCATGTACGCCGAGGTTAGTAGCCGTGATTACTCCCGCTGTCAGACGCAGCAGAGCCATGGCGACAGGCACCGTGTTTCACGTGAAACCACTCAAGCGTCCCGTTCGCCGGACCACACTCGTCGTCCACGTCGCCGCGTCGGCCGGCTGGCTCGGTCTCACTCTCGGTCTGCTGGCCCTCGCGCTCGCGGCGTACACCTCAGAATCAGCTTCCATGGCCGAAGCGTCGTACCGGTCGATGGAGGTCTTCACCGACTGGCTGGTGCTGCCCCTGGCACTGCTCACTCTGGCCAGTGGCCTCGCACTGTCACTGGGCACGCAGTGGGGGCTGGCGCGCCATCGATGGGTGTTCATCAAGTTCTGGCTCACCCTCGCGACCACCACCGCGTCCGTCCTGGTGCTCCGCCCTGGGGTCGACAGGGCCGCCGACACCGTGGCCTCGGGCGGAGTGGTCGCCGAACCCCGTGACCTTCTGATGGGGCCGGCAGTCTCTCTGACTGCCTATGTGTTCATGACCGTCGTCTCGGTCCTCAAGCCGTGGGGGCTCACTCGCCGCGGCCGTCGGCTGCGCGTCTCGACCAGTTCACGAAAAGTGGTGGACGAACGATCAACGCGTCAGACAGCCTGACCTCATGCAGACACCGCTGTCCGAACTTCCCATCAGGCGCCTCACCAAGGACGACTTGGCGGCGTGCGCCGACCTCTCCGAGGACCGCGGGTGGCCCCGTGAGGAGCACAAGTGGGGTCTGCTCCTCACCGCAGGTACGGGATACGGGATCGATGATCCCGACGGCAAGGGCCTGGTGACCTCCTGCGTCGTCACGCACTACGGCACGGGCCTCGCCGCCATCGGCATGGTGCTGGTGGCTGAGCGGTACTCCCGACAGGGCATCGGGCGCCGTCTGATGAAGCACGTGCTTCAGGACATGGGCAGCACCCCGCTCACCCTCCATGCCACGCCCTACGGACAGCCCCTCTACGAAGAACTGGGTTTCACCACGACCGGCCGCGCCGAGATGGTCCGGGGCCGCTTCACCGCTTCGGCTCCACGACCGCAGGTGTCGACCCGCCCTGCGACCGCCGAGGACCTGGCCGCGGTGGTCCGCCTGGACACCGAGGTCTTCGGCCTCGACCGCACCCACATGATCACGCGGCTTCCCTCGTTCGCCGACCAGTTCCGCGTCGCGGAAGAGGACGGTGCGCTGACGGGCTACGCGGCGGCCTGGCCGAACATGGACACCCATGTCATCGGCCCTCTGATCGCCCGGGACACGGAGACCGCGAAGGCGCTGATCTCCTCTCTGGCCGACGGGACAGACCGGCCGCTGCGCACCGACATCGACGTGCGCCACAAGGAGCTTCTTGACTGGGTGAAGGAGCGGGGCCTGGAGCCGATCGCCTTCAACGCCGTGATGACCCTCGGCACAGCGGACCTCCCTGGCGACTGGACGCGCCGTTTCGCGCCGCTGACGGTCGCGGCAGGCTAGTCGGACACCGGAGCACCAGGGCACATAATTGCACGCGCCCGTAAATTGCATACGCGGTCTATTGCAGTTATGGCCTACCCTGGTGCTAAGCCACTCCGACACAGAGGAGGAGACAGATGACAGCGACCGACCCCGCCCTTACCGCCCTCGCGCAGGGGTGGTGCGCTCTCTCGCTGCTCCACGGCCGGATCGAAGCCCACATCGGGCGGGCCCTCGAGGCGAAGCACAATCTCAGCGTGCGCGAGTACTCCCTCCTCGACGTTCTCAGTCGCCAGCACAGCGGCGAAGGCGGCCATCTCCAGATGAAGCAGGTCGCCGACGCCGTCGTTCTCAGCCAGAGCGCCACCACCCGGCTGGTCACCCGACTCGAGGACCGCGGACTTCTGGCCCGCTACCTCTGCCCCACCGACCGTCGGGGCATCTACACCGACGTCAGCGAAGCGGGCCTGCAACTGCTGGCGGAAGCCCGGCCCACCAACGATGCGGCACTTCGCGAGGCACTCGACGAGGCAGCTCAGGATCCGGAGCTCGCCCCGCTGGTCCGAGCCGTCGAGGAGCTCAAGGCGCCCACTGCCGCGGCATAGATCTGGGGCCGCCGCCCGGGCGACCACTGGTGGCGGCACGCCGTACGGCCGGCCGATGTTTCACGTGAAACCGGCCATGTCCCGTTTCACGTGAAACATCACACGCGGTTCAGAAGCGGAATCCCCGCCAGCCCTCGGGATCCATACCCCCGGGAACAGCGTCGCCAGGCTCGTAAGGCTCCCGCGTGAAGACGAACGAGCCCAGATCCAGATGGCTCGCCGAACCGTCGCCTCGGCGCACCACCCGCAGCGACTCTCCTGCGTAGTAGCCGTCGAGACCGATCCACGTCCCGTCGGCGCGGGCCAGAAAGCGCGAGCGGCGGCCCCCTCCGCGGAGCGGCTCCAGCTCCACGCCCCGATCGGCGACGAGACGCAGGACATAGGCAGAGGTCCCCCAGTACCAGGGGCCGGTCAGCCCCAGCAACTCGTGGTCGACCTCGGGCAGCGGTCGCCACGGCTCAGGAAGCTTCGGCTCGGCGTCGGCGACGATGCACACGAGGTCTGCGGCGACCGTCGCCGCCGGCGGCCCCGAGGTGGCATTGGCCAGCGCCACCGCAGCGACGCCGTCGTCCACACTCACCCACAGCCCCGCGAGGAACCCGGGCAACGAACCGGAATGGCCCACGAGAGTCCGCCCCTCGTGCCGCAGGATCTGGAGCCCGAGACCATAGGTGCCGTTCCACTCCCCCGCCTCCAGCGGCACGGACGGCACCCGCATCTCCCGCACGGACTCAGCAGCGAGCACCCGTTCGTCACCGGCGGCAAGAAATGCGGCGAACCGGCACAGGTCGGCAGGGGTGGACCAGAGCTGCCCGGCAGGGGCCATGAGCCCGAGGTCCTCGACAGGCTCGGGAAGCATCACGTCCGCCCACGGGTGAACGGCCCAGCCGCCGGCGTGTGGAGCCTGCGGCTGTGCACTCGTCCGCTCCAGTCCCAGAGGCTCAAGGATCTCCCGTTTCAGAGCCTCCTCCCATGACACCCCTCGGACCGCTTCGACCATCGACCCGAGCAAGGTGTACCCAGGGTTGGAGTAGTGGTGCCGCCGGCCGGCGGGGTGCATCGCCGTCTCCTCACCGAGCACGTCGGAGAGCTGGGGACGCATGGAACCCGGCGTCCGCTCCCACCACGGCGGCGGCGTCTCGGCGCTCAGGCCGGCACTGTGCCCCAGCAGTTGGGCGACGGTCACCTCGCCTACCCCCGTGCCGGGCAGATGCTTCTCCAGCGGGTCGTCGAGACCGAGCAGCCCTTCGTCCCGCAGCCGCATCACGAGGACCGCGGTGAACGTCTTGGTGATGGATCCGATGCGGTACTGGGTGTCCGCGTCCGGAGCGTGACCGTCGACGCACGTACGGGACCCCGTCCACACCAGGTGCCCGTCACGTTGCACCGCGGCGGCGAGCGACGGAGCGCGCCCTTCGCTCTGGGCTACGGCGATGCGGTGCAGCAGGGCACGTCGGGTACCGGGCAGCAGTTCTTCCATGGATGAAGTCATGGATCAGGTCTATCGGTGCCGTCCACCTGCGTCGACCGCATTATGGCGACACGGGGACTCGGCGGCGACACGAGGACGAGGTCGTCGAGCTGTGCGTCGAGCGACCTCGGCCCACCGTGTCGGCGAAGCCGCGGTCAGCTTCCCACGTAGGCCGCGAGGTGCTCCCCGGTGAGAGTGGAGCGCGCGGCGACGAGGTCGGCGGGTGTGCCCTCGAAGACGATCCGGCCGCCGTCATGACCGGCGCCGGGACCGAGATCGATGATCCAGTCGGCGTGCGCCATCACGGCCTGGTGGTGCTCGATGACGATGACCGACTTGCCGGAGTCGACGAGCCGGTCGAGCAGACCGAGCAGCTGCTCGACGTCGGCAAGGTGGAGGCCGGTGGTCGGCTCGTCGAGGACGTAGACGCCGCCCTTCTCAGCCATGTGTGTGGCCAGCTTGAGCCGCTGCCGCTCGCCGCCGGACAGCGTGGTGAGCGGCTGCCCCAGGGTCAGGTAGCCGAGGCCGACGTCGGCGAGCCGCTCGAGGATCTTGTGCGCGGCCGGCGTGTGCGCCTCGCCGGCGCCGAAGAAGTCCTCTGCCTCGGTCACCGACATCGCCAGCACCTCGCTGATGTCGCGGCCGCCGAGGTGGTACTCCAGCACCGACGCCTGGAACCGCTTGCCCTCGCACTCCTCGCAGGGTGTGGAGACGCCGGCCATCATCGCCAGGTCGATGTAGGTGACGCCGGCGCCGTTGCAGTTCGGGCAGGCGCCCTCGGAGTTGGCGCTGAACAGCGCCGGCTTCACGCCATTGGCCTTCGCGAATGCCTTGCGGATCGGGTCGAGCAGTCCGGTGTACGTCGCCGGGTTGCTCCGCCGCGAGCCGCGGATCGCGCCCTGATCGACCGACACCACATCCTCGCCGGCCGGGATCGACCCGTGCAGGAGCGAGCTCTTGCCGGAACCGGCGACGCCCGTGACGACGGCAAGCACGCCCAGGGGGATGTCGACGTCGACGTCACGCAGATTGTTCGCCGTCGCGCCGCGGATCTCCAGTGTGCCGGTGGGCTTCCGCACCGTCTCCTTCAGAGCCGCCCGGTCGTCGAGATGGCGGCCCGTGATGGTGTCGCCGGCCCGCAGCGCCTCGACGGTGCCCTCGAAGCAGACGGTGCCGCCCGCCGTACCGGCGCCGGGACCGAGGTCGACCACATGGTCGGCGATCGCGATCGTCTCCGGCTTGTGCTCAACGACGAGCACCGTGTTGCCCTTGTCCCGCAGCCGCAGCAGCAGGTCGTTCATCCGCTGGATGTCATGGGGGTGCAGGCCGATGGTCGGCTCGTCGAAGACATACGTGACGTCGGTGAGCGAGGAACCGAGGTGGCGGATCATCTTGACGCGCTGCGCCTCGCCGCCCGACAGCGTGCCCGACGGCCGGTCCAGCGAGAGGTACCCCAGCCCGATCTCCACGAACGAGTCGAGGGTTCCCCCCAGCGTCGTCAGCAGCGGTGCCACCGACGGCTCGTCGAGGCCGCGGACCCATTCGGCCAGGTCGCTGATCTGCATCACGCAGGCGTCGGCGATGCTGATCCCCTTGATCTTCGACGACCGGGCCCCCTCGCTGAGCCGGGTCCCGTCGCACTCGGGGCAGGTGGTGAAGGTGACCGCCCGCTCCACGAACGCCCGGATGTGCGGCTGCATCGCCTCCTTGTCCTTGGACAGGAACGACTTCTGGATCTTGGGAATCAGCCCTTCGTAGGTGAGGTTCACTCCTTCGACCTTCACCTTGGTCGGCTCCCGGTAGAGGAAGTCCTGCATCTCCTTCTTGGTGAACTTGCGGATCGGCTTGTCCGGGTCGAGGAAGCCCGACTCGGCGTACAGCCGCACGGTCCAGAAGCTGTCCGACTTCCAGCCGGGAATGGTGAACGCGCCCTCGGCGATCGACTTGGAGTCGTCGTAGAGCTGGGTGAGGTCGATGTCGGAGACCGAGCCCCGGCCTTCGCAGCGCTGGCACATGCCGCCGGTGCGGGAGAAGGTCGCCTTCACCGCCTTTTTGGCACCGCGCTCGACGGTGATCGCACCGCTCGCCCGGACCGAGGGGACGTTGAAGGCGTACGCGCTGGGCGGGCCGATGTGTGGTCGCCCGAGCCGGCTGAAGAGGATGCGCAGCATCGCGTTGGCGTCGGTGGCGGTGCCGACCGTGGAGCGGGGGTCGGCACCCAGCCGCTGCTGGTCGACAGTGATCACGGTCGTCAGCCCGTCGAGTACGTCGACCTCGGGGCGGGCCAGCGTCGGCATGAAGCCCTGGACGAAGGCACTGTAGGTCTCATTGATCATCCGCTGCGATTCCGCGGCGATCGTGTCGAAGACGAGCGAGCTCTTGCCCGAGCCGGAGACACCGGTGAACACCGTCAGCCGGCGCTTCGGGATCTCGATGCTGACGTCCTTGAGGTTGTTCTCCCGCGCGCCGTGCACCCGGATCAGATCGTGGCTGTCGGCAACGTGCAGCGCAGGCGATCGCGTGTCCGTCCTCGTGGCCTTGCTCATCGTGTCTCCATCTGTTGGGCGGGCCGCCTTCGCGGTCTCCGTCGGCGTCGCCTGCTCGACCTGGTCAGCTTCGAGCAGTATGTCTGGTTCTCCTACGCCGACGCGGCCGAGGTGAGGATCCTCGGCGGCGCGGGCATCCGGGGGACACCGGCGTCGTGCGCAGCCTCCTGCACGGCCCCGTCCATGCAGGTCATGACTGCGATCGCCGGACGGCTCAGCGGAGCTCGTTGATACGGATCAGGTTGCCGGCGGGGTCGCGGAACGCGCAGTCGCGGATGCCGTACGGCTGCTCGGTCGGCTCCTGGACGACCTCGGCACCGCCGGCCCGCAGCCGCGCGAAGGTGCCGTCGAGGTCGGCGGCGGCCAGGGTGATGCGGGCGTAGCTGCCCTTGGCCATCATCTCGGCGATGGTGCGGCGTTCGTCGTCGGTGGTGCCGGGGTCGGCGGCCGGCGGCTCCAGGACGATGGACGTCCCGGGCCGGTCGGCGGGGCCGACCGTGATCCAGCGCATGTCGCCGTATCCGACGTCGTTGCGGACCTCGAAGCCGAGGGTGTCGCGGTAGAAGGCCAGGGAGGCGTCCGGGTCGTTGTGCGGGAGGAAGGTCCAGTGAATGCTGATGTCCATGGCGATCACGCTAGTTACGGCGCCATGGCCCGCGCTTCTCGATTCCTGATCGATCGGGTCGCCGCTCTCGCCGCCACCTGTTTCGCCGGCGTCGTCTCCGGCTCCGCGCATCGTCCCTGTTCCCCCATCGCCGGCCGCGGTGCTGTGGGAAAATGCTCAGGTGAGACGGCAGGATCTCGACGACCTCGTACGCCTGCGGCGGGCCCGCGACCGGATGGACCGCGACTACGCCGAGCCTCTCGACGTCCCGGCACTGGCACGTGACGCCCTGATGTCGCCGGGGCACTTCTCCCGCAGCTTCCGCGCCGCCTACGGCGAGACGCCGTACAGCTACCTGATGACCCGTCGCATCGAGCGCGCCAAGGCGCTGCTGCGCCGCGGCGACCTCACGGTGACCGAGGTCTGTTTCGCGGTCGGCTGTTCGTCGCTGGGGACGTTCAGCTCGCGCTTCACCGAGCTGGTCGGCGAGAGCCCGAGCGCCTACCGGGCACGGAACCACGACCAGGGCGCCGCCATCCCGGCATGCATGGCCAAGATCCACACCCGGCCGATCAGGAACGGAGAAGCGAACCCCGCCGCCCGGCCGTAGCGTGACGGCATGGACATCCGGCTTTCCCAATGCTTCATCGCCGTCGACGACCACGACAAGGCGATCGCCTTCTACCGCGACGTGCTCGGCCTTGAGGTACGCAACGACGTGGGGTTCGAGGGGATGCGCTGGGTGACCGTCGGCGCGCCCTCGCAGCCGGACGTGAACATCGTCCTGGAACCGCCCGTCGCCGACCCGAACGCCTCGCCGGCCGACAAGCAGGCCATGGCGGAGTTGATGGCCAAGGGCCTGCTGCGCGGCGTCATCTTCGCGACGGACGACTGCGACGCCACCTTCGAGCGCATCAGCGCCGCGGGCGGCGAGGTGTTGCAGGAGCCGATGGACCAGCCCTACGGCGTCCGCGACTGCGGGTTCCGCGACCCTGCCGGCAACCTGTTGCGCTTCACCCAGCCCCTCGGGAAGTGAGCCCCCTGGCCGGCCCGTTGAGGGTCCGCAGTTCCGGACGGCGGGGGAGCTGAGACGCCCCCACCTCCCCCGGTCGGCCAAGTGCGTGCTCGCCGCCCGGGCACTCGGGCGTCAGACGTCTTCCCTGTAGAGGTCGGCGAGCAGGGCGACGGCGGCGTGAGTGGCGGGGTGCGGGTCGTGCCGTCGCCAGATGAGGTGGACGGGAACGGGGTCGGCGTCGCGCAGCGGGCGGTAAGTGATGCCGTCGCGGCGGTACTGAGTGGCCGTGGCCTGCGGTGTCACGCCCACGCAGCGGCCGGTGGCGATCGCGGCGAGCCAGTCGTCGATGTCGTGGGTGTACTCCACGGCGGGGCGGGCGCCTTCGGGCCACAGATCCAAGGACGTGGTGCCGGTGCGGCGGTCCACCACCAGGGTGCGCTCACGAACCTCTTCCAGCCGGATGCTGCGGCGCCTGGTCCATGGATCGTCGGAGGCGAGGGCGAGACACCGGCGTTCGTGCCCCACGCGGGCGTGCGCATAGCGCCGGGTGTCGACGGGGGTACGCAGGACGGCCAGGTCGCACAGG
The DNA here is from genome assembly GCF_044745705.1 of Streptomyces sp. NPDC086835. Lineage (NCBI taxonomy): Bacteria > Bacillati > Actinomycetota > Actinomycetes > Kitasatosporales > Streptomycetaceae > Streptomyces > Streptomyces sp. NPDC086835. The sequence goes on from NZ_JBIVAU010000010.1 coordinate 183,855, forward strand.
CCCTCGGCCAGACCGGCGGTGGGGGTGTTGTGGCGGATCAGGTGGAGTTCGACATCGGGGTAGCGGTCGTGCCAGCGGCGCTGGAACTCGGCGGTGTGGCGGCCCATCGCGGACCAGGCGTGGCCGATGTGCAGCCGGGTGTGGCCGGTCGTGGCCTGGTGGACCAGTTCCTCGGCCTCGGCCAGCAGATGGCGGGCGCGGGCGAGGACCTGCACGCCGGCGGTGGTGGGGGTCACGGTGCGGCTGGTGCGGTGCAGCAGTCGTACGCCGAGAATCCGCTCCAGTGCGAGCAGTGTGCGCGAGACCGCCGCCTGGGAGAGGCCCAGTTCGATCGCGGCATCGGTGAAGCTGCCGGTGTCGACGATCGCAACCAGGCAGCGCAGGTGCCGCAGCTCCAGCTCCGTACGACCATCCATGCGTCCAGCGTATAGCTGGGGCTTCGGATGCATTTTGCGTATGCGTCGACGTGACGGACGGTCGTGCCATGGCAATCGCAGCTCGGGCAGAGACGACGACCGCCGCGGCGCACGCGTCGCCCCGTTGGGCCGGAACAGCGCTGATGGTGGGCAGCGGCCTGGCCAACCAGGTCGGAGCATCGGTCGCCGCGCTCGCCTTCCCGGTCCTCGGGCCGGTGGGAGTGGTGGCGGTGCGGCAGTGGGTGGCCGCCGTTGTGCTGCTGAGCGCCGGCCGGCCCAAGCTGCACTCCTTCACCGCCGCGCAGTGGCGCCCGGTGCTGGCGCTGGCCGCAGTCTTCGCGACCATGAACCTGACGCTGTACACGGCGATCGACCGGATCGGGCTCGGCCTCGCTGTCACCCTGGAGTTCCTGGGCCCGCTCACCGTTGCGCTGGCGAGCTCCCGCCGCCGTGTCGACCTGGCCTGCGCTCTCGCCGCCGCCGCGGCCGTGGTGGTCCTCGCCCGACCACGGCCCAGCACCGACTACCTCGGCATCGGTCTGGCCCTGCTCGCAGCCGTCTGCTGGGGCTGCTACATCCTGCTCAACCGCACCGTGGGCGAGCGCCTGCCCGGGCTCCAGGGATCGGCCGCCGCCGCAGCCGTCTCCGGCCTGCTCTACCTGCCCGTCGGCACCGCCGCCCTCTGGCTCCACCGGCCCACCGCCGACGCCCTGTTGTGCGCCCTGGCAGCCGGAGTGCTGTCCTCCGCGGTGCCGTTCCTCGCCGACCTGCTCGCGCTGCGCCGTGTACCGGCCCACTCCTTCGGGATCTTCATGAGCGTCAACCCGGTGCTCGCCGCCTTGATCGGCATGCTCGTACTCGACCAGCGTCTCGACCCGGCGTCCTGGCTGGCCATCGGCGTGATCGTCACCGCCAACGCCGTCGCCGTGGGCACCGCCGCCTGCCGCTCCGGGGCGAAGACCGACACTTCGAAGTGAACCGTTCCAGCGCCTCCGGCCCCCAGGCACTCGCCGGCGCCGCTGCTAGGACCTTCGGCTTCCTTATGGCGCCGGCGGCCTCGGCCCCGTACCAGGGCCGGAGCTGCAGGTACCGCTCTTTCATGGCCGGCCCGAGATGCGCCTCGATCCCGTACCCGGGCTCGCCCTTGTAGGGAAGGTCGTAGAGGAATGACGTCACGATGACCTCGATCGCCCCGGGCGCGCAACGCCGCGTCTCCTCCTCCAGGAAGGCGAGGACCCGACGCCGATCGGGGCCGTCCGGGTCCCCTTCCCCCAGGTACGAGCGCACGGTGTCCTGCACGACGTCCCAGAAGAACAGGTGCGGGAGCACCTCGTGCTCGTTGAAGACGTGGCACTCGTACGCGTCCTCGAACCCGGGCACCTGGGGGATCGAAGCAGACGAACGCTGAACCCTGGCGCTCAAGCGGCAGCGATCGTCAAGCGATCAGGTCTGCGCCATGTCCACGAACCGCGAGTAGTGGCCCTGGAAGGCGACGGTGATCGTCGCAGTGGGGCCGTTACGGTGCTTGGCCACGATCAGGTCCGCCTCGCCTGCGCGTGGGGACTCCTTCTCGTAGGCATCCTCACGGTGCAGAAGGATGACCATGTCCGCGTCCTGCTCGATCGATCCGGATTCACGGAGGTCGGACACCATCGGCTTCTTGTCCGTGCGCTGCTCGGGGCCACGGTTCAGCTGGGAGAGCGCGATCACGGGCACCTCGAGCTCCTTCGCGAGCAGCTTGAGGTTACGGGACATGTCGGAGACTTCCTGCTGGCGGCTCTCCGCCCGCTTCGAGCCACCCGACTGCATCAGCTGCAGATAGTCGATGACGACGAGCTTGAGGTCGTTCCGCTGCTTCAGCCGGCGGCACTTCGCGCGGATCTCCATCATCGAGAGGTTCGGTGAGTCGTCGATGTACAGAGGCGCCTGCGACACGTCCGGCATCCGCCGCGCCAGCCGCGTCCAGTCCTCGTCCGTCATCGTTCCCGACCGCATGTGGTGCAGAGCCACCCTGGCTTCCGCGGACAGCAGTCGCATCGCGATCTCGTTGCGCCCCATTTCGAGCGAGAAGATCACGCTGGGCAGGTTGTTCTTGATCGAAGCGGCCCGCGCGAAGTCGAGCGCCAGAGTCGACTTACCCATCGCGGGACGCGCGGCGATCACGATCATCTGGCCGGGGTGCAGGCCGTTGGTCAGGGAGTCGAAGTCGGTGAAGCCCGTCGGCACGCCGGTCATCTCGCCGCTGCGGGAACCGATCGCCTCGATCTCGTCGAGGGCGCCCTCCATGATGTCGCCGAGCGGTAGGTAGTCCTCGCTCGTGCGCTGCTCGGTGACGGCATAGATCTCGGCCTGGGCGGAGTTCACGATCTCGTCGACGTCGCCGTCGGCGGCATAACCCATCTGCGTGATCTTGGTGCCGGCTTCCACCAGCCTGCGCAGCACGGCCCGTTCGTGGACGATCTCCGCGTAGTACGAGGCGTTGGCCGCGGTCGGAACCGACTGGACCAGCGTGTGGAGGTACGGGGCGCCGCCGACCCGGGTGATCTCCCCCCGCTTGACCAGCTCGGCCGCCACGGTGATGGGGTCGGCCGGCTCGCCCTTGGCGTACAGGTCGAGGATGGCCTGGTAGACCGTCTCGTGGGCCGGCCGATAGAAGTCGTGGCCCTTGATGATCTCGACGACGTCGGCGATCGCGTCCTTGGACAGCAGCATGCCGCCGAGAACCGACTGCTCGGCGTCGAGGTCCTGCGGCGGGACTCGCTCGAATCCGGGGGAGCCCCCGTCCCAGCCGCCGCTCTCCCTGCCTCGGTCGTGCTGGTCCTCACGGCCGCGCCCTTCGTGGCGCCGCTGACGGGAGGCGGGGAGACGGTCCCCCGGACTGTCGGCCGCCCACGGGTCGTCCAAGGGCTCGGAAATGCTCACCCGGGCCACCTCCTCCCGTCCGCTCCACGGACCTACGCCGTGGCAGTCTTTTCTATGCCACGGCACTGACAGATCGAGTCGCCGGACTCCGTTCGAAGCGGGACTTCCGCACGTCGGGCGACGGTCCACGGTAGGCCCGGAGGCAGCGTCAGCCAATCTGGTTATCCACAGGCACTGTGGACGAAGGATCAGATGCTGTGGAGAACCCTCCGCAACCTGTGCACGGACCGGGGGACAGCACTGTGGAAAAGTTCACTTCCTGCCCCTCACACCCCACCTCACCTGGGGCTTTCGCATCCACCGCCTGTGGGGGAGAAAAACTTTCCCCGCCAGATCAAGATCAGAACAAACGGCGCACGAACCAAGGGGTGACACCCTCCAAGGTAAGGACTGCTGACCGCTTGCATCGCTTACCTGTGGAAGATTAGATTGGCGCCCATGACACAGGTACCGGCAGGGGCGAAGGAACGTCTGCGGCGGCACGACCGGGAGATCATCGCGCTCGCCGTTCCCGCCTTCGGCGCCCTTGTCGCCGAGCCGCTGTTCGTCATCGTCGACAGCGCCATCATCGGCCATCTCGGTACCCCGCAACTGGCGGGCCTCGGCGTCGCGGCCGCCCTGTTGATGACGGCGGTGAGCGTCTTCGTCTTTCTGGCCTATGCGACCACGGCCGCCGTTGCCCGCCGGGTCGGAGCGGGTGACCTCCAGTCAGCCATCCGGCAGGGGATGGACGGCATCTGGCTGGCGCTGGTCCTCGGGGTCGCCGTCATCGCCGTCACTCTCCCCGCGGCCCCATGGCTGGTGGAGGCCTTCGGAGCTTCCGATACCGCCGCACCTCATGCGATCACGTATCTGCGCATCTCCAGTCTCGGCATCCCCGCCATGCTCATCGTGCTCGCGGCCACCGGAGTGCTCCGGGGTCTTCAGGACACCCGCACCCCCCTCTATGTCGCGGTCGGCGGCTTCGCCGCCAACGCGGGACTCAATGCCGCACTGGTCTATGGAGCCGGCTTCGGTATCGCCGGCTCGGCCTGGGGCACCGTGATCGCACAGTGCGGGATGGCGGTCGCATACCTGGTCGTCGTCGTCCGAGGAGCCCGTCAGCACGGTTCCTCACTCCGACCGGACGTGGCAGGGATCCGGGCGAGCGCCCAGGCGGGAGTACCGCTGCTCGTGCGTACGCTCTCCCTGCGAGCGGTCCTCATGATCGCCACCGCTGTGGCGGCCAGACTGGGCGACACGCACATCGCCGCTCACCAGATCGTGCTGTCCCTCTGGAGCCTGATGGCCTTCGCGCTGGACGCCATCGCCATCGCCGGACAGGCCATCATCGGCCGCTATCTGGGAGCCGGTGACGCGGAAGGCGCCAAACAGGCCTGCCGGAGGATGGTGCAGTGGGGAGTGGTCTCGGGCGTCGTGCTCGGGATCCTGATCGTGGCCGCCCGGCCCCTTTTCATCCCTCTGTTCACGAGTGATCAGGCTGTCCGTGACACGTTGCTCCCCGCGCTGTTGGTCGTCGCCGTGTCCCAGCCGATCGCTGGTGTGGTGTTCGTGCTGGACGGCGTCCTGATGGGCGCCGGTGACGGCCCCTATCTGGCAGCGGCCATGCTGCTCACCCTGGCCGTGTTCGCCCCGGTCGCCTTGCTGGTCCCATCCCTCGGAGGTGGACTGACCACTCTGTGGTGGGCGATGACCTTGATGATGACCGTCCGGCTGATGACGCTGTGGTGGCGGGCCCGCTCCGGACGGTGGATCGTGACGGGAGCTGCCCGCTGATCACCGTTTCACGTGAAACGGCGGCCACCATGAAACCCCACCACCGCACAGACGGCGGAAGGGCCGCACCCGACGGGTACGGCCCTTCCTACTGCTCTGTCGAGCGTCAGCGCTTAGGCGGCGACGACCTCGACACCGAGCTGCGCGGCAACCTCGGGGTGCAGACGCACAGACACCTGGTGCGAGCCCAGGGTCTTGATCGGCGAACCGAGCTCGACACGACGCTTGTCGACCTCCGGGCCACCGGCGGCCTTGATCGCCGAGGCGATGTCAGCCGGGGTGACGGAGCCGAAGAGGCGGCCGGCGTCGCCGGAGCGAACGGCAAGGCGCACCTTGACGGCCTCGAGCTGACCCTTGATGGAGTTGGCCTGCTCGATGGTCGCGATCTCGTGGATCTTGCGGGCGCGGCGGATCTGCGCCACGTCCTTCTCGCCACCCTTGGTCCAGCGGATCGCGAAACCACGCGGGACCAGGTAGTTGCGAGCGTATCCGTCCTTGACGTCGACGACGTCGCCGGCGGCACCGAGGCCAGACACCTCGTGGGTGAGGATGATCTTCATGTTTCGGTCACCCTTCCCTTATCGCGCGGTGGACGTGTAGGGCAGCAGCGCCATCTCACGGCTGTTCTTGACGGCCGTGGCGACGTCACGCTGGTGCTGCGTGCAGTTGCCGGTCACGCGGCGGGCACGGATCTTGCCACGGTCGGAAATGAACTTCCGCAGCATGTTCGTGTCCTTGTAGTCCACGTACGCGGTCTTGTCCTTGCAGAAAGCGCAGACCTTCTTCTTAGGCTTGCGCACAGGCGGCTTCGCCATGGTGTATCTCCTGTGTGATCAAGAAGTGGGGTACGAGCTGCCCTAGAAGGGCGGCTCGTCCGAGTAGCCGCCGCCAGAGCCCCCGGAGCCGCCGGAGCTTCCGCCCCAGCTGCCCCCGCCCTGCTGACCGCCGCCGGACGGCGCGCTGGTGGCCCAGGGGTCGTCGGCGGGAGCACCGCCGCCGCCCTGCTGCTGACCACCGCCGGGGCCGCCGCCCCAGCTGCCGCCGCCCTGCTGACCGCCGGCACCGCCGCCGTAGCCGCCCTGGCCGCCGCGACCAGTGGTCTTGGTGACCTTGGCCGTGGCGTTCTTGAGGCTGGGGCCGACTTCCTCGACGTCCAGTTCGTAGACCGTGCGCTTGACGCCCTCGCGGTCCTCGTAGGACCGCTGCTTGAGCCGGCCCTGCACGACGACACGCATGCCGCGCTGGAGCGACTCGGCGACGTTCTCCGCCGCCTGACGCCAGACCGAGCAGGTGAGGAAGAGGCTCTCGCCGTCCTTCCACTCATTGGTCTGGCGGTCGAAGGTGCGGGGAGTGGACGCGACGCGGAACTTCGCGACCGCCGCACCGGACGGGGTGAAGCGCAGCTCGGGGTCGTCGACGAGATTGCCGACGACCGTGATGACGGTCTCGCCTGCCATGGGTGAACCTCTCGGCGGGATTGCTGCTGGCTGCTTGCTGCTACTCGAAACCCGATGACCTCTGAGCTAGGTGCTCAGTGGGTCTCGGGACGGAGGACCTTGGTCCGGAGGACCGACTCGTTCAGGTTCATCTGGCGGTCGAGCTCCTTGACGACCGCAGGCTCGGCCTGCAGGTCGATGACCGAGTAGATGCCCTCGGGCTTCTTCTTGATCTCGTAAGCGAGACGACGACGGCCCCAGGTGTCGACCTTCTCAACCTTTCCGTTGCCCTCACGGACGACGGAGAGGAAGTTCTCGATCAGCGGGGAGACAGCGCGCTCCTCGAGATCGGGGTCGAGGATGACCATCACCTCGTAGTGACGCATGTGGAACCCACCTCCTTTGGACTCAGCGGCCACGGTCGTTCCGTGGCAGGAGGGTCGTGATGCGTGAGCAACGGTATCGGCCGCCACTGACAATCCCCCCTCGTCGAGTGGTGATCGCGTCGTGGCCTGGGCAGACACCGGTGCAGACCGTACACAGTACCCGCACTCCGGCTTCCGGTTGAAATCCGGTGGCCCATGGCCGCAATCTGTACACATCGGGTGGACGCGGCGCTACGATGCGCCGCCTTCCGGCAAAGCCAGGAGGTGCCTCATGGCACAGGCAATGCGACGTCACTCCTCTGTCTCGCTGTTGGCCACGGACGGCAAGCCGCATCCCCTTCAGGACACCCTGATGGCGGTGACGCTGGTACTGGGCGCTCTCGCGTTCATCACGGCGATGTTCCACAACCTGCATCTGCTCAGTTCGTGGGCAGGGCTCATCGGAATCGCGACAGGCGCGTACGGGCAGTTCATCTCCGTGACGACCCGTGAGCGGTTCCTGCTGATCATCGGGCTGGGCGCGTCCGCGGTGGGGTTCTTCCTAGGGATGTCCCACGGCGGGCTCTTCGGTGGCGTCCTCGGCTGATGCCGGGGGGCGTCGAACCCAGGGGCGGGGAAGGGAGCGGGCCGATCGGCGGCCCGCTCCCACACACAGCCATTCGGGCCCCAGCCACGGACCAGTAGGCTTCGGCGCGAGAGCCGGAGCCCCTGACCCATGGGGACACACCTGCCGAGGAGCGCCCCGCATGAGCCTGACCCTGAGGACCATCAGTCGTGAGCAGCATCTGGCATACATCCAGACCCTGCCCTCGGCGAGTCACTGCCAGGTCCCGGCGTGGGCGGACGTGAAGACGGAATGGCGCTCCGAGAACCTCGGCTGGTTCGACAAGAACGGCGAGCTCGTCGGCGCGGGCCTGGTGCTCTACCGCCAGCTCCCCAAGATCAAGCGTTACCTGGCGTACCTCCCCGAGGGCCCGGTGATCAACTGGTACGCCCCCAACCTGGACGACTGGCTCCAGCCGATGCTGGCGCACCTGAAGAACCAGGGCGCGTTCTCGGTGAAGATGGGGCCGCCCGTCGTGATCCGCCGCTGGGACGCGCCGGCGATCAAGGCCGGTATCCAGGACCCGGACGTGAAGCGGCTGCGCGACGTGGAAGCGACGCACATCGAACCGCGGGCGTTCGAAGTGGCGGACAGGCTGCGGAAGATGGGCTGGCAGCAGGGCGAGGACGGCGGCGCCGGTTTCGGCGACGTCCAGCCCCGCTACGTGTATCAGGTGCCGCTGGCCAACCGCTCGCTGGACGACGTCCTCAAGGGCTTCAACCAGCTGTGGCGGCGCAACATCAAGAAGGCCGAGAAGGCCGGTGTGGAGGTCGTGCAGGGCCGCTACGAGGACCTGGCCGAGTGGCAGCGGCTGTACGAGATCACTGCTGAGCGGGACCGCTTCCGGCCGCGCCCCCTCTCGTACTTCCAGCGCATGTGGACGGTGCTGAACAACGAGGACCCGAACCGCATGCGCCTGTACTTCGCGCGGCACAACGGCGTCAACCTGTCCGCGGCGACGATGCTGGTCGTCGGTGGCCATGTCTGGTACTCGTACGGCGCATCGGACAACATCGGGCGCGAGGTCCGGCCCTCGAACGCGATGCAGTGGCGGATGCTCCGCGACGCCTACGCCATGGGCGCGACGGTCTACGACCTGCGGGGCATCAGCGACTCGCTCGACGAGACGGACCACCTCTTCGGCCTGATCCAGTTCAAGGTCGGGACCGGCGGCGAGGCCGTCGAGTACGTCGGTGAGTGGGACTTCCCGCTGAACAAGCTCCTCCACAAGGCGCTGGACATCTACATGTCGCGTCGCTGACGACGCCGCGGCCGACTCCGTAGTCTCGTACATATCTCTGATACACCGCAGCCACCAGAAAGGTTCCGGGCCGGCCATGGCGCTCTCCCTCTACGTCGACACCGCTCGCTGGCGGGCGCACCAGAAGTCGGTGATCGACCAGTTCCCCGGTCTCGTCCCGGTCTGCAAGGGCAACGGCTACGGCTTCGGCCACGAGCGGCTCTCGGAAGAGGCGTCACGCTTCGGCGCCGACATGCTCGCCGTGGGCACGACGTACGAGGCCGCACGGATCAAGGACTGGTTCAGCGGCGATCTCCTGGTGCTCACGCCTTTCCGGCGCGGTGAGGAACCGGTGCCGCTGCCCGACAGGGTGGTCCGCTCCGTCTCCTCGGTCGACGGCGTGCACGCGCTGGTGGGAGCCCGCGTCGTCATCGAGTGCATGAGCTCGATGAAGCGCCACGGCATCTCGGAGCAGGACCTCGGCCAGCTGCACGCCGCCATCGAGGACGTACGGCTGGAGGGCTTCGCCCTGCACCTGCCGCTGGACCGGACCGACGGATCCGACGCGGTCGAGGAAGTCATCGGCTGGATGGACCGGCTGCGCGCGGCGAGGCTGCCGCTGCACACGATGTTCGTGAGTCATCTGCGCGCCCCGGAGCAGGCCCGGCTGCAGCAGCAGTTCCCGCAGACCCGCTTCCGCGCGCGGATCGGCACGCGGCTGTGGCTGGGCGACCACGAGGCCACCGAGTACCGCGGCGCCGTGCTCGACGTCACCCGTGTGGCCCGGGGGGATCGTTTCGGCTACCGCCAGCAGAAGGCCGCCTCTGACGGCTGGCTCGTCGTGGTGGCGGGAGGCACGTCGCACGGTGTCGGCCTGGAGGCGCCCAAGGCGCTGCACGGTGTGATGCCGCGTGCGAAGGGCGTAGCACGGGCGGGTCTGGCGACGGTCAACCGCAATCTGTCGCCGTTCGTGTGGGCGGGCAAGCAGCGCTGGTTCGCCGAGCCGCCCCACATGCAGGTCTCGATCCTGTTCGTGCCCGCCGACGCGCAGGAGCCGAAGGTCGGTGACGAGCTGGTGGCGCACCTCAGGCACACGACGACCCAGTTCGACCGGCTGGTGGACCGCTAGCAGGCCCTCGTCCCCCCTGGCCTGCCCGGGGGACGGACGCGCCCTGCCGAGCCCGCGGAGGGCTTCAGACGGAAGGATGCGGGCCGGTGTCCGTCCCGCTCCGGGCCTGAACGCCCCACTCCACGCGCGGACCTTCCTCGGCGTGAGCGGCGTGCCGCGGCGGATGGGCCGCGGGCCCCAGCACGAACGCGTCCGGAGCGCCGTCGAGCACACCCCCGCCCGGATCGTCGGAGCCGTCCTGACGAACCCCGTCGCGTTCCGGCATGAGGATGTCGCGCACGATCACGGCGCACAGGTACAGCGTCCCGAGCAGATGCAGCGCGATGGCCAGCTGGTAGCCCTCTTGCGGCAGCCCTTGGTGCTTGGGGCTGGTCGTGTAGGCGAGGTACATCCAGATGCCCAGGTAGTACATGACCTCGCACGCCTGCCAGATGAGGAAGTCACGCCAGCGGGGACGGGCGAGGGCGGCGAGCGGGATCAGCCACAGCACGTACTGCGGCGAGTAGACCTTGTTGGTGAGGATGAACGCGGCCACGACCAGGAAGGCGACCTGGGCGAAGCGGGGGCGGCGCGGTCCCCTCAGCGTGAGCAGGCCGATGCCGGCGCAGGCCAGGATCATCAGCAGGGTGGCGTAGGTGTTGACGTTCTCGACGTCGATGGACTCGCCGGTGCGCTGCGTGATGATCAGCCAGAACGATCCGAAGTCGACCTGGCGTTCCTGGCTGAACGTGTAGAACTTCTTCCAGCCCTCCGGCGCGAACAGCATCACGGGCAGATTGACCACGAGCCAGGCTGCCGCCGCGCCGAATGTCGCCGTGAGGAATTCCCGCCACTTGCCCGCCCGCCAGCACAGGACGAGCAGAGGCCCGAGCAGCAGCACCGGATAGAGCTTGGCGGCGGTCGCGAGTCCGATCAGGACACCGAACGCGAGAACCCGGCCGCGTGACCACATCAGCATCGCCGCGGCGGTGAGAGCCACCGCGAGCAGGTCCCAGTTGATGGTGGCCGTCAGCGCGAAGGCAGGGGCGAGAGCGACGAGCAGCGCGTCCCAGGGGCGCCGGCGGTGCGTGCGGGCGACACAGACGGCGATGACCGCGGCGCAGATCATCAGCAGCCCCGCGTTGATCATCCAGTACATCTGCTGCTGTGCCAGGCCGGAGCCGCCGCCGATGCGGCTGATCCAGGAGGCGACCTGCATGAAGAGGCCCGTCAGTACGGGGTACTCGAGGTACTCCATGTCGCCGGGCAGCCGGTCGAAGTACGGGATCAGACCTTCGGAGAAGCCGCGGCCCACGAACAGATGCGGGATGTCCGAGTAGCAGGCATGGGTGTACTGCGAGCTGGTGCCCCTGAACCACGCCCAGTTGTAGCAGGGCAGCTTCTGCACCATGCCCAGCGCGAACATGCCGATGGCGACCAGCGCCACCACACGCACCGGTGTGAGCGGACCGCCCCCGGTGCGTGACGCCCAGCGCCCGGCCGGGCCGCCGATCAGCTCACTGCCTGCCGCGGCGATCCGGTCACGCCGTGTGGGGCGTACGTCGGGAGCCTCGGGGCGTACGTCAGGCCGTTCCTCGTACACGCTCGTCTCTTCTGCGCTGGGCATGGTGCACATCCTGCCGTACGGGGAGGGGGATACGACGAGGGCCGCCGCCCCAGGGGCTCGGCACGAATGCCGATCCTTTCCCGGTGCGGCGGCCTCGTCATGGCCGGTGCGGGGTGACCGTCAGCCTTCGCCGTCGGTGCCTCCGAAGAGGCCGCCGCCGCCGTTGCCGCCGCCGTTCCCGTTGCCACCGCCGCTGTCGGCGCCGCCATCGGTACCGGGTGATGTCGACGGGCTCGACGTCACGCCGCCGTTGACCCCGCCCTGGTCGGCACCGCCGTTGCCGCCTCCACCGTCGACGCCGCAGGTCCAGTCCTCCCACGGGTTGCAGGACTGCGAGGGCCCGGGGCTGGTGGACGGGGACGGGGACGGGGAGGGGGACGTGGACGGGGACGGAGACTCGGACGGGCTGGGGCTCGGCGTCGGGGACGGGCTCTTGGCGCCACCGCCCCAGACCGCCTCACCGTCGATCGGCTCCGGCTTCGGGAACTTGAGGACCTTGGTGCCCTTGAGCGCTTCCGTCATGTAGTCCTGGAAGATCTCGGACGGGAACGACGAACCGTGGATCTTCTTCTGACCACCGGTGTCGTACATCTCAAGAAACTCGCGCTTCTTGTTCTTCTCGTTGTCGTCCAGGCGGTACATGTCGATGGCCGTCGACAGCTGGGGCGTGTAGCCGACGAACCAGGCCGACTTGTTGCCGTCCGTCGTACCGGTCTTGCCGGCGACCTGCCGTCCCGCGACCTGGGCGTTGTTGCCGGTGCCCTCAGGATCCTCGACGACGTCCCTGAGGACATCGGTCACGTTGTTGGCGATGTCCTTGTCGAAGGCCTGCTCGGCCTTGTCCTCGTGCTCGTAGACGGTCAGGCCCTCGTGCTTGACCTTCGTCACCGAATACGGGTCACGCTGCTCACCCTCGGCGGCGAAGGTCCCGTAGGCGCCTGCCATACGGATGGCGCTGGGCTCGGAGATGCCGAGCGAGAAGGAGGGGACGTTCGACTTGCTCAGGCTGGACTCCAGCAGACCGGCGTCGATGGCGGCGTCCCTGACCTGCGGGATGCCGATGTCCATGCCGAGCTGGACGAAGGGGGAGTTGGCGGAGCGGATCATCGCCTCGCGCAGGCTGATGTTGCCGTAGCTCTTCTGACCGTCGTTGGTCTGATTCCACTCCTTCCCTTCCTCGTTGCGCCAGATGGAACCGTCGTAGTCCCTGACCTTCAGCCCGTTCTTGCCGCTGTACCGGCTCTTGTCGGGGTCGACGATCCGGCGGTCGTCGGGTCCCTGCTCGACCCCGAGTTCGGGGTTACGTACGCCGTCGCGCATGGCGGCGGCGAGGACGAAGGGCTTGAACGTCGATCCGACCTGGGCACCGGTGGCATCGGCGTTGTTGGTGAAGTGCTTGGTGGCGTCCTCACCGCCGTAGATCGCGACGATCTTGCCCGTCCCGGGCTCGACCGAGGCGCCGCCGAACTGGACGTGCGTGTCCGTCTTCGGGCGCTTCTTCGGGTCGATGTTCTCCTCGCGGACCTTCTGGACCGACTTCTCGAGGGCCGCGACGCGCTTCTTGTTGAAGGTCGTGTAGATCTCGTAGCCGCCCTTGGACAGGTCGACTTCCTTGTCGTAGTTGTTCAGGAAGTTGGCCTTGGCCAGGTCGACCAGATAACCGATCTGGCCGCCGAGCTGAGCGTTCTTACGGGGCGACTCCGACGTCGGAAGCTCCGTGTACTTCTGGCGCTCCGCCGCGTCGAGGTACTTGTCCTTGACCATCTCGTCGAGGATCCAGCTCCAGCGGATCTTCATCCGCTTGGTGTTGGCTTCCTCCGTCGCCGACGGGTCGATCGCCGTGGCGCCGGCCGGGTCGTAGTAGGTCGCGCCCTTGAGGAGCGACGCCAGGAACGCGCACTGGCTCACGTTGAGCTTGTCGGCGTCCTTGTTGAAGTACGTGCGGGCTGCGGCCTGGATGCCGTAGGCGCCTCGACCGTAGTAGGAGGTGTTGAGGTACCCCTCCATGATGTCTTCCTTCTTCATCTCCGAGTCGATCTTCATGGAGATGAAAAGCTCTTGGAACTTACGGCTGAGGGTCTGGTCCTGGTTGTCCAGCCGCGCGTTCTTCACATACTGCTGGGTGATCGTCGAACCACCCTGGGTCTGCTCGCCCCGCGCCATGTTGAACACGGCCCGGCCGATGCCCATCGGGTCGATGCCCGAGTCCTCGCGGAAGGTCTTGTTCTCCGCGGAGATGACGGCGTTCTGCATCTCGATGGGGATCTTCGAGATGGGGATGATCTGCCGGTTGACCTCACCACCGGTGGCCACCATCTGGGTGCCGTCGTCCCAGTAGTAGACGTTGTTCTGCGCCCCGGCGATCAATGCCTGCTCGGGCACGCCCACCATGGCGTAGGCGATGGTGCCCGCCGTCATCAGACTGGCGAGGAACCCGAGGAACAGCCCGGTCACGAGCTTCCAGGAGGGCACCCAGCGCCGCCACCCGTACTTGTTGTGGCGCGGGTAGTCGATCAGCCTCTTCTTACCCGGCCGTCCACCACGGCGGCCGGCACCGTCGTATCCGCCGTCACCGCCGCCTCCGCCACGACGGCCGCCGCCGCGCTGTGCGGCGCGGCGCGCCTCGGCGCGACTGCTGTAGGGCCGTTCCTCACCATGTGAAGCGGCAGGTGAGGCCGACGTGGCGCCCCGGGGTGGGACGCCCCGGCGGCCTGAAGACTGCTGGGCGGCGCGTCTGGCCGCGGCGCGCCCGCCACCCTGTGGCTGCGGCGGTTTGCGACGGTGCTCGCTCATCGAACGACTACTCCTCGGGCAGGCGAGACGCCTGGAAGCGGCAGTTGAGTTCCGGTCCCCCCGAAATGGATACGGACGAGCTCTGGCAAGGGCTCATCCGCTGTGCATCCACGGCGATGACGCATGGAGACGTCACATGGTTCCCGGTGGTCTGCATCCGCACAGACTACGCACGGCCAAAACCCCCCTAGGTCTGAAGTTCACCCCATTTCAGGCAACTCTCTCCCTAGGAATTGACGATGTGACGCCGCTCACCATGGCCGCTCTTGTCGGGACACTCGAGCCGTTCTATCGTGCTGATGTATCGAGTCGATACATCAGCACGGCATACACGACCGGGACGGGCGAGGGAGGCGACTGTGAGCAGGCGCTCCGGCATCCTCGAGTTCGCCGTCCTCGGTCTGCTCCGCGAAGCCCCGATGCACGGTTACGAGCTGCGCAAGCGGCTCAACACGTCACTGGGGATCTTCCGGGCCTTCAGTTACGGGACCCTCTACCCCTGCCTCAAGACGCTGGTCGCCAACGGCTGGTTGATCGAGGAACCGGGAAACGCTCCCGAGGACGCCCTCGCAGCCTCGCTCGCCGGCCGGCGCGCCAAGATCGTCTACCGGTTGACGGCGGAAGGTAAGGAGCACTTCGAGGAGCTGCTCTCCCACACCGGCCCGGACACCTGGGAGGACGAGCACTTCGCGGCCCGTTTCGCCTTCTTCGGGCAGACGGAGCGCGAAGTGCGGATGCGGGTGCTGGAAGGCCGCCGCAGCCGGCTGGAAGAGCGTCTGGAGAAGATGCGTGCCTCCTTGGCCCGCACTCGCGAGCGTCTCGACGACTACACCCTCGAGCTGCAGCGGCACGGCATGGAGTCCGTGGAGCGTGAAGTGCGCTGGCTGAACGAGCTCATCGAGAGCGAGCGGACAGGGCGGGATCAGAGATCCTCGCCCGAGAGCACCGCGCAGCAGGACAACACATCTGGAGCGACGGGCGGCCTGCCCCGGCACAGGGGTGCCGAGTCTTCCGGAGGGACGCCTCCCGATGACTCCACCCCGCCGGATCCGTCCGACGACCCCGCCAAGTGAAGCCCCGCGCACCGCAGGGTTTCATCCGGAACATCGAGAACACACAGGGAGCAACCGCCAATGGGTTCGGTTCGCGTAGCCATCGTCGGCGTGGGCAACTGCGCCGCCTCGCTGGTGCAGGGCGTCGAGTACTACAAGGACGCCGACCCGGCCGGCAAGGTGCCGGGTCTGATGCACGTCCAGTTCGGCGACTACCACGTCCGTGACGTCGAGTTCGTGGCCGCGTTCGACGTGGACGCCAAGAAGGTCGGCCTCGACCTCTCGGACGCCATCGGCGCCAGCGAGAACAACACCATCAAGATCTGCGACGTGCCGAACACCGGCGTCACCGTTCAGCGTGGCCACACGCTCGACGGTCTCGGCAAGTACTACCGCGAGACCATCGAGGAGTCCGCCGAGGCGCCGGTCGACATCGTCCAGACCCTCAAGGACAAGCAGGTCGACGTCCTGGTCTGCTACCTGCCCGTCGGCTCCGAGGACGCTGCGAAGTACTACGCGCAGTGCGCCATCGACGCCAAGGTCGCGTTCGTCAACGCTCTCCCGGTCTTCATCGCCGGCACCAAGGAGTGGGCGGACAAGTTCACCGCGGCCGGTGTCCCGATCGTCGGCGACGACATCAAGTCGCAGGTCGGCGCCACCATCACGCACCGCGTGATGGCCAAGCTCTTCGAGGACCGCGGCGTCATCCTGGACCGCACGATGCAGCTGAACGTCGGCGGCAACATGGACTTCAAGAACATGCTCGAGCGTGAGCGCCTGGAGTCAAAGAAGATCTCGAAGACGCAGGCCGTCACCTCGCAGATCCCCGACCGCGACATGGGCGAGAAGAACGTCCACATCGGGCCGTCGGACTACGTGGCCTGGCTGGACGACCGCAAGTGGGCCTACGTGCGCCTCGAGGGCCGTGCCTTCGGTGACGTCCCGCTGAACCTCGAGTACAAGCTCGAGGTCTGGGACTCCCCGAACTCGGCCGGTGTCATCATCGACGCCGTGCGCGCCGCGAAGATCGCCAAGGACCGGGGCATCGGCGGCCCCATCCTCTCCGCGTCCTCGTACTTCATGAAGTCCCCGCCGGTGCAGTACTTCGACGACGAGGCCCGCGAGAACGTCGAGAAGTTCATCCAGGGCGAGGTCGAGCGCTAAGCGTTTCCACCTGCCGTCGCGGAGGGTCCCCGGGTCGTACGCCCGGGGACCCTCCGCGTGTGTGACCCTTGCTCGCATGCCCGTCGTACGTGATCTGCGCGTACTCCTGCGCCTCGCCGACTTCCGCCGGCTGCTGACCGTGCGCCTGCTCTCACAGGCGGCCGACGGCGTCTATCAGGTCGCTCTCGCCACATACGTGGTCTTCTCCCCGGAACAGCAGACGTCTCCGGCCGCGATCGCGTCCGCCATGGCCGTCCTGCTCCTCCCCTACTCCCTGGTAGGTCCGTTCGCCGGGGTACTGCTCGACCGGTGGCAACGCCGCCAGGTGTTCCTCTACGGGAACCTGCTTCGTGCACTCCTCGCCTGCTGCACTGCCCTGTTGATCCTCGTTTCCGTCCCCGACTGGCTCTTCTACGCCTCCGCGTTGTCGGTCACGGCCGTCAATCGTTTCGTTCTGGCCGGGCTCTCCGCAGCGCTGCCCCGCGTCGTGGATTCCGAGCACCTCGTCATGGCCAACTCCCTCTCGCCCACGGCGGGGACGCTTGCTGCGACGGCCGGCGGCGGTCTCGCCTTCCTTGTGCGACTGGTCGCCTCCGACTCGGACGCTGCGGTGGTCCTGTTCGGAGCGGCGCTCTACCTCGGCTCGGCCCTGGCTTCCCTGCGGATGGGCAGGGAACTGCTCGGACCGGACCCTGACGTGGTTCAGCCCCGTCTGGGGGCCGCGATCGCCTCGACGGCGCGGGGACTGCTCGAAGGGCTGCGATACCTGAACCAGCGGCCCGCGGCGACCCATGCGCTCGCCGCGATGACGCTGCTGCGCTTCTGCTACGGAGCGCTGACGGTGATGGTGCTCATGCTGTGCCGCTATTCCTGGTCCACCGACGAGTCGGACGGACTGGCACTGTTGGGCCTGGCCCTGGCCGCCTCGGGCGCCGGTTTCTTCGCGGCGGCCGTGCTGACCCCGTGGGGGATCGGGAAGCTCGGCCGGTACGGATGGATGGTCGCCTGCGCGGCGGCTGCCGCAGTCCTCGTACCTTCTCTGGCACTGCCGTTCCAGCCTGGCCCGATGCTTGTCGCGGCCTTCCTGCTCGGGCTCGTGACCCAGGGGGCGAAGATCGCGACGGACACGGTGGTGCAGACCTCCGTGGACGACGCGTTTCGCGGTCGGGTCTTCTCCCTCTACGACGTGCTGTTCAACGTCGCCTTCGTCGGCGCGGCGGGCGTCGCCGCGCTGATGCTTCCCCCTGACGGCCGGTCGGTTCCGCTGGTCCTGATGGTGGCGGGGATCTACGCAACGGCAGCCGCAGGCCTGGTGCGTTGGGGCCGTGCCGCTTGAGTGCTATAGCGTGCCCGCGTCAAACACCGAGAGCACTTTCCCAGGGGGAACCCCGCATGACCTATCCGCCGCAGCAGGGACAGAATCCCTACGGGCAGCCGCCGCAGCAGCCGCAGCCGGGCTACGGCTACCCGCAGCAGCCGCACACCCAGCAGCCCCAGCCTGGTTATGGACAGCCTCAGCCACAGCAGTGGGGCACAGCACCGACGCCGCCCCCTGCACCCTCGCGCGGTGGCCTCAGCCTCAAGAAGAAGTTCCAGATAGTCGTCGGCGTTCTGGCAGTCATCGCTTTCGCCGTGTTCTGGTTCATGGGCCGAGACGATGCCGACACAGCGAAGGCCGGCGACTGCCTCAAGAACAGCGGGAGCGACATCAACCCGGATCTGCAGGTCGTCGACTGCGGCGGCACCGAGGCGGCCTACAAGGTGGTCTCGGTGCACAGCGACACGACGGACCAGAAGGTCTGCGAAGGTAAGGCCGACATCGGCTACTACGAGCAGACCAGCGGTCGGCGCAGCTCCGGCAAGTCGTTTGTGCTCTGCCTGAACGAGATCAAGAAGTAGCCGCTCCTGGGGAGCTTGTTTCACGTGAAACAAGCCCACTCGACTCGTGTCGACGGCGCGATGTTTCACGTGAAACATCGCGCCGTTTCACGCTCAGGCCTGCTTGGTCCACCACTCCTTGAGCGCCGACACCGCGGCGTCACGCTCCATCGGCCCGTTCTCCAGTCGCAGCTCGAGAAGGAACGCGTACGCCTTGCCGATCACAGGGCCAGGGCCGATACCCAGGATTTCCTGAATCTCATTGCCGTTCAGGTCAGGCCTGATGGCATCCAGCTCCTCCTGCTCCTGGAGCTGGGCAATGCGGTCCTCAAGACCGTCGTAGGCGCGTGAGAGGGCTGCCGCCTTCCGCTTGTTCCGCGTGGTGCAGTCGGAGCGGGTCAGCTTGTGGAGGCGGTCCAGAAGCGGGCCGGCGTCGCGCACATACCGCCGCACAGCGGAGTCGGTCCACTCGCCGGTTCCATAGCCGTGGAAACGCAGGTGCAGTTCCACGAGTCGTGAGACGTCCTTGACCATCTCGTTCGAGTACTTCAGCGCCGTCATGCGCTTCTTGGTCATCTTCGCGCCCACCACCTCGTGGTGATGGAAGGAGACCCGACCGTCCTGCTCGAAGCGGCGAGTCCTGGGCTTACCGATGTCGTGCAGCAGTGCGGCGAGCCGGAGCACCAGATCGGGCCCGTCCTCCTCGAGGGCGATGGCCTGGTCCAGCACGGTCAGCGAGTGCTCGTAGACGTCCTTGTGCCGATGGTGCTCGTCACTCTCCAGACGGAGCGCCGGCAGCTCGGGCAGCACATGGGCGGCGAGGCCGGTGTCGACGAGGAGCGACAGCCCCTTGCGGGGGTGTCCGGACAGGAGCAGCTTGTTGAACTCGTCACGCACCCGTTCGGCGGAGACGATCTCGATGCGCTCCGCCATGGCCGTCATGGCGGCGACGACATCTGGCGCCACCTCGAAGTCGAGCTGCGCGGCGAACCGGGCGGCCCTCATCATCCGCAGCGGATCATCGGAAAAGGACTCCTCGGGAGTCCCGGGCGTGCGCAGGACCTTCGCGGCAAGGTCCTTGAGACCACCATGGGGATCGATGAACTCCTTGGCCGGCAGCGCCACGGCCATCGCGTTGACCGTGAAGTCACGCCGGACAAGGTCCTCCTCGATCGAGTCGCCGTAGGACACCTCCGGCTTACGTGACGTCCGGTCGTATGCCTCCGAGCGGTACGTCGTCACCTCGATCTGGAAAGGCTGAACCGCGTCACCGACACGTCCGGCCTTCTGAGCACCGACCGTGCCGAAGGCGATACCGACGTCCCACACCGAATCCGCCCACGGGCGGACGATCTTCAGCACATCCTCGGGACGGGCGTCCGTCGTAAAGTCGAGGTCATTGCCGAGCCGACCGAGCAACGCATCACGGACCGACCCTCCGACCAGGGCAAGACTGAATCCGGCATCCTGGAAACGGCGCGCCAGGTCGTCGGCGACGGGTGACACCCGCAGCAGTTCGCTCACCGCGCGGTGTTGCACCTGGCTCAGGGCAGTGGGGTTGTCTTCATTGGCGTTCGGCACAACAGAAAAGGGTACGTGCCCGGGCCGACCGGGTCGTCCCTGTTTCCGGCGCCCCGCCGGTCCGTCCGATCTTGTGGGGCACTCCGCGGCACTTGAACACAGCGGGCCTCGTTACCATGCGTGGACGCAAGAGCAGAGAACCACCAAGGACAGCAGACGACGAGGGACGGGCGAGCGCGTGGCCGAGGCGGCAGACTTCCAGGGGATGCGTAGTTCTCCTGCGCGCCGGTGGCTGCGTCGCACAGCCTCCCTGATCACCGGCGTGCCACTCCTGACGGGACTGTTGTGCGTCCCGGCCGCACCCGCGGCACAGGCCGCGGAACCCACCGGATCCCGGACCGTGGATGTGTCGCTGGACACGGTGACGCCGGAAGCGCCCGGGCAGGACGACACGATCACGGTCTCGGGGACCGTGGTCAACGAGAGCCGGCGGACGATCACCGGCGCACACGTCGATCTCCGGGTGGGCCCCAAGCTGGCCGGCAGAACAGCCATCGACCGGGCCGCTGAGAGGACCGGCTACACCTACGGTGTGGACGGCCCGACGGTCGACGACAAGTACAGCGTCGAGCTTCCGAAGCTCGCCTCGGGCATCAGTTACGACTTCAAGCTCTCGGTGCCCGCCGACGAACTCGATCTCGACGACAACGGCGGCGTCTACGAGCTCGGGGTGTCCCTGACGGGGCAGACCTCGAGCCAGTCCTTCGAGCGCGTCCTCGGCATCGAGCGCACCTTCCTTCCCTGGCAGCCGGAGGCCGCGGAGAAGAAGACACGGCTCACCTATCTCTGGCCGCTGATCTCCTCGACCCACCTCACATCGGAAACCGGCTCGGACGAACAACAGACCCCCGTCTTCGAGGACGAGGCGCTGGCGGCCGAGCTTGCTCCCGGCGGACGGCTCGACCAGTTGGTGTCACTCGGCAAGGAGCTGCCGGTCACCTGGGTCATCGACCCCGACCTTCTGGCCACCGTCGACGCCATGACAAGGAGCTACGAGGTCAAGAGCGGGGACTCCACGGTCGCCGGCAGGAACCAGGCCGTCGCCAAGCGATGGCTGAGCTCTGTCGAGGCCGCGGTACAGGGCAAGAAGGTGGTTGCCCTGCCCTTCGCGGACCCGGATCTCGCCTCGCTGGCGCACAGGGGCAAGTCGGTCTCCGGTTCACTCAGCCATCTACAGCCGGCCACGCAAGTGGCGGAGATCACAGTGGAGACGATTCTCCATGTGAAGCCCTCCGTCGATTTCGCCTGGCCGGTGGACGGCGCGATCGACTCGTCGATCGTGGACGTGGCCACCTCGGCCGGCGCCCACAAGGTGATCGCACGGAGCGACAGCCTCCAGGACAACCTGCCGTACACCCCCACCGCGGCCCGTCCCATCGGTGGCGGCACCACGGCCGTGGTCGCCGACACCCGCCTGTCGACCGCCTTCCAGGGCGACATGACGGACGCCGGCGACTCCACGCTCGCAGTACAGAAATTCCTGGCACAGTCGCTGGCCCTCACCCTCCAGGACCCCGAGAAGCAGCGGAGCATCGTCGTCGCCCCGCAGCGCGTGCCCACGGTGGCCCAGGCCCAGTCCATGGCCCGCGCCCTGCGTGCCCTCGAGCCCAAGCGCTGGACACAGCCGCTGGACCTGGTGGCGGCGGCGTCCGCCGAACCGGACGCCGAGGCGAACACCAAGGTGCCCAGTGCTTCCCAGTACCCCGCCCGGCTGCGCCGGCAGGAGCTGCCTGTCCAGGCCTTCGAGGACATCAGCGCGACGCAGAGCACACTGGACAAGTTCAAGGTCATCCTCACCTTCGCCGACCGGGTGGAAGCCCCCTTCGGCAGGGCCATCGACCGTGAGCTGTCGACGGCGTGGCGGGGCAAGCCTGAAGCGGCTCAGCGCTACCGCGACGAGGTCCAGTCCTATCTGCGGAGCCTCACCGAAGAGGTCCGGCTGATCGAGAAGTCGGATGTGACCCTGTCCGGTCGCAGTGCGACCATCCCGGTCACGGTGCAGAACCAGCTGGTCCAGGGCATCGACGACCTTGTGCTGCGGCTGAAGTCCAACAACCCGAACCGTCTCCACCTCGATGGGGACAAGGGCATGGCGGAACAGCCGATCAAGGTCGAGGGAGGCCACAGCCAGTCGGTGAAGTTCCCGGCGGCCGCCAATGCCAACGGTCAGGTCCAGATGACCGCGCAGCTCTTCACGAAGGACGGCACGCCGTACGGCCCTGAGATGTCGTTCACGGTGAGGGTCTCCGAGATCACTCCGACCGTCATGCTCGTCCTCGCCGGCGGTGTTCTCCTACTCGTCCTCGCAGGCGTCAGGATGTACACCCAGCGCAAGCGCGCTGCCGCCGCTGAGACCGCCGATGCCGGTGAGCCCGGGCCGTCGGACACGTCGGACACCGAGGGTGGCAGCAGCGGCTCGGATCCAGGGCAGCCGAGTGACCTCGCCCCTGACACCGGACCGGAAAGCGGCAACCCGTCCGGCGCTGGTGAGAAAGTGGACCGTTGAGCGATGTCGTGGCCGGTCGGCCGGGGACGATGAGGTGGGGTAGTCATGAACGCGCCGTACGACGGTGACCGCGGTCAGGGCGCGGGCGGTGACCCGGCAGGCTCCTTCCTGCCACAGCAGCCCTCGTCGGACCCGTATGCGCAGGACCCCTATGTCCAGGACGCCTACGCCCCGGATCCTTTCCAGGCTCAGGACCTCTCCGCCCAGGACCCGGTGAACGAGGCGCTCTACGACCGGTCCGCGCACCCCCCGCCGCCCCCGGGCACCTACCAGGAGCCGCAGCCGCTCTACCAGCAGCCCGCGACGCCCCAGTACGCCCCGGACCCCCGCATCTGGGCACAGACTCCGCCGCCGGAGCCCGACGGCCCTTCCCGCCACCTCCCGTACGGCGACGACGCGCGGACCACACAGTTCACCGGGGTCGACGACCTGGTCACGCGGGCCGGCGAGGAGAAGCCGGAGCCTGACGCGTTCGCTCATCTCTTCAAGGACCAGCAGTCCTCGGTACCGCCGCCCGCTCCCGAACCGATGCCGGCGCCGCCTGCCCCCAAGAAGCCCGCGGGCCGGGCCACGGGTCTGCTGAAGTCGAGTGCGGTGATGGCGGCCGGAACCCTGGTCTCCCGCCTCACGGGCTTCGTACGCAGTCTCGTGATCACCGCCGCCCTCGGCGCCGCGCTCCTCGGCGACACGTTCACCGTCGCATACACGCTGCCGACGATGATCTACATCCTCACGGTCGGCGGCGGGCTCAACTCCGTCTTCGTTCCGCAGCTGGTCCGTGCGATGAAGAACGACGACGACGGCGGCGAGGCCTACGCCAACCGACTGCTCACGCTGGTGATGGTGGCGCTCGGCGCGATCGTCGCGGTCGCGGTCTTCGCGGCACCCCTGCTGATCCGGCTGATGTCGGACACGATCGCGAGCGATCAGGCGTCCAACAGCGTCGCGGTCACGTTCGCCCGCTACTGCCTGCCCACGATCTTCTTCATGGGCGTCCATGTGGTCATGGGGCAGATCCTCAACGCCCGCGGCAGGTTCGGCGCGATGATGTGGACCCCGGTCCTGAACAACATCGTCATGATCACCACCTTCGGGCTGTTCATCTGGGTGTACGGCACCTCCGCCGAATCCCAGATGGGTGTGCAGACGATTCCCGCGGAGGGGGTCCGGCTGCTGGGCATCGGGACGCTGCTCGGTCTTGTCGTCCAAGCGCTGGCGATGATCCCGTACCTGCGGGAGACAGGCTTCCGCTTCCGTCCCCGGTTCGACTGGAAGGGTCACGGGCTCGGCAAGACCGTGAGGCTGGCCAAGTGGACCGTTCTCTTCGTCCTCGCGAACCAGGCGGGCGTTCTGGTCGTCACCCAGCTCGCCACGGCCGCGGGTGAGGCGTCCGGAAAGCAGGGCGCGGGCTTCATCGCCTACACCAACGCCCAGCTGATCTGGGGCATGCCGCAGGCCATCATCACCGTCTCCGTCATGGCTGCCCTGCTGCCGCGCATCTCCCGCGCAGCCCACGACAACGATCCCGGTGCCGTCCGCGACGACATCTCCCAGGGCCTTCGCAACTCGGCCGTCGCCATCGTTCCGGTGTCGTTCGCGTTCCTCGCGCTCGGCCTGCCCATGTCGACGCTGCTCTTCGCCTCCACGGGTACCGAGGCGGCCCGGGGCATGGGCTTCATCCTCATGGCCTTCGGACTCGGCCTCATCCCGTACTCCGTGCAGTACGTGGTGCTGCGTGGCTTCTACGCCTACGAGGACACCCGGACGCCCTTCTACAACACGGTCATCGTCGCCGTCGTCAACGCCGGTGCGTCCGCCCTCTGTTACGTGCTGCTGCCCGCCCAGTGGGCCGTCGTCGGCATGGCCGCCTCCTACGGCCTCGCCTACGCCGTCGGTGTCGGCGTCGCCTGGCGGAGGCTCAAGAACCGTCTCGGCGGCGATCTGGACGGCGCCCACGTCATGCGCACCTATGCCCGGCTGTCCATGGCGTCCGTCCCCGCGGCGGTGGCAGGTGGCGCCGTGGCCTACGGCATTCTGATGGGACTCGGCAGCGGCGCGGGGGGGTCCGTGGTCGCGCTCGTGGTGGGCGGCGTGGCGCTGCTGGGCGTCTTCTTCGTGGCTGCGAAGCGGATGCGGATCGAGGAACTCAACGCCATGGTCGGCATGGTCCGTGGCCGACTCGGCCGCTAGACGCCGTCACAAACACGCCGACGACCGACTGCGGGCCGGTTCCGCACAACCATCGTCGGACCCCGTGTGTCGTGCATAGCGTCGGACTGTGGGCACAATTGGCATGGCTGTTGGACATGGCGCAACGGATGGGGAGGCAGGAACGACGGTGGCGGAACGTAGCACGGCTGCCGTCGACGTGGCCGACAACGGCGGGGACGAACCGCTGACCGCGAAGGCGGGCAAGGCCACGACCGACGGGGCGGCAGACACTCAGGCGGCAGAGTCTCCGGCAGCGGGCTCTCAAGGCGCGGCGGAAAAGGCCGCGCTCGACAGGGACGGCGAACGGCAGGGCGGCGAACCGTCCTACTCGACTCCCGAACTTCACAGCGGCCACAAGCTTGCCAGACGCTATCGGCTCGAAGAGTGCGTCACCCGTCTGGACGGTTTCAGCAGTTGGCGCGCCGTCGACGAGAAACTCCGGCGTGCCGTCGGCGTGCACATCCTGCCGGCCGACCACCCCCGAGCACGCTCGGTTCTGGCAGCCGCCCGGTCCTCGGCCCTCCTCGGCGACCCCCGGTTCGTCCAGGTCCTCGACGCGGTCGAGGAGAACGACCTCGTCTACGTCGTGCACGAATGGCTGCCCGATGCCGTCGAGCTGACCGCTCTCCTGGCCGCCGGCCCGTTCGAGCCGCACGACGCGTACCAGCTCGTCGACCAGGTCTCCCAGGCGATGGCTGCCGCCCACCGGGAGGGACTCGCCCACCTGAGGCTCACTCCCGGTGCTGTGCTGCGTACCTCGACAGGGCAGTACCGGATCCGCGGACTGGCGGTGAACGCCGCCCTGCGCGGCATCTCCGTCGACGGCCCCCAGCGCACCGACACAGAGGCCATCGGTGCCCTCCTGTACGCGGCGCTGACGCAGCGCTGGCCGTACGAGAACGACGCGTACGGCCTCACCGGCCTCCCCAAGGGAGTCGGCCTGGTCGCTCCCGACCAGGTCCGGGCCGGTGTCCACCGCGGTCTGTCCGAGCTGGCCATGCGGGCCCTGGTCAACGACGGCGCCACCGCGTCCCGCCAGGAGCCGCCCTGCACGACACCTGACGAACTGGCCAAGGCCGTCGCCGCGATGCCGCGCATCCGCCCGCCGGAGCCGGCCTTCACGGCGCCGCCCGAGTACCAGCGCACCACCTATCAGCAGGGCAACTACGCCCGCCCCGCGGCCATGCCGGGAGCCGGTGCCACCCAGCCGACGCCGACCCCGCCGCCGCCCCTGCAGACCCGCACGGGCAAGGCCCTCAAGTGGGCCGTATCGGCACTCCTCATTGCCGCTCTCGGACTCGGTAGCTGGCAGGTCGCCGACAAGTTGCTGGACAACCGCAACGGCTCGGAGGAGCCCAAGACCTCGGAGACCGAGATCACGAACCAGGACGGGGACAAGCCCGCCGCACCCGTGCCTCTCGCCATCCAGGACGCCCAGGAGTACGCACCGGACGGGGCGCCGCAGAACGCGAACAACGTCGGGGCCACTCATGACTCGGACAGCACCACCTATTGGCGGAGCCGGAGCTACTTCGACGGACCGGATCTGGTGCCGTCCGTGAAGCAGGGCGTCGGCATCGTCTACGACCTCGGTTCCGACAAAGACGTCGCCGGCGCGTCCATAGCGTTGCGCTACGGCGGAGACCACACCACCATCAGCGTCTACGCCGTTGATTCGCTGAATCCGTCCGGTCCGGTCGGCTCCATGAAGCAGATCGCAACCGGACGTACCAGCGACTCCACTCTGAAGGTGACCGCCAAGGCGCCGGTGAAGAGCCGGTACGTGCTGCTCTGGATGACGGCGATGCCGTACTCGCCACAGGACGAGTACAGCGATCCGGGCTACAAGCAGGGCATCACGGACGTCGCCTTCACCGGCTGACACGGAGGCATGGGAGGGGGCTCACCGTTGGACGACGCGACACTCGGAGACGTAAGCGACCAGGATCTGCTGGCACGCCACGTCGACGGGGACCCGGACGCCTTCGGCGAGCTCGTGCGTCGCCATCGTGACAGGCTGTGGGCCGTGGCGCTGCGCACCTTGGGGGACCGTGAGGAGGCCGCCGACGCGGTTCAGGACGCTCTCGTATCGGCCTTCCGCGCGGCGCACACCTTCCGCGGCCAGGCGGCCGTCACGACGTGGCTGCACCGCATCACGGTCAATGCCTGCCTGGACCGCGCACGGAAGGCCGCCTCACGCAAGACCTCGCCCGTGGACGACACGGAGCGTCTGGAGCAGCTCCTGGAGCCGCACGAGTCGGCAGAGGCTCCCGCCGAGCGGCACGATCTCCACCGGGAGCTCCTGGCCGCCCTGGCGAAACTCCCGGTGGACCAGCGCGCGGCGCTGGTGCTCGTGGACATGCAGGGGTACCCCGTCGCCGAAGCCGCGCGCCTTCTGGATGTCCCTACGGGAACGGTGAAGAGCCGCTGTGCCCGGGGCCGCGCACGCCTCCTGCCCATGCTCACGCATCTGCGTGGTCAGGCCGGGGATAACACCGACCTCACCATGGGAAGGAACCGGACGCCGGGGACATCCGTCCCACCGGCGTCGGGACCAAGAGAGACAGGGCCGAGTGACCCTGCGGCAGTGAAGGGCGGAGGTGGGCGCGCGTGACATCGACCGACACGACTGGGCACCCGCACGTCTCGGAAATCTCCGACCTCACCGAAGGCCTTCTCCCGCCCGCACGCACGGCCGAGGTGCGCCGTCACCTCGACGACTGTCCACTGTGCGCAGACGTGCAGACGTCTCTTGAAGAGATCCGCGGCCTGCTGGGCACCCTGCCGGGGCCTCCCCGCATGCCTGCCGACATCGTGGGCCGAATCGATGCGGCTCTGGCCGCAGAGGCTCTCCTCGAAGCCACGGCACCTGAAGATCGAGACCATGTTTCACGTGAAACAGTGCCCAGCTCGCCGGCAGCGGAGACCGCGTCGACATCTGTGCGGCCGGCAGGCCACCCCCGCGCGGCGACCGGGCCGGGGCGAAACAGCCGGGCACGTCGTCGACGCGGTGCCGTCCTGGGCGCCGTCTTCGGGGCCGCCGCAGTAGGCGTCGGGGTGATGTTCCTCCAGTCGGCCCAGACGAATTCCGCCAACGACGCCTCGGCTGCCAAGAAGGAGACGAGTGTGAGCTCCGCGGCGCGGGACAGCGCGGAGTTCTCCGGAAGCCCCCTCGGAAGTCGCGTCCAGTCGCTGCTGGCGGCCGGACCGACACAGGAGGCCGAGCCCAGGATCGAGAAGGCACCCTCCCTCCAGAGCGGTCCCGCCACGATGTCGCCCAAGGACTCTCCGGACGCCACGGTGCCTGCCTGCATTCAGCAGGGAACCGGCCGGACGGACGGCCCCATCGCCGCTGAGCGGGGCACATATGAAGGCGTCAACGCCTACCTCGTCCTGATGACACACGGCAAGGACAGCACTCAGGTCCAGGCCTACGTCGTCGATGCGGCGTGCGTGGACGGCGCGGTGAACTCGCCCGGAGAGTTGCTCCTTACGGAGTCTTATCCCCGCCCTTGAGACATCGTCTGTGCCGCTCCGGTCTCACGGGAATGCACGCCCCGTAGGATCCGTTGGGTGGGGTGAGAGTCCATGAACCCGCCCCGTAGGCAGTAGGCAGTCTGCAGAGACGAGGAACACACCCGTGAGCGACGTCCGTAACGTGATCATCATCGGCTCCGGGCCCGCGGGCTATACAGCGGCGCTCTACACCGCGCGGGCATCGCTTCAGCCCCTGGTGTTCGAGGGAGCTGTCACCGCCGGCGGTGCGCTGATGAACACGACCGAGGTGGAGAACTTCCCGGGCTTCCGCGACGGCATCATGGGGCCCGACCTCATGGACAACATGCGCGCCCAGGCCGAGCGCTTCGGGGCCGAGCTCGTGCCCGACGACATCGTCTCCGTCGACCTCACCGGCGACATCAAGACCGTCACCGACACGGCCGGCACCGTTCACCGCGCCAAGGCAGTGATCGTCACCACCGGCTCCCAGCACCGCAAGCTCGGCCTCCCCAACGAGGACGTGCTCTCCGGCCGTGGTGTCTCCTGGTGCGCGACCTGTGACGGCTTCTTCTTCAAGGACCAGGACATCGCTGTCGTCGGCGGTGGCGACACGGCGATGGAGGAAGCCACCTTCCTCTCCCGCTTCGCCAAGTCCGTCACGATCATCCACCGACGCGACACCCTGCGGGCCTCCAAGGCCATGCAGGAGCGGGCGTTCGCCGACCCGAAGATCTCTTTCGCCTGGGACAGCGAGGTCGCCGAGATCCACGGTGACCAGAAGCTCTCGGGTCTGACCCTGAACAACACCAAGACAGGCGAGAAGTCCCCGCTCGCGGTGACGGGTCTGTTCATCGCGGTGGGTCACGACCCCCGGACCGAGTTGTTCAAGGGACAGCTCGAACTGGACGGCGAGGGCTACCTGAAGGTCGACGCCCCGTCGACCCGCACCAACATCACCGGAGTGTTCGCCGCCGGTGACGTGGTCGACCACACCTACCGTCAGGCCATCACCGCCGCCGGGACCGGCTGCGCCGCCGCCTTGGACGCCGAGCGCTTCCTCGCTGCTCTTTCGGACAGCGAGAAGGCGGCCGAGCCGGAGAAGACCCCTGTGGTCTGACCCACCCTGGACCACCCCACCCCACACCCCGCAGAGAAGTAAGGAGGCCGCCGTGGCCGGCGCCCTGAAGAACGTGACTGATGACTCCTTCGAGGAGGAGGTCCTCAAGAGCGACAAGCCCGTGCTCGTCGACTTCTGGGCCGCCTGGTGCGGTCCGTGCCGCCAGATCGCGCCGTCCCTCGAAGCCATCGCGGCCGAGCACGGTGACAAGATCCAGGTCGTGAAGCTCAACATCGACGAGAACCCGGCCACCGCAGCCAAGTACGGCGTCATGTCGATCCCGACACTGAACGTCTACCAGAACGGCGAGGTCGCCAAGACCATCGTCGGCGCCAAGCCGAAGGCCGCGATCGTCCGCGACCTCGAGAGCTTCATCGGAGAGTAGAAGCGCCTCCGCTGTTTCACGTGAAACATGAATGGGCCCATCCCTCCTGGGGGATGGGCCCATTCTCGTGTTCGCAGTCAGAGAGGCCGCAGCGCCGGCTCCTTCTGCACGGCTCCCAGCAGGCGGTCCAGGGCCAGCTCCACATCTTCCTTCCAGGAGAGAGTCGTGCGCAGCTCCAACCGCAGGCGCGGATATGTGGGGTGCGGCCGGACCGTCTTGAAGCCGACCGCCAGGAGATGGTCGACCGGCAGGACACAGGCCGGTTCGTTCCACCGTGCGTTGCCGAATGCCTCGATCGCACGGAACCCCCGGCGCAGCAGGTCCTTGGCAACCGTCTGAACAATGACCCGCCCAAGGCCCTGCCCCTGATAGCCGGGCATGACCCACGCGGTCATCAGCTGTACCGCGTCGGCCGCCACGGGACTCGTGGGGAAGGCAGTGGAGCGCGGTACGTACGCAGGCGGGGCGTAGACGACGAAGCCCACCGGCACCTCGTCCACGTAGACCACGCGACCACAGGACCCCCACTCGAGGAGTACGGCCGAGATCCAGGCCTCCTTCTCGAGCTCAGGAGTTCCGGCCTTTACCGCGGCTTCACCGCTGACCGGGTCAAGTTCCCAGAAGACGCACGCACGGCAACGCTTGGGAAGGTCCGAAAGGTTGTCCAGCGTGAGCGGTACGAGCCGACGCCCCATGAAGGCTGTTCCTCACTTCCCTCGTGTGCCGCGCTGCGAGCATCTGCCAGCCTGCTCCGCTCGAGGAGGAAGCTGCTGACAAAGCCGCTCACCGCCCCGAGCCCCAGGCCTGCCGTCACCAGTCGGCCGCAGCTCACCGATCGCATGGCCTTGCCCTCTTTCCGAAGTGGCTCAAGGAGGATGCGTCATACCAGAACGCATCGTATCCACCCGACCCCGGCACGGATACCGCACCAAGCCGAAGGGGCGGGTCGTGTTCCGTGCACCGGAACACCACCCGCCCCTTCAGCCAGCTTCGACAACGCCGAGCAAAGGAGACTCAGGCCTCGTCGTCCTCGGCAGAGCCCTCGCCGAGTCCCTTCTCCAGCACGCGTCCTTCACCGGGAGCCAGCGTGCCCAGGATTCGCTCAAGGTCGTCCATCGAGGCGAACTCGACAACGATCTTCCCCTTCTTCTGACCGAGGTCGACCTTCACTCGCGTCTCGAAGCGGTCGGAGAGCCGAGAGGCAAGATCCGTGAGCGCCGGGGACAGCCGCGTGCCCGCCCGGGGGCCCTTCGGCTTGGGCGCGGTCTTGGGGTTCGAGTTCAGCAGCGTCACGATCTCTTCGACGGCCCTGACCGACAGACCCTCGGCGACGATCCGATGCGCCAGCCGGTCCTGCTCCTCCGAGTCGTCCACGGAGAGCAGAGCTCGGGCGTGCCCGGCGGAGAGCACTCCTGCCGCGACCCGGCGCTGTACGGGCGGGGAAAGCCGCAGCAGACGAAGCGTGTTGGACACCTGCGGGCGAGAACGCCCGATCCGGTCCGCCAGCTGATCGTGGGTGCAGTTGAAGTCCTTCAACAGCTGGTCGTAGGCGGCCGCCTCTTCCAGCGGGTTCAACTGGGCCCGGTGCAGGTTCTCCAGAAGAGCATCCAGCAACAGCTTCTCGTCATCGGTGTCCCGGACGATCGCCGGGATCCGCTCGAGGCCGGCCTCCCTGCAGGCCCGCCAGCGACGCTCACCCATGATGAGCTCATAGCGGTCCGGGCCCAACTGCCGCACGACAACCGGCTGAAGGAGCCCCACTTCCTTGATCGACGTGACCAGCTCCGCCAGCGCGTCCTCATCGAAGACTTCGCGCGGCTGACGGGGGTTGGGCGTGATCGCGCCGAGCGGTACCTCGGCGAAGTGCGCACCAGCCGGAGCGCTCGCCGACGTGTCGGCGGTCTCCCCTTCCTGTGCGGGAGCTGCCGCCTGGGGTGTCACCGCTGCGGGCAGCGTGGCGACCTTGGCCGCCGCCACCCCCCTTTCCGCGGTCAGCACAGGGGACGATCCCGGAGATGACTCCGGTCCCGACGCACTCGGCTGCTTCTCCTGCGGAGCGGCAGGAATCAGCGCACCGAGCCCACGCCCCAATCCTCTACGTCGCTCGCTCACTGGATCCCCTCCGACATGTTCTGCTGGCTGTTCTGGCCCACCTGGGCATGGTGCGGGTCGTACTGCAAGCCGACCCCACGCAGCGCGATCTCGCGTGCGGCTTCGAGATACGACAGGGAACCGCTGGATCCCGGATCGTAGGTCAGCACCGTCTGCCCATAGCTCGGGGCCTCCGAAATGCGGACCGAGCGCGGGATGCTCGTGCGCAGCACCTCTTCGCCGAAGTGGCTGCGCACCTCGTCCGCGACCTGCGAGGCAAGCCGTGTCCTGCCGTCGTACATCGTGAGCAGAATGGTCGAGACATGCAGGGCCGGGTTGAGATGGCCGCGTACCAGGTCCACGTTCCGCAACAACTGCCCGAGCCCCTCCAGCGCGTAGTACTCGCACTGGATGGGGATCAGCACCTCCGCGCCGGCGACCAGCGCGTTGACCGTGAGCAGCCCCAGCGAGGGCGGACAGTCGATGAGGATGTAGTCCAGCGGCTGCTCATAGGACTGGATCGCCCGCTGCAGTCTGCTCTCCCGCGCCACCAGCGACACCAGCTCGATCTCCGCACCGGCGAGATCGATGGTGGCAGGGGCGCAGAAGAGTCCTTCGACGTCCGGGACCGGCTGGACCACTTCGGCGAGAGGCCTGCTCTCCACCAGGACGTCATAGATCGAGGGAACTTCCGCATGGTGATCGATCCCCAGAGCCGTGGAAGCGTTTCCCTGCGGATCCAGGTCGATCACCAGAACGCGCGCGCCGTGCAAGGCGAGTGAAGCGGCGAGATTGACCGTGGTGGTGGTCTTGCCCACTCCGCCCTTCTGGTTGGCAACGACCATGATGCGTGTCTGCTCAGGTCGGGGCAGACCCTCACCGGCACGCCCCAGCGCCTCCACAGCCAGCTGAGCAGCTCGGCCGATGGGGGTGTCATCCATGGGGGGCGGTGTTTCACGTGAAACATCGTCCCCCGCGGACTCGGTACGGGGACCGGGGACCGGATCGGTCATCGGTCCCGCGATGTTGGCGTCGGACCGCAAGGATTCACTCTCCTCGACATCAGGCTCGCAATGAGCAGAGCCTGCCATGCTTTCGGGGTCGCGAACCAGCGAGCCCCGTGGATCTGTGGAGGAATCCACCTCTGTGGACAACTCTGTAGCCCTCAAGAGGGGCCTGCGACCCTTGATCGGGGCGGCCGCACGGCCGCGGCTGATGATTCCCTGCAGCAGTGAGCGACGTTTCACGTGAAACACGATGCCCAAGCCGCATGACTACATCAGGACGACACTCCGAAATCAGGACGTATGGCAACGTGTATGGCTCAGCGACGACGGCGCGTACGACTCGTGCGAGCGGCCTTCGCCCGCTTTGCGGCGAACCTCACACCACCGGGGCTCTCCCCAACCTCGACCCGTACGACTGTGGACAGCGGATCGACGAGGCCTTCACCGACATGAAGGACCGAGGTCTCCACGACACCAAGCTTGCTGAGTGCAGCACGAGCGCCCTGGATCTCCTCCTCGGCGGTGTCACCCTTGAGGGCAAGCATCTCGCCGTAGGGACGCAGCAGAGGGACGCCCCAGCCGGCGAGCCGGTCCAGCGGGGCGACTGCCCGCGCCGTGACCACGTGCACCGGAGGAACCTTCCCGAGGACCTCCTCGGCCCGTCCACGCACCACGGTCACGTGGTCCAGACCGAGCAGCTCCACCACTTCCTGCAGGAAGTTCGTCCTGCGGAGCAACGGTTCCAGAAGGGTGATCTTCAGGTCCGGCCGCACCAGCGCCAGCGGGATCCCTGGAAGTCCCGCGCCGGAGCCGACATCACACACCGTGACACCCTCCGGCACCACTTCCGAGAGCACGGCGCAGTTCAACAGATGCCGCTCCCAAAGCCGCGGCACTTCGCGCGGCCCGATCAGACCGCGCTTGACCCCGGCGTCCGCGAGCAGCTCCGCGTACCGCACGGCTTCTGGAAAGTACTCTCCGAACACCTTCCGTGCCGCGTCGGGCGCCTGGGGAAGCTGTGCTGCCTCCGTCACGGGGACCGTCCTTCCGTACCGCACTGCCGCAATGTGGACTGTGGTGGCTGACTAACAAGGCTGACAAAGATCGGCCCCGCCTGCGAACAGACGGGGCCGACGGAACAAAGCGGTCAGGCAGGGAGCACGACGACGAAGCGCTGAGGCTCCTCGCCCTCGGACTCGCTGCGCAGCCCCGCCGCCGCGACGGCGTCATGGACGACCTTGCGCTCGAAGGGCGTCATCGGGTCGAGCTTCACCGGCTCACCGGTGCTCTTCACCTCGGCGGCGGCCTTCGCACCCAGCTCGGCCAGCTCGGTGCGCTTGTTCGCCCGGAAGCCGGCGATGTCGAGCATCAGCCGGCTACGGTCGCCCGTCTCCCGATGCACGGCCAGACGCGTCAGCTCCTGAAGCGCCTCAAGAACCTCACCGTCCTTGCCGACGAGCTTCTGCAGGTCCCGGCTGGCGGTGTCGCTGATGATCGAAACCGCGGCGCGGTCGGCCTCGACATCCATGTCGATGTCACCGTCGAGGTCTGCGATGTCGAGCAGGCCCTCGAGGTAATCGGCCGCGATCTCCCCTTCCTGCTCGAGGCGGGTCAGGGTGTCGCCGCCCTCGGCGGCGGCGGCGGAGATGGTGCCTTCCGTCACGGATGCTCCTTCTTACTTCTTGGACGACGGGTGCTTGGGCCGCTGCGAGCCCTTGCGCTGTCCGGACTTGGGCTGGCGTGCGGAGCCGGTGGCCTTGCCACCGGCGGCGCCCTGCTTGGCGTCGCCCTGGGAGGAACCGGCCCTGGAGCGGCCCTCCGCCGGCTTGTCCTTTTCCAGGGATGTCTTGGCAGAGGCGCCTGCGGCGTCGGAACCCTTGGCGGCACCCGGCTGGGCCGTGGTGGTCTGGCGCTTCGACTTGCTCTGGCGCTTGGGCTGCTGGCGCCTCTGGGCGGCTCCACCCTCGGCCTCGGCCACTGCGGTGTCGCTCTTGGCCAGCGTGCCGTCCGCCTGCGCGGCCAGGCCGGCCTTGGCGAGACCGGAGATGAACCGGCGCTCGTTGTCGTTGCGGTCCGTCCCCTTGGCCACGATCGCCTGGATGACACTGCGCTTGCGGCGCGAGCGGACCTCGCCGTGTGCGGTGACGCTCTTGAGCAGCCGCTGCAGGTAGTGGTCCTGGGCCTTGCTGCCCGGGGTGGGGTTCTGGTTGATCACGTACATCTGCTGGCCCATGGTCCACACGTTGGTGGTCAGCCAGTAGACGAGGACACCGACGGGGAAGTTGATGCCCATGACGGCGAAGATCAGCGGGAAGATGTACATCAGCATCTTCTGCTGCTGCATGTACGGCGTCTTGACCGTGAGGTCGACGTTCTTCTGCATCAGCTGACGCTGGGTGTAGAACTGCGACGCCGACATCAGGATGATCATGATGGCGGTGACGATGCGGACGTCGGTCAGCGAGGCGTTGAGCGCCTCCACCTTGGCCGGGTCGTCCATGAACTTCGCGGCGATGGGAGCACCGAAGATGTGGGCCTCACGCGCGCTGTTCACGAGGTCCTTGTTGAGCACCCCGATCTCGTCACCCGAGGCGATCTTGCTGAGCACGTGGTACAGCGCGAAGAAGAACGGCGACTGGGCCAGGATGGGAAGGCACGAGGAGAGCGGGTTGGTGCCCGTCTCCTTGTACAGCTTCATCATCTCTTCGGACTGACGCTGTCGGTCGTTCTTGTAGCGCTCCTGGATCGCCTTCATCTTCGGCTGGAGCGCCTGCATGTTCCGGGTCGACTTGATCTGCTTCACGAAGAGCGGGATCAGACAGATCCGGATCAGGATCACCAGCGACACGATGGACAGTCCCCAGGCCCATCCCGTGTCAGGGCCGAAGATCGCCCCGTAGAGACTGTGGAACTGGACGATGATCCACGAGACAGGCGTGGTGATAAAACTGAACAGACTGGCAATCGTGTCCACTAATCAGGCTCCTTGAGCATTGGGCGAGGTCTCTGCGGCCGGGCCCTGGGATGCGGAGGCCGATCCCGGGGCAGGCAGATCAGCGGCGGCGTCCCCGCCCTTGCTGTCGCCGCGCAACGCATCACGCAGCATTTCGTGCCACCGCGGGCGCTTGCGCTGAGGCACGTGGTCCACCCCGCCCGGCGACCACGGGTTGCACCGCAGGATGCGCCAGGCGGTCAGCACTGTGCCCTTGACCGCGCCGTGCCGGTCGATGGCCGTGTATCCGTAGTGGGAACACGACGGGTAGTACCTGCAGACGGGCCCCAGCAGCGGGCTGATCGTCCACTGATAGATCTTGATCAGAGCCAGCAGCGGGTACTTCATCGCGCGCCCCCTCCCAGCAGCCGCTGAAGAGCGGCGTCCAGGTCTCGGGCCAGCTGTGCATGTTCGGCGTCACCCGCGCCGGGCAGCGCCCGTACGACCACCAGGCTACCGGGGGGCAGCTCGGAGAGCCGATCGCGTATGAGATGGCGCAGTCTCCGCTTGACCTTGTTGCGGACCACAGCACCGCCCACAGCCTTGCTCACGACGAAACCCGCACACGTCGGGGAGGCGCTCTCCCCAGGCGCGTGCGGGTCCGTTGTGCCGCTGCGAAGGTGGACGACGAGAAGTGGGCGGCCTGCCCTGCGTCCCCGCCGTACCGCAGTCGCGAAGTCCTCGCGCCGCCTCAGCCGATTCTCGGTAGGCAGCACGTCATGACCTGTACGCGATCAGGCGGACAGGTTGGCGCGACCCTTGCCACGGCGGTTCGCCAGGATGGCGCGGCCGGCACGGGTACGCATGCGCAGGCGGAAACCGTGGGTCTTCGCGCGACGACGGTTGTTCGGCTGGAAGGTGCGCTTGCTCACTCGGGGGCTCCAGAAATGATTCGTAGACGGCGGGACATCGCCTGGCTGTCACCGTGCGCCCACGAGAAGCTCGCGTTTACGCCCGTGTGCACCGCTTCACAATCACAGATCGTGATCTTTGCCCATCGGAGGCAGGCGGCAGCAGCCATCGACAACTCGACCTGGTCACGGTACGCGCGGCTGCGCCATCCGGTCAAACCGTCCCTATGGCGTGGTCCACTGTGCACAGGCTGTGGACAACAACTTGAACCACGCGGGTCGCCCTGACTACCGTGGCTGAACTTGGATTCTTTTCCTGCCTGTCTTCCCATCCCGTCCCGAGAACCACACATTCGTGGGACCTGCGAGAGAGCGTGCCTTGTGGCTGACGTACCTGCCGATCTTGCCGCAGTGTGGCCACGAGTGCTGGAGCAGCTCCTCGATGAGGGCCAGCAAGGCGTCGAGCCGAAGGACAAACAGTGGATCGAGCGCTGCCAGCCGCTCGCCCTGGTCGCCGACACCGCACTGCTCGCCGTCCCCAATGAATGGGGCAAGCGCGTCCTCGAAGGCCGGCTCGCTCCCCTCATCAGCGAGACGCTGAGCCGCGAGTGCGGCCGTCCCATCCGGATCGCGATCACCGTCGACGATTCCGTCGGCGAGGCCCCGGGCCCCCAGGGGCCTCCTCAGCAGCAGCCCCGGTACCAGGGACCGCAGCACGACGAGCCCCGGCCCGGAGATCCGTACGACACGTACGGTCACCGCTCCTCCGACGACGGGCTGCCGACGGCCAGGCCCGCCTACCCCGAGTACCAGCAGCGCCCTGAGCCGGGCTCCTGGCCGCGTACCCAGGAGGACCTGTCGTGGCAGCAGCCGCGGCTCGGCGGCTTCCAGGACCGCGACCCCTACGCCTCCCCGCCGCAGCGGCAGCCTCAGCACGACTACCGGTCTCCGCAGCCGCCCGAGCGCCGGCAGTACGACTCACGTCCGGAACGGCACTCGATGCAGGAGCCGCAGGCTCCGCACCGCGGCCCCTCGGGGGCTCCCGGGCCGCTGGGCGCACAGCCGGCACCGGCGCCGGGCCCCGGGGAGCCGCACGCCCGCCTCAACCCCAAGTACCTGTTCGACACGTTCGTCATCGGCGCCTCCAACCGGTTCGCACACGCCGCGGCCGTCGCTGTCGCCGAGGCTCCGGCCAAGGCGTACAACCCCCTCTTCATCTACGGGGAGTCGGGACTGGGCAAGACGCACCTCCTGCACGCGATCGGGCACTACGCGCGCAGCCTCTACCCGGGGACCCGCGTCCGGTACGTGAGTTCGGAGGAGTTCACCAACGAGTTCATCAACTCGATCCGGGACGGCAAGGGCGACACTTTCCGCAAGCGCTACCGGGACGTGGACATCCTTCTCGTCGACGACATCCAGTTCCTCGCGAGCAAGGAGTCGACGCAGGAGGAGTTCTTCCACACCTTCAACACGCTCCACAACGCCAACAAGCAGATCGTGCTGTCCTCCGACCGGCCGCCCAAGCAGCTGATGACGCTGGAGGACCGGCTGCGCAACCGGTTCGAGTGGGGTCTGACCACGGACGTGCAGCCGCCGGAGCTCGAGACGCGCATCGCGATCCTCCGGAAGAAAGCCGTCCAGGAGCAGCTCAACGCCCCGCCGGAGGTACTGGAGTTCATCGCCTCCCGCATCTCACGCAACATCCGTGAGCTCGAGGGCGCGCTGATCCGGGTCACGGCGTTCGCGTCCCTCAACCGGCAGCCGGTGGACCTGGGGCTCACCGAGATCGTGCTGAAGGATCTGATTCCCGGCGGCGAGGACGCGGCTCCCGAGATCACCGCGAGCGCCATCATGGCTGCCACCGCGGACTACTTCGGGCTCACGGTCGAGGACCTCTGCGGCTCCTCTCGCAGCCGGGTGCTCGTGACGGCGAGGCAGATCGCCATGTACCTGTGCAGGGAGCTCACGGATCTGTCGCTGCCGAAGATCGGCGCACAGTTCGGCGGCCGGGACCATACGACGGTGATGCACGCGGACCGGAAGATCCGTGCCCTCATGGCGGAGCGGCGGTCCATCTACAACCAGGTCACCGAGCTCACCAACCGCATCAAGAACGGCTGACAGGCCGGCCACGACGGCTCCTGAGGGCGCTCCGGGACGGTTCCCGGAGCGCCCTCAGCCGTTTCGCCCGCGCCACTCTGTTCGATTTCGAGCCGGCATCGAGCCGTTCTCCACAGTTGTGCGGGGATTCTTCCGTCCACAGCCTGGGGACCGGGAAGTTGTCCACGACCGGTCCACAGGTACACCGACCACCGGGCCGTCGCCCCAGGTCAGCCCCTTGGGGATTTGTGGCAAACCCGGTTCCACAGACTGTGGACACGGAAAGCTTCCACAGGCTGTGATCGTCGTTGTCCACTGCCGCCCCACAGGCAGCGGCCCGTTGCCCACAGCTTCTCCACACCCCTGTCCACTGTTCGGCAACGAAA
Source organism: Streptomyces sp. NPDC086835 (assembly GCF_044745705.1). Taxonomy (NCBI): domain Bacteria; kingdom Bacillati; phylum Actinomycetota; class Actinomycetes; order Kitasatosporales; family Streptomycetaceae; genus Streptomyces; species Streptomyces sp. NPDC086835. The sequence continues at coordinate 222,985 of NZ_JBIVAU010000010.1, forward strand.
CACACCCGCTCACCGCGTCGAGTGAAAGCCGTCACACCAACGAGGTCGGTTGGGCTGTGGGGAACCGGGGTAAAGCTGGGGACGGGACTGGGGAGAAGTCCCCTGGGCCTGTGCATCGGGTGTGCAGAACTTTCGCGTGTCCACAGAAGCACCGGGTTGTCCACGGTCGCCACCCACAGGCGCGGTGGACAAAAAAGCGTGCTTGACCTGGGCAAACGACGTTATCCACCGTTTCCACAGCCCCTACTACTACTCCCACCTAGAGTTACCGGGGAATTCGCTTCGAAGAAGGCCCTGTGCACAACTCGAGCCCGGACCGCCGGGCTGCTCTTGCCACGACTTGACCCCGACCCGCACCGACTGTCGGCGTCGTGCGTCAGACTGGTCCCCGGCATCAAGCCGACGAGAAGGCCAGCAGGGCGAGCCAGCAACAGCAGGAGGCGGTTCCGGTGAAGATCCGGGTGGAACGCGATGTACTCGCGGAGGCGGTGGCGTGGGTGGCCCGTAGCCTCCCGGCCCGGCCGCCGGCGCCCGTTCTTGCGGGCCTTCTCCTGAAGGCGGAGGACGGCGCCGTCAGCTTCTCCAGCTTCGACTACGAGGTCTCGGCCCGTGTGTCGGTGGAGGCCGAGGTGGACGAGGACGGCACCGTGCTGGTCTCCGGCCGCCTCCTCGCCGACATCTGCCGCGCCCTCCCCAACCGTCCGGTGGAGATTTCCACAGACGGTGTACGAGCGACCGTGGTCTGCGGCTCCTCCCGATTCACACTCCACACCCTGCCTGTGGAGGAGTACCCGGCACTGCCGCAGATGCCGACCGCGACCGGCACCGTGCCCGGCGAGGTCTTCGCCTCGGCCGCCGCCCAGGTCGCCATCGCCGCCGGCCGCGACGACACGCTTCCCGTCCTGACCGGTGTGCGCATCGAGATCGAGGGCGACACCGTCACGCTGGCGTCCACCGACCGCTACCGCTTCGCCGTTCGCGAGTTCCTGTGGAAGCCCGAGAACCCGGACGCCTCCGCCGTCGCCCTGGTGCCCGCCAAGACGCTGCTGGACACCGCCAAGGCGCTCACCAGCGGTGACACCGTCACCCTGGCGCTGTCGGGCTCCGGTGCCGGTGAGGGTCTGATCGGTTTCGAAGGAGCGGGGCGCCGGACCACGACGCGACTGCTCGAGGGCGACCTGCCGAAGTACCGGACGCTCTTCCCGACCGAGTTCAACTCGGTGGCCGTCATCGAGACCGCGCCGTTCGTCGAGGCCGTCAAGCGCGTGGCCCTTGTCGCCGAGCGCAACACCCCGGTGCGACTCAGCTTCGAGCAGGGTGTGCTGATCCTGGAGGCAGGCTCCAGCGACGACGCACAGGCTGTGGAGCGGGTCGACGCGCAGCTCGAGGGCGACGACATCTCGATCGCCTTCAACCCGACCTTCCTGCTGGACGGCCTGAGCGCGATCGACTCGCCCGTCGCCCAGCTCTCGTTCACCACCTCCACCAAGCCGGCGCTGCTGAGCGGTCGGCCGGCCGTGGACGCCGAGGCGGACGAGGCCTACAAGTACCTGATCATGCCCGTGCGGCTGAGCGGCTGATCAGCGGCTTCTGAGCGCTTGACCCCACAGGTGTGCACCCGTGGCCGGGCGTAGGCTCGGACACGGGTAGGTACTGCACACAACGATTGAGGAATCATCTGATGGAGCTCGGTCTCGTCGGTCTCGGCAAGATGGGCGGCAACATGCGTGAGCGCATTCGCCGCGCCGGCCACACCGTCATCGGGTACGACCGCAACCCTGACGTCGCTGATGTCCACAGCCTCGAGGAGCTTGTGGGCAAGCTCAAGGGCCCGCGGGTCGTCTGGGTCATGGTCCCGGCCGGCGCCGCCACGCAGTCCACGATCGACGAGCTGGCCGAGCTGCTCTCCCCGGGCGACGTGGTCGTCGACGGCGGCAACTCCCGCTGGACCGACGACGAGAAGCACGCCGTCGAGCTGGGTCTGAAGGGCATCGGCTTCGTCGACTGCGGTGTCTCCGGCGGAGTGTGGGGCCTGGAGAACGGCTATGCGCTGATGTACGGCGGTGACGCCGAGAACGTCGCGAAGGTGCAGCCGATCTTCGACGCCCTCAAGCCCGAGGGCGAGTTCGGCTCGGTCCACGCGGGCCGGGTCGGCGCGGGCCACTTCGCGAAGATGGTCCACAACGGCATCGAGTACGCGATGATGCAGGCCTACGCCGAGGGCTGGGAGCTCCTGGAGAAGGTCGACTCGGTCACCGATGTGCGCGAGGTCTTCCGTTCCTGGCAGGAGGGCACGGTCATCCGTTCCTGGCTGCTCGACCTCGCGGTCAATGCGCTGGACGAGGACGAGCACCTCGAGCAGCTGCGCGGTTATGCACAGGACTCCGGCGAGGGCCGGTGGACGGTGGAAGCCGCCATCGACAACGCCGTCCCGCTGCCTGCGATCACCGCCTCGTTGTTCGCCCGTTTCGCGTCCCGTCAGGACGACTCCCCGCAGATGAAGATGATCGCCGCGCTGCGCAACCAGTTCGGCGGCCACGCGGTGGAGAGCAAGAAGTAGTCCACAGGCTGTGCACCAGTGGTGCGCAGCCATGCCGGGGGAAGGTCGGCGCACACCATGCACGTCACGCATCTGTCGCTGGCCGACTTCCGCTCGTACGCCCGGGTCGAGGTCCCTCTCGATCCGGGCGTCACCGCTTTCGTGGGGGCGAACGGGCAGGGCAAGACGAATCTCGTCGAGGCCGTCGGCTATCTCGCCACGCTCGCCAGCCACCGTGTCTCCTCGGACGCGCCGCTGGTACGGATGGGGGCCGACCGGGCCGTGATCCGTGCCGCCGTGACCCAGGGGGAGCGCTCGCAGCTCGTCGAGCTCGAACTCAATCCCGGCCGGGCGAACCGTGCCCGGATCAACAGGTCGTCGCAGGTCAGGCCTCGTGACGTGCTGGGGATAGTACGGACGGTGCTCTTCGCCCCGGAGGATCTGTCGCTGGTCAAGGGCGATCCCGGTGAGCGCAGGCGTTTCCTCGACGAGCTGGTCACGGCACGCTCGCCGCGCATGGCGGCTGTGCGCTCCGACTACGAGCGTGTGCTGAAGCAGCGCAACACCCTGCTGAAGTCGGCGGCCATGGCGCGGCGGCACGGCGGTCGTGGCATGGACCTGTCCACCCTCGACGTCTGGGACCAGCACCTGGCTCGCGCGGGCGCCGAGGTGACCGCCCAGCGGCTCGACCTGATCGCCGCCCTGCAGCCGCTCGCGGACAAGGCGTACGAGGCGCTCGCACCAGGAGGCGGTCCCGTCGCGCTCGAGTACCGGTCCTCGGCGGGCCCCATGGACGAGGCGAACGGCCGCGAAGCACTGTTCGAGCAACTGACGGCGGCGCTGGCCGAGGTGCGTAAGCAGGAGATCGAGCGGGGCGTGACCCTGGTCGGTCCCCACCGTGACGAACTGGTCCTGAAACTGGGGCAGCTGCCCGCCAAGGGATACGCGAGCCACGGTGAGTCCTGGTCGTACGCGCTGGCGCTGCGGCTGGCGTCTTACGACCTGCTGCGGGCCGAGGGCAACGAACCCGTGCTGGTTCTCGACGACGTCTTCGCGGAGCTCGACGCCCGGCGCCGGGAGCGGCTGGCCGAGCTGGTTGCCCCCGGCGAGCAGGTGCTGGTGACCGCGGCCGTGGACGACGACGTCCCGGCAGTGCTGGCGGGCGCCCGCTACGAGGTCTCCGGCGGGACGGTGCAGCGCGTATGACCGGCGAGGGCGGCGAAAGGCCGGCAGAGGCGGGGCCGTCGGGCGCCGGAGAGTCCTCCGGTGTGGACCTGGCACGCGTGGCGTTGCGCGCCGCGAAGGAGCAGGCCAAGGCCCGTGGCGCGGCGGCGCAGCAGAAGAAGCAGGCCAGGCGGGGCGGCGGGCTGCGTTCCGGAGCCCGCGCCGACGGGCGCGATCCACTGCCGCTGGGCGCGGCGATCAACCGGCTGATCACCGAGCGGGGCTGGGAGACGCCGGCCGCGGTGGGCGGGGTGATGGGCCGCTGGCCGCAGATCGTGGGCGACGACCTGGCCAACCACTGTGTCCCGCTGCGGTACGACGAGGCTCCGGACGAGCGCCTGCTGACCGTGCAGTGCGACTCGACGGCGTGGGCCACCCAGCTGCGACTGCTGGCTCCGCGCCTGGTGGCCCGGCTCAACGAGGACCTCGGGCACGGGACCGTCCGCGCGATCAAGGTGCTCGGTCCCGGAGGGCCCGCGCGCCGGTTCGGACCCTTGCGGGCGCCGGGCAGCACGGGCCCCGGGGACACCTACGGCTGATGTCCGGCAGTCTCCGGCGATGCCCTTGCGGCACAAGGAACCCGGTGGCACGGATGAGGTGTCCCTCACGGTAGCGGGAGGTTGACAGCCCGAAGCGCTCAAAGCCGGTGTGAGCCTCTTGGAGCCCCTTCCCGGATATGGGGAGTCGGACGGCGATGGTTCAGGGCGCCACAGGCGGACTCAGCTACCGGCAAACCGCCATTAGTGTCAGCGTTACCGGTAGACTGGTGGACAGTCCCGCTTCTGTCGCGGGACACGTCGATTAGATGCCGAACGACGCAGCCGCTCCCCGCATGCCGGTGGACGGCTCGTGCTGTGCCAGAAAGGGCGCTTCGTGGCCGATTCCGGCAACCCCAACGAGAACACTCCGTCCACCCCTGCCGGTGGGAACGGCGAGGTCACAGCCTCGTACGACGCCAGCGCGATCACCGTCCTCGAGGGTCTGGACGCGGTCCGCAAGCGCCCCGGCATGTACATCGGCTCGACCGGTGAGCGGGGACTCCACCACCTTGTGCAGGAAGTCGTCGACAACTCGGTGGACGAGGCCATGGCCGGCCACGCGGACACCATCGACGTCACGATCCTCGCCGACGGCGGCGTGCGCGTCGTCGACAACGGCCGCGGTATCCCGGTGGACATCGTCCCCTCGGAGAACAAGCCCGCCGTCGAGGTCGTGCTGACCGTGCTGCACGCGGGCGGCAAGTTCGGCGGCGGCGGCTACGCGGTCTCCGGCGGTCTGCACGGCGTCGGCGTCTCCGTCGTCAACGCGCTGTCGTCCAGGGTCGCGGTCGAGGTCAAGCGAGACGGATACCGGTGGACGCAGGACTACAAGCTCGGCGTGCCCACCGCGCCTCTGGCGCGGAACGAGGAGACCGACGAGAGCGGTACGACCGTCACGTTCTGGGCGGACGGCGACATCTTCGAGACGACGGAGTACTCCTTCGAGACGCTCTCGCGCCGTTTCCAGGAGATGGCCTTCCTCAACAAGGGCCTGACCCTGACGCTGACCGACGAGCGTGAGTCGGCCAAGGCCACCGCGGGCGCGGAGACGGGCCAGGAGCCGGAGGACCTCGAGCAGCCGGCCCGTACGGTCAAGTACCACTACGAGGGCGGCATCGTCGACTTCGTGAAGTACCTGAACTCCCGCAAGGGGGAGCTCATCCACCCCACGGTCATCGACATCGAGGCCGAGGACAAGGAGCGGATGCTCTCCGTCGAGATCGCGATGCAGTGGAACTCGCAGTACACGGAGGGGGTCTACTCCTTCGCGAACACGATCCACACGCACGAGGGCGGCACCCACGAAGAGGGCTTCCGCTCCGCGCTCACGGGCCTGGTGAACCGTTACGCGCGCGAGAAGAAGCTGCTGCGCGAGAAGGACGACAACCTCTCCGGTGAGGACATCCGCGAGGGTCTCACCGCGATCATCTCGGTGAAGCTGGGCGAGCCGCAGTTCGAGGGCCAGACGAAGACGAAGCTGGGCAACACGGAGGCCAAGACCTTCGTGCAGAAGGTCGTCCACGAGACCCTGACCGACTGGTTCGACCGCAATCCGAACGAGGCCGCGGACATCATCCGCAAGGGCATCCAGGCGCAGACGGCCCGCGTCGCGGCCCGTAAGGCGCGGGACCTGACGCGCCGCAAGGGTCTGCTGGAGTCGGCGTCGCTGCCGGGCAAGCTCAGCGACTGCCAGTCCAACGACCCGACGAAGTGCGAGATCTTCATCGTCGAGGGTGACTCGGCCGGCGGCTCGGCCAAGTCCGGCCGTAACCCGATGTACCAGGCCATCCTGCCCATCCGCGGCAAGATCCTGAACGTCGAGAAGGCGCGGATCGACAAGATCCTCCAGAACACCGAGGTGCAGGCGCTGATCTCGGCCTTCGGCACCGGTGTCCACGAGGACTTCGACATCGAGAAGCTCCGCTATCACAAGATCATTCTGATGGCGGACGCCGACGTCGACGGCCAGCACATCAACACCCTGCTGCTGACGTTCCTGTTCCGCTTCATGCGGCCGCTCGTCGAGGCGGGTCACGTCTTCCTCTCACGCCCGCCGCTGTACAAGATCAAGTGGGGCCGGGACGACTTCGAGTACGCCTACTCCGACCGCGAGCGCGACGCCCTGGTCGAACTGGGCAAGCGGAGCGGCAAGCGGATCAAGGAAGACTCCATCCAGCGCTTCAAGGGTCTCGGCGAGATGAACGCCGAGGAACTGCGCATCACCACCATGGACCAGGACCACCGAGTGCTCGGCCAGGTCACGCTGGACGACGCGGCCCAGGCCGACGACCTGTTCTCGGTGCTCATGGGTGAGGACGTGGAGGCGCGGCGCTCGTTCATCCAGCGCAACGCCAAGGACGTTCGCTTCCTCGACATCTGAGTCGGTCTCAGCTGACCGTACGAAAGGACTGAAGACCAGCAATGGCCGACGAGAACACGACAGTGACGCCCGAAGAGGAGCCCATCGTTCCGGGCGTGGGCATGCGCGTGGAGCCCGTGGGGCTCGAGACCGAGATGCAGCGCTCGTATCTCGACTACGCGATGTCCGTCATCGTCTCGCGTGCGCTGCCGGACGTGCGGGACGGACTCAAGCCCGTCCACCGCCGTGTGCTGTACGCGATGTACGACGGTGGCTACCGGCCCGAGAAGGGCTTCTACAAGTGCGCCCGCGTCGTCGGCGACGTCATGGGCACCTACCACCCGCACGGCGACTCCTCGATCTACGACGCCCTGGTCCGCCTGGCCCAGCCGTGGTCGATGCGGATGCCGCTGGTGGACTCCAACGGAAACTTCGGCTCTCCCGGCAACGACCCGGCTGCCGCCATGCGGTACACCGAGTGCAAGCTCATGCCGCAGTCCATGGAGATGCTCCGGGACATCGACGAGGAGACCGTCGACTTCCAGGACAACTACGACGGCCGGAACCAGGAGCCGACGGTCCTGCCGGCGCGCTTCCCGAACCTGCTGGTCAACGGCAGCGCCGGTATCGCCGTCGGTATGGCCACCAACATCCCGCCGCACAACCTGCGCGAGGTCGCGTCGGGCGCGCAGTGGGCGCTGGAGCACCCGGACGCCTCGCACGAGGAACTGCTCGACGCGCTCATCGAGCGGATCAAGGGCCCGGACTTCCCGTCCGGCGCGCTCGTCGTGGGCCGCAAGGGCATCGAGGAGGCGTACCGCACGGGCCGTGGCTCGATCACCATGCGCGCGGTCGTCGAGGTCGAGGAGATCCAGAACCGCCAGTGCCTGGTGGTCACCGAGCTGCCCTACCAGGTCAACCCGGACAACCTCGCGCAGAAGATCGCCGACCTGGTGAAGGACGGCAAGATCGGCGGCATCGCCGACGTCCGTGACGAGACGTCCTCGCGCACCGGCCAGCGCCTGGTGATCGTGCTGAAGCGCGACGCCGTCGCCAAGGTCGTGCTGAACAACCTGTACAAGCACACCGACCTGCAGACGAACTTCGGCGCCAACATGCTGGCGCTCGTCGACGGCGTGCCGCGCACCCTGTCGCTGGACGCGTTCATCCGCCACTGGGTGACGCACCAGATCGAGGTCATCGTCCGGCGTACCAAGTTCCGGCTGCGTAAGGCGGAGGAGCGCGCGCATATCCTGCGCGGTCTGCTCAAGGCACTGGACGCGATCGACGAGGTCATCGCGCTGATCCGGCGCAGCGACACGGTCGACGTCGCACGAGAGGGCCTGATGGGCCTGCTCGAGATCGACGAGATCCAGGCCAACGCCATCCTCGAGATGCAGCTGCGCCGACTGGCCGCCCTGGAGCGCCAGAAGATCGTGCAGGAGCATGACGAACTGCAGGCGAAGATCAACGAGTACAACGCGATCCTCGCCTCGCCGGAGAAGCAGCGCGGCATCGTCAGCGACGAACTCGCCGCGCTCGTCGAGAAGTTCGGCGACGACCGGCGCTCCAAGCTGGTGCCCTTCGACGGTGACATGTCCATCGAGGACCTGATCGCCGAGGAGGACATCGTCGTCACGATCACGCGTGGCGGCTATGTGAAGCGCACCAAGACCGACGACTACCGCTCCCAGAAGCGCGGCGGCAAGGGCGTGCGCGGGACGAAGCTCAAGGAAGACGACATCGTCGACCACTTCTTCGTCTCCACCACCCACCACTGGCTGCTGTTCTTCACCAACAAGGGCCGGGTGTACCGGGCCAAGGCGTACGAACTGCCGGACGCCGGCCGTGACGCGCGCGGCCAGCACGTCGCCAACCTGCTGGCCTTCCAGCCGGACGAGCAGATCGCCGAGATCCTCGCGATCCGCGACTACGACGCCGCGCCGTACCTGGTGCTCGCCACCAAGGCCGGTCTGGTGAAGAAGACGTCCCTGAAGGACTACGACTCGCCCCGTTCCGGCGGTGTCATCGCGATCAACCTCCGGGAGACGGAGAGCGGCGACGACGACGAACTGATCGGCGCGGAGCTGGTGTCGGCGGAGGACGATCTGCTGCTCATCAGTAAGAAGGCGCAGTCGATCCGGTTCACCGCGACCGACGAGGCGCTGCGCCCGATGGGCCGCGCGACCTCCGGCGTCAAGGGCATGAGTTTCCGAGAGGGCGACGAACTGCTCTCGATGAATGTCGTCCGGCCCGGTACGTTCGTGTTCACAGCCACCGATGGCGGGTACGCGAAGCGGACCGCTGTCGACGAGTACCGCGTCCAGGGTCGCGGCGGCCTCGGTATCAAGGCCGCCAAGATCGTGGAGGACCGTGGGTCTCTCGTGGGCGCGTTGGTGGTCGAGGAGTCCGACGAGATCCTGGCCATCACGCTCGGCGGCGGGGTAATTCGTACGCGAGTCAATGAAGTCAGGGAGACGGGCCGTGACACCATGGGCGTCCAACTGATCAACCTGGGCAAGCGCGATGCCGTCGTCGGCATCGCTCGCAACGCCGAGGCCGGTCGTGAGGCCGAAGAGGTCGAGGCGGCCGTCGAGGCCGAAGGGACCGAGGAGGCCGCCGTCGAGGCGACGGCCGAGGCGGCAGCCGAGGGCACACAGTCCTCGGCCGGGGAGCACGAGGAGTAAAGCGTGAGTGGAGCCACGGGCGCCGGACCGGCAGCATCCGGAGCGAACGGTGCCCGTGGCCCTGCCGCGGACTCCCAGGGGGCCACAGTGACGGACACCCGGGGGCAGCAGCCCCCGTACCAGATGTTTGGCGGCGAGCAGCCTGCCCCGCAGCAGGCCGGCCAGCCGTACCACCCGCCGCAGGCGTATCCGTCGCCCGGCGGGACCCAGGGCGGTCAGCAGCGGCCGGCTCAGGGCTCTGGCGCAGGTTCGGGCGCCGCGGTGCGCAGGCCGCGCACAGGGGCCCGTACGACGCCGCGCACGCGCAAGGCGCGGCTGCGGGTGGCGAAGGCCGACCCGTGGTCGGTGATGAAGGTCAGCTTCCTGCTCTCCATCGCCCTCGGCGTGTGCACCGTGGTCGCGGCCGCGGTGCTGTGGATGGTCATGGACGCGATGGGCGTCTTCTCGACCGTCGGCGGCACGATCAGCGAGGCGACCGGCTCGAACGAGAGCAACGGCTTCGACCTCCAGTCGTTCCTGTCGCTGCCGCGGGTGCTCATCTTCACCTCGGTGATCGCGGTGATCGATGTGGTGCTCGCCACAGCGCTGGCGACGCTCGGAGCCTTCATCTACAACCTCTCCGCCGGTTTTGTGGGCGGTGTCGAGCTCACGCTCGCCGAGGACGAGTAGCGCCGCGGAGGGGTCTTCGGATTCCGATTTTGGCGCTGCACCGCGTGTGCGCTAATCTTCAGAGGTCAGCGCGCAGCGCGGAGGGGCTATAGCTCAGTTGGTTAGAGCGCATCCCTGATAAGGATGAGGCCACAGGTTCAAATCCTGTTAGCCCCACCAGTGCAAAGGCCCCCAGCCGATTCCGGTTGGGGGCCTTTGACATCTCCGGCTGACATCAGCCGAGGAGCGGATCTTCCAGAAGGTCGGCAAGCATGGCCGCAGCTTCCCGGCGATCGTCGTCCACAACGTGTGTGTAGACATCCATGGTCATGCTGATCTGGCTGTGCCGCAGGATCGCCTGAGCCACCTTGGGGTGCACCTTGAGGAAGGCGAGCAGCGTCCCGCAGGTGTGCCGGGCCAGGCGGACTGTAATCCGGCGCAGACCGGCCCGCTTGATCAGCGCGTCGAAGGTGCGAGAGAAGCCACGCGGCTCGATCATCCCGCCGTGGCGCTCCGAGAAGATCAGGTCCTCGTTCGGAGCCTGCTGCCAGGCATCACCGGCGATCTTCCGCTCCAGCGCTTGCAGGTGCCGCCGTTCCTCCAGAGCATCCGCACAGAACTTCGGCAGCGGCAGCACGGCCTGAGACGACTCGGTCTTGAGGTCTTTCAGTACCAGGCCGCTGTCATCGCGCTGGACCTGCTTGACCGGGGTGAACTGCTGGCGTTCGAAGTCGATGTCCTGCCAGCGCAGGCCGAGGACTTCACTCCGCCGCAGGCCGAGCACCAGGACGAGGACGCAGGCCGCGTAGAGCCGGTGAGCCCGCACGGCACGCAGGAACTCGATCGCCTCGCGTGCCGACCACGGCTTGCCCTCCCCCTTGGTCACCTTCGGCATGTCCACCAGCTCGGCGACGTTGCGCGTCAGCAGTTCTTCCAGCCGGGCCCGGTTGAGCGCGTTGCGCAGCACCCGCAGAACCTCGAAGCGCGTGGCGGCCGGCACCCGCTCGCGATGCTCCAGCGTCGTCATGATCGTACGGACCTGAGCAGGCGTGAGCCGGACAATGGACTTCTTCCCGAGGTGCGGCACCAGGTACAGCCGAACCTTGGACTCGTACTTCGCGTAGGTGTTGTACTCGCGGGTGGGCTTCACGATGTGCTCGAGCCAGTAGGCCAGCCATTCCCCGACCGTCCAGCTACGGGAGGGGACCGGGACGCCGTTGCGCTCCTGGTCCTGGAGCTTGCCCAGCTTCTCGGCCGCTTCGTCGTACGTCGAGCCGTAGACGAACTTCCGCACTCGATGCCCCTCCGTGTTGGTCACGTAGGCAGCACCCTGATAGCGGCCGTCCTTGCGCTTGGTGATCGTTCACCCACCATTGGGGCGTCGCTCGGCCATCAGGCAGCCTCCTCCAGACGAGACGCGAGGAACGCACGCAGGGCGTCCGCAGGGATGCGGCGGCTGCGGCCGATGGTGAGCGAGGGAAGGCGGCGCGTGCGGATCAAGTCGCAGACCGCCGTGCGGCCGACCTTGAGGCGTGCCATCACATCCGGGACAGTCAGCAGTTCCTCAGTCATCCCAGCCGTGCCCCTCCAGTTCGGTGCGCAGCTCTCGCGCGAGTTGTCGGTCTTGCTTGATGGCGTTGGCGATGGATTGGGCGAGCCAGGATTCGCCGGGGGTGTGGCCTGCCCGGCGTAGGTCCAGTGGGCGAGCACGAGCGTGGAGCCCTTGCGCGGATTCAGCGGCTGGCCCGCGAGAACTGGGGCGAAGACCGCTCGATCTGGTCGGCAGACTTGGGTGATCGGGATCTCGTCGTCGACCAGGTCGAGGTCTCCGACGAGGAAGCTCCCGAGCGTGTGGCACGAGTGCTCGACCTTGAGGAGGGCGCACGCGTCTGTGTCCGCAGCCGACGCTTCGTGCTGGAGGGCAAGCCGGTCTTGATCGCCACGTCGTATCTCCCAGCCGAGCTAGTGGCCGGATCAGCGATCACCCAGCGCGATACGGGGCCGGGCGGCATCTATGCGCGCCTTGGCGAGCTTGGGCACAAGCCGGTCCACTTCCGGGAGGAGATCCGATCGCGGATGCCGTCTCAGGAAGAGGCCAGCCAGCTGTCACTAGCCATGGGCGCGCCGGTGTTCTTGATCTGCCGTACTGCGTTCGCCGACGGCGGCCACCCGGTCGAGGTCAACGAGATGGTCTTGGACTCGGCCTCGTACGTGCTGGAGTACGCCTTCGACGCCTGAGGGCGCAGCTGGCCTGTTACAGGTTTCTCTACCTCGATCAAGGCGCTTCTGCCGCGCACAGCGCGGCAGCGCGCGGCCCGTCGGCCGGGCCTCCGCTCCTGTCTTCGCCCCACGGCCACCCGACCGCCGGCCGCACGCCGAAACGGCGAAGGGTTGATGGTGGAGGAGGCCCGCTGTGGCTGGGGGTCGGCTCCACGGCTTTAGGCAGCCACCATGGGGCGAGCTGCCAAGATCATGGCCCCGATCGGGCAATTGCGGGCAGGCGAGGAGCCAGCCCGATTCGCGGGTCAGCGTAAGGGGCCATGATCTCTCCCCCCATGCCAGCTCCCGCCCAAAGCCGCTACACCGACCTCATGCAGGGTGCGGGCTCTAGATCGTCCGGGCCCATGAGGGTAGGTTGCCGTCATGAACACCAACCGAAAGTGCAATGCCGCGTAGGCGCCCGTCACCGCTACGGGACGACCTTCCCGTACGGACCAGCAGTCGGGACCCCGGCTATCCGGTCATCGACCATCTGTCGGGAGCGTGTCAGGTCGACATCCGCAGGCTTGAGTGCACGCGGTTCTGGCCAGGCTCCACAGCCCGTGCCTTTCGCCGCTGGTCAGCTTTGGCGCATGGCCCGCTGAAGTACCTCGCCGACCCATATACGTCGACACGATGCGGCATCCCGGATTGCGGATGTGATCCAGCGTTCTACCGCGATCACCTTGAAGAGGTGCTGCACGCGCTGCCGAAGAAGTCCGCCCGGGAGCTGCGCAAGCTCGTGTGGGCTCTTGATGAGACCGTCCTTCACAGAGCCAAGACCGTTTGCGCCTACTCCCCGGACACCCCATGGTGGCGCGACCAGCTCTAGCGATCCGACATCAATGACTGACACCAACAGAGGCGTATGAGGGTGGTTACGGTCGTACGTCGGGAACCACTCAACCAGCCGGAACACTCTGATCACCTGGCGTAGCAGGGGTCTAGGACTGACCTGATAAGGATGAGGCCACAGGTTCAAATCCTGTTAGCCCCACAGTGACGACAGGCCCGGCCGGAGATTCTCCGCCGGGCCTATCGCTTTGTGTACGGCGCGAGTTGGTGTGCTGCGGGTGCCGCCGGGCGTAGGTCACCGATCGGTATCGGTCGGTGTGTATAGTCGGGCGCCAGAAGTCCTCATACGTCAAGGAAAGACGAGGTCGCGCGGTGAAGAAGCTTCTCCTGGTCGCACTGGCCGCCATCGGCGGGCTCCTCGTGTACCGCCAGATCCAGGCGGATCGCGCCGAGCAGGATCTGTGGACGGAGGCGACCGACTCCGTGCCCGCAGGTTCGGGTGTGTGAGACGCAGCGTTTCTTGGACATGAGCCCCGGTCGCCGTAGCGGCCGGGGCTCTGTGCTGCCCGGCCTGCCGGTGCCGCTGTCCGGGGGAGTCACTGGCCGTCATCGACCGTGACGGGATCCTGCGGATTTCGCTTCCGTGAATCAATTGATTGCAGTAGCGAATCGTGAGTCGCTCCCGGCCGCACGGACGCGCCGCCCGCCCCGTCGATCGGGGCCGGACGGGGGCGCCGGTGGTCGGGGTGGCGGACAACGGGGGACGATTCGCCCGCGCGCGCAGACAGCGGAGCGGAGTCCGGGGCAGGATGGTCCGGCCACGGTCGCGTGGTGCCGGGCGCTGTGCGTCCAGGCCCCGCCCGGGGTGTCGTTCCTGGTGCGGCGAGGAGCACGGCGGCCACAGACCCGTCCGGCTATCGGCGGACTCATCGACCACGAGGAGAAGCGCGTGAAGAGGCAGCGCGGCAGGGCCCGGGTGGCGCTGGCCGGGGCGGCGGCGTTGTGCGCGGTGGCGGCGCTGCCGGGGCAGTCGTGGGCGGCGGGCCGGCCGAGCCCCTACGTCTTCGACGCCGAGGCCAAGCCGGTGAAGGGCACCCCCGTCAACATCAACGGCCCGGAGCTGGCAGCCGGTTCGACGTACAAGGACTCGATCAAGCCGGGTGAGAAGCGCTACTACCGCCTCAACCTGGACGCCCGGTCCAACGCCTATGTGTCGGCGGTCGCGGTTCCCCGGCTGGGCACCAAGGTCACCTACGCGGACCAGCTCGAGGTGTCCATCGAGGACAGCTCGGGCACCGAGTGCAGCGACGGCGAGGCACGGTTCGGGTCGGCCGCCTACGCCCGGCCGGTGGCCGACTACGCGAGCCGCAGGATCGAGAAGGACAGCAGCAGCTGCCAGGAGGCAGGGGCGTACTACGTGCTGCTGGAGCGGGACTCGGACGCCGCGTCCACATCCGAACCGTGGGACGTGGAACTCCGCTTCGTCTCCGAACCGGCGCTGAAGTCCGCCGGCCCCACCGCGGCTCCCGAGGTCTGGCCCTCAGCCTCGCCCGCGGCACCGGCCGGCGGCCCGCAGAAGCGCCACGGGGGCACGAGCTTCCACGACTCCACCAGCCTCAAGCAGGGCGAGTGGCAGGACAGCATCAAGCCTGGCGAGACGCTCTTCTACCGGGTGCCGGTCGACTGGGGCCAGCAGATCTTCGCCGGCGCCGACCTGGCCAACAGCCCGAGCGGCGACGCGACGAAGAGCGTCAGCAACGCCCTGGTGCTCGCCCTGCACAACCCGGCGAGGGGCTTCGTCGACGACGAGTCGGGCATGTACTACGACGGCAAGCAGAAGTCGGTCTCGCTGGACCCGCTGCCTCCCGTGGCGTACGAGAACCGCTACGACTCCGACAGCGCCACCAGCGCCATGCGGTTCGCCGGCTGGTACTACCTCTCGGTCACGCTCAGCCCGGAGATCGAGGAGGCGTACGGCGGCAACGCCGTCCCGCTGACGCTGCGCGTGAACGTCGAGGGGGACGCGGATGCGGCACCCCCGTACGCCGGGCCGGCCGGTGACTTCCGCGTCACGGAAGAAGACCAGGCGGCCGCGGAGAGCGGTGCGAGCGCGCAGGAAGCGGCCAAGAGCGACACGATGATGCTTGTCGCGGCCGCGGGGATCGGAGCGGGGACCGTGCTGGTGCTCGGACTCGGCGTCTGGACGCTGCTGGCACGGCGCCGGACGCCCGAGGACGCGGCATCCGCCGCTTTCTCCGTACCGGGCCAGAGCGGCCCGCAGGGGCCCGTTCAGGGAGTGGGGCACGGACCCGCCCAGGGCTACGGGTACGGGCAGTACGGGCCCCCGCCGGGGCAGTAGCTTTCCGGCCGGGGACCGGGCCGGGCCGTGGCGCGGCCTCAGACCTGGGTCAGCGCCCAGATCCCCACCGCGAAGCACAGCACAGCGACGAGCAGTACCGGGACCGCGACCTTCGGGGGCGGTCCCGGTCGCTTTCCGGTGCCTGCCGGTGGAACCTGCGGACCGTGAGCGGTGTAGGTACGGGTAGAGGGCCCGCCGTACGACGTCGCCGGCGGCTGATGGGGGGAGGCGGCATGCGCGATGACAGCATCGGCGGCCTGCACATGGGCGGGGGTGCCCGGAGCCGCACCGGTGGGAGCAGGGACCGCGGGCGGGACGGGTGCGGGCCGGGCCCCGGCGGGAGAGGCCGGGGGCGTGTGCGGCCCGCCGGAGTGCGGCAGCGGGGACGGCTGCTGTGGTGGCGGCGCCAGATGGAAGCTGCCCGTCTCCGAAGGGGGAGAAGGCGGCTGCACGGCCGTGCTCCGGTCGGCTGCCTGCTGCGGCGTCTGCGGCCCGTCCGGGCCGAAACCGGCGGGCAGCGGACCGAGTTGGTCGAAGATCTCGACGGGCTCCTCGCCCGGCGGCGGTTCGGGAAGCAGGTCAACGGCAGCGGTGAGGGCCTTGCGCGCGCCTGTGGCGGTACGGAACCGCGCCTGCGGATCGGGCTGGAGCAAGCCCGCCAGCACCTGCCAGAGCGGCTCCGGAATGCCGTGGGGAGCGCTCGGTGTGCCATGTGCGGCGTAGTGCTCGACCAGGGCCTGGGAGTCGGGTTTGCGGCCCTGCAACAGATAGAGGCCGACCAGCCCCACCGCGAACAGGTCGGCCGTGAAGTCGGGCTCCGCGCCGAGCATCTGCTCCGGCGCGAAGTAACCCGGCGTGCCCACCACATAGTTGGTCTCGGTCAGCCGGGGCTCGCCCTTGCGCATCGAGATCCCGAAGTCGGAGACCCGAAGATGGGGCCGTCCCTTTCCGGTCGCCTCCATCAGGATGTTGGCCGGCTTGATGTCACGGTGCACGACACCCTCCGCGTGGACCGCGGCAAGACCGGACAGCAGCTGGTCGAGCAGGGTGCAGACGAACCGCGGCGGCAGCGGGCCGTAGTCACCGATGACGTGGGCCAGCGAACCGCCGCTGACCAAATCCATGGTGAACAGCACCTTGTCGTCGTCCGCGGCCCAGCTGGCCGGAGCGAGCACATGGGGATGGTCGATGCGCATCGCCTGCTCCCGCACGAAGCGGAGCAGCGTGTGCGCATCGCTCTGTTGGAGAACCTTCGCCGCCACGTAGCGGCGACGACGGTGGTCCCAGGCGCGCCAGACGGCGCCGACACCACCGCGCCCGATCGGATCGATCAGTTCGTACCGACCAGCGAAGACCTCACCCATTGTGCTGCGCCAGCTCCCCGTTCCTCATGGAGGCGACTGCCCGCCTCGTTCAGCTCTGGTGCGACTCGAAGTGCGAGACCGCGTCGGCAGTGCGCCCGGCGCCGTACACCCGGAGGAACTCTGCCAGCTCCGGGTGGGTGGGGGCGAGCGAGTCCGCCGCATCGATGATGTCCCCCGCCGCTGCGACGGAGCGCAGCAAGGACTGGATCTCACGCACCACGCGACGGACCGTCGGCGCCCCCGAGCCGCTGGTCGACGAGTTGGTGCTGGTGAGGACCGAGCCGCCCTGCGACTTCTTGATCTCGTCCATCCGCGCGGTCGCCTCCACGGCACTCACACTGCCGTCGGCCACCTGTCCTGCCAATTCCTGCAGCGCCTGGACACGTTGGACCACCGCCGGGTTTCCGATCTTCGCCCGCTGGCCGCTCATCAGCTGGGAGAGCATCGGAGCCGAGAGCCCGAGGACGCCGGCGAGTCGCGCCTGGTTGAGCCCCAGGTCATCGATCAGACGACGGAAGAGAGCGCCGAGGGGCTCCCCGTACCAGCTGCGCTGCAGTTCCCTGGCTCTTGCGGTTGTCTCCTGCTGCGCTGCGTCCATTGCGTCTCCCCATCGCTTCCCCAAGCGGCTTCGCTGCTGCGAACCTTGTGCTGCATCTTACGGAGCGTGGTCGGTGACGGGGAGTCCCGGCCGAACCCCGATATTTTTGCAGGATCACGGGGGTGACCCGGTACTCTTGTGCACGACGGTTGCCGGGGCACGGTTGTCCACGGCCCTTCCGTCGTTCCGGGGCCTTAGCTCAGTTGGTAGAGCGCTGTCTTTGCATGGCAGATGTCAGGGGTTCGACTCCCCTAGGCTCCACACTGAAAATTGCCCCCTGCCCCGCGGAGACGCGGGGCAGGGGGCAATTTTCGTGCCATCGGTGGGCGTGTCCATGTCCACGCGGTACGGGGAGCCGTCGGTCCTCAAGAGGTTTGCGCGCTCCCGGTCTCCCTTGGGGAGACCCTCTAGGCGGGCACGTCCTGCGGGAGATCGCGCTCGTCCGCCGACCACTGCTGATTGCGGACGAGTGCCTGGTACTCCGGGCAGCGGAGAAGCAGCTCCTGGTGTGTACCGGCATCCAGGGCGTGGCCGGACTCCATGACCAGTACATGATCGGCATGCTGGACTGTGGACAGACGGTGCGCCACGACGACCACTGAGCGGTCCAGGGCGAGCCGCGTGACCAGGTCGCGCAGGCGCTGCTCGTTGATGCTGTCGAGCTGTGACGTGGGTTCGTCCAGCAGGACCACGTCAGCGTCCGTGAGCAGCACGCGGGCCAGGGCAAGGCGCTGGCGTTGCCCGCCCGAAAGGTCGGTGGCGCGGCCGAGGACGGTGTCGAGCCCATCGGGGAGTCGCAGCACCTCGTCGCGCAGCGCCACGGAGTGGAGCACGTCGAGGAGTGCGTCGTCACCGGGATCGGCGTCGCTGCCCAGCAGAAGGTTGTCGCGCACGGTCCCCTCGAGCAGGGTGAAACTCTGGTCGACATAGGCGACCCGCCGCCTGAGGTCGTACAGCGGCCAGTCGTGTACGTCGTGCCCGAGGACCCGGATCGTGCCCGCGTCGGGGTGCACGAATCGTTCGATCAGCGCCAGAACCGTGGATTTGCCCGCTCCTGAGTGTCCGACGAGCGCGGTGAGCCCGCGGCGGGGTGCGGAGAAGGTCAGGTTTCCCAGGACGGGCTCGTCGTCGTAGGCGAAGGCGACGTCGCGGAATTCGACGCCGGGCGCGCCCTTGTCCGGGAGCGGGCAGGTGGTGGCCGTGTCCTCGGCCTCCTGGGGAAGTGACAGCAGTTCGTCGAAGCGTGTGCGTGCGGCGAGCCCCGCCTGCAGCTGGCTGATGCTGGACGCCACGACCGCAACCGGAGCGACGAGTTGGAGCAGGTAGAGAAGGAACGCCGTGAAGTCCGGCATGGACAGGTCGCCGGAGGCCATCCGGGCGCCGCCACCGAGGATGATGCTGACCAGGGCGATCTGCTGCCCGAGTCCCATCACGGGGCCGATGAGTGATTGCAGCCGGGCGCTGAACAGCGTCGATTCCGTCAGGTCGGACGCGTCCTGGGTCAGGGAGCCGGTCGCGCGGTCCTCGGCGCGGTAGGCCTTGATGGTCGGCAGCGCGGCGAGTGTGGCGGTGAAGCGTTGAGCCAGTTCGCCAAGGGCTGTTTGCTGGGCGACGATGCTGCGTCGTACGCGGATGATCACCAGGCCGATGACAGCGCCGGCCAGCGCGAAGGATCCTATGGTGATCAGGACGAGCACCCAGTCGAGCAGACTCATGACGACCAAGGTGGCCACGACGGTGATGGTCGACAGCGGAAGCTGTA
This sequence comes from Streptomyces sp. NPDC086835, assembly GCF_044745705.1. Taxonomy (NCBI): domain Bacteria; kingdom Bacillati; phylum Actinomycetota; class Actinomycetes; order Kitasatosporales; family Streptomycetaceae; genus Streptomyces; species Streptomyces sp. NPDC086835. The sequence continues at coordinate 242,118 of NZ_JBIVAU010000010.1, forward strand.
TCGCCCCGACATCGATCACGGATCGCAGCATCATCGCGTCGGAGGTGACCCGCGCGACGAGGTTGCCCGGTCCCTGTGTGCGGACTTCGCGGAGCGGAAGCCGCATGGTGTGTTCCATGACCCGTGAACGCAGTCTCAGAATCATCTTTTCGCCTGTGCGGGCGAGCAGATAGCCGGACACGGTCGCGGAGAGCGCGCCGACGACCGCGAGCGCGGTCATCAGAACAACCGGCCACAACAGTCCACCGCTGTCTGAAAGGGCTTCCACCAGGTCCCTGACCATCAGTGGCACAGCCAACGTCGCGGCCGTCGAAATCAGTGCCAACAGGGCTGCGATCCCAAGTTGCAGGCGGTCTCCGCCGGCGAGGACAGCCCGCAACCGCAAGCCCGGGGCGGATTTGTTACGGGCGACTGGCATTCGTGTACTCCACCTTGTGTGCGAATTTCTGGGATTCACGGATTTCTTCGCGAGTCCATCACACGCGCGCGAGAAAAAGTAACAACAATTCTTGGGCATCCGGCGCCGATCTGCGGAAAGGCGGCCTCGCCTACAACAATTGGCTCAGGCCCGGGCGTCTCAAAGTTGGCGTCGGCGGCGGATTGTTTCGGCTGGAGTGATCGGCGCCGGAAGCTGCCTGTAGCGTGACCGGGACGTCATCCATCCGGCATTTTTCAGGATGGTTGTTCCAGCAGGCCGGCGAGAGAGAAGGACCGGGTATGTTCAACAAAAAGGAAGTGCACCTGATTGCGCTCAGCGACCTCGGTGACGCCCGTGACGCGGTGCGCCAGGCGCTGTCCGACGCCCCGAGTGACGAGGTCCCCGGACTGCGGCGTGCCGCGCGGATCCTGGACGACCTGGCGGGGCGGACCGGTGAACCGCGGCTGCGCTGGGCCCGGGGGATTCTTGAGCGTGAAGGCATCGACCCCGTCGATCACGAGGTGGCCGCCATACGGGCCCTGCGGCAGGAACTCCCGGGCCTGAGCCTGACGGCGGCGACCGAGTTGGCACGGGAAGCGAAGCTGGCTCAGGGCATGTGAGCGCCTGCCGGTAGTCACATCTGAGAGCCCCTCGGGGACGGAACCCGTCCCCGAGGGGCTCTCATGCGTCCCGGACGGCTCATGGAAAGTACTTGCCAGTTTGGAAAGTCCATGCCAGTCTGGAATCAGCAAGCCCCTCGTCGTCACGGGAAGCCGGAGAATCAATGAACACCTCAGGAGCGATGCAGCCGAGCGCCGAGTCCGCCGCAGCTGCACTGCGGAGTGCGCGTGCCGCCGAGACCGCGGCCCGGCGTCCCCGACCGGTGCCTGGCTGGTACCCCGCCACGCACGGTCTGTTGCTCGCCGCAGGACTCAGCGGGTTCGGTGCGGCCCGCATGTGGTCGCAGTGGCAGGACTGGTTCCTCGCGGCCGCCACGCTCTGCCTGGCCGGTTTCCTCGCGGTGACCTGGATCACGATGCGCAGCTCCGGTGTCGCTCCTTGGTTCGACCGGCAGCGGGGGGCCTCATGGCGGTCCTGGGGCTCGCCCGCCGTTCCGTTCGTCGTGGGCCTCCTGGCGGCGATTCCCTACGGCACGGCCGGCTGGTTCATCGGATTCGGTGTGGCCGCCGGCGCGGCGTCCTGGGTGGGGGCCGGCCGCCGGCGCGCACGCGCTCTGGAGTCGTCGTGAACCGAGCGGACCTTCCCGGCCTGGACAAGGAGATCCACCATCCCACGCGGCTCATGGTGGCCGCGTTTCTCTCCGGCTGCGCAGAGGCCGAGTTCGGCGCGGTACGGGATTACTGCGGGGTCACGGACTCTGTGATGAGCAAGACGGTCGCGGCGCTGGAAAAGGCCGGCTACGTGACGGTGCGGAAGGGTTACATCGGTAAGCGGCCACGGACCTGGGTGGCACTCACCTTGAACGGCAGGAAGGCGCTCTCGGCGCACCTTGCCGCGCTCGAGACCCTCGCGGAAGCATCCCGCAGGGCAGGGGCCGACGGACCGGCCCCGGGCGAAGGACAGCAGGAGAAGAGCTAGGGAACAGAAAACACCGCTGGGTGCCCGGGGTGCAGGCGCCCAGCGGTGGTTTGCGACCTACGGACGCAACTGGTTCAGCAGCCCCAGTTCGCCGTGGCGGAGACGCCGGCACCGCTGATGGCGCTGACAGCCGCGCCGCAGCCGCCGCTGGAGCCACCGATGAAGCTGAGGACCGTCGGGGTGATGGCCGGGGCATCGGCCGAGACGCCGGCGCCGAACTCCTCGGCGTTGGTGTAGGCGGTGTAGCCGGTGAGGAGCTGCTCTGCGGTGTTCATCGAGAATCCTTTGCTGAATGCTATGTGAAAGGGCGGATCTTTCCTGCCCCTGTTTCCGCCTTTTTCAGGCGGACGTCCACCGATCGATCAGCGGTTGCTGATCAGCAGCCCCAGGCCTTGGTGCTGGCGATGCTGCCCGCAGAGGCGCCGAGAGAGAAGTAGATGCACTCGGGGGAAGAAACGGTGGTGATGGTGGGCGTCGCGGCCGGGGACTGGTTGTCCGCGCTCGCGCCGAAGTCCTCGGCGTTGGTGTAGGCGGTGTAGCCGGCGAGAAGCTGCTCTGCGGTGTTCATGCTGATCCTTCGTCGAGTGATCTTCAGAGCGGGGGTCTTTCCTGCTCTGTCTCTATTCGATCGCAGGTATCGCCCTGAGCGCTACGCAAAAGTTATCGGCGATTGGGGGCGACCACCCTCGCGACCTGCAATCTCTTCCCTCAGACCACAGGAATTGGCTCACTGATCGGATACGCCAAAGCTGTGAACCCGGTATATGCAGAGACGGTCGGGGTGAAAAAGCAGAGCAGCCCCCACCGAGAAAGGTGGGGGCTGCTTGCCAGTGGTGCTCGGAGGTCGGTCAGCCCGTATCAGGGATCCGGCGCCAGTATTTTCGTATCGCCTGCCACACATGCAGTTCGAGACAGATCTCTCCCAGGGCGGACTTGAGCTCCGTCACCTCGGCCACGAGCCGGATCTCACGCGGGGGCGGACGGTGTGCGCCGGCTCCCTGAAGTCCGCGCAGGCCGCCTTCGATGAACGCTTCACGCCAGTCCTCGACGGACCGCTCCGAGATGTTCATGTGCCGTCCGGCTGCCTCGGCAACCGATTCCCGGCCCGAGATGACGCTCAGGACGATGTTCATCCTGTCGTCGACGGAGAGTGCCCGGGACGGGTCGTACGTGCTCTCTTCCATCCGTTCACGGACCGATGGTCATGCCAGGCCGATTCCCGGCAGCACCGGAGAGTCCAGGTTCCTGGCCGGCATCAGCGGGTCCGTCCCGGCGTTGAGGAACGCCTCGGCGACGACGGCCTCGCGCGATACGCCGTCGGCCCGCACCGCGTGTCCCACCAGGGCCTCGGCGAGTACCTGGCAACGGTGCTCGCCGAAGCTCAGCGCCCCCTTGCCCGGTCGTGGGTCGTCCGGCTCCCAGGCGGTACCGACACCGTCGGCCAACCGGCGGACGAAGGGGGAGGTGGTGGTGCCCAGACCGGACAGGCCTTGGACGGACGCGGCGATGTCGCCCGCCGCATGCCAGGCATCCGGGCCGAGATAGACCACCAGGGCGTCGCGGCGTGGGAAGTGTTTCAGGGACGAGGTGACCTTGGCCCGGTAGCGGAGCTCCAGCTCCTCCATCCGCGACAGCACTGTCCCCCAGACGTCCGGGGCCGACTCCGCGTCGGTCAGGTGGATGTAGAGGCGCAGCATCTGGGATCCCGTGACACGTCCCCGGGAGGCGTCGGTCAGGAAGAAGCCGGTCGAAAGGGCGGGGCGCGGCGCCGGGATCAGGAGGGTGACGAGATCGGAGTCCGGGCCCGGCAGGCGGTCACCGATGCGGTCGCGGGGTATGCGTACCCGCAGGCCGTCAAGCCGGACGATCACGCTGTCCGCCTCAGGGACGTCGCTGAGCACGGTCGCCTGGACCCGCGTGGTCCGATGGGGCATCGCGGCGAAGAGCCGCTGGTCGAAGTCGTCGTCGCGAAGGCTCCGTTGCCGGGTGCTGTCGCCTTGGTCCTTCATCCCGGCGTGCAGATTCTGGTAGAAGAGGCCGCCGAGTTTCTTGGCGAGGTCGCCGGGGGTCTTGGCGTCCAGTTCTTCGTGCCCGACGACGGCGGTCAGGCCCCCTTCGGCGACCTCGATCTCTTCCAGTGCCTCGGAGATCTCGGGAGCAATGAGCCCAACGGCGGTCGTCATGAGGTGCCTTCCAGACCGAGTACGGAGGTGAAGTTCTGCGGTGCCAGCAGTACGGTGCGTCCGATGCCCGCGGCCGCGCGGTCACCGGCTGTCAGCCGGGTTCCGAACTTGGCGCCGGCGAGCATGCGGTCGATCATGTGCCATCCGGCGAAAGCCGCGACCCGGGTGGTGAAGCCGTCCTCGGCTGTGGGCCGCGCCTCGCGGTAGCCGTCCCAGAACGCTTTGATCCGCGGGCGAAGACGGTCGATCTCGCGGGCCCCGTGGGCGAGGATGTCCTCGTGTGACGCGTCGCGGCCGAAGCTGTGTCCGGGATCCTCACTGATGGACTTGGGGATGCCCTGGATCGCCCGGTACAGCCATTCGCCGACGAATCCGCCGACGTCGCGGGCGGCGTCGCCGAAGCGGAATTCCTCCCAGTCGGTCAGGTAGAGGTCGTCACCCGCGACAAGGTACTGGTCGAGGCGGATGTCGCAGTGTGCGGGCACCAGGGGCGCGGCCGCTTCGCGGCGACGCAGCTCGTGCAGGGAGGCGATCAACTCCCGGTCCGGCTGGAGGAGGGCCCAGGACTCGACTTCGGCGAAGGCCGAGTGGATGAAGACCGGCAGCGACAGGGCGTCGAAATCGTCCATCGACGGTGTCTGGTGGGGCGTGCTGTCCAGCGTTCCGGGCTCGAGCGGCAGCGTGTGCAGGATTCCCAGGATGCGGCCGGCCCGGCAGCACAGGTCGTCGTCGAACGCGTCATCGGCGGACAGTTCCGACCCCGAACGCGCATCCTCGATCCGGGTGAAGGCGACCAGGCGGTGCTCCTCGTCGGATCCGAGCAGTTCGGGGCCCTGGAGTTCTGTTCCGCTGAAGCGTGACGCGATCTTCTCGAAGGCCATGATGCGGTGGAACCGCCGCAGTACGTCGTTGGGTTCGCCGCCGACGCGCTTGACGAAGACCTTGGCGCCGGTGCTCGTCGTACCGGCCCAGTTGTCGTTGCGACCGATGTGGGCGACGACGGTGTCCGCGTCGAAACTGCCCAGACCCAGCCGGCCGAGGAACTGCTCGACTTCGGGTGCCTTTTCCAACTGGACCGGGTCGAAGCGGGCCTGGGTCAACGGCGGCTTCGATACTTGATCTGTAATCACGATCACGGAGCGTATGGATTGCCCCGGCAGCCCGACAACGAATGGCTCACTATTCCCCGTTGTTGTGTTGGGGAGGGACTGGCGCTTCGGGGGCGGTGGGTGTCAGTACCGGTACGGCGCGGCTCTGCGGGGCCAAAGTAACGGGTTTTGTGTGGTCTTCTGGCGGGCGTCCGGGTCCCATAAGGTACCCGGTATGCCCACTCCGATCCTGCAACGCTTCACGCTGCCCAATGGTCTGCGGGTAGTTCTCTATCCGATATCAGGTGTTCCGGCCGTCGGCGTCAGTGTTCACTACGACGTCGGCTTTCGATCCGAACCCCAGCAGCGGACCGGATTCGCTCACCTCTTCGAGCATTTGATGTTTCAGGGCAGCGAGAGCGTGGACCGGATGGAACATTTCGGCCATGTGCAGGCAGCCGGCGGAACCGCCAACGGATCGACACATCAGGACTACACGGACTTCTATCAAGTCGTTCCGTCAGCTGCGCTGGAGCGAGTTCTGTTCCTGGAAGCCGATCGGATGCGCGCGCCGAAGCTGACGGCGGAAAACCTGCGGACACAGGTGAACGTGGTCAAGGAGGAGATCCGGCTCAATGTGCTGAACAAGCCCTATGGCGGCTTCCCGTGGACCGTTCTGCCGGGCCTGTTGTTCCAGACCTATCCCAATGCGCACAACGGGTACGGTGATTTCACCGACCTCGGGCGTGCAACGGTGGACGAGTGTGCCGCGTTCTTCGATGCCCACTACGCGCCGGGAAACGCGGTATTGACGATCGCGGGCGACATCGACCCCGGTCGAGCGGTCGATCTGGTTCTCCGGCACTTCCAGGATGTTCCGGCGCGACACCTTCCCCCGGCGGTGGACCTGAGCGAACCGGCGCCGGATCAGGAGCTCAGGAAGGAGCACCTCGACCCCCACGCGCCGATGCCGGCCACCGCGATCGGCTACCGCATGCCGGACCCCCTCGCCGACCTTGATGCCTATCTGGCGCACATGGTGCTCTGCGTGGTTCTCACCGGTTCGGGCGAGTCGTCCAGGCTCAAGCGGCGGTTGATCCACGGTGCCTCCCCGCTGGTCACCGATGTGAGCACCGGCTGCGGCCTGTTCGGCGCTCTGGACGCCCGGGATCCCGAGACGTTCCTGTGCGTCGCGACGCATCCGCAGGAGACCTCGACCGACCGGCTGCTGGACGTGCTGGACAGCGAGCTCGAGGACTTGGCGGCACGGGGCCCTCTTGAGGAGGAGCTGGTGCGGGCCACGGCTTTGAGCAGCGTGGGCATGCACCGCAAGCACGACATGCTGCTGGCGCGGACGCGTGCCCTCGGGGCGCAGGAGGTGCTCTTCGGCAAAGCCGAGCTCGTGGACGAGCTGCCCGGCCGCCTCGCCGCCGTGACAGCGGAAGACATCGCCCTGGCCGCCAAGTCGCTGCGGCCGTACTCCCGTGCCGTGCTCAGTCTTCGTCCCGCTCCGTCACCGGTACCTCGCCCGAGCCTGTCAGGAAGCTGATCCATGATCGACACGCCTTTGGTCCGCGCTCCCCTGGGAGAACCTGTCCGTCGCAGCGCTGAGGAGATCGGCCGCACCGCCGCCGGGCCCCGGGCGCTGCCGGCCCTCGATGTCCGCAGACGCCAGGCCTTGCCACCGATGACCGACGTCGTTCTGCCCAACGGGCTGCGGGTGATCGCCGCCCGGCGGCCGTCCATCCCGATGGTCGAGATGCGGATGTCGGTGCCCTTCGCCGGCGCCACGTTCGAGCACGCGGCCACGGCCGAAGTCCTGGCCGCCACCCTGTTCCGTGAAGGGCGTCCTTCACGGGAGGGCATGGAGGCCGCGATGTCCCGTCACGGCGTCACCCTGGCCGCTGATCGGTCGTCCCGGTGGCTGCACATCTCCGGGTCCGCGCCCGGGCACGCGCTGGACACGCTGGTGGACGTCCTGGCCGACGCGCTCACGCACGGGTCCCCGGAAGAGGAGGAGATCCGCCAGATACGGCACCGGATGGTGCGGCAGATCTCCATGATCCGGGCGCAGCCGCAGGTGATCGCGCAGGAGGCTCTGTTCGCGCACTGCTACGGAGAGGTCCCCGGACTTCAGGAGGTTCCCTTCCCGGCGCCCGTGGAAGCGGTCACCGGCGCGTCCGTACGGGAGCTGCACAAGGCCCTGGTGCGTCCCCGGGGAACCGTCCTCGTGCTGGTGGGAGACCTGGATCCGGGGCGGGCTGTCGACCGGGTGGCCACCGCGACCCGGAACTGGGGCGGCATCGGGACGGTGACGGCACCGACGGCGCTCCCGCCGGTGCGCGGTGGGCGTGTCGCGCTCGTGCCCCGGGCCGACGCGGTTCAGTCGCAGATCAGGCTCGTCCGCCCTGTGGTGGCGCGGACCGACGACCGTTTTCCGGCCCTGAGCCTTGCCAGTCTGGTATTCGGCGGCTACTTCTCCTCACGGCTGGTCAAAAATCTCCGTGAGCGCAAGGGACTGGCTTATCGTGCCGATGTCGGCTTCCAGGATCATCTGGACAAATTGGTTGTGAGTATCGAGGCGGACACCGCCACGGAGGCCACGGCCCAGGCCTACGGAGAAATCCGTGCAGAGCTGGAGCGCCTGGTCGACGATCCGCCTTCGGAGGCGGAGATCGGCGCGGCCCGCGAGTACACCATCGGTATGGCGATGCTCGCCCTGTCGTCCCAGGCGGGGTTCGCCACCAGTGTCGTGACGGCCGTGAGCCTGGGGCACGAACCGGATCGGGTCACCACGTTTCCGGAGCTGCTGCGGAGCGTCACTCGTGCTCAAGTGGCCGACAACGTAAGGGAGTTCTTTGATCCTGATGCGTTCAGTGGGGTCGTCGTCGGCGATGCGGCCGAGCTGGCCGACGGGCTGCACGCCGTGGGCGGAGTCGATGTCTCCGCGTCCGCCGCCGGCTGATCCTCCGGCACGCCGCGTCGGAGTGGAAGCGTCCGGAAAGTTCGTATTGGGAAATCTCAAGTAAGGCGCAATTTTGTTGCCCCGCGGAATGCGCCAGTTATATGATCTTGGTGTTGGCGGGCATTCCGTGCGCGACCAAATGTGTTCACTTGAGAGATCTGACCAAGTCTTTCCAACGGGGAAACAGTGAAGCCATCAGAGATGTTCAATATTCACACACTGCCGCCGTTCCATACGGACGTCATCCGTCATGGGCGTTCCAGCGCCCGCCCATGTTCGTGAACGGCCCCAGGACCGTTTGAGCGGGTCTTCAGGCCGTCCGGTCTGGACCTGGACTCACAGTCACTGCAGGTCGCGCGGGGCGCGTAGGTGAACGGGCTGACCTCCCGTCCACCTGGGCACTCCGTCGGATCCACCGCGGGGAGGCTTGCCGGCAGCAAGCTCTCGCGGGTTATGAATGGAGACGAGAGGCGATGTCACGCCCTCCGGTAATGCCAGCTGCTGAAAAACTGAAGATCGTCCTCGGGGTGTTGTCGGGCGATCAGACAATCGCAGAAGCCGCGCGTCGAGCCGGTGTATCCGAACAGTCCGTGGGGAACTGGAAGCGGCAGTTCCTCGACGGCGGACGTACCGGCCTCGAGGGAGGGAATTCACGCAATGCCCAGCGCGAGCGTGATCTCCTTTCCGAAATCACGGAACTGAAAACAGCGCTGGGCGAGGCGTATGTGCAACTAAGAGTGCGGAGGAAGTCGGGCGAGTACCGCACGGTCCCTTTTCAGACCTCGAGGCAATCAGACAGGACGCCAGGATCAATGTCTCGAGGTTCTGCGAGATCTTGGGAATCCCTCGGCGGACCTACACGCGCTGGAAGATGAAGCACGTTCCCTCGCAGCCGGCCCAGCGGGGCTGAGGCCGCGCTGGGCCACGGATGAACTGATCCGCGGATGAACCGCGGTGCCCCCCGGCGGCAGTCGCCGCCGGGGGGCACCGACATTTCCAGGTCATCAGAGAATCGACAGCGGTCCAGGCAGGGTCTGGGCGCCGTCCTCGTCGATCAGTTCGGCGATCGCCGAGGCGTACTCGGTCAGTTCGGGATGCCACCCCATGTACGCGGCGAAGTCGTGCGCGTGAGTGAAGATCCGCAGCACCGCGGCGCGCCCCACCGTCGCCGGGTCGTCCGGCGCACCGTACGCCCGGCACAGCCCGGTGAGAGCGGCGTGGTAGTCGCGCGGGTCCATGACCAGGCCTGGTGTCCGGCGCAGGAGGGTCATCCGCCACTCCGCGAACTCTCCCAGCAGCCAGCCGAGGTCGAAGTCCGCCGGGCCGCGGGCGACATCCTCACCGATGAGCAGGCAGCCCTCTCCCGGCCGGCTCCCCGCGATGACCGATCCCAGACTCGGGGCCCCGTGCAGGAAGACGCCGTCGGTGAGATCGGTGGCCAGTGACGCGCACCAGTCCTGCACCTGGCTCCACCGGCCGGAGCCGAGTTGTCGGCGGACCACGGTGTGGAAGGCCGTCGCGGCCCGTGGTCCCCTGCCTCGGAGCATCCAGGCAGCCAGCCGGGCCGGACCCGCCGGCCCGGACGTGGCCCGGGAACCGGGAACCGCGGAGTGGAGCAGGCGCAGGGCCGCTCCCGTACCGGACAGGGCCGAGGTGACGAGCTGGGGCGTGAGGCGGGGATCGCTGCCGACACAGAGCTTCGCCACCGCGACGGGCCCCGGCACCCGGTAGTGCAGGGCGTCCGCGACCACTTCCGGGAGCGCCAGGCGCAGGTCCGGGAGTCGCAGAGCGCGGATCGCGTCGCGGACCGGCTGACCGGGAGGAGTCAGGGGTGACGGGCGGTCGGCGCCCGGGCGGCGGATCCACACATAGCCGTGATCGCCCTCGTGGACGGCCGTCCGGAGGAAGCCCGTGGCGAATTCCTCCACAGGAGGCGCGGTGATGCCCGTCATGCCCGGGCCCCACGCTCGGCGGCGCCGGCCACGAGCCGCGCCCTGAGGTGTTCGAGGGTGGGTATCACCTCGGGCAGCGGTGTGGCGACGGAGGCGTCCATCTGCCCGGTCGTCACGCTGAAGCCCGGTTGCGGGGGCACCACGGCCACATTGGGACGCCGTTCCAGCGCCGCTACGTGCTGCTGGTAGGCGAACGATTCCACTCCGCCGGGCGGCAGCGCGGGGGCGACGGCGATGGGCGCCCGGGTGCACTGCAGGGCGAGCATGAGGGGTGTGTCCGCGACACCGAGCGCCAGGCGGCTGACGAAGTGGAACGTCGCCGGGTGAACCACGATCGCGTCCGGCCACTGCGCGAGTTCGACGTGACGTGCGCCGACTTCGGGCGCCTCCGGCCACGCGTCCCGCAGCACCTCGTCGCCGGCGAATGCCGTCAACGCTGTACGCGTGACGAAACGTTCGGCGGACCGGGTGACCATCGTCCGCAACTCGACATCGGGATACGCAGTCCGCAGCCAGTTGACCCACATCGGCATGAACATCACCCCGATGGCGCCGGTTCCCACGAAGAGCACTCTGCGGGCGCCGAAGGCCGGGGCCGGCCCTGCGGCCATCTTTGTCGCCTCAGCCATGGAGCCGGTCCTCGGCCGCGAGGATTTCCTGAAGGTCGGTCATGGTGGCGCCCAGCCCTTCCGTATGGATCACACCGGCCGGATTCAGCACGACCTCATCCACGCCGTTGAGCCGGTAGCGGTGGAGTTCAGCCGCGATCTCGTCGGGTGTACCGGACACGAACACCCCCGCCTCCACCAGGGCGTCCGCCCCGGCGTCGGGATCATCGGCGTACGCCTGCACTCCCGCCCGGCGCAGCATGTCGGTGTAGTGGGCGGCGCTGAGATGCGCGCCCGCACCCCGGCGGGCCGCCAGGCGGATGTCACGGCCGGGCCGGGCGACCGCGACATGGACCACGGTCGCCACACGCGGTGCCTTGCGGCCCGCGTCCGCCGCGCCCTCGGCCAGCGCGGGCGCGAGCGTGTCGGCGACATAGTCGGCGGGCGTCATCCAGGTGACGGCCACGTCGGCGACCGCGCCCGCCATCCGGGCCATCCTCGGGCGCAGCACGCCGAGGCCGAGTTCGACCGGCGGGGCGTCCAAGGGGATGAGCTGCGCGTCGATGGAGTGGTACTCGCTCTCATGGCGCGCCACCTTTCCGTCGAGCAGTTCCCGCATGGAGGTCATGTACTCGCGCATCGCGGTGAGCGGCTTGGCGTAGCGGGCCGGCAGCAGGGACTCCTGGAACTCCGGTGCGGCCGGGCCGATACCGGCCACGTACGGGGCTCCGGTGAGTGCGGCGACGGAGCGCGCCTGTACGGCGGCGTCGTAAGGATGCCGCAGGGGCGCGAGGGTCACTCCGCTGCCCATGGGGATGCGTAGGCCCATGCCCGCCAGAGTCGCGAAGAGCTGGTGCGTGTCCAGGCGCAGGGACTGCCCGAGCCACAGCCTTCCCGAGCCCCGGCGTTGCAGCAGCCGGGCGACAGGAAGGATCTGCCCCGTGGTCGTGGGCTGGATCGGGTACATGATGCTGGTCTTGTGCTTGGAGGCCATGGGGTCCATCCCTCAGTAGGAGCGTTGGCCGACGACTTCACGACGAGCCATCAGCCGGCTCCCGGATTCCCGGCGTGAGGAGTTGAGCAGGAGCCGCGGAGCGAGCAGGAGACCGAGCAGGGTCCAGGCGCCGAGAACACCGAAGGTCTCCCAGTGCTGCCAGCTCTGTGCGGTCTCGGCGACGAGCGCACTGTCGGGGAGCAGCGCCGAACGAATGCCCTGTGCGATCCATTTGAGCGGGAAGACCTGGCCGATGATCTGCAGCCACTGGGGCATGCTCGTGACCGGGAAGAAGATTCCCGAGACGAAGAGCAGCCCGAACATGGGGATCATGACCCAGGCCAGCGCCTGGCGCGGATTGGGCAGAACGGCGCCGATCGCAGCGCCGGTCAGGGCGAGGGCGACGAGGCCCAAGGTGATGACCCAGAGCAGGGTGCACCACTGGCCCGGACTCCGGGGGAACCCGGAATCGGTGAGGACCGCGCCGCCGACAAGGAGGAGCACGGTGCTGAGAACGGCGATCGTGATGACCATCAGGGTCTTGGCCACGAGGTAGGCGAACATCCCGCCTGGCGTGCCCCGCAGACGCAGCAGCGTTCCGTCCTCGCGCTCCGTGGCCAACTGCTGCGGCAGCCAGACCATCGCGACCAGGAGGAGCAGCGACGCGACGCCCCCGGCGATCACCATCCGGGAGGATGCCACCGAGCTGCCCGAAATGTTTCCCGTCTGCAAGGACGCGGCGAAGAGGAACATGGCCGGATTGCCCAGGTGCCCGAGATACTCGCGCGGGGTACGCATGGTCTGCCGCAGTTCGATTCTTCCCCGGTGCAGCCCCACGACGAGGGCCTGTCGGCTGATCACGCTTCCTCCTGGCGGAGCATGCCCAGATAGGTGTCCTCCAGCGTGGGCCGGCGCACCTCCAGGTCGGGGATTGGCCCACCGAGCCGGGTGTGGAGGTCCCACACCAGACGGGAAGGGTCTTTGGTGCGCTGATGGCGCCGCTCATCGGCCTCCGACCAGCGGACCTCCGCATCGGCCTGGATCTCGGCCGCCAGTTGGCCAGGGGACCCCAAGGCGATGAGACGGCCCCCGACCAGCACCGCGATCCGGTCTGCCAGTCGTTCCGCCTCGGCGAGATCGTGGGTGGTGAGCAGGACGGTCATGCCTTCCACCGTGCTGAGACGTTCGACCAGCGTGTGGAAGTCGCGCCGCGCCTCCGGGTCGAATCCGGTGGTCGGTTCGTCGAGGAAGAGCAACTCGGGCCCACCGATGATGCCCAACGCGACATCCAGGCGCCTCCGCTGACCACCCGACAGCTGCTGGCACTCCTGCCCGGCCTGCTCACTCAGCCCGACGGCGTCCAGCAGTTCCTGCGGGTCGCGGGGGTCGGGGTAATACCGTGAAAAGTGTTCGACCAACTCCTGGACCCGCCACCGGGCGTGGTCGCGCCAGGACTGCATGACGATGCCCACCCGGGCCCGCCACGCGTCTCCGGCGTCCTCGGGGTCGGCCCCCAGCACGCTGACGTCGCCGCTGGAGCGACGGCGGAATCCTTCGAGGATCTCGATGGTGGTGCTCTTGCCCGCTCCGTTCGGGCCCAGCAGCGCGAGCACCTCGCCGCGTCGCACATCGAGGTCCACGCCGTGGAGCACGTCGCGTGACCCGTACCGCATCCGCAGATTGCGGATGCTGATCGCGGGAGGGCCTGGGTCGGAGGACGGCGCCGCTACCGGCGGCGCTGCTGCGGGAATGACCATATCGCTGGACCCTAATGAGCAGATGATCTCCACACACGCTCGCGGAAGAGGTTGGCCCAGGTCCCGGATGCGTTCGCCGCCACGCGATTCATGGCTGCTGACCTGGTCAAACACGTCTTCGGTCAGCTGGGCGCCCAACTAACAGAGTCGGTTGCTTTCTTGGTGACGCGCAGGGGATCGGGTCGACGCCGGCCGGCACCGGCCGACCGACGAGCCGGCCGCCGCCGGGCACGATGTAGTACCGGATCACGGCCCGTGGCTGCGGCCTCTCGCAGCCATTAGCGGCGGGCGGTGCGTCTGTCGAATCGGTCGCCGACGCTGCCACTGCCCTCCAGCGGTGCTCCAAGGAGGGGCTTCGGGGTCCCGTCGAGTCGGTGATCCGGCCGGGCCCGCGCTCGCGAAAGCGGTCCGGCGGACACCGTTTCCCTGCGCTGAACTGCACTTTCGCCGTTCTGCGGGGAGAACGGCGAAAGCCCTGTACGGGTTGCGGCGGGCTCGCAAGTCGGGGCTCCGGCCCGGCGGGCTGGACCATCCGGGTGGTGTTCATCAGAAGAACTGCGCAGTGGCGGCGTCGCTCCCCCACTTCTCGAAATGCGTACACATCATGAGGAAGGTATGTAAAGCGCTCAACCCGAAAGCGAGGGGTCATGGCCACCTTCAAGGTCAGGAATCTGTGGAACGCGTTCATCACCGCGTTCTTTGCTCTGCTTGCCTCGGTGGGGCTCACCACCGCCGCCGCCACGGCACAGCCGGCCGCGCAGTCCCCGGAGGAGCCGGCCGACGCGGCCCGTCCGAAGGCGCTGCGCGCGACGGTTCCGGCTCAGACAAGGCGCCAGGTCACATGGCCGGCGCCGAGGGTGCGCGACCGGTCGCTGCCGCCCACGATGAAGCAGCGCATCAGCGCCGAGGCGCACGGGTCGTCTCCCGCTGTGCGGCATCTGTCAGGGCTCGACACGAGTGGCGCGAATCCGGTCGCACCCTACGCAGGCGCGTTCGGCCCCGCCGCTTCACCCGGTATCCCCTCGGCAGCCGCCCCTGTCCCCGCCGTGTCCCCTGTAGCCTCCGCCCCCGCTGCCGCGGCAGGGTCCGCCGCCCGCTTCGGTGACAGCCCGGCGATGAGCACTTCCACAGGCGCCGACGCTCAGGCCGACAGCCGGACCGCTCCTTCAGGCGCCATCCCGGCCGCCCAGTCCCCGGCCGACGCCTCCGACGACTCCTCCGTCGCCGCTCCGACCGGTGCGTTCGCGGCACCTGCCGCGTCAGCCCCCGTTTCCCACCGCGCCCTCTCCGCCGTCCCCGCCGGCTCCCCGGCGGACGCCGTCGAAGACTCCGCAGTCGTCCTCACGGCCGATTTCGCGGCGTCGCGCGGTGACCAGGGCGACGGCCCCGCCCTCCTCGCAGCATGAGGCGCCGGGAGCGTTCTCCACTCCCGGCGCCTGACGCAAGACGGACTAGCCGTCAGCGGCGGTCCTCGTCGCCCGCCTCGGCCTCGTCCTGCTTCACCTGGACGTCAGGGTCCAGCCCGGCCTGGGTGCTGCCGTCGACCGATGTCAGAGGGGCACGGTCGGAGACCTCCGTCGCAGCGGGCGGTTCCACCAGCCAGTCGGGATTGGCCTGCTTGTCCCACCACTTCCATGCGGCGAAAGCTCCGCCGGCCAGTACGCCGATGACCGCGAGGCCCTTGGCGAGACGACCGGCCTTCGACCGCCGCTCGTGCTTCCTCACAAGCTTCTGAATCTCCTTGGCCGTCACCTGACCGCGTAGCGCGGCCAGAGCGGCAGCCGAACGGGCCGTAGCCTCCTCACGAACGGGCTGAGCCACGGCCATCGCGTGCTCGACACGCGGGACGGTGTAGTCGGCCGCCTGACGGGCGGCCCTCCTGGCCTGTACCGCGGCGCGGCGCGCGGCCACATCGACTTTCGGCGGTACGCGTGGTGCGACACGAGTGCCGTACTGAACACGGGCCGCGGTAGCGGCCTGCGAAACCTTCGGCGCGAGCCGTACGCGGGCCTCGTGCGCGTAATGCGCGGCCTGGTCCTTGGCCGTGCCGGCGTAAGGCGCCACCACGTCCGCGGCGTGCAGCACGCTGTCCTTCGCCGTACCGGTCGCGGCGCGCACGCTGTCCATGCGGGTCACGGGATCCTCCTCCTCGGTGGCGTTCTGAGGGTGACCGGGGTTGTCCCCAGTTGGGGTACAGTCCCGCCTTTCCACCCGATTGAAAATCATGCCCGTTGAACGCCGCCCCGGCATGCGGGGCGGGCATCCGGGTCATGCCAGGAGCTTGTGGACGACGATGCCACGGATCCACCCAAAGCGTGCCGCTCGGGCGACGACCCGGCGGCCTTTCTCCGTGAGCGGCTCTTCCGTGCAAGGATCGGGCGACGTCCGAGAAGACTTACGGAAGGCAGATCGTGGCCGAGCAGCTTTACGCCACCCTGAAGACCAACCAAGGCGACATCGAGATCCGGCTTCTGCCGAACCACGCGCCCAAGACGGTCAAGAACTTCGTCGAGCTCGCGCAGGGCAAGAGGGAGTGGATCAACCCGGCGACCGGCAAGAAGTCCACGGACAGGCTCTACGACGGCACGGTCTTCCACCGCGTGATCAGCGGCTTCATGATCCAGGGCGGCGACCCGCTGGGCAACGGCACGGGCGGCCCGGGCTACGAGTTCGAGGACGAGTTCCACCCGGACCTGGCCTTCGACAAGCCGTACCTGCTGGCCATGGCCAACGCCGGCCCGGGGACCAACGGTTCCCAGTTCTTCATCACCGTGGCCCCGACCGCGTGGCTGACGCGCAAGCACACGATTTTCGGTGAGGTCAGCACCGACGCCGGCAAGAAGGTCGTCGACGCGATCGTCGGCACCCAGACGAACCCGCGCACCGACCGGCCCCTCAACGACGTCGTGATCGAGTCCGTCGTCGTCGAGACGCGCTGACGCCCGCCGCAGGCGGTTTTCCCCAGGGGAACCTTTGCGCCCCGTTCATCCGTAAGGATGGGCGGGGCGACGTCGTGAGCCCAGATTGGTGAGGTGATCCCATGGACCAGGCGCCAGGCGGTCCGCAGGAGCCGGGGAACGCCCACGGCCTCCGCCACTGCTACCGCCACCCCGGCCGCGAGACGGGCATCACGTGCACCCGCTGCGAGCGGCCGATCTGCACGGACTGCATGGTCGACGCGTCTGTCGGGTTCCACTGCCCGGAGTGCGTCCGCACCGGTTCCGGTACGGGACACCACCCGAACGCGACCCGGCCGCGGACCATCGCCGGTGGTGCCATCGCGGCAGACCCACGGCTGATGACCAAGATCATCCTGGCTCTCAACATCGCCATGTTCGGACTGGCGCTCGGGCTCGAGGACCAGTTCGTCAACCGGTTCACGATGATCGGCTACGCGTACGATCCGCGCCTCGCGGAGGTCGTGGGCGTCGTGGACGGCGAGTGGTACCGCCTGGCCACGGCGATGTTCCTCCATGAGGAAGCGTGGCACATCTTCTTCAACATGCTGCTGCTGTGGTGGCTGGGCGGTCCGCTGGAAGAGGCGCTCGGGCGGGTGCGCTACCTCGCGCTCTATCTGATCTCGGGCCTGGCCGGCAGCGCCTTCACGTATCTGCTCGAGCTGCCGGCGCAGGGGTCGCTGGGCGCCTCCGGCGCGATCTACGGCCTGCTCGGCGCCACGGTGGTGCTGATGCGCAGGCTGCGGCAGGACCTGCGTCCGATCATGGTGCTCATCGCGATCAACCTGGTCATCACGTTCTTCTGGGCGGGCATCGCCTGGCAGGCGCACATCGGCGGCCTGATCGCGGGAGTCGTGATCGCGTACGGCCTGGTGCACGCACCGCAGGGAAAGCGCCGCAACGCCATGCAGTTCGCCGTCTGCGCGGCGGTCGTGCTCCTCAGCGTCGTCGCTGTCGTGGCCAGGACCGCCGCCATCACATGACCTGACAGCAACGGGAGTGGAGCTTTCCCCAGAGTTGTCCACAGCGTGTGCCGGATCTTGTGCATCGTGTGTGGAACAAGCGTGCCCCTTGTCCCTGACCTGGGTTTTTCCAGGAGGGGCAAGGGGCTGATCGCTTCATCGGCCTGGCCGCCGCAGTCACATCGGCGTCAACGGGCCGAGAGTTATCCACAGATCTTCTGACCTTTTCCCCGGCCTGTGGAAAACGGTGTGGACAACTGGGGACCCGGCCCGTGTGCCCTGCTGCGGAGCAGCTACTTCCACTGGGTCGAGACGCCGAACCCCGCTGCGATGAAGCCGAAGCCGGCGACGATGTTCCAGTTGCCGAAGCTCTTGATCGGCAGGTCGCCCTCGGTCACGTAGAACAGGACGATCCAAGCGAGTCCGATCAGGAACAGGGCGAGCATCACCGGCGCGACCCAGCTGCGGTTGGTGAGCTTGATGGTCGCCGCCTGCTTCGCGGCCGGAGGCGGCGTGAAGTCGGCCTTCTTGCGGATACGTGACTTCGGCACGAGGGACTCTCCTGTCGATGCGCTGCGTTACCGCGCAGGGAACTGTGGCTGGCGCCGGGGCCGGAGCCAGGGGGGCCACTGCCGCCCCCGGGCGTCCGTTAGCGTAGTGCTTCCGCGGTGCCGAAGGAGATAAGGGTACGTTGAGCAATTCTGCCGACTCCCCGCAAGGCCCCGTTCGCCGCTCGAAGTGGCGACCGGTCCGGCTGCTGACGGCTGCCGTTTTCGCCCTCGCGGGGCTGATCTTCGTGACCAGCTTCAACACCGCCAAGGGTACGGACCTGCGCACGGACGACTCCTTGCTGCGGCTCTCCGACCTGATCAAGCAGCGCAGCGAGAAGAACGGCGACCTCGAGGAGTCCACCTCGGCCGTGCGCGGCGACGTGGACGCCCTCGCACAGCGCGACGACGGCTCCACAGAGGCCGAGGACGCGAAGCTGGCGGCGCTGGAGAAGTCCGCGGGCACCGAGCCCCTCAAAGGCAGTGCCCTGACCGTCACCCTCGACGACGCCCCGCCCAACGCCCGGGCCGCGCCCGGCTACCCCGAGCCGCAGGCCAACGACCTGGTCATCCACCAGCAGGACCTTCAGGCCGTCGTCAACGCCCTGTGGCAGGGCGGCGCCAAGGGCATCCGCGTCATGGACCAGCGGCTGATCTCCACCAGCGCCGTGCGCTGTGTGGGCAACACGCTGATCCTCCAAGGCCGGGTCTACTCACCGCCCTACAAGGTCACCGCTGTCGGTGACCAGGACGCGCTCAAGAAGGCACTCGCCGACTCTCCCGCGATCCAGAACTACCAGCTGTACGTGGAGGCCTACGGCCTCGGCTGGAAGGTCGACGAGAACGAGACGGTGACTCTCCCCGGCTACTCCGGCACAGTGGATCTGCACTACGCGAAGCCCGTCGGGTAAGCCTGCCTGTGGCGCTTGGGGGAGCCGGTGACGATGTCGGTGCGTGCGCTCGTGCGGACCTTCAGTGAGCTGTGCATCACCATCGGCGCCTTGATCGTGCTGTTCGTCGTCCATCTGCTGTTCTGGACCGGGATCGAGGCCGACAGGGCCACGGCCGGCGAGATCGGCAGGCTGCGGGCCGACTGGGCGGCGAAGGCGCCGGAGCCCGGCAGCGCCCCCGCACCCCGGCCCACGACCGCGGCGTACGAGCCGGGTGAGCCCTTCGCGGTCATGTACATCCCCCGGTTCGGCAAGAACTGGGACCGGCCCGTCCTCCAGGGCACGGAGCCCGGGGTGCTCAAGAAGGGGCTGGGGCACTACGCCTCCACGGGCACGCTCGGAGCCACGGGCAACTTCGCGGTCGCGGGCCATCGCCGTACGTACGGAGACCCGTTCAAGGATTTTCCGGAGCTGCGTCCCGGTGACGAAGTGGTGCTCACCGACGGTACGACCTGGTTCACCTATCGCATCACCACCAGGCCCCACCGGACCGTCCCCGGCGACATCGGCGTGATCGAACCGGTGCCCCGCCCGTTGAGGCGGGAGGCGGCCCCTTTCGACGAGCCAGGGCGCTATCTGACGCTCACCACCTGCGAGCCCGAGTGGGGCAGCAGCCACCGTCTCGTCGTCTGGGCGCACCTCGATGCGACCCACCCTGTGACCGACGGCAAACCGCCGGCTTTGCGCAGCTGACCCACAGGCCTCTGCGGCCCTTTAGTCTGGTGCCGTACCGAACGGAAAGGGACGGCATGTACGGCTGGATCTGGCGGCATCTGCCGGGCAACGCGTGGGTGCGGGCGGCTCTCTCGCTCGTGCTCGTCCTGGCGGTCGTCTACGTGCTGTTCCAGTACGTCTTCCCGTGGGCCGAACCGTTGCTCCCGTTCGGCGACGTGACGGTCGACGGAGAGGGAGAAGCCCGGTGAGCGCGCGCATTCTCGTCGTCGACAATTACGACAGCTTCGTCTTCAACCTCGTCCAGTACCTGTACCAGCTCGGCGCGGAGTGCGAGGTCGTGCGCAACGACGAGGTCGCCCTCGAGCATGCGCAGGACGGCTTCGACGGGGTACTGCTGTCACCCGGTCCCGGCGCTCCGGAAGAGGCCGGCGTGTGCATCGACATGGTGCGGCACTGCGCGGCCACCGGCGTGCCCGTGTTCGGCGTGTGCCTGGGCATGCAGTCGATGGCCGTCGCGTACGGCGGGGTGGTGGACCGGGCCCCTGAGCTGCTGCACGGCAAGACCTCGCCGGTCACCCACGACGGCGCGGGCGTCTTCGCGGGCCTGCCGTCGCCGTTCATCGCGACCCGCTACCACTCGCTGGCGGCGGAGCCGGCGCGGTTCCCGGCCGAGCTGGAAGTGACGGCCCGTACGGCGGACGGCATCATCATGGGGCTGCGCCACCGTGAACTGCCGGTCGAGGGCGTGCAGTTCCACCCCGAGTCGGTTCTCACCGAGCACGGCCATCGGATGCTCGCCAACTGGCTGGAGCAGTGCGGCGACGCCGGGGCGGTCGGGCGTTCGGCGGGACTCGCACCGGTGGTGGGCAAGGCTCTGGCGTGAGCGCCGTGCGCCCCGGGCACGAGCACGAATACGAGTACGAGGGCCGGTACGGGTACGGCCCCGAGGGGCAGAGCGAGCCCGCGTACGACCCGTTGACGGACCCCGTCCCTCCTGACCGGCAGGGCTCGCCGTGGTTCCGGGCGACGAACATCCCGCCGACGGAGGACAGCGCGGCACCGGACTTCGGCGCCACCGACATGACGGCGCCCGCCGGGCCGCAGCAGGAGCCGCAGGAGTGGCCGGCGCTCCAACAGCCCCTGAACGCCACGGAGGAGCCCCGGCACGACTGGTACGCGGCCGGGGCGGCGGCGGACCCTGTCACGGCCTCCTTGCCCGCACAGGCGCCCGCGCCGGGGCAGGAACAGCGGCGAACTCCCGTCTCGGACCCGATCCTTGTGCCCGACGACGAGACGGTGGCCCTGCGCACGTCCGACACCCGCCGTGCGGCCCAGACGCCACCGGGTCCGGGGCGGGCCGAGCGGCGCCGCGCCGCCAAGAGCCGCGGCCGCAGACGCGCCTCCGCCGCCCCGGCCGCGACACCGGCGGCCGGGGAGCCGGGGAAGCCGCTCTCCCGTGTCGAGGCCCGGCGTGCGGCGCGTGCGGCGAAGGACAGCCCGGCGGTCATCGCCAGCCGTGCCATCGGTGAACTGTTCATCACCTTCGGCGTGTTGATGCTGCTGTTCGTCACCTACCAGCTGTGGTGGACGAACGTGCTCGCCGGACAGCAGGCCGACAAGGCGGCGAACAAGATCCAGGACGACTGGGCGAAGGGCCGCAAGCCCGACGCGTTCGAGCCCGGCCAGGGTTTCGCCATCATGTACATCCCCAAGCTGGACGTCGTCGTGCCGATCGCGGAGGGCATCGACAAGCAGAGCGTGCTCGACCGGGGCATGGTCGGCCACTACGGCGAGGGAAAGCTGAAGACGGCGATGCCCGAGGACAAGCAGGGCAACTTCGCGGTCGCGGGCCACCGCAACACCCACGGCGAACCGTTCCGGTACATCAACCGCCTCGAGCGTGGTGATCCGATCGTCGTCGAGACGCAGGACACGTACTACACGTACGAGATGGCGAACATCCTTCCGCAGACTTCACCGTCGAACGTGAGCGTGATCAGTCCTGTGCCGGAGCAGTCCGGGTTCAAGGAGCCCGGCCGTTACATCACATTGACGACCTGCACCCCCGAATTCACGAGTACATATCGAATGATCGTGTGGGGCAAGATGGTCGAGGAACGGCCGCGCAGCAAGGGCAAACCCGACGCGCTCGTCGGCTGAGACACCTCAAGACAGGGAACAGGTGCAGTGGCACGTGCACGAGGCCGGATCGCCGGCGCCATCAGTGTCTTCGGAGAGCTGCTGATCACCGCGGGTGTGGTGCTGGGGCTCTTCGTCGTCTACTCGCTGTGGTGGACCAACGTTCTGGCCGACCGTGAGTCGTCCAGGCAGGGCGACCGGATCCGCGACGACTGGGCGAACAGCGGCCCCGGCGCGCTGGACACCAAGGACGGCATCGGCTTCCTCCACGTACCCGCGATGGGCGACGACGAGGTCCTGGTGAAGAAGGGCACGAACACCAAGGAGCTCAACAACGGCATCGCCGGCTACTACACCGAGCCGATCAGGTCGGCCCTCCCCTGGGACGACAAGGGCAACTTCACGCTGGCCGCGCACAGGGACGGGCACGGAGCCAAGTTCCACAACATCCACAAGATCAAGAACGGTGATCCGGTGGTCTTCGAGACCAAGGACACCTGGTACGTCTACAAGGTCTACAAGACGCTGCCGAAGACGTCGAAGTACAACGTGGAGGTGCTGCAGCCGGTCCCGGAGGAGTCCGGGAAGACGAAGCCGGGCCGGTACATCACGCTGACGACGTGCACGCCGATCTACACCTCGGACTACCGGTACATCGTGTGGGGCGAGCTGGAGCGCACCGAGAAGGTCGACGCGAAGCGCACCCCGCCGGCGGAGCTGCGTTAGCTTCCCCATCCCCGGACACGGGTGAGCCCCGGCACCGTGAAGGTGCCGGGGCTCACTGCTTGCCGTTCGCCGAGGCGGGCGTCAGTCGTCGCCGCCGATTCCGCCGAAGAAGCCGCCGCCGTCGTTGCCGCCGTTACCGCCGCCGCCGTTGTTGCCGCCGCCGCCGATCGTCGCGAGGACGATCGTGGTGGTGGCCGGGTCGGCGGGAGTGCCGGGGGGCGGGTTGGAGCCGGTGACGATCGCGTTGTCGTCCCCCGGGTTGCCCGGCGCGATCTGGACGTTGGTGAATCCGGCCTGGGCGAGGATCTGCTTCGCCTCGGCGACGGTCCTCGTCCGGAACTCAGGGACCGGCACCTGGGTCTGCGCCGGGCCCTTGGAGACCTGGAGCGTGACCTTGCTGCCCTTGGCGACCTTGCCGGGCTGCGGGTCCTGCGAGACGACCTGGTTCGCCGGCTTGTCCGAGTCGACGTCGACCCTGACGACCTCGAACCCGAGCAGCTCGAGCTGGTTCTTCGCCGGTTCGAACTGCTGGTCGACGACGTTGGGCAGGTCCCGCTTGGCCTGCTTGGCGACGGTCAGCGTCACCGTCGCGCCGGTCTCGGCCATGGAGCGGCCTTCGGGGGTCTGCTCGAGGACCGTGCCGGGGTCCTCCTCCGCGGACTCGACTTCCTTGGTCTCGACCTTGAACTTCTCGCCTTCGAGGATCTCCGTCGCGTCCTTGACGTCCTTGTCGACGACGTCCGGGACCTTGACCTTGGGCGCGCCCTCCGAGACCACGACCTCGATCGTCTCGCCCTCGTTCATCTTGGCCGGGGGCTCCGGGGTCTGGGAGCAGATGCTGCCCTTGGGCTGTTCGCAGCGTGCGGTGCTGGCCTGGGTGACCTTGACGTTGGAGTTCTTGGCCGCTGCCTCGGCCTCCGTCATCGAAAGACCGACCAGCCGCGGCACGTCCACCTCGCCGGTGCCGTCGGTGTTGCCGAAGATGGACTTGCCGATCAGCACCGCGCCGACCAGCACCAGGATGCCCGCGAGCACCAGCAGGATCGTCGAGGTGTTGGACTTCTTCTGGCGCCGGCGGTCCGGACGGTCGTCGTAGGCGCCGAAGCCGCCGTCGTCCGGGTTCATGGGCGGCAGCATCGACGTCTGGCCGGCCGGGTCGGCCTGGCGCAGCGCCGCGGTCTGCTGGTCGTCCCCGTAACCGCCGCCGTAGCCGACCGCACCCATCGCGGCCGTGGCCGCGACCGGCTGGCCGTCGAGGCACGCCTCGATGTCCGCGCGCATCTCGTCCGCGGACTGGTAGCGGTAGTCCGGGTCCTTGACGAGCGCCTTCAACACGATCGCGTCCATCTCGGGCGTGATCTCGGGGTCGAAGTTGCTCGGCGGCTGCGGCTCTTCCCGCACGTGCTGGTAGGCCACCGCCACCGGGGAGTCGCCCACGAAGGGGGGACGCACGGTGAGGAGCTCGTAGAGCAGACAGCCCGTGGAGTAGAGGTCCGAGCGGGCGTCGACCTGCTCGCCCTTGGCCTGCTCCGGGGAGAGGTACTGGGCGGTGCCGATGACGGCGGCCGTCTGCGTCATGGTCATACCGGAGTCGCCCATGGCCCGGGCGATGCCGAAGTCCATGACCTTGACCTGACCGGTGCGCGTCAGCATGACGTTCGCCGGCTTGATGTCGCGGTGGACGATCCCGGCGCGGTGCGAGTACTCCAGCGCCTGGAGAATGCCCACGGTCATCTCGAGCGTGCGCTCGGGCAGCAGCTTGCGGCCGGAGTGAAGCAGCTCACGCAGCGTGGAGCCGTCGACGTACTCCATGACGATGTACGGGATCGAGACCCCGGCCCCGCCGGGGGCGCCGTCGTACACCATGTCCTCGCCGGTGTCGTAGACAGCGACGATCGCGGGGTGGTTGAGCGAGGCGGCAGACTGGGCCTCACGGCGGAACCGGGCCTGGAAGGACGGGTCGCGGGCGAGGTCGGCCCGCAGCGTCTTCACGGCGACAGTGCGGCCGAGCCGGGTGTCGTGGGCGAGGTAGACCTCGGCCATGCCACCACGGCCGAGCACCGAGCCCAGTTCATACCGGCCGCCGAGGCGACGCGGCTCTTCCATAACTGTTCCAGCCCTCTCCGTCAGTCCCGACCGCACCCGTGTGTGGTCCTCCGGTGTGCTGTTTCGCGCAAAGGCTACCGGGCACGCCGTACTTGATCCGCCCGCAATCGGCAGCTGATACCCGACCGGTATCGCAATGTGCAGGTATGGAGGCCGGGAGTGATCCTCGTCACTGCCCCTCGCCCAGCACCGCCTGCATCACGGCCTTGGCGATCGGGGCGGCGAGGCCGCCACCCGAGATGTCGTCACGGCGGGCGTTGCTGTCCTCGACGACGACCGCGACGGCGACCGGCGAGCCGTTGTCGGTCTTGGCGTACGAGATGAACCAGGCGTACGGGTTCTTGCTGTTGTTCTCACCGTGCTGCGCCGTACCGGTCTTTCCGCCGACCTTCACGCCGTTGATGGCCGCGTTGCCACCGGTGCCGTTCTCGACGACGTTCTCCATCATCCGCTGGAGCAGCTGGGCGTTCTCCGCGGAGATCGGCCGGCTCATCTCCTCGGGGTCGTTCTGCTGGATGACGTCCAGGTCGGGGGAGACCAGCTTGTCGACCATGTACGGCTTCATCAGCCTGCCGTCGTTCGCGATCGCCGCGGTGACCATCGCCATCTGGAGCGGGGTGGCGGCGGTGTTGAACTGACCGATGGAGGACTGCGCGTTGCCGTCGCGGCTCATCTTCTTGTCGTAGACGGAGGCGGCGGCACGGATCGGGGTGTCGATCTCCGTGTTGTTGAAGCCGAACTTCTCCGCCATCTCGACCATCTTGTCGCGGCTCACGTCGTCGCCCAGCTTGGCGAAGACGGAGTTGCAGGAGACCTCCATGGCCTTGTTCAGGGTGGCGTTCTCGCAGCCACTGGCGTGGTTGACCATCGGCGTGCGGGTGCCGGGGAGGATGTACGGCTCGGGGGTGACCGTGGGCGCGTCGATGTCCTCGACCGCACCGTATTCGAGTGCGGCGGCGGCGGTGAGCACCTTGAACGTGGAGCCCGGCGGGTACGTCTCGCGCAGCGCGCGGTTGAGCATCGGCTTGTCAGGGTCGTTGGTCAGCGCGGTCCACGCCTTCCCGTCCTTCTCCAGACGGCCGGCGAAAGAGGAGGGGTCGTACGAAGGGGTGGAGGCGAGGGCGAGGATCTTGCCGGTCTTCGGGTCGATCGCCGCGACGGCGCCCTTCTTGTCGCCGAGTCCCTTGTAGGCCGCTTCCTGGGCCTTGCCGCTGAGGGTGGTGACGGCGTTGCCGCCCTTCTTCTTGTCGCCGGTGAACATCGCCATCGTGCGGTCGAAGAAGAGCTGGTCCGAATTGCCGCTGAGGATGCCGTCCTCGAGCTTCTCGAGCTGGTTGGCGCCGAAGACCTGTGAGGCGTAACCGGTCACGGGAGCCCACATGGGCCCGTTGGTGTAGGTCCGCTTGTACTTGTAGTAGTTGTCGTCCGTCTCGACGGAGCCGGTGATCGACTTGCCGTCGACGATGATGTTGCCGCGTTCGTGCGCGTAACGCTCGATCTCGACGCGCTTGTTGTACTTGTTCGCGTTGAGCTCGTCGGCCCGGACGTACTGGAGCCAGTTGTCCCGGATCATCAGGGCGAGGACCAGGATTCCGCAGAAGATCGCGATCCGGCGCAGAGGCTTGTTCACGGTCGGACCACCTGGGTCATCTCGGCGTCAGGGGACGGTGCGGGGGAAGGCGCGGGGCGGCGCGCGGTGTCGCTGATACGGATCAGGATTCCGATCAGCGCCCAGTTGGCGATGACGGACGAACCACCGGCCGCGAGGAACGGCATCGTCATACCGGTCAGCGGGATGAGGCCCATCACGCCGCCCGCGACCACGAAGACCTGGAGCGCGAACGCGCCGGAGAGGCCGATCGCGAAGAGCTTTCCGAACGGGTCGCGCGCGGCGAGGGCGGTGCGGACACCGCGCTCGATGATGAGTCCGTACAGCAGCAGGAACGCCATCACGCCCGCCAGGCCGAGCTCTTCACCGACGGTGGCGAAGATGAAGTCGGAGTTGGCGGCGAAGGCGATCAGGTCGGAGTTGCCCTGGCCCCAGCCGGTACCCAGCGTTCCGCCGGCGCCGAACGACATCAGCACCTGGGTCATCTGGTCACAGGCGTTCAGCATGTTCGAGCCTTCGGGAGCCGTCTCCAGGCATCCGAACGGGTCGAGCCACGCTGCCACACGGGACTGGACATGGCTGGCGAACGAGGAGACGACGACGGCTCCGCCCGCGGACATCAGCAGACCCATGACGATCCAGCTGGTCCGCTCGGTGGCGACGTACAGCATGATCACGAACATGCCGAAGAACAGCAGCGAGGTGCCGAGGTCGTTCTCGAAGACCAGGATGAGCAGGCTCATCGCCCAGATCGTGAGGATCGGTCCCAGGTCACGACCGCGCGGCAGGTAGAGCCCCATGAACCGGCGGCTGGCGAGGGCGAGCGCGTCGCGCTTCACCATCAGGTAGCCGGAGAAGAACACCGCGATCACGATCTTCGCGAACTCACCGGGCTGGATGGAGAAGCCGCCCACACGGATCCAGATCTTGGCACCGAAGACGTCCGCGCCGAGCCCCGGGACGAGCGGCAGCAGCAGCAGGACGATGGAGACCGCCATCGAGATGTACGTGAAGCGCTGGAGGACCCGGTGGTCCTTCATGACCAGCAGCACACCGACGAACAGCGCGATGCCGAGCGCCGAGTACATCAGCTGGTTGGTGGCCTGCGGTGCGAAGTCGCTGCGCGCGAGCAGCCGGGGAGACTGGTCCAGCCGCCAGATGAGCACCAGGCCGAGACCGTTCAGCAGTGTCGCCAGCGGCAGCATCAGCGGATCGGCGTACCTGGCGAACCGGCGCACCACGAGGTGGGCCACGCCCGCGAGCAGGCCGAGACCGAGGCCGTAGCCGAGGACGCCCGCCGGCAGCTCGCCGTCGAGGGCGAGGCCGACGTTGATGTAGGCGAACACCGGGATGGCGACGGCGAAACCGAGCAGCATCAGCTCGGTGTTCCGCCGGCTCGGTGCGTCGATCGCGCCGATCGTGGTCGTGTTGGTGACAACGCTCATGGTGGAGAAGGCCCCCTACGGACGATTACTGCTTGCCGCAGTTCGAGGCCAGCTTCTGCTCCTCCTCCGAGAGGGTGGGACCCGGGGAGGGAGAGGCTGCGGTCGGCTTGGTCTTTGCGCCCTGGGTGGTGGGCGTGCCGGCGGTGCCGCCGGCCTCGCCCTCGCCCGGAGGCGGGGTGCTCGCGCGATCGGCCGCCTCGCGGCGCTCCTCGTTCTTCTTGCAGGCGCCTGCCTGCTTGGCGAGCTCGTCGATCTTCGCGCGGGCCGTGACGAGGCTGTCCTCGGTGATCGTCGCTTCGACCTGCTTGCGCTGGTAGGGCGGTAGGTACTTGAGTTCGATCTCGGGGTGGTCCTTCTCGACCTCCGAGAGCGACAGCCAGGCGAGATCCTGGCTGATGCCGCGGTACAGGGCCACGTGCTCACCCTTGGTGCCCACGTAGTACTGGGTCTGGGTCCAGCGGTAGCCGCCGTACAGACCGCCGCCGACGACCGCCAGGGCGAGAACGGTGTACAGCGAGCGCTTCAGCCACTTGCGGCCGCCGCGCTTGACGAAGTCGTCGTCCGTGTAGGCGCCGAAGCTGCCCTCGGGGGGCATGCCGCCGTAGCCGCCGTCGCCGGATCCGGGCGGGCCGAAGCTCCCGCCCGGGGCCTCCGGAGCCGAGGGGCGTCCCAGACCGGCGGCGCGGCCGGCCGGCGTCTGCATGGCGCCGCCGTCGTTCAGCTGGTGCTGGTTCTCGGCGACCGCGCCGACGACGACGGGGGTGTCGCTGAGCTGCCCGGCCAGGGTGTCGCCCGAGTCGGTGTCGAGGACGTCGGCGACGATGCAGGTGATGTTGTCGGGACCGCCGCCGCGCAGGGCGAGCTGGATCAGGTCCTGCACCGTCTCCTGCGGGCCCTGGTAGCTGGCGAGCGTCTCCTCCATGGTCTGGTGGGAGACCACGCCGGACAGGCCGTCGGAGCAGATCAGATAGCGGTCACCGGCGCGGACCTCGCGGATGGAGAGGTCGGGCTCCACGTGGTCGCCGCTGCCGAGCGCCCGCATCAGCAAAGAGCGCTGCGGGTGGGTGGTGGCTTCCTCTTCGGTGATCCGGCCCTCGTCCACGAGCCGCTGCACCCAGGTGTGGTCCTGTGTGATCTGCGTCAGCACCCCGTCGCGCAGCAGGTACGCGCGGGAGTCGCCGACATGGACGAGGCCGAGCCGCTGGCCGGTCCACAGCAGGGCGGTGAGCGTGGTGCCCATGCCCTCGAGCTGCGGGTCCTCCTCGACCATCATCCGGAGCTGGTCGTTGGCACGCTGAACGGCGGTGCCGAGCGAGGTGAGGATGTCGGAGCCGGGCACGTCGTCGTCGAGGGTGACGAGCGTGGAGATGACCTCGGAGGAGGCGACCTCGCCGGCCGCCTGGCCACCCATGCCGTCGGCGATGGCCAGCAGACGGGGGCCGGCGTAACCGGAGTCCTCGTTGCCCTCGCGGATCATGCCTTTGTGCGATCCGGCGGCGAAACGCAGAGAGAGACTCATGCGCACCTCACCCGTCGGCTCGCCGGTCGACTGTCGCGCCAGCCGGTCTCGAGCCACACTGCCCACCCTCCGGTCGGGAGCCCGTGCCGGTCGCCGGTGGGGACCGCTGCGGCTCGCTCGCTCCGCTCGCTCATTGTCGTACTACTTCCGCAGCTCGATGACGGTCTTGCCGATGCGGATCGGCGCGCCCAGCGGAATCGGTGTCGGGGTGGTGAGTCGGGTCCGGTCGAGATATGTGCCGTTGGTGGACCCGAGATCCTCGACGATCCACTGGCCGTCACGGTCCGGGTAGATCCTGGCATGCCTGCTGGACGCGTAGTCGTCGTCCAGCACGATCGTGGAGTCGTGCGCCCGGCCCAGGGTGATGGTCTGGCCCTGGAGGGCGACGGTGGTGCCTGTGAGTGTGCCTTCGGACACGACCAGCTTCGTCGGCGCCCCTCGCCGCTGGCGGCCGCCGGCCTGTTGGCGCTGCTGCGGCGGCGCGGCGTTCTGGCGCGGCTGCTGCGGACGCGCGTCGGCGCCGCGGCGCGAACCGCGCTGCGTCACCCGCGTACCGAACAGATCGCTGCGAATGACCTGGACGGCCACGATGACGAACAGCCACAGAACGGCCAGGAAACCTAGCCGCATGACCGTCAGGGTCAGCTCTGACATTGCCCCCGCTTCACCCTTCGGCTTGCCGGTAAACGATGGTGGTGCTGCCCACGACGATCCGCGAGCCGTCGCGGAGCGTAGCGCGGGTGGTGTGCTGCCCGTCCACCACGATGCCGTTGGTGGACCCGAGATCCTGGATCGTCGAGGGCGTTCCGGTCCGGATCTCACAGTGCCGGCGCGATACGCCGGGGTCGTCGATCCGCACATCGGCGTCGGTGCTGCGACCCAGCACCAGCGTCGGGCGGGAGATCTGATGGCGTGTGCCATTGATCTCGATCCAGCGTCGTACTTGTGTGTTCGGCATGGCGCCCGGGCCGGCTGCGCGCTGGCCCGCAGCGGGGCCGGGACGCGGACCCGCTGCCATGCCGGGAGGTGGTGCGGCCGGCATCGGAGGAACACCGGCCGGTGGGTAACCGTAGCCGCCGCCGGGGCCGGCCACTGCCTGGGGACCTCCGCCGGGGGCCTGTGACGTACTCGACGCCAGAGTGCGGCTGCGTACCCGGTACAGACCCGTGTCGAGGTCGTCCGCCTTCTCCAGGTGGACCTTGATCGGGCCCATGAAGGTGTAGCGCTGCTGCTTGGCGTAGTCACGGACCAGGCCGGAGAGCTCGTCGCCGAGCTGGCCCGAGTACGGGCTCAGGCGCTCGAAGTCGGGCGCGCTGAGCTCGACGATGAAATCGTTGGGGACGACGGTCCGCTCGCGGTTCCAGATCGTCGCGTTGTTGTCGCACTCCCGCTGGAGGGCGCCCGCGATCTCGACAGGCTGGACCTCGGACTTGAACACCTTGGCGAAGGTGCCGTTGACCAGACCTTCGAGACGCTGCTCGAAACGCTTCAGGACTCCCATGGGGCACCTCCTCCGCTGCTGTCGTCCTGGTACTGCTCACTGATCGTATCCACGCGTCGGGAAATCGGCTGGTTCCCCTTGTCTGCCCCGTCGATGAGTGTCACCTCTCACACGGATCGTAGAGGCGGCCTCCTGACAGTGTCCCGCACCCGGGGTGCATACAGGAGGAGTGGGGGGCGCCGCCGTTCGTTCCCCCGACTGCTCGCTTCGTTCCCTGTTCGTTCGCCGGGCCACCCAAACAAACGGATGTGAATCCACCCTGTGCAGCGTGCTAATCTTCTGCATGTCGCCAGGGGGTCGCACCGAACAGGTGAGGCACTCGAGGACAACACCCAATGCGCGGGTGGCGGAATAGGCAGACGCGCTGGATTCAGGTTCCAGTGCCCGAAAGGGCGTGGGGGTTCAACTCCCCCCTCGCGCACAGCGGAGAAGGGTCTCCACCGGACGAAAGTCCTGGTGGGGGCCCTTTTCTCATGCCTCGGCACCTCCTGCCTCGGCACCTCCTGCCTCGGCACGTACGCCGGTACGCCGGGCCCACCGCTGACGTTTCACGTGGAACGCCCGCCGGCCGGCAACCGATCCGGATCGGTTCCGCCCTGACCGCTCGGCTCGTACCCGGTTTTCCACAGGGGCAGACGGCCGTCGGACACGGCGGTACCGTCAGGGCACTTGATGTTGATGGCGCACGTCGCCGGGGGAGGCCGCGGGCATGAGCGAAACCATGGCGACGGTGTCGGAGCAGCGGACGGAGTCCGGCGGGGAGAGCCAAGGCGGTGCAGCCTCCGGCGGTTTTGGCGGGGCGCCGCGTGCGCGTATCCCTGTGGTGCCCGGCTTCGCGCCCCGTAAGGCGTCGGGTGGCGTGACATCTCCGAAGGACGCCGGCAAGGCGCTGCGTAAGAAGGTGTCACGGTCTTCGCACGACCAGCTCGAGCCCCCGGCCGGGCGCCCCGACGCCGTGCAGGCGGTGGAGGAGTCGAGCCGCGGACGTGTGCCGGAGCTCACTCCGATACGCGTGGGGCGAATGGCGGCCTCCCCGTTCGCGTTCCTGCGGGGCGCGGCCGGTCTCATGGCTCACGATCTGGTGGGCACGCCCGTCACCGGCATCGGTGCACAGCTCTGTGGTGACGCGCACGCCGCGAACTTCGGTCTCTACGGAGACGCCCGCGGCCGGCTCGTGATGGACCTCAACGACTTCGACGAGACCGTCGTCGGCCCGTGGGAGTGGGACCTCAAGCGGCTCGCGGTGTCCCTGGTGCTGGCCGGCCGGGTGGCGGGCGGCAGCGAGGACTCCTGCCGCGCGGCGGCCTTCGACGCCGTGGGCGCCTATCGCCGAACCATGCGACTGCTGGCCAAGCTGCCGGCCCTGGACGCGTGGAACGCCATCGCCGACGAGGAACTCGTCTCGCACACGGACGCGCGGGATCTCCTGGGCACGCTGGAGCGGGTAGCGGCAAAGGCCCGCAACAACACGAGTGCTCGCTTCGCGGCCAGGTCGACCGAGGTCATAGGGGAGGGCGACGATGCCGGTGGGCGTCGATTCGTGGACGCTCCGCCGGTCCTGCGCCGCGTGTCGGACGAGGAAGCGGCAGCGGTCGCGGCCTCGCTCGGGGAGTATCTGACCACCGTCGCGGAGGACCGTCGTCCACTGCTCGCCCGCTACGCGATACACGACGTGGCCTTCCGCGTGGTGGGGACCGGAAGCGTGGGGACGCGCTCCTATGTGGTGCTCCTCCTCGATCACCGCGGCGATCCGCTGGTGCTGCAGGTGAAGGAGGCCCGTGCCTCGGCCCTCCTGCCTCACCTGTCGTCCGTCGGCTTCCCGGCGCCGGACCCGGAGCATGAGGGGCGCCGGGTGGTGCAGGGGCAGAAGCGGATGCAGGTGGTCAGCGACAGCCTGCTGGGCTGGACGACGGTGGAGGGGCGCCCCTTCCAGGTGCGGCAGTTCAGGAACCGCAAGGGCAGTGTCGACCCCGCGGCTCTCACCCCCGATCAGCTCGACGACTACGGCCGGATGACGGGGGCGCTGCTCGCCCGTGCGCACGCCCACAGCGCGGATCCCCGGCTGCTCGCCGGGTACTGCGGCAAGAACGAGGAGCTCGACGAGGCGGTCGCCGGGTTCGCGGTGACGTACGCGGACCGTACGGAAGCGGACCACGCGGACCTGCTGACCGCCATCAAGAGTGGTCGGACAGCCGCTGAGCTGGGTGTGTGACAACGGGGGCGGCCACGCCCGTAGGCTGGAGCGGTGACTCAGGATGCCGCCGGGGGACCGACGACCCACAAGGACGACGACCAGTCTGTGCAGCATGTCGCACAGACTGCAGAGCAGGACCGGCCCGAGGCGCGGCTGGCGAAGGCAGTGGGGGCGGCAGAGCACGCGCTGATCGAGTTCGAGATCGCGGTGGAGACGTTCCGGGTGGAAGTGGAGAACTTCTCCCGGCTGCACCATCAGAAGCTCGGACCGATGTACGCGCGGCTGGACGAGCTCGACGCGCAGATCGCGGAAGCCCGGGCGGCGCGCAGCGGTGATCCGGAGGATCTACGGAAGGCACAGGAGGCACGGGCCCTGGTGCTTCCGATGCCCGGCGTCGACGAGCTGTTCCACGACTGGATGGACTCCGAGGGCCTCTCCCCCGAGGCCGCGGCGATGCTCACCGATCAGCCCGTGCAGGCGCCGAAGCGGGTCCGGCCGAGCGAAGAGGCACGCAAGCTCTACCGTGAGCTGGCCCGCAAGGCGCACCCGGACCTGGCGCAGGACGAGACGGAGCGGGCGCGGCGCGACGAGTTCATCACGCGCGTGAACGCCGCCTACGGTCTTGGTGACGCGGCGAAGCTGAGGGAGCTGGCGGAGGAATGGGCCGCAGGGCCCGCGCCGGCCGCCCCGCGGCCCAGTGAGCGCGAGGAGCTCTATGCCCGGCTCGAGTGGCTGGCGCAGCGCAAGGAACTGCTGACCGTGGTCGCCCGGGAGCTGGAGGAGAGCGCGATCGGCGCGATGCTGCGGATGGCGCCCGACGATCCGGACCGGTTGCTGGAGGAGATCGCCGAGCAGTTGCTGGCGCAGGTGGCCGAGCGTGAGGCCGAGCTGGCCGCGCTCGTGCAGTAGGTTTTCCGGAGCCCTCGGCAGTCGGGATCCCGCACCGGACAGCTGCGGACGGGGGCGGGCCCCACACGTAAGAGAGCCCCCACACGTAAGAGAGAAGGCATCACCCATGAACTTCGCCCCGTTGCCCTCCGTGGAAGCCGCGGCGGTACCGGACGACGCCTTGGTGCTGGACGTCCGGGAGGCCGACGAGTGGGCTGCCGGGCATGTCGAAGGCGCGCTGCACGTGCCGATGAGCGACTTCGTGGCCCGGTTCGGGCAGGTGACGGAGGCGCTGGCCGACGGGCGGCGCGCCTTTGTGATGTGCCGGGTCGGCGGTCGCTCCGCGCAGGTCACGCAGTATCTGGTGCAGCAGGGCCTCGACGCGGTGAACGTCGACGGGGGCATGCTCGCCTGGGACGGGGCGGGACGCCCCATGGTCACCGAGGACGGCAGCCCCGCCTTCGTGCTCTGACCGCCCGCGGCCGGGCGGACACGTGGTCGTTCGCCGCCGGGTGTCTAGTCGAGCGGATGGGCGGCGAGAAGGTCGCCCAGAGCCTCCTCGTGGGCGGCGGCGGGACCGAGTGAGAGCTCGAGCTGCTTCGCCCAGGCGTGATAGCGGTGGAGCGGACAGTCGACGTCGGCGCCGAACCCGCCGTGCAGATGCTGAGCGGTCTGCACCACGCGCCTCACCCCTTCCGACGCCCAGATCTTGGCCACCGCGATGTCGCCCGCGGGCGGCAGCGCTCCGCCGGAGCCGGTGCCGATCCGCCAGGCGGCCTGCCAGAGGGTGGCCTCCATGGCGCGCAGGTCGATGTACCGGTCGGCTGCCTGCACGGCCACGGCCTGGAAAGTGGCCACCGGGAAGCCGAACTGCTCACGCCTGCCGGTGTATTCGCCGGTCATGGCCAGCACCTGCTCCCCGAGGCCGAGCGCCAGGGCGCAGGTGCCCGTGGCGAGAAGGCCGCGAAGAAACTCCCAGGCCTGCTCGTCGTCGATCAGACGGTCGTCGTCGATCCGCACACCGTCGAGGCGGACCTCCGCCAGGCGTTCGCCGTTGGTGGAGATCTGCTCGGCCAGGGTGAGGCCGTCGTGGATCCGGGGGACCAGGGCGAGGACCGTCCTGCCGCCGCTCGTGTGGGCGGGGACGGCGACAAGATCCGCGCACTGTGCCCAGGGCACCGCGGTCTGCGCCCCGTCGAGGATCCAGCCGCCCGTCGACCCGGCCTCCCGGTGTGCGGTGACGGCGAGCTCGGCGGCATCGTGGCCTGTGCGGCCGCTGGCTCCGGCCGTGAGCACGAGGCCGCCGCTCCCGACGCGGGGGAGGACCTCTTCGCGGAGCTCGGCACCGCCGTAGCGCTCCACGGCCATGGCGACGGCGCTCGTCTCCAGCAGCGGCACGCGTGCCAGTACCTTGGCGGACTCGCGCAGCACCAGGCACAGCGCGATGGGGTCGAGACCGGCGCCGTCGTGCTCCGGCGACAGCATCAGCCCCAGCAGGCCGGAATCGGCAAGCCGGGCCCACAGCCCACGGTCGAAGTCCTCGGCGACCGCACCGGCGGTCATCGCGGGGCTCGGTACCGCGTCGGGCGCCACTGCCGAGAACACGGCCTTCGCCGCCTCCGCGGCTGCCAGATGTTCCTCGGTGAAGGTGAAGTCCACTGCCCGCTCCTTCCAACGACCCGCCGGTATCTGACGGATCGTCAAGATAGGTCAGGCCGGGCAGGAAGGGAATGGGCGCGGAGCCCGGGAGGACCCTGTCGATGGTCTCCCGGGCCGGCCGGGGGCACGTCCTTCCGCTGTGTCGGCTGTTCGCCCCCGGTGTCAGCTGTACGGGCTCGTCAGCGGTCGAAGTCCAACTCCACCTTCGCCGTGGCGGGATGGGACTGGCAGGCCAGGACATAGCCCGCTTCTGTCTCCTCCGGCTCCAGCGCGAAGTTGCGGTCCATACGGACCTCGCCCGACACCAGGAACGCCCGGCAGGTACCGCACACGCCTCCCTTGCAGGCGTACGGGGCGTCCGCCCTGCTGCGGAGCACCGTCTCCAGGAGGGACTCCCCTTCCTGTACCGGCCAGCTCCCCGACCGGCCGTCGAGCGTCGCGGTGAGGGAGGCGTGGGCAGGCGCGGCCATCGCGGCGCGAGTCGGCGCGGAGCCGTCGTCGACGTGGAAGATCTCCTGATGGATACGGCTGCGGTCCACTCCGAGCCCGCGCAGCGCACGTTCAGCGGCGGTGACCAGTCCGAAGGGTCCGCAGAGGAACCACCCGTCCACCTCCGCGACCGGAAGCAGCGCGGGGAGGAGACCGGTCAGCCGCTGCTGGTCGAGCCTGCCCGACGGCAGACCCGCCTGCTGCTCCTCGCGGGAGAGCACGGTGACCAGTTGGAAGCGGTCCGGGAAGCGGTCTTTCAGGTCCGCCACCTCTTCGAGGAACATCGTGGACGCCGCGGTGCGGTCGCTGCGGATGAGGCAGAAGCGGGCCTCGGGCTCCGTCGCCAGCAGTGTGGCGGCCATCGACAGCACCGGAGTGATGCCGCTGCCGCCCACCACGGCCGCGAAGTGGCCCGGCCGGGGCGGGAACAGGAACCGGCCTGCCGGCGGCATGACGTCGACGACGTCACCGACGGACAGTTCCTTGAGGGCATACGTCGAGAACTCGCCGCCGTCGACCAGCCGGATCCCGACACGGAGCACGGGGGCACCGCCGGCCGGAGCGGCCGGGGAACAGATCGAGTACGTGCGGCGGATCTCCGCACCGTCCACGAGCCGGCGCAGCGCGATGTGCTGGCCGGGGGTGTGCCGGAAGGTCTCGCGCAGTTCGGGCGCCACGTCGAAGGTGACAGCCACCGAGTCGTCCGTGAGCCGTTCGACCGCGCCGACCCGGAGCGGATGGAACATCTACAACTCCTTGAAGTGGTCGAAAGGTTCGCGACAGGTGACGCACCTGCGCAGGGCCTTGCAGGCCGTGGAGGAGAACCTGCTCAGCAGTTCCGTGTCGGTGGAGCCGCAGTGCGGGCAGCGCACCGAGAGCGTGAGCGGCACGGGTCCGTCCGCCGCGTGGGGACGGGGCGGCGCTATGCCGAACTCATCGAGCTTCCGGCGGCCTTCGGCGCTGATGTCGTCGGTCGACCAGGCCGGGGAGAGGACCTTGACGACCGAGACCTCCACCATGCCGTGCTCGCGGAGAACCTGCTCTATGTCCGACGTCATCGCCTCGATGGCCGGACACCCCGTGTACGTCGGTGTCAGATCGACCTCGACACTGGTGGGGCCGAGCAGGCGCACACCGCGGACGACACCGAGCTCCTCGAGGGTGAGTACCGGCAGTTCCGGGTCGGGGACCGAACCCGCCAGCCTGCGCAGCTCCGCCTCCAGCGCCGTGTCGACGCCGGTCTTCCCGGCTGTTCCCGTCACCATGACGCCCCCGGGTGGCTGCGATGCAGGTGCTGCATCTCGGCGAGCATCCGCCCGAACGACTCGGTGTGGAGGCCCTGGCGCCCTGCTCCGGCCGACCAGGCGCCCGTGCGAGCTCCGGAGGGAACGGTGAGCGTGGCGCGCTCGAGAACGGCAGTGACGCGCTCGAGCCAGCGCGCTTCGAGGGCCATGAGATCCACCTCGAGGCCTTCCACCGGCTCGAACATCTCGCCCGTGAACCGCCAGAGCGCATCGCAGGCGCGCTGCATCCGCTCATGGCTCTCAGCCGTACCGTCGCCGAGCCGCGCGACCCACTGCTCGGCGTGGTCCTGGTGGTAGGCGACCTCCTTGACCGCCTTGGCGGCGAGCCCGGCGAACGGGCCGTCGGTGGCCGCCAGCTGCTCGTAGAGCAGGTGCTGGTGGACGGAGAAGTAGAACTGGCGGGCGATGGTGTGCGCGAAGTCGCCGTTCGGCTGCTCGACCAGCTGGAGATTGCGGAAGGAGCGCTCCTCGCGCAGGAACGCCAGCTCGTCCTCGTCGCCCACGAAGGAGAGCAGCACGCGCGCCTGCCCCAACAGGTCGAGGGCGATGTTGGCGAGGGCGACCTCCTCCTCGAGGACCGGTGCGTGTCCGGCCCACTCCCCCAGCCGGTGGGAGAGCACCAGGGCGTCGTCGCCGAGCGCCAGCGCCGCGGCGGCGGGCACCCCTGAGGTGGTGGGCTCCGCGCCCGAGGTCACCGCCGGGACGGGCTTCGCCGTGGGAGTCGCGCTCACAGGTGCTTCACCCCTTCCGGGATCTCGTAGAAGGTGGGGTGCCGGTAGGGCTTGTCGGCGGACGGTTCGAAGAAGGGGTCCTTCTCGTCCGGTGAGGAGGCGGTGATCGAGGTGGAGGGCACCACCCAGATCGAGACGCCCTCGCTTCGCCGGGTGTAGAGATCACGGGCGTTGCGCAGGGCCATTTCCGCGTCGGGCGCGTGCAGGCTTCCTGCGTGGGTGTGGGACAGTCCGCGGCGCGAGCGCACGAAGACCTCCCACAGCGGCCATTCGGTCGAGCTGCTCATGCCGTCGCCTCCACGGACTCGGTGTGCTGTGCTGCCTGGTGCTTCTCCGCGTAAGCGGCGGCGGCGTCCCTGACCCAGGCTCCCTCTTCGTGAGCGCGCCGGCGCTGGTTGATCCGCTGTTCGTTGCAGGGGCCGTTGCCCTTGAGGACGGCCTGGAACTCCGCCCAGTCGATGGCGCCGAAGTCGTGGTGTCCGCGCTCCTCGTTCCACCGCAGATCCGGGTCGGGCAGGGTGAGACCCAGTGACTCGGCCTGGGGGACGCAGATGTCCACGAAGCGCTGGCGCAGTTCGTCGTTCGAGTGCCGCTTGATCTTCCAGGCCATCGACTGTGCCGAGTGTGCCGAGGCGTCGTCCGGCGGGCCGAACATCATCAGGGACGGCCACCACCAGCGGTCCACCGCGTCCTGCGCCATCGCGTGCTGCTCGGGCGTCCCGCGGGACAGGGTGAGCAGCAGCTCGTAACCCTGACGCTGGTGGAACGACTCCTCCTTGCAGATCCGCACCATGGCACGGGCGTAGGGCCCGTAGGAGCAGCGGCAGAGCGGCACCTGGTTGGTGATCGCCGCCCCGTCCACGAGCCACCCGATCGCGCCGACGTCGGCCCAGGTCAGCGTCGGGTAGTTGAAGATCGAGGAGTACTTCTGACGGCCGGTGTGGAGCTTGTCGAGCAGCTCGTCGCGGCTGGTGCCCAGCGTCTCGGCGGCGCTGTACAGATAGAGGCCGTGGCCGGCCTCGTCCTGAACCTTGGCCATCAGGATCGCCTTGCGGCGCAGCGACGGCGCACGCGTGATCCAGTTCGCCTCGGGCTGCATGCCGATGATTTCCGAGTGCGCGTGCTGAGCCATCTGGCGGACCAGCGTCGCGCGGTACGCCTCCGGCATCCAGTCACGAGGCTCGATCCGCTCGTCGGCGGCCACGGCAGCGTCGAACGCCGCCTCGTACGCATCCGCTGTCACTGCCGTCATCCGGACTCCCCTACCGACCGATCGTTCGGTTCATCGGCTTCAATGGTCGGTCGGCGGCCCGTAGGGTGTCAACCCTGTGGATAACCGAGGTGACCGACGGGGATCGGGGCGGGGATGGACTCCTACGAGGACGAGGAAGGCAAGGGCGCCGGATTTCCGGGCGCCGGACCGCTTCCGCTTCCCCCCGACCGGCAGCCGGAAGGCGGCCGTCCGGACGGCCCCCGCGAGAGCTGGCCGATATCCCGGCTCCAGCATCCTCCTGACATCGCCGCAGGCCACGGGCGTGTTCCCGCTCCCGCAGGCCCCGTGGAACCTCCCGGTCCGCACGGCCCTGCCGACTCCTCCGGCGCCGTCCCGGCTCCCTCCGAGCCGGCTGCCTCCGGCGGAGGAATGGCCGGTCTTTCCCTCCCGTACCAGGTGGCGGCAGCGGTCTCGCTCGCGCTGATCGCGGCGGTCGCATGCACCCACCTGGCGATGGTCTTCCTCCACGTTGCCCCGTCCAACACCGTGACGAAGCAGCACGGCGAGGTGGTGGACGACTGGGTCTATCCCGAGTTCGAGCAGAACTGGAAACTCTTCGCCCCCAACCCGCTCCAGCAGAACATCGCCGTTCAGGTGCGCGCCCAGTACACGGCCGGCGACGGGAGCCGCCGTACCAGCGACTGGATCGACCTGTCAGCGGAGGACGGGGCGGAGATCCGCGGCAACCCTCTTCCCAGCCACCTCCACCAGAACCAGCTCCGCCGGGCCTGGGACTTCTACGTGGGCTCCCACGACACCGGTGACAGTCCCAACGGCCTGCGCGGCCGGCTCTCGGAGAGCTACATCCGCCGCATCGTCATGCTGCGTCTCGAGCGGCACGACCTCGGCGGTCCCGTCGAGCGCATCCAGCTCCGCGCCTCGACGAGATCGATCGAGGCCCCTCGGTGGAGCGACGAGAAGATCGACACCCGGCCCGTCCACCGAGAGCTCCCGTGGTGGACGGTCACCGCGGCGGATCTGCCCGGGGGCGTCGACAGCAAGGACCGCGCCACCGGCCGGACGGAGGCGGCGCGGTGAAGCCGGCCCAGGAGCGCAAGCTCGCCCGTGCCGTCCAGCGCGTCACCGCCACGGCCCTCGGCCCGTATCAGAGCGCCGTCGTCCGGATCGGGTTCGGTGCGACCTGGCTGCTGTTCCTGCTGTCCGAGTTCCCCAACCGGCACGAGCTCTATGGACCCGACGGTCCGTGGAGCTGGGAAATGGGCAAGGAGCTGATCGCGGACAACAACGCGTTCAGCGCGCTCCTGTGGTCCGACAGCACCTTGTGGTTCGAATTCGTCTACGGCGTCGGAGTGCTGTCCAGCCTGCTGATGGTGGTCGGCTGGCGCACACGCACCGTGTCCGTGCTGTTCATGATCGGTGTGCTGTCCCTGCAGAACCGGTCGATCTTCGTGGGCGACGGCGGCGACAACGTCGTCCACCTCATGGCCGTCTACCTGGTGATGACACGCTGCGCGCAGGTCTGGTCCCTGGACGCGCGGCGGGCGGCACTCCCTTCCGCGAGGGACCGGACGGGTCCTGTGCTGTGGTCCGTGCTCGGCGCCCTCCTTTTCGTGGGCACGCTCGTGGGCAGAGCCGGTGGGGACGAATGGATCACGGTCCTGCTCTGGGGCGTGTGGACGGCACAGGGCCTGTGGTGGGCCGTGAACCGCTACGCGCCCGACAGCGAACCCCGCACCTTGCTGGACGTCCTGGCGAACCTCGTCCACAACGCCGCCCTCGCCGTGATCATGGCCGAGGTCTGCGTGATCTACGCGACCGCCGGCTGGTACAAGATCCAGGGCTCACGCTGGCAGGACGGCACCGCCCTGTACTACCCGCTCAACCTTGACTACTTCGCTCCGTGGCCGGCGCTCTCCGGGCTCCTCGCCTCCGGCGGGGTGGTGGTCATGCTGCTCACCTACGGCACGGTCATCGTGCAGGTGGCCTTCCCCTTCACCCTGTTCAACCGGCGCGTCAAGAACGTGCTGTTGGTGATCATGATGCTCGAGCACGCCGGCATCGCCGTACTGCTGGGGCTGCCGTTCTTCTCGCTGGCGATGATCGCGGCGGACGCCGTGTTCCTGCCGACCGGCTTCCTCGTCGGACTGGGCGCCCTGGTGGTGCGCAGAAGGGACCGGCTGCTGGCCGGCAGCGCCATTCCGTCCCAGCTCCGGCGCAGGAGCGAGGAACAGCCCCGTACGCTCGTCGGGTGAGCACCACCGAAGAACCGCTGCAGTACGACGAGGGCTACGCCCCCGAGGTCGGCGTCGGCCCCCATCCGCTGCCCTGGCCGCAGGGCGAGCGCTACGACCCCGAGCTGCTGGCCGCGGGTGACCGCCGCAACGTCGTGGACCGGTACCGCTACTGGACCCGCGAGGCGATCGTCGCCGACCTGGACACCCGCAGGCACGGGTTCCATGTGGCCGTGGAGAACTGGGGCCACGACTTCAACATCGGCTCGGTGGTGCGCACCGCCAACGCGTTCCTGGCCAAGGAGATCCACATCGTCGGACGTCGGCGCTGGAACAGGCGCGGCGCGATGGTCACCGACCGGTACCAGCATGTGCGGCACCATCCGGACACCGCCTCGCTGACCGAGTGGGCGGCCGCCGAGGACCTGCCGATCATCGGGATCGACAATCTGCCTGGAGCCGTGCCCATCGAGAGGACGGAGCTGCCGCGCCGGTGCGTGCTTCTCTTCGGCCAGGAGGGCCCGGGGCTCACGGAGGAGGCCCGCAAGCACGCGTCCATGGTCTGCTCGATCGCGCAGTTCGGTTCGACGCGGTCCATCAACGCGGGTGCGGCGGCGGCCATCGCGATGCATGCCTGGGTGCAGCGGTACGCCGATGTGCCGGCTCCGCAGGAATGACCGGGGCTCCCCCTGAGAATCCAGGAGAGACAGCCCTGGGGAGGGCGACCTTCCCGTCCGCCGGGGCCTCGGCGGCGCAGTACGGCCCGCCCCTGAGGGACTGCGGGGTGCAGGCCCCCGCAGTCCCGTGCGCGTCAGGCCTGGCGGCGGACCTCCACCACACGGAAGCGGTTGGCGACGAACGCGGCGTCGCACAGGGCCGCGTTCGCGGCGGGGTTGCCGCCGGAGCCGTGGAAGTCGGAGAACGCGGCGGTCTGGTTGACGTACACCCCGCCGGTCAGGTTCAACGAGAGCTGCGCCGACTCCTCGAAACAGACGTCCTCGATCGCGCGCTCCGTCTCCGCGGACGTGGTGTACGCCCCGACCGTCATCGCACCCTTCTCGCGGACCGTGCGGCGCAGGAGATCCAGGGCGTCGGCCGTGGAGTCCACGGCCACCACGAAGGAGACCGGGCCGAAGCACTCGGAGAGGTACGCGGGCTCGGTGTCCGCCGACTCCCAGTACTTACGGGCGCCGTCGAGCTTCACGATCACGGGGGTCCGTACCGTCGCGCCCGGGAAGTCGGGGTTGGGCACCTCCCGCGACTCGAGCGCCACGTCGCCCAGGTCGGCCGCCGCCTCGAGCCGCGCCTTCACATCGGGGTTGACCAGGGCGCCCAGCAGCGCGTTCGCCCGGGCGTCGTCGCCGAGCAGACCGCCCACGGCGGCCGCCAGGTCCGCGGACACCTCGTCGTAGCTCTTCGGGCCCGACTCTGTGGTGATGCCGTCCCTGGGGATCAGCACGTTCTGCGGGGTGGTGCACATCTGGCCGCTGTACAGGGACAGCGAGAAGGCCAGGTTGGACAGCATTCCCTTGTAGTCGTCGGTGGAGTCGATGACGATCGTGTTGACGCCGGCCTTCTCCGTGTAGACCTGCGCCTGACGGGCGTTGGCCTCCAGCCAGTCGCCGAAGGCGGTGGACCCCGTGTAGTCGATGATCTTGACTTCGGGGCGCGTCGCCAGGATCTTCGCGATGCCCTCGTCCGGACGCTCGACGGCGAGGCAGACCAGGTTCGGGTCGAAGCCGGCCTCGGCGAGCACCTCGCGGGCCACCTTCACGGTGAGGGCCAGCGGGAGCACGGCACGGGGGTGCGGCTTCACCAGGACCGGGTTGCCCGTGGCCAGAGAGGCGAACAGGCCTGGGTAGCCGTTCCACGTCGGGAAGGTGTTGCAGCCGATCACCAGCGCGATGCCGCGTCCGGCGGTCGTGAACGTCTTCCGCAGCTGCAGCGGATCGCGCTTGCCCTGGGGCTTGGACCAGTCCGCGGCGGCGGGGGTGCGGGTCTGCTCCGCGTACGCGTACGCCACGGCCTCCAGGCCGCGGTCCTGGGCGTGCGGGCCGCCG
This sequence comes from Streptomyces sp. NPDC086835, assembly GCF_044745705.1. NCBI lineage: Bacteria > Bacillati > Actinomycetota > Actinomycetes > Kitasatosporales > Streptomycetaceae > Streptomyces > Streptomyces sp. NPDC086835. The sequence goes on from NZ_JBIVAU010000010.1 coordinate 285,609, forward strand.
GCCTGGAACGCCATCATGAAGGCCTGCCCGCTGGTGTGCATCACAGCGTGCGCGAACTCATGGGTGCGGGCGCTGATCCTGGAGAGGATCTCCAGGCAGACAAGGGCGCGCGTCTCGGGGCCGGCCTCACGCCAGCCCGCCATCCCGGCGCGCATCGCGGGCAGCAGTACGTCCAGGTCCGGGTGCGGATACTCGATCCCCAGCTCCGGTCCGTACGGAGAGACCTCGCCGCCGGTCCAGCCGTCGGTGCCCGGCTGGTCCAGGTCGAAACGGGAGCCCCGAAGTGCCTCGAAGGCGGCCAGGCCGTCGGCGGGGGCGCTCTCGCCGTATGCCTTGGGGTGCTCGGGGTGCGGAGACCAGTACGCCCGCGTACGGATCGCCTCGAGGGCCTGGTCGAGCGTGGGCCGGTGGGTCTCGGTCAGCTGCATGCGGACCAACTCCTCGTCGAGCTGGGCAGGGGAGTGATGACAGAGTTAGAGTAACCGAACGATCGGTCGGTACAAGGGGGCCTGTCGAACCTGTGGACAACTCATCGGGGAGGATCGCCTCCATGACCGCCATCGACTCCACGACCGCGATCGGTAAGAGCCGCACCGTCGCCGTCGTCGGCACCGGAACCATGGGCCAGGGAATCGCGCAGGTGGCCCTGGTCGCAGGCCATCCCGTACGTCTCCACGACGCCGTTCCCGGCCGGGCCCAGGAGGCCGCGGAGACGATCGGCGGGCGCCTGGACCGGCTCGTCGAGAAGGGGCGGATGACGCCCGCGGAGCGCGACGCCGCACGTGGCCGGCTGCTCCCCGCCACGGACATCTCGGAGCTCGCCGACGCGGCACTCGTCGTCGAGGCCGTCCTGGAACAGCTCACGGTCAAGCAGGAGCTGTTCACGGCGCTGGAGAAGACCGTCGCCGACGACTGCCTTCTCGCCACCAACACCTCCTCCCTCTCCGTCACGGCGGTCGCCGGCGCGCTGCGCAGCCCGGGCCGCTTCGTCGGCCTGCACTTCTTCAATCCGGCGCCCCTCCTCCCCCTCGTCGAGGTCGTCAGCGGCCACGCGACGGACGAGGCGGCGGCCGAACGGGCCCTGGCCACCGTCGCCGCCTGGGGCAAGACCCCCGTGCGCTGCGCCGACACCCCCGGCTTCATCGTCAACCGCATCGCACGCCCCTTCTACGCGGAGGCGTTCGCCGTCCACGAGGAGCGTGGCGCCGACCCCGCCACCATCGACGCGGTGCTGCGCGAGTGCGGCGGTTTCAGGATGGGGGCGTTCGAGCTGACCGATCTGATCGGCCAGGACGTCAATGAAGCGGTCACCCGTTCCGTCTGGGACTCCTTCTTCCAGAGCCCGAAGTTCACGCCGTCGCTGGCGCAGCGCCGGCTCGTCGAGTCGGGCCGCCACGGCCGCAAGTCCGGGCACGGCTGGTTCTCGTACGCACAGGGCGCCGAGCGCCCCCGGCCGCAGACCCAGCCGCCCGCCGCGGCTCCCACGAGCGTGGTCGTGCAAGGCGATCTCGGACCCGCGGAGCCGTTGGTGGAACTGATCGAGCGGGCCGGAATCACCGTCCACCGCGGGGAGGGCGACGGCTGCATATCCCTCCCCGGCGGCGCGGAGCTCGGCCTGGTGGACGGGGAGACGTCGTTCGAGTTCGACGACGGGATCGTCTACTTCGACCTCGCCCTGGACTACGAGAAGGCGACGCGTATCGCCCTTTCCACGTCCGAGAGCACGCTCAGGAACATGCCTGGCGCGGTGGAGGAGGCCGTCGGCCTCTTCCAGGCCCTCGGCAAGGACGTCTCGCTGATCGGGGACGTACCGGGCATGATCGTCGCACGTACGGTGGCGATGCTGGCGGACTTCGCTGCCGACGCGGTCGACCGCGGGGTCGCTTCCGGCCCGGATATCGACACCGCGATGAAACTCGGCGTGAACTACCCGGCGGGACCGCTGGAGTGGGGCGAGAAGCTCGGCTTCCAGCGGGTGCGTGCGCTGCTCGACGCCCTTCACGAGCGCTACCCCACCGGCCGGTACGCACCGTCCCTGGCGACCGCTCGCCGCGCCTGCGCCGACAGTGACGAGGCGGGCGGCCGATGACCACAGCCAGGCGCGACGCGTACACGCCGGAAACGCTGCTGACCGTCGCGGTGCGGATCTTCAACGAGCGTGGCTACGACGGTACTTCCATGGAGCACCTGTCGAAGGCGGCCGGTATCTCCAAATCGTCGATCTACCACCACGTCGCGGGCAAGGAGGAGTTGCTGCGCCGGGCCGTCAGCCGGGCGCTGGACTCCTTGTTCGCGATCCTCGACGAGAACGGCGCCCGGCGGGGCCGCGCCATCGAGCGGGTGGAGTACGTCACCCGGCGCACCGTCGAGGTGCTGGTGGCCGAACTGCCCTACGTGACGCTGCTGCTGCGCGTCAGAGGGAACACGAAGACCGAACGCTGGGCGCTCGAGCGGCGCCGTGAGTTCGACCAGCGCGTCGCGGACCTGCTGAAGGCGGCCGCCGCGGACGGCGACCTGCGTGCCGACGTGGACATCCGGCTGGCGACGCGGCTGCTCTTCGGCATGGTGAACTCCCTGGTCGAGTGGTACCGCCCGCACCCGGGCGGGGGCTACGACGCGGACCAGGTGGCGGAGACGGTCGTGCAGCTCGCCTTCGACGGGCTGCGCACGGACTCCTGATCCGTCCGGCCGCCCGAGGGAGAGCGGCATCGGCAGTTCCCGGGCGGGTCGTCAGAGCGGATCGGCGTCCTGGCCCGCCGCCGCCCCGGAGCCGGGAGCCGGGCCGGTGCCGGGGCCGGGATCGAGGTCCGTCTCCTCGAACACCAGCAGCGTCCGGGTCGACAGCACCTCCGGGATGGACTGGAGCCTGGTCAGGACCAGCTCACGCAAGGTGCGGTTGTCGGGCGTGTGCACCAGCAGAAGGACGTCGAAGTCCCCGCTGACGAGCGCGATGTGGGCGGCGCCGGGGAGCGCCTGCAGTTGTTCCCTGACCGTCCGCCACGAGTTCTGCACGATCTTGAGGGTGATGTAGGCCGAGGCCCCCTGGCCCGCCCGCTCGTGGTTCACCCGCGCGCTGAAACCGCGGATCACGCCGTCGTCGATCAGCCGGTTGATCCGGGCGTACGCGTTGGCCCGGGACACATGTACCCGGTCGGCGACGGAGCGTATGGAGGCGCGGCCGTCCGTCTGGAGCATGCGCAGGATGTCGCGGTCGATGGCGTCCAGCGGGCGCGGCGGAGGGATCTGCCCTGTGCGGTCCCCGCCGTCGGCCATTTGTTCAGTTGCCATGTCCCCCCGCCTTCCTAGCATGGACGACCTGTCTCCATCTCATGCTGTGGAGAACCGTTTGTCCACAGGCTGCCCGCGCCTGTAGCCAAAATGCGTCCACGACCGAACAATCGGTAGGTGAGGCGGGCCACACACCCGTGCGCCGCCGCCCCGTTTTCTTCATCGCTTTCGTCGTCGCTCCCACGAGGAGGTGCTCGCGTTGAGAAAGAGCAGCATGACGGTCCAGGAGCTGCCCGGTTCCGCTGCCGCCGCCTACCGGCCCACACCGCCCCCGGCGTGGCAGCCCCGCACCGACCCTGCGCCGCTGCTCCCCGACCCCGAGCCGTACCGCGTGCTCGGCACGGAAGCCGCTGCCTCCGCCGACCCCGAGCTGATGCTCCGGCTCTACGCGGAGCTGGTGCGTGGCCGCAGGTACAACGCGCAGGCCACCGCGCTCACCAAGCAGGGCCGGCTCGCCGTCTACCCCTCGAGCACCGGGCAGGAGGCCTGCGAGGTCGGCGCCGCGCTCGCGCTCGAGGAGCGCGACTGGCTCTTCCCGAGCTACCGCGACACCCTCGCGGCCGTGGCCCGCGGCCTGGACCCGGTCCAGGCCCTGACACTGCTGCGCGGCGACTGGCACACCGGATACGACCCGCACGAGCACCGTGTCGCGCCGCTGTGTACGCCGCTGGCCACGCAGCTCCCCCACGCGGTGGGACTCGCGCACGCCGCCCGGCTCAAGGGCGACGACGTCGTGGCGCTGGCCATGATCGGTGACGGCGGCACCAGTGAGGGCGACTTCCACGAGGCGCTGAACTTCGCCGCCGTGTGGAACGCGCCGGTGGTCTTCCTCGTGCAGAACAACGGCTTCGCGATCTCCGTCCCGCTGGCCAAGCAGACCGCTGCGCCCTCCCTGGCCCACAAGGCCGTCGGTTACGGCATGCCGGGCCGGCTCGTCGACGGCAACGACGCGGTCGCGGTGCACGAGGTGCTCGGCCAGGCCGTTGCCCGCGCCCGTCGCGGCGGCGGACCCACCCTGATCGAGGCAGTCACCTATCGCATGGACGCCCACACCAACGCGGACGACGCCACTCGCTACCGCGCGGACAGCGAGGTCGAGACCTGGCGCGCGCACGACCCGATCCAGCTCCTGGAGCGGGAGCTGACCGAGCGGGGACTGCTCGACGACGGGACCCGGCAGGCCGCCGCCGAGGCGGCGGAGACGATGGCGGCCGATCTCCGGGAGCGGATGAACGCCGACCCGGTGCTGAACCCGATGGATCTTTTCGAGCACGTCTACGCCCGGCAGACCACGCAGCTGCGTGAGCAGGCCGCGCTGCTCCGGGCCGAGCTGGACGCTGAGGAAGAGGCACGATGACCACGGCCGCGGTGAAGCCCGCAACCATGGCCCAGGCCCTGCAGCGCGCGATGCGCGACGCGATGGCCGAGGACCCGACCGTCCATGTCATGGGGGAGGACGTCGGCACGCTCGGCGGCGTCTTCCGGGTCACGGACGGGCTCGCGAAGGAGTTCGGCGAGGACCGCTGCACGGACACTCCGCTGGCCGAGGCGGGCATTCTCGGCACCGCCGTCGGCATGGCGATGTACGGACTGCGGCCGGTCGTAGAGATGCAGTTCGACGCCTTCGCGTATCCGGCGTTCGAGCAGCTCATCAGCCATGTCGCCCGTATGCGCAACCGCACGAAGGGCGGCATGCCGATGCCGATCACCGTGCGGGTGCCGTACGGCGGCGGGATCGGCGGCGTCGAGCACCACAGCGACTCCTCCGAGGCGTACTACATGGCGACCCCGGGCCTGCACGTCGTCACCCCGGCCACGGTCGAGGACGCGTACGGACTGCTCCGTGCCTCCATCGCCTCCGACGACCCCGTCGTCTTCCTCGAGCCCAAGCGGCTGTACTGGTCCAAGGCGGAGTGGTCGCCGGAGGCGCCGGCCGCCGTGGAGCCGATCGGGCGTGCCGTGGTGCGCCGCTCCGGACGCAGCGCCACGCTCATCACGTACGGCCCCTCCGTGCCGGTGTGCATGGAGGCGGCGCAGGCCGCGGCGGCGGAGGGCTGGGACCTGGAGGTCGTCGACCTGCGTTCCCTGGTGCCGTTCGACGACGAGACGGTCTGCGCGTCGGTGCGGCGCACCGGCCGGGCGGTCGTCGTCCATGAGTCGACCGGCTTCGGCGGACCCGGTGGAGAGATCGCAGCCCGGGTGACCGAACGCTGCTTCCATCACCTGGAGGCGCCGGTGCTGCGGGTCGCCGGTTTCGACATCCCGTACCCGCCGCCGATGCTGGAGCGGCATCATCTGCCGGGAGTGGACCGCGTGCTGGACGCGGTGGCGCGGCTGCAGTGGGAGGCGGCGAGCTGATGGCTCAGGTGCTCGAATTCAAGCTTCCCGATCTCGGGGAAGGGCTCACCGAGGCGGAGATCGTCCGCTGGCTGGTGTCGGTCGGCGACGTAGTGGCGATCGACCAGCCTGTCGTCGAGGTCGAGACGGCCAAGGCCATGGTGGAAGTGCCCTGCCCGTACGGCGGCGTGGTGACCGCTCGCTTCGGTGAGGAGGGCACGGAGCTGCCCGTCGGCGCACCGCTGATCACTGTGGCGGTAGGAGCGACGGAGACCACCGGCACGGACGCCTCCGCCGCCGGTGGCGGCGCGGCGCCCGCGCGTCCGGAAGCTTCCCCGTCGTCGCAAGACACCGCGGAGTCGTCCGGCAACGTCCTGGTCGGGTACGGGACCGGCGCGCCCGCGGCGCGGCGACGCCGTATCCGGCCCGCGGTTCCCGCGGCCTCCGTCGGGGAGCAGGCGCACGGGCCCGGTCGGCCCGGCAGGACCACGGGAGACACGCCGGCTCCGGCGCAGGCCGGGCCGTCCGCCACGGCCTCCGTGGCCGGCGGGAGGTCCGCCACCGCACCGGGCCAGGCCCATGGCGCCACTGCTGTGGCGCAGGACGGCCCCGTGGCCGTCATCTCTCCCCTGGTCCGCAAGCTCGCACGCGAGCACGACGTGGATCTGCGGGCGCTCATCGGCTCGGGTCCCGACGGCCTGATCCTGCGGGCCGACGTCGAGCGTGCCCTGCGTGCTCCCGAGACGGTCCCCACGACGCCCGCCGTCGCGGCAGTGGCCGGCAAGGCGCAGGGCGAGCGCGTCCCGCTGCGCGGAGTACGCGGCGCGGTGGCCGACAAGCTGTCCCGCAGCCGGCGGGAGATCCCGGACGCCACCTGCTGGGTCGACGCCGACGCGACAGAACTGATGGCCGCACGAGCGGCGATGAATGCCGCGGGCGGACCGAAGATCTCGCTGCTGGCGCTGCTGGCCCGTATCTGCACGGCCGCCCTGGAGCGCCACCCCGAGCTCAACTCCACGGTGGACATGGACGCCCGGGAGATCGTGCGGCTGCCCGGGGTGCATCTCGGTTTCGCGGCGCAGACCGACCGCGGACTGGTCGTTCCCGTCGTGAAGGACGCCCACAAGCGTTCGGCAGAGTCGCTGACGGCCGAGTTCGCCAGGCTCACCGAGGCAGCTCGCCAAGGCGCGCTCACCCCGGCGGACCTGACCGGCGGCACCTTCACGCTGAACAACTACGGAGTGTTCGGTGTGGACGGATCCACGCCGATCATCAACCACCCCGAGGCCGCGATGCTCGGCGTCGGCAGGATCGTGCCGAAGCCGTGGGTGCACCAGGGCGAACTGGCCGTCCGGCAGGTCGTCCAGCTCTCGCTCACATTCGACCACCGGGTCTGCGACGGCGGTACCGCGGGAGGATTCCTGCGCTACGTCGCCGACTGTGTGGAGCACCCCTCGGTGCTGCTCCGCACTCTCTGAGGAGCAGGCAGAGCCGCGGAGGGCCCGCGGCCGAAGAGAGATCGAACCGGGCCTCCCCGCCCGCAGGATCGCGGACCATACTTCAGGAATGACCGCGACTACCGCGTACGACGCCATCGTGCTCGCCGGAGGTGCCGCCAAGCGGCTGGGCGGGGCGGACAAGCCGGCGCTGAGCGTGGGCGGGCGGGCCCTGCTCGACCGCGTTCTGGCGGCCTGCCGCGACGCCGGCCGCACCGTGGTCGTCGGCGGGCGCAGGCCCACCGCGCGCCCCGTCGTGTGGGCGCGCGAGGAGCCCCCCGGAGGCGGCCCGGTGGCCGCGCTCGACGCCGGCGTACGGCACACCGAGGCCGAGTCCCTCCTCGTGCTCTCGGCCGATCTTCCGTTCCTCCGTGAGGGGACGGTGCGCCGACTGGTCGACTCGCTCGACGCGCAGGACGGCGAGGGAGTCGTTCTGACCGACGCCGACGGGCGTGACCAACCCCTGGTGGCCGCCTACCGCTCCGAGCCCCTCCGACGTGAACTTGCTCTCCTCGCGGCCGAATACGGGAGCCTTTCCGGGCTGCCGCTGCGTCTACTGACCCGGGAACTGGACCTGGCCCGGATCGAGACCGACCCTCTCGCCTCCTTCGACTGCGACACCTGGGAGGACATCTCAACAGCCCGGGCCCGCATCAGGGAGCATGTGAACGTGCTGGACGAATGGATCAACGCAGTCAAGGACGAGCTCGGCATCGAGCTGGACGTCGACACCCATGTCCTTCTCGACCTCGCCCGCGACGCCGCCCACGGTGTCGCGCGGCCCGCCGCACCCCTGACCACCTTCCTGGTGGGCTACGCGGCGGCCAAGGCAGAGGGTGGACCCGAGGCTGTCGCGGAGGCCGCCCGCAAGGCGGCCGCGCTGGCTGCACGCTGGGCCGCGGAGGCGGAGCAGAGCGCTCGGCCGGACGACCCGGCAGCGGGCGCGAGTGGTGGTGACGCAGCCCGATGACCGGTCACGATAGCCAGGCCGCGGCAGCGGCCGGCAACGACCAGCCGCAGGCGCCCTCCGCCGACGCGGCCCCGCTCGACACGGGCGACCTGGACGGTGTCGACGAAGCGCTGGCCCTGGTCGGTCCGAGGCCGGGTGACGAAACCGGCCCGGCCGCCGACCTGGCCCCTTCCGCCGGCAGCGGCCCCGGCTCGCACCGCCGTCGCGCCGCCGCATGGCCCGCGGCACGGGCCCGGGCCGCACAGGCCGGCCACGCCGCCGTCCCCCGTACCCGCCGTGTGCCGCTGGACGAGGCCCTGGGGCAGGTGCTCGCCGAGCCGCTGACGGCACTGTGCGACCTTCCCTCCTTCGACACCTCCGCCATGGACGGCTGGGCGGTCGCGGGCCCGGGGCCCTGGACGCTCCAGGGGGACGGCTCGATCCTCGCCGGCCACAGCCACAGCGGGCCGCTGACCGACGGCACGGCGGTACGGATCGCCACCGGCGCCCGCATTCCACCGGAGACCACAGCCGTCATCCGCAGTGAACACGCCCGGGTCGACACTGCCGCGCACCAGCTCCATGCCGATCGTGAGGTGATCCCCGGACAGGACATCCGGCCCCGCGGCCAGGAGTGCCGGACGGGTGACCGGCTGCTGCCGGCCCTGGCCGTGGCGACTCCGCCGGTGCTCGGGCTGGCAGCCGCCGCCGGATACGACGAGCTGGTCACGTTCGCCCGTCCCCGCGTGGAGATCCTCGTACTCGGCGACGAACTGCTCACCTCCTCGCTGCCCCACGACGGCCTGATCCGCGACGCCCTCGGGCCGATGATCGGCCCGTGGCTGCGTGCCCTGGGCGCTGAGGTACTGGCCACACGCCGTCTCGGCGACGATGCGGAGGCCCTCCACAGGGCGGTCACCACCTCAGAGGCGGACGTGGTGGTCACCACTGGCGGTACGGCGGCCGGTCCCGTCGACCATGTCCATCCCGTCCTGCGGAAGGCGGGGGCGGAGCTGCTGGTCGACCAGGTCGCGGTACGGCCCGGTCATCCGATGCTGCTGGCGCGGCTTGCTCCGGGGAAGTACCTGGTGGGCCTGCCTGGCAACCCTCTGGCCGCCGTCTCCGGTCTCCTGACGCTGGCGGAGCCGCTTCTGCGCGGTCTCGCGGGCAGGTCCGCTCCCGCGCCGTACAGCGCCCCCGTGAAGGACGACGTGCACGGCCACCCCCACGACACCCGGCTCGTTCCCGTCGTGCACCGGGACGACCAGCTGGTCCCCCTGCACTACAACGGCCCGGCGATGCTGCGAGGCACCGCGGCCGCGGACGGGCTCGCCGTCATCCCGCCAGGAGGCGCGAGAGCCGGTGACGAGCTGGAGGTACTCGACCTGCCCTGGACCACCTTGGCGCCGTGGACCCCCTCGGACGCGGGAAGGTGTTTCACGTGAAACTTCCCGGCCAAGACGCCATGGCCCGGCACGCGGACGAGCACCTCGTCAGCGGCCGTGTGAAACTGCCCCGGCGAATCGTCGAGCGCCCGCTGCGCCAGGTGAGCAAGCGGCTGCTGATGGCACTGATGGTGCTCGCCATCACGGTGTTCATCGTCTGGTCGGACCGAGCCGGTTACCATGACAATTCGGACGAGACGGTCTCGTTGCTCGACGCCGTCTACTACGCCACGGTCACCCTCTCCACCACTGGCTACGGGGACATCGTTCCGTACAGCGACGGGGCACGGCTCACCAACGTGCTGCTGATCACGCCGCTCCGCGTTCTCTTTCTCATCATCCTGGTCGGCACCACTCTCGAGGTCCTCACGGAACGCACCCGGGAGGAGTGGCGGCTGAACCGCTGGAGGTCCAACTTGCGTGAGCACACGGTCATCGTCGGCTTCGGCACGAAGGGACGATCGGCGATGCAGACGCTCTGTGCCACAGGGCTGAGGAAGGACCAGATCGTCATCGTCGACCCGAGCGCCAAGGTGATCGAAGCCGCCAACGCGGAGGGATTCGTCGGCGTGGTCGGCGACGCGACCCGCAGCGACGTCCTGATCCGTGCCGAGTTGCAGAAGGCGCGGCAGATCGTGGTCGCACCCCAGCGGGACGACACCGCGGTCCTGGTCACCCTCACCGCTCGTCAGCTCAACCGTGGCGCGAAGATCGTCGCCGCGGTCCGCGAGGAGGAGAACGCCCCGCTGCTGCGCCAGTCCGGGGCGGACGCAGTGATCACCAGCTCCGGCGCGGCCGGCCGACTGCTCGGCCTGTCCGTCCTGAGTCCCAGCGCGGGAACGGTGATGGAGGATCTGATCCAGCAGGGCAGCGGTCTGGATCTGATCGAGCGGCCGGTGATAAAGGCCGAAGTGGGCCGCAGCGTCCGCGAGACGGAGGACCTGGTGGTGTCCGTACTGCGCGGCCACCGGCTGCTGGGTTACGACGACCCGGCCGCGAGCCCGCTGCAACTCACCGACCGGCTCATCACCATCGTGCGGGCACAGAACGGTTCCGCTCTCAACTCGTCCGAGTAGCCTCGCCGCCATGTATGCGATCACGATTCCCGAGCCCGGCGGTCCCGAAGCCCTGGTCTGGGCGGAAGTCCCCGATCCCGTGCCCGGCGAGGGGGAAGTCCTCGTCGATGTCGCAGCGAGCGCGGTGAACCGCGCCGATCTGCTGCAGCGTCAGGGGTTCTACGACCCCCCGCCGGGCTCTTCCCCGTACCCCGGCCTCGAGTGTTCGGGCCGGATCTCGGCCGTGGGACCCGGTGTCTCCGGCTGGGCCGTCGGCGACGAGGTGTGCGCGCTGCTGGCAGGCGGCGGCTACGCGGAGAAGGTGGCCGTGCCCGCAGGGCAGTTGCTGCCCGTCCCGGACGGCATGGACCTGATCACGGCCGCCGCGCTGCCGGAGGTGACGGCGACGGTGTGGTCGAACGTGTTCATGATCGCCCACCTGCGTCCCGGCGAGACGCTTCTCGTCCATGGTGGCGCGAGCGGGATCGGCACCATGGCCGTGCAACTGGCCAAGGCCGTGGGCGCGCGGGTCGCCGTCACCGCGGGCAGTCCCGAGAAGCTGGCGCGCTGCGCCGAGCTGGGTGCGGACATCCTGATCGACTACCGCGAGCAGGACTTCGTCGAGGAGATCGGGAAGGCCACCGGCGGAGCGGGCGCCGACGTCATCCTCGACATCGTCGGCGCGAAGTACCTGGACCGGAACGTGAAGGCGCTGGCGGTCAACGGCCGGCTCGCCGTCATCGGTCTCCAGGGCGGCGTCAAGGGCGAGTTGAACCTCGGCGCCCTGCTGCGTAAGCGCGCCGCTGTCACAGCCACATCGCTGCGAGGCAGGCCGCTGGGTGAGAAGGCGGCGATCGTGGCCGCCGTGCGCGAACACGTCTGGCCCCTGATCGGGGGAGGACGTGTGCACGCGGTCGTGGACCGCAAGGTCCCGCTCGCGGACGCGGCGGAAGGCCACCGCGCGCTGGAGTCCGGGGAGCACGTGGGCAAGGTCCTGCTGATCGCGCCACGTCAGCCCTGAACCACCTCCCGGTCAGCGGGAGCCAGCCCGACACACGACGAGGGCCCGGCCACCGAAAGGTGGCCGGGCCCTCGTGCCGGACCAGAGACCGGACCGGACGTACGGGCCGGAGGGCCGAGCTAGAGGTACGGGCCGGAGCGGATCGCGCCGTGCTGACCGCCCTCGTCCTCCTCGTGGGACGCACCGGGCGGCAGTGCGCGCCGCATCTGCTCCAACTGGGCCCGTGCGGCCATCTGCTGGGCGAAGAGCGCAGTCTGGATCCCGTGGAAGAGGCCTTCGAGCCAGCCCACCAACTGGGCCTGCGCGATCCGCAGTTCCGCTTCGGACGGAATCGCGTCGTCCGTGAACGGGAGGGAAAGGCGCTCCAGTTCCTCCACGAGCTCCGGCGCGAGCCCGTCCTCCAGCTCCTTGACCGAACCGGCGTGGATCTCCTTGAGCCGGACCCGGCTCGCCTCGTCCAGAGGAGCTGCCCGTACTTCCTCGAGCAGCTGCTTGATCATGCTGCCGATGCGCATGACCTTCGCCGGCTGTTCGACCATTTCCGTCACCGGGACCTCGCGCGACTCGTTGTCACCGTCACCCTGGCTGAGGGCCATCCCGTCCTGTCCCACGACGAGGACGTGTGGGCTCTCCTGCGACCGTTCATTCCTCGGCATCTCCATGCCGCCATTCTCTCGTACATGCGCGTACCCAGATGTGTGCCCCCGTAGGAGAGTGATCCACCCTCCTACGGGGGCACAAAACTGCTGGACATCGACCCGCCGGGACGGGTTCAGCCGGTCGGCGCCGGATGCCGTCGGGGCGTGATCAGGCGGCCTCGCGCCGGGCGAGCGCGCCCCGGGAGCGGGTGACCAGGGCCGCCAGGAGGGCGGCGCCCACCGGAACGGCGACCAGCAGAGCGGCCAGCGTCTCCCAGGGCACGACGATCGGGACGTACGGCGCCTGGTCCATGACGCCCCAGCCCTCGTCCAGAGCCTGCTCGTACCAGGCCCGCTGCTGGCGCTCCTCGGTGAGCCTCAGCCCGATCGCCGGCAGTACGCCGGCAGCCGAGCCGAGGACCACGCCCATCGCGGCCACCACCCCGCACTGGAAGCCGCTGAGCGTCCTGCGGACCCTCGGCGGGGCTCCGACGGCGGCGAGGGTCTTCAGGTCGGCCTCTGCGTCCGCCTGGGCCAGTCCGGTGGCGATACCCGCCGCGCCGATGGTGATCAGACCGGCGAACACGGTCAGCGCCAGCAGGATGATGCTGTTGTCGCTGGTGTAGCCCTCCTCGATGTGGAGGCTGACCTCGGCGCCCGTCTTGTCCAGCTCGCCGTCGAGCCGCTGCCGCTGCTCGGTGCTCGGCATCTTGTCCGTCGAGAAGTACGCGCCGAGCGGCACTGTGGTGAGCCCCGCCGACTTGGCCGCGGCGGGCGAGAGCAGCGCGGAGAGGCCGTACGAGTTCGATTTCGCGTCGGCGATATGGGCGGTGAAGGTCTTGATCACGCCCGGGGGCTGCAGGCCCTTCTCGGCGGCCCTGTCGGCGGCTTCGGTGTCGGTGATCAACCGGATGCCGATCTGGCCCTTGCTGTCGACGTTGCGCTTGTCGAAGGCCACGATCTGCCCGGCTGCCAGGGCCTTCTCGGCGGCCGGATCCTCGATGCCGAGCACCTTGAGCAGCTTGGCGTCCGCGACGGTGATCCCACCGTCGGCGTACGCTCCGCCGCCGTCGTCTGCCTTGCAACGCCAGTCCTCGGCCAGCTTGCGGCGTTCCGCCTTGCTGAACTTCGCCGACGGGTCCTGGTCCGGATGCGCCGGGTCCACGGCCCACAGCGGGCACTCGTTGGCCTTGGGTACGACGACCTCGTACCGTCCGCAGCCCTTCGCGTTGTCGTACATCCCGCAGCCGGCCCTGCCCACGGAGATCCGGTCGACGTCCGCCCGCACGTCCACGGGCAGCAGCTTCTGCACGGTGCTGCGCACGCCCGGAACGTCACGCCCGCCGCCCTCGTCGATCGTCATGGAGACGGCGCCATGGGGCAGCTGTGCCTGGTACTGGGCAGCGCCCTCGGCATCAGCGCTCGCGGCGTAGGTGGCGACGGCGACCGTGCCCGCGACGGCGGCCAGCACCGCGGCGACCGCGGGAGCCGTGCGTCCCCGGTTGCGTACGGCGTCGCGCAGGGCGAGCCGGGGGGACAGCGGCAGGATCCGGCCGATCCGGCCGAACAGGCCCACCAGGGCGGGAGTCAGCGCGACCACGCCCAGCTCGGCCAGGGCACTGCCGCCGGCGACTATCGCGAACTGGTCCGTCATCGTCGACCCGTAGAGCGCGATCGAGGCACCGAGGGCCACCGCGATCAGGCCGATGACCGGCAGGACACGGCTGCTGCGGCGGACGCCGCGGCGGCCGGTGAGCGAGGCCAGGACGGTCTGCCGTGACGCGGTGACGGCGGGAACGACGGCGGCCAGCAGACCGGTCAGCACGGCGAGCAGCGCGATGCCCAGCAGCTCGAGCGGCCGGACGTCGAAGTGACCGAAGCGCTTGCCCAGGTAGCCCTCCAGCAGCGGCTGCAGCAGGTAGGTGAGGGCGAGTCCGAGGACCGTGCCCACGACAGCCGCTGCGACGCCGATCACCAGACCGCCACCGAGAACGATGGCCCGGATGTGCCGGCGGTCGCCGCCGTTGGCACCCACCAGACCGAGCTGGCGGCGGGAGCGCCGGGCGCCCACGGCGAAGGCAGGGCCGGCCAGCAGACAGATCTCCAGCATGGCGAGGCCGACGACGGTACCGACAGCGGCGAGCGCCGCCGCCTTGGCGGCCGTGCTCTCTTCGAAGTTCCCCCAGCCCTCCTCCTGGAAGAGCGGCACCTCGGAGTCGGCCGGCGGGTTCAGCGCCACCGCCCGGGATTCGACCGTCACACCCTTGGTGTTGATGTCCTTGACGATGTTCCACGTGAAACCACCGGGAACGGTTGCCAGCAGCGTCGTGGAGGGCGACGTGCCGGACAGTCCCGCCGTTTCCAGCGCCTTGTCGAGCGGCGCGAGCATGGCACCCGGCAGGGCGTTGACCTGGTCCGTGTCCAGAGCGTTGGGGAGTTCGTACGAGCCGACGATTCGGTACGCGCGGTCGAATCCCCGAGCGGTGAGCGTGGAGCCCACCTTGAGGCCGCTGCTCTCGAGGAAGTGCGTGGTCGCGGCCACCTCGTCGGGCTTCTGCGGGAGCCGGCCGTCGACCACGGCCAGAATGCCCTCGGCCATCGGGTCGGAGGCGTTCAGCTCACGGATCTCCGTGTGCAGCAGACCGTGTGTCGTGCGGAGCTTGGCGGAACCGACCGTGTCCTTCAGCGTCTTCGCGCCTGCGGGCAGGGCCTTGGTGATGTCCGCCTTCCCCTCGGGCCACGGCTTGCCGTCGAAGTCGCCGATCGGGTTGTAGCTGTTGGCGTCCGGGGACTGCATGATCGGTACGCCGCCCAGACCCGGGTCGGAGATCCTTCCGTCGGCGGCGCCGAGCGTGCGTTCGAGACTCTGCTCGGTGGAGAGTTCCGCACTGCGGACGGTCAGGTCCGCGGCGCTCACACCGAGGATGGGCAGGGCGATCATGGCCAGGACCAGGAAGCTGCGGCCCTTCGAGCGCCAGGCGTCGCGGCGCGCGATCCGGATCGCGGCGCGCCAGGAGTGGTACCAGGTGATCACAGCTCGGCCGCCTGGCCGGAGAGCAGGGAGTCCGCCTGGCTGCGCACGGTCTGGTCGACGACCGCGCCGTCGCGCAGGAACACCACGCGGTCGGCCCAGGCGGCGAAGCGCGGCTCGTGGGTGACCAGGATGCCGGCGGCGCCTGCGTCGCATCGGGAGCGCAGCAGGGCGAGCACGGACTCGCCGGTCTCCGAGTCCAGGGCGCCGGTCGGTTCGTCGGCGAGCACGAGGCGGCGGTCACCGACGAGGGCTCGCGCGATGGCCACCCGCTGCTGCTGGCCGCCCGACATCTCGTCGGGGAAACGGTCGGCCAGGTGTCCGAGGTCCATCTCCTCAAGAGCGGCGACGGCTTCACCACGCGCCTTCCGGGCGGAGACACCGTCCAGCTCGCGCGGCAGGGCGACGTTCTCGGCGGCGGTGAGCGCCGGGATGAGGTTGTAGTCCTGGAAGACGTAGCCGATGCTGCGCCGGCGCAGGGCGGCGAGCGTCTTGCGGTCGGCGGTCGTGATGTCGGTGTTCTCGACGATCACGCGCCCGGAGGTCGGGGCGTCGAGGCCACCCGCGATGGTCAGCAGCGTCGACTTGCCGGAGCCCGACGGGCCCATGACGGCGACGAGTTCACCGGGGAAGACATCGAGGTTGATCCCGCGCAGGGCATGCACCTCGGTGGCGCCGCTGCCGTGCACACGCGTCAACTGCTGAAGTTGCAGCACCGGTTGTTGTGCAGGCTGACGCTGCTGTGACAGCTGTTCGGACATAGGTGGAGTCCCCCTTGGTCGGGCGCGTACACACGAGCGGGTGTACGGAGAGGTGAGTGGTCGGCCGGGTGGGCCGATTCGGTTCTGTGGGCCGCGCTGCGGCCGGGCGGCCGGTGCGGAGCGGGTGTTCGCCCTGCGGCCTGTGGCGGCCGGCCGGATCGGGTGTCCGGCCCGGCGGGCGTCCGGCCCGGCCGACGCCCGTACCCGGGCCTGGTGGCCGTCGAAGGGCGGTGGCCTGAACGGACGAGCGGTGCCGGCCCGTTCGACGTGCGGTACGTGCGGCGGACCGGGGCCGGTGACTGTGTGGCGGATGCTTCCGGCTCGTCGAGCCGGCCTGCCCGGGAGCGGTCCTAATCAGGCCGCGCCGGACGTGCGCCCGCCGTGGTCGGGTGCGTCTGCGCCGACGGCGCGGCGGCGGGTGGGGCCGCGGCCGGTCCCGTTCCCCGCCCGTCCGCCGCCGAGAGCCTGATCAGCCGCACCTCGCAGTGGTCGAGCCAGCGCGCCTCGGCCTCCGTCTGGAAGATCAGTTGCTCCAGCACCAGCAGCCATGCCACGTCGTCCCGTTCCCGCGACCCCCCGCTCTCGATCGCGGCGAGCGCCTGGGCCTTGAGACGGGTGTAGTCCTGCATGGCGTTCACCGTGTGGTGGCGCTGGGACTGGATGACGGCACGGATGTCCACCCCCGGTGCGCCGACCGCCATGGCGAGCTTGATGGCCAGTTCGTCGCGGGGCGGGCTGCTGCGGTCCACCGGCGTCTCGAACCAGCTCCTGAGCTCCGAGCGGCCGGCGTCCGTGATGACGTACAGCGCGTGCCCGGCCTCGTCCTCGCCGTTCTGGGCGACCATGCCGTCGCGCTCCAGACGGTTGAGGGTGGTGTAGACCTGGCCGACGTTGAGCGGCCAGGTGGCGCCCGTGCGCGACTCGAACTCCGAGCGGAGCTGGGAGCCGTAGCGGGGGCCGTGTTCGAGGAGGGCGAGGAGCCCGTGCCTGATGGACATACTCAGTATGTATACCGAGTATGCCCACGGCGGCAACCATCGCTGGAGGGACTCACGGGGTCCCCCTTGAGAGGGACCCGGAGTCAGCGGCGGCGCAGCCGCATGCCCAGGAAGCCGATACCGAGGCCCATCAGGGCCATGCCGATGCCCAGCGAGAGCGGTGAGATCTGGTGGGCGACGGGCACCGGCGCGGCCTGGGGTGCCTGGTGGCGGGCGGCGGCGGGCTCGCTCCGGTGGGGTCCGGGGGTCGGCGCGTTCCAGGCGTCGGCGGGCGCCTCCGTCTCGGGTGCCCAGTCCTCCTCCAGGGGGGCGTCCTCCGGGTGCCGTCCCGGACGGAACGGCCCGTCCTCGTGCGGCCGGGGCGGCGAAGCCGGCGCCGAGGACTTCGCAGGGGCGCCGGTCCTCGACGGCGATACCGCCGCGGCGGGGCTGCCCGAAGGAGCGACGGAAGGGCTCACGCTCGCGCTCGGCGACGGCGTCGTCCGACGGCCGGGGCGCTGGCGTCCTTCCCCCGCCTGCCGCCCAGCGAGCGATGTGGAGACAGAAGGTTCGGCGGACGTCTCCCGAACCGGCTTCTGCTCCCCGGCGTGGGCGACCGGAGTGGTCAGCAGGAGAAGTGAAGCGACGGTGATCGCGCATCGAGTGCGCAGCGCTGGAGTCACCGGATGACCCCTCCCGTGCCGAGTCGTCGTCACCGACATATCGGAGTCAGAGTCACATGACGCTCTGTCTCCGGCATCTCGGGCACCGGCTCGTCCGGGGCACGGGTACGGAGACGGCCCGGTACACAGGGCGCGTACCGGGCCGTTTGCTTCGTACGGTGCCCCCGAAGGAGCTCAGGAGGGGCTACTCCGGATAGCCGGTGGAGACCTCGAGGTCGAACGTCGCGTCGTCCTCGGACACCTCGACGTCGGCGCCCGGGAACTGCGTCACCACGACGCCCTCGCCCCACTGCGCGTTGGGGACTTCCTTGACGTTGATCTTCCAGCCCTGGGTCTGGGCGCACTCCTTGACCGACAGGATGTCCTTGTAGACGAAGTCCGGTGCCTGGACCTTGGACGGGTCGTCGTAGCCCTCCTGCGCGTCCGAGCACTTGGTCTTGTCGATCTTGCGCTGGCGCTCCGGCCCCTTGTAGCCCGCCTGCTGCGACGTGCTCGACGACGGGTCGCCGCCGGCCTCCTTGCCCGGATCGTCGTCGTTGTTCAGGGCGAGGGCCGTGACGAGACCGCCGACGGCGAGCAGCGCCACCGCGATGGCGCCCACGATCACCGGCATGTTCCGCCTGCCACCGCCACCGCTGCCACCGGTCGTGGCGGGCTGCGGCGAGATCGTGTACGGCGGCGGGGTCGAGACCGCCGGGGCCGGTGTCTGGTACGCCGGGGCGGGCGTCGGGTAGCCGTAGTGCGGCGTCGGGGCCGGGGTGGGCGGGCCGTAAGGGCCGGGCTGGTAGGGCGTCTGGACGCCGCTCTGCGGGGGCGCGGCGGACTGGTCCAGAGGCGGGAAGACGGCGGAACCGACTCCCGCGCCGCTGCTCGCCGGCGCACCGCTGATGATCACGGGTGCGCCGGTCTGTCCGGCGCTCGCGACACGGGCGCACTCGTCGCGCATGGCCGCGGCGCTCGGAAAACGCTCGTTCGGGTTCTTCTTCAGGGCGCGGGCGACGAGCGCGTCCATCGCGGGGGTGACGGAACGGTTGACGGTGGACGGCGCGACCGGCTCTTCCTGGACGTGCGCGTACGCGATCGCCAGCGGCGAGTCCGCGTCGAACGGCAAGCGGCCGGTCAGCAGCTGGAAGAGCATGATCCCCACCGAGTACAGGTCGGAGCGGGCGTCCACACCGCGTCCGAGGGCCTGCTCGGGGGAGAGGTACTGCGGGGTGCCGACGACCATGCCCGTCTGCGTCATCGATGTGACGCCCGACTGCATGGCGCGGGCGATGCCGAAGTCCATCACCTTGACGATGCCGCGCTTGGTCATCATCACGTTGCCGGGCTTGATGTCGCGGTGGACCAGGCCCATCTCGTGGCTGGTCTCCAGGGCCGCGAGCACGTCGGCGGTGACCTTGAGCGCCTTGTCGGCGGGCATCGCACCGTACTGCTGGATGTCGGCGGCCAGGACGGATCCCAGCGGCTGCCCCTCCACGTACTCCATGACGATGTACGGCATCAGCGAGCCGTCGAGCTCGTCCTCGCCGGTGTCGAAGACGGACACGATGTTGGTGTGGGACAGCTTGGCGACGGCCTGCGCCTCACGCCGGAACCGCTCGCGGAACGACTGCTCGCGCCCGAGTTCCGTGTGGAGCGTCTTGATGGCCACCTGGCGGTCGAGCGCGGAGTCGTAGGCCAGGTAGACGGAGGCCATGCCGCCTTCGCCGAGCAGATCGCGAAGCTGATACCGGCCGCCCGCCACGGAACCACCCGCATAGCGGCCCTGCGCGCCGTCCTGGCTCATGACTGTGCATCCCCCTCGGCGCGGTGGCCCGACGGCCCGGTCCGCGATGGTTCGCAATTGCTTGCCGATCCTTGTCTCGAGGACCGAGAAACCTGGACCGTGATCCCGTATTACGGGGCAAGTCTGCCGCAGGGGTCCGACACGTCAAGCCAGGTGCCCGTTCCGTGACCGTACGCACAACAAGCGTCTCGGAAGCGTTACAGGAACAGCATGGAATTTGCACGGCTCCGCGCCCAGCGGGTTTGATGGCCGGTCTCTCTCGAAAACCGGCCTGCCGCGCCAAGGCTGTAGCGTGACGTGGCACAGCATCCCGAGAAATGACACCCCGCAGGCAGAGAACGCACGCGGACAGATACGACGGCGAGGACTGATGGCACCCGAACCCGGAGCAGACGGCAGCGGAGTGCCGGATTCTGCGGAAGCCTGGGGTGTCGGCGGACTGGTCGGCGACGGCCGCTACCGCCTGACGCACCGTCTCGGCCGCGGCGGCATGGCCGAGGTGTTCGCGGCGGAGGACGTACGGCTCGGCCGTACGGTCGCCGTCAAACTGCTGCGCCCGGACCTGGCAGAGGATCCGGTCTCCAAGGCCCGCTTCACCCGTGAGGCGCAGTCGGTCGCCGGCCTCAATCACCATGCGGTGGTGGCCGTCTACGACTCCGGCGAGGACGTGGTGGGCAGCCAGACCGTCCCCTACATCGTGATGGAGCTCGTCGAGGGGCGCACCATCCGCGATCTGCTCGTCAACGCTGAGGCGCCGCCGCCCGAGCAGGCCCTGATCATCGTCTCCGGTGTCCTCGAGGCCCTCGCCTATTCGCACCAGCACGGCATCGTGCACCGCGACATCAAGCCCGCCAACGTCATCATCACCAACTCCGGTGCCGTCAAGGTGATGGACTTCGGCATCGCGCGCGCACTGCACGGCGCCCAGTCGACGATGACCCAGACCGGCATGGTCATGGGCACCCCCCAGTACCTCTCCCCGGAGCAGGCGCTGGGCAAGGCCGTCGACCACCGTTCCGACCTGTACGCGACGGGCTGCCTGCTGTACGAACTGCTCGCGCTGCGGCCCCCGTTCACCGGTGAGACGCCGCTCTCGGTCGTCTACCAGCACGTGCAGGACATTCCCGTGCCGCCGTCCGAGGTGTCGGACGTGGTGCCGCCCGAGCTCGACGGGCTGGTCATGCGCTCCCTCGCCAAGGACCCGGACGACCGGTTCCAGAGCGCGGAGGAGATGCGCGGACTGGTGCAGTACGGGCTGCAGATGCTGCAGCAGCAGGGCAGCCACAACGGCACCTGGAACACCGGCCCGGTCCAGCTCTACGACGGCGGCACCCCGGCGAGGGGCATGACCGGCGCGACCGCGGCGCACCCCGTCCACGGCGAGACCTCGCAGGGCCCGATCCTTCCCCCGATGAACCCGAACGACGGGGCCTACGACAGCGGTTACGGCGCCGGCCGGCGCGGCGGCCGGGGCAAGGTGTGGCTGCTCGCCGCTCTTGCCGTGGTCGCGGTGGTCGTGGGCATCGCCTTCGCGCTCGACAGGGCGAACGACAAGGGCGGCACGAACCCCGGCGACGGCAAGACGGTCTCCGAGACGCCGACGACTCCAAAAGAGTCGCCGACGCCGACCGAGGAGGAGACCGAGCCGACGGACGAGCCCGACACCTCCACGGGCGGCAACCAGCAGCCGTCCTGGACCCCTTCGGACGTGCCGTCGTTCACGCCGAGCACCCAGCCGACGCCGTCCTGGACGCCGTCCCCGACGGGCAAGCCGACCGAGCCGACGGGCAAGCCGACGGAGCCCACGCCGACGCCGACCGAGCCGACGGACGACCCGCCCCCGACCGAGACGGGCGGTGCCACCGAAGGCGGGGGCGGCACCGTGGAGGGCAACGACGGCGGCGAGTGACCGGGCGGGTCCGCCCGTACCTGCGGCACCCGCGGACCCCTCACCCGGCGAAGGCGTCGCACACCGCGTCGTACTCCTTCGTCCACCACACCGCCAGGGCCGACACCGCGGGGAACTGCGGGTCGGCCCTTCGGTCGTGCAGCTGGTAGCGCCAGCGCAGTATCCAGAAGTCGTTGAGCCGCTCCCACCACACCCGGTGGACGGCGGCCCGCAGTTCGGCCGGGTCGGCTCCCGCGGCACGCCGGTACGCCTGTGCGTACGCCCGCACCTTCGTGAGCTCCAGCCGGCCGGCCGGGAGGACGAAGAAGATCGCCGCTGCCCGCACCGCCTCCTCCGCCCGCGGCTGGACCCCGAGCCGGTCCCAGTCGACGATCGCGGCCGGCTCGGCCCCCCGGTAGAGCAGGTTCAGCGGGTGGAAGTCACCGTGCACCCAGCCGCCCGCACCCCCCGGCGGCGGCCTGCGGCCGGCATGGCGCTCCAGCAGCGTGCGCCGCTGCAGGAGGCGGTGTTCCGCGAGGGTGTCGAACGAGTCGCGCGGCCGGGCCGACCTGGCCAGCTCCAGCAGCTCGTCGATGAGGGTGAACGTCTCTTCGGGGTCGGCGCTGCCGTGCTCCGTGTGGCGGGCGGTGCCGTCGTCCATGACCTGCGCCAGGCGGGTGTGGACCAGGCCGAGGAGCGATCCGAGCCGCCGTGACTGGGCGGTGCTGAGCTGGGCGCCGTTTCGGTGGCGGCCTTCGACCCAGGGGTGCAGGGCGTAGCAGTGACCGTCGATCACGGCGACCGTGTCACCGCCCTGGTCCTCCAGAGGCGGCGCGACGGGAACGTCGAGGGCATGGAGCCGCTGGGTGGCGCGATGCTGCCGCGCGATGGCCTCGTGGTCGCCGTCGAGGTGGTGCTTGAGGAAGTACGCCCCGCGGGTGGTCGCCAGGCGGTAGCCACGGTTGAGGAGCCCCTGGGTGACGGGTTTGCAGGAGAGGGGCTCGCCCGCGTTCTCGTAACGGCGCAGAAGCACGGAGAGGGGCGGAGCGGTATCAGATGAGCGCGGCACCCGCCAGATGTTAGATCACTCCGTGTGTCGCGCCGAATGCCCTTCGGAGTCACCCATGGTGTGCACGGTGGCGAAGTGGGGTTCGACGCACAGATATGCCCCCGGAAGTCCTCGCCGTCGATGCGGTGCGGCCGCGGCCCGAAGCGCGCCGGCTCCTCGTCCGTCGGCCTGACCGTCTGGGCGGTGCCGGTGAAGTGCACGGACCAGAGAGCCGCCGAACCGGAGCCGAGGTCGTCAGCGCCGTGGGCGACCACGCTGCCGCATCCTGCCCGCAGATGCGCGCCGGTGGCCTGTAGGCACAGCAGCACCCGGCCGTCCGCCACGACGTGGCGTGCGGGGACCAGGACGGGCATGGACCGGACGCCGGTGGCCAGGAGGCCGTACCGGACACGGCCGAGCAGCTCGATGGCGCGGAGTTCCTCCGAGGGCATGCCGTCCGCTGTCCGTGACCGACGGCTCCGCGCGGTAGAGCCGCCTGCCCCGAACGTCACGGGACCTCAAGTCCCAAGACCGCGTGTGGACGCGTTGCTCCGAACGAGTGACGGCGGCGGTGTCAGTGGTGCTGACGCTCCGCCTGGCTCCTCGCCACGTACGCGGCGGCCTGCGCGCGCCGCTCCATGCCCAGTTTGGAGAGCAGGCTGGAGACGTAGACCTTGATGGTCTTCTCTGCGAGATGGAGCCGCTCGCCGATGGCCCGGTTGGTGAGCCCTTCCCCGATCAGGTCCAGGATCCTGCGCTCCTGGTCCGTGAAATTCGCGAGCCGCTCGTCGCCGGCAGGCCCGTTCCCCTCGTGCAGCCGCTCGAGGACCCGGGCGGTCGCCACGGGGTCGAGCAGCGATCTGCCCGCGGCGACGTCCCGCACCGCGGCCAGCAGCTCGCTGCCACGGATCGCCTTCAGCGCGTATCCCGAGGCACCCGCCATGATCGCGTCGAAAAGGGCCTCGTCGTCCGCGAACGAGGTGAGCATCAGGCACTTGATGTTCTCGTTACGCGAACGGACCTCGCGGCACACCTCCACGCCGCTCCCGTCCGGCAGCCGCACGTCCAGGACGGCGACATCGGGAGCGGTCGCAGGGATCCTGACCAGGGCGTCTTCTGCGGTTCCGGCCTCGCCGACCACCTCGATGTCGGCCTCCGCGGAGAGCAGCTCATGAACGCCGCGCCGGACCACTTCATGGTCGTCGAGGAGAAATACAGTGATTTTTCCTGTTTCGTGCACGGGGGCAGTCTCACGTATTGACTCTTCCCGTGTCCGGGGTGGCCGGGATAACGTGCCCGTGTTCCGGCGGCCTGCAGGGCTGTGACCAGTGGTTGTTCCCCTATTTCTCGATTTACTTGGAAATCCAAGCAAAATCGCAGGTCAAATGGGGTTTCGCAGTAATGCTGCCCACTGGGTAACGTGCCTGTGACAGGACGTTCGCCGGGGCACCTGTCACGCCTGACTTCCGGCCGCGTCGCACACACCCCGTGCGCGGGCACGGACGTGGGCGAGCCGCACTGGCTTTCCGGCGGACCCCGGGGGCCGGACCGACGGAGGAGCACGCACGTGACCGTGGAGAGCACTGCTGCCGCGCGTAAACCGCGACGCGCCAGCAAGCGCGCCAGCGCCACCAAGAAGCCGCAGAGTTCCGAGCCCCAGCTCGTACAGCTGCTGACGCCCGAGGGCGAGCGCGTCCAGCATCCCGAGTACGACATCGATCTGAGCGCCGACGAGCTGCGCGGGCTGTACCGGGACATGGTCCTGACCCGCCGCTTCGACTCCGAGGCCACCGCCCTGCAGCGCCAGGGCGAGCTGGGCCTGTGGGCCTCGCTGCTGGGTCAGGAAGCCGCGCAGATCGGCTCGGGACGCGCCCTGCGCGACGACGACTACGTCTTCCCGACCTACCGCGAGCACGGCGTCGCCTGGTGCCGCGGTGTCGACCCGACCAACCTGCTGGGCATGTTCCGCGGGGTGAACCACGGTGGCTGGGACCCGACCACCAACAACTTCCACCTCTACACGATCGTCATCGGCTCGCAGACGCTGCACGCCACCGGCTACGCCATGGGCGTCGCCAAGGACGGCGCCGACTCGGCCGTGATCGCGTACTTCGGCGACGGTGCTTCCAGCCAGGGCGACGTGGCCGAGTCGTTCACGTTCTCCGCGGTCTACAACGCCCCGGTCGTGTTCTTCTGCCAGAACAACCAGTGGGCGATCTCCGAGCCCACCGAGCGCCAGACCCGCGTGCCGCTGTACCAGCGCGCGCAGGGCTTCGGCTTCCCCGGCGTCCGCGTCGACGGCAACGACGTCCTCGCCTGCCTGGCCGTGACCCGCTCCGCCCTGGAGCGGGCCCGCCGCGGCGAGGGCCCGACGCTCGTCGAGGCCTTCACGTACCGGATGGGTGCGCACACCACCTCGGACGACCCCACCAAGTACCGTCACGACGACGAGCGTGCGGCCTGGGAGGCCAAGGACCCGATCCTGCGCCTGCGTACGTACCTCGAGGCCGAGGGCCACGCCGACGAGGCGTTCTTCACCTCCCTCGACGAGGAGAGCGACGTGCTCGCCAAGCGCGTCCGTGAGGCGGTCCGGGCCATGCCCGACCCCGAGGACATGGCGATGTTCGACCACGTCTACGCCGACGGGCACTCGCTCGTCGACGAGGAGCGCGCCCAGTTCGCCGCGTACCAGGCGTCGTTCGCCGAGGAGGGCAACTAGTCATGGCTGTACAGAAGCTTCCTCTCGCGAAGGCGCTCAACGAGTCGCTCCGCAAGGCCCTCGAGACCGACCCCAAGGTCCTGATCATGGGTGAGGACGTCGGCAAGCTCGGCGGCGTCTTCCGCATCACCGACGGCCTTCAGAAGGACTTCGGCGAGGACCGGGTCATCGACACCCCGCTCGCCGAGTCGGGCATCGTCGGCACGGCCATCGGTCTGGCCCTGCGCGGCTACCGCCCCGTGGTCGAGATCCAGTTCGACGGCTTCGTCTTCCCGGCGTACGACCAGATCGTCACCCAGCTCGCGAAGATGCACGCCCGCGCGCTCGGCAAGATCAAACTTCCGGTCGTCATCCGCATCCCCTACGGCGGCGGCATCGGCGCGGTCGAGCACCACTCCGAGTCCCCGGAGGCGCTCTTCGCGCACGTGGCCGGCCTCAAGGTGGTCTCCCCGTCGAACTCCTCCGACGCCTACTGGATGCTCCAGCAGGCGATCCAGAGCGACGACCCGGTGATCTTCTTCGAGCCGAAGCGCCGCTACTGGGACAAGAGCGAGGTGGACACCGAGGCCATCCCCGGCCGACTGCACGCGGCGCGTGTCGCACAGTCCGGGTCCGACATCACGCTGGCCGCCTACGGCCCGATGGTGAAGGTCTGCCTCGAGGCGGCCGCGGCCGCCGCCGAGGAGGGCAAGTCGGTGGAGGTCATCGACCTGCGCTCGATGTCCCCGATCGACTTCGACACCATCCAGACGTCCGTCGAGAAGACCCGCCGGCTGGTCGTGGTCCACGAGGCTCCCGTCTTCTACGGCTCCGGCGCCGAGATCGCGGCCCGCATCACCGAGCGGTGCTTCTACCACCTCGAGGCCCCTGTGCTGAGGGTCGGCGGCTTCCACGCCCCGTATCCTCCGGCGCGGCTCGAGGAGGAGTACCTTCCGGGTCTGGACCGTGTGCTGGACGCCGTCGACCGCTCGCTCGCGTACTGAGGAGTGCCGTGACCATGACTCAAGACACTTCCCTTCGCTTCCGCGAGTTCAAGATGCCCGACGTGGGCGAGGGACTCACCGAGGCCGAGATCCTCAAGTGGTACGTCCAGCCGGGAGACACCGTCACCGACGGCCAGGTCGTGTGCGAGGTCGAGACGGCGAAGGCGGCCGTCGAGCTGCCGATCCCGTACGACGGCGTGGTGCACGAGCTGCGCTTCGGCGAGGGCACCACCGTCGACGTCGGCACCTCGATCATCACGGTCGATGTGGCGCCCGGGAGCGGTGAGGCGGCTCCGGCGGAGGCCGCCGCGGTGCCGCCCGCCCAGACCGAGGCGTCGCCCGTCGCCGAGGCCGCCGCGGAGGCGGAGGAGGCCAAGCCGCAGGGCCGTCAGCCGGTTCTCGTCGGCTACGGCGTCGCCGAGTCCTCGACCAAGCGCAGGCCGCGTAAGCAGGTGGGTGCGCCCGAGCAGAGCCAGGCGGCCGCGGCCGTCCAGGCGGAGATGAACGGCCACGGCGTGCCGACGGCGCCGCGTCCGCTCGCCAAGCCCCCGGTGCGCAAGCTCGCCAAGGACCTGGGCATCGACCTGGCGACGGTCACACCGACCGGCCCCGACGGCGTCATCACCCGCGAGGACGTCCACGCGGCCGCCGCACCGGCCGCCGCCGCGGCACCGGTCCCCGCGCCGGCCGCCGAGCCGGTCACCGCGCAGGAGCCGCTCTCCGCCACCGCCGTGGAGGCGGGCGCGCGTGAGACCCGGGTGCCGATCAAGGGCGTGCGCAAGGCGACCGCCTCCGCGATGGTCGGCAGCGCCTTCACCGCACCGCATGTCACGGAGTTCGTCACGATCGATGTGACGCGCACGATGAAGCTGGTCGAGGAGCTCAAGACCGACAAGGACATGGCCGGTCTGCGGGTCAACCCGCTGCTGTTGATCGCCAAGGCCCTGCTGGTCGCGATCAAGCGGAACCCGGAGATCAACGCCTCGTGGGACGAGGCGAACCAGGAGATCGTGCAGAAGTACTACGTCAACCTGGGCATCGCCGCGGCCACGCCGCGGGGCCTGATCGTGCCGAACATCAAGGACGCGCACGACAAGACCCTGCCGCAGCTGGCGTCGGCGCTGGGCGAGCTGGTGGCCACGGCCCGCGAGGGCAAGACCACTCCGGCGGCCATGCAGGGCGGCACGGTGACCATCACCAACGTCGGTGTCTTCGGTGTCGACACCGGTACGCCGATCCTCAACCCCGGTGAGTCCGCGATCCTGGCGGTGGGTGCGATCAAGCTCCAGCCGTGGGTCCACAAGGGCAAGGTGAAGCCCCGTCAGGTCACCACACTGGCGCTCTCCTTCGACCACCGCCTGGTCGACGGCGAGCTCGGCTCCAAGGTTCTCGCCGATGTGGCGGCGATCCTGGAGCAGCCGAAGAGGCTGATCACCTGGGCCTGATGGTCTTGAAGTCCCGTTTTACGTGAAACGCCCGACCGGGCAGTCCCGGTCGGGCGTTTCCCGTTGAAGGTCATGCGTTTCATACGGGTATGCCGGAAATGGGCTTCCGTTATGCGGACATGACTGCCTGATGCACCTCTGTTGTATCTATGCTGTGCGCATGCCTTCCGCGCCCGTGAAACGACCCCCTGCCGCCGACCGTGTCTACACCCACGTCAAGCAGGCCGTCCTCGACCGGCGCTACGAGGGCGGCACCCTGCTCACCGAAGGCGAACTCGCCGAGGCCGTAGGCGTCTCCCGCACACCGGTACGGGAGGCCCTGCTCAAGCTCGAGGTCGAAGGGCTGATCAAGCTCTATCCGAAGAAGGGCGCGCTCGTCCTCGCCGTCTCCGCCCAGGAGATCAGGGATGTGGTCGAGACCCGCCTGCTGGTCGAGGAGTTCGCGGTGCGCCGGGCCGTGCCCGCGCCCGCCGTGCTCGTCACCCGCCTGGAGGAACTGCTGGCCGAACAGCGCCGCCACGCCGACGCCGGAGACCTCGCCGCCTTCGCCGTCAGCGACCGGTGCTTCCACGCCGAGATCGTCAAGCACGCGGGCAACGACATCCTCTCCAGGTTGTACGACCAGCTCCGCGACCGTCAGCTGCGCATGGGCGTCGCGATGATGCAGGCGCTGCCCGACCGCATCACCCGCAACCACGACGAGCACGCCGAGATCCTCGACAGGATCAAGGCGGGAGACGCCGAGGGCGCCGCCGCCTGCGTGCGCGGGCACCTCGGCCGGGTCGAGGACCTGGTCCGGGGTGAGACACGGTGAGCGGCTCCGCCCCCGCCCTCTCCCTGCCCGGCGATCCCCCCGGCGGCCGGCGCGCCGCCGCCGTCTGGGGTATCGGCGTCGCCGTCTACTTCGTCGCCGTCATCTTCCGTACGAGCCTGGGCGTCGCCGGCCTCGACGCCGCCGACCGCTTCGACGTGGGCGCCTCCGCCCTGTCCACCTTCTCGATCCTCCAACTGCTCGTCTATGCGGGCATGCAGATACCGGTCGGCCTGATGGTCGACCGGCTGGGCACCAAGAAGGTGCTCACCATCGGCGTGGTGCTGTTCACCGTCGGCCAGCTGGGCTTCGCGCTCTCGCCCTCGTACGAGACGGCGCTCGCCTCCCGCGCACTGCTCGGCTGCGGCGACGCGATGACCTTCATCAGCGTGCTGCGTCTCGGATCGCGCTGGTTCCCCGCCCGTCGCGGACCGCTCATCGGGCAGGTCGCCGCCCTCTTCGGGATGGCCGGCAACCTCGTCTCGACGCTCGTCATCGCCCGCATGCTGCACGGTGTGGGCTGGACCGCCACCTTCGTCGGCAGTGCCGCGTGCGGGGTGGTCGTCCTGATCCTGCTCTCGCTCTTCCTCTCCGACCACCCGGAAGGCCACGAGCCCCCGCCGGCCCGGCACGCGGGACCCGCCTTCGTGCGGAAGCAGATAGCCACGTCCTGGCGTGAGCCCGGAACCCGGCTCGGCATGTGGGTCCACTTCACGACCCAGTTCCCCGCCATGGTGTTCCTGCTCCTGTGGGGGATGCCGTTCCTGGTGGAGGCGCAGGGCCTGTCCCGCGAGACCGCCGGCAGTCTGCTGACGCTGGTGGTGCTCTCCAACATGCTGGTGGGCCTGGTGTACGGCCAGGTCATTGCCCGCCACCACGGAGCACGGTTGCCACTGGCGCTCGGCACGGTCGGTGCCACCGCCGTCCTATGGGCGGCCACCCTTGGCTACCCGGGTGACCAAGCGCCCATGTGGCTGCTGATCACACTGTGCTCGGTGCTCGGCGCCTGCGGTCCCGCCTCGATGATCGGGTTCGACTTCGCGCGTCCGGCCAACCCGCCGGAACGTCAGGGCACCGCGTCCGGGATCGTCAACATGGGCGGGTTCGTCGCCTCGATGACCACGTTGCTGGCGGTGGGCGTCCTGCTGGACGCCACCGGCGACGACTACCGCATCGCCTTCTCGTCGGTCTTCGTGCTGGAGGCGCTCGGAATCACCCAGATCCTGCGGCTGCGCGCCCGCACGGCACGACGCGAACGGGAACGGCTGGTGGCGAGCCGGGTGGAGGCGGTGCACGTCCCGGCCTGAGCGCCCGGCCGACGGCCGCCCGGTCCTCGGCGGCGCCCACGGGCCCCGGGGCCCCTCCCAGGGCCCCGCGGCTCGTCTACGGCGTGACCGCGAACTCGCGCAGGATCGCCGCCGCCAGCTCCGTGTCGCCGTCGACCTTGATCCGGTCGTGCACCGCGGCGGCCCGGACGCGTCCGCAGGCCAGCCGGTAGTAGGTCTCCCAGTCCAGGGCGAGGGTCACCAGCGGGCCGAGCGAGGGCGAGCCGTCGATCGAGCCGCGTCCGTCGGAGTCGACCCGCACCGTGCGCAGGAACTCCAGCGGGCCGTGCACATCGAAGACGACGGCCGAATTCGCGGGCGCGCCCGCCTCCTTGGCGACCACCTTGGGCAGTCCCTGGAGGAGCACGTCCCGGGCGACGTACGCGCCGGGGGAGTCGAGGTTGCCCGGCTTGTTCAACGCGGTCCGCAGGTCCTGCTCGTGCACCCAGGTGTCGAACGCCCGCATCCGGTAGGCCACTTCGACCGTCTGCTCGGCCCCCAGCGGCGCTCGGATCAGGGCGTCGGGGCTGCGGTTCTCGTTGCGCAGCTGACGCGCCCGCCGAATCATCGTGTACTCGAGTTCCGCGGTCATCTCCGGCGCCGTGTGGTGGCGGCGCACATCGACCTGCATCTCCATGTAGCGGGCGAACTCGCTCTGCACATGGTAGAGATCGCGTGGGAGGGAGTGGATGGGCCGCGGGTCGCCGAGCATCTCGCACTCCATGCCGATGACATGCGAGACGATGTCCCGCACCGACCAGCCCGGGCACGGAGTGGCGCGGTTCCACTCACCTTCGACGAGCGGCCCGACCAGCTCGGCTATCGCTTCGATGGAGTGGGTCCAGGCATCTGCGTAGTTCTGGAGGCTGGGATGGACGGTCACGGGACCCCTCGGCGGTCGTACGCGGACAAATTGGACTGGCAGCGCTGTGGGGGTCCGGGGGTGGCCCCCGGATGAGCACAGTACGCTGCCCGAAGGCACCCCGGCAGTGCTTTCGTGTGACGATCGTAGGCCCGTGTTGACGGCTCGAATGCCAGGACGGTGGTAGTGTGCGCGCCTCTCTCCTTCAGATCGCAGTAGACCCGGACGAAACGGTCGATTCCCGTAGGCGGCGTGCGGCCTCCCTGGTGCGGGAACAGGCGGGCTCCGAACTGGTGATCCTCCCCGAGCTGTGGCCCGTGGGCGCCTTCGCCTACCAGCAGTTCGAGCAGGAGGCGGAGCAGCCCACCGGACCGACCTTCGAAGCCATGGCCGAGGCCGCGAAGGACGCGGGCGTCTGGCTGCACGCCGGTTCCGTCGTGGAGAAGGCCGATGACGGCACCCTCTACAACACCGCGCTCGTCATCTCCCCCACCGGTGAACTCGCCGCCGTCTACCGCAAGATCCACCGCTTCGGCTTCGACAAGGGCGAGGCCGTGATGATGGGCGCGGGCGAGGACCTGGTGACCGTCCCGCTCCCGGGCGCCCTCACCATCGGTCTCGCCACCTGTTACGACCTCCGCTTCCCCGAACTGTTCCGCGGACTCGTCGACGCCGGTGCCCAGGCGTTGGTGATCCCCGCCGGCTGGCCCGCCCGCCGCCGCGAGCACTGGACCCTGCTCGCCCGCGCACGCGCGGTGGAGAACCAGGCCTACGTCCTCGCCTGCGGCACGGCGGGCACCCATGCCGGCGTCGAGCAGGCCGGCCACAGCATCGTCGTCGACCCCTGGGGCGAGGTCCTCGCGGAGGCGGGCCCCGGCGAAGAGGTCGTCACCGTGGACCTCGACCCCGCGAAGGTCACCACGACCCGGGACGACTTCCCCGCCCTCAAGGACCGCCGCCTGGGCCTGCCGGCCCCGGTCGCCCCGAGGCTCTGACCGCACGCGTCGAGGGAGGGCCCGCCCGGAGGCGGACCCTCCCTCAGTCCTCCCGCTCCTTCTCCGCCATCCGGATCACACACACCGACACCGCGATCAGCAGCGCCGGGTCCGCGTCCTCCCGCACGACGTCCACCCCGTACGTGTCACGCAGCGTCAGCCACCGCCGCGAGATGTGGGCCAGCAGCTCGCCCTCGTACTCGACCGCGAACTCCCGGTCCACGATCCGCCCGCTGACGTCCAGTTCGGTGCCCTCGGCCAGCGTCACCCGGTAGTGGTTGCGCAGCAGGGACATCCGCTTCCTGCGCACGGTGGCCAGCGTCCCGCCGTCCCGTTCGATCGTCATCGCGTCCCGGATGCCGAACATCCGCCGGCGCAGAGTGATCAGCACCCGCCCGTCCGGGTCCTTGATCTCCAGGGTGTCCCGCAGCCTCATGGCCTTCCCGTCGACCAGGAAGGCGTGCCGCCCGTGCTCGTCATCGATCCAGTAGTCGTCGCCGATCGCGAAGATCCTGTCCCGCACCAGATATTTCATGGCGGAATGAGTACCCCGCGGGGGGCGGCGGGACGGCGGTACGCCTGTACGTGCACGCGTTCGGGTGCCCTGCGCGGGCCGGACCGGTCACGGTCCACGGCCGCGACCAGGGGCGCCGTGGCGGGGCGTCAGTCACCGACCTGATGTTCCACGCGGTGGCGGATGTAGTCGTCCGGATGGGACCGCGCTGTCGCCACCGCGGCGTCCACCAGGTCGTGCAGCTCCGGCGGGTAGGCCGACTTCCGGAGCACCAGTCCGGGGAGGATGCAGCGCCGGACGTCCAGGTGCTCGTTGCTCACGAACTCGCGCAGTGCGGCCTCGTGCCACTCGGCCATGACGGCCGAGCCGTCGTCCCGCTCCGCCTGGACGGCGGCGTCCGGGTTCTCCGCCCGCACGAGGGGCAGCCGCAGGGGCAGAGCCGACCAGTACCAGGCCCGCGCGGCACCCGCCCGCTCCGGGTCCGTGCCCGTCCGCAGGTACGCGAGCAGCGCGGACCGGACGCGCCTGTGCCCGAACGCGTTCAGAGCGGGCTCGACGAACTGACGGTTGAAGCTCGGATCGGGATCGTGGACGGCCGCCTTGACCAGCGCGTCGAACGACGCTTCGGGAAGGTCGACGCCTCGGCGGCAGGCCTCACGCAGCGCCGCCCGTGCGCCGCGCTCCCAGGTCCGTCGATCACCGGGCTCCGGCTCAGGAGCGACATCGAGCCCGAGGATCCGGACGACGTCCGCCAGACACCTGGTGAACGGCTCCCGCCGGTCCTCCGTACGCTCCGGCAGCGCCATGAACCCCTGTACCGCAGGCGTCCCACCAGCAGTCGTCTCGCTCCCGTCCGCGGCCAACCGTCGCTCCCCTGTCGTAGGCGTTGCCGGTACGCGTGTGATCGGGCGTTCGTACCCGGATGGCAAGCTTGAAGCATGAACGATGCCGCCCCGGCGCCCACCCCCGCGTCCGCGCCCCGCCGTGCCCGTGTCCGTGCCCCCGAGCTGATCGGCAAGGGTGGCTGGCTCAATACCGGAGAGAAGGACCTTACTCTCGCCGACCTGCGAGGACGCATCGTGATCCTCGATTTCTGGACGTTCTGCTGCATCAACTGCCTGCACGTCCTCGACGAGCTGCGCGAGCTCGAGGAGAAGCACCGCGACACCGTGGTGATCATCGGGGTCCACTCGCCGAAGTTCGTGCACGAGGCCGAGCACCAGGCCGTCGTGGACGCCGTCGAGCGCTATCAGGTGCACCACCCCGTCCTCGACGACCCTGAGCTCGCCACCTGGAAGCAGTACGCGGTGCGCGCGTGGCCGACGCTCGTCGTCATCGACCCCGAGGGGTACGTCGTCGCGCAGCACGCCGGCGAGGGGCACGCGCACGCCATCGAGAAGCTGGTCGAGGAGCTCGAGGCGGAGCACGCGGCGAAGGGCACGCTGCGCCGGGGCGACGGCCCCTATGTCGCTCCGGAACCCGTCGCCACCGACCTGCGCTTCCCCGGCAAGGCCCTGCTGCTGCCGAACGGGAACCTGCTGGTCTCCGACTCCACCCGGCACCAGCTGGTCGAGATGGAGGCGGACGGCGAGAGCGTCGTGCGCCGCATCGGCGACGGCGAGTTCAACGAGCCGCAGGGTCTCGCCCTGCTGCCGGACGGGCGCGTCGCCGTCGCCGACACCGTCAACCACGCCATCCGTGCCTACGACCCGGCGACCGGCGCGATCGAGCTGCTCGCCGGGACCGGGAAGCAGTGGTGGCAGGGCTCACCGACCTCCGGACCGGCGCTCGAGGTGGCCCTCTCCTCCCCGTGGGACGTGGCCTGGTGGGAGGGCCGGCTGTGGATCGCCATGGCCGGGGTGCACCAGCTGTGGACGTACGACCCCGAGCAGGGCACGGTCCAGGTCGCGGCAGGCACCACCAACGAGGGCCTGGTCGACGGGCCCGCCGCCGAGGCATGGTTCGCACAGCCCTCCGGGCTCGCGGCCACCGAGGACCGGCTGTGGATCGCCGACTCGGAGACGTCCGCGGTCCGCTGGATCGACCGCGACCTTCAGGTGCACACCGCCGTCGGCACCGGACTCTTCGACTTCGGGCACCGCGACGGCGACGCCGGACAGGCGCTGCTCCAGCACCCGCTGGGGGTCACCGCGCTGCCCGACGGGTCGGTCGCCGTCAGCGACACCTACAACCACGCGCTGCGCCGCTTCGATCCCGCGACCGGTGAGGTGACCACTCTCGCGACGGATCTGCGTGAGCCGAGCGGAGCGGTGCTGGTCGGCGAGGACATCGTGGTCGTGGAGTCGGCCAGGCACCGGTTGACCCGGCTGCGCCTGCCCGACGAGGCGGTACGGGTGGAATCGGTCGCGCACCGCACGCAGCGTGCGGCGACCGATGTCGCGCCGGGAACGCTCCGGCTGGACGTGGTCTTCGAGGCCCCGGCCGGCCAGAAGCTGGACACCCGGTACGGGCCTTCGACGCGGCTGCTCGTCTCCTCGACCCCACCCGGGTTGCTGCGCGCGGGCGAGGGCGCGGGGACGGACCTCAGCCGTGAGCTGGACATCGACCCGGCCGTCGGGGAGGGCGTGCTGCACGTCTCCGCGATGGCGGCCTCGTGCGACGACGACCCGGCGAACGAGTACCCGGCCTGCCACGTCCACCAGCAGGACTGGGGCGTTCCGGTGCGGGTCACGGCCGAGGGCGCGACCCGGCTGCCGCTCGTGCTGGCGGGGATGGACCGGGCCCAGTAGGACCGGGCCCGGCAGCAACCGGGCCCAGCGAGCGGCCCGACAGGAACAGGCAGGAACAGGCTCAGCAGGAAGGGGGGACGCGGGGGCGGTCAGCGCGCCTTGGCCGCCTCTTCGAGGCCCCGCATCAGGTGTCCTTGTTCGCCGCAGCCGGCCACGACCCCTGGGCGCGGCCGCGGCCGGCCGCTGTCGTCAGCCCTCCAGGAAGGCGGCGAGCGCGTTCGCGAGCAGGTACGGGTCGTCCGCGCCGCACAGTTCACGGGCGCTGTGCATCGACAGGATGGCGATGCCGATGTCGACGGTGTGGATACCGTGGCGGGCCGCAGTGATGGGACCGATGGTGGTGCCGCACGGCATCGCGTTGTTCGACACGAACGTCTGCCACGGTACGCCGGCCTTCTCGCAGGCCGCGGCGAAGTAGGCCCTGCCCTGGCCGTCGGTGGCGTACCGCTGGTTGACGTTGACCTTGAGGATGGGGCCGCCGTTGGCGCGCGGGTGGTGCGTCGGGTCGTGCCGCTCGCCGTAGTTGGGGTGGACGGCGTGGCCGGTGTCGGACGACAGGCAGACCGTTCCCGCGAAGGCGCGGGCCCGGTCCTCGAAGCTACCGCCGCGCGCGAACACCGAACGCTCCAGCACCGACCCGAGCAGCGGGCCGTCGGCACCGGTGTCCGACTGCGAGCCGTTCTCCTCGTGGTCGAATGCGGCGAGGACGGGGATGAAGGGCAGCTCGGCGGAGGCCGCGACCGCGGCCAGCGCGGCCGTTCCGGCGTGCACGGAGACGAGGTTGTCCATCCGCGGGCCGGCGAGCAGTTCGCGGTCGCGTCCGAGATAGGCGGGCGGTTCGACGGAGTGGGCCATCAGGTCCCATCCGGTGACCTCGCCCTGGGGGATGCCGGACTCCGCCTCGAGGAAGCGGATCAGATCGCCCTCCTCGACGTCGCCGAGCCCCCAGATCGGCTGCATGTGGCGCTGCCGGTCGAGCTTGAGGCCGTCGGTGTTGACGGAGCGGTCGAGGTGGACCGCGAGCTGCGGTACACGCAGCAGCGGCCGGTCGATGTCGACCAGCCGGTGGGACCCGTCGCGCAGCGTGAGCCGGCCGGCGAGCCCGAGGTCGCGGTCGAGCCAGGTGTTGAGGAGGGTGCCGCCGTAGATCTCGACGGCGATCTGCCGCCAGCCGTACGCACCGGTGTCGGGCAGGGGCTTGACCCGCAGGTTCGGCGAGTCGGTGTGCGCGCCGACGATGCGGAACGGGGTGTGGGCCGAGGCGCCTTCCGGCACGTACCAGGCGATGAGGGCCCCGCCGCGCAGTACGTACTTGCCGCCGGTCGTCCCGTCCCAGGCGTCCGTCTCGAGGACCTGCCGGAAACCGGCCTTCTCGAGCCTTTCGGCAGCCGCGGCGACCGCGTGGTACGGCGTGGGTGCTGCCGTGAGGAAGGACATGAGGTCGTCGGTGTGGCCGCGATCGAAGCGGGCAGGTTCGCTGCTCATGGGTTCACCTTAACGAGGGGGTAAGTTGCCCGGTCGTCCATCTGTCATACCTGGTCCACAGGGTGCCGGCGACGGCTGGAAACGGTTGCCGTGACGGTCCGGCGGGGCACGGGCCGGCGTATCGAGGGGACGCGGCAGGGCCGCCGTCCGAGGAGTCGGACGGCGGCCCTGTGACGGTCTGACCGGAGCCTAGAAGGCGGCCTCGTCGAGGTCCATCAGCGAACCGTCGACGTTCTCGGCGAGCGCGCGCTCGACGGAGACGCCCGGGAGGACGTTGGCCGCGAAGAACTTCGCCGCCGCGATCTTGCCCTGGTAGAACGGCACGTCCTTGGCGGAGGCGGTCTCGAGCTTCTCGGCGGCGACGGCCGCGCCGCGCAGCAGCAGGTAGGCGACGACCACGTCACCGGAGGCCATCAGCAGGCGGGTGGTGTTGAGGCCCACCTTGTAGATGTTCTTGACGTCCTCGCCGGTGGCGATGAGGTCGTTCGTCATGGTGCCGACGATCGCCTCGAGGTCCACGGCGGCCTTGGCCAGCGCGTCGCGGGCGGCGGCCAGCTCCTCGCCGCCGGTGCCGACCGCGAGGAACTTCTTGATCTCCTCGGAGAGGGCGTTCAGCGCCTGGCCCTGGTCGCGGACGATCTTCCGGAAGAAGTAGTCCTGGCCCTGGATGGCGGTGGTGCCCTCGTAGAGGGTGTCGATCTTGGCGTCGCGGATGTACTGCTCGACCGGGTACTCCTGGAGGTAACCGGAGCCGCCGAAGGTCTGCAGCGACTGGGCCAGCTGCTCGTAGGACTTCTCCGAGCCGTAGCCCTTGACGATCGGCAGGAGCAGGTCGTTCAGCGCGACGAGCGACTTGGTGTCCTCGCCCGCGGTCTCCTTGACGGCGATCTCGTCCTGGATGGAGGCGGTGTACAGCACGAGGGCGCGCATGCCCTCGGCGTACGCCTTCTGCGTCATCAGGGAGCGGCGCACGTCGGGGTGGTGCGTGATGGTGACCTTGGGGGCGGTCTTGTCGGCGAAGTTCTTGAGGTCCGGACCCTGGACGCGCTCCTTGGCGTACTCCAGCGCGTTGAGGTAGCCGGTGGACAGGGTGGCGATGGCCTTCGTGCCGACCATCATCCGGGCGAACTCGATGATCATGAACATCTGGCGGATGCCGTCGTGCTTGTCGCCGATCAGCCAGCCCTTGGCGGGGTGCTGGTCGCCGAAGGTCATCTCGCAGGTGTTGGAGGCCTTGAGGCCCATCTTGTGCTCGACGTTCGTCGCGTAGACGCCGTTGCGCTCGCCCAGCTCGCCGGTCTCCCAGTCGAAGTGGTACTTGGGCACGAGGAAGAGGGACAGGCCCTTGGTGCCGGGGCCGTGGCCCTCGGGGCGCGCCAGCACGTAGTGGAGGATGTTCTCCTCCATGTCGTGCTCACCGGAGGTGATGAAGCGCTTCACGCCCTCGATGTGCCAGGAGCCGTCGTCCTGCTGGACGGCCTTGGTACGGCCGGCGCCGACGTCCGAGCCGGCGTCCGGCTCGGTGAGGACCATGGTGGAGCCCCAGCGCTTCTCCACGGCTATCTCGGCGATCTTCTTCTGCGCCTCGTTGCCCTCCTCGAAGAGGACGCCGGCGAAGGCGGGGCCGGAGGAGTACATCCAGACGGCCGGGTTCGAGCCGAGCAGCAGCTCCGCGTAGGACCAGATCAGGGAGCGGGGCGAGGTGGTGCCGCCGATCTCCTCGGGCAGGCCCAGACGCCAGTACTCGGAGTCCATGAAGGCCTTGTAGCTCTTCTTGAAGCTCTCGGGGACCGGGGCGGTGTTGGTCGCGGGGTCGAACACCGGCGGGTTGCGGTCGGCGTCCGCGAAGGACTCGGCGAGCTCGTTCTCCGCGAGGCGGGCGATCTCCGCGAGGATCGACTTGGCGGTGTCGACGTCCATCTCCGCGAACGGGCCGGTGCCGTACAGCTTGTCGCGCCCGAGGACCTCGAAGAGGTTGAACTCGATGTCGCGGAGATTCGACTTGTAGTGCCCCATGGCGACGGCTCCGTAAGGATCGGAAGTCTGGATTTCTCATCCACGTACCAGCAAGTAGCTACGATAATGCTACCCGTCGGTAATAAGATGCAACCCCTATCGGGGCAACTGTGACTCGTTACTCTTGCGGGCATGTACGGCTACGACCAGACCCCGGGCGCTCAGCAGCAGCAGTACGTGCCTCAGCAGCCCTCCTACGGGGAGCAGCCGCTGTACCCCGAGCCGTCGCCGCCGTCACTGGCCGACGCGGTGCGGGCCTTCACGACGGGGTCGATGGCGGCCGAGGACTTCCAGCAGATCTTCGCGACGTCGAAGGTCTACTGCCCGCGCGGCGACAACCCGGGGTTCTTGGCCCTGCACAACACGCAGCAGCCGGTGATCCCGATGTTCACCTCGCTCAAGGAGCTGCGCCGGTACGCCGGCAAGGAGTCGAAGTACTTCGTGATCACGGGGGCCGAGGTGATCGACCTGCTGCCGACGGGCTACGGCTTCGTGCTGGACATGGAGGGCGACCACCGGATGGTCTTCGACGCGAAGGCCGTCGAGCAGATGGTCGACTTCGCGATGCGGCGGATGTACGGGTAGCCGTCGCCGCTCCGCGCACCGCCGGCGGCCCGCAGCCGCCGTGGTCGCGCCCCCTCGTTTCCGACGCCCGGGAGGAATTCCTCCCGGGCGTTCTCCGTTTGTGGTGGCAAGAAGTTCATCGTTCAACTAAAGTCGTCGCACAAGGAGGTCCCGCCATGCCTGCAGTGACTGTCGAGAACCCGATCACCCTGCCGCGCGTCGCCGCGCCCGCCGAGGCGCTGCCGAGGCCCGTGCTCACCGTGACCACGGCCCCGAGCGGCTTCGAGGGGGAGGGATTCCCGGTGCGGCGCGCGTTCGCCGGGATCAACTACCAGTACCTCGACCCGTTCATCATGATGGACCAGATGGGCGAGGTGGAGTACGCGCCCGGCGAGCCGAAGGGCACGCCCTGGCACCCGCACCGCGGCTTCGAGACGGTCACGTACCTGCTCGACGGAACCTTCGTCCACCAGGACAGCAACGGTGGCGGCGGAACCATCCAGAACGGCGACACGCAGTGGATGACGGCCGGAAGCGGCCTGCTCCACATCGAGGCACCGCCGGAGGAGCTGGTGGTGTCGGGAGGCTTGTTCCACGGCCTCCAGCTGTGGGTGAACCTGCCCGCGCGCGACAAGATGATGGACCCGCGCTACCAGGACATCCGCGGCGGCCATGTGCGCCTGCTGACCTCCCCCGACGGCGGTGCCCTGCTCCGGGTGATCGCCGGCGAACTCGGCGGTCATGAGGGCCCGGGCATCACGCACACCCCCATCACCATGGTCCACGCGACTCTGGCGCCGGGAGCGGAGATCACCCTGCCGTGGCGCGAGGACTTCAACGGCCTCGCGTACGTCCTCGCGGGCCGCGGCGCGGTCGGACAGGAGCTGCGGCCGGTGCGCAAGGGGCAGACGGCCGTCTTCGGTGACGGCGGATCGCTGACCGTCCGTGCGGACGAGTCGCAGGACTCCAACACGCCCGACCTTGAGATCGTGCTGCTCGGCGGGCAGCCGATCAGGGAGCCGATGGCGCACTACGGCCCCTTCGTGATGAACACCCAGGAGGAGCTGCGGCAGGCCTTCGAGGACTTCCAGCGGGGCCGTCTCGGCACCGTTCCGGCGGTCCACGGCATGTAGTCGCTTCCCCGTCGCCCTCCCGGGCCGCCGGCCCGGGAGGGCACGTCCCCGCTGTCCGTTTGACGGGGCGTCACCCGTGCGGACCGGGCGGGCGGGACGGGTGCGGGCGGCCGTGGTCGGGTGGGGCTGTGCCCCAGTCGAAGTCGCTGCTGCCCGAGCCCATGAGGCGCCTCGCCGCCTGGTGCCTCGTCGCGCTGCTCGTCATCGGGGTCGCGGCCGTCGGGATCTGGCTCGTCGTCAGGTTCCAGACGGTCGTGACGCCCGTGCTCCTCGCCCTGCTCGGGACCGCGCTGCTGGGGCCGTTGTACCGGCGGCTGGTCCGGCTGAAGGTGCAGCAGTCGCTGGCCGCGGGACTCACCTGTGTCGCCGTGGTGGCCGTGGTCGGCGGCGCGGTCTACATCGTCGTCAGCGCGCTGATCGAGACCGGCGACCAGATCATCGCCTCGCTGCGGCAGGCCGCCTCCGACCTCGCACGGCATTTCGGAGCCGCCGGGACCTCGCTCGACGACGTGGCCTCGAATGCCAGGGAACTGCTCGGCAAGTTCGGCGGAACGGCGGCATCCGGTGTGATCTCCGGGCTGAGCGTGGTCAGCGAGATGATCGCGATCGCCGTCCTGGCGCTGCTGCTGATCTTCTTCTTCCTGCGGGACTCCGAACGGACCGTCGGAGCGCTGCGCTCCGTCGCGCCGGGCGACGCCGGCGAGCTCGTCGAGGCGATCGGGCGCCGGGCCTTCCGCGGCGTCGAGGGCTTCATGCGCGGGACGACGTTCATCGCGCTGATCGACGCCGTGTGCATCACGGTCGGGCTGCTGATCCTGCGGGTGCCCGGTGCGGTGGGACTCGGGGCACTCGTCTTCGTGGGCGCCTACATCCCCTATCTCGGGGCGTTCATCTCCGGCGCGGTCGCCGTCCTGGTCGCTCTCGCCGACCGGGGGTTCGTCATCGCGCTGTGGGCGCTCGGGGTGGTGCTGGCCGTGCAGGTGCTGGAGGGACATGTGCTCCAGCCGATGATCCAGAGCCGTACGGTCCACATGCATCCCGCGGTCGTACTGTTGGCGATCACGGCGGGGGCGAGCCTCGCGGGCATCCTCGGGATGCTGCTCGCCGTGCCCGTGACCGCCGCCTTGTTCGCCGCCGTCCACGAACTCCGGGCGCGTTACGGCGCCACGGGCGCGGAGCCCGGCGGGCCCGGTCCGTCGCCGGGTGCGGCCGGCGCGCCCGGCTCGTAGAGCTCGAACCAGATCGACTTGCCCTCGCCCCTCGGGTCCACGCCCCAGTCGTCCGCCAGCATCTCCATCAGCAGCAGCCCGCGCCCCGAGGAGGCCATCTCGCCCGGCCGGCGGCGGTGGGGCAGTTCGTCGCTGGCGTCGGTGACCTCCACGCGCAGCCGCCGTTCCGGCGTGCGGTGGGCCACTTCGGCGACGATGAGCGCGTCGCCGTCCGTGTGGACGAGCACATTCGTGACCATCTCGGAGACCATGAGGACCGCGGAGTCGACCTGTTCCGTGTCCTCCCAGTCGTGGAGCAGTTCGCGCAGATGGCGCCGGGCGGCCGCGATCCGCTCCGGCTGCGCCTGGGCGACGGCCATCGCGGTACGGCGCGGGGCGCGGCGGGACGGCTGTCCCTCCCGGCACAGCAGCACGAGCGCGATGTCGTCCTCGCGCCGGTCGGCGAGCGGACCGGTCGTGTAGTGGGACGACGGCCCGTGCACGGCCTGCACCAGGTTGTCGGCGAGGTCCTCCAGCGACGTGCCGGAGTGCTCCTCCAGGACGCCGCGCACCCTGGCCCAGCCGGTGTCGAGGTCGTGCCCGCCGGTCTCGAGGAGGCCGTCCGTGCAGATCATCAGCGTCTCGCCCGGCTCCAGGACGAACCGGGTCGTCGGGTAGTCGGTGTCCGGGTCGATGCCCAGCGGCAGCCCGCCCTCCGTGGGACGCAGCAGCACCGTGCCGTCAGAGGTCCGCACGGCCGGCTCCGGATGCCCGGCGCGGGCGATCTCGACCAGGCCGGTGGCCGGGTCGACCTCCAGATAGAGGCAGGTCGCGAAGCGGGGGCTCGAACAGTCGCCCTCCGCGTAGGTGTCGGTGATGCCGTGCAGGAAGCGGGAGGCGCGCGAGAGGACCGCGTCCGGCCGGTGGCCCTCGGAGGCGTACGCGCGCAGGGCGATCCGCAGCTGACCCATCAGCCCGGCGGCCCGTACGTCGTGTCCTTGGACGTCCCCGATGACCAGGGCGGTGCGCCCGGAGGGGAGCGGGATCACGTCGTACCAGTCGCCGCCGACCTGAAGTCCGCCGCCGGTCGGCACGTACCGTGCGGCCACCGCCATGCCCGGGATCTCCGGGCCGAGCTGGGGCATCATCGAGCGCTGCAGTCCGAGCGAGAGCTCACGCTCGGTCTCGGCGACCTCGGCGCGTGCCAGCGCCTGGGCGAGCATCCGGGCGACCGTGGTGAGGACGGAGCGCTCGTCGGGCGTGAAGGCGACCGGATGGCGGAAGGCCGCCATCCAGGCACCCATGGTCCGGCCGGCGACGATCAGGGGCAGGAACGCCCAGGACCGGCGGCCGAAACGCTGGGCGAGGGGCCAGGTGACGGGGTAACGACGGCGGTAGTCGCCCGGGGTCGGCAGATAGACGGCCCGCCCTGTCCGCACCACTTCGGCGGCCGGGTAGTCGGTGTCGAGCGGCAGGTCCGTGAACGGCTGCTCGTCCTCCGCGCTGTGCCCGTGGTGGCCGGTGATCGTCAGATGGTCGCCGGCCACGCCGAAGACCGCCAGGCCGTCCGGTGAGAAGCCGGGCATGGACAGGGAGGAGGCGACCCGCAGCACCTCGGCCGTGGACCGGGCCTCCGCGAGGGCGCGGCCCGCGTCCAGCAGGAACGCCTCACGGTGACGGCGCCAGTCACCGGTGACCGGTGTCTTGGCGGCCGTCGTGCCCGGATGGGGCTCCGCCACCTCCTGGAGGGTGCCGATCAGCAGGTAGCCCTCGCCCTCCGCACGCGCCTTGGTGCGGCTGCGGACGGTGCGCAGCACCCGTCCGGTCCCGTCCACGACCCTGAGTCTGGCCTCGGCGAGGGTGCCCTCGGTGACGGCCACGGAGATGACGCCGTTGATCTCGCCCCAGTCGACGGGGTGGAAACGGGCGCGTACGGCGGATGCGGGGACGTCGCCGGCCCCGGCGGCGAGCTCGATCAGCCGGGCCGCCTCGGCGTCGAGGGTGACCGTGCCGGTCGTGGTGTCCCATCGCCAGACGCCGGTCGCGATCGCGGCGAGAACATCCTCCGTACCCATTGGTTCACTTTATTCCGATCATCACAGTTGTGACGTGCCGGGAGGCTGTCGCGTCTATGTCAATGGGCGGGGGAGATGCCGGGCGGTAACCTTGCAACGGTTGTGCCCACCCCGAATCGCTAAGACTGGATGAACGACGATGCATCGGTACAGGTCCCACACCTGCGGCGAGCTCCGCGCCTCTGACGTCGGAGCCGACGTCCGGCTGAGCGGCTGGCTGCACAATCGGCGCGACCTGGGCGGCATCCTCTTCATCGATCTGCGTGACCACTACGGCATCACGCAGCTCGTCGCCCGGCCCGGCACCAAGGCCGCCGAGGTTCTCGACAAGCTGACGAAGGAGACCGTCGTCCGCGTCGACGGCAAGGTCGTCTCCCGCGGCGCCGAGAACGTCAACCCCGAGCTGCCCACCGGTGAGATCGAGGTCGAGGCCACCGAGGTAGAGGTCCTGGGCGCCGCCAAGCAGATCCCGTTCACCATCAACGCCGACGACGGCGTGAACGAGGAGCGCCGCCTCGAGTACCGCTTCCTCGACCTGCGCCGCGAGCGCATGCACCGCAACATCATGCTGCGCACCGCCGTCATCTCCGCCATCCGGCACAAGATGACCGCCCTCGGCTTCAACGAGATGGCGACCCCGATCCTCGCCGCGACCTCCCCCGAGGGCGCGCGCGACTTCGTCGTCCCGTCCCGGCTGAACCCCGGGAAGTTCTACGCGCTGCCGCAGGCCCCGCAGCAGTTCAAGCAGTTGCTGATGATCTCCGGCTTCGACCGCTACTTCCAGATCGCGCCGTGCTTCCGCGACGAGGACGCCCGCGCCGACCGCTCGCCGGGCGAGTTCTACCAGCTCGACGTCGAGATGAGCTTCGTCGAGCAGGAGGACGTCTTCCAGCCGATCGAGAAGCTGATGACGGAGATCTTCGAGGAGTTCGGCGGCGGCCGCCACGTCACCTCCCCCTT
The DNA here is from genome assembly GCF_044745705.1 of Streptomyces sp. NPDC086835. Classification (NCBI taxonomy): domain Bacteria; kingdom Bacillati; phylum Actinomycetota; class Actinomycetes; order Kitasatosporales; family Streptomycetaceae; genus Streptomyces; species Streptomyces sp. NPDC086835. The sequence continues at coordinate 329,860 of NZ_JBIVAU010000010.1, forward strand.
CCCGCGGATCCCGTTCCGCGAGGCGATGCTGAAGTACGGCTCCGACAAGCCGGACCTGCGCGCCAAGCTGGAGCTCGTCGACATCTCCGACGTCTTCGCCGGCTCGGAGTTCAAGGCCTTCGCCGGCAAGCACGTCCGCGCCCTGGCCGTGCCGGACACCGCCGATCAGCCCCGTAAGTTCTTCGACGGCCTCGGCGACTACGCCGTCGAGCAGGGTGCCAAGGGCCTCGCCTGGGTCCGCGTCGGCAACGACGGAGCCCTGACCGGCCCCATCGCCAAGTTCCTCACCGAGGAGAACGTCAAGGTCCTCACCGAGCGTCTGGGTCTGGCCCCCGGCCACGCCGTCTTCTTCGGCGCCGGTGACTTCGACGAGGTCTCCAAGATCATGGGCGCCGTCCGCGTCGAGGCGGCCAAGCGCGCCGGCCACTTCGAGGAGGGCGTCTTCCGGTTCTGCTGGATCGTCGACTTCCCGATGTACGAGAAGGACGAGGAGACCGGCAAGATCGACTTCTCGCACAACCCGTTCTCCATGCCGCAGGGCGGTCTCGAGGCCCTGGAGACCCAGGACCCGCTGGACATCCTGGGCTGGCAGTACGACATCGTCTGCAACGGCGTCGAGCTGTCCTCCGGTGCGATCCGGAACCACGAGCCCGAGATCATGTTCAAGGCGTTCGAGATCGCGGGCTACTCCCGTGAGACCGTCGAGCACGAGTTCGCAGGCATGCTCCGCGCCTTCGAGTACGGCGCCCCGCCGCACGGTGGCATCGCCCCCGGCATCGACCGCATCGTGATGCTGCTGGCCGACGAGCCGAACATCCGCGAGACGATCGCGTTCCCGCTCAACGGCAACGCGCAGGACCTGCTGATGGGCGCGCCGACCGAGCTGGACGAGGCCCGTCTGCGCGAGCTGAACATCCAGCTGCGCAAGCCGGTCGCCAAGTCCGGCGAGTAGTACGGCACGAGCGCCGCACCAAGAAGGGCCCCGGAACCTCAAGGTTCCGGGGCCCTTCTTCGTGCCGGGGCGGCAGGAAGGTGCGCGAAACGCGAGGGCCCGGACCACGACGTGGTCCGGGCCCTCGCGGGTCCCGCGACCTCTGCGGACGCGGGACCGGTCGTTCTTCGGCGTGGTGCTACGCCTTCTTCGGCTCCTCCAGGCGGGGGAACAGGACCGCGCCCTTCGTCACCGTCGCTCCGGCGGGCAGCTTGCCCCACTCACCGGCCTCCTGGACCTTCTGGTCCGCGAGAGCGCCCAGCGGGTCCTCGGCGCCCAGGGAGTCCCACAGTTGCTGGGACGTCTCCGGCATGACCGGGTTGAGCAGGACCGCGACCGCGCGCAGGGACTCCGCCGCCGTGTACAGGATGGTCGCGAGGCGCGCCCGGCCCTCCGGGGAGTCGTCCTTCGCGACCTTCCACGGCTCCTGCTCCGTGATGTAGCCGTTGACCTGCTTCACGAACTCGAAGACGCTCAGGATGCCGCTCTGGAAGTCCAGCTCCTCGCCGATCTTCCGGTCGGCCTCCGCGACCGCCTTCGCCAGGCCGTCCTGGACGGCCTTCTCCGCCTCACCCGAGGCCGTGGCCGCGGGCAGCGCACCGTCGAAGTACTTGCCGACCATCGCCGCCACGCGGGAGGCGAGGTTGCCGTAGTCGTTGGCGAGCTCGGAGGTGTACCGGGCGGTGAAGTCCTCCCAGGAGAACGAACCGTCCTGGCCGAATGCGATGGCGCGCAGGAAGTACCAGCGGTACGCGTCCACACCGAAGTGCGACGTCAGGTCCTGCGGCTTGATGCCGGTCAGGTTGGACTTCGACATCTTCTCGCCGCCGACCATCAGCCAGCCGTTGGCCGCGACCTTGCCGGGCAACGGCAGGCCCTGCGCCATCAGCATCGCGGGCCAGATGATCGCGTGGAAGCGCAGGATGTCCTTGCCCACCAGGTGGACGTCGGCCGGGAAGGTCTCGTCGAACTTCGCCTGGTTCGAGCCGTAGCCGACAGCGGTGGCGTAGTTGAGGAGCGCGTCGATCCACACGTAGATGACGTGCTTCTCGTCCCACGGGACCGGGACGCCCCAGTCGAACGTCGAGCGCGAGATGGACAGGTCCTGAAGGCCCTGCTTGACGAAGTTCACGACCTCGTTGCGGGCCGACTCGGGCTGGATGAAGTCCGGGTTCGCCGCGTAGAAGTCGAGCAGCTTCGGGCCGTACTCGCTGAGCTTGAAGAAGTAGTTCTCCTCCTTGAGGATCTCCACCGGCTTCTTGTGGATCGGGCACAGCTTGGTGCCGTCCTCGGCCTCGATGAGGTCGCCGGGGAGCTTGTACTCCTCACAGCCCACGCAGTACGGGCCTTCGTACCCGCCCTTGTAGATCTCGCCCTTGTCGTACAGGTCCTGCACGAACTCCTGCACACGGTCCGTGTGCCGCTTCTCCGTGGTGCGGATGAAGTCGTCGTTTCTGATATTCAGGTGCTCCCAGAGGGGCTTCCAGGCCTCCTCGACGAGCTTGTCGCACCACTCCTGGGGCGTGACGCCGTTCGCCTCCGCGGTGCGCATGATCTTCTGACCGTGCTCGTCCGTGCCGGTGAGGTACCACACCTTCTCGCCACGCTGACGGTGCCAGCGTGTGAGCACGTCGCCTGCGACGGTCGTATAGGCGTGGCCCAGGTGAGGAGCGTCGTTGACGTAGTAAATAGGGGTCGAAACGTAGAAAGCCTTCACGCCTTCGCCCCCATGCTTCTCGGATCCAGTGGCCGCCATGGTCGAAATCCTATCGGGCCCGAGAAGATCGACTCACACGCGTGCCGGGGGCACGGGTGACGTCCGGCGCCCTCCGTGACGTCCGGGCGGACGCTCTGAGCGCCCGCCCGGACGTCACCGGGGGTCACCGGGGGTCACCGCCGGGTCGTGCTCACGGCCGCCAGACCTCGAGGATCCCCTTGAACAGCTCCGCGTGCGGGAGCTCGAGGGGCGCCGGGCCGGCGTGGAAGAAGGCGGCGTTGTCCACCTGGAGTTTGCGCAGGTAGTCGAAGGCCTTGGCGTCGTGCTCGCCGAACGCCACGAACTGCCAGAAGACCGGCTTGCCGGCGGTCGCCGCGAGCGCGGCGGTGGCAGCGGTCTTCGACTCGGGGGCGCCGTCGGTCTGGAAGATCACGAACGCGGGGGCGTCGGTCTTCTTCTTCGCGTGCAGGGCGAGGACCTCCTCGACGGCGAGGTGGTAGTTCGTACGGCCCATACGGCCGAGCCCGGCGTGCAGCTCGTCCACGCGGCCCTCGTGGGAGTCGAGGGTGAGCTCGCCGGTGCCGTCGATCTCGGTCGAGAAGAACACGACGTCGACGGTCGCGTCGGCGTCGAGGTGCGCCGAGAGCGCGAGAGCCTGCTCCCCGAGGCGCTGGGCGCTGCCGTCCTTGAAGAACGGGCGCATGGATCCGGACCGGTCGAGCACGAGGTACACGTGGGCACGCGCCCCGGTGAGCTCCGCCTTCTTGAGGGCGGCGCCGGCGGCCTTGTACGCGTCCACCAGCTTCGGCGCCCGCGCCTTGACCCGCGCGAGCCCGATCGCGGCGCGCCCGGCGGGCCCGTCGGTGACGGTGGGCTCGTCGGCCGCGGTCTCGTCGGCCTCTGCGACCTCGGTGACCGCGTCGGCCTCGGGCTGGGGCTCCTCGGCGTCGGCCACGACGGCGTCCGCGGCGGCGACGGGCTCGGTGGGCTCCGTGACGGTGGGCTCGTCGGTAGCGGTGGGCTCGGCGGGCGCGGGCTCGTCGGACGTGGTGACCTCGGGCGCCTCGGACTCGGCGGCCTCAGGCTCCTTCGCGGCGGCCTCGGGCTCGGCCGCGGCCGGGTCAGCGGCGACAGTCTCGGCGGCGACGGGCTCCTCGGGCGCGACGACCTCGGAGGCTTCGGCCTCGGCGACCTCGTCCTCAGCGGCGGCCTTGTCCGCCGCCGGGGAGTCGACCTCAGCGGCCTTGTCCTCGGCGGCCTCGGCAACGGCAGCCTCGTCCGCGGCGGCCTTCTCAGCCGCGGGCTCGGTCACCGGGGCCGTGTCTTCGGCGGTCTCGACCTCAGCGGCCTTGTCCTCGGCGGCCTCGACAACGGCAGCCTCGTCGGCGGCGGTCTTCTCAGGCGTGGGCTCGGTCACCGGGGCCTCGACCTCGGTGGCCTTGTCTTCGACGGGCTCGACCTCAGTGGCCTCAGCCACCACTGCCGTGTCCTCGGCGATCTCGACCTCAGCAGCCTTCTCCGCCGCGGCCGGCTTCGGCTCGGCAGCGTCGGTGGAGACGCTCGGCTCCGGCGATGTGCCCTGGGCCGGGACCGACGTGGGGCGGTGGCGCGGGGCCGGGTTGTCGAACGCGGCGGAGACCAGGTCTGCCGCCCGGTCGGTGGGGGGCTGCGAGGGGACCGTCGCGGTGGACGTGTCCTTGGCCGGTTCCGTGCGCTCGCTCTGGGCCGGAACGGAGGGTGCCGCCGACTCGTTACGCTCATCACGGTCGCGTCCGAACACCTTGCGCAGCATGCTCCGAATACCCATGGGCGAGGCCTTTCACATGAGTTGGGTGCGGTGACTGTCCGCTCCTGCCCGGGGCAACAAGGCCAGGGCGGACACGTAAGGTTAGCGGCCGCCCGGCGCGGCTCCGGGGAGGGCACCCACCCGACCGTTCCACACACCGCAACCGGGCCCCGGCCGTGCCCCATTCATCCCTCGTTCACCTCGCGTCCGCCGCCGTGCAGATGTGCGCCTCTAACGTCATGGCCGGAATCATTCCGACACCATGTCGGCGCAGGTGCGCCGAAGGAGGACGAAGTGCGCAAACTGCTGCCGCTGTTGACCACCACTCCGCACGCGGGTGGACGTTCCGCCCTCACCTGCCGTTACCGCTGCGGCGACGCCTGCTTCCACGAGGTCCCGAACACCAGCGACAACGAGTACGTCGGTGATGTCATAGCGAGCGCCCTGTCGCGCCGTTCGATGATGCGCGCCGCCGCGGTCGTGACCGTCGCCGCCGCGGCCGGCGGCTCGGCCGTCGTCCAGGCAGCCACTCCCGCTGAAGCCTCCGGCCGCAAGCCGAGTGCCGGCAGGGTGGACGGCGCCCGGGGCCTGCGCTTCTCGCCCGTCGCCCCCAACAAGGACGACAAGGTCACCGTCCCCGAGGGGTACGCGCAGAGTGTGGTCATCCGCTGGGGAGAGCCGATCCTCCGCGGTGCCCCCGCCTTCGACCCGGACCGGCAGTCGGCGAAGGCGCAGGCCGGCCAGTTCGGCTACAACAACGACTTCCTCAGCCTGCTCCCGCTCCCGGGCGAGCGTGGCCGCCAGGTCCTCGTGGCGAACCACGAGTACACGGACGAGGTCCTGATGTTCAAGGGGTACGACCCCGAGAACCCGACCCGCGAGCAGGTCGAGATCGCCTGGGCCGCGCACGGTCTGTCCGTCGTCGTGGTCCAGGAGGAGCACCGCTCCGGCAAGCTCACCCCGGTGAACCGCCACCCGCTCAACCGCCGTCTCACCGCCACGAGCGAGTTCGAGGTCACCGGCCCGGCCGCCGGCGGCGCGCTGCTGCGCACCTCCGCCGACCCGTCGGGCACCAAGGTGCTCGGCACGCTCAACAACTGCGCCGGCGGCACCACCCCGTGGGGGACCACCCTCCACGGCGAGGAGAACTTCAACCAGTACTTCGCTAACGGCTCGAGCGCGACGGACAAGCGCTACGGCATCGGCTCCGGCGCCACGGAGCGCAAGTGGGAGCGTTTCGACAAGCGCTTCGACGTCAAGCAGGAGCCCAACGAGGTCCACCGCCACGGCTGGGTCGTCGAGCTCGACCCGTTCGACCCGGACTTCACGCCCGCCAAGCGCACCGCGCTGGGCCGGTTCAAGCACGAGGCCGCGCAGCCCCGGCTCACCGCCGACGGCCGGCCCGTCGTCTACATGGGCGACGACGAGCGCTTCGACTACTTCTACAAGTTCGTCTCCTCGAAGCGGATGAAGAAGGGCGACAGCCGCGCCGCGCGCGAGCACAACCGCACGCTCCTCGACGAGGGCACCCTGTACGTCGCCAAGCTGACCGGCGACAGCCCCGCCGCCGAGATCGACGGCACCGGCAAGCTCCCGAACGACGGCGAGTTCGACGGTTCCGGCGTGTGGATCCCGCTCGCGACGGGCAACGTGTCGCACGTGCCCGGCATGACCGCCGAGGAGGTGTACGTCTTCACCCGTCTCGCCGGTGACAAGGTCGGCGCGACGAAGATGGACCGCCCCGAGGACGTCGAGCCGAGCCCCCGCTCCGGCCGGGTGTACGTGGCGCTCACCAACAACAAGGACCGCGGCGCCGCCGGCAAGGCGGGCGCGGACGAGGCCAACCCGCGCAACGGCAACAAGCACGGCCAGGTCCTCGAGCTCGCCGAGCACTGGGACGACCCGGCGTCGGACGGCTTCGCCTGGCGTCTCTTCCTGGTCGCCGGCGACCCGAACGACCCGGCGACCTACTTCGCCGGTTTCCCGAAGGACAGGGTCAGCCCCATCTCCTGCCCGGACAACGTGGCGTTCGACCCGCACGGGAACCTGTGGCTCTCCACGGACGGCAACGCGCTCGGCACCCACGACGGCCTGTTCGGCGTGGCGACGCAGGGAGAGCGCCGTGGTGAACTGAAGCAGTTCCTGACCGTGCCGATCGGCGCGGAGACCTGCGGGCCGATCATCCAGGACCGCCGTGTCCTGGTGGCGGTGCAGCACCCGGGCGAGGTCGACGGCGCGTCCGTCGAGAAGCCCGCGAGCGCCTGGCCCGACGGACCGGGCAAGCTGGTCCGCCCTTCGGTCGTCGCCGTCTACCGCAAGGACGGCGGGAACATCGGCGCCTGACCAGGCAGCGGATTCACGAGGTGGCGCCCACCTGTGCGCGCCACCTCGTGAACTGTTCGGCGGCGTCTCCCGTATACGCCCAGGGGAGATACGCCGCCCTGGTGCCGAGCAGCGTGAACAGTCCGCCCGCCTCCTGCCGCAGTCCCGCGAGGCACGCGGCGTGAGTGAGGTAGTTGAGCTCCCCGATCTCCTGGGGCGCGACGGGTCCGTCCGTCCGCCACAGGACCCACCGCTCCCAGGTGCGGCGGATCTCCCTGATCGCCAGCTCGTGCTTCCAGTGCTGGTCGAATCCGCGCACCACCCGGCCCTGCGCGGCGTCGGCGACGTACCGGTACTCCTCCGCGCGGGCGATCTGCACCAGCACCGGCAGCGAGGAGCCCGGAGGTGACGCGCCGGCCGCGTCGCGGGCGAAGTCGTACATCCTGCCGTGCGTGCCGTGCCAGCGGGCCGAGTGGTAGCGCAGCAGCTGCACATGGCCCTCGACGTTGTACGGGTCGCGCCGGCGCAGTTCGTCCCACCAGCCGCGCAGTTCACGGCGGGGGACCCCGTCCTCGTACAGCCGGGCCACCGTCAGCAGCGACACCCACGGCATGGGGTCGGCCGGGTGGGCGTCGGCGGCGGTGAGGCAGGCCCGTACCGCGGCGTCGAGCCGTGCGCGGTCGGCTCCGCCGCGGCCCGTGGCGATCACCCGCTGGAACGCGCGCACGACCTCCGTGGCGGCGCTCAGGACCGCGGTGTCAGGGCGGTCCGGTTCCGCGGCCCGCCATATCTCGGCCGCGGAGGACCCGGCGGCCGCGTGGGCGAGCAGCCGGATCCGGTGGGTGCGCAGCGGCCAGTCGTCGCCGGTGGCGTGCAGCAGGTCACGAACACCCTGCCAGCGGCCGATGACGATGTCGTGCAGAGCGTCGGCCAGGGGACGGTCCCCGAAGGCGGGATCGAAGTCGGGTACGAAGCGGCGGCGGACGGCCATCTGCGTCACTCCCCTCGGCGGTGCGTTCGTGCGCCGGGCCTTCAGCGGTCCCGGTGGCGTTCAGAAGTCCGTGGCCAGCGCCTTGTCGGCGTAGTCACCGCCATGGGGGCCGCGGTCGCCCGTGCCGTCCCCGGCGACGGCACGGGCCGCGTCCAGCCGGGCCGGCCGGTAGTACGCGCTGCCCCGCCGCCAGTAGAGGACCATCGGAACGAGTCCGGAGGCGAGACCGCCGAGACCGATCGCGATCGACGCGCCGCTCAGCTCACCGAGCGACTCGAAGAAGATCCACAGCATGAACAGCGCGCCCAGCAGCGGCCAGACGCCGCCGAGCACGAACTCGCGCACGGACACCAGCAGCATTCGGCGGTACGCGACGACGGCGGCGATCCCGGCGAGCCCGTAGTAGAAGGTGATCTGGAGGCCTATCGCGGCGACCGCCGCCGCGACCACGTCGGCGACGGAGCCGAGTGCCGTGGAGGCCACGAACATGGCGAGGGCGACCACGCCGACGACCGTCACGGCCGCCCAGGGTGTGTTCCAGCGGTGGTGGACCAGACCCAGCGCCGCGGGCATCGTCCGGTCGCGGCCCATCGCGAACAGCGAGCGGGTGACCTGGATCAGTGTCGTCTCCAGCGTGGCGACGGTCGACAGCAGCACCGCCAGGACCAGCAGCTTTCCGCCGACACCGGGCCAGATGGCGGCCCCGAACACGGCCGGCACGTTCGCTCCGGCCGCCTGGATCTCGCCGGACGTCAGGACGACGTTGACGGCGATCGTGAACGCCTCGAACAGCAGGAAGACGATCCCCACCCCGACGAGCGCGGCGAGCCCGGCGGTGCGGCGGCTGTTCCGGGTCTCCTCGCTGAGGTTGCCGGTGACGTCCCAGCCCCAGTAGTAGAAGGTGGCGATCAGCGCCCCGGAGGCGAAGCCGGCCGGCCCGTCGAAGTGCGAGAAGCCGAACCAGGACCAGTCGAAGGCGGTCGCGGCGCCCTCGTGCAGCACGGCGGCCCCGACGAAGAAAAGCAGGATCGCCAGCTCGGTGCCGGTCAGGAGCAGCTGGGCACGCACTGTCAGCCGTGCCCCGCCCAGCACGACGAGCAGCATCGCGAGGAACCACGCCGCCCCCACGGCCGTGGCGAGGAACCGGTCGTCGGCGAGATCCGGGGCGAAGAGCGCCAGGGTCATCGCGCCCGCGGGCAGCGAACCCGCCACCATGAAGATCGTCGTCGAGACGACCAGCGCCCATCCGGAGAGGAATCCCAGGAAGGGGTGGAGGGTCCGCCCGACCCAGGAGTAACCGGCGCCCGCGTTGACGTCGATACGGCCGAGCCTGCCGAAGGCGAGGACGATGCCGAGCATGGGGATCGCGCAGTACAGCAGCGCCGCGGGCCCGGCGAGTCCGACCGTGGCGACGAGCACCGCCGTGGTCGCCGCGATCGAATAGGCGGGGGCGCTGCCGGCCACGGCCATGACGACGGTGTCGAACGTCCCGAGGACATTGGGCCGGAGCCCTCTGCCGGAGCTGCTGCGCATAGAAGTCTCCGAATGCCCTTGTGCCGCGCGGAATGTGCCGGCGCATCAGAAAGGGGTCGCCCGTACGGAGAGAAGGCTCCGTCCCGGGGGATCGTGCGCATCGTAGTCGGATGTGTGCACACGGGTGAGGGGGCGGGGTCCGCTCCCGTCCCCACGGGCCGAGGGTGCGGGGGCCGCTCCCGTCCGCACGGGTCCGTGCCCCGGAGCGGCCGCGGGTCGTAGAGTCAGGACATGGCTGCAGAGGGAGCGTCCACGTCAGGCGAGGGGACCGTACGCGTCGACGTGTGGATCTGGTCCGTACGGCTCACCAAGACCCGCTCGCAGGCGTCCGCCGCCTGCCGCGCAGGCCATGTACGTGTCAACGGCGAGCGCGTCAAGCCCGCTCAGGCGCTGCGCGTCGGGGACCAGGTGCGGCTGTTCCACGCCGGGCGCGAGCGTCTCGTGGTCGTCTCGAAGATCCTGCGGAAGCGGGTGGGCCCGCCGGTCGCGGCGGAGGCGTACGTGGACAACAGCCCGCCGCCCCCGCCCAAGGAGTTCGCCGCCCCGGCGGCGGTACGTGACCGCGGGGCCGGCCGTCCGACCAAGCGCGACCGGCGCGAGCTGGAGCGGCTGCACGGCGCCCGGCACAAGGGCTGACCGGTCCGGCGCCGAGCACGACGGGGAGCACCCGCGGCGGAGCGGGCCTCACGACCTCGGCGCGGGTGACGCGATCGCCCGCGCCGCCCGCACCTCCTGGCGCAGCGGCGCCAGCACACCCTCCTCGTCGCCCGGTAGATCCGCCCGCACCTCGACCAGCACCTCGCTCGAGCGCAGCCCGTCCGCCAGCTCGCGGAGCTGCCGCTCGATGTCGGTGACCTCGGCGGCGCCGGGCGCATCGGCGCCGTGGTCGACGCGGACCCGTGCCGCTGTCGTCGCGTCCACGATCCGCTCGGCGGCGACGACCAGCGGCCACCACGCGGCGGCCCGCGCGCCGGTCGGCGGCGGCTCGGTCAGGGCCCGCTGGAACTCGGAACGCACGGAGGACAGGTCGCGGTAGATCCGCCGCCGGGCGTGCGCCCGCTCGACATGGCCCGTGCCGCCGAACGCGGACGCCACGTAGTGCGCCGTGTCCTCCACGCACTGCGCGAGCCGGTCCCCGATCCGGGTGTGCCAGCTCTCCGGCCACATCAGATAGCCGGCCACCAGCACGACGGCGCACCCGATGAGGCTGTCCACCAGACGCGGCAGCACCAGGTGGAAGCCCTCGTGGTTGAGGATGTCCGACAGCATGAGGATCACCGGGGTGATCGCCGCGGTCTGGAAGGCGTAGCCCTTGACGGAGAACGCCGGGATCAGCGCCGCGAGGACCATCATCACGGGCACATCCCACCAGCCGCGCTCCACCGCGGCCAGCACGGCGGCCGCCACGAGGAGACCGGCGGCCGTGCCGAGCGCGCGCAGCACGGCGCGGGAGAACACCGAGCCGAAGTCCGGTTTGAGGACGAACGTGACGGTGAGGGCCACCCAGTAGGAGCGGGTGACCGGGACCAGCGACACCAGTGTCTGCGCCAGCCCGATGCAGAGCGCGAGCCGCAGCCCGTAACGCCACGAGGGCTCCGACAGCAGTACGTTGCGGGCCGCCTGCCGGGCCCTGACGCCGAGCGCCGCGGGCCGGCCCAGCCGGTCGTCCACACCCGCCGGGTCCGGGTCGGTCCGGTGGACGACTGCCGACGCGTGGCGCAGGGCGCTGTTCACGGCACGGTCGGCCGGGCCTTCGGGGTCGGGCAGCACCAACTCGGGCGCGGTGGTGCGCCCCTGCTCCACCGAGTCGGCCAACTCGCGGACCGCCGCAGCGATCTCGGGCCGCCGGGAGGCCCGCCCGTAAAGGTGCGCGGCGGCCGCCGCCTCGACGAGCGGGACGACCACGTTGAGCTGGGCGAGCAGCCGGACCAGCCCGCCCCGCCGGCCGTGGTCGCGGGCACGCCGGGCCAGGACGAGGTCGTAGGAGGTGTTGAGTGACTGGGTGACGTCCTGACGGCGGACGTCGTAGTCGGTGGTGCCCGCGGCGGCCAGCAGCGCGGCGACGCTGCGGTAGGTCGCGGCGACCGCCGCCTGCTCCGGGACCCGGGCACGCACCGGCCAGGCCAGCAGCGTCAGTACGAGGACGAACAGCCCGCCGAGCGTGAGCAGCAGCGGGGCCTTCCACCAGGGTCCCGGCATCGGCAGCCCGGCCCCCACCACGGCGTTGAGCAGGAGCAGCAGCCCGGACACGGAGGCCACCGCGCCGATGGAGGAGATCATGCCGGAGACGAGCGCGACGAGCGTGAGCGCACCGACCGCGACCCATCCCTCCCCGTGGACGAGGATGCCGAGGGTCACGCCGACCGCTCCGAAGAACTGCGGGACGGCGATGTTCAGCAGACGCATCCGGTAGGCGTCGGCGGTGTCGCCGATGACACCGGCCAGGGCGCCCATCGACACCAGCGCGCCGTATTCGGGGTGCCCCGTCGCCAGACCGACGGCCAGTGGCGCGGCGAGGGCTACGGCGGCACGGCCGATGGCGGCCTTGGGGACGGGCACGGACGCGGGCCGCAGACCGTGCGTCAGCCAGTCCGGCGGCGTCAGACGCCCCGTGCGGCCGCCGTTGCCGTCCTCGCGTGGTCCCATGGCTTCAAGAGACCCCGAACGGGCCGCCCGGCGCAAGCCTCACCGCGACCCGCCCACCGCGGGCGGGGGTCGGCCGTGCTCAGCTGCGGTAGTTCTCCACCTCTTCGGCGGGCCGTTCCCGCACCGTGCCGGGGTCCTCCCCGAACTCGGCCTTCGCGCGGCGCCGGCGCAGCAGGTCCCAGCACTGGTCGAGCCGGATCTCCAGCTGACGCAACCGGGCCTGGTCGTCGGGGCCGAGGCCGCGCTGGTCGGTGGAACGGTCGCGCAGCGCCCGCTCCTCGGCGACGAGGTTCCCGATGTCGTCGATGATCTGCTCGTCGACCTGCTCGTTCTTCTGCTCGTGGTCCATGGCGTCCGCTCCGTGGTCCGTCGTGCAGGTGTTCTGTGCCCGGTGCGCCGTCCTCGGCGGTGAGCCGGTCACACGGTCACGGCGCGAGGCGCGCATCCGCGTGCCTCCTGACCGGTGGCCCGCCGTCCCGCACCACGTACCCACTTTCGCTCGCACCGGCCGTCAGCGCACATCGTGCAGTTCCAGTTCCACGAGGAGCGAGCGGTGGTCGGTGTCCGGGAGGTCCAGGAAGCGGGCCCGGCGCACCGAGAAGTCGTCGCTGACCAGCACATGGTCGATCTGTGTGCCCAGCGGGCGGCGCAGCGCGGCCGGCCAGGAGGGGGTGCGGGCGGCGCCGGCGAGGGTGGCGCTGTCGCTCAGCCCGCCCGCCCGGAGGATGCGGCGGAAGGCGGCGTGGTCGTGTCCGGCGTTGAAGTCGCCCGCCACGACGGTCGGCGAGCCTTTCGTGCGGGCCGCGTGGTCGCGCAGCAGCCCCAGTTCCCGGCGCCAGTCGTCCACTGCGTCAGGGACCGGCGGCAGAGGGTGCGCGAGCTGGAGGCCGACCTCACGCCCGGCGACGTCGACGACGGCCCCCGGCATGGCGAGGGTGCTGTCGACACCGGCGGCGGGGCGCAGCGGATGCCTGCTGAGGATCGCGGAACCGGCAGCGGAGAAGTCCGCCACGACATGGCGGTACGGGTAGTCGGCACGCGGCACGTCCGTCTCCAGGGTGTCGGCGCACGCGTGGTCGCATTCCTGGACGAACACGATGTCCGGCTGCTCGCGGCGGAGCGTTGCCACCAGCGCCCCGGTGGCCTGCCCGAACTCGACGTTCGAGGTCAGCACGTCGAGGCGGGCGACGACGGGACCGGGTGGCTTCTCGGTCAGCCCGGTGTCGTAGGGCCTGACGAACCACCCCGTGACCGCGAGCACCGCGACCGCCCAGCCCGCGAGGAAGCGGCTGCGCGACGGCAGGGCGAGGAGCAGGGCGGCGCCGGCGGGCAGCAGCAGCCACGGCAGGAACGCGAGCAGTTGCGGGACGGGCGTGACACCGTCCGTGTCCGCTGCACGGCAGGCGGCGACGGCGGTGGGGACGAGGAGCAGCAGCGCGGCGAGCCATCCCGCGGTGCGCCGTGCGCCGGACCCGCCCGTGCCGTACGGGGGCGTGGCCCCGTCCTCCTCCGTGCCCTGCCAGGTCGCCCTGTCCAAATCGGCCTCCGAGCCTCTGCGTACGGGACGTGTGTGGTCCCCGGGACATGAGACGCCCGTTTCCGCGGGTTCGTTGCGGACGACCCCGCGACACGGGGCCGGTCCTGGTCCGTTCCTCCCAGGACTTGCCTGCGGCTGCCCGCGGGTGTGCCCTGAAGAGGCGCGGGGGAAGAGGGAAGGAGCGTTCCGCCATGGCCGCACACGCAGCGATGCCGCACCGCCGGCGCCGGTCTTCAGAACGACAGCACCACAGTCCCGCCGCCTGGGCGCTGCCTATCGCCTTGGGCGTCGTCTTCGGCATCTGGGCAGCGTTCATCAAGCGGGCCCAGAACGACGGCGTGGCGACCGGGGGCCAGTGGATCCTCGGAGTGATCACCGCGGTCGTACTGGCCGCGCTGTTCTTCGCGCTGATGCGCATCCAGCACGCCCTGCCGCGCGAACTACGCGCCCTGGCCTACGGGGCCCTGACCGCGGCGACGGTCGGCTTCCTGATCAGCCTTGCCGGAGGGAGCGTCCTGCGGGCCGCCGGGATCGGCGTGGCGGTCGGGGCGGGTGTGGCCGCCATGGCCTTCTACTTCTATTACACGCGGGAGTGAGACAGGCCGGGTCCCGGGCAAGGAAACCTCGATCGGCGGGCCGCCAACGGCGGCCCGCCGACGCGATGCCGCCCGGGGCCGCGAGCGTCCCGCCGGGGCCGGCCGGTCCGGGTGGGGCGCCGCTGTGCGAGGCACCGCCGGGCCCGGGCGATGATTTCGCGCCCGACCGATGACTTCCCGCACCCGACGGCGTCTCTACTGCACGGGCACGAAGGGACCGAAGGACTGACGATGACTGATCTGGCAATCGAGACCACCGGACTGGTGAAGGTCTTCGGCGACAACCGCGCCGTGGACGGCGTCGACCTGCGGGTGCCGGCCGGCACCGTCTACGGAGTTCTCGGACCGAACGGCGCCGGCAAGACGACCACGGTCCGGATGCTCGCCACCCTGCTGCGTCCGGACGGCGGTGAGGCCCGCGTCTTCGGCAAGGACGTGCAGAAGGACGCCGACGCGGTCCGCAGCCGGGTGAGCCTCACCGGGCAGTACGCCTCCGTCGACGAGGACCTGACGGGCACGGAGAACCTGGTGCTGCTCGCACGGCTGCTCGGCCACGCCAAGCCGGCCGCCCGGGACCGGGCCGCCCAGCTGCTGGAGGCGTTCGGCCTTCGCGAGGCAGCCGGCAAGCAGGTGAAGAACTACTCGGGAGGCATGCGGCGCCGTATCGACATCGCCGCGTCCATCCTCAACACCCCCGACCTGCTCTTCCTCGACGAGCCCACCACCGGCCTCGACCCGCGCAGCCGCAACCAGGTCTGGGACATCGTGCGGGCCGTCGTCTCCCAGGGGACGACGGTGCTGCTGACGACGCAGTACCTCGACGAGGCCGACCACCTCGCCTCACGCATCGCCGTGATCGACCACGGCAAGGTCATCGCCGAGGGCACGAAGGGCGAGCTGAAGGCCTCCGTCGGGTCGGGGGCCGTGCACCTGCGGCTCCGCGACGCCGATCAGCGGCCGGCGGCCGAGCGGGTGCTGGCCGAGGCGCTGGGCGCGGAGGTGCTGCTCGACACCGACCCGGTCGCCCTCACCGCCCGGGTCAACGGCCAGGGCACCGAACGCGGCGCGGCGGAGCAGGCGGCGCACGCGCTGGCCGAGCTCGCCCGCTCGGGCATCACCGTGGACAACTTCGCGCTGGGACAGCCCAGCCTGGACGAGGTCTTCCTCGCCCTGACCGACAAGAAGGGGGAGGCCGCATGAGTACCGCGACCACCACCAAGGACCCCGGCGAGCTGGAATTCGAAGCACCGAAGGCGGAGGACCTCGCCTCGCTGCTGGTGGCCGCGGAGCGGCCCCCGAGGCCCAGTGCGTGGTCGGCGTCGCTGACGTTCGGCTGGCGCGCCATGCTCAAGATCAAGCATGTGCCGGAGCAGCTCTTCGACGTGACGGCGTTCCCGATCATGATGGTGCTGATGTACACGTACCTCTTCGGAGGTGCGATCGCCGGCTCCGTCGACGCGTACATCCAGTTCCTGCTGCCCGGCATCCTGACCATGAGCGTCGTGATGATCACGATGTACACGGGTGTCGCCGTCAACAACGACATCTCCAAGGGCGTCTTCGACCGGTTCCGTACGCTGCCGATCTGGCGGCCCGCGCCGATGGTCGGCTATCTGCTCGGCGACGTGGTGCGCTATCTGATCGCCTCGGTCGTGATGCTGGCCGTCGGCATGATGATCGGATACCGCCCCGACGGCGGGCCGGTGGGCATCGTCCTCGGTATCGCGGTGCTGATGGTCTTCTCGTTCGCGTTCTCGTGGATCTGGACGATGTTCGGTCTGCTCCTGCGCACCGAGAAGTCGGTGATGGGCGTCAGCATGATGGTCATCTTCCCGATGACGTTCCTGAGCAACGTGTTCGTCGACCCGCGGACGATGCCCGGCTGGCTCCAGGCCTTCGTCAACAACAGCCCTGTCACCCATGTCTCCACCGCGGTGCGTGAGCTGATGGCGGGCAACTGGCCGGCGGCGGACATCGCCTGGTCGCTCGGCTGGTCGGCCGTGCTCGTGGTCGTCTTCGGCACGGTCACGATGCGCCTCTACAACCGCAAGTGACCCGGCCTGCCGCAACGGCGACGCCCCCGGCCCGTGAAGAGGCCGGGGGCGTCGCCGTCAGAAGGCGCGCTCAGTCGCTCTCGCCGCGTACGACGACGACCGGGCAGGGCGCGTGCTGGGAGAGGTGCAGGCCGACGGAGCCGAGCAGCGTCGCCTTGAAGCCGCTGTAGCCCCGGTCGCCGACGACCACCAGCGAGGCGCCGGCGGCCCTGTCCATCAGAGCCTGCGCCGCGTTGCCGACCAGGACGGTACGGGTGATGGCGGCTGCGGCCTCGGCGCCGAGCGTCTGCTCCAACGTGTCGTCGAGGATCTTGGCCGCCAGCCCTTCCGGGTCGAAGTCGGTCGGGATGGCGGCGACCATCGAGGCCCAGCCGGCGGCCGGGTACTCCCAGCTGATGACGGCTTCCAGGGAGTCCCCGGTCAACCCCGCCTGCCGTACGGCCCAGCGCAGGGCCCTGATCGACGGCTCAGAGCCGTCGACGCCCACGACGATCCTGCCCGCCGTGCCGGTCGTGTCCGTCATGTCCGCCACCTCCGTAGCCGCCTGGCCCGTGGCCCTCCGGCCGTAGCCGATGCAAGCCTACGTAAATCTACGCAAACAGGTCGGCCGTTGCCGTGGCGTGGTCCGGTTCGGCGGTGGTTCGCGAGGCCATCAGAGTGGCGAGCTCGCGGCCCGCGCGGGCGATGCGGTCGGGCAGGGTGTCGGTCATCGGATCGCCCGAACCGCCCCAGTCCTCGGAGGCCGCGTACACGGCGGTCGGCACGACGAGCGCCCGCAGGTAGGCGAACAGCGGCCGCAGCGCGTGCTCCAGGACCAGTGAGTGCCGTGCGGTCCCGCCGGTCGCCGCGATCAGGACCGGCTTCCCGGTGAGCGCGTCGGGCTCGATCAGGTCGAAGAACGACTTGAACAGTCCGCTGTACGAGGCGGTGAACACGGGCGTCACGGCTATCAGCCCGTCGGCGCCGGTCACCGTGTCGATCGCGTCGGCGAGCGGCTCCGCCGGGAAGCCGGTCACCAGGTTGTTGGCGATGGGCACGGCGAGGTCGCGCAACTCGACGACCGTCACCCGCACCTCGCGCCCGCCCGCGAGCTCCCGGCGCACGGACTCGGTGATCCGGTCGGCCAGCAGCCGGCTGGAGGAGGGGACCCCCAGCCCGGCCGATACGACGACGAGGTTCATGGGCCCTGCTGTCTGCGTCATGACGTCTCCTTCGTGGTCCGGCCGAGGGCGGCGGGGTGCAACGGGGCGGTCTCCGGGACTCCGGCCGGCCGCAGCTTGGCGAACTCCTCACGCAGCACCGGCACGACCTCCTCGCCGAGGATGTCGAGCTGCTCGAGGACGGTCTTGAGCGGCAGTCCCGCGTGGTCCATCAGGAACAGCTGGCGCTGGTAGTCGCCGACCGCGTCGCGGAAGCCGAGCGTGCGCTCGATGACCTGCTGCGGGGAGCCGACGGTCAGCGGTGTCTGCTCGGTGAAGTCCTCCAGGGAGGGGCCGTGGCCGTAGACGGGCGCGTTGTCGAAGTACGGACGGAACTCGCGCACCGCGTCCTGCGAGTTCTTGCGCATGAAGACCTGGCCGCCCAGCCCGACGATGGCCTGCTCGGGCGCGCCGTGGCCGTGGTGCGCGAACCGCTGCCGGTACAGAGCGACCATCTTCTTGGTGTGGGACATGGGCCAGAAGATGTTGTTGTGGAAGAAGCCGTCGCCGTAGTACGCGGCCTGCTCGGCGATCTCGGGGGAGCGGATCGAGCCGTGCCACACGAACGGCGGGACACCGTCGAGCGGTCGCGGGGTCGCGGTGAAGCCCTGGAGAGGCGTACGGAACTTGCCCTCCCAGTCGACGACGTCCTCCCTCCACAGCCTGTGGAGAAGCGCGTAGTTCTCCACGGCCAGGGCGATGCCCTGGCGGATGTCCTTGCCGAACCACGGATAGACCGGGCCGGTGTTGCCGCGGCCCATCATCAGGTCGACGCGGCCGTCCGCGATGTGCTGGAGGTACGCGTAGTCCTCGGCGATCTTCACCGGGTCGTTGGTGGTGATCAGCGTGGTCGAGGTGGAGAGCGTGATCCGCTCGGTGAGGGCGGCGACGTGCCCGAGCAGGGTGGTCGGTGACGAGGGGACGAACGGCGGGTTGTGGTGCTCGCCGGTCGCGAAGACGTCGAGACCGACCTCCTCCGCCTTGCGGGCGATGGCGACCGTCGCCTTGATCCGCTCGTGCTCGCTCGGCGTACGGCCGGTGGTCGGGTCCGGCGTGACGTCGCCGACCGTGAAGATGCCGAACTGCATGACGTGTCCACCTCTCGGGCTTGGTTGAACGTTGAACTAACTGTACCGCTCAACCGCGACACCCCGGCGCCTATTCCGGCCCCCCCGCCGGCCCACGTCGCCCGTCCCGCCGCCGCCCGCGGGCCTCAGCTCGGACCGGCTGCTCCCGGGAAGAGCTGGCGGAAGGCGTCCGCCGACTCGGAGCCCGACCGGCCGAAGGGTGCGTCGAAGTCCCACACGAGGAAAAGGAGGAACGCGATCAGTGCGCTGAAGAGACCGGCGAGCAGCAGCTCCCGGAACGAACGCCCGATCTGCATCGTGAAGATCAGTCCGATCGTGACGGCGGCCCCGCTGATCAGGCCGAACCATACGATGCCCGGCAGCGTCTCCTCGGCACCCGACGCGCGGGCGTTGCGTGCGTCCTCCGCGGCCGCCACCTGGTCGAGCATCGGCTGATAGGCCTGGGCCTCCAGCTCGTTCTTCGGCTCGCGCTCCGCCACGTCGGTGCGCACGGCCGCCAGCAGCTCCGTCCCGCGCGGCGACAGCTCCTTGTGGTCGATCATCCGGGGCCACTCGGTCTCGACGACCTCCGAGACGTAGACATCGATGTCCGCCCGGAGCCGGTCGCGGAAGTCGGCCGGATAGACCTGGGCGCGCTGGGTGACCTCGTGCAGCGCCTGCGCCTCCGTGCGGACGGCGTCCTGCGCCGCCCCGCGCGCCTCCCAGACGCCGGCGATGGCGAGACCGAGCACGATCGCGTACACGACGCCGACCATCATCACCATGTACTCGAGCACATCGGGTGTCTCCGGGGCCTCCCGCTCCTCGATGCCCGTCTCCGCCGCGGCGCCACGGGTGCGCTGGCTGAGGAGGGTGACGACGAGGACGACGGCGCAGGCGGCGGCCATCACGATGGCCAGGACCAGCCATTCGGACATGGGGGTCTCCGGTGGTGAGGTGAGGTCTGGGAGGTGCGGGGGTGCGGATCAGGCCCGGCCGCGCCGGTTGGCGGCGGACTGCGAGCGGGGGCGCAGCAGGGCCGCGGCGAGCACGGCCGGAGTGGTGGTGACCAGCATCAGGATCGTGAGGGGCGTACCGTCGGCGGGCTCGACTCCCCCGGTCGCGGGGCGGTACGTGCGGATGGCGACGGCCTCCCCGCGGGCCGGCGGTGCGGGAGCAGCGGCGGGCGGGACGGGGGCCGCCGGTTCAGGCGGCGCCGGGGCCGGGGGTGTCTCGGTCCTCACCACGGGCGGGGCCGGAGGTTCGGTGGACGGCGACGGCAGCGGCGCGGGCGACGGGGGCGGCGAGGGCGTAGGCGCAGGGGTCGGCGGTGGCGAAGGCGCGGTCGTCCCGGGGGGTCCGGGCGACGGTGGCGCCGGCGGAGTGGGCGGCGGGGGTGGTGTCGGCGTGGGCTCGGGCGGGCATTCCAGGCCGATGGTCACCGACAGCCCGACGCCGATCAGCCCTGGTACCGCCACCGACACCGACAGGTTCGGCTCCGTGCTGTGCTCCGGCGCGGCTTCATGATCGGATGCGGCCACCGATAAGTCGGCATGCCCGGATCCACCGGCATTCCCGGACGTGGCGGCAACGATCCCCACCCCGTGTGTTCCGAGAATCGCCGCGACCCCCAGTGCGCTCACGTGCTGCCATCCCGCCACGACGCCACGGTAGAGGTCCAGGAAGGTGTCGTATGAGCAAAATCACCCGTTTGGATGATTAGTGAGTTCATTCGACCGCTTGGGCGCGCTGTGGTGCGGATCATTTTGCACTTTGTTGCAAAAGGCCCCTCGGGGCGGCTAGAACTTCAGTCGACACCCCGCGCGAGGAGGACCGATGAGCACGAGCACCACCACGGCCGGCCCGACGCCGTACCCGCATCTGCTGAGCCCGCTCGACCTCGGGTTCACCACCCTGCCCAACCGGGTCCTGATGGGCTCCATGCACGTCGGCCTCGAGGAGGCGGAGCGCGGCTTCGAGCGCATGGCCGCCTTCTACGCGGAGCGCGCCCGCGGCGGTGTCGGCCTCATCGTCACCGGGGGCATATCGCCCAACGACCGCGGCCGCCCGTACGAGGGCGGCGCCAGGATGACCACCGACGAAGAGGCCGCGCAGCACCGCCTGGTCACCGACGCCGTGCACGCCGAGGGCGGCCGGATCGCCATGCAGATCCTCCACTTCGGCCGGTACGCCTACCACCAGGACCTGGTCGCGCCGAGCGCGATCCAGGCGCCCATCAGCCCGTTCGTGCCGCACGCCCTGACCGACGCCGAGGTCGAGGAGACCATCGAGGACTTCGTCAGGACGGCCACCCTCGCCAAGTCGGCGGGCTACGACGGCGTCGAGATCATGGGCTCCGAGGGCTACTTCATCAACGAGTTCATCGCGAGCGCCACCAACCACCGCACCGACCGCTGGGGCGGCAGCTACGAGAACCGCATCCGGCTTCCCCTGGAGATCGTCCGCCGCACGCGCGAGGCGGTCGGCACCGACTTCATCCTGATCTACCGGCTCTCCATGCTCGACCTGGTGCCCGGCGGCTCCTCGCTCGAAGAGGTCGTGACGCTCGCCAAGGAGATCGAGGCGGCGGGCGCCACGATCATCAACACCGGCATCGGCTGGCACGAGGCCCGTATCCCCACCATCGCGACGTCCGTGCCGCGCGGCGCGTACAGCTGGGTGACCAAGAAGCTGATGGGCGCCGTCTCGGTGCCGCTGGTGACGAGCAACCGGATCAACACGCCCGAGGTCGCGGAGGAGCTGCTCGCCGACGGGCGCGCCGACATGGTGTCCCTCGCCCGCCCGTTCCTCGCGGACCCCGAGTTCGTGGCCAAGGCGCGGGCCGGCCGCGCGGACGCGATCAACACCTGCATCGGCTGCAACCAGGCCTGCCTGGACCACACCTTCAACCTGAAGATCACCTCCTGCCTGGTGAATCCGCGTGCCTGCCACGAGACCGAACTGGTCCTCGCGCCCACCCGGCTGAAGAAGCGCGTCGCCGTGGTCGGCGCCGGCCCCGCCGGTCTCGCCTGCGCCGTCTCCGCCGCCGAGCGCGGCCACGAGGTGACCCTCTTCGACGCCGCGGACGAGATCGGCGGCCAGCTGAACATCGCCAAGCGCGTCCCGGGCAAGGAGGAGTTCGACGAGACCCTCCGCTACTTCCGCACCCAGCTCGCGGAGCGCGGCGTCCGCCTGCGTCTCGGCACCCGCGTCGGCGCCGACGACCTTCCGGCCGCCGACTTCGACGAGGTCGTCGTCGCCACCGGCGTCACGCCCCGCACCCCTGAGATCGACGGCATCGACCACCCGAGCGTCGTCAGCTACCTCGACGTGCTGCGCGACGGAGCCCCGGTCGGCGAGCGCGTCGCCGTCATCGGCGCCGGCGGGATCGGCTTCGACGTCGCGGAGTTCCTCACCGACGGCGGCGAGGGCGCGAGCCAGGACCCGGAGACGTACTTCCGCCAGTGGGGCGTCGACACCGGTTACGCGGCCCGCGGCGGGCTGACGAAGCCCGTGCGCCCGGCCCCGCCGCGGGCCGTGCACCTCCTCCAGCGCAAGACCAGCAAGGTCGGCGCCGGCCTCGGGAAGACGACGGGCTGGATCCACCGCACGGAACTCAAGCACCGCGGCGTGACGATGACGGCGGGCGCCACCTACGAGCGGATCGACGACGAGGGCCTGCACCTGACCGTCGACGGCACCGCGTCCGTGCTGCCCGTCGACACGGTCGTGCTCTGCACCGGCCAGGAGCCGCAGCGCGGTCTGTACGACGAGCTCGCCGCGGCCGGCCGGACCGTGCACCTCATCGGCGGGGCGGACGTGGCCGCCGAGTTGGACGCGAAGCGCGCCATCGACCAGGGCACCCGGCTGGCGGCCACGCTCTGACCGCGCGACCCCGGTCGGGGCGGCGGACTCGACGCGCCGCCCTGACCTCGGTGTCCGGCCGGGAGGCGACCCGCTCGCGACCCTCCTGGCCACCTGGCCCGCGCCCACGGTCCGGTCACAGGGGTGGCATACCATGCGCACGACATTCATAAGACTTTCGTAAGAGGATGTACGCGTCATGGCAGTCCGCTCCCTGTCCCGTTCCCTGCGCGGTATATCCGCCGTCGTCGCTCTGCTCGCGGTCGGCGCGGTGGGGTGCTCGGAAGTCGTCGACAACGCCAAGGACGGCGCGAAGAAGGTGGCCCGGCAGCGGTCCGTGTTCTCCCTCAACCCGGGGGACTGCTACAACCCGAACGGCAAGGCCACCGAGGGCGAAGCGGTCGCCATCGAGGTCGTGCCCTGCGCCGAGCCGCACCAGGCCGAGGTCGTCGGCGAGTTCACGCTCGACGAAGGCAAGACCTTCCCCGGCAACGACGCGATCTGGGCGATCGCGGACGAGCGGTGCCCGGCAGAGGCGCAGAAGTTCTCGCCGGACACCTGGGCGCTGCCCAAGGGCGTCGAGATCTTCTACTACACGCCGACCAGCGAGAGCTGGGCGACCGGTGACCGCGCCGTGAGCTGCAGCTACACCCAGGAGACGGGCAAGCTCACCGGCTCGCTGAAGGCGGGTCCCGAGGCGTCGAAGCCGGAGCAGACCGCGTACCTCAAGGGCGCCAACGCCGTCTACGAGGCGCTGTGGACGACCCAGCCCGAGGCGGAGAACGTCGAGGAGGACCTCGACGGCTACAAGGCCCAGGCCAAGGCCGTCGCCGCCGCCCTCGACACGCACATCGCGGGCATGAAGGACATCAAGGGCGTGGAGACCGGCAAGCTGCGCGCGCAGCTGGAGAAGATCGCCGGACACTGGAAGAAGGCCGCGAACGCCGCCGACGCCGACGCGTTCTACGTCGCCTACGACCCGGCCTTCACCGGCCTCGACCCGAACGGGACGGTCGCCGCGCGCAAGGAACTCGGCCTGGCCACCACCGTCCCGGCCGACGACGCCGAGGTCTGGGCGGGCTGACGCCCGCCGGAGCGAGCGGGGCCCGCGTCCGCCGGGGCGCCGGTCCCGCCGCCCGGTCCCGCGTGGGCCGGGCGCGTGACGGCCCGCGGTGAGGCGAGTCCTACGATGCGGCCATGTCCCTGCCGCACGCCATCCTCACCGCCCTGCTGGAGAAGCCCTCTTCCGGCCTGGAGCTGACCCGCCGGTTCGACCGGTCGATCGGCTACTTCTGGTCGGCGACCCACCAGCAGATCTACCGGGAGCTGGGCAAGCTCGAGCAGGCCGGCCACATCCGGGAGCTGCCGTCCGAGCAGCCGGCCCGCGGGCAGAAGAAGGAGTACGAGGTCCTGCCCGCCGGCCTGGAGGAACTGACGGCCTGGGTGACCCGCCCCGAGGACCCCCGGCAGATCCGCGACCCACTGCTGCTGCGGCTGCGCGCGGCGGCGGTGGTGGGCGGTGCGGACATGGAGGCGGAGCTCGTACGCCACCTGGAGCTGCACCGGGCCCAGTTGGACGACTACCTGGCGTTCGAGCAGCGTGACTTCCCGCCCGAGCGCCGGGTGACCAGGCAGGACCGGCTGCGCCATGTGGTGCTGCGGGGCGGCATCGAACTCGAGACGTTCTGGACGAAGTGGCTGACGGACACCCTGGCCGAGCTCAGGGATCCCGAGGACGGACCCTCCCGACATGCGGCACTTGACGGGCCGTGAGATCGTCGCCGCGTGACGGACACCTTGATGGCCGCCTTCTGCGTGGCTGCTCTCGCCCTGTTGCTCAAATCCGCTGTCGGCCTCGCCCGCGCCGACGGCGCCGACCCGTCCGCGGAGGCCCGCTCCGTGACGACGGCGCTGTACGGATGCGGGATCGCCGTACTGACGCTGGGTCTGTTCATCACGCTGACGTGACGCCCTAGGTGTATTGATCTGAAGCGTTGTTCACGCGGCTGATGGGCGGCTGGCCTGCGAGTGCGGTGTGGCAGCGGTGATGGTTGTAGGTGTGGA
>NZ_JBIVAU010000011.1:0-242721 GCF_044745705.1 Streptomyces sp. NPDC086835
GGAGGGGGGTGTCCGGAAGTAAAGCGTCGCAACTCGCGCGAAGCGCGGTGAGGACAGCCATTCCGGACACCCCCCTCCGGAGGCCCCGACACCCGCACCACCCGCAAGCCGGCGGCCCCGCCCCGCAGGGGCAACACGCACCAGGACCAGGCCCGCCCCGCCAGGGGCACAACGCCCCCGGGTCAGCCACCGCCCCGCCAGGGGCGACACGCACGCGACCGGGCCAGCCGCCGCTCCGCCAGGGGCGACCCGCACCCGACCGGGCAGCCGCCGCCCCGCCAGGGGGCGACTCGCACCCGACCGGGCCACGCCCACCGGATCGGCGACACGCGCCCGTACCAGGCCGCGCCCGCAGGGGCGCTCGTACCAGGACCGGGCCACGCCCCGCCAGGGGCGACACGCACCCGAAGGGCCATGCCCGCAGGGGCGACGACACCAGGCCGACGCCCCAGGGTCACTCAGTCACGTGCCGCCAGCCCGAACCGCGCCCGGAGTCCCGTGCGTTCGTCCGCCGCCACCGACGCCGCCCCGTCCGTCACGGTCTCGTACACCGCGAGGATGTCCGCGCCGACCGTCGACCAGTCGAACCGCCGCACGTGCGCGCTGCCCCGCGCACGGAGTTCCGCCCGCCGCTCCGGGTCACGCAGCAGCGAGACCGCCGCGGCCGCCAGCGCGTCCGCGTCCTCGTTGGCGAAGAGCCGGCCGGCGGCGCCCTGGTCGAGTACCTGCGCGAACGCGTCGAGGTCGGCGGCGAGCACCGGCGCGCCCGCCGACATCGCCTCGACGAGGATGATGCCGAAGCTCTCGCCGCCGGTGTTGGGCGCCACATACACGTCGACGCTGCGCAGCAGCCGCGCCTTGTCCTCGTCGCTGACCATGCCGAGGAACTCGACCTGGGAGCGCATGGCGGCCGGCAGGGTCGCGACGGCCTCTTCCTCGTCGCCGCGTCCGGCGACCAACAGCCGGGTGCCGGGGCACTGTTCGAGGATGATGGGGAGGGCCTTCATCAGGACCGGCAGCCCCTTACGGGGTTCGTCGATGCGGCCGATGAAGCCGATCGTGTTCCCCTGCCATTCCTTCTTCGGCTCGGCCTTCTCGAAGAAGCCGACGTCGACGCCGTTCGGGATGACGACGGCGTCGCCGCCGAGGTGCTCGACGAGCGTCCGCCGCGCGTACTCGCTGACGGCGATGCGCGCGCTGATCTTCTCCAGCGCGGGCTGGAGGATCGGGTACGCGGCGATCATGGCGCGGGACCGCGGGTTCGAGGTGTGGAACGTGGCCACGATGGGTCCTTGGGCCGCCCAGCACGAGAGCAGCCCCAGCGAGGGCGACGCCGGCTCGTGGATGTGGATCACGTCGAAGGTGCCGTCGTGCAGCCAGCGCCGTACCCGGGCCGCGGAGAGGAAGCCGAAGTTCAGCCGCGCCACGGAGCCGTTGTACGGGACGGGCACGGCCCGTCCGGCCGAGACGACGTACGGCGGCAGCGGGGTCTCGTCGTCGGCGGGGGCGAGCACGGACACGTCGTGGCCGAGCCGGATCAGATGCTCGGCGAGGTCGCGGATGTGGAACTGAACACCGCCGGGTACGTCCCACGAGTACGGGCAGACGATACCGATCTTCACGCCCGGCGCTCCTCGAGGTCCGCGAGCCACAGCCGTTGCAACATGTGCCAGTCCTCCGGGTGTTCGGCGATGCCGGTGGCGTAGGCGTCGGCCAGCGCCTGTGTCATGGAGGACGTCTTCTCGGCGCGCGTACCTGTCTCCGGTACGTCGACGGGAGCGTGGACCCGCCCGTGCATGAAGGGCTCCTCGCCGTACCAGAGTGTCGCGGGCAGCAGCAGCGCCCCGGTCTGCTGCGCGAGCAGCGCCGGTCCGGCCGGCATGCGTGCCGTCTCGCCGAAGTACTTGACCTCGACGCCGGACGCCGACAGGTCGCGGTCGGCGACCAGGCACACCAGGCCGCCGGCGCGCAGCCGGCGCGCGAGGATGCCGAAGGCGGCGCCGCCCGAATGCGGAAGGACCTCCATGCCGAGGCTCTCGCGGTAGGCGACGAACCGGTCGTACAGCGACTCGGGCCGCAGGCGTTCGGCGACCGTGGTGAAGGGCACGCCGAGGCTCCTGGTCACCCACACTCCGGCGAGGTCCCAGTTGGCCAGGTGCGGCAGCGCCAGGATGACGCCCCGGCCGGAGGCGAGGCCGTCGGTCAGGTGGTGCAGGTCCTGGATCGCGACATTGCGTGCGACGCGTTCCTTGCTCCACGTCGGCAGACGGAACGATTCCATCCAGTAGCGCATGTAGGAGCGCATGCCTGCCTTGGACAGCTCCATGAGCCGCTCGGGGGTGGCGTCGGGCACGACCCTCGCGAGGTTGGCCTCGAGCCGCAGCACGCCCTTGCCGCGCCGCTTCCACGCGGTGTCCGCGATGGTGCGGCCGAGGCGGGCGGCCATCGGTTCCGGCATCTTCTTGACGGCGCTCCAGCCGAGCCCGTAGAGGGCGTCCGTCAGCCTGTCCCGCATCATGACGCCTCCGCCCCGCTTCCCTGCGCCGCCGCCGCGTCGGCCTCTGCCGACTCACGCCGCACGGTCACGACCCGCTGCCCGAGTGTCACGAGGCTGCCCACGGCGACGATCCACAGCGCGATCGGCAGCAGGATGTCGATGCCGGGGACGCCGAAGCCGTGCAGTCCCGCGAGGCCCGCCGCGACCAGCGAGATCACCAGCCGCTCCGCGCGCTCCACGAGCCCGTTGACGGCCACCGGGAGGCCGATCGATTCTCCGCGTGCCTTGGTGTACGAGACCACCTGACCGCTGGCGAGGCAGAAGATGGCCACCGCGCACAGCACGTTGTCGTCGCCGAGGCCGGCGTACCAGAGCGCGAAGCCGCCGAAGATCGCCCCGTCGGCGACCCGGTCCAGCGTCGAGTCGAGGAAGGCGCCCCACCGGCTCGAAATCCCGGCCTGGCGCGCCATGTTGCCGTCGACCAGGTCGGAGAAGACGAACAGTGTGATGACGATCGTGCCCCAGAAGAACTCCCCGCGGGGGAAGAAGACCAGTGCTCCCGCCATCACTCCGGCCGTGCCGATGAGAGTCACCGCGTCGGGGCTGACCCCGCGGCGGAGCAGAAACGCGGCGAACGGTGTGAGGACACGCGTGAAGAATGCACGCGCGTACTTGTTCAGCATGGCCTTCCCGAGGGTTCGGTGGGCCGCGTGGCCCCTACGGCCACCGGCTGGCCCATCGTAGCCACGACCGTACGGGCGCAGCGCCGCGCACCCGTCCCGGGAGGCGGCGTCCGACGTATGGACGCACAGTGACGGGAGTGGAAAGCTCGAAAGACCACCGCGGGCAACGCCGGAGCTGCCCCGGACGCCCTTCGGGACGCCTTCATGGCTCCCCCGCCGCCCGCGGCTTCCTTCCCTCGCCGTGCAATCGAGCGTCAATCGATCGGGAGGCAAGATCATGGGCGACAAGGCGCACGCACACCACCCCGGGGCCGCCGGCAGAGCAGTAACGGCCGACCGCCCCGCATCCGTACGGAATGTGGTGCTGGTCGGCCACAGCGGATCAGGCAAGACGACCCTCGTGGAGGCGCTGGCGCAGACCGCGGGAGCGGTCAACCGGGCCGGCCGGGTCGAGGACGGTACGACCGTCTCCGACCACGACGAGATCGAACACCGTCAGCAACGCTCCGTACAGCTCTCGCTCGTTCCCCTCGAATGGGGCGGGTGCAAGATCAACCTGCTGGACACCCCCGGATACGCCGACTTCGTCGGCGAGCTGCGGGCCGGGCTGCGGGCCGCGGACGCGGCCCTCTTCGTCGTCTCGGCCGCACAGGAGGCGGACGCCGTGGCCGGCGCGACCCGCATGGTCTGGGAGGAGTGCGCCGCGGTCGGCATGCCACGCGCGATCGTCGTGACACACCTGGAGACCGCACGCACGGGCTTCGACGAGCTCACCGCCGTCTGCGCCGGCATCTTCGGCGGCGACGACCCCGACGCCGTACTGCCGCTGTACCTGCCGCAGTACGGACCCCAGCACGCGGACGGGCACGCGCCCGTCACCGGCCTGGTCGGCCTGCTCACCCAGAGGATCTTCGACTACTCGTCCGGTGAGCGGAAGGAGAACCCGCCGGACGCCGAGCAGACACCGTTGATCGAGGAGGCCCGCGGCCGCCTGATCGAGGGGATCATCGCCGAGAGCGAGGACGAGACCCTCATGGACCGCTATCTCGGCGGCGAGGAGATCGACCTCAAGACGCTCATCGACGACCTGGAGAAGGCCGTCGCGCGCGGCACCTTCCATCCGGTCCTCGCCGCCGCACCCGCGGTGAACGGCGCCAAGCAGGGCCTCGGCACCGTCGAACTGCTGGACCTGATCACCGGCGGCTTCCCCACGCCCCTCGAACCCGAGCCGCCGACGGTCACCACCCCCGACGGCGCACCGGGCCCGCAGATCACCTGCGATCCGAACGGCCCGCTCGTCGCCGAGGTCGTCAAGACCGCGTCCGACCCCTACGTGGGACGGATATCGCTCGTCCGCGTCTTCTCCGGCACGCTGCGGCCCGACGACACGGTCCACGTGTCGGGGCACGGACTCGCCGACCGCGGCCATGAGGACCACGACGTCGACGAACGCGTCGGCGCCCTGTCCGCCCCCTTCGGCAAACAACAGCGCCCCCTCCCCCACGCCATCGCCGGGGACATGGCCTGCGTCGCGAAGCTGTCCCGCGCGGAGACGGGCGACACACTCTCCGCCAAGGACCGGCCGCTCCTGATGGAGCCGTGGGCCATGCCCGACCCGCTGCTCCCACTGGCCATCCAGGCCCACAGCAAGGCGGACGAGGACAAACTCTCCCAGGGGCTCTCCCGCCTGGTCGCGGAGGATCCGACGATGCGGCTCGAGCAGAACCAGGACACCCACCAGGTCGTCCTGTGGTGCCTCGGCGAGGCGCACGCCGACGTCGCCCTGGAGCGGCTCCGCAACCGCTACGGCGTGCAGGTCGACACCGTCCCGTACAAGGTGTCGCTCCGGGAGACGTTCAGCGACAGCTCCGCGGGCCGGGGCCGCCACGTCAAGCAGTCGGGCGGACACGGCCAGTACGCGATCTGCGAGATCGACGTCGACCCGCTGCCCCCGGGCTCCGGGATCGAGTTCGTCGACAAGGTCGTCGGCGGCGCGGTGCCGCGCCAGTTCATCCCCTCCGTGGAGAAGGGCGTACGCGCCCAGGCCGCCCGCGGCGTCGCCGCCGGCTACCCCCTGGTCGACGTGCGGATCACCCTGCGCGACGGCAAGGCGCACTCTGTCGACTCCTCCGACGCCGCCTTCCAGACGGCTGGAGCCCTCGCCCTGCGTGAGGCCGCCGCGGACACCCGTATCAACCTGCTCGAACCGGTGGCCGAACTGCAGGTCCTCGTCTCCGACGAATACGTCGGACCGGTCATGAGCGACCTGTCCGGCCGCCGCGGCAGGGTCATCGGCACGGAACAGACCCCCGGCTCCCGCACCCTCGTACGCGCGGAGGTGCCGGAACTCGAGATCGGCAGATACGCCGTGGACCTCCGCTCCATCTCCCACGGCACCGGCCGGTTCAGCCGCCGCTACGCCCGCCACGAACCGATGCCCCAACAGGTCGCCGACAAGGTGCGCGAACAGACGAACGGCGCCTGACGCCCCGCCTCTTCGCCCCGTCCGCCCGCCCACGGCCGGCCTCGGCCGCCGGGGCGGGCGGACGGCCGAACGCCCCCTTAACCGAGGGCCGCACCCTCGATAGGCTGACCGCACCGACTGGGCTGCCCAGCTCAGAAGGTGTGCGGGGCACGGTAGTTGGGAACAGGCCGCAGTGCGGAAGCACGCGGCGATGGGGGCGGTAGTGGCCAACGACGTATTCGATTTCACGCCCGGGGCACAGGTCCCGCTCATGGGGGCGGCCGGACAGACCGCGGCGACGCACGCCCTCGCATCGGCCGCCTACCGGGACACAGAGCTCAAGGAGATCCTCAAAGCCAACAGCGAGTGGCACAAGTCCGAGGTGAAACCAGGAAGGATCTCGCTCTTCGAGCCCAACCTCGGAGAAGCCTTCTCCCGGGCCGTCCAGGTCCGGATGCTCGGCGGCGCCCGCAAGGCCCTCATCCAGTCCTTCGGTACCGAACCCCAGTCCGTCGTCGAACACTGCCTGGCCGCCAACCGGCTGCGCCGCGAACGCGACAGCAGGCTCACCGCCGTGACGGCCGTGTGCGGACTGCTCTTCCTGCCCGGTCTCCTCCTGTGGCTGGGCGTCTTCCAGCTCCGCCGCACCCTCGCCGGCTCACAGAACAAGGGCGCCGGCGCCCTCGGCAGCCTGCTGCTGGCGGCGATCGGCATCCTCGCCGTGATCTTTCTCGTCCGGCTCCCCTTCGGCGGCTTCTGGGCGTACTACATCCGCGCGATGCTCGTCGCACCGGTCCTCGGCTGGTTCCTCGCCAAACGCATCTGCGAGTCCTCCGCCAGGGACATGCGCGCCCGCTGGGACGCCCTCCTCTCCGGCGGCGGCATCGGTGCCAAGGTGCCCGAAGCCGTACCGGGGAACCCCGGCGACGCCGCCCGCGAGCAGCTCCGCCAGGGGCTGGAGAAGCTCACCGCCGAGCAGCAGTCCAACGTGGTCTTCTACGCCGGCCCCAAGGGGATACTCGGCATGGGGACCCGCTGGGGCAGCTGGCAGATGGCGGAGGAGCTCGTCTCCCAGGACCCCGCCAAGGAGATCAACCAGTTCCGCAGCTGGGACGTCATACGGGCCATCCACGACAAGCTCAAGCTCCTGGAGCGCGGCCCGCTGAACTCGGGCGGCTTCCCGCCCCCCTCGGTCAAGCACTGGATCGTCTCCCCCGTCGGCGAGAACGCCGCGGCCGTAGCCCGGCCGGAGGGCCAGGAGGTCGAGACCTTCCAGATCAAGGGCCACGAGATACAGCGCATCTGCAACCACCAGCAGTTCGGCAGCGGCAACCGCCACTACCTGGGCGTGCAGTTCACCCTCTGGGACGGCCAGCTGGTCATCACCATGATGATCACCGTCACCGTGCTCCACGAGACGCTGCGCGTCGAGGTCACCGGCCACGCACTCGGCCCCGTGCACTCGCTGTTCACCACGAAGCCGGAGCCCAAGACGGTCACCGTCAGCAAGACCGTCCGGTTCTGGGAGACCGTCGACCGGGTCCTGCCCCTGGTGGACGCCAAGGAGGTCGTCCGCCTCGCCGTGCGGGCCCCCTTCACCTGGTACCCGCCGCTGCTCGACTTCCTCGGCGGCAAGCTGGTGCTCCCCGAGCCCTTCGGCCTGCGGCACGCCTGGGCCGAGAAGCCGTGGCGCCACCGGTTCATGGCCGACGACGCGATGCGCGCCGCCGCGCCCGTGCTGCGTGTGGCGCACACGGCCGCGCTGAAGGTCCTCGAGGACAACGGCGTCGACACCTCGAAGTTCGGCAACCGCGCCACCGTGGTCAGCGGCTTCGTCCAGGACCCGACACCCGGCAAGGCGGACGTCTACGACGCGTGAGCGTCAGCCCTTCGGCCAGTGCTCGGCGAGCATCCTGCGGGTGTCGCCGAGCAGCTGGGGCAGCACCTTGGTGTTGCCGATGACCGGCATGAAGTTGGTGTCGCCGCCCCAGCGGGGCACGATGTGCTGATGCAGATGGGCGGCGATACCGGCGCCCGCCGCGGAGCCCTGGTTCAGGCCGATGTTGAACCCGTGCGCGCCGGACGCCGCGCGCAGCGCGGCCATCGCCTGCTTGGTCAGCTTGGCGAGCTCGGCGGTCTCGGCGTCGTCCAGGTCCGTGTAGTCGGCGACATGACGGAACGGGACGATCATCAGGTGCCCGCCGTTGTACGGGTAGAGGTTGAGCACGGCGTAGACGCGCTCCCCCCGGGCGATGACCAGGCCGTCCTCGTCGCTCTTGGCGGGGATCGAGCAGAACGGGCAGCCGTCCCCGGAACCGGGACCCGTGGGCTTGTTCTCGCCCTGGATGTACGCCATCCGATGGGGCGTCCACAGTCGCTGGAACGCGTCAGGCGTCCCGACTCCGATCTGCTGCTCCGGCTGCTCTGTCGTCATGCGGGCCAGCATATTCGGCGCTGCTCGCGGCATGCGGCGAGGGGCGGCCCCGTGAAGGGACCGCCCCTCGCCGCCGGACTCAGACCTGGACGCGGCGCTCCACCACGTCGGCGATCTTCGCCAGGGCGTCCTCGCGCGGGATGCCGTTCTCCTGCGAGCCGTCGCGGTAGCGGAAGGAGACCGTGCCGGCGTTCATGTCGTCGTCACCGACGATGATCATGAACGGGACCTTCAGCTTCTGGTGGTTACGGATCTTCTTCTGCATCCGGTCCGAGGATGAGTCCACCTCGACCCGCAGGCCCTTCTTCTTGGCGTCCGCCGCGAACGCCTGCAAGTACTCGACGTGCGCGTCGCCGATCGGGATGCCGACCGCCTGCACCGGGGCCAGCCACGGCGGCATCGCGCCCGCGTAGTGCTCCAGCAGCACGGCGAAGAACCGCTCGATAGAACCGAACAGCGCGCGGTGGATCATCACCGGACGCTGCTTGGTGCCGTCCGGGCCGGTGTACTCCAGGTCGAAGCGCTCCGGCAGGTTGAAGTCGAGCTGCACCGTCGACATCTGCCAGGTGCGACCGATGGCGTCCTTCGCCTGGACGGAGATCTTCGGCCCGTAGAACGCGGCGCCGCCCGGGTCCGGGACCAGCGGGAGGCCCTGCTTCTCGGCCACCTGCCGCAGCGTCTCGGTGGCCTCCTCCCAGATCTCGTCGGAGCCGACGAACTTCTCGGGGTCCTTGGTGGACAGCTCCAGGTAGAAGTCGGTCAGACCGTAGTCGCGCAGCAGGTTCAGCACGAAGGTCAGCGTCGAGTCGAGCTCGTCCGCCATCTGCTCCTTGGTGCAGTAGATGTGCGCGTCGTCCTGCGTGAAACCGCGGGCGCGGGTGAGGCCGTGCACGACGCCCGACTTCTCGTACCGGTACACGGTCCCGAACTCGAAGAGGCGCAGCGGCAGTTCACGGTACGAACGCCCGCGCGCATCGAAGATCAGGTTGTGCATCGGGCAGTTCATGGGCTTGAGGTAGTAGTCCACACCCTCGTCGAGCTGCATGGGCGGGTACATGCCGTCGGCGTACCAGTCCAGGTGGCCCGAGGTCTCGAAGAGCTTCCCCTTGGTGGCGTGGGGGGTGTAGACGAACTCGTAGCCCTCCTCCTCGTGCCGCTTGCGGCTGTAGTCCTCCATGACCCGGCGGATGATGCCGCCCTTGGGGTGGAAGACCGCGAGACCGGAACCGATCTGCTCCGGGATGGAGAAGAGGTCGAGCTCGTTGCCCAGCTTGCGGTGGTCGCGCTTCTCCGCCTCCGCGAGGAACTCGAGGTGCGCCTTGAGCTCTTCCTTCGACGGCCAGGCGGTGCCGTAGATGCGCTGGAGCATCGGGTTCTTCTCGCTGCCGCGCCAGTACGCGGCGGCGTTGCGCATCAGCTTGAACGCCGGGATGTTCCGGGTCGTGGGCAGGTGCGGACCGCGGCAGAGGTCCTTCCAGCACAGCTCGCCGGTCTTGGCGTCCAGGTTGTCGTAGATGGTCAGCTCGCCCGCGCCGACCTCCACGTCCGCGCCGTCGTCCGAGGACGCCGAGCCCTTGAGGCCGATGAGCTCCAGCTTGTACGGCTCGTCGGCGAGCTCCTCGCGTGCCGCCTCGTCGGTGACGACGCGGCGCGAGAAGCGCTGGCCGCGCTTCTGGATCTCCTGCATCTTCTTCTCGATGGCCTTGAGGTCATCGGGGTGGAAGGGCTTCTCGACGTCGAAGTCGTAGTAGAAGCCGTCCTTGACCGGCGGGCCGATGCCGAGCTTCGCCTCGGGGAAGAGCTCCTGCACGGCCTGGGCCATGACGTGCGCGGTGGAGTGGCGCAGAATGTTGAGGCCGTCCTCCGAGGAGATCTCGACGGGCTCGACCTCCTCGCCGTCCTGCGGCTCGTACGCGAGGTCCTTCAGCTCCCCGCCCACGCGGGCGGCGACGACGGTGCGCTCGGGAAAGAGGTCGGCGGCCGTAGTGCCCGTCGTCACCACGCGCTCTTCCCGCTCGGAATCGCGTTGGATGATCACACGGACGTCTGACACCGGTCTCTCCTGACTGAAGGCGGGCGCGTACCCGATTCGTGGTGCGTACGCACTCGGAATCGTACCGAGCCGGAGGGACCACTCGCGAAACGGTTACGGCGGCGTCCCCTCACCCTCCTGCTCGCCCGCCTCCTCGAAGAAGTCCGGCTTCTCCTGGAGCGACTTCATCAGCCGGTCGCGCTCCGCATCGTCGACCGGCACGGGCGCCACCCCGGACGCGTCGCTCAGCCGGCGGAAACCGCCCCGGCTCTCCAGCCGTCCCGCCACCCGGATCGGCAGGCCCACCAGGTGGGCCTCGCCGGCTGTGCGGTAGGCGTCCTCGTCGAGCGCCACGCGCACGTGCGGGACGTCGGCGCCCGACAGCACCCGCAGTCGCACGGTGCCTGCGCCACGCGGTCCCGATCGCCGCATCCGCACCACCGTGCCGGTGATCCGTACCGGCACGGACGGCTCGTCCTGGAGGTAGCGGGCACCGGCCGCGCGCAGCACGGGCAGGTCGCCCGGGGAGAACTCGACCGGTTCCATCCGGGCGGCGCAGCCCTGAGGCACCCCGGCGGCCGGTGACCATTCGACGGCGACGCGGGCCCCTTCGGAGCCGCGCACGAGCGAGATGACCGCATCGGTGAGCTCGCGGCTCACCCCGGCCCTGACCGCCGCGTCGAACGCCTCGGTGCCGCCCGTCGCCCGCTGGTAGTCGATGGCCTCCCTGGTGGCCTGCAGCGCGTGGCTGAGCCGTACGGCCAGTGCCCGTCCGGAGTCGACGGGCACGAAGGCGGTCAGGGAACGGCCGCCCGGCGCCGGTCCGACGAGGACGCCGTCGAGAAGTGCCTGCGCCTGCCTGCGGTGGCGCCCGCCGTAGTAGCCGGCGCGTTCGCGGGCGGCGAGCGCGCCGGCGAGCAGCATCTGCCGGGCGGCGGAGCGGAGCTGTTCCTGGACGGTCCATGAGGCGGTGCCCGAGGGGCCGCCCGCGGGGGTGTCGCGCCACCAGCGGATCTCGTCGCTGGGGACGGTGAGTCCGACGAGGACGTCCTTGGCGGACGGCGCGGCGCTGCGGACGAGCGCGGTGATGGCCTCGCCGAGCAGGTCCTCGCAGTCGGGGAAGGCCTTGCTCTCCGGCACGAGCAGGCTGGTGCCGCCGGTCAGGTGTCCGGGCGGGGTCCAGCGGGTGTAGCGGCCCGCGGCGCCGCCGCGGCGGCGCCAGCCGTGCCGGTCCAGGAGCGCGCCGAGGACAACGGGGTCGACCTCCGCCGGATCGGGTTCCGCCGCCCCGCGCCAGGGGCCCGGGGGCTCCGCGGCGCTCGGGTGCGCACGCACATGGTCGTCGAAAGGCCGGTGCATCAGGGTCTCCCTCCCGCCCCGACGCGCGTCATGATCTCGCAGAGCGCCCGGTCGTCGAAGATCCGCGAGGTCGGGATGCGCACGGTGGTCCGGTGCCTGCCGGTCACCGCTTGGCCGGCCAGGTTGGTCCAGTAGCAGCAGTGCCTCAGGTCGAGCCGGTCGTGGCTGGCCCGCAGCCATTCGTCCTGGGTCCTCGGGACGAGCATCACGACCAGGATCTTGTGCACCGAGACGGGGGTGCGGGCCAGCTTCACCAGGTGGTCGTTGTCGAGGGTGAAGGAGAACGCGGGCCCCGGCGGGTGCGGTGGGATCTGGTAGGTGCATTTGAGCTGCACCTTGATGGTCACTTCGTCGTCGACCGTGTGCCCGGCCGAGCTGTGGCTGAGGTGCCAGTCGATTCCGTTGTCAGGGAACGGCTGGGAGAGCGAGCACCCCGCCGCGGCCGCGACGGCGTGCAGATAGCCCACCTGGAGCGTCTCCATGCAGGCGGTGGTGGCGAGTGCTCCGCGCAGCGGGGGCGTCCGCTGCTGGGGGCACCTCCCGCTTGCGGGGGACAGCCCTCCCGGCTCGGGCTGGGCGAGCGCCATGGCAATTTCCTTCCCCGTCACCTGTGTTGTCACCGGCCTGAGTACGGTGCAAACAGCCCGGGTATCACCGATTCGGGCAGGGGTTGTCGCCATCTGCCGGGTACGTGCGAGGAGTTCGCGGATGACGCACTGGTATGACGGCCCCCTGGCCGCATTTGACACAGAGACAACCGGAGTGGACGTCGAGGAGGACCGCATCGTGTCCGCGGCGGTCGTGGTCCAGGATTCGCCCGGCGGGCGGCCGAGGATCACGCGCTGGCTGGTGAATCCGGGGGTGCCCGTGCCGCCGGGTGCCATCGAGGTGCACGGGCTCACCGACGACCACCTTCAGCGCAACGGCCGTTGGCCCGCGCCGGTGATGGAGGAGATAGCCAGGTCGCTGGCCGAGCAGTGCGCGGCGGGCCGGCCGCTGGTGGTGATGAACGCGCCGTTCGATCTGACGCTGCTGGACCGGGAGTTGAGGCGGCACCGGGCGTCGTCGCTGAGCCGCTACCTGGACCGTTCACCGCTGTGCGTGCTGGACCCGCGGGTGCTGGACAAACATCTGGACCGCTACCGCAAGGGGCGGCGGACGCTCACGGACCTGTGCGCGCAGTACGAGGTGGTGCTCGACGGGGCGCACGACGCGGCGGCCGACGCGCTGGCGGCGCTGGAGGTCGTACGGGCGGT
Organism: Streptomyces sp. NPDC086835; assembly: GCF_044745705.1. Lineage (NCBI taxonomy): Bacteria > Bacillati > Actinomycetota > Actinomycetes > Kitasatosporales > Streptomycetaceae > Streptomyces > Streptomyces sp. NPDC086835. The sequence goes on from NZ_JBIVAU010000011.1 coordinate 12,726, forward strand.
GGGGCGGCGTTTCAACGCCCGGCTGGAGCGGCTGTCGCCGGCGGAACTGCACACGCTCCAGGCGGTGTGGCACGCGGGTCAGGCACGCGGGCTCCAGGCGTGGTTCGCCCGCAGCGGTACGCCGGAGACGGTCGATCCCGCGTGGCCACTGCGGCCTGGACTGGCGGCCGCGGCCTGACGGTGGGACAAGTGAGGCCGGTCCGTCGACGACGGACCGGCCTCTCCCGGTGGGCGATACTGGGTTCGAACCAGTGACCTCTTCGGTGTGAACGAAGCGCTCTCCCACTGAGCTAATCGCCCGGGAACGGACTGAACAATACAGGGCACCGCGGGCTGGGTTCAAACTCCTTCCAGGTAGGCCGCAAGGCCCCGCCTCCCGCTGCGCATCATGAACGCGTGATTGGCCCGGAACACCGGGCGGCACGGGATGGAGAGCCGTCTCATCAGGGGCCTTCGCACGACGACCTCCTGCTCGTACAGCGCGCGGGTGCCCCTGCCGCCGGGGCGCACGGTCCATCGCGACCAGCCGTCGAGGTCTCCCGCCATCCGCACCTCCAGCACCCCGTCCACCGGATCGCTGCGCTGTGTGCGGCCGGTGACGCGCAGGTCGTACGGAAGGAACGAGCGGAACCGGGCGGTGCCGACCCCTTCCTCGACCTCCGTCACCTCACGCACCTGTGGCCACCACCGGGGATAGTCCTCCACCCGTGACAGCGCCTCGTAGACGTCGCCGGGCGCGGCGGGCAGGTCCCAGAGGCTGCGGAAGCGGTAGCGGCACCAGTCCATGGGCCCAGTCTGCGCCACCTGCCGGTCGGTACTCACCGGAAATTGAGTATCCGCGCCCATGCCGCCGGCTGTGGCCGGGGCCACACTTCGGCCATGGAGAACGTGCCACCACCGGCCGAGGAACTGGCGACACTCGACCGTGAGCTGCGCCAACTGGAGGCGCGTCGCGCGCAGTTGCTGGCCCGCAGGGCCTGGCTGCTCGCCGCGCTGCGGCCCGTCGCCCCCGCCGCCCCGCCGCCCGCCGGTTTCGGCCGGTCCTTCGCCGCGCCCGCTGCGGCCGAGACGTCGCCGCCCGGCGTGCAGAACCTGCTGCTGACACTCGGCGGACTGCTGCTGGCGATCGCGGCGATCGCGTTCACCCTCGTCAGCTGGGGCGAGATGGGCATCGGCGGCCGTTCCGCGGTGCTCGGCGCCGTGACGGTCGCCGCCCTCGGCACACCGGTGGTCCTGCTGCGCAGGGGTCTCTTCGCGACCGCCGAGTCCGTGGCCGTGCTCGGACTGGTGCTGACGGTCCTCGACGCGTACGCGCTGCACCGGGTGGGGCTGCCGGACACGGACGGGCTCGGATACTCGGCCCTGGCGTCCGCGGCGCTCGCCGCACTGTGGTCCTCGTACGGCGTCGCGCTGCCCCGGCTGCGGACCCCGTTGCCGGCCGCCGTCGTGGCCGCACAGCTCCCGCTGCCGCTCTGGGCGCTGACCGCGGACGCTGCCGCGCCGCCGATCGAGTGGGCGCTGCTGCTGACCGCCGCACTGGACGTCGCCGTCGTGCTGTGGACGCGGCCGGCCGCCGTGAAGGTGGTCGCCTGGACGGCGGCCGCGACGACCGGCGGCGGGGCGCTGCTGACCGGCGTGCTCAGGTCGCTGACGGCGGACGACGCCGCGACCGCCGCCGGCCCGGCGGTGCTGCTGACCGTGGCGGCGGCCGTCGCCCTGTCCGCCGCGTGGCGCACCTCCGCCGCCTGGGTCTCCGCCGTCGCGGGCCTGGCCGTGGTGGCGGGCGTCGGCGGCGTGATCCGCGCCGCGGTCCCGGGCGGCTGGGCGGTGCTCGGGTACCTGTTGTGCGCGGTGGTTCTGGTGGGCGCCGTACGGACCCCGCTGCCGCGGCGGCTGCTTCCCGGCCTCGCCGGCGCGGCGGCGGCCGTGCACGCGGGGGCGCTCCTCGCGGTGCTTCCGCTGACGGCGCTGGCGCTGGCGGGTCCGGCGACGACGCTGACCGACATCTGGTCCGGTGGGTCCGGCCTGCCGGACCTGGACGCCACGACGACGTCCTTGCTCCCGGCCCCGCTGACGCTCCTGACCGTCGCGGCGGTCCTGGCGGCCGTGGCCCGCTACCGGGACGACACCCCGGACCAGGTCCCGGACGAGGCCGACCAGGACACCCCCGTCCCGCCCGCTGCCGCCGACCCCGGCACGCCTCCCGGCGCCGCGGCCTGGCTGCCCAGGGCTCCGTGGTCTCCGGCTGCGGTCCGGCGCGCGCATCGCGACCGGATACGGGCGGCCGCCCGGTGCGGCGCGGTCGCGGCAACCTGGGCCGCCGCCGTCACGGTGCCGGTCGTGTTCGGCTTCGGTCACTCCGCGGCCGTCGCCTGGCAGCTGGTCCTCACCCTCGGGATCCTCGCCCTCGCCACCGCCGTGCGGCTCCGGGACGTCTCGATCACCGCGCTGGTGTGCGGGCTCGGCGGTTCGGTGAGCGTGGCGCTGCTGTCGCTCGCGACGCGGCCTGCGACCTTCGTCGTCCTCGGCGTGCTCGTCGGGGCCCTCGCCCTCGCGGCCCTGCGGACCAAGGGCCCGGTACAGGCGCTGCTCGCCTGCACCTCCACGGTCCACGCCGCCGTCCTCGCCGGAGCGGGCGCCGCGGCGCTCGACCTCCCGGCACACCACGCCGCTCTGGTACTGCTGGCCGTGCCGACGCTCACAGCGGTGCTCGGCGCCGTGCTGCGCCGCCACCCCGCCGCACTGCCCGTGGAGATCACGGGCGCCGCTGCCGGCCTGGTCGCCCTGCCGCTCGCGGCGGGCGACGCGCCGACGCTGGCCCTGGTCCTGGCGCTGTGCGGCGTCCTCGCCGCCGGTACGGCCGTCCGGGAGGAGCGACGCCCGGTGGCGGGCCACCTGGCGGCGGTGTGCTTCGTGGCGGCCACCTGGGTCCGGCTGGCGGCCTCCGACGTGACGTCCCCGGAGGCCTACACCCTGCCCGTCACCGCCGCTGCGCTGACCCTCGGGGTGCTCCGCCGCCGGAAGGACCCGCAGGCCTCTTCCTGGACGGCGTACGGTCCCGGCTTGGCCGCGACCCTGGTGCCGAGCCTCGTCGCCGCCTGGGGCGACGAGCACTGGCTGCGCCCGCTGCTGCTGGGGCTCGCGGCCCTTGCGGTGACCCTGGCCGGCGCCCGGCTGAAGCTGCAGGCGCTGCTCGTCCTCGGCGGCGCGGTGCTGGCCCTGGACGCGCTGCACGAGCTCGCCCCGTACGTGGCGCAGGTCGTCGGAGCGCTGCCCCGCTGGCTGCCGCCCGCGCTCGTGGGCCTGCTGCTGCTCGGGGTGGGCGCGACGTACGAGCAGCGGCTCCGGGACGCCCGCAGGCTGCGGGAGAGCCTGGGCCGCATGCGGTGACGGCAGGGGAAACGACGGATGCCCCGGAGACCGTCAAGTCTCCGGGGCATCCGTTCCCGGTGGGCGATACTGGGTTCGAACCAGTGACCTCTTCGGTGTGAACGAAGCGCTCTCCCACTGAGCTAATCGCCCGGGCGCAGGGCAAACATTACCCCATGTCAGCCGGTGCCCCGGACCACTTGGCGGTCACTCGTCGATGTTCCACGGCAGGGCGAGCCCGAACTTCCAGAGGTAGACACCGCAGAGCGCCGCGACGATCACGAGACCGATCGTCGTGAGAATGATGTTGCGCCGCCGGACCTTCGGGTCGAGCGCCCGCTGGGCCGCTTCCGTGACCTTGCGCTTGGTCCAGCGCAGCACGAGCTGGGCCCAGACGAACTCGGTCGCCCAGATCGCCATGCCACCGAAGATCACGACCCAGCCGGGTCCGGGCAGCACCAGCATGGACACACCGGCACCGACGACGGCCAGGCCGACGATGAAGACGCCGACCTGCCAGCTCACATGCAGTGGTCTGGATCGCTTGATGAAGTGTGGCGCCCTCGAGCCGAGCGCCGGTTCCTCCTTCGCAGCCTCCGGGAGCGGCTGTGCCGCACCGCCCGTCACGTCCCCCGTGGCGGGGTCGGCGGTCGTCGCCACGACGGCCTCGTCCCGCTCGTCACTCTGCGCGTTCATGAATCCAAACCTACCGGATCGAACTCCGTCACCGGAATGGCCGTATAACGCAAAGTAATGCACCGCCGTACGAGCGACCTGAAGGATCCCAAAACGGTCAGAGGGGTTTACAACGGCACCGTAGGTGGCATGTCGATTTCGCCGACGTGCGAATCCCCGAGCGCACACTGAGCGAAAGGCCCTGGCGCTTATGAACACCACGGTCAGCTGCGAGCTGCACCTGCGCCTCGTTGTATCGAGCGAGTCCTCACTGCCTGTACCCGCGGGCCTGCGGTATGACACGGCCGATCCTTATGCCGTGCACGCCACCTTCCACACCGGAGCCGAAGAGACGGTCGAATGGGTCTTCGCCCGCGACCTTCTCGCCGAGGGCCTGCACCGGCCCACCGGCACGGGCGACGTACGGGTCTGGCCCTCACGCAGCCATGGCCAGGGCGTCGTCTGCATCGCGCTGAGCTCCCCGGAGGGCGAAGCCCTGCTGGAGGCCCCGGCGCGGGCCCTGGAATCGTTCCTCAAGCGGACGGACGCAGCGGTGCCGCCAGGCACCGAGCACCGGCACTTCGATCTCGACACGGAGCTGTCGCACATTCTGGCCGAGAGCTGAGCCCAGTCCGGCCGGCGGAAAACCGCACGGCGCCGTCCGTCTCGGGGAGACGGCGCCGCGCGGACAACCTCATACGGAACAACACCGGCGCCGTCGTCGCGGAATCCACCGCGGCGACGGCGCCGGTGCGCTCTCGGCACGAACCGCTAGAGTCAGCGCAATTCGGCGGGCACCGGCCCGCATCCGGCCAGGGAGCGAATTCGTGCTGATCCCCCACGACACCCGTATCGCCCTCGACACCGTCGTCGATCTGGTGAACACAGCACCGGAGAGCGGGCAGGACGACAGGCTGACGGACGTCGCGGCGCTGTACGACTTCGTACGCAGCCACAAGGTCAGCGGGGTGGGGGAGCTGACCCAGCGGGACATCAAGGCCGTGCAGGCGATCCGGACGCTGTTCGCCCAGGTGTTCGCCGCGCCGGACAGCAGGACCGCCGCGGAGGTCATCAACCGTCTGGTGGCGGCGGCGGGCACGACTCCGCAGCTGACGGACCACGACGGCTACGACTGGCATGTGCACTACTTCGCACCGGGCGCGTCGGTCGCCGACCATCTCGCGGCCGACTGCGGGATGGCGCTGGCGTTCATCGTCGTCGCGGGCGAGCAGGAACGGCTGCGGCGCTGTGAGGCGCCGGACTGCGGGCGCGCGTTCGTGGACCTGTCACGCAACCGGTCGCGCCGCTACTGCGACAGCCGCACATGCGGCAACCGACTGCATGTCGCCGCCTACCGGGCGCGCCGCAAGGAGGCAGCGGGCTGAGCGGACCATGGTGTCCCACCGCGTCCCTCACAGCCAGAAGAGGTCGTGCACGGCCGCCATCAGCAGCAGGACGCCGATCACCCCGAGGAAGATCATCAGGGGCGGCTGGGAGAGCGCGAAAAGGCATCCGCGCGGCTCCTGGGTCGGTACGGGGGCCTGGCCCCGCGAGGTATCGAGCATCTCGGGGTGATCATGGCGTAGCCCGGGCGGGGATGATCGACCAACACGCCCTGCGGCAACGGTGGTTCATCACATCCCGTGGCCCGGCCCCGTCACCCGCGGAAGGCACCGGCCGCGGCGGCGTCGGCCACGGAGCGATGGGGTGGTGGCCCCGCCCGGCGGGCCGGCCTCGGGGACGGTCAGATGCCGTGCTTCTTCAGGATCGCCTCGATGTCGCTGAAGTCGTCGTCCGCGCGGGACGCCTTCGGTTCGGCCTGCGCGGCCTGGTCGGCCGCCGGGGCGGACCGGCCGAGCGAGGGCCGGGAGGCGGCCGGTTCGGCGGCCTCGCGGCGGGCGGCCGCGGCGGCTGCCTTGCGCTCCTTGCGGGTGCCGCCCGTCCGGCGCTCCACCGCCCTGGTTGTCAGGAAGAGCAGCCAGGCGGCGCCGAGGAGGCCGAAGCCGACCCAGGCGGTCAGGCTGAACGCCGTGCCGACCGCCCATTCGACCGCCCCGGTGAGGACGAGGCCGAGCGGCAGCAGCGAGTAGGCCGCGATACGCGCCGCGGACAGGAAACGCCTGCGGTACGCCGTGATCGCGGCGATGCCCAGGCCCGCCGCGGACACCGCGGAACAAATGGTCTCGGCAAGCATCCGGTCCTCCAGGCGTTGGCGGCTTGAGCGGTTGCGTCCCCTCCATCCTGCACCGCTCCGGCCGCTCCGGGCCACGGTGCGAGGCGGGCGTGCGCATATCTGGGGGAGATCTCCGGGACGCTCTCCTCCCCAGGTCCCGGTTGGGGCGAGCGACGCCGGGCTGGAAGACTGGCCGCATGAGTGACTCCCCGACCGGCTCCCCCGCCGTCCTCGACGTGTGGTGCGAGCTCCAGTGCACCGACTGCCGCACCGCGCTGGAGGACCTGCGGGCCCTTCGCGACCGCTACGGTGACCGGCTCGAGCTGCGGCTGCGGCACTTCCCCCTCGACAAGCACAAGCACGCGTTCGCCGCCGCGCAGGCCGCCGAGGAGGCCGCGGCACAGGGCAAGGCCTGGCCGTACGCGGAGGCCGTGCTGGCGCGCGCCGAGGAGCTGGCGGCCAAGGGCGAGCCGTTCCTCCTGGAGGTCGCCGGCGAACTGGGCCTGGAGGTGGAGGAGTTCGACACCGCGCTCATCGACGGCCGGCACATCCTGATCGTCGACGCCGACCAGGCCGAGGGCAAGGCGATCGGGGTGACCGGCACGCCCACGTACGTCATCGGCGGCGAGCGGCTCGACGGCGGCAAGAGCCAGGACGGGCTGCGGGCTCGTATCGAGGAGATCGCCGACCGGCTCCTGGCCGGGCAGTGACCCGGCCGGGCCCGGTCACAGGAGCCGCTTGACGAAGTTGCGGTGGGTCGTGCGGTAGCCGAGGGACTCGTAGAGCGCGAGCGCGGGGCGGTTGCCCTCGAAGACGTGCAGGGCGATCAGCGGCCGGCCGGCCTCGCCCGCGATGCGCTCCGCGAGCAGCATCAGGGCCCTTCCGTGGCCCCTGCCCCGGTAGGCCTTGGCCACCTCGACGTCGAAGACGTATGCCCCGTCCTCGCCGGGGCGTACCTCGCACTCCGAGACCCAGACGTGCCCCACGGCGGCGCCCTCGGCGAGCAGGCAGTGGACGTGGACGCCGGGGGTCGCGCGACCCTCGGGGAGCAGACGGGCGTGGACGGCCTCGGAACGGGCGAGTGCCTCGTCCTTCGGCACGCCGCGCGAGACCCAGTCCTGGGCGAAGTGACGTACGGCGTGCGACAGCCAGCGGCCGAACTCGTCCTCGTCCATCGGGCGGCTCTCGACGCCTTCGGGAAGCGCCGGCAGCGGCCGGGACGTCTCCTTGATCATGTTGCGGCCGCGTTCGGTGTAGCCGAGCGCCGTGACCAGGCGCAGGGCGGGGCCGGCATCGGCCGGGACGGCCACGCGGACCTCGGTGCAGTTCCAGCCGCGCAGCACCTCCTCCGCGGCGAGGGCCGCGACGGTGCCGCGGCCCCGTCTGCGGTCGGCCTCGTCGATGTGCAGCGACCTTATGGAGCCGACCGGACGGCCGCCGCCGGTGTCCGTGGCGAGCTCGACCGTCCCGACGGGCCGGCCGTTCACGCAGACGTCGTAGCCGCGGGAGGCGGCGCCGTCGGCGTCGTACTGGATCGGCCCCGTGGGCCGCAGGGTTGTGGTCATCGAGGAGTTTCTACCTGCCCCGCGACCCTCCGACACCAGGTTTTCCCCCGGCTCCGGGGCCGGTTACTCGGACTTCGGGTCGGGATCGGCCGCCGCGCGCTCCTCGAAGACGCGCATCGCCTTCGTCGTCACGGGTCCCGGGGCGGCGCTGACGTCGCGGCCGTCGACGCGTGCGACCGACTGGACGTCGCGGAGGGTGGAGGTCAGGAAGATCTCCTCCGCGGAGTCGAGGACGTCCATGGGCAGGTCCGTCTCCTTGGCGCCCGTCCACTCGACGGTCAGGGCGCGGGTGATGCCCGCGAGGCAGCCGGAGGAGACGGGCGGGGTGTGCAGTTCACCGTCGAGGACCACGAAGACGTTCGATCCGGTGCCCTCGCAGAGCCGCCCGACGGTGTTCGCGAACAGGGCCTCGGAGGCGCCCTGCTGGTGCGCCCTGGCGAGCGCGATGACGTTCTCGGCGTACGAGGTGGTCTTCAGCCCGGTCAGCGCGCCGCGTTCGTTGCGGGTCCAGGGGACGGTGATCACCGATGTGGTGTCGGGGCGACGGGTGGTCGAGCCGAGCGCGACGACCAGCGTCGGACCGTCGGTCCCCCGGTCGGAGCCGAGCGGGGAGAGTCCGCCGGTGTAGGTGATGCGCAGCCGGCCGAGCGGCATGGGATTCGCGGCCAGTACGGCGGTGCAGGCGTGCCGGACCTCGTCGAGATCGGGTTCCGGCAGTCCGAGGCCGTCGGCGGAGCGGGCCAGCCGTTCCAGGTGGCGGGTGAGCGCGAAGGGCTGACCGTGGACCGCCTTGACGGTCTCGAAGACGCCGTCGCCGACGGTCATTCCGTGGTCGAGCACGGACACCCGGGCGTCCTCGATCTCCGAGAGCGCGCCGTTGACCCAAACCTTCATCGAGCTGTCCTTCCGATTGCCGCGTACGCGCCCGACGCTACCGCCAGCAGTCGCGATGCCTTCAGTTCCGTCTCCGCCCATTCACGTTCCGGGTCGGAGCCCCAGGTGATGCCGGCGCCGGTGCCGAACCGCAGGACGTTCGCCTCGCGGTCGATCCAGAAGGTCCGTATGCCGACGGCGAGCTGCGCGGTGCGCCGGTCGGCGTCGACCCAGCCGACACCGCCGCAGTACGGGCCGCGCGGCACGGTCTCCAGCGCGTCGATGATCTTCAGCGCGCTGGACTTGGGGGCGCCGGTGACCGAGCCCGGCGGGAAGGTCGCCGCGAGCAGATCGCCCCAGCCCGCTTCGGGGGCGAGCTCACCGCGGACGGTGGAGACCAGGTGCACGAGGCCGGGGTGAGGCTCGACCGCGCAGAGCTCGGGCACGGTGACGCTGCCGGTGGTGCAGACCCGGCCCAGGTCGTTGCGGACCAGGTCCACGATCATGACGTTCTCCGCGTGGTCCTTCTCGAGAAGATCGTCCGCCGTCCTGCCCGTGCCCTTGATGGGGCCGGACTCGACGGTGCGTCCGTCGCGGCTCAGGTACAGCTCGGGGGACGCGGTCGCGATCTCCACGCCGTGCGCGGGCAGGCGGATCGTTCCTGCGTACGGAGCCGGGTTGCCCCGCGCCAGCAGCGCGGTCAGCTCGTCGACATCGGCCGCGGCCGGGTCGGGCAACGGCGCCGACAGCACCCGGCACAGATTGGCCTGGTAGACCTCGCCGGCCGCGATGTGCTCGCGGACGCGCCGCACGCCGGCGGTGTAGGCGGCCCGGTCCAAGGAGGACGTCCACTCCTCCGCGGCCGGCCCCCGCCAGCGGCCCGGGACGGGCTCGGGAACCGGTTCACTGCGGACATCGCCGAAGCGGGCGCAGGTCAGACCGCCCTCGAAGTCGGCGGCGACGGCCCAGAAGCCGGTGGAGTCCAGGGCCGCGGGGTCGCTTGTGACGTCCCGGAGGTCGGTGGCGACGAGGGGGCCGAAGCGGGCCAGAGGAGCGAGGTCGTGCACGTCTGTGAGTGTATGACCGGCGAGGACGGGGTGCGGATGGCCCGGGCCGGGGGCCGCTCACGAGCCGCCGATCAGCTGCCGCTGAGCCGGCGGCGAGCTGCCGTTGAGTCGCCGTTGAGCTGCTGCGACGTGAACACACGGCGGCAAGCTGCACAAACGCGTTTTTGTACTGGCCCGGGAATCCGCTAGAGTTCAACACGTCGCCGGGACGCGCAAGCGGAACGGAAACGACAAGCGGACGTGGCTCAGTTGGTAGAGCATCACCTTGCCAAGGTGAGGGTCGCGAGTTCGAATCTCGTCGTCCGCTCGAGAAAGTGGGGGATCTTCCCGAACCCCCTGCACTCCGGGTGGAGTGGCCGAGAGGCGAGGCAACGGCCTGCAAAGCCGTCTACACGGGTTCAAATCCCGTCTCCACCTCCAAGGACGATTAGCTCAGCGGGAGAGCGCTTCCCTGACACGGAAGAGGTCACTGGTTCAATCCCAGTATCGTCCACTGGATCCGCGAGGATCCGAGCGCGATTAGCTCAGCGGGAGAGCGCTTCCCTGACACGGAAGAGGTCACTGGTTCAATCCCAGTATCGCGCACGCAGTACGCAGTGATCATGCAGCTCTCAGTGAGGGATGCTGATCGGCAGTACGCAGTGCAGTAACGCAGGTCACCCCGCGCGATTAGCTCAGCGGGAGAGCGCTTCCCTGACACGGAAGAGGTCACTGGTTCAATCCCAGTATCGCGCACCATCACCGGAGCCCCTGGCCGTCTCGACGGCCGGGGGCTTCGTCGTGCGCCGGCGGGCGCACGACGGGACCGGCAGCGGCCGGCCGGGCCAGTGGCCCGGCCGACGCATCCGCGGGCACTCAATGAGTGACGCCCGGGCGCTCAGGTGCTCAGGTGCTCAGGCGCTCAGGCGCTCAGGCGCTCAGGCGCTCAGGAGGAGAACAGCATCCGGCCGAAGCTCCGCTGACGGTGATGCCCCTGGTGACCACCATGGTGCGGCGCGCCCCACGCCGGAGCCGGAGGCGCGGCCGGGTAGGCCTGCGGTGCATGCGGGGCCGGCGGCGCGGGCGGGACCTGCTGGGTCCACTGCGACTCCAGTCGGGTCAGCGACTCCAGCTCGCCGTAGTCGAGAAATATGCCCCGGCAGCCGCTGCACTGCTCGATCTGAACACCATTGCGGTTGTACGTGTGCATCGCTGCATGGCACTTGGGACACTGCATCGTCTGGTCAGCTCCTCGCCGTTCGGTCGACGTCGCCCGGATGCATGCCCGGCGACGAGGACTTCACCCTACGACGGAGCATCGAACTCCAACTCGGGTCACACTGTCCCGATTCGGGTACAGGCGTCCAGCACCGCCCGCTCGACGTCGTCCGGTTGACGCCCCTCCACAGCCGACTTCGCCAGCGCGGTCGCCGCGGTCTGCACCGTCAGCGCCCGCGCGGGCACATCGAGTTGAGGCCACGGATCACCGGCGGAAGGAACGGCGCCGCCCTCCGCGGCGGTGTACGCGCCGAGGAACCGCTGCCAGATCTCCGGCGCCAGCAGGCCCGTCGCGAACCAGGCAGCGGGACGGGCCAGGTCCCAGGCCGGGTCGCCCAGCCCCATGTCGTCCACGTCGATCAGCAACCACGGGCCGTCCGGGGCGGGGTGGCGCACGAGCTGGCCGAGGTGCAGGTCGCCGTGGCACACAGCGTCCCGGCGCGGGGACGGCGCCTCGCCCCGCGCCCAGGCCGGCAGGCGCTCCCAGGCGCGTCGGACGTCCGGCGCGGCCGGGTGGTCCGGTGCCGCCGCCTCCATGCGGGCCACGGCGGCGCGGGCCTTGGCGGGGCCGCGCATGGGTGGGAGCGGGGCTGCGCCGGTGGCGGTGACTGGGTCCGCTCCTGTGGCTGGGTCGGCTGCTGTGGCCCTGGCCGTGTGTGTGCCCGACAGCTCGGCCGGCGGGACGCGGTGCAGTCGCGCCAGCAGGACCGCGGCCTCCTCCCAGGGCGCGGCGTCCGGGTCCGCGGGGTCCACGGGGACGCCGTAGGGCCACGTCGTGACGGGGCGGGGGTCGTTCGGCAGCGGGGCTGCTCCCGTGCGGGGGCCGGCCGGGAGGGGAGGCAGCAGGATCCCCGCCAGCGCGGGGTGGGCCGCGAGGGCGACACGTACGTCGTGCGCCGCCCGGTCGGTGTCGGGAGCGTGGGCCTTCGCGACGGCCGCGCCGTGGCGCACGACGATGCCGTCAGGACGGTCGGCGAGCGTCTGCGTCCCGGCGTCGTGGGCGCCGCAGGCGCGGCAGGAGCCGCGTGGTGTGGCCAGGTGAGCGGCGTCGCGGGCGACGGTGGCGAGGGCGCGTACGACTGAGGCGGTCACGCGTGGAGCGTATCGGGGGGCGTGGTCTCGGGCGCTGGCCGGTGCGGTGCCGCCCCAGGGCCGGGCCCGGTCCCGGTGCGTGTCACCCCTGCGGGGCGTGGCCCTGGGCCGGGTGGGTGGTGCGGGTGGGTGGTGCGGGTGTCGGGAACCCCTCCCGCCCGTAGGGCCCGTTCCGGGCCGTGGGTCAGTCCCCCGGTCGGCAATCGCTCTCCGCCGGGTGGGGGTACCAGTGAGTGCGCGGCAAGGACGCAGGGTCCGGTGCGCGCTATCAGGTGCGGGCATGCGCGATGGCCGGTCAGCTCCCCAGCTGACCGGCCATCGCTGCCGTCCGCCGCACCCCCGTCCCCACGGGGTTGTTGGCCGGATGTCCCCGGCCCGGACCGCTCTTCCGGGCCCGGGGCGCCGTTCAGCGCCCCAGCATCACGCCTACGGACGACGCCTGTGTGACCACTGCGTCCCAGCCGCCGAAGACGACCACCAGCAGTGCCGCGAGGGGAAGGACCATGGCCGTCGCCACCAATGGGTGGCGCGTGCCGGACTGGCGGCCGCCGAACGCGGCGGATGCCTTGCGTCCCTGCGTGCGGATCAGTGTCCGCGTTACCGTGTCCGCCATCGTCCTTCTCCTGTCGTGGGTTGGCAGCGGCGGGTGTCTGACCTCGGGGGACGAGTGCTGCACCCGCCGCTTGACATCAACATTAGGGAAACCGAGGGCCCCGGACGTCATGCCCTCGTACCGATTGCCGGGCCTCCCGGAGGATGAGCCGTCACCCCCCGGCGTACTCCCCTGGGTGGAGACGAGGGGTGAGGAGTTGGGGTCTTCCCGGAGGGGTCGTGCGTCACTCCGCGGAGTCGGCCCGCGGGACGGGCTGCTCCACCAGGGCAAGCACCCGAGTGGCCATGAATCGGGCCGTCCGGACGACGGACCCGGAACGGGTGACTTCGCTCACTTCGACCACCCCCCTGCGCACCGCCGTCTCAACCCTGCGGCCCGCCCGGCTTGCCACCACTTCATACGTACGGGTCGTGTCTCCCGCGTCCACCACTATCTCCACGCGGTCACCCTTCATCGATCCAATCCCCCTTCTGCGACTGACCGTTGAGATCACGCACGGGTCAGGGGAGATGGATCCGCCCTCCGCTGACCACTGGTCAATTCTCCCACCTGGCACTGACAAACGATCCGGACGGGAGGGCGCGGCCTATGAGCACACCGGCGCGGGGGTACGTAAGCTGTGCCACGTCAAAAGCGGACGACCGGGCAGCGGGGTGGGGCCTCCCCACCGTAGGTAGGGGACGGACATGGCGATGATGCGGCTCCGGCGCGAGGACCCGCGTGTCGTCGGCTCGTTCAGGCTGCACCGGCGGCTGGGCGCGGGCGGTATGGGCGTCGTCTATCTGGGGTCCGACCGCAGAGGGCAGCGCGTCGCGCTGAAGGTGATCAGGCCGGATCTCGCCGAGGACCAGGAGTTCCGTTCGCGTTTCGCGCGCGAGGTGTCGGCGGCGCGGCGTATCCGCGGGGGCTGCACGGCCCGGCTGGTCGCGGCGGACCTGGAGGCGGACCGGCCGTGGTTCGCCACCCAGTACGTGCCGGGGCCGTCGCTGCACGACAAGGTGGTCGAGGAGGGGCCGCTGCGGGCCGCCGACGTGGCCGCGGTGGGCGCCGCGCTCTCCGAGGGCCTGGTGGCGGTCCACGAGGCCGGTGTGGTGCACCGTGACCTGAAGCCGTCCAACATTCTGCTGTCGCCCAAGGGGCCGCGGATCATCGACTTCGGTATCGCCTGGGCCACCGGCGCGAGCACCCTGACGCACGTGGGCACGGCCGTGGGGTCGCCCGGTTTCCTCGCGCCCGAGCAGGTGCGCGGTGCGGCGGTGACGCCCGCGACCGACGTGTTCGCGCTCGGGGCGACCCTCGCGTACGCGGCGATGGGCGACTCACCCTTCGGGCACGGCAGTTCCGAGGTGATGCTGTACCGGGTGGTGCACGAGGAGCCGCAGCTGCACGGGGTGCACGACGCGCTGGCGCCGCTGGTCTCCGCGTGCCTCGCCAAGGACCCGGAGGAGCGGCCGAGCACGCTGCAACTGTCCATGCGGCTCAAGGAGATCGCGGCCAGGGAGGCCCAGGGGCTGCACGACGCCCGGCCGCCCGTGCAGCGGGAGCGGGTCGAGCTCAACCGGCCGACGGCGCGTTATCCGGAGCGCACGGACCGTACCGAGCGCATGGAGCGGCGTACGGGTGGGTCGTCGGTGCCCAGGCCGCAGACGCCGTCCCGTACCGGTGGCGGGTCCCGGCCCCAGCAGTCGCGCGGCACCGCCCGTACGAACGGCCGGCCGGGCACCAGGCCCGGGGTGCGGACCACCTCGACGGGCCGACGGCCGGCCAATCCGCGGCTGCTGCGTCAGCGGATCACCGTCTTCTTCGTGGTGACGCTGATCGTGGCGCTGGGCATCGCGGCCGCCCAGAAGCTGTGACGGGTCAGGTTCCGGGACGGCCTGTGGCGACCGCGTAGAAGGCGACCGCGGCCGCCGCGCCCACGTTGAGCGAGTCGACACCGCGGGACATGGGGATACGCACCCACTCGTCGGCTGACATGAGGGCCTTGGTGGACAGTCCGTCCCCTTCGGCGCCCAGCATCAGCGCCACCCGCTCCAGGCGGTGCGGGGCCGCCTCGTCGATCGAGGTGGCTTTCTCGTCCGGGGTGAGGGCGAGCAGCCGGAAGCCCGCTTCGCGGACCGCCTCGAGGCCCTTCGGCCAGGCGTCGAGGCGTGCGTAGGGCACGGAGAAGACCGCTCCCATGGAGACCTTCACGGAACGGCGGTACAGCGGGTCGGCGCAGTCCGGTGAGAGCAGCACGGCGTCCATGCCGAGGGCGGCCGCACTGCGGAAGATGGCGCCGATGTTGGTGTGGTCGTTGACGGACTCCATGACGACCACCCGGCGGGCCGTGCCGAGCAGTTCGGCCGCGTCCGGCAGCGGCTTGCGCTGCATGGAGGCGAGCGCGCCGCGGTGGACGTGGTAGCCGGTGACGCGTTCGGCGAGGGCCGGGTCGACCGCGTAGACGGGCGCGGGGACCTCGTCGATGACGTCGCGCATCACGTCGATCCACTTGGCGGAGAGCAGCATGGAGCGCATCTCGTAGCCGGTCTGTCCGGCGCGGCGGATGACCTTCTCGCCCTCCGCGATGAACAGGCCCTCTTCCGGTTCGCGTCGGCGGCGCAGTTCGACGTCGGTCAGGCCCGTGTAGTCCCGCAGGCGGGGGTCGTCGGGGTCGTCGATGGTGATGAGATCGGCCACAGGGTGATACTGCCTTCTTGGATGTGCGGTGCCAACGGTTTCCGCAAGGTCGGGTTACCGGTGGTTACTTGCGCGGGCCGACGGCGACGACGTCCCCGATGACGATGACGGCCGGCGGGCGCACGTCCTCGGCCCTGACGGTCTCGGCGACGGTGGCGAGGGTGGCGTCCACCCGGCGCTGCGCAGCGGTCGTGCCCTCCTGGACGAGGGCGAGCGGCGTCTCGGGGGCCTTGCCGTGCGCGATGAGGGCCTCGGCGATGGCGCCGATCTTGTCGACGCCCATGAGGATCACCAGCGTGCCGCGCAGGCGGGCGAGGGACTTCCAGTCGACGAGCGAACGCGGGTCGTCGGGCGCCACATGGCCGCTGACGACGGTGAACTCGTGGGCGACCCCCCGGTGGGTCACCGGGATGCCGGCGGCGGAGGGAACGGAGATGGAGCTGGAGATGCCGGGCACGACCGTGTACGGGATGCCGGCCTCAGCGAGCGCCTGCGCCTCCTCCATGCCGCGGCCGAAGACGTACGGGTCGCCGCCCTTGAGCCGGACGACGGCCTTGCCGGCCTTCGCGTGCTCGATGAGCGCGTTGTTGATGGCCTCCTGGGCCATGAACCGCCCGTACGGGATCTTGGCGGCGTCGATGACCTCCACGTGCGGCGGGAGTTCGTCGAGGAGGTCGCGCGGGCCGAGCCGGTCGGCGATGACGACGTCCGCCTCCGCGAGCAGCCGGCGGCCGCGGACGGTGATCAGGTCCGGGTCGCCGGGGCCGCCGCCGACGAGGGCGACGAACGGGGCGCGGCTGCGGTGGTGGGGTGCGGCGAGGGTGCCGTCGCGCAGGCCCTCGACGATCGCGTCGCGTACCGCGGCCGAGCGTCGCGGGTCGCGGCCGGTGAGGACGGCGACGGTCACACCGTCGCTGCGGCCCGTCGCCGGGGTCCAGGCGGTGGCCGCGTCGGCGTCGTCGCTGCGGACGCACCACGTCTTGGTGCGCTCGGCCTCCGCGGAGGCGCGGGCGTTGGCGTCGGCGTCGCTGGTGGCCACCAGGGCGTACCAGGCGTCGGCGATGTCGCCGTCCTCGTAGCGGCGGCGGGTCCAGGTGATCTCGCCGGACTCGGCCATGGCCTCGACCGACGGCGTCGCGGAAGGGGAGATCAGGGTGACGTCGGCACCGGCCGCGACCAGGGCGGGGAGCCTTCGCTGGGCGACCTGCCCACCGCCGATGACGACGACGCGGCGCCCGGCGAGTCGGAGGCCGACGGGGTAGGCGGGGTGCTCGGCGTGCGGGACGTGCTCGGCCATGGCGGTGCGGCTCCTCGGGCGATGCGGTGCGGGAGTGAGGCCGCTGCGACGGTGAAGCGGCTGGTGGGAACGGGTGAGGGTCCTGGCGAACACGATACGGCCCCGGTGCGGGGAGCGGCCCGGACCGTTGCGGAACGGTTGCCTCCGGCGCCTGCGCCCCCGCGCATCCGGTCCGCTGCGGACCGGACGCGCGGGGCCCGGACGCGCGGGGCCCGGACGCGCGGGGCCCGGACTACTTCTCCGTGACGCCTGCCGAGTCGAAGGTCGCCACCTCGTGCATCGCGCGGGCGGCGCTCTGGACCACCGGGAGCGCCAGCAGGGCGCCGGTGCCCTCGCCGAGGCGGAGGTCCAGGTCGACCAGGGGGCGCAGACCCAGCTTGTTGAGGGCCGCCACATGGCCGGGCTCCGCACTGCGGTGGCCGGCGATGCAGGCGGCCAGCGCCTCCGGCGCGACGGCGCGGGCGACCAGGGCCGCCGCGCCCGTGCTGACGCCGTCGAGGATGACCGGGGTCCGCAGGGAGGCGCCGCCGAGGATCAGCCCGACGAGCGCGCAGTGCTCGAGGCCACCGACGGCCGCCAGGACGCCGATCGGGTCCGCCGGGTCGGGCTGGTGGAGCTCGAGGGCACGGCGGACGACGTCGACCTTGCGGGCGTGCATCTCGTCGTTGATGCCGGTGCCGCGCCCGGTGATCTCCGACGGGTCGGCGCCCGTGTAGACGGAGATGAGGGCCGCGGACGTGGTGGTGTTGGCGATGCCCATCTCCCCGGTCAGCAGCGCCTTGTTGCCGGCGGCCACCAGGTCGCGGGCGGTCTCGATGCCGACCTCGATCGCGGAGAGGACCTCCTCGCGGGTCAGGGCGGGACCGGTGGTGAAGTCGGCGGTGCCGGGCCGCACCTTGCGGGGCAGCAGACCGGGGGTGGCCGGCAGGTCGGAGGCCACGCCGACGTCGATGACGCAGACCTCGGCGCCGACCTGGTTCGCGAAGGCGTTGCAGACCGCCCCGCCGCCGAGGAAGTTGGCCACCATCTGGCCCGTGACCTCCTGCGGCCAGGCGGTGACGCCCTGGGCGTGCACCCCGTGGTCGCCGGCGAAGATGGCGACGGCCGCGGGCTCGGGGATCGGCGGCGGGCACATCCGGGAGAGGCCGGAGAGCTGCGCGGAGATGATCTCCAGCATGCCGAGGGCACCGGAGGGCTTGGTCATCCGCTTCTGGCGTTCCCAGGCCTCGCCGAGCGCCTTGGCGTCGAGCGGGCGGATGTTGGTGACGGTCTCCTGCAGCAGGTCGTGCGGCTCCTCCCCGGGCAGCGCACGGCGTCCGTAGGTCTCCTCGTGCACGACCCAGGACAGGGGGCGGCGCTTGGACCAGCCCGCCTGCATCAGCTCGGGCTCCTCCGGGAACTCGTCGACGTACCCCACGCAGAGGTAGGCGACGACCTCGAGGTGCTCGGGCAGGCCGAGCGTGCGCACCATCTCACGCTCGTCGAAGAAGGAGACCCAGCCGACGCCGAGGCCCTCGGCCCGGGCCGCGAGCCACAGGTTCTCCACGGCCAGGGCGGACGAGTAGGGCGCCATCTGCGGCTGGGTGTGCCGGCCGAGGGTGTGGCGGCCGCCGCGGGTGGGGTCGGCGGTGACGACGATGTTCACCGGGGTGTCGAGGATGGCCTCGATCTTCAGTTCCTTGAACTGCTTGGCCCGGCCCTTGGGCAGTGACTTGGCGTACGCCTCACGCTGACGCTGCGCCAGTTCGTGCATGGTGCGGCGGGTCTCCGCGGAGCGGATGACGACGAAGTCCCAGGGCTGGGAGTGGCCGACGCTTGGGGCGGTGTGCGCCGCTTCGAGGACCCGGAGGAGGACCTCGTGCGGGATGGGGTCGCTGCGGAAGCCGTTGCGGATGTCGCGGCGTTCGCGCATCACGCGCAGCACGGCCTCGCGCTCGGCGTCGTCGTAGCCGGGTGCGGGGGCCGTCGCGGCGGGCTGCGGCTCGGGCGACTCGCCCTCCTCGGGAGCGTCCGCGCCGGCCGGGGCGGCGTCGTCCGCGACGGACTGCGCCGACGGGGTGGCCTCCGCCGGGGCGGGGGCCTGGCTCATGTCGTCCTGCGGCGCTTCCTCCTGCGGAGCTTCGGCCTCAGGGGCTTCGGCCGGCGGAGCTTGCTCCTGCGGGACTTCGGTCTGAAGGGCTTCCGCCTGAGGGGCTTCGGCGGCCGGTGCGGTGGCGGCTTCCTCGGACGGGACGGCCGGGGCCGACCCCTCGCCGGCCTCCGGTGCCTCCACGGGCGCCGTTGCGGCCTCCGCCGACGGCTCACCCGTCTGCACGGGCGCTGCCTGCACGGCGGCTTCGGCGGCCTCGCCTGCGTCGGGCGCGACGGCCACCGGCTCGGGCTCGGACACGACTGCGGGAGCCGGGGCCTGCGGGGCCTCCGGCGCGTCGCCCGCCGCCTCCGGAGCCACGGCCTGTGCCTGCGGGGCGACCGCGGGCTCGACGGCAGGCTCCTCGGCGACCGGTTCGGTCACGGCTTCCTGCACGGCTGCCTCGGGCGCGGCGGGCTCGGGCACGGCTACCTCGGGCGCGGCGGGCTCGGGGACGGCTACCTCGGGCGCGGCGGGCTCGACGGTTTCGGGTGCGGGCTCCTGCACGACGACCTGGTTCGGGGCGTCGGCCTCGGCGTGCTGCTGCGGCGCGGCGGGCTCGGGCGCCACGGTCGGCTCCGCCTCCGCGGCGGGCTGCTGCTCGAAGTCACCGGTCCGGGGCGCGGGCACGGTGGCTTCCGCGTTCGCCGGTTCGGCCGGCGCGTCCGACGGGACGACCGTTTCTGCGGGCGCCGCCGGCGCTGCGACGGGAGCCTGGTTCTGCTGCGGTTGCGGGTCCCACGGGGCCCCGGCCTGCGGAGGGATGTCACCGAGCTGCGGTCCGGGCAGCTCGGCGGCGGGCTCCTCACGCGGCACGTCCAGGTACTCCACGCCGGTGGCGGCGGACTGCGCCGCAGCCGAGCGGACGACCATCGGGTGCGGCGGCGTACCGGCCGGGCCGCGGTCGGCCAGCGAACGGACCACGCCGCTCGAGGTGTCCGGCACGGGCGGACCCATGTGGAGCGGCCGGCGCGCGGGCGTCGGCATGGCGGAGGTGGCGGCGGCCGGAGTCCGTACGGCGCTGAGGTCGACGGCCCCGGAATCACGGCCGCCCGCCTCGTGGGCACCGCTCTCCTGCGCCGCGGGGGTCTGTTCCTGCTGTGCCGGCGCCTCCTGCGCGACCGGGGCCGCGTGGGCGGCGGCGGGGACCGCCTCGGCCGCGACGGCCTCCGGACCTGCCGGAGCCACGCCGGGGACGACGGACATGGTGCCCTGCACCTGCGCCAACGGCTCCTGCGCGGCAGCTTCCTGCGCCTGGGCCTCGGCCTGTGCCTGGGCCGGCTGGGGGGCGTGCGGCTGGAAGCCCTGTTCCTGCGGCTCCGCTGAGCGGACCTCGTGGAACTGCGGCTCCTGCGGCGGGGTGGCGTCGGCCGCCTGGGCCGCCGGGGTGACTTCGACGAGCGCCGGCGCGGGCGCCGCGGCGTTCTGCGCCGCCTGCTGCTCCGCGTACGCCGTGTCGGCCGGGGCGGGCGCGGCCTGCTCGACTCCGTGCACGGCCGGGGCGGCCGCGTAGTCCTGTGCCGGGTAACCGGCGGCGGCGTAGTCCACCTGGTACTCGCCGCTGTGGTGCTGCGTCGCCGCGTCCTGGTGCGCCGTCGCCGGTGCGGGCGCGGCCGCGTACTGGTCGGCGACCGGCGCCGCCTGGGCGGCGGGCGCGTGCTGGTGGGAATCGCTCCACGCACCCTGTGCGCCGGGCATCAGCAGGAGGTCGTCCTCTTCCGGGCTGTTCTCGGAGGGTTCGAGGAAGGTGTACGTGCCGGGAGCGGGGACGCCCGGCTGCTCCACCATGCCTGCGTCCTCCGGCAGCCCCTCGCCCGGGATCTGGCCGGTGTCAGTCATGCGCGTACCCCTCGCCCATCGGTTGCTCCTTCGCCCTTCGCCCGGGGCGTCCGACAGCGGCACACCTGACGCCCTTGAACAAGAACGAGCGTGTGCGCCGCGCGGCACGATCGACCCACGGACCAAAGCATTGTCGCGGTCGTTCGCCACTACGGCAGCAAGATCCGCCGCGGTTCGCTGTGGGCTGCGCCACGTCGCGCGACCCCCCGGTATCGACGTACCACATACGGGAACCAAAGCGGCTCCCTTTTCCGGACATTGACGAACGAAGCGACGAACGCCCGGCTGCGGTACAACAATCGGCCAGCCTACCCCGGACCGTCCGTCGAGGGGGGCCGGGGGCGAGGGTCGGGCTGTCTTCCGCACAGCAGGAAGACCACACAGCGTTCCCGCTCCGACCAGTCGGACGTGTCCAGCTCGACGGACTGGAGGAGGGCGCATTCGACGCTGTATCCGCCGGCGGCGAGCGCCGCGCCGATGGCTTCGGCCTCGTCCCGCGTGGAGGCGTGGGTGACGATGCGCTGCGGCCTGCGGTCGGCGACGGCGGTGACGACCGGCACTCCCCCGCCGCCGATCCGTACGACATCGGGCTCGGGCAGCCGTTCGAGAACGTGCGGGGCCCGCCCGTGCACCACCTGGAGCTGGACGCCGAGGCGCCGGGCCGCCGCCTCGGTGCGACGGCAGGCATCCGGGTCGTTGTCGACGGCGATCACCGCGGCGCCGAACCGCCCCGCCTCAGCGGCGAGTGCGCCGCTGCCGGAGCCGATGTCCCATACGAGGTCACCGATGCGGGGTCCGAGCCGGGCCAGCTGGGCGGCCCGCAGTCCGGCGAACTCGCCCTCGCCGCGTGTGGGCGCCTCGGCGGGCGGCAGGGCCCAGCCGCGTACGGCCGGGGGGTAGCCGGGATCCCGTCCGGCGATCCAGCCGCCGGTGGCGGTGAGGGGAGCGGGGCCGGCGGTGCCGCCGATGACGATGACGACATTGGGGTCGCGCCACATGTGGTCGGCGACCTTGTCGGAGGTGAGGACGGTGACCTGTTCGCGGTCGGTGCCCAGTTCCTCGCAGATGACGAAGGTGCGATGGATGCCCTCGAGCAGCAGGGCGAGTTCGGCGGGGCCGGCGCCCGGGGATGTGAGGACGGCGACCTTGCTGTGCGCGCGGCACACATTGACGGCCTGGCGCAGCGTGCGGCGGTGTGCGACGACGATCTGGGCGTCGTCCCACGGCATGCCCGCCCTGGCGAAGGCGGCCGCCACGGAGGACACGGCGGGGACGACTTCCACCTCCAGGCCGTACTCGGGCGCGCGCAGGGTGCGTACGACGCCGAAGAGGCCGGGGTCGCCGTCGGCGAGGACGACGGCGCTGCCACGGTGTCCGGCGATGCGCCGGGCGGCGAGGCCGACGCTGCCGAGGCGGATGCGCTCGGCCCCGGGCGGGACTTCGGGCAGCGCCAGATGATGGGCGGCGCCGGCGACCAGGGTGGCCGCGGAGAGGGCGGACCTGGCCGCTCGGGTGAGTGGCGAACCGTCCCAGCCGATCACCGTGACCCGGTCGGCCATCGTCGTCAGTCTCCTGGGGTTGTCGCAGGTCGGAGCAGTTCCGCGGGTACGCGTCGCACGTGAGGGTACCTGGCGGACCTGTCGGGCGGCCCTCGGGAGGGGCGTCGTTCCCGCCCGGGAGGGTCAGTTCCAGTCGGTGTAGGAGGCGTAGCCCGCCTCCGCGAGGCGGTCGGCCTCGAGGTCCTCCGGGAGGAGGCTCCAGACGATGAGGTCGGTGCGGATGTCCACCCAGGCGCCGGAGCCGTCGTCGGGCCGGGTGCGGGCTATCCACGCGTTGCGCAGGACGCCTTCGCTGATGCAGCCGATCTTCTGCGCCACCTGCTGTGAGGCGGTGTTGTCGGCGGCGGTGCGCAGTTCCATGCGCTCGAACTTCTGGTTGCGGAACAGCCACCGGGCCACGGCGAGCACGGACTCGGTCGCGTAGCCCTCGCCGCGCGCCCAGGGGGCCGTGACGTAGGAGACCTCGGTGGAGAGGGTGCGCCAGTTGGTGTTCTGCAGGTGCACGACGCCGACGAGCCGCTGGGTGAGGAACTCGGTGACGGCGAGCACGATGCCGCGGCCTTCCGTGCGCTCCGCAGGAGCGATCCTGCGCACCCAGTCCTCGGAGTCGGCCGCCGTGTAGGGGTGGGGCACGGAGGTCCAGGCGGTGACCATCTCGTCGTTCATCATCTCGGTGTGGGCCGCGATGTCGGCTTCCTCGTAGGGGCGCAGCACCAACCGCTCCGTGCTGATGGACACGTCCGGGAAGGTGGTAGTCATGCGCAGCTCCATGCCGAAGACTGTCGTGTACGGGTCGAACCTGACGGCGTATTGGCCGTAAAGGCACAGCATGCAACATCGGGTGCGGGCCGTGCAGGGCCGGGTGTCGGTACGAGGCGGCCCCGCGCACCTTGGTAGGTACACGGGGCCGGAGTCAAGTGGCTTCTCTCGAGCGTCACTTGACGGTGCGCGGGATTTCAGCCCGCGGCGCCGAAGGCGGCGACGACGGAACCGTCGTACTTGTCCTCGATGTACTTCTTCACCTCGGGCGAGCCCAGGAGCTTCGCGAGCTTCTGCACGCGCGCGTCGTCCTCGTTGCCCTCCTTGACGGCGAGGAAGTTGGCGTACGGGTTGCCTTCGGCCTTCTCGAGGGCCAGCGAGTCCTGGGCGGGCTTGAGGTCGGCCTCGATGGCGTAGTTGCCGTTGATGACGGCGGCGTCGACGTCGTTCAGGGCGCGGGGCAGCGTCGCCGCCTCGAGCTCCTTGAACTTCAGGCCCTTGGCGTCGGCGATGTCGGACAGCTTGGCGTCGGTGCCGGCGCCGTCCTTGAGGGTGATCAGGCCGTTGTCGGCGAGCAGCGCCAGCGCGCGGCCTTCGTTGGTGGTGTCGTTGGGGACGGCGATCGTCTGGCCGGCCTTGATGTCCTTGAGGTCCTTGGCCTTCTTGGAGTAGAGGCCGAGGGGCTCGAGGTGGACGTCGACGACCGGGACGATGGTCGTCTTGTTCTTCTTGTTGAAGTCGTCCAGGTACGGCTTGTGCTGGAAGAAGTTGGCGTCGACCTGGCCCTGCTGGGTGGCGGTGTTGGGCAGGACGTAGTCCGTGAACTCCTTGACCTCGAGGGTGAGGCCTTCCTTCTTCGCCAGGTTGTCCTTGACGTAGTTCAGGATGTCGGCGTGCGGCGTCGGGGACGCGGCGACGACGAGCGCCTTGGACTCGTCGGCCTTGCCGCCGTTGTCCGCCTTGGCTCCCGGGTCGGAGGCGGTGCCGCAGGCGGTGAGACCGAGGGCGAGCGCGGCGGTGGCGGCGGCGGCCGCGGTGAGCTTGATGTTCTTACGCACGAAAAGTGCCTCTTTCTGGTGGTGGAACAACGCCCGGACAAGGAGTGCGGGCTGTATGGGGAGAAGGTTCAGGGGGTTCAGCTCGCGGCGCGGCCCCGGCGGGCCAGCAGCCGTACGGCTCCGTCGCCGATGAGCTGGACGACGGTGACGATGGCGATGAGGATCACGACCGTGATGAGCATGAACTGCGTCTCGAAGCGCTGGAATCCGTAGGTGACGGCCTTGGATCCGAGGCCTTCGCCGCCGACCGCGCCGGCCATCGCGGAGTATCCGACGAGGACGATCACGGTGGTGGTGACGGCGGAGACGAGCGAGGGCAGGGCCTGCGGGAGCAGCACCTTGCGCACGATGGTGGGGATGGAGCCGCCCATGGACTGGACCGCCTCGACGAGCCCGTGGTCGACCTCGCGGATCGCCGTCTCCACGAGGCGCGCGAAGAAGGGGATGGCGCCGACGGCGAGCGGCACGATCATCGCGGTGGGGCCGATGAAGGTGCCGACGACGAGGGTGGTGAAGGGGATCAGCGCGATCAGCAGGATGATGAACGGCAGCGAGCGGCCGATGTTCACGATCACGCCGACGACCTTGTTCACCGGGGTGTTCTGCAGCAGTCCGCCCTTGTCGGTGAGGACGAGGAGCACGCCGAGCGGCAGGCCGCCGGCGACGGTGACGAGGGTGGACCAGAGCACCATGTAGAGGGTGTCGAAGGTGCCCTGGCTGAGCAGGGGCTGCATCTCGGACCAGGTCACTTCGCGACCTCCTTCACCGGCTCGGGGGCGTGCTGCGCGGGGACGCGCGCCGCGGATCCGGGGCCGACGACCTCGACCTGGAGCCCCTGCTCGCGCAGGAAGCCGACGGGGACGACGTTCTCCTCGTAGCGGCCGGGGAGTTCGATGCGCATGCGGCCGATCTGCCTGCCGCCGACGGTGTCCATCGCGGCGCCGAGGATCGAGATGTCGATGTTGTACGTGCGCGAGAGCTGGGAGATGACCGGCTGGGTGGCGGCCTCGCCGTGGAACGTGACGTCGATGACGGTGCGGCCGGGGCCGGAGGCGTCACCGCCCACCGGGAAGAGCTCGCGGGCGAGCTCGGAGCCTGGGGTGGCGAGCAGTTCGCTCACCGTTCCGGATTCGATGATCTTCCCCTTCTTCATCAGGGCGGCCGAGTCGCAGATCGTCTTGACGACGTCCATCTCGTGCGTGATCAGCAGCACGGTGAGGCCGAGCTGCCGGTTGAGGTCACGCAGCAGCTGGAGGATCGAGCGCGTGGTCTCGGGGTCGAGGGCGCTGGTCGCCTCGTCGGAGAGCAGCACCTTGGGGTCGCCGGCGAGGGCGCGGGCGATGCCGACGCGCTGCTTCTGACCGCCCGAGAGCTGGCCCGGGTAGGCCTTGGCCTTGTCGGCGAGACCCACCAGGTCGAGAAGTTCCAGAGCCTTGCGGGAGCGCTGGGCGCCGGGGACGCCGAGGATCTCCAGGGGCAGTTCGACGTTGTCCTTGACGGTGCGGGAGGACAGCAGGTTGAAGTGCTGGAAGACCATGCCGATGCGGCAGCGTGCCTCGCGCAGTTCCTTGGAGGCGCGGCGGCCGCGGCCGGCGAGGGCGGTGAGATCCGTTCCGGCGACCGTCACGGTGCCGGACGTGGGGCGCTCGAGGAGATTGACGCAGCGGATCAGCGAGGACTTGCCGGCGCCGCTCTGGCCGATGACGCCGAAGACCTCGCCTTCACGGACGTGCAGGTCGACGCCGTCCAGAGCGGTGACCTCGCGGCCACCTCGCGACTGGTAGACCTTGGTAAGGCCCGTAGTGGTGATCACAGGGGTATCCGTCACTGTCGAGTGCACGGCGAGGTGTCCGCCGGGCACGGGGCATTTCGGTTCCGACGCGGCACGGCTGGTTCGGCTGGTGGCCGGGGCAACACGTGCGCGGGGCAGGCTCGGTCCGAGGCGTTCCAGATCTCCGGGGACGTTCGGACGCGGCGCGGCTGTCGGTCTCGCTTCGGGGCGCGAGGCTCAGGCAGGGGCCCTCAGATGGCGCACATTCGACACATGCGGCGAGCACCGGGCGTCGTGTTCGCCTCGGTCGCAAGGGTGCGGCTGCTCGTCGTGGTCATGGCTGCAAGTAAAACAGACGGGTGGGCGACCGGACCGGGGCTGTCCGTATAGCGGACAGCTTGGTTGCACTATGTGGACTGTTCGGTTCGGCCTCGTGATCTCGGCGTCCGGTCCCGGCGCGGTCGCCTTCCCTGGTCGTGACCTGCGCAGATACGGCGCCCGTGCCCCGGGCCCGCACGTCGGCCGGGGGCCCGTAGCGGGCGGCGGCTGTGGTCAAGACCACGGTCGGGGCGCCGACCGCAGGCCCGTGAGCGGTGCCACCACCGGCGGCGCCCTTCCGGACGCCGCCCGGGGCCGGGCGCATCGCGGCCTTCGGCCCGTAATACCCTCGAGCCCATGCTTGACGCCCTGACGGTCGCGGTCGGTGTGACCGCGCTCGCCCTCGCCGCCTGGTGCGGTTTCGCCGCCTACAAGGACCAGCCCACCAAGGACTGGCACTTCATCGGCATGGCCGTGGTGACGGTGCTGGCGCTCGCACAGCTGGTGGTGGGAATCGTGCGGCTGGCGCAGGGCGATGAGGCCTCGGAGGGCACCGCGATCTTCTTGTCGTACCTGATCGGTTCGGCCCTCGCGGTACCGGCGGCCGGTTTCCTCTCCCTGGCGGAGCGGACCCGCTGGGGCTCCGCGACGGTGGCGGCCGGCGCGGTGGTGCTGGCCGTGCTCGAGGTCCGGCTTCACGACATCTGGGGAGGCTGACGATGGCCGGACCCACCACGGACGCGAAGAGTCCCGCGAAGCTGGTCGCGGGCCCCGGGCTGCTGCTGGTCTGGCTCTACGGCGTGATGTCCGTCGGCGCCGTGTCCCGCTCCGTCTACCAGATCCTCACCGACTTCGGCAGCGCACCGCTCGCTCATGTGCTCTCGGCCGTCGCCGCCGTGGTGTACGCGTTCATCACCTACACGCTGGTGCGGGGCGGCGAGACGGCCCGCAAGGCGGCGCTGGTGTGCTGCGCCGCCGAGCTGGCGGGCGTCCTGATCGTCGGGACGTGGACGGTCCTCGACCCGTCGGCGTTCCCCGACTCGACCGTGTGGTCCGAGTACGGGATGGGCTACGTCTTCATCCCGGTACTGCTTCCGGTCACCGGGATGCTCTGGCTGCGCCGCGCGCGCGGCTGACGCCGAGCGGTACGCAGCGGCCCGAAAGCCGTCAGGCGCTGGCGACGTACGCGCCGGCGGAGGTCTCCTTCTCCAGGGTGACCAGCGTCAGCCGCGGGCCGACCTCCTCGCGGGAGACCGGGAGGTATCCCCTGCTGCGGTACAGCCGCAGATTGCTCTCGCTGCGGTGGCCGGTGAACAGCTGGAACCGCTTGGCGGCCGGGTCCCCGGCGAAGCGCGCTTCGATCGCGTCGAGCAGCCTGCCGCCCAGTCCGTGGCGCTGCATCCGCGGGTGGACGATGAGCTTGGCGATACGGGCCGTGCCGGTGGCGTCGATGCTGGCGCGCACGGAGGCGACCACCTCGTCACCCAGCCTGGCGACGAGCGCCGGTCCCTGGGTGATCTCGGCGCGGAGGTCGGCGAGCGACTGGGTCAGGGGCTCGATGCCGTAGTCGCCGTAGAGCTCGGCCTCGGTCTGATAGCACAGATACTGCAGCTTGAGGATGTGCTCCGCGTCGGTCTCCGCCGCCGCCGAGATGGTCACGCTCATGCCCATGTGCGCACGCCTCCCGCTCACCTGTCACCGCCGGTTGTCTACCGCTCCTTTCCCCGATGTTCAGGAGCTGCAACCTCTGCCGCCAGCATTCTGCGCAGACATCCCAGGCAACGGGAACGCATCGGCCCCAGACTTCCTTGTGAGATACCCAACGTCCCTGCGATTTCCCGGTAGGTGGGGTCGTGCGGCGACAACATCGCAGTCAGCAGACGGGGGCAGTTCCCCGGGGTGCGGGCAACGGCGGCGCGCAGCACCCGACGCAGCTCGCCCAGCAGCGCGGCGCGCTCGGGACCGCCCGCGGGGTCGGCGGAGGGCTCGTGGCGGTAAGGGAGTTCGCGTGCGGCCGTCCGGCGGGCGCGGCGGGCCTCCGCGCGTACGGCCGCCCTGACCCAGCGGGCGGCGTCGGGCGGCGGGCCACCGTCGCCGAGGCGCTCCAGGAGCCGCACCCACACGGCCTGTTCGAGGTCGCCGGCTTCCATGGCGGCGCCGGGCGCTTCCGCCGTCGCCTCCGCGCTCACCAGCGCCTTGAGCGCGCCGACGACCTGTCCGGAGCCGGGGGTCTCTTCGAGAACGGTCATGCCGGGCGGGACGGCCCGGGGCCCGGTGGTGGTTGCCCGGCCGGGGCGCGATCACCCGTACGGGGCGCCGTCGGCACCCCTTTCCCAGGCTCCGCCCGTGACAGGGCGTCAACCTCCCGGGCATGCTCGGGACGCGGGAGGTTGACGTCTCAGGACGGCCGGTGTCAGGCGGTGAAGTCGGCCGCGGCCAGCAGGCCGGTGTCCGGGTTGTCCGTGAAGATACCGTCGATGCCCGTCGCGAAGTACGCCTTGTACGCCCCGAAGACGTCGCCGTAGGCGTTCGGGTCGGTGCCGCGCCGGAAGTCGGCGGGCAGGAAGGTGTTCTCGTTGCGCATCGTGTACGGGTGCAGGACCAGGCCCCGCGCGTGGGCGTCCCGCACCAGCGTCGTGGGCTCGGTGAGCCGGCCGTTCGCGTCCTTGGGGATGACGAGGTCCAGCAGCGGGCCGATTCCCTGGGCGAAGCCCGCGATCCAGTCCAGGCCGTCCGGCTCGACCAGATCGGCCACCGTCCGCGGGTCGCCCGACTCGCGGAAGTCCCACGGGCGGTCGTCCGGGGTCCACAGCAGGACGACACGCGGAGTGCCGACCAGGCGGGCCATGCGCTCCATGCTCGTCGGCTCGAAGGACTGGAGGAACGTCGGGGAGTTCGCGCGGTGCCGCCCGTACCGGCGCAGCAGCTTCGCCAGCCGCTCCTCCAGGCCGAGACCGATGCTCCGGAAATAGGTGGGGTGCTTGGTCTCGACGTAGAGCCACACCGGGCGGCCGCGGCGGCGGCCCTCCTTCTCGGCCCACTGCAGCACCTCCTCGAAGGTGGGCACGGTCCAGCGTCCGTCGTAGAGGGTGTTCTCCTGGCGGGTGCCCGGGATCCGCTCCTTGGCGCGCAGCGTCTTCAGCTCGGCCAGCGTGAAGTCCTCGGTGAACCAGCCGGTGAGGCTGACGCCGTCGACCGACTTGGTGGTCCGGCGAGAGGCGAACTCGGGGTGCGCGGCGACATCGGTCGTGCCCGTGATGTCGTTCTCGTGACGGCATACAAGGTGCCCGTCCTTCGTGGGCACCAGGTCCTGCTCGATGACGTGCGCACCCATGTCGAGGGCGAACTGGTACGCGCCGAGGGTGTGCTCGGGCCGGTATCCGCTGGCGCCTCGGTGGGCGATCACCGTGGGAACGGGCAGGCCGCCCCGGTCCCTCCCGGACGGGCGGACACCGCCGGCGCGCTCACCCGCCTGCGCCGCGCCCGCGCCGACCCCGAGTGCCGCGGTGGTGAGGACCGCGGCTCCCAGCACGCTGCGACGCGCCGGACTGCTGCTCGCACCCTGTGTCATGAAACGTTCCTCCATGTGATGTACCGCGTGTGATGTCCCGCACCTGCCAAAGGACGCCCGATGGTAGGCAGTTACCTCTTACCTGCGGCAGACCCTGCACGAACACGGTGGAAACACACGTCAACACTGCGTATCTCCTCGGTGAACCCGATGTGCGATCGAGGGTGACCCGCGAGTATCGTCCTCACCTGCAAAGACTTCACCGGCCATAACCGCCCGTCCCATGACACCGGAGGACCCGTTGTCCCGCTTGACGCTCATCAAGGCAGTGCTCGGGCCGATCCTGCGCCTGATGTTCCGCCCGCGTGTGGAAGGGGCGGAGAACATCCCCGGGACGGGTGCCGTGATTCTCGCCGGGAACCATCTCACCTTCATCGACTCCATGATCCTGCCGCTGGTCTGCGACCGCCCGGTGTACTTCATCGGCAAGGACGAGTACGTCACGGGCAAGGGCCTCAAGGGCCGCGCCATGGCCTGGTTCTTCACCGGCTGCGGCATGATCCCGGTCGACCGGGACGGCGCCAACGGCGGTGTGGCCGCGCTGATGACCGGCCGCCGGGTGCTGGAGGAGGGCAAGATCTTCGGCATCTACCCCGAGGGCACCCGCTCCCCCGACGGCCGCCTCTACCGCGGCCGTACCGGCATCGCGCGCCTCACCCTGATGACCGGCGCGCCGGTGGTCCCCTTCGCCGTCATCGGCACCGACAAGCTCCAGCCCGGCGGCGCGGGCCTGCCCCGGCCGGGCCGGGTCACGCTCCGCTTCGGCAAGCCGATGGAGTTCTCGCGCTACGAGGGGATGGACCGTGACCGCTATGTGCTGCGGGCGGTGACGGACTCGGTGATGTCGGAGGTCATGCGGCTGTCGGGCCAGGAGTACGTCGACATGTACGCGACCAAGGCGAAGGCGGCGTAAGCCGCTGCGCGGGTGTTTCGAGGGCTACGCCCCGTACCCCCACACCTCGAACGCAGGCGGGGCCGGAGTTGCCAGGCAACTTTGGCCCCGCCTGCGTTGCCCCCTCAGTGCTCGACGTCCTCCGCCAGCTTCTGACCGCGCAGCAGGAACCACGCCACCACGGCGGTGGTCAGGAGCACGACCGCTCCCACGCCGGCCGCCATCCGCAGGCCCTCGGTGAACGCCTCCTGCGCCGCCGTGACCAGGGCTTCCGCGCGGGCCGGCGGGAGGGAGGCCGAGGCCTCCACCGCGCCGCCGAGCGACTCGTGGGCGGCCGCGGCCACGTCCGTCGGCGTACCGTCCGGCGCGGTGAATCCGCGGTAGACGCCGGTGACGATCGAGCCCAGCAGCGCGATGCCGAGCGCCGCGCCCAGCTCGTACGCCGTCTCCGACACCGCGGAGGCGGCTCCGGCCTGTTCCTTGGGAACGCTGGAGAGGATCACGTCCGCGGTGACCGTGAACGAGAAGCCCGCTCCCGCGCCGACGATCAGCAGCGCCGCGCCGAGCAGCGGGTAGCCGGTCGACCCGGTGAGCATCGTCAGCACGGCGAGGGAGAGCCCGACGGCGGCCAGGCCGCCGGCGACGACGGACCGTACCGAGAACCGGCGGGCCACCTTGCCCGCGACCAGCCCGGTCGCCACCGCACCGATCGCGGCGGGCAGTTCGGCGAGTCCCGCCTCGAACGGTGCGCGACCCTGGACCAGTTGCAGGAACTGGGACAGGAAGAACACGAGACCCGACAGGCCGAGGATGGTCAGCAGGTCGGCGAGCACCGCGCCCGAGAACCCGCGGTGCCGGAACAGCCGCATGTCGAGCAGGGGCGCGCTCAGCGTGAGCTGCCGGCGGTAGAAGCCGTACAGGCCGGCGGCGCCGACGAGCGCTGCCACGCCCGCTTCCCAGCTCGCCCCGTGGGTGGCGGCCTCCTTGACGGCGTAGACGACAGCGACCATGCCGACGAGGGACAACGCCACGCTGAGCAGGTCCCAGGGGCCGGTGACCGGGTTCTTCGACTCCGGCAGGAGCTTGACGCCGACGACGACGAGAACCGCCATCACGGGCAGGTTGATCAGGAAGACGGAGCCCCACCAGAAGTGCTCCAGCAGCAGGCCGCCGACGACGGGGCCCACTGCCGCACCCGCGGACGCGGTGGCGCCCCAGATGCCGATGGCGAAGCTTCGTTCCCTGGGGTCGTGGAAGATGTTGCGGATCAGCGCCAGCGTGGAGGGCATCAGGGTCGCGCCGGCCACGCCGAGCAGCGCCCGCGCGAGGATCATCATCTCCGGGCTGGTGGCGTACGCGTTGAGCACCGAGACGGCGCCGAAGGCGACGGCTCCGCTCAGCAGCAGCTTCTTGCGGCCGATGCGGTCGCCGAGGCTGCCCATCGAGACGAGCAGGCCGGCGATGACGAACGAGTAGACGTCGCCGATCCACAGCAGCTGGGTGCCGGTCGGCGCCAGGTCCTCGCTGAGGAACGGGGTGGCGAGGCCGAGGAC
The DNA here is from genome assembly GCF_044745705.1 of Streptomyces sp. NPDC086835. Taxonomy (NCBI): domain Bacteria; kingdom Bacillati; phylum Actinomycetota; class Actinomycetes; order Kitasatosporales; family Streptomycetaceae; genus Streptomyces; species Streptomyces sp. NPDC086835. Next base: position 44,834 of record NZ_JBIVAU010000011.1, read on the forward strand.
GGTGGCGTCGACGGCCACCAGGAGGACGGCGAGGACCAGGACCGCGAGGGCCAGCCAGCGGCCGGGGCGGTACACGGTCTCGTCCGTCCCGGTCGTGGGCTGGACGGTGCTGCTCATTGATCCACTCTCCGTAGTGCTCCGCCGAGCAGCAGCTCGGCGGTCATGTGCTGGAAGTCCTTCTTGGCGACGCGGCCGTCCATGACGGCCCAGGCGCAGGAGCCGATGAGGGCATAGAGCGCCTCGGTCAGCCAGGCCGGTGTCAGATCGATGCGGAACTCGCCCTCGTTCTGGCCGCGCCGGAACAGGTCGGAGACGCGGGCGTCGAGGCGGGCCCAGCCCTCGTTGATCTCGTCGCCCTCGAAGAGCTGGTTCTCGGTGTAGAGGAAGGCCAGCAGGTCCGCGGCCGGCTGCAGCTCGCTGATCAGCCGGCGCAGGGCCTCGCCGGCGCCGTCCTGGTCGAGTCGGGCCCGGTCGATCGCCGCCTCGAACTCCTGGATGCCGAGCTGTTCCAGGGCCCTGACGAGCGCGTCCCGGCCGGCGAAGTGACGGTGCAGGGTCGCGCGGCCGATGCCCGCGGCCCGGGCGACCTCGTCCATCGTGGCGGTCGATTTCCGGGCGAGGAGGGCGGCGGCGGCGCGCAGCACGTGGTCTCGATCCATGGCCATGGGACAACCATAGACCATGTGAGACATCAATGTCTCATTCAGTACGCCAGCGTCTCTTTTCCGCAGGTCCCGAGGCTGCACCATCTGCGCCGGCCGCTCTCGTCCCTGAACAGCCAGCCGCGGTCGGGGCCCGGACAGGCACGGAGGGTGAATCTCCCCGGGTCCGCCAGAAGCTCGGCGGCGCTGCGGGCCACGGCGAGCACGGGCAGCCGTAGACCGGCGGACGGGGACAGCCGCCAGCGGCCGAGACCGTCCTCGCCGCGGACGAACGCCGACGCCTTCGCGGCGTCCTCGGCGACTCCCGCCACCGCCCTGAACGCCCTCACGTCGTCGGGACCGGTCAGAGCGGCGTACAGCTGTGTACGCAACTCCCGCGCCTCCTCGAGAACGGCCGCGGCCTCCTCGGGCCGCTGCCGCGCCCGCTCGATCAGCCCGGTCACCAGCCGGTCCTCGGCGAGGTCCAGGTGCCCGGCCCAGACGGCGAGCGTGCGGTACGTGCGCAGCCATTCCGATCCCGGCAGGCCCGGCCCGCCCCAGCCGGCGTAGGTGTTGCAGAACTCGAGCGCGGGATGGCCGCTGGTGGTCCAGGGCAGCCACTCCTCGTCGACCCGTACCGCGTAAAGGGGTACGGGCGGGCGGTGCAGCCGGGGATCGCCGTGCAGCATCCGGTCGTGCAGGGTCTTCAGCCCGGCGCCGGGCTCGATGCCCAAGCCGGTCACCAGCGCCTTGCGGGTGGCGCGGTACAGCTCGAGCGCGTCGGCCTGCCGGCCGCTCCGGTACAGGGCGGTCATCTGCGCGGCGACGAGCCGTTCCCTGCCGGGATGCTCACGGGCGAGCGGCGTCAGGTCGATGACGACCCTGTCGTGCGTACCGAGCTCCAACTGGGCCTCCGCCCGCTGCTCCAGCGCGGACATCCGGAGTTCGGCGAGCGACCCGCCGAGCCGCTCACGCAGTCCGTCGTCCGCGACGTCGGCGAGGAGGGGTCCCCGCCACAGCGCGAGGGCCCGGTCGTACAGGCGCACCCGCTGAGCCGGCTCGGCGACGACCCCGGCGCGGCGGGCGAGGGCCGTGAACTCGTGGGCGTCGACCGCGTGGACGCCCGGGTCGAGGACGTAACCGTCGTGACGGGTCTCGACGCGCACCCCGTACGGGCCCAGCCGGGCGCGCAGCCGGCCGATGTACGTGTGGACGGTGCCCCGCGCGGACGCGGGCGCGTCGCCGTCCCACAGCAGCTCGATGAGGCGGCCGGTGGTCACGACCCGGCCCGCGTCCAGCAGAAGGATCGACAGCAGGCAGCGCTCCTGGCGGCGGCTGCCCACCAGGACCCGGTCTCCCTCGTGACGGGCCTCGAACGGACCCAGCAGCTGGAATTCCATGGCAGCCGCGAGCCTAATCGGCGGGCGCGGCGGTGCACAGCGGTGGTGAGTGCGTGGTCAGACGGCGGGGCCAGGCTGGGGCGGACAGCGGGACGGCTTCCCGGTCCGATCCTTCTCGGCCCGTCATGTCCCGGCCGACCTCTTCTTCAGGGAGTCACCATGCGACGAACCGCCATTGCTCTGGCGGCAGTTGCCGCGACCACGCTCATGGGCACCGCCCCCGCGTCCGCCGCCGGGCCCGCCACGCGGCCAGTCGACGTCAATGCCGGCTGGGAGCCGGCGCCGTCCGCGCCGTGGGACGTCGCGGCGGGCCTGCGCTGCGACTTCCCCGTCCACGGCGAGCCCGTCGTGGACGAGGTGGTCCGGCGGGTGCTGGACACCCACCCCGACGGAAGGCCGAAACTGGTCGCCTACAAAGGCGACCTGATCGTGCGGGTCACCAACAAGGAGACGGGTGACTCCTACGACGCGGACGTCAGCGGCGCAGCCCTCGTCGACCACCGCGCCGACGGCTCCCAGTTCTGGTCGGTGCTCGGCCCGGTGCTGGTGGGGGTCGGCGAGGGCGCCGGCAATCTCGACCGGGGCCTGTACGTCGTGGACGGCGTCTACACCATGGACATCAGCTCGTCCGGCTACAAGAAGGTCACCATGGCCCACGGATCGACGACGAACATCTGCGAGCGGATCGACTGACCGGCTCCGGCGACGGATCCCCCGCGACCGGATCTGCGCCGTAGGGCGGTCCGTCCGGAGGTACGAAAAAGGGCAAGGGGGCTGTGCCCACTCCTTGCCACTCTCAAGGTATAGCGCACTGGGGGGCTTGCGGCAAGGCCCCCGTCGTGCCGCAGAATCTCCGGCCTGAGCCGGAATCTGCGGAAGCGAGAGTCACGAAATGCGAGTGTTGTTGTCGACGTACGGGTCGCGCGGTGACGTCGAACCGCTGGTGGGACTCGCGGTGCGGCTACGGGAACACGGCGCGGAGGTGCGCGTGTGCGCGCCGCCGGACGAGGACTTCGCGCAGCGGCTGGCCGATGTGGGTGTGCCGCTGGTGCCGGTCGGCCCGTCGGCCCGCGCGCTGACGAAGGCCGCGCCGCCGCCCTCGTCCCTGCCCCAGCGCGCGGCCGCGGTGATCGCCGGCCAGTTCGACGCGATTCCCGCGGCTGCCGAGGGATGTGACGTGTTGGTGGCGACGGGCCCGATGCCGGCGGCGGCCGGCGCGCTGTCGGTGGCCGAGAAACTGGGCATCCGCTCCGTGTCCGTGACCTTCCAGCAGCTCACCCTGCCCTCGCCGCACCACTCGCCGCCGGCGTACGCGGGCAGGCCGTTCCCGCCGGACGTGACCGACAACCAGGTGCTGTGGGACATGGACGCGCAGAGCATCGACGTGCTGTTCGGTGAGGCGCTCAACACCAAGCGGGCGTCGATCGGTCTGCCGCCGGTGGACCACGTCCGCGACTACGTCATCGGCGACCGCCCGTGGCTGGCGACGGACCCGGTCCTGGACCCGTGGCTGGAGCCGTCGGACCTCGACGTGGTGCAGACCGGCGCGTGGTTCCTGCCCGACGAACGCCCGCTCCCGGACCCGTTGGCGGCGTTCCTCGACGCGGGCGAACCGCCGGTGTACGTGGGCTTCGGCAGCATGCCCCTGCACGGCTCGCCGGACGCCGCCCGCGTGGCCGTCGAGGCGGTCCGCGCGCAGGGCCGCCGCGTACTCGTCTCCGGCGGCTGGGCCGACCTGGCACTGATCGACGACCAGGACGACTGCTTCGCCGTGGGCGAGGTCAACCACCAGGCCCTGTTCGGCCGGGTGGCCGCCGTCGTCCACCACGGTGGCGCGGGCACCACGACGACGGCCACCCGTTCCGGCGCACCCCAGGTGGTGGTGCCTCAGGCGGTGGACCAGCCGTACTGGGCGGGCCGGGTGGCCGAACTCGGCATCGGCGCGGCGCACGACGGTCCGACCCCGACCTTCGAGTCCCTGTCGGCCGCGCTCAGGACAGCCCTGGCGCCCGGGACCCGCGACCGGGCGAGGGCCGTGGCCGGCATGGTCCGCACCGACGGGGCGACGGTGGCCGCGAAGCTGCTGCTCGATACGGCCGGCCAGGAAAGGCCGCCCATGTCCGCGTGAACATCACGCGATCGCCGAGCCAGGAACCGGAACACGAACACCTGGGAACGTGGCCCTCATGGCCGTCGCCGCCATGGCCACCAGGTTCGTCACGCCGGTCCGGACGCCTTTCTGCGCGCAATGACTGCACGCGGCCTCACATCGGAGCCAATGACGTGAACCCCCTGACCATCAGCGCCTTCGACCTTCCCGACCGTCTCTCCCCCAAGGCCGACCCGACGCTGATCGCGGGCGACGAGCAGCACTTCGCGGCCGTCGCGAAGTGCCTGGAGGAGTCGATCGCCGAACTGACCGACCGCCTCGACGCCGAGCGCAGGGCGCCCGGCGGCACCGGCCGGCAGGCGATGGACCGTGACATGGAGATCCACCGGCTGACCGCTCGCCTGCGCGCACTGCGCCGCTTCGGGCTGGACCTGTGCCTCGGGCGCATGGTCGGCGCGGACGACTCCGAGCCCGTGTACGTCGGACGACTCGGCCTCAAGGACAGCGCGGGCCGCCGGCTGCTGCTCGACTGGCGCTCCCCCGCGGCCGAGCCGTTCTTCGGAGCCACCCACGCCGACCCGATGGGTCTGGCGAGCCGCCGCAGATACCGCTGGACCCGCGGCCGGATCAGCGACTACTGGGACGAGGTGTTCACGGCTGACGGGTTCGCCGGGCACGCCGCGCTCGACGACCAGTCCGCCTTCATCGCCAGCCTGGGCAGCAACCGGTCGCCGCGGATGCGGGACGTGCTCGGCACCATCCAGGCGGACCAGGACGCCGTCATCCGCGCGGGGTCCCGCGGCGCTCTCGTCGTCGACGGCGGCCCGGGTACGGGGAAGACCGTCGTCGCTCTGCACCGCTCCGCCTACCTGCTGTACTCCGACCCTCGCCTCGGTCACCGCCGGGGCGGCGTGCTGTTCGTCGGTCCGAGCCGGCCATACCTGAGCTACGTCGCCGACGTCCTCCCCAGCCTCGGAGAGGAGGGAGTGCAGACCTGCACCCTGCGTGACCTCGTCGCCGAAGGGGCCGTGGCGAAGGTCGAGGCCGACCCGGAGGTGGCCCGCCTGAAGTCGTCCGCGGACCTGGTGCACGCGATCGAGAAGGCCGTCGCCTTCTACGAGGAGCCGCCCGCCAAGGGCATGACGGTCACGACGCACTGGTCCGACATCCGGCTGAGCGCCCACGACTGGGCCGCGGCGTTCGAAGCGGCGGAGCCGGGTACGCCGCACAACGAGGCACGCGACCAGGTGCTGGAGGAGCTGCTGACGATCCTGGTGGACAAGCACGGCGAGGACGACGCGGACGACGTCCCGCCCGAACTGCTCCGCAAGTCGCTGCGGGGGAACAGGGAGCTGATCACGGCCTTCGACCGCGCGTGGCCGCTGCTCGAAGCGGCCGACCTCGTCGGAGACCTGTGGTCGGTGCCCGCCTACCTGCGGATGTGCGCGCCCTGGCTCGGCCGCGACGACGTCCACAAGCTGCAGCGCGAGGAACCCCATGCCTGGACGGTGTCCGACCTGCCGCTCCTGGACGCCGCACGGCAGCGGCTCGGCGACCCGGAGGAGTCGCGGCGCAGGCGTCGGCACGAGGCCGTCCTCGCCGCCCAGCGTGAGCGCACGGAGCAGGTCGTCGACAACCTGATCCAGGCCGCGGCCGACTCCGGCGCCGACGGTGACGACGGCGAAGGCCTGGTGACGATGCTGCGCGGCGAGGACGCCAAGGTCAGCCTGGTCGACGAGTCCGAACTGCCCACCGTCGAACCGGACCTGCTCGCCGGTCCGTTCGCGCACGTCGTCGTGGACGAGGCCCAGGAACTCACCGACGCCGAGTGGCAGATGCTGCTGCTGCGGTGCCCGTCCCGGAGCTTCACCATCGTCGGGGACCGTGCCCAGGCCAGGCACGGGTTCACGGAGTCGTGGCAGGAACGGCTCGAGCGGGTCGGGCTGGACCGGATCACCCTGGCGTCGCTGAACGTCAACTACCGGACGCCGGAAGAGATCATGGCGGAAGCCGAGCCGGTGATCCGGGCCGCGCTCCCCGACGCCAACGTGCCGACGTCCATCCGCGGCAGCGGCGTCCCCGTCGTCCACGGATCCGCCTCGGAGCTGGAGGCGGTCCTCGACCACTGGCTCGCCGAGCATGCCGAGGGGATCGCCTGCGTCATCGGCGCCGGAGACGTCGAAGAGGGCTCGCTCCCTTCGACGTCCCGCGTTCGATCGCTGACCCCGGAGCTGTCGAAGGGGCTCGAGTTCGACCTGGTCGTCCTCGTCGACCCGGAGGAGTTCGGCGAGGGCATCGAAGGAGCGGTCGACCGCTATGTCGCGATGACCCGGGCGACCCGGCAGCTCGTCGTCCTCACGAGCTCCTGACGCCGGCCGGACGAAAGCGCATCGACGCCGGACCGGGGCGACCGGTCCGGCGTCGATGCGCCGGCAGGGGGCGGCGGCGCCGTGGCGGCGGCGCGCTACTGCTTGGCCGTGGCCCAGGCGTGCTGTATCACCAGGTCGGCCTTCACCTCGTTGAGCTGGGTGGCGACCGCCGAAGGGGCAGTGCCACCGCGGCTGTTGCGGGAGGCCAGCGCGCCGGGCACGTTCAGCACGGTACGGACCTCGGGCGTGAGGTGCTCGGAGATCTTGGCGAACTGCTCGTCCGTCAGCTGGTCCAGCTCGATGCCCAGCTGCTCGCACTCCTTGACGCACTCGCCCGCGACCTCGTGCGCGACGCGGAACGGCACGCCCTGCTTGACCAGCCACTCGGCGATGTCCGTGGCGAGCGAGAAGCCGGCCGGGGCGAGCTCCTCCATCCGCTCGCGGTTGACGGTGAGCGTGGCCATCATGCCCGTGAAGGCGGGAAGCAGGACCTCGAGCGTGTCGCAGGAGTCGAAGACGGGCTCCTTGTCCTCCTGGAGGTCGCGGTTGTACGCGAGGGGGAGGGCCTTGAGCGTGGCGAGCAGCCCGGTCAGGTTGCCGATGAGCCGGCCGGACTTGCCGCGCGCCAGCTCCGCGATGTCCGGGTTCTTCTTCTGCGGCATGATCGACGAGCCGGTGGAGAAGGCGTCGTGCAGCGTCACGAAGGAGAACTCCTTCGTGTTCCAGATGATGATCTCTTCGGCGATGCGCGAGAGGTTCACGCCGATCATCGCGGTGATGAAGGCGAACTCGGCGACGAAGTCCCGCGACGCGGTGCCGTCGATGGAGTTGCCGGCCGAGCCGCGCTCGAAGCCGAGGTCGGCGGCGACCGCCTCCGGGTCGAGTCCGAGGGAGGAACCGGCCAGAGCACCGGAGCCGTACGGGGAGACGGCCGTCCGGGTGTCCCACTGGCGCAGCCGCTCGGCGTCCCGGGACAGCGACTGGACGTGCGCCAGGACGTGGTGGGCGAAGAGGACCGGCTGCGCGTGCTGGAGGTGCGTACGGCCGGGCATGGCCACGTCCGGGTGGGCCTCGGCCAGGCCGACGAGGGCGTCCTGGAGGTCGGCGATCAGGCCGCCGATGATCCGGGCGTGATCGCGCAGGTACATCCGGAAGAGCGTGGCGACCTGGTCGTTGCGGGACCGGCCGGCGCGGAGCTTGCCGCCGAGATCGGGGCCGAGACGCTCGAGCAGGCCGCGCTCGAGGGCGGTGTGGACGTCCTCGTCGGCGATGGTGCCGGTGAAGTCGCCGGACGCCACGTCGGCCTCGAGCCGGTCGAGTCCGTCGAGCATCCGCGTCAGCTCGTCGTCGGTGAGCAGACCCGCCTTCTTCAGGACGCGGGCGTGGGCACGGGAGCCGGCGATGTCGTACGGCGCGAGCCGCCAGTCGAAGTGCACGGACGCGGACAGCTTCGCCAGCGCCTCTGCCGGACCGTCGGCGAAGCGGCCGCCCCAGAGCCGGACGTCACCGTTGTTGCTGCTCACAGCTCGAGCTCCTTGGATGAGGGTGTGAAGACGCCTCCCCGCCGCGACGAGGAGGCGCACTGTTCGACGCAGGCGCCTTACGCCAGGTCCCGCTTGGCGGCGATCTTCTGCGACAGGCCGAAGATCTCGATGAAGCCCTGCGCCTTCGACTGGTCGAACGTGTCGCCCGAGTCGTAGGTGGCGAGGTTGAAGTCGTACAGCGACTCGTCGGACTTCCGGCCGGTGACGACGGCCCGGCCGCCGTGCAGGGTCATCCGGATGTCGCCGGTGACGTGCTGGTTGGCCTCGTTGATGAAGCCGTCCAGGGCGCGCTTGAGCGGGGAGAACCACAGGCCGTCGTAGACCAGCTCGCCCCAGCGCTGCTCGACCTGCCGCTTGTACCGGGCGAGCTCGCGCTCGACGGTGACGTTCTCCAGCTCCTGGTGCGCGGTGATCAGCGCGATGGCACCGGGGGCCTCGTACACCTCGCGGGACTTGATGCCGACGAGTCGGTCCTCGACCATGTCGATCCGGCCGATGCCCTGGGCGCCGGCCCGCTCGTTGAGCTGCTGGATGGCCTGGAGGACGGTGACGGGCTTGCCGTCGATGGCGACCGGGACGCCGGCCTTGAAGGAGATGACGACCTCGTCGGCCTCGCGCTGCTCGGCCGGGTTCGAGGTGTACTCGTAGATGTCCTCGATCGGCGCGTTCCAGATGTCCTCCAGGAAGCCGGTCTCGACGGCCCGCCCGAAGACGTTCTGGTCGATGGAGTACGGAGACTTCTTGGTGGTGGCGATCGGGAGCTGCTTCTCCTCGCAGAAGGCGATCGCCTTGTCCCGGGTCATCGCGTAGTCACGGACCGGGGCGATGCACTTCAGCTCGGGCGCGAGGGCGACGATGCCGGCCTCGAACCGCACCTGGTCGTTGCCCTTGCCGGTGCAGCCGTGGGCGACGGTGGTGGCGCCGTGCTTCTTGGCGGCGGCGACGAGGTGCTTGACGATCGTCGGCCGGGAGAGGGCGGAGACCAGCGGGTAGCGGTCCATGTAGAGGGCGTTGGCCTTGATCGCGGGGAGGCAGTACTCCTCGGCGAACTCGTCCTTGGCGTCGGCCACCTCGGCCTCCACCGCACCGCAGGCGAGCGCGCGCTTGCGGATGACGTCCAGGTCCTCGCCGCCCTGGCCGACGTCCACGGCAACGGCGATGACCTCGGCGCCCGTCTCCTCGGCGATCCAGCCGATGGCGACGGAGGTGTCCAGGCCGCCCGAGTAGGCGAGTACGACGCGCTCGGTCACGGGTTTCTCCTTACGGTGCATACGCTGATGGGTATAACTATGCAGTCCTCCGTATGGTTTGTCAATCGACACGGAAACCCGCTGGTCGGCGCCTTTCCTCCGCTCCTAGGGTGGGCCGCGTCCACAAGGCGCGGGAGGGGTGCGGGGCATGGGCAAGCGGTGGAACGACGCGGCGGCCAGGGATGCCGTGAGGCTTCTGCTGGAGGGGCGCACGGCGAGCCAGGTGCTGGACTTCGACGACCCGGCCTGCTGGACGGCCCTGGACCAGGCGACCCGGACCTTCGGACGGTACGGGTGGGAGGAGTACGACCCGCGGAAGCGGCCGGAGACCGCCCTGTGCCACCCGGACGGCCGGGTCCGTGAGGACGCGCTCGTCACCGGACCCCGCACGCCCGCCTTCTGGCATCTCGTCGTCGTGCGCTGCACCGACTGGGCGGAGCCGGTGCGGCTGCGCGCCCGCGCACTGCTCACGGAGCGGCTGCGGAGCGGACCGGAGCAGACCCTGCGCGCACTCACACCGCTGGTGCTGCGTCTGGGCCGCCGCGAGGAGGGCGCCTGGGCGCACGACCTCTTCGACAAGGCGCTGCGCGCCGTTCCGAAGCTGGCGCCGAGTCTCCTTCGGGACACGCGGGACAGCGCGACGCGGCGCCTCGCCGCACGGATCATGCTCGACCACGGGCTACTGGACGTGCGGGCCATGGCGCGCCACGCCGCCGACGATCCGGATCCGGTCCTGGCGCGGCTGTGGTCGGACGCGGTGCTCGCCGCGATGGCGGCCGACGGATCCGACGACCGCGCCGTCGACCGCCTGCTCGGCGGGCGCATGCCGTTCGTACGGTCGGCCGGGGCCACGGCGCTGCGGCGGGCGGGGCGGGCGCAGGAAGCGGTGAACCACCTCGCCGACCGGTCGGGACTGGTACGCGCCTGCGCCCGGTGGGTCATCAGCCAGGACGGCGGAGATCCGCACGCCAGTTACCTCGAGCTGTGCGGAACTCTCGGCACCGTTGCGCCTTACGCCGTCACCGGACTCGCGGAGTGCGGCCGTCGGGAGGACGCCGCACTGCTCCGTCCGCTGCTGACGCATCCCGCCGACGGCGTGCGGGCACAGGCCGTGGCGGGACTGCGACTGCTCGAATCGGCGTCCGTCGAGACCGTGCTCCCGCTGGTGGACGACCCGGCGGCGGCCGTCGCCCGCGAGGCGGCACGGGCGCTGCTCCCGTACGCACGCCGGCTCTGCGCGGACCGGCTCACCGAGCGGCTGTCGCCACGGTGGCCCACCCCCACACGCCGGGCCGCGTTCCGGCTGCTGCGGGAACAAGGCGGCCTCGTCCAACTCCGCGCCTCCGTGGCCCTGTTGGCGGATGCCGACCCCAAGTTGCGGCGCACTGCGGAGTCCTCGGTGCGGCAGCGGACCTGGATGTACGAGATCCCGCCGGGTGACGCGGAGGTGGACCGGCTGCTCCGGCGGTGCGCGCACCTGTTCAGCGACGAGGTCATGGCGGTGACGCGCACGCGGACCGGCCTCACGCGCGCCTGACGACTCCGGCGCGGAGCCCGGCCGAGGGCCGGTTGTGGCGGGATCACGGAGTCGCGGGGTCGATAATCCCTCTCATGGGGAAAACGTATGAACGCATCGAGGGCCGGCTCCGGGACTTCATCGAACAGCAGCCGGTCTTCTTCACGGCGACCGCGCCGCTGGCCGGTGACGGGCACGTCAATCTGTCGCCCAAGGGGCGCAGCGGCACGCTCGTCGTCCTCGACGAAATGACGCTCGCGTACCTCGACTTCGGCGGCAGCGGCGCCGAGACGATCGCGCATGTGCGGGAGGAGGGGAACGGGCGGATCACCCTGATGTGGTGCGCGTTCTCCGGGCCGCCGCAGGTGGTGCGGGTGCACGGCCAGGGCGAGGCGGTCTTCCGTGACGATCCGCGCTGGGCCGGACTGATCGGCCACTTCAAGGACGCCGACGGCCCGGCCGCCCGCGCGATCATCGTCGTCCACGCCCGCCGCATCAGCCAGGTCTGCGGCTTCGCCGTGCCGTTCATGGACTACCGGGAGGAACGGACGCAGCACGCCGAGTACTTCGGGCGGAAGTCGGACGAGGAGTTCGCGGCGTACTGCGAGAAGAAGGAACACATCGGCGTGAGCCTGGACGGCCTCCCGGCCCTGCCGCTGCCACTGCCGGCCCGCACGGACTGAGCGGGGGGCGTCGGCTGCGGGTGCGTGTGCGTGGCGCCTGCGGCGGGCCGCTCCCCTGCCCCGCCCCTCCGCTGCACCGATGCGGCTCCGCCGCGTGGCGGGGCAAGCCCCGGACCCCGTACCGCGCTTCGCGCGGTGCCCTCCAACGCCGGATGGGCCGAAATGCCCTGCGCGGCACTTCAGCCCGTCGGCGAAGGCACTCCGGCTTGCCGGGCAACTTCAGCCCTGCCGGCGGCTCCAGCCCTGCCGGCGGCTCCGGCCTACGCCACCGGGGGCATTCCCAGCCCCCGCTGGAGGTCCCTCCCACGCCCGCCAGGGCGTAGGGGGAGTTCGAGGCGCGGGGGTCCGGGGGCGGAGCCCCCGTGACCACCGCGCGCAGCACGGTGCCGGGCCCGGGCCGAGCGCGGTGAGATGACCCTCCCACGCCCGCCAGGGGCGCAGAGGGGTGAGGCACGGGGGGCTGGGGCGGAGCCCACCGCGCGCAGCGCGGTGCCGGGCCCGGGCGGAGCCCGGTGTGGGGCCCGGGCGGAGCCCGGTGTGGGGCCCGGGCGGAGCCCGGTGTGGGGCCCGGGCGGAGCCCGGTGTGGGGCCCCTCCCACGCCCGCCAGGGGCGCAGAGGGGTGAGGCACGGGGGGCTGGGCCGAGCCCCCGTAACCACCGCGCGCAGCACGGTGCCGGGCCCGGGCCGAGCGCGGTGTGGGGCCCCTCCCACGCCCGCCAGGGGCGCAGAGGGGTGAGGCACGGGGGGCTGGGCCGAGCCCCCGTGACCACCGCGCGCAGCGCGGTGCCGGGCCGGGCGGAGCCCGGTGTGGGGCCCCCACGGCCGCCAGGCCGTAGGGGGCTGGGGAAACGACCCCGCAGGGGCCTAGCGGTCGTTCTGCGCCAACCGCAGCATGTGGTCCGCCAGCGCCTGCCCACCCGCCGGATCGCGGCTGATCAGCATCAGCGTGTCGTCCCCCGCGATCGTGCCGAGCACATCGTGCAGTTCCGCCTGGTCGATGGCCGACGCGAGGAACTGCGCCGCGCCCGGCGGTGTGCGCAGGACCACGAGGTTCGCCGACGCCTCCGCCGAGATCAGCAGTTCGCCGGAGAGGCGCCGCATGCGCTCCTCCTTCGCGGACTCGCCCAGCGGGGCCTGCGGGGTGCGGAAGCCGCCCTCGCTGGGCACCGCGTAGATGAGCTCGCCGCCGGTGTTGCGGATCTTCACCGCGCCCAGTTCGTCGAGGTCGCGGGAGAGCGTCGCCTGCGTGACGTGCAGTCCGTTGTCCGCGAGGAGTTTCGCCAACTGGCTCTGGGAGCGCACCGGCTGCCGGTTGAGGATGTCCACGATCCGGCGGTGGCGGGCCGTGCGGGTCTGCGGTACGGCGGGCCCGCCGTGCTCGGTGCCGTTCGCGTCGGTCATCGTCGTCTCATTCTCCGGATCGTCCTTCCCCGTTGCCCGCCGTGGCCGGCGTGCTGGCGTCGAGGATGCCGGGCAGCGCATGGAGGAACGCGTCGACCTCCGCGTCGGCGATGGTCAGTGCCGGCATGAGCCGTACGACATCGGGCGCGGGGGCGTTCACCAGGAACCCTGCATCCTGGGCCGCCTGCTGCACCTTCGGTGCGAGGGGCCCGGTGAGCACGATACCCAGCAGCAGGCCGCTGCCGCGGACGTGGGAGACCAGCGGATGACCGAGACCCTCGATTTCCTCGCGCAGCTTCTCGCCCAGCCGCTTGACGGTGTCGAGCGCTCCGTCGGCGGCCAGCGTGTCGAGGACGGCGAGTCCGGCCGCGCACGCGACGGGGTTCCCGCCGAACGTGGTGCCGTGGTGGCCGGGCTTCAGCAGCTCCGCCGCCTCACCGAAGACGACGGTCGCGCCGATGGGCAGCCCGCCGCCGAGGCCCTTGGCCAGGGTGACGATGTCGGGCTCGACGCCTTGGTGGGCCTGGTGTTCGAACCAGTGGCCGGTGCGTCCGATGCCGGTCTGTACCTCGTCGAGGACGAGCAGTGTGCCGGTGGCGCGGGTGATCTCGCGTGCGGCTTCGAGGTAGCCCTTGGGCGGCACGACCACGCCGTTCTCGCCCTGGATCGGCTCGATGATCACGAAGGCGGTGTCCTCGGTGACCGCGGCGCGCAGCGCTTCCACGTCGCCGTACGGGACGTGCGTGACGTCCGACGGCAGGGGCAGGAACGGCTCCTGCTTCGCGGGCTGCCCGGTGAGCGCGAGGGCGCCCATCGTGCGTCCGTGGAACCCTCCGGTGGTGGCCACCATGTGTGTGCGGCCCGTCAGCCGGCCGATCTTGAAAGCGGCTTCGTTCGCCTCGGAGCCCGAGTTGGCGAAGTAGACCCTGCCCGGCCGGCCGAAGAGCTGGAGCAGCCGCTCGGCGAGGGCGACGGGCGGCTCCGCGACGTACAGGTTGGAGACGTGTCCGAGCCGGGAGATCTGGCGGGTGACGGCCTCGACGACGGCGGGATGCGCGTGGCCGAGCGCGTTGACGGCGATGCCGCCGACGAAGTCGGTGTACTCGGTGCCGTCCGCGTCCCAGACCTTGGAGCCCTCGCCGCGGACCAGCGACAGCTTCGGCGTGCCGTAGTTGTCGGACATGACGCCCTGCCACCGCTGGGCGAGCTGCTCGTTCCCGTTGCCGCTCATGCTTCCCCCTGTACGTCGTCGGGCACGACCATGGTGCCGATACCTTCGTCCGTGAAGATCTCCAGCAGGATCGAGTGCTGGACACGGCCGTCGATCACACGGGCGGTGTTGACCCCGTTGCGCACGGCGTGCAGGCAGCCCTCCATCTTGGGGACCATGCCGCTGGACAGCTCGGGCAGCAGCTTCTCCAGCTCGGTGGCGGTGAGCCGGCTGATGACCTCGTCGCTGTGGGGCCAGTCCTCGTAGAGGCCCTCGACGTCGGTGAGGACCATCAGGGTCTCTGCGCCCAGCGCCGCAGCGAGTGCCGCAGCCGCCGTATCAGCATTGACGTTGTAGACATGTCCGTCGTCCTGTGAGCGCGCGATCGAGGAGATGACCGGGATCCGGCCATCGGCGAGGAGCGCCGTGATGGCGCCGGTGTCGATCTCGGTGATCTCGCCGACCCGGCCGATGTCGACGAGCTCGCCGTCGATCTGCGGCTGGTGCTTGGTTGCGGTGATGGTGTGGGCGTCCTCGCCGGTGAGGCCGACGGCGAACGGGCCGTGCTGGTTGAGCAGGCCGACCAGTTCGCGCTGGACCTGCCCGGCGAGCACCATCCGTACGACGTCCATCGCCTCCGGGGTGGTGACCCGCAGTCCGGCCTTGAACTCGCTGACCAGGCCGTGCCGGTCGAGCGCCGCGGAGATCTGCGGGCCGCCGCCGTGCACGACGACCGGCTTGAGGCCGGCGTGGCGCAGGAAGACGACGTCCTGGGCGAATGCCGCCTTCAGGTCCTCGTCGATCATGGCGTTGCCGCCGAACTTGATGACGACGGTCTTGCCGTTGTGGCGGGTGAGCCACGGCAGGGCCTCGATGAGGATCTGCGCCTTGGGCAGCGCGGTGTGCTTCCTGGTCGTGCTCATGAGCTGTACGCGCTGTTCTCGTGGACGTAGTCGGCGGTGAGGTCGTTGGTCCAGATGACCGCGGACTCGGTGCCGGCGGCGAGGTCGGCGGTGATCCGGACCTCGCGGTAGCGCATGTCGACGAGGTCACGGTCCTCGCCGACCGCGCCGTTCCTGCAGACCCAGACGTCGTTGATGGCGACGCCCAGCCGGTCCGGCTCGAACGCGGCACGGGTGGTGCCGATGGCGGACAGCACCCGGCCCCAGTTGGGGTCCTCGCCGTGGATGGCGCACTTGAGGAGGTTGTTGCGGGCGATGGAGCGGCCGACCTCCACGGCGTCGTCCTCGGTGGCCGCGTTGATCACCTCGATCTTGATGTCCTTGCTCGCGCCCTCCGCGTCGCCGATCAACTGCCGGCCGAGGTCGTCGCAGACGGCCCGTACGGCCTCGGCGAACTCCTCGTAGCGGGGGGTGACCGTGCTCGCGCCGGAGGCGAGGAGCAGCACGGTGTCGTTGGTGGACATGCAGCCGTCGGAGTCGACCCGGTCGAAGGTCTGCCGGGTGGCGTTGCGCAGTGCCTTGTCCAGAGTGGCGGGCTCCAGGTCGGCGTCGGTCGTGAGGACGACGAGCATCGTGGCGAGGCCCGGTGCCAGCATGCCTGCGCCCTTGGCCATGCCGCCGACGGTCCAGCCGTCGCCCTGGGCGACCGCGGTCTTGTGGACGGTGTCCGTGGTCTTGATGGCGATGGCGGCCTTCTCGCCGCCGTGCTCGGAGAGCTGGGCGGCGGCCTGTTCGATGCCGGGGAGCAGCTTGTCCATGGGAAGCAGGACGCCGATCAGGCCGGTGGACGCGACGGCGACCTCGCCGGCGCTGTGCCCGAGCACCTCGGCAACCTTCTCCGCGGTGGCGTGGGTGTCCTGGAAGCCCTTCGGGCCCGTACAGGCGTTGGCGCCACCGGAGTTGAGGACCACCGCGCTGACCTCACCGCCGGTGAGGACCTGCTCGGACCACAGGACGGGCGCGGCCTTGACACGGTTGGAGGTGAAGACACCGGCGGCGGCGCGGCGGGGCCCGGTGTTGACCACGAGGGCCAGGTCCGGGTTGCCGTTCGCCTTGATCCCGGCGGCGATGCCCGCTGCCGTGAATCCCTTCGCTGCGGTCACGCTCACGGCGCAACTCCAATCGTGGAAAGACCGGTGCTCTCGGGGAGTCCGAGGGCGATGTTCATGCTCTGCACCGCGCCGCCGGCGGTGCCCTTGGTGAGGTTGTCGATGGCGCTGATGGCGATGACGCGGCCGGCGCTCTCGTCGTACGCGACCTGGATCTGCACCGCGTTCGACCCGTACACCGACGCGGTGGCGGGCCACTGCCCCTCGGGCAGCAGGTGTACGAACTCCTCGTCCGCCAGCGCCTTCTCGTACGCGGCCCGCACGTCGTGCGCCGTCGTGCCCGGCTTCGCCTTCACGGAGCAGGTGGCGAGGATGCCGCGGGCCATGGGCGCGAGGGTCGGCGTGAACGACACGGTGACCCGCTCCCCCGCGACCGCGCTCAGGTTCTGGATCATCTCGGGGGTGTGGCGGTGGCCGCCGCCGACGCCGTAGGGGCTCATGGACCCCATGACCTCGGAGCCGAGCAGATGCGGCTTGAGCGCCTTGCCGGCGCCGGAGGTCCCCGTGGCGGCGGTGATCACCGCTTCCGGCTCGGCGATTCCCGCCTGGTACGCGGGGAACAGCGCGAGCGAGACGGCGGTGGGATAGCAGCCGGGCACCGCGACACGCCTGGACCCCTCCAGCGCGGCGCGGGCGCCCGGCAGTTCCGGCAGGCCGTAGGGCCAGGTGCCGGCGTGCTCGGAGCCGTAGAACTGCTCCCAGTCGGCGGCGTCCTTCAGCCGGAAGTCGGCCCCCATGTCGATGACCAGCACGTCGTCGCCGAGTTGCTCGGCGACGGCGGCGGACTCCCCGTGCGGGAGTGCGAGGAACACGACGTCGTGCCCGGAGAGCACCTCTGCGGTGGTCGGCATGAGCACGCGGTCGGCCAGCGGCAGCAGATGCGGCTGCATGGTGCCGAGGGGCCGGCCGGCGTTCGAGTTGCCGGTGAGGGCGCCGATCTCGACGTCGGGGTGCGCCAGGAGCAGCCGGAGCAGCTCTCCGCCCGCGTACCCGCTCGCCCCTGCCACTGCTGCTCGTACGGTCATCGAAAATCCTCCTCATCGATGGCATGACTATACGCAGCAATGCAGGTTTATGCAATCAGGTGGAGTACGCCGGGCCGGGTGATGTGGCTGAGCGCTTCAGCGGAGGTCGCGGGCCGCGGTGTGTCGGTGCACAGGCCCCGGCGGCGAAGGCGGCTGCCACCCCTTGGCTCCGGTTGCTCGCGCACCACGGCCGGCCTCGGGCCCTCGGGTGTGAACGACCTCCCGGCGGGGGATCCGACCCCCGACGGGGGGAAACATATGAGCGAAGAGAGCCGCAGCACCCGGGAGTTACTGCACGACGAGGTTGTACGGGAGCGGCGCGGGGCACTGCGCGGGCGGATCAGGACCGCCGGGATCACCGTCCAGGACATCCTGTGCTGCGAGGACCGCGCCGGATTCGTCGGGCCCGGACACGCCGACGGGTACACCGTGGTCCTCTCCCGGTCCGGCGGCTACCTCCGCCGGATCGCCGGCGAGGAGTTCTTCGTGGACGCGAGCGGCGGCTACCTCACCCGGCCGGGCGACGAACACCGGGTCGCCCACCCGATCGGCCCCGGCGACCGGTCCACCGAGATCCGGGTCGGCGCGGAACTTTTCGCCGACCGATTCGACGGCCCGCCGCTCTCCCGGCGCTTCACGATCACCGGCGCCACCGACGTGCACCACCGCGCCCTGCTGGCCGCCGGCCGCCGCGGGGCCGACGACTTCGAACTGGCCGACCGGCTCCACCGCCTGCTCGACGGCGTGGCCGCCTCCGCCGGGCACTGGCGCACGGACACCGGCGCCCGCCCCGCCGCCGCCCGCGCCCACGGTCGGCTGGTCCGCGACGCCTGCGCCGTCCTGGCCGCCGGCACCCCGGGGCTCCGCCTCTCCCTGGAGGAGCTGGCCCGCACCGTAGGGGCCTCTCCGCACCATCTCAGCCGCGTCTTCCGCGCCGTCACCGGCACGACCCTCACGCACTACCGCAACGAACTGCGGATCCGCGGCGTCCTCCACGCGCTGGAGGAGGGCGAAGGCAGCCTGCGCGCCCTCTCGTACGCCTACGGATTCGCCGACCAGGCCCATCTGACCCGTGTGTGCCGCAGCCATACCGGCCACGTCCCCAGCGCCTTGCGGAGCCTCCTCGCGGATCGCGCATGAATGTCCAACGCCCCGGCGGAGGGCGGGCCACAGGATGGCGGCGGCCGGAAAGCCGGCCGGTGCCGTGCCGTCCCTCGCGGCGCGACGCGGCGCCCGTCTTCCGAGTGGGGGAACGCGACGATGACCTTCCTGACCAGAGCCGGTACGACCATGGCGGCCGCCCTGACGGCCGTCGCATGCGTGGGCTCCGCACCGGGCGCCGCATCCGCCCCGTACCCCTCCACCCCGTCCGCCGCGGCGGCACGCCCGTCAGTGGCACGGGAGCTCACCGATCCGCGCCCCTGCCCCGGGCAGACCGACGTGACCTGCGCCGACCTGACGGTGCCGCTCGACCGCACCGGAACCGTGCCGGGCACTCTGAAGCTCCGGATCGCCGTCTTCGGCAAGGCCGACGCACCCAGGGGAACCCTCC
This sequence comes from Streptomyces sp. NPDC086835, assembly GCF_044745705.1. NCBI lineage: Bacteria > Bacillati > Actinomycetota > Actinomycetes > Kitasatosporales > Streptomycetaceae > Streptomyces > Streptomyces sp. NPDC086835. The sequence goes on from NZ_JBIVAU010000011.1 coordinate 63,607, forward strand.
TCTTCCTCACCGGCGGCCCCGGCCAGCCGGGCGTCCCCTACGTCCAGCGGATCCGCGACCGGCTCCCCGAGGCACTCGCCCAGTACCGGCTCGTGATGATCGACCAGCGCGGCACCGGCGGCGCGGCAGTCGACTGCCCCGAACTCCAGAAGGAGGTGGGCAGCAGCGACACCGTCGCCCCCACCCCCGGCGCCGTCACCGCCTGCGCCGAAAGCCTCGGAGCGAAGCGGAACTTCTTCACCACCGCCGACACGGTGGCCGACCTGGAAGACCTGCGACGCGCCCTCGGCGTCAGGTCCTGGACGCTCGACGGAGTCTCCTACGGCACGTTCACCGCCGGCCGGTACGCCCTCACCCATCCGCATCGGGTCCGCAAGCTCGTCCTCGACTCCGTCGTCCCGCTCGACGGGGCGGGCGTGCTGTACGAGGACGCCCTCGGCCACTCCGCGCGGGTGCTGCGCACCGCCTGCCGGGAGCAGCAGTGCGGCTTCGACCCGGCACGCGACCTCGCGACGGTCGTCCGCCGCGACGGCAACGGCGTCGGCGTCTTCAACCTCCTCGTCATCGCGAGCATCATCGACCCGAAACTCGACAATCCCCGATTCGGCATCCTGAACGCGATCCACGCCTCCGCCGCCGGCGACCGGACCCGCCTCGACGGTCTCGTCGCCGGGTTCTCCGCGCCGTCCGAAGAACCCCCTTCGGAGTTCAGCTCCGGACTGCACGCCGCGACGCTCTGCGCCGACTCACGATGGCCCTGGGGCGACGCCTCCGCTCCCGTCGAGGGACGGGAACAGGCCCTGAAGCGGGCCGTCCAGCGGATCAGGCCGGCGAAGGTGTGGCCCTTCGGGCGGGAGACGGCGGGCGCGCAGGGCATCCCGCAGACCTGCCTGCCCTGGCCGGCCTCGCGCCCCAACCCCGCGGCGCCCCGCCGCACCCTGACCATGCCGGTGCTGCTCCTGGCCGGCGACCGGGACCTGTCGACGCCGGTGCAGTGGGCACGCGACCTCGCCGCCGTGACCCCGAGGGCCCAACTCGTCGTCGTCGAGGGGGCGGGCCACTCCACGCAGAGCCGCAGCGACGGGGGCGCCGAGGAGGCCGAGAAGTTCCTGCTGCGCTGAGGCGTGTCGGGAGACTCGGGGAGCCGGTGTCTGAGGCATGCGAGGGCGAGGCGAGGCTGACCATGGCTCGGCAGTGCGTGGTGAGTCGGTCCTGGCGGGGCCAAGGATGCCCGCGTTCCTGCTCGTGACGCCGCTGCGCACTCTTGCCCGCTCATCCCGCCCACGGGCACCGGCTGGGGGTCCCGTAGCGTCGGTTCCGTGATCGCACTCGATGCCCTGGTACGTCTCTGCCCGCCGCCCGCCGATCCGCCGCCCGCTGTGGACTGGGCGCAGGCCGAGCGCGCCCTCGGCGCGGCTCTGCCCGCCGACTACAAGCGACTGGTCGAGACGTACGGCGACGGCATCTTCGACGACACGATCTGGCTGCTCGTCCCCGACTCCGCCTACGACGACTGCGACCTGCAGGCGCAGACGGCGGAACGGGACGAGATCCTGGCCGACCTGTGGGCGTTCGAGGCGAAGCCCGCCGGCCTGCTGGAGGCGGGGGCGAGGATCCTGCCGTGGGCATTCGAGGAGGGCACGGGGGCCTTCCTGTACTGGCTGGCGCGACCCGGTCAGCAGCCCGATGAGTGGACCGTGCTCTACAACGAGGGGCGCGGCCCACTGTGGGAGCACCACGACATGGGGTGCGTCGCCTTCCTGCTGGCGGTACTCACAGGAACGGCGGAAACGGAGTACTTCGGCCACCTCTACGAAGTGCTGAAGCCGGCGGAGCACTGCTTCGCGGCGGCCGACCAGACCCTCGGAACGTCGCGTCGATGACGCCGTCGGCCGCCCTCGACCACCTGGTTCGCCGCTGGCGCTCGGTCACAGGTGAAGGGGTGACCGCGCACCTCGTTCGGCAGCGGTTCAGGCCGGCGTGACGTGCATGCCGCCCTCGGCCAGAACATCCAGGACCTCGGCGAGGAGGTCGTAGGGCTCGCCGTCCGGTGTCAGGGCCTGGGACAGGTGCTCGCGTGCCGTCGCCGCGTCCCGCCACAGCAGGGTGGCGGGGGCGGTGTAACCGAAGGTGCCGCGCAGGCAGTCGTCGAGAGCGGCGAGGCAGCCGCCGAAGTAGCCGCCCGGCCCGTTGACCGCCTCGCCAAGCGCCAGGTAAAGCCCCGGTTCGTCGGTGACGTGCCGGCCGTCGAGTTCGTAGGCGTGACCAGCTGGTCGGTCAGGGTCGGCCCGCCGGCAGCCCCGTTCCCGGACCAGATCGTGCCAGGCCCCGCGGCGCCGGGTGTCGAGACCGGCCCATGCGCCCAAGGTGTCCGGCGGCCCGGCGAGCCACCGCTCCCAGATGGGCCGGGCGTACTCGGGAACGGGCGTGAAGTGCTCTCCGTCGAGCTCCAGGTCGATCAGATCCCTCCCGTAGGAGGACGGGCGCCAGGCGCTGACTCTGGCCTGGAGCAGTCGGTCGGTCAGTGGCTCGCCCCGGTCGTCCTGTATCTCCAGGGCGGCCTCGTCCAGGAGCAGCGCCCTTCGGGTGCCCTTGGCCAGTGCCGCCCGCAGCTGGTCACTCCGGGCGAGGCCCCTCAGGACGAGCGGGGGCGCCACCGGCTCGGGCGCCAGGACGCGGGCGAATTCGCGGCAGGAGCCGAGCCACCGGCGGCCGTCGTGCACGCGCACGCGACCCCTGTGCCCCTCGGGCGGGCCTTCGTAGTCGTCCAGGCCGGTCAGCACCAGGCTGTCCGCCCCGGAAAGCCGCCCCAGGCTCTCCGCGTCCTCGAGCAACCAGGGGTCGAGTGCCCCGTCCTCCGGCACCAGCCACACCCGGCTGCCGACCCAGCCGCGCAGCTCGGCGCCTTCCGGGACCCAGCCGAACAGTTCGTACGTCCCGCGCCGGGGCTCCCCGAAGAGTCCCTCCACTGCGGCGCAGACACCCCAGACGTGACCGTGCTCCGTCTCCGTCAGCCGGTACCGTCCGCGCCCGCCCTGGGCCAAGTTCGCATGCACGGTCGGAATCATGCCCGGACCGGCTTTTCACGACGAAGCTCTTTTCTACGGGTGCCTCAGGGCTGCCCGGTCGGGCGGGCGGGGGCGGGAAGCTGTCCCGCGACGATCGCGGCGAGCGAGAGGCCGAACCCCACGAGTTGGACCGGCCCGAACGTCTCGCCGAGCAGGACGGCGCCGAGGACCGCGGCGACCAGCGGCGAGAGCAGGACGAGCACCGCGACGGAGGTGACGGGCAGCGTCGTGATGCCGCGGAACCACAGGACATAGGCGGCCAGACCGCCGACCAGACCGAGCCAGAGGTAGCCGAGGGCGGCGGTCAGGTCGATGTGAGGAGGTGCCCCCTCGGCGAGGAAGGTGACGGGCACCAGGAACAGGCCGCCCGCGGTGAGCTGCCAGCCGGCGAAGGCGGTGGGACCGGCCTCGGCAGGGCGTCCCCAGCGCTTGGTGAGCGTCACCCCGAGCGCCATCGTGGCCGCGCTCGCCAGGCCCGCCACGACCCCGACGGTGTCGAACGCCGCGTTCGGCCCGATCACCACCAGGCCGACGCCGGCGACCCCGGTCGCACCCCACAAGAGGCGCCACGCGGACAGTCCCTCGCGGAGGACCGGCACGGCAAGGACGGCGACGACGAGCGGCTGAGCCGCCGCCAAGGTGGCGGCGACGCCTCCCGGCAGGCGTTCGGCCGCGATGAACAGAAGCGGGAAGAACAATCCGATGTTCAGCACGCCGAGCACCGCGGCCTTCCACCACCACGCTCCACGCGGCAGCGTCCGGGTGATCGCCAGCGCGATCAGCCCGGCGGGCAACGCACGCAGGAGTCCCGCGAACAGAGGGTGTCCCGGCGGGAGAAGCTCGGTGGTGACGACGTAGGTCGTGCCCCAGGCCAAAGGAGCGAGCGCCGTCAGGACGGCGCGCGGCAGCCGACCGGAGGAGACACCGCTACCGGCTCGGTCGAGAACCGTCTGTGCTCCTGGACTTGTCATGCCCGCAGTCTCGCCCCGGCGCGATCAATGAGTCCAACACATGCTTGTCACCTCACCGATCTCGATCCACGATGGATCGATGGAGCTCCAGCAGATGCGCTACGTCATCGCCGTCGCCGAGACGAACAGCTTCACCCGCGCCGCCGAACGGTGTCACGTGGTCCAGTCCGCCCTCAGCCATCAGATCGCGCGCCTGGAACAGGAACTCGGCGCGAGGCTCTTCGAGCGCACCAGCCGCCGGGTGCGGCTGACACCGGCCGGCGCGGCGTTCCTCCCCGCCGCCCGTCAGTGCCTGGACGCCGCCGAGCGCGCGGCCGCCGAAGTGGCCGCAGCTGTCGGCGAGGTACGCGGACGGCTCGCCGTGGGCCTGATCCCCACCGTCGCCGCGGTCGATGTCCCCGCCGCGCTGCACGACTTCCGGCGGCAGTACCCACACGTACGCATCGCGCTTCGCGTGGGCGCGAGCGAGGACCTGGCCAAGCAGGTCGAGCAAGGGGTCATCGACGTGGCTTTCCTCGGGCTGCCGACCACAGCACGGCCGCAGGGCGTCGCCGCCCACGAACTCGCCCGTGACCGGCTCGTCGCCGTGGTCGCGCCGGATCATCCACTCGCCGACGAACCGACGGTCGACCTTCGCAGGCTCTCTTCCGAGGTGTTCGTGGACCTTCCGGCCGGGACAGCCGGGCGGATCCAGTCCGACCAGGCCTTCGCGGCCGCCGGTCTCAGCCGCGACGTCGCCTTCGAAGTGACCACCGCGGACTTCATGGCCCGACTGGTCGGGCAGGGCCTCGGCATCGCCATGCTCCCCGCCGCCTACGTGCCCCAGCTCACCGGCGTGACCACCATCGAGGTCACCGACGCGCCGGCCCGCGTCGAATACGTCGTCTGGAACCGCGTCGGCCGCACGCCCGCGGCGACCGCCTTCCTCACCGTCCTCGACCTCCCGGCCGCGCCCGGCACCCAATGAAGAACCGGCGCACGTACCGCTAGGGCACCAGATCCGACATCACGGCGAGCGGCAGCGACGGGTTGGCCGCCGCCGCTTCAGCCACCTGCCAGTCGTCGTCGGCGAGCAGCTCCACGATGACCTGCGGCGGGAGTGCCGGATGCCCGGCGGCCACAGGCCTCGCGCGTTCGTCGGCCATGCAGGCGAGCAACGCCGCAGCCGTCGCGTTGCGATGTCGCGCGACCTCGCGGAAGACCTTCCGCACCGGTGGTTCGTGCCGGGCCAGGTCCTCCAGCAGTGCGGGAGGCGCCTCCGGGTTGGCAGCCGCCTCGGCGACCACCTGGGCTCCGTGCCGTTCGACCATGGCGCGCAACTGCGTTTCGGAGAGGCCTGGATGCGCGGCGACGGACCTGACCACCTTCGCGTCCGGGTCGGTGGCGAGCGCGTCACGAATCCCGGCCGGCAGATCCCGTCGTCGGGCCACGAGCATCCGCGCGGCAGGGTTCGGGGACTGGGCCAGTTCTTCGACCTCGCCGGGTGAGGCGGCGGCGATGCGCGGCAGCACAGTGGCGCCGATCTTGGCAGTGCCGACAAGGCGGGTGAGTACGTAGAGAGGCACGCGAGGGTTGTGTGCGAGCCTGCGTCGGACATCGGGGTCACGGTCGCCCGCCAGCACGCGGATCAGGGCTTCGCCGATCGCGGGATTCTCGGCGAGATCGGCCCGGACACCGGCAACGGGGTCCACGGCAAGCCGTTCGCACGCCTCCAGAGGCAGATCGGGGCGGGCAGCGAGTGCCCAGCGCAGCAGCATCGAGGGATGGTCCGCGAAGCCGACGACGGCTTCGGTGGGTGTGGCCGGGTTCCGGAGTGCCGCCTGCCGGATGTTGTGCGTGGTGGACTCGTGGGAGCCGTCGCAGGAGGCGCCCGGCAGCAGATCGCAGTCGGGGCGCGGGCATTGCGGGTCGTGCACGAACGGCGTCTCTTCACGGTCGCAGACCAGGCACCGCTGCGCGGGAGGCAACCCCTCACCCGTGATCAATGCCGCCAGTACGGCCGGGTGCGTGGCCTCGTTGGCCGCCACGGCGCGGCGGACCTCGGCATGGGGATGCGTCGCAAGCCTGGCGGCCACGTCCGGCGTGGTCCACGACGCGAGTTCCACGACGACTCGTACGTCCGGGTCCGCGGCGAGCGTCTCCACCACATCGGACGGGAGGCCGGGGCAGGTTGCCAGTTTCTCCCGGCGCTCGGCGTCCTGGTCCGTTGCAAAGAGGCGCGCCCACTCCGGGCTATGGACCACCTCGTCGAGCAGGGCGAGAGCGGCCTGCGGCTGTGCCACCGGATCGATGTCGGCGGCGGTCAGCCGGCCCGCGTGAACAAGCCCCACCGCGCTGTCCTCGTCGCGCGAGGCCAAAGCCACCGCCTGCGCAGGGCTGAGATCCGCGCGGCGCGCGAGGTCTGCGGCAATGTCCGCGTCCGCGACCGCGATCAGCCGGTCGAGCAGTTCGGACGGCAGGGCCGCGTTGGCAGCGAGCCCGCACAGGACATGGTTCACGGAAGGCATCCTGCACGGACCGCTACCGAATGGCTCGCGGATTTCGACGTCGGCCAGTGGCCGGCTGCACCAGGCGCGCCCCTCCGGCTCGGCCTCGGCGACGGACACCCCGCCGGGATCGGCGACCGGCGCAGAGCCCTCCGTCCTGATGGAACCGCCGATGCGGCAGTAAGTGGTATCCCCGCCGCTCAGGGCGAAAGGTCAGGAACGTGCCTCGCCGGGCTTCTCGCCTCGGGCCGCGTTCTTCTCCTTGATGCGGGCGGCTTCCTTGCGGACCTCGGCCTGGGTGGCGCGCTCCTGCCGGAGCCAGTCCGGAAGCTCCCGCTTCAGCTCGTCGATCTGCTCCGTGGTCAGGGCCTCGGTGACTCCGCCGCGCGCGAGACCGGCGATGGAGACGCCCAGCTTCGCGGCGACCACCGGCCGGGGGTGCGGTCCGTCGCGGCGCAGGTCCAGCAGCCACTGGGGCGGGTCGGCCTGCAGAGCATTGAGCTCGTTGCGCGAGACGACACCCTCCTGGAACTCGGTGGGTGTGGCCGGGAGGTACACACCCAGCTTCTTCGCCGCGGTTGCGGGCTTCATCGTCTGGGTGGTCTGGTGCGACGTCATGGTGCCAAGGGTATCGAGAGGTGTTCGATGCCTCTGACCACGACCGGTAACCTGGCGGAGTGACAGGCTCCGACACATCCCCTTCGTTCCGGCTCGCGTACGTCCCCGGCGTGACGCCGACCAAGTGGGTACGGATCTGGCACGAGCGGCTCCCGGACGTCCCGCTGACCCTCGTCGCGGTCTCCGCGGCCGAAGCTCCCGGGATGCTGCGAAGCGGCGACGCCGACGCCGGTTTCGTACGGTCACCGATCGACCGGTCCGATCTCAGCGCGATCCCCCTCTACACCGAGACCACGGTGGTGCTGGTCCCGAAGGACCACGCCGTGGCCGCCGTCGACGAGGTGACCGCCGAGGACCTCGCCGACGACATCGTCCTGCACCCTCTCGACGACACCCTCGAATGGGAGCAGCGGCCGGGGCTGCCCGCGATCGAGCGTCCCGCTTCGACGGCGGACGCCGTCGAACTGGTGGCGGCGGGAGTGGGAGTGCTCGTCGTGCCGCAGTCGCTGGCACGGCTGCACCACCGCAAGGACCTCACCTACCGGCCGGTCTCCGACGCCCCGGTGTCGGACGTCGCTCTGTCCTGGCCGCAGGACGCGACCACCGATCTCGTGGAGCAGTTCATCGGCATCGTCCGTGGCCGGACCGTCAACAGCACACGCGGGCGCCAGGCCCAGGAACAGCCGAAGGGTAAGCGTCCCGAAGCGGGTGACGGACGGCGGAAGGCGACCGGCGCGAAGACGTCGGGCGGAAAGACGTCCGGTAAGTCGTCGGGCGGAAAGTCCTCGGGCGGCCGGGCGGCGGGCAAGGCCGCGGGCAGTGCTGCCGGGAAGCGGCCGCGGAGCGGCTCCGCCGGCGCGAAGGGCAGCAGGCGCGGCAAGCCTCGCCGCAGCTCGTAGCGAACCGGCAAGCCGGCGGTCGGCCGGACCGCCGGCGCAGTGTGAGCCTCTACGGCCGGCCCGACAGCCGCCCCCATGGTGCCCCGCCGTCCGCGACGGCCCGGAGCGCCGCCGTGGACCAGTTCGGACTGAGGAGCGCCCTCAAGAACGGCTACCGGACCGTGCCCGACCGCGAGGGCTTCGTGCCGCTCGACCGGCCGGCCTCCGCCCCGAAACCGTGGAAGCCGCAGAGGCCGCGGTAGACGCAGGGAACGCGGCGTCCGGCCCCGGCGGGTCGCGCCGTACCTTCAGGCAACCGTCTCCAGGCGCAGGTTCCAGCGGCCGGGCACACCGGTCAGGGTCACCGTCGACAGCGGTCGGACGTCCACGTTCCAGTACATCGAGGGGTGGGCCCGCAGCGCGTACACGAACGCGGCCCGTACGACTGCGGGCTCCGCGACGGCGACGATCGAGCCTCCGTCGTCCGCCGGGCGGGTGTCCAGCCAGCCCCCTATGCGGGAGATGAACGCGAGCAGCGGCTCCCCGCCGTGCGGCGCGCTGCGCGGGTCGCAGAGCCACGCGTCGACGGCGGCGGGTTCCCTGGCGGTGACCTCCGCGAGGGTGTAGCCGCGCCAACGGCCCATGTCGCAGTCGCGCAGCGCGGGCTGTGCCAGCGGCGCGAAGCCCAGGGCCTCCCCGGTCGCGCGGCTGCGCGGCGTCGGCGAGCAGTAGCGCAGCTCCGCGGCGCTGAGCGGCACGAGTGCGTGGGCGGCGAGCTGCACTTCGTGCCAGCCCGCCTGGTCGAGCGGCCGGTCGTCGTCGAAGCGCTCGGTGAGCAGCGACGACGTGCGCGCGGCGGCGATCAGTGTGACCCGGACACTCATGGCGTGATGGTGCTGGCCGGAGCCTCGCAGGTCAAGGGTTTCCCGTAGGCGGGCACAGCGGGGCGAGCACCGGACGTTCCCCGGTCACCCTCCGCGTCTGTCGCGCGTGTCAGCGCCGGGGGCAGCCGAGGGGTCGGGCGGCCGGACCGTGAAGATCGTCCGGCTCACGGCCGGCACGGCCGCCCACGGAGAGGGACTCGCACGCCGATGGAGGAACGCCCCGCGAGTGGAGGACGTCCCCGGCCGTACGACGGGCTCAGCGCAGCACTTCGTCGCACGCGGTACGCAGTCTGCGCACGCCCTCGGCGACCTCGGCCGCCCCGGCGACGCCCGCGAAGCTCACCCGGACGTGTCCGCCGGGGGGTTCGGCGGAGAAGTAGGGACGACCCGGTGCCACGGCGACGCCCGCGCGGAGGGCGGCGGCGACGAAGGCGGACTCCTCGCTGCCCTCCGGCAGCCGCAGCCACAAGTGGTAGCCGCCGGAGGGGATGTGAGGAAGAGCCAGTTCGGGCACCTGGAGCCGCAGCGCGGCGGTCATGGTGTCCCGGCGGCTCTTCAGTGCGGCGGCCACGCCGCGCAGATGCCGGCTCCACGCGGGCGCGCCCACCAGCTCCAGGGCCGCTTCCTGGAGGGGGCGGGGGACGAAGAAGCTGTCGACGACATGGATGGCGCGGAGCCGTTCGAGGACCGGGCCACGGGCGGCGAGCAACCCCACCCGCAGGCTGGGCGAGGTCGCCTTGGTCAGCGAGCTCACATGGACGACGACTCCGTCCTGGTCGTCGGCGACCAGCGGAGGCGGCAGTGGTCCCGCGTCCTCATGCACGAGCCGGCGGGCGAAGTCGTCCTCGACGACGAAGGCCCCGGCCTCCCGCGCGATACGCAGGACGGCGCTGCGCCGCTCGGGCGCCAGTACCGCGCCGGTCGGGTTCTGGAAGAGCGGCTGGCAGACGAAGACCCGCGCGCCGGTGGCGCGGAAGGCGGCGGTGAGCAGCTCGGGCCGGACACCTTCGGTGTCCAGCGGGACGGGGACGGGCCGCAGGCCGGCGGCACGGGCGATGGCGAGCATGCCCGGGTAGGTGGGCGACTCGACGAGGACGGGCGCGCCGGGCGGTGCGAGCGCCCGCAACGCGGTCGTCAGCGCGGACTGGCCGCCCGCGGTGACCAGTACGTCGGCGGCGGTGACGGAGCCTCCGAGACCGCGGGCGAACCATTCCCGCAGTTCGGGGAGCCCGTCGGTGGGCGGACGGCCCCATGCTCCGGGACGCCGGCCGGCCCGGGCCAGCGCGGCGGCCATGGCGCTCTCCGGCTGGAGGCCCGGGTGCAGGTAGCCGCCGTTGAACTCGACGACGCCCGGCGGCGGGGCGGCGAGCGTGACGAGCACGCCGGAGGCGTCGACGGCGCGCGGCACGATCTCGGCCGCGGAGTCGGCGCTGAGGGCCACCTCCTGCCAGGAGGTGTCGCCCGCGGGACGCGCTTCGGACCGCGGCTCGGCCCGGTACGCACCGGCGCCGGGCCGGGTGACGACGAGGCCTTCCGCGGCGAGCTGCGCGAGAGCGCGGGAGACGGTCACCGGGGACACCCGGAAACGCTCGACGAGGGCACGGCTCGACGGCAGCTTTCCACCCATCGGGTAGCGGTCGAGCTCCGCTTTCAGAGACTGCGCCAGTTCGGCCACACTGCTACGCTCTTGCATGACAGCACAGGATAGCGCTACTGACACCACCTCGATAGCGGTCAGCAGCGGCACACTTCTCGCCGCGCTGGGCGTGGTCGCCTTCTCCCTGACGTTTCCGTCCACGGTCTGGGGGCTCGAGAGCTTCGGGCCCTGGTCGCTGGTGGCCGTGCGCAGCGCTCTCGCCGCGACCATCGCGGGCACGTTCCTGCTGGCGCTCCGCGTCCCACTGCCCGCCCGCGGCCACTGGGCCTCTCTGGCGACGGTCGCCGCCGGCGTGGTCGTGGGATTCCCGCTGCTGACGACGCTCGCGCTGCAGACGTCGACCTCCTCGCACGCCGCCGTGGTGGTCGGTCTGCTGCCCCTGACCACGGCCGCGTTCGCCGCCCTGCGTACGGGCCGCCGGCCGTCCCGTACGTTCTGGGCCGCGGCGCTCGCGGGCGCCGCGGTCGTGATCGCGTTCACGGTGCAGCAGAGCGGCGGCGCCCTGCACACCGGCGACCTGTATCTCTTCGGCGCGCTGCTGGTCTGCGCGGCGGGCTACACGGAGGGCGGCCGGCTCGCACGGCAGATGCCGGGCTGGCAGGTGATCGGCTGGGCCCTGATCCTCTGTCTGCCGTTCGCCGTCGCCGGTTCCGCCGTGGCCCTGGCGTTCGAGCCGGTCCACCTCGGTGTGCGCGGTGTGATCGGGCTGGTCTGGGTGGCCGCCGGATCCACGTTCTTCGGGCTGTACGTCTGGTACCGGGGCATGGCCGGCATCGGCATCGCCAGGGCCAGTCAGCTCCAGCTGGCCCAGCCGCTGCTGACGCTCGTCTGGTCGGTGCTGCTGCTCGGTGAGGAGCTCTCCCCCGCGGCGCCGCTCGCCGCCGTGGCCGTGCTGGTGTGCATCGCCGTGACACAGCGCTCCCGTACCTGAGGCGATCCTGAGGCGCATCTGAGGCGCGGCGGACTCCCCCGGCCGTAGACTCGATGAAACGGACAAATCCATAGATCGAGCCGCTCCGAGGAGGTCAGTCGCGATGCAAGCGAACGTGGGCGACACGCTGCTGGTGCACGGCAGGACCGTGGGACAGCACGACAAGGTCGCCGAAGTCGTCGAGGTGCTGGGGTCCGAAGGCAATCCGCCGTTCCGCGTCCGCTTCGAGGACGGGCACGAAGCGCTGATGTCCCCCGGACCTGACACCGTCGTCAGGCACCACGAGAAGACCTGACGCCGTCCCGCGCGTCAGGCCGGCGGCCGGACCCTGGTCGGGTAGTGGTCGGCCACCACCCTGGTCATCGCCCCGATCGGGTCCGCCACGACCTCCATCGCCGAGAAGTAACAGTGACCGCCGACCGCCGGGTACCTCTTCGCGTAGGTCAGATGCCGCGAGAGCTCGGTCGGGTCGTGCCAGGCTTCCGGCTGCCCCGCCACACCCACCTTGTACAGGGCCTCCCCGATGAAGAGGTCGACGCCGGTGCCGTCCGCGACCTCCGCCCACCAGGGCACGAGCGCCTCGTAGTCCGCGGGCGGGAAGCCCATGTTCCAGTAGACCTGGGGGACGACGTAGTCGATCCAGCCCTCCTTGACCCAGCGGCGGGTGTCCGCGTGCAGGTCGTCGTAGGTCTGCACGCCGGCTGCCGTACGGGAACCCAACGGGTCCGTGGTGGCGTTGCGCCACACGCCGAAGGGGCTGATCCCGAAGCGGACGTGCTTCTTCGCGGCCTTGATCCGGGCCGCCATCTCCAGCACCAGCCGGTTGATGTTGTCGCGCCGCCAGGCGGCCTTGTCGGGGAAGCCGTCGCCGTACCGGGCGAAGGTCGCGTCGTCGTCGAAGACCTGGTCGGGGACCGGATACGGGTAGAAGTAGTCGTCGAAGTGGACGGCGTCGATGTCGTAACGGACCACCGCGTCCATCATCGCGTCCTCGACGAAGCGCCGGACCTCCGGGATGCCCGGGTCGTAGTAGAGCTTCCCGCCGTACGCGATGATCCAGTCCGGGTGCAGCCGGGCGGGATGGGTCTCGACGAGCCGGGAGGGGTCGGTGTGAGTGGCCACCCGGTACGGATTGAACCAGGCGTGCAGCTCCAGCCCCCGCCGATGGGCCTCCCGCACGGCCGTGCGGAGCGGGTCCCAGCCCGGGTCCTGGCCCTGGACCCCGGTCAGGTACTGGCTCCAGGGCTCGTGCGGCGACGGCCACAGCGCGTCCGCCGTGGGCCGCACCTGGAGGACCACGGCGTTCAGCCGGCGCTCCACGGCGGTGTCGAAGTAGGCGAGGAGCTCCGCGCGCTGCCGGTCGGCCGTGAGTCCGGGGCGGGAGGGCCAGTCGCGGTTGCCCACGGTGGCGAGCCACATCCCACGGAACTCGCGCCCGGTCCGGCGGCCGCGTCCCCGTCCACGGGACGCCTCCTCGGACGGGACGCGGGCCGCCGCGTCACCGGCCGTCGCCAACGCGGCGAGCGCGCCCGCCGCCGTCACCACGAACCCTCTTCTGCCGATTCGCCCCATATTTACACCCCTGTCGGGCTCGGTGTCCGCCGTCGTATCCGCAGAGCATGCCCGCCCCGGGCGCTCGGCCACCCACGCATTCGGAGTAACGTCGGGGCGTCGGGCGGGCGCCGGAACCATACGGGGGACCTGCCGGCCGAAAGATCAGCGAAAGGCACGAGGTGACGGACTCAATGGCCGACATTGCACGCGTCGGAGTGGTGGGTTGCGGCCAGATGGGCGCGGGCATCGCGGAGGTGTGCGCCCGCAGCGGCCTCGAGGTGAAGGTGGCCGAGACCACGGGCGAGGCCCTGGAGATCGGTCGCACCCGGTTGTTCAACTCCCTGTCCAAGGCCGCCGAACGCGGCAAGATCACGGACGAGGAGCGGGACGCCACCCTGGAGAGGCTGAGCTTCACGACCGACCTCGGGGAGTTCGCCGACCGCGACCTCGTCATCGAGGCCGTGGTGGAGAACGAGCAGGTCAAGACGGAGATCTTCCAGGTGCTGGACCAGGTGGTGACGCGTCAGGACGCGATCCTCGCCTCCAACACCTCCTCGATCCCGCTGGTGAAGCTGGCCGTCGCGACCTCGCGTCCGGACCAGGTCATCGGCATCCACTTCTTCAATCCGGCCCCGGTGCAGAGGCTCGTCGAGCTGATCCCGGCGCTGACCACCTCCGAGGAGACCATCAAGCGCTCTGAGGCCGTGGTGCAGCAGGTGCTGGACAAGCACCCGATCCGCGCCCAGGACCGCTCGGGCTTCGTGGTCAACGCGCTGCTCATCCCGTACCTCCTCTCGGCGATCCGGATGTTCGAGTCGGGCATCGCGTCGCGCGAGGACATCGACAACGGTATGGAGATGGGCTGCGCCCACCCCATGGGCCCGCTGAAGCTGTCCGACCTGATCGGCCTGGACACCGTGGCCTCGGTCGCCGACAGCATGTACGCGGAGTACAAGGAGCCGCTGTACGCCGCTCCCCCGCTGCTCCAGCGGATGGTGGACGCGGGCCGGCTCGGCCGCAAGACGGGCTCGGGTTTCTACACCTACTGAGCCCCGCCGCCGAGCCGGCCCGGCCTCAGCCGAGCCGCAGGTGGTGCAGCATCAGCAGCCCGGCCGCCATCGCGGCGGCCGGGACCTCGCCCCGGGCGATCATGTCGGGCACCAGCTTCAGCGGTATCCACTCGCGGCGCGAGGACTCGAAGTCGTCCTCCGGGTACCCCGTGTAGGCGGCGTCCTCGGCCCAGTAGAGGTGGTGGCGGGCGTCGGTGAGGCCGTTGGACGGCTCCACGGTCATCAGGTGCTGGAGGGGCCCGGGCCGCCAGCCGGTCTCCTCCTCCATTTCCCTGGCCGCCGCTGCCGCCACGTCCTCGCCGTCCTCGACGACGCCCGCTGCGAGCTCCCAGCCCCAGCTGTCGGTGATGAAACGGTGCCGCCACAGCATCAGCACCTCGTTGGCGTCGTTGACCACGGTCGCGACGGCGACAGGGCGGAGACGGATGAGGAAATGGTCCAGGTGCCGGCCGTCGGGCAGCTCGACATCCGCGAGGTTGACCCTGAACCACCGGTTCTCGTACACAGTTTGTTCGCTCAAGTTCGTCCACTGCACGTTTCTGCCACCTTCCGACAAGTAGATGGCCAACATGGCAGCAGGAGCTCGGTCAGAGGGGAACGCGGAGCGCACCATCGATGAGTTCGGCGGCCTCCTCCGCACCGGCGCAGCCGCTCGCCGCCAGATGCTCCCGCACCGCCCGCATCCGGTCCCTCAGCCGCTGCGACTCCATCCCCCGGGCGCGTTCCACCATCTCCGCCGCCGTCCGCGCCGCGCGGTCCACCTCGCCCTGACGCAGCTCGATCTGACTGAGCATCGCGAGCCGGTGCACCCGGCCGCGGTCGTGCGCCGGCGTGCCGACGGCGGCAGCCGCGTGCTCCCTCGCCGCCGCCAGCTCACCGAGACCGAGCAGCGCCTCCGCCACCTGGACGTTGACCAGACCCGGCTGGACGTAACCGGTCTCGTCCGGCTCATGACCGGGACGGATCCGCTCGGCCTCCGACTCGGCACGCCCGATACAGCGCCGCGCGCTCGGGCCGTCCCCCAAGTGCGCGTACGCCTTGGCCTGCATCGCGTACAGGTCGGCCGCCAGCGCCGGGGTGATCTGCCGCCCCGCCGTCCGCAGCGCCGCCTCCGCGAAGGCGACCGCCTGCCGGTGCTCCGACATGAACAGCGACTGGTTGACCAGTAGCGCGATAACGTACGCGCCGAGCCCCCGGTCACCGCTCGCCTTGGCCAGCCGCAGCGCTTGATGGAAATAGCGCTGGGCCGGGCCCTGTGCGTCGGAGTCGTAGGCGCAGATGCCGGCCACCGCCACCAAGCCACCTGCGGCGCGGTGCAGTTGCCGGCCGAGAGCGTCGCTGTACGAGCCGCGCAGAAGCGGCGCCGTCTCCGCGTGGAGGAAGCCGACGACACGCGAGCGGGTCGCGATGCCGCCGGCCCGCCGGTACATCAACTCGTAGTGCGCACGGGCGGATCTGAGCATCTGTATGTCGGCCATGTCGACGCGGGTATGCCCCTCGCGTGAGACGTCCGAGTCCTCCGGCGGGTTCTCCCACTCCCACACCGGCATCACCGCGGGAGTGCCGGTGACCGCGGGCGCACCGGCGTCCTGGGGCCGCTGCTGGGCGTCGAAGCGCCACAGGGCGGTGGCCCGCTCCACGAACCCGGACAGCGACGAACCCCGGGGCGAGGCGGGCCCGTCCGGTACGCCGAGCCCGACGTCGTCGAGCGTGACCGTGCGCCGCAGCCGCTCCGCGAGCACCTCGCAGATCAGATCAGGAACCCGGCCGCGGGGCCGCTGGCCCTTCAACCACCGTGCCACCGCGGTGTGTTCGTAGCGCAGCGACAGCCCCATGGCCGAGCCTGCCCGGTTGACACGGGCGGCGAGGCCCGCGTGGGAGAAGCCCGCCTCTTCGAGCAGGGCGTCGAGAAGGGTGTTCGGCTGCACGGCCACCTCCGGTGACTTGCGTCCGCTCAGGGTAGTGGAGACCGTTTCGCACGGGGTGTGAAACAAGTGCGCTTTTCCACGGCTTGCGTGCGCTCCCGGTGTGCGGCCGGAGCCGGTTGACTGAACTGCCTCTCAAAGAGGCGGCCGGGCCGCCGGCTCCCCCTCGTACAGTGCGGCGGCCCCGATTGCGTCGTCCGTCCTGCTGATCTGCCCGACACTCCGCGGCAGGGCGGGCGACGCCAGGCCGCGGGCGGCCCGGCCGGTCCATCGGACCCTTCCGGCCCGCCCCTCGCACGGCGCGGACCGGCTTCCCCCTCCGGCCCGCGCCGTTTCGCGTGGCGGGGCGGGTAGGGGGTGGCAGGGTGGAGGCGGTCATCCGGATCCGGCCCGGCTTCTCCGGCGCATGTTTCTGTGCTGTGCTGGAGGAGTCGTGCCGGCGCGTCATCTCGCGGCCGACAGCTGTCGATGCGGCAGTCCGGAGCCCGTGGCGAAATCGCCGGGCGGTCGCAGCGGGGCGGCGGACGGCCCCTGGGAGGATTTCCATGCTGCACAACCGCATTGCAGGTCCCTCGCTGGCACAGTCGGGCAACCTCCTGCCGCGGCGTGATCTCGCTGCCGCCTGGATCCTCATGGTCCTGCTCGCCGGGTCGGCATGGGTACTCACTGTCGCCCAGTCCCACGACATGGCCATGGAGCCGGGAACCATGGGTCTGGCGCTGCCGCTCTTCCTGCTGCTGTGGGTGATCATGATGGTCGCCATGATGTTCCCGTCCATGGCGCCGGTGGCGATCACCTGGGCGCGGGCGATCGGCCGGCAGTCGGCCGGCGCCGCCCGCGCCGCTCGGATTGCCCAGTTCGCCGGGGGCTATCTGATCGCCTGGACGGCATTCGGGCTGGTCGCGTACGGGGCATTGGCAGCGACTGCGAGGCTGGTGGACGGCAGTCCCGAGGCAGGTCGCTGGCTGGGCGCCGCCGCGTTCCTGCTCGCGGGGCTGTACCAGTTCGGGCCGCTGAAGCGCGTATGTCTGCTGCATTGCCGCAATCCGCTGTCGCACCTCGTCCGGTACGCGCGCTTCCGGCCGTGGGCCCGCGATCTGCGCGTGGGGGCACATCACGGGCTCTACTGTGTGGGCTGCTGCTGGGGCCTGATGATTGTCCTCCTCCCGCTCGGCGTGATGAACGTGGCGGCCATGGCCGCCCTGGCGGCGGTGATTTTCCTGGAGAAGCTGTGGCGGTGGGGCCCATGGCTCACCTGGGCGGTCGGCATCACCTTCCTGGTCCTGGCCGCACTCGCACCCTTCCAGGAATGGCTGCTGCCCGGCCTCCGGATGTCCGAGCCCGCGATGTAGCCGTTTCCTTCTGGGCCGGTAAGGCGCACTCTGGAAGGGAGGCCGCTTCCCGATCCTGAGAGCGGGCTCGGGACACCCGGTCTCGCCACTCCCAGTGAGTTCGTACGGGCTCGTCAGGAGGGAAGCGAGATGACTGAGCAGGCCACCACCGGTACACGCTGGCACCTGACCGGCGACTGGTTCGACGTGTGCAAGTGCGCCATTCCGTGCCCCTGCACATTCGCCCAGCCCCCCACCTACGGCGACTGCGAGGGCGTGCTGGCCTGGCACATCCGGGAAGGCACCTTCGGCAACGTGCGGCTGGACGATCTCAACGTGCTGATGCTCGGCTCCTTCGTCGGCAACGCATGGGCCCGCGAGCACACCGACGCGTACGCCGCGGTGTTCTTCGACGAGCGCGCCGACGAACGGCAGCGCTCCGCCCTTCAGAACATCTTCGGCGGTGAGGCGGGCGGATGGCCCGCGGAGTTCGGTGAGATGTTCGGACCCGAGATGCGGGGCATGGAGTTCGCTCCCATCCGGATCGAGATCGACGAGGGCCTGGGCGCCTGGCGCGCGGAGATCCCCGGGCGGGTATCGGCGCGTGCCGAGGCGCTGACCGGGCCGACCACTCCGGAGGGCGCACGCGTACAGGTGCACAACGCACCCGGCGCCGAGGTAGGGCCCGGCCAGGTCGCGACCTGGGGACGGGCCACCACCGACCGCGCCGACGCCTACGGCTTCACCTGGGAGCGCTCGGGGAAGTCGAGCAAGCACTTCCCCTTCGACTGGAGCGGCCCGGACGAACAGTCCGGCTGAACGACGCGATCGTCGGTCTCCGCGAGACCCCACCGCCGCCCGCCCTGTCCGGGGCGCTGCACGGCCGGGTGTGCTCTCACCCCTGCCGGCGCGGTCCGCCGGAGGCCACACGCACCGCGTCCCCGGCCACGCGATCGACGTCAACGGCCGGCCGAGCGGGAAGCCGGCAGGGCCCGCCGCAGGCCCCCCCGCCACGCGGAAGGGCCCGCCCGGATCGCTCCGGGCGGGCCCTTCCACAACACGCGGTACAGCTCACGCGCCCCGCAACACCGCTCCCGTGCGCTCCGTCGCCAGCGACACCGCCGCGTCCCGTGCGGCCGACGCCTCGTCGACGGTCAGCGTGCGGTCCGCCGCGCGGAAGCGCAGCGCGTACGCGAGCGACTTGCGGCCCTCGCCGATCTGCTCGCCCGTGAAGACGTCGAACAGCCGGATGGACTCCAGCAGTTGGCCCGCCCCCTCGCGCAGCGCGGATTCGACGTCGGCCGTGGGAACGTCGTTCGCGACGACGAGCGCGACGTCCTGCGTGGCCACCGGGAAGGTGGAGATCCGCGGGGCCTGGACGACGCCGGTCGACGCCTGCTCCAGCACGTCGAGCTCCAGCTCCATCGCGCAGGTGCGGTCCGGCAGGTGCAGTGCCTTGACGACGCGCGGGTGCAGTTCGCCCGCGTGGCCGACGAGGGTCTCCTCGCCGTCCACCGTCACGTACAGCGCGGCGCAGCGGCCGGGGTGCCACGGCGCGTGCTGGTCGGCGCGGATCGTCAGCTCGACGCCCGCCTCGCGGGCGACGAGCCGGCCGGCCTCGATCGCGTCGGCCCAGTCGGCCGGGCGGCCCTTGCCCCACCAGCCGTCCTGCTCGCGGGCGCCCGCGAGGACGACGGCGACACGGCGCGGCTGGCGCGGCAGCGCCGCGTTCAGCGAGGCGATCTCCTCGTCGGTGGGCCTGCGGTTCACCGGCGGTGTCACCGCCGACCGCTCCTCGCCGGTCGGGCGGAAGACGAGACCGGTCTCGAAGAGTGCCAGGTCGTGGCTGCCGCGCCCGTCGTTGCGCCGCAGGGCGCCGAGGAGACCGGGCAGCAGCGTGGTGCGCAGCGCCGGCTCCTCGTCGGAGAGCGGGTTGACGAGCCTCACGACCCGGCGGCGGGCGTCGTCGGCCTCCAGGCCGAGCTGGTCGAGAACCGGTTCGCCGATGAAGGGGTAGTTCGGCGCCTCGACGTAGCCGGCGCCGGCGAGCGCGCGGCCGACCCGGCGGTGCAGCCGCTGGCGTGCGGTGAGACCGCGGCCGGACGGCGGCGTGGGCAGGGTCGAGGGGAGGTTCTCGTAGCCCTCGAGCCGGATGACCTCTTCGGCGAGGTCGTTCGGCTCGGCGAGGTCGGGCCGCCACGAGGGGACGGTGACGACGAGGTCGTCCTGCCCGTAGACGTCGCAGCCGACCTCCTGGAGGCGGCGCACCACGGTCTCGCGGCCGTAGGTGACGCCCGCGACGCGGTCGGGATGGTCCGCCGGCATGGCGATGGTGCGCGGGGCGCTGGGGGCGACGACCTGGGTCACGCCGCCCTCCGCCGTACCGCCGGCGAGGAGCACCAGCAGGTCGACGGTGCGCTGCGCGGCCGCGGCGGCGGCCTGCGGGTCGACGCCGCGCTCGAAGCGCTTGGACGCCTCGGAGGACAGCTTGTGCCGGCGCGCGGTGCGGGCGATGGCGACCGGGTCGAAGTGCGCGGCCTCGATGACGACGTCGGTGGTGCCGTTGATCCGGCCGGTCTCCGGGTCGGGGGCCGCGTCGGCGATCTCGGTGTTCGCGCCGCCCATGACGCCCGCGAGGCCGATGGGCCCGCGGTTGTCGGTGATGACGAGGTCCTCGGCGTCGAGGACGCGGGTGGTGCCGTCGAGGGTGGTGAGCTTCTCGCCGGGCTCCGCGCGGCGCACCCCGATCGGCCCGTCGAGGCGGGACCGGTCGTAGGCGTGCAGCGGCTGGCCGAGCTCGAGCATCACGTAGTTGGTGATGTCGACGGCGAGCGAGATCGGGCGCATCCCGGCCTTCTGCAGCCGGCGCTGCAGCCAGATCGGGGAGCGGGCCTCCGGCTCGAGGCCGACGACGGTGCGCGCGGTGAAGCTGTCGCAGCCGACCGGGTCGGCCACCTTGACGCCGTAGCCGTACGAGTTGGGTCCGGGCACGTCGAGCAGCGCCGGGTCGCGCAGCGGCAGGCCGTAGGCGGTGGCCGTCTCGCGGGCGACGCCGCGCATCGACAGGGCGTAGCCGCGGTCGGGAGTGACGGCGATGTCGAGGACCTCGTCGACGAGCTCGAGGAGCTTGATCGCGTCGGTGCCGACCTCGTGCTCGGGCGGGAGCACGATGATGCCGCCGCTGCCGTCGTCGCCCATGCCGAGCTCGTCGCCGGAGCAGATCATGCCGTGGGACGTCCGGCCGTACGTCTTGCGTGCGGCGATGGCGAAGTCGCCGGGCAGCACGGCGCCGGGGAGGACCACGACGACCTTGTCGCCGACGGAGAAGTTACGGGCGCCGCAGACGATCTCCTGCGGCTCGCCGGTGCCGTTGGCCTGGCCGACGTCGACGGTGCAGAAGCGGATGGGCTTCTTGAACTCCGTCAGTTCCTCGATGGTCAGCACCTGGCCGACGACGAGCGGGCCCTTGAGCCCGGCGCCGAGCTGCTCGACGGTCTCGACCTCGAGCCCGGCGGCGATGAGCTTGGCCTGCACGTCACGGCCGGTCTCCGTCGCCGGCAGGTCGACGTACTCCCGCAGCCAAGAAAGCGGGACCCGCATCAGATCTCCATCCCGAACGGCCGGGTGAACCGGACGTCACCCTCGACCATGTCTCGCATGTCTTCGACGTTGTGGCGGAACATCAGCATCCGCTCGATGCCGAACCCGAAGGCGAACCCGCTGTACCTGGCGGGGTCGACGCCGCAGGCGGTGAGCACCTTGGGGTTGACCATTCCGCAGCCGCCGAGCTCGATCCAGCCCTCGCTGGAGCAGGTGCGGCAGGGCCGGTCGGGGTTGCCGACGGACTCGCCGCGGCACACGTAGCAGACCATGTCCATCTCGGCGGACGGCTCGGTGAAGGGGAAGAAGTTCGGCCGCAGCCGGGTCTTCATGCCCTCGCCGAACAGCGCCTGGACCATGTGGTCGAGGGTGCCCTTGAGGTCGGCCATGGTCAGGCCCTCGTCGACGGCGAGCAGCTCGACCTGGTGGAAGACGGGGGTGTGCGTGGCGTCCAGCTCGTCGGTGCGGTACACGCGGCCGGGGCAGATCACGTAGACCGGCGGCTCACGGTCGATCAGGGAGCGGATCTGCACGGGCGAGGTGTGGGTGCGCAGCACGACGCCGGAGTCGGCGCCGCCCTTGGCGTCCTGCACGAAGAAGGTGTCGTGCTCACCGCGGGCCGGGTGGTCGGGGCCGATGTTGAGCGCGTCGAAGTTGAACCACTCGGCCTCGACCTGGGGGCCCTCGGCGACCTCGTAGCCCATGGCCACGAAGACGTCCTCGATGCGCTCGGAGAGCGTGGTGAGGGGGTGGCGGGCACCGGCGGGGACGCGGTCGTGGGGCAGCGTGACGTCGACGGCCTCCTCGACCAGCACCCGGGCGTCACGCTCGGCCTCGAGCTCCGCCTGGCGGGTGGCGAGCGCGCGGCCGACGGCGGCGCGGGCCTGGCCCACGCGCTTGCCGGCCTCGGCCTTGGCCTGCGGCGGCAGGGCCCCGATCTCACGGTTGGCGAGGGAGAGCGGCGAGGTGCCGGAGGTGTGCGCGGACTTCGCGTGGGCGAGCGCCTCGAGGGAGTCTGCGGCGGCGAAGGCGGCGAGCGCCTCGTCCCGCATGCGCTCGATCTCTTCCGGTTTCAGTGCCTCGACCTCAACAGGGTCGTACGACTTATTGGGTGCGGACATCTCTTCCCGTACTTCCGATGGGCTGGCTGGGGACCCCGCACGTCGACCAGGGACGACCGAGGACGCAAAGGTGCCAAAGGTCGAGTCTAACGGGGTGTGGAACGGTGAATGAGCCCGCGGGCTGCTCGGACGCTCTCGCCGGCCGATCCGGGAGGATCGCTACTGGAGATGCGCCGGGGTGCCCACGGGCAGGATAAATCGGAACTGGGCGCCGCCGCCGGGGCCACGGCCGACCGTGATCGTCCCGC
The DNA here is from genome assembly GCF_044745705.1 of Streptomyces sp. NPDC086835. Lineage (NCBI taxonomy): Bacteria > Bacillati > Actinomycetota > Actinomycetes > Kitasatosporales > Streptomycetaceae > Streptomyces > Streptomyces sp. NPDC086835. Next base: position 85,949 of record NZ_JBIVAU010000011.1, read on the forward strand.
CGTGGGCCTCGACGATGCCCTTGACGATGTAGAGACCGAGGCCGGTGCCACCGCGCTTGCTCCCCCGCCAGAAGCGGGTGAAGACCCGTGCCATCGACTCCTCCGGAATGCCTGGACCCTCGTCGCTCACGGTGACGGCGGTGCCGGTCCCGCTCTGCTCGCCGGCAGACGGCGAGGGTGCTATGTCGATCGTGACAGTTCCCTCGCCGTGCCGCACCGCGTTTTCCAGCAGGTTGCCGAGCACCTGGTCGACCTTGTCGGGGTCGGCCCACAGGTCGGGCAGCGGCCCGGTGACGTCGACACGGAACCGGTCCGGGGTCTGGCCGGCGGCCACGTGCGCGTCGACGTGGCGGCGCACGGCGGCGGCGAGGTCGACGGGCTGGCGGCGCACCTCGAGCCGTCCGGAGTCGATACGGGAGATGTCGAGGAGCTCCGCGATGAGGCGGGTGACGCGGTTGGCGTCGGCGTCGACGGTCTCCAGCATCAGCCGCTTCTGGTCGTCGGTGAAGCGTTCCCACTTGGCGAGCAGGGTCGCCGTGAAGCCTTTGACGGAGGTCAGCGGGGAGCGCAGCTCATGGGCGACGGTGGCGATCAGTTCGGCGTGGCTGCGTTCGCTGCGGCGCCGGGCCTCCGTGCCGCGCAGGCTGACGACGAGCTTGCGCACCGGCCCGGTGGGGACGTCACGCACATAGCGGGCGGAGACGAGCACCTCGCGACCCCCGGGCAGCAGCAGGTTCCGCTCGGGCTGGCCGACGCGGGTGGCGAGTCCGCCGTAGGGGTCGGTGAGGGTCCACCAGCGGCGCCCCTTGAGGTCCTCCAGCGGCAGCACCCGCTCCAGCGGCCGTCCGATCGCGTCGGCCCTTGCCACGGCGGTGATGCGGACGGCGGCCCGGTTGAAGCAGACGACCCGGCCCGTCTCGTCGGCCACGACGAGGCCGTCCGGGAGGTCGTCGGGGTCGATCCCGGGGGCCTCGGGGCAGCCGGAGGGGCCCAGGTGGAAATCCTGTGGCTGTGTCGGCCTGCTGGTCCCGACCGTCATGTCCCCGTACCCCACCTCTCCGCCGGCGCAGTGGGCCCCCGAGTGCGTCACCCTACTAGCTGAAAGTGACGTCGCCGACCCCCTGAGCGAGTGGTCCGTCAGCTCGCGGGGGCACCCTTGGCCCCGGCGCGCTGGGCGCGCGCCGACGCGTAGAGACATACGGCGGCGGCCGTCGCCAGGTTCAGGCTCTCGGCCTTTCCGTGGATCGGGACGCGGACGACGGCGTCGGCGAGGGCGCGGGTCTCCTCCGGCAGACCCCAGGCCTCGTTGCCGAAGATCCATGCGGTGGGACCGCCCATGGTGCCGGCATCGAGTTCGTCGTCGAGGTCCTGCTCACCGGCGCCGTCCGCCGCGAGGACGCGTACGCCGGCGTCGCGCAGTCCTTGGACGGCCTGCTCGACGGGTACGCCGACGGCGACCGGCAGGTGGAAGTGGGAGCCGACCGAAGCCCGCACCGACTTGGGGTTGTACAGGTCGACGGACGCGTCGGTGAGGATCACCGCGTCCGCCCCGGCCGCGTCGGCGCAGCGCAGCACGGTGCCGGCGTTGCCGGGGTCGCGTACGTGCGCGAGCACGGCGACGAGCTTGGGCCGGGCGGCCAGGATGTCCTCGAACGGCGAGTCGAGGAACCGGCAGACGCCGACGAGTCCCTGCGGTGTGACGGTCTGCGACACCTCGGCGAGCACGGTGTCCGCGGCGTGGTGGACGCGGGCTCCAGCGGCGTGGGCGGCGTCGACGATGTCGGCGTAACGCCCGGCGGCCTCGACGGTGGTGAACAGCTCGACCAGGGTCGCCTCGCCGTCGGGTCCGCGGTGGGCGACCGCCTCCCGGACGGCCTGCGGCCCCTCGGCGATGAACAGACGGTCCTTGCCCCGGAAGTTGCGCTTGGCGAGCCGCCGCGCGGCGGTGACGCGCGGGGAGCGGGGGGAGATCAGCTCGGGGGTCGGCATGCGGCTCGGCGGCTCTCTCTCACAGGACTGCGTACGAAAAGTCGAAAGGTCGAAAAGGGTCCGGCAGGGGCGCTCCGCCGCGCCCGGAAGGGACAGGGCTCCGGGGGAGGCAAACGCACCGGACCCGCAGGCCAAGGCCTGCGGGTCCGGTCGGCTCGATGCGGGTGTCAGGCAGCCTTGGGGGCGTTGACGTCGCTCGGCAGGGCCTTCTGCGCAACCTCGACGAGCGCGGCGAACGCGCCCGCGTCGTTCACGGCGAGCTCGGCCAGGATCTTGCGGTCCACCTCGATGTTGGCGGCCTTCAGACCCTGGATGAGGCGGTTGTACGTCATGCCGTTCTGGCGTGCAGCGGCGTTGATGCGCTGGATCCACAGCTGACGGAAGTCGCCCTTGCGCTTCTTGCGGTCGTTGTAGTTGTAGACCAGGGAGTGGGTGACCTGCTCCTTGGCCTTGCGGTACAGGCGCGAACGCTGACCGCGGTAACCGCTGGCCTGCTCGAGGATCGCCCGGCGCTTCTTGTGGGCGTTGACTGCCCGCTTGACGCGTGCCACTTGTTAACTCCTTGTAGCGGGGCCGTGGTTGTGCTCACACGGCCCGGAAACGAATTGGTCCCGGTCTCGGCGCGTGTCCCCGGCGAAGGGACACGGACGTCACTTGCCGAGAAGCTTCTTGATGGTCTTCGAGTCGCCCGGGGCCATCTCGGCGTTGCCGGTCAGGCGGCGCGTCAGCTTGGACGGCTTGTGCTCGAGCAGGTGGCGCTTGCCGGCGCGCTCACGGAGCACCTTGCCGGAGCCGGTGATCTTGAAGCGCTTCTTGGCACCGCTGTGCGTCTTGTTCTTCGGCATCGCGCCGTTATCTCCTCGTCAGTGGCGCTCCCCCGGTGCGGGCACCGGACTACGGGAGCGTCAGATCTTGGTTGTGGTTTCCGGGCAGGACCCGGGGCTGCCACGGGGGCAGCCCCTCGGTCACGCCTCGGAAGGTGTGTCGGTCGGGGCGTCGACGCCCTCGCCCTCCGGCGAGCCCTGGCGCTCCGCCTTGCGTGCGGCCTGGGCCTCACGCGCCTCGGCCATCGCCTCGGTCTTCTTCTTGTGGGGGCCGAGAACCATGATCATGTTCCGGCCGTCCTGCTTCGGGTTCGACTCGATGAAGCCGAGATCCTCTACGTCCGCGGCGAGGCGCTGCAGCAGACGGAAGCCAAGTTCGGGGCGGGACTGCTCACGACCACGGAACATGATCGTGATCTTGACCTTGTCGCCCTGCTTGAGGAACCGGACGACGTGACCCTTTTTGGTGTCGTAGTCGTGCGGATCGATCTTCGGCCGGAGCTTCATTTCCTTGATGACCGTGTGCGCCTGGTTCTTGCGCGCCTCACGGGCCTTCATGGCCGACTCGTACTTGAACTTCCCGTAGTCCATGAGCTTGCAGACGGGCGGACGGGCGTTCGCCGCCACCTCGACGAGGTCGAGGTCGTACTCCTGAGCAAGCTCAAGGGCCTTGGCAAGCGGAACAATCCCGACCTGCTCGCCGCTGGGACCGACAAGTCGCACCTCGGGAACGCGAATCCGGTCGTTGATGCGGGGCTCGGCGCTGATGGATCCTCCTAAGTAGCACCACACGGGTGTCTGGCAGACAGCCGCGTAACGTCTGTTTCGTCTGACCAACCGCACCGGAACGTCAAAAATGCCCCGGACGGGACACAGGCGGCAGCTCCTTGAATACCGGAGCACCGCCGCGGTGTACCGCGGGGCGCGCATCGGGCGACTCCATCGTCCGTACGGAACGATGGTGGCCGCCTGACCGGTGACCCGCCGTCCCGAAGGACGGCCAGGTGGGAGATCGGAGCCTCCACTTGTGGGCCGGACACGGACGTGTCCAGCCGGTCGTCACACAAGGTTAGCAGCTCCCGCGGGAGGGGGCTAACCGGTGGCCGGGGCCGGGTCGCGAGGGACGGGGCATATCGTGTGCGTCATGAGTGACGCGACCTCCCCGAACGAAACACCCGAATCACCCGACTTCGACGCCATGGCGCGCGACATCGCCGAGGTCCCGGCCGTCGAGGTGATCGTCACGGTCGCGGTGAACCTGATGAGCGCGGCAGCCGTCAAGCTCGGCCTGACCGACGACGGCGAGGACCACAAGGACCTGGACGAGGCACGCAAGCTGGTGCACGCCCTGGCCGGGCTGCTCGACGCGAGCACCACGGAGATCAGCTCCTTCCACGCGGCGCCGCTGCGGGACGGCCTGAAGTCCCTGCAGCTCGCCTTCCGTGAGGCGTCGCTGGTGCCGGACGAGCCGGGCCAGGGCCCTGGCGAGAAGTACACCGGGCCGGTGTACGGCTGACCGGCCGGCCTATTCCTTCACGTAGAAGGGCTCGCCCGGAGGGGTGGCCCCGGCCGGCAACAGCGCCAGGTCGAGGCCCCGCACCAGGCGGGCCCTCAGTACGTCGTCCGCCGCGAGCGCCCGCGCGACGCGGCCGCCCGCCTGGGCCGGCTCGGCGTCCGCGGCCAGCACCAGGGCGAGCGTGCCGTCCGAGTCCCGGCCGGGAGCGAGGTGGGCCCGCAGCACCGCCGGTTCGGCGGCGACCGCCGTGCGTACCGCCCCGGTGACCGCCGGGTCGGCGAGCGGGTCGGTGCTGGTGCGGCCCTCCGCGAGGGCGAGCAGGGCGGGACCGGTGAGCTGGTACGGGACGGGCCCGGCCAGGTCGAGCACGACGGTGTCCGCCTTCTCGTGGGCCGCTGCCTGGAGCGCCTGGTGCAGCGGCACGGCGACGGGACGGGCTTTCGGGTCCCACCGGGCGAGCGAGGCGATCGACGTGAACGCGGGCAGTGCCCGGCGGGAGCCGGCGGTGAGCGTCGGCACGGCCATGTCGCTGGTCTTCTCACGGCGCAGACCGGTCTGCGGGTCCTCCTCGACCTCACCGAGCACGGCGACGATCGGGACCAGGAGCCGGGCGCCCCGGAGCGCCTCGAGGACCGGCTGTTCGGCACTACGGTCCTCGGACCAGGCGGCGAGCGCCGCCTCCAGGGCCGGGTCGGCGGTGCCGTCGTCGTCGGAGAAACCGGGGTCGGGAATGTTCTTGAGCGCCACGCACCGAGCCTAACGCCCTGCTCGCGGGCGCCCGTCGGCGGCTGCCGGGCGCCGGGTCAGGGCTGGCGTGTGCGGCCGCCGCGCCAGAGGACCACGGCCATGGCCAGGAGCAGCGCGCCGGCGCCGCCGGCGGCCACGGCGAGCCAGCCGCCGGGGCCGCTCTCCGCGCCCTCGGGCCGGGGGCCGGGGCCGAAGTACTCCTCGCGGTAGCCCGCGGTGGCCGCCTTCGGGTCACCGGGGCGCAGCCGGGCGCCCTCGCTGATCGCCGCGGCGGGGTCGACCGTGCCGTAGCCCTTGGAGTCGTCACGGCCGCCCTTGGGGGCGTCGCGCGCGGTGTCGATGAGGAGCTTCTTGATCTGCGCGGGCGTGAGGTCAGGGTGCGCCGAGCGCACCAGGGCGACGGCGCCGGACACGAAGGCCGCCGCCGCGCTGGTCCCCCAGCCCTCGTAGTAGCGGCGGTCGGGGTCGGCGATGACGATGTTCACGCCCGGCGCGCTGACGGTGGCGTACCAGCGGCGGGTGGAGAACGACGCGTGGGTGCCCCAGCGGTCGACGGCCGTCACCGCGATGACGCCCGGGTAGGCGGCGGGGTAGGAGATACGGTCGCCCTTCTCGCCCCCGTTGCCGGCGGAGGCGACGACGACCGAGCCCTTGGAGAGCGCGTACTGGACGGCCGCGTCCTCGCCCGCCTCGGGGTGCGCGGACTCGCTGTCGTCGCCGAGGGAGAGGTTGATGACGTCGGCGCCCTGGTCGGCGGCCCAGCGGATGCCCTGGGCAAGGGCCGTGCCGCGGGTCTTGCGGGCCCTGTCGCGGGCCTTGTCGCTGCCCTCGAGGATGACGCGGACCGGGAGGATCTTCGCCTCGGGGGCGATGCCGAGGACGCCCGACTCCCGGCCGGGGCCGTGGCCGTGGGCGGCGACGATGCCGGCCATCGCCGTGCCGTGCCGGGCCCAGGCGCGGTCGCCGCGTTCGGCGCCGAAACCGATGAAGTCCTTGCCCGGCAGCACGGAGCCGGCCAGGTCGGGGTGCTGGTCGTCCACACCGGTGTCGAGCACGGCGACGGTGATGCCCTCGCCCTTGGTGGTCCGCCACGCCTGCTCGGTGTTCATGGCGTCGAGACTCCACTGCTGGGTCCGGATGCCGTCCGCGTGCGCGGGCGTCGCCGGCAGCACGACGAACGAGGTGGCGGCGAGGGCGGCGACGATGCGCAGGCGGTGGCGGTGGCGTCTCATCGGGGCTCCTCCGTGCCCTTGCCCACGGCGCCGCGCAGGCCCTTCTCGATGCGTTCCGCGATCCCGGTGGCCTCGTGGCCGAGCCCTGCCTGGGCGGGCGCGTTCGTGGCGCCCTCGGCCTGGGCCTCGTCGGCCGGCTGGGGGTCGGCCACGGCACGGCCGTCGGCGAAGCCGGAGACGGCGTAGACCACGACCGGGGCCTCGGTGACGACCTCCACCGTCCAGCTGGCGCGCTGCTCGTCGCCGAATCCGGCGGAGACGGTCCCCTTGGCCGGGAACGTACGGGGCATCAGGTCGGTGCGCTCGCCGAGCGACTCGGTCGTGAACCGGTTGTGCAGGGCGAGCATCGCCTTCTCGTCCGCCTCGGTGAAGACCAGGCCGACGGTGGTGACGCTGCTGGCCGTCGCGTCGGTGTACGTGGCGCGCAGGACGCGGGTGCAGCCGACGGGCTCCAGCGCCTTGGTGAGCAGCGGGTCGAGCGCGGTGGCGCAGTCGCTGTCGGGTGCGACGGCGATCCGCGTCCAGACGCGGTCCGCCCCGCCGGGGCCGGCTCCGTCGCCGTCGAGCTTCCGGGGGAAGAGGGTGTCCACGGGGACGCTGTGCCAGGCGGTGCGCACCTCCGCATAGACGTTCTCTTCGGCCGTGTCGGCGCTCGAGTCACCGGTCAGCCAGGTGCCGGTCACGGCTCCGCCGATCAGACCGAGACCGAGCACCACGGCGGCGACGGCCCCGACGGTCCGAGCGGGGTGCCGGGTGCGCACGGGACGCAGCCGGGTCGTCATCTCGGCCGGCGTCTCGGGCGGGATCCACATCTGCGCGGGAGGGCGCGGCGCATCGGGCCGCGGGGTCATGTCGACGCTGCCGACCGGTCGCGGCGGCCGCGCGGGGCGGGCCGGGGCCTGCGGCCGGGGCCCGTCGGTGACGGGCCGGAGCCGCGTGGTGGTCTCGACCTCGGGGATCGACCCGTCGGCGGGTCCGTCCGCCTGGCCGGGCCGGGGCTGCGGCACGCCTCCGGGCGGGGCGGTGGGCGGCGCGGAGGGCCGGCCTGTGCCTGTGGCGGGGCGGGACGGCGGAACGGCGGAAGGACGCTCGACATCCGTGGCAGGGCACGACGGCGGCACCGCTCCGGGCGGGGCCGTGGGCGGCGCGGAGGGGCGACCCGTGCCCGTGGCGGGGCGCGACGGCGGAACCGCGTGGGGACGCGGCGGCGACAGCGGCCGGGCGGGCGCAGCAGGTCCCGGCGCGGCCTGGGTGGGCCCGGCGGGCGGTGGAGGGGAAACAGGGCGGTCGGGGGCGGCGCCGGTGCCCGGGCGCGCCGGTGGCACGCCGGCCCCGGGCCGGGCAGGCGGTCCCGCGGCGCCCGACCGGGCGGCCGGAGTGCCCGGAGCCGTCGTGGCGGGCGTACCGGGAGCCGTCGTGGCAGAGCCGGGAGCGGGCGTAGCGGAAGGAGTCGTGGGAGAACCCGGCGCGGCCGGAGGCGTCACGGGCGGGCCGGAGGCATCGTCGTCCGGAGGCAGCAGGGCCTCCGAGATGCGGGAGCGGGGCGGGGGCTGCGGGCCGGAAGGGCGCTGCGCCTCCGTGCTCATTCCACCCCCCGTTGCTCAATCACGTACCGCCGGCTGATCACCCTTCCGGGCAGGCGCTGCGTCACCTCGTGCCGTCACTCTAACGGGCACGATCGACGGCGTCGGCCACCCGCCTGCGGTCCGTGGGGATCTGCCCAAAACATCCCCTACCCCGAGGTAATCCTGTCTGGCAAGCTCGGGCCATGACTCCCCGTTCCGCTGACCGGGCCCGTTACGACAAGGCCACCGCCCACCTCGACGCGCCCGTCGCGATCGTCGATCTCGAGGCCTTCGACGCCAACGCCGGCGATCTGGTGCGCAGGGCCGCCGGCAAGCCCGTGCGGGTCGCCAGCAAGTCGGTGCGCTGCCGGGCGCTGCTCGAACGGGTGCTGGCCATGGACGGGTTCGCCGGAATCATGTCGTTCACGCTGGACGAGTCGATCTGGCTGGCGCGGTCCGGCTTCGACGACGTGCTGCTCGCCTATCCCTCCGCGGACCGCGCCGGTTTCGCCGAGCTCGCCGGCGATCCCAAGCTCGCCGCCGCCGTGACGGTGATGGTCGACGATCCGGAGCAGCTGGAACTCATCGACGCCTCGCGCGCCGGTGGTACGGAGGAGATCCGGCTCTGTCTCGAACTGGACACGGCACTCCACCTGTTGGGCGGCCGGGTGAGGGTCGGCGCACGGCGCTCGCCGCTGCGTGAGCCGGCCCGGCTCGCGGAGATGGCCAGGTCGATCGCGCGCCGCCCGGGATTCCGCCTGGTGGGGCTGATGGCGTACGAGGGCCATGTCGCCGGTGTGGGCGACTCGGTCGCCGGTTCGCCGGTGCGTTCGCGTGCCGTGCGGCTGATGCAGCGCGCGGCCCGTAAGGAGTTGGCGGCCCGCCGGGCGGCCGTGGTGCGGGCGGTGCGGGCGGTGGAGCCCGGTCTGGAGTTCGTCAACGGCGGCGGCACCGGCAGTGTGCAGCACACCGCGGCCGAGGACGCGGTCACGGAGATCGCGGCCGGTTCCGGCCTGTACGCGCCGCGCCTGTTCGACAACTACACGTCGTTCACCGCCCGTCCCGCCGCGTTGTTCGCGCAGCCGGTGGTGCGCCGGCCCGGCGTCGGAGCGGTCACGGTGCTCGGCGGCGGCTATCCCGCCTCCGGTGCCGCGGGCCGGGACCGGCTGCCCGTGCCGTGGCTGCCCGAGGGGCTGCGCTACGACCCCCAGGAGGGGGCCGGCGAGGTGCAGACGCCGCTGCTGGGTCCGCCCGCCGACGATCTGCTGATCGGCGACAAGGTGTGGTTCCGGCACGCCAAGGCCGGTGAGCTGTGCGAGCGTTTCGACGCTCTGCACCTCGTCGACGGCGACCGTGTGACGGGCACCGCGCCGACGTACCGGGGCGAGGGCCGCACCTTCCTCTGAGGCCGGTGACGGCGTGCCGCGGCGGTGAACGGACCGTCAGCCGGGGCCGATGCTGCTGCCGACGCCGCCGCCCGTGGTGTCGCCGACGGGGCGGATGCTCGCGGCCACTTCGTCCATCACCTCGAGCCCGGGTGCGGACGGGGCGGCGTCGAAGGCGAAGCGGACGACCATCAGCGCCCCGGTGCCGGCGGGTGAGGGGAAAGCGATCGTCTGCACGTAGCCGCCGGGTCCCGCGCCGGTGACGACCTGCCAGCGCACCAGATAGCCGGCCTTCCCCGCGACGGCGAAGTTCTGCGACTTGAGGACCTTGTGGGACTCGATACCGCCGTGGGGGCGGTTGCCGAGGGTGTCCTCGCCGTACACCTTTTCCGCGTAACGGGAGATGTCCTCCTTGGCCAGGGCCTCCGCCGTGGCGGCGTCACTGCTCGCCGCGACGGAGGAGACCCGGCCGTGGCGGCAGAGGGAGGACCCGCCCCCGGGGCAGTCGTACGTCTCGTCCGTGTAGATCGTGGCGCCCTCTTCGAGGGAGCTGGTGGCCCGCACCCAGCCGTCCGGGATGGCGAGGGTGATGCCGTTGAGCTGGTCCTCGAGCACCGTGGCGTCCTCCGCCGCGGTGGGCGACGCGGCGGCGCTGTTCTTCGGGTCGGCCGTCGCCGGGTCGGGTATCGGGCTGCTGCTCGGCGCGCTCCTCGGGGCGGACCCGTTGTCGTCCCCGCCGAGGAGTACGGCCCCGGTCGCGACAGCCGCGACGAGCACGACCCCGGCGGCGGCGAGCGCCATGAGCCGCTTGTTGCCGCCGCTGCCGCCCGGGCCGGTGCCGGCGGGACGCATCGGCACGGTGTGCGGCTGCGGGGGCCCGAACGTCCCGCCCTGTCCCTGCGGCGGATGTCCCGGCACGCCGCCAGTGGCCTGGGCCGCGCGCGAGTGCGCGGTCCAGGCCGTACCGTCCCACCAGCGTTCGGTGTGGGGCGCCTGGGGATCCGGATACCAGCCGGGAGGGGTCGTCATGCTCATCCCGCCACCATATGGGCGGCGCGGGGCCTGGCTACAGAGGGGTCACGTATGCCCCGGAGATCCCGCCGTCGACCAGGAAGTCCGTCGCGTTGACGAACGACGAGTCGTCGCTGGCGAGGAAGGCGACGGCGGCGGCGATCTCGTCGGCCTCCGCGAAGCGCCCGGCCGGGATGTGCACCAGGCGCCGTGCGGCCCGCTCCGGGTCCTTGGCGAACAATTCCTGGAGCAGTGGGGTGTTGACCGGTCCCGGGCACAGGGCGTTGACCCGGATGCCCTCGCGGGCGAACTGCACGCCCAGTTCCCGTGACATGGCGAGCACGCCGCCCTTGGAGGCGGTGTACGAGATCTGGGAGGTGGCGGCACCCATGATCGCCACGAAGGAGGCGGTGTTGATGATGGAGCCCCTGCCCTGGCGCTGCATGTAGGGGATGGCCGCCTTGCAGCACAGGTAGACGGAGGTGAGGTTGACCTCCTGGACGCGCCGCCACGCGTCGATGCCGGTGGTGAGGATCGAGTCGTCGTCGGGGGGCGAGATGCCGGCGTTGTTGAAGGCGACGTCGACGCTGCCGTAGGTGTCGTACGCGGCCTTGAACAGCGCCTCGACCTGTTCGGCGTCGGTGACGTCGACGCGTACGAAGGTGCCGCCGACCTCGTCGGCCGCGGCCTTGCCCGCCGTCTCGTCGATGTCGCCGCAGACGACGTCGGCGCCTTCGGAGGCGAGCCGGCGCGCGGCTGCCAGGCCGATGCCGCTGCCGGCGCCGGTGATCACTGCGGTGCGGCCTTCGAGGCGGCGGCAGAGCGGGGTCTCGGTCATGGTGTCTCAGGCCTCCGTGCTGATGAAGACGTTCTTGGTCTCGGTGAAAGCGGTGAGCGCGTCGGGGCCGAGTTCACGGCCGAGCCCGGACTGCTTGTAGCCGCCGAACGGGGTCCAGTAGCGGACGCTGGAGTGGGAGTTGACGGAGAGGTTGCCGGCGCGGACGGCGCGGGAGACGCGCAGGGCACGGGCCACGTCGCGGGTCCAGAGGGAGCCGGAGAGACCGTATTCGGTGGCGTTGGCGAGCCGTACGGCGTCCTGTTCGTCCTCGAAGGGGATCACGGCGGCGACCGGTCCGAAGATCTCCTCGCACGCGGCGGGCGCGTCCGGCGCGATGTCGGTGAGCACCGTCGGCGGGAACCAGAAGCCCGGTCCGTCGGGGGCGGTGCCCCGGATCGCCTTGGCGCCCTCGGGGACGTAGCCGCGCACCCGTTCCAGCTGGGTGCGCGAGATCAGCGGGCCCATCTGCGTCTTCTCGTCGGACGGATCACCGACGACGACCGATTCGACGGCCGGGGCGAGCAGGTCGAGGAAGCGGTCGTACACCGATGCCTGCACAAGGATGCGGGTGCGGGCGCAGCAGTCCTGTCCGCTGTTGTCGAGGAAGGACATGGGGGTGGCGGCCGCGGCGGCTTCCAGGTCGGCGTCGGCGAAGACGATGTTGGGGCTCTTGCCGCCGAGTTCGAGGGTCACCCGCTTCACGCGGTCGGCGCACTTGGCCATGATGCTCTTGCCGACCCTGGTGGAGCCGGTGAAGACGATCTTCGCGACGCCGGGGTGCTCGACGAGCGCGTTGCCGGTCACGTCACCGGCGCCGGGCAGCACCTGGAAGAGATGCTCGGGCAGGCCGGCCACCAGGGCGAGTTCCGCGAGGCGCAGGGCCGTCAGGGGGGTGGTCTCGGCCGGCTTCAGCAGGACGGCGTTGCCGGCGGCGAGTGCGGGGGCCGTGCCCCAGGCGGCGATCGGCATGGGGAAGTTCCAGGGCGCGATCACGCCGACGACACCGAGCGGTTCGAGGATCGTGAAGTTCATGCCGCCCGGGACGGGGATCTGCCGGCCGTTCAGTCGCTCCACTCCCCCGGCGGCGTAGTCGAGCAGGTCGCGGACGTTGCCCGCTTCCCACCGGGCGTTGCCGATGGTGTGGCCCGCCTCGAGGACCTCGAGGCGGGCCAGTTCCTCGAGGTGGTCGTCGACGACGGCGGCGAAGCGGCGCAGCAGCCGGGCCCGGTCGGCGGGGGCGGCGGCCGCCCACTGCTCCTGGGCCCTCGCGGCGCGGGCGACGGCGGCGTCGACCTCCGCCACGGTCGTCGCGGGGACGGTCCGCACGACTTCTTCGGTGGCCGGGTCGAGTACGTCGTGGTGCGTGTCAGCGTCGTGGTGCGTGTCAGCCAAGGGATGCCTCACATGCGTTCGAAGGAGCGGCGGAGCTCCCAGTCGGTCACCGCGGAGTCGAAGGCCTCGAGTTCGACGCGCGCCATGTTCCGGTAGTGGGCGACGACCGCGTCGCCGAAGGCGGCCTTGGCGATGGGGCTGTTCTCCCAGAGCTCGGCGGCGTCGCGCAGGGTGGTGGGGACGTGTTCGTAGTCGCCGGAGTAGGCGTTGCCCGTGCAGGGGTCCGGGAGTTCGAGCCGCTGCTCGATGCCGTGCAGGCCTGCGGCGACGAGGCCGGCGACGGCGAGATACGGGTTGACGTCACCGCCGGGCAGCCTGTTCTCGAAGCGCGTCGAGGGGCCGTGGCCGACGACCCGAAGGGCGCAGGTGCGGTTGTCGTGGCCCCAGGCGACGGCGGTCGGGGCGAAGGAGCCGGGGCGGAAGCGCTTGTAGGAGTTGACGGTCGGCGCGTACAGCAGGGAGAAGTCGCGCAGTGCGGCGAGCTGGCCGGCGAGGAAGTGCCGCATGAGCGGCGACATGCCGTCGGGGCCGTCCCCGGCCATGACGCCCCGGCCGTCCGCGTCCCGCAGGGACAGGTGGATGTGGCAGGAGTTGCCCTCGCGCTCGTTGTACTTCGCCATGAAGGTGAGCGAGACGCCTTCCTGGGCGGCGATCTCCTTCGCGCCGGTCTTGTAGACGGCGTGCTGGTCACAGGTGACGAGGGCCTCGTCGTACTTGAAGACGATCTCGTGCTGGCCCGGGTTGCACTCGCCCTTGGCGGACTCGACGGTCAGGCCGGCGCCGGTCATCTCGTTGCGGATGCGGCGCAGCAGGGGCTCGATACGGCCGGTGCCGAGGACGGAGTAGTCGATGTTGTACTGGTTGGCCGGGGTGAGGCCCTGGTAGCCGTTGTCCCAGGCCTGTTCGTAGGTGTCCTTGAAGACGATGAACTCGAGTTCCGTGCCGACGTGGGCCGTGAGTCCGTGCTCGGCGAGGCGCTCGAGCTGTGCCCGCAGGATCTGGCGGGGGGCGGCGACGACAGGCCGGCCCTCGTCCCACGCAAGGTCGGCGATGACGAGTGCGGTGCCCTCGTGCCAGGGGATCCTGCGCAGCGTGGTGAGATCCGGGTGCATGGCGAAGTCGCCGTAGCCGCGCTCCCAGGACGACATCTCGTATCCGTCGACCGTGTTCATGTCGGTGTCGACGGCGAGGAGGTAGTTGCAGCCCTCGGTGCCGTGCTCGACGACCTCGTCGAGGAAGAAGGGAGCGGCGAACCGCTTGCCCTGCAGTCGTCCCTGCATGTCGGGGAAGGCCAGGACGACGGTGTCGATCTCGCCGCTCGCGACGAGCGCTCGCAGCTCGTCGAGGGCGAGCGGGGGTTTGCGGTCTGCCACGGGACGGTGCCTCCTTGGGTCAGCCGGGAGCCATAAGGTATTACTGAAGACCATTGCTTGGGAAGGGGAAACGGCGAGGTGGCGAAGACAGGTGGGGCCGCGGGCACGCCGACGGACCGGCTGACACCGGTACTGCGCCCCGTGCGGGCCGGCAACGGCTTCGAGGAGGCGCTCGAGCAGATCCTTCAGCTGCTGCGCCTCGGACTCGTTCCGGGCGGGGAGCGACTGCCGGCCGAGCGGGAACTGGCGGAGCGCATGGGCATCAGCCGGGTCACCCTGCGCGAGGTGCTCAAGGTGCTCACCGACCAGGGACTGGTGGAGAGCCGCCGCGGCCGTTACGGCGGAACGTTCGTGCTGCACCGCCCCGACAGCCACGGCGAGGAGGAACTGCGCCGCCGGGTCGCCGGCGTCGACGTCGAGGACACCCTGCGTTTCCGTGAGGTGCTGGAGGTGGGGGCGGCCGGTCTGTGCGCGGCCCACGGTCTCACCGACGACGGCGCGCTGCGGCTGCGCACGGCCCTGACCGCGACGCACGACGCGCCGCTCACCGAGTACCGCAGGCAGGACACGCTGCTCCACCTGACCCTGGCCGAGCTGTCCGGTTCCGCCTCGCTCACCGCGCAGTACGCGGCGGTCCGGGCCACCCTGAACGACCTGCTCGACTGCATCCCGCTGCTCGTACGGAACCTGGAGCACTCGCAGCACCAGCACACGGCACTGGTCGAGGCCGTGCTCGACGGCGACCCGGACGGGGCGCGCGAGGTGATGCGCGAGCACTGCGAGGGGACGGCGGCGCTGCTGCGGGGCTTCTTGGCGTGAGGGGCCGGGACGCGGCGCCGAGCCCGAGCGGCACGAAGGGGGCGGCAGGGGTGCGACAGGGCCGGCACCGGGACGGTCCGGCGGACGACCCCGCACAAGGAGACGGCGGGCGAATCCGTAACGCCGGGTTTACGCACAGGGCTTGCGCTGCCGCCGGAGTGCCGCAAAGGTGTCCGCACAAACCTTTGACCTGAGCCAGGAGCGACCATGGCTGAAGGCACCACATCGCGCCCACCGTCCGCCGCCCCACCCGGATCCGACCCGGAGTCGGACGCCTATCTGAACCGGCGCACCCTGCGCAGAGGCAGCGCCGGATGGCTGCTGCTGACCGGACTCGGCGTCGCGTATGTCGTCTCCGGTGACTTCTCCGGCTGGAACATCGGACTCTCGAAGGGCGGCTTCGGCGGCCTCGCCGTCGCCACCCTCCTGATGGGCGCGATGTACGCCTGTCTCGTCTTCGCACTCGCGGAACTGTCCGCGATCCTGCCCACCGCGGGCGGCGGCTACGGATTCGCCCGGCGCGCGCTCGGGACCTGGGGCGGCTTCCTCACCGGCACCGCGATCCTCATCGAGTACATCCTCGCTCCGGCCGCGATCTCCATCTTCATCGGCGACTACGTCGAATCGCTGGGCCTGTTCGGCCTGGAATCCGGCTGGCCCGTCTATCTGGCCTGCTTCGCGATCTTCATCGGCATCCACCTCTGGGGCGTCGGCGAGGCCCTGCGCTTCAGCCTCGTCGTGACCGCCATCGCCGTCGCGGCGCTGCTGATCTTCGCGGTGGGAGCGTTCACCGAGTTCAGCGCCGGCGGGCTCGACGACATCCCCGTCGACACGGAAGCGTTCGGTGCGAACTCCTGGCTGCCGTTCGGCCTGCTGGGCATCTGGGCCGCCTTCCCGTTCGGCATGTGGTTCTTCCTCGGCGTGGAGGGCGTGCCGCTGGCGGCCGAGGAGGCGAAGGACCCCGTGCGCTCCATGCCCAGGGCGCTGGCGATCTCCATGGGCATCCTGGTGCTGCTCGCGCTGCTGACCTTCTTCGCGGCGAGCGGCGCCCGCGGCTCCGCCGCCATCCAGGAGGCCGGCAACCCGCTGGTGGTCGCCCTCCAGGGCGACGGCGACCCGACCGCGCTGAGCCGCTTCGTCAACTACGCGGGCCTCGCCGGACTCGTGGCCTCGTTCTTCTCGCTGATCTACGCGGGCTCCCGGCAGCTCTTCGCCCTCTCCCGGGCCGGCTACCTGCCCCGCTTCCTGTCACTGACCAGCCGCCGCAAGTCCCCCTACCTCGGCCTGCTGATCCCCGGCGCGATCGGCTTCGCCCTGGCGGCGGGCACCGGCAACGGCGCGCGGATGCTGAACATCGCCGTCTTCGGCGCGACGATCAGCTACGCGCTGATGGCGCTCTCGCACATCGTGCTGCGCCGGCGCGAACCGGAACTGCCGCGCCCCTACCGGACGCCGGGCGGCGTCGCCACCTCCTCCGTCGCCTTCGTCCTCGCACTGTCCGCGCTGGTGGCGACGTTCCTGGTGGACAAGGACGCCGCGTTCATGGCACTCGGCGTGTACGCCGTGGCGCTCGCCTACTTCGCCTTCTACAGCCGCCACCATCTGGTGGCACGGGCCCCGGAGGAGGAGTTCGCGGCCCTGGCGGCCGCGGAGGCCGAACTGGAACGGAAGTGACAACCTGATGCATGTGTCCAAGCCGCTGATCGGCATCAGCACCTACTGGGAGACGTCCGCCCGGTGGGGCGTGTGGGACCTGCCCGCCGCGCTGCTGCCCGCCGGCTATCCGCGTCTCGTGCAGTCGGCGGGCGGCATCGCCGCGATGCTCCCGCCGGACGAGCCGGCGCTCGCGGAGGCCACGGTGGCCCGCGTCGACGGACTGGTCATCGCCGGCGGCGCCGACGTCGACCCCGAGCGCTACGGCGCGCCGCGCGAGCCCCGCACCGGCCCTCCGGCCCCCGAACGCGACGCCTGGGAACTGGCGCTGATCCGCGCGGCGCTGGCGTCGGGCACACCGCTGCTGGGCATCTGCCGCGGCATGCAGCTGCTGAACGTCGCGCTCGGCGGGACGCTGGTCCAGCACCTGGACGGGCACGTGACGTCGGTCGGGGTCTTCGGCCGGCACCCCGTGAAGCCGGTGCCCGGAACGCTCTACGGTTCGATCGCCCCCGAGGCGACCTCCGTTCCGACCTACCACCACCAGTCGGTCGACCGCCTCGGCGAAGGCCTCGTACCGAGCGCGTACGCGGAGGACGACGGCACGGTGGAGGCGATCGAACCGGCGGGGGGCGGCGGTTGGGTGCTGGGGGTGCAGTGGCATCCGGAGATGGGATCGGACATGCGGGTGATGACGGCGCTGGTGAACGCGGCGCGCTGATGCCCTGCGGGGGCGCTGCTCCCCGCCCCTCGGCCTGGCGGCCGTGGGGGACCCCCACTTCCCGAACGGGGCAAGCCCCGGGCCCCGGACGGCCTTAGGCCGTGCCCTCAATCGCCGGGCGGGCTGGAAATGCCGCTGCGCGACATCGGCCTCGCTGGGGGGCGCCTCCCACGGCCGCCAGGCCGTAGGGGGAAATTGAGGCGCAGGGTCCGGTGGGGGGTCCCCCCACGCCGCCAGGCGTAGGAGGGAGGAGCCCCCGAAACACCGCGCGGAGCCAGGTGGGGTCCGCGCGGAGCCCGGTGGGGTCCGGGGCTTGCCCCACACAGCGGAGCCGCATCGGTCCAGCGGGAAGGGGCGGGGAGGGATACGGCCCCGCGCAGCGGCCCACGCTGCCCCTACCCCCGCGTCAAACCCAACAACTCCCGCGCCGGCCCCACCGGCCGCTGCGCGTGCGGCCAGACCGCGCGCAGGTCGCGTTCGAGCGCCACCCCCTCCACGGGCACCCGCGTCAGGCGGCGCGAGGACAGTTCCTCCGTCACCGCCAGCTCGCTGAGGACCGCCGGACCCGCCCCGCTGACGGCCGCCGCCTTCACCGCGGTGGTGGAGGCCAGTTCCATCAGCGGCGCGGAGAGCCCGCCGTGGCGGGAGAGCGCCGAGTCGAGCACCTGCCGTGTGCCGGAGCCCCGTTCGCGCAGGACGAGCGGTGTCCTGGCCAGTTCCTCGGGGGTCAGCGGTGCCCTGCGCCGCCGCGCCCACGCGTGGCCCGGGGCCACGACCACGAACAGCCGGTCGTGGCCGATGACGGTGCCGTCGAGCCCTTCCGGTACGGCGAGGCCCTCTACGAAGCCGAGATCCGCCTCGCCGGAGAGCAGCCGCTGCGCGACGGCCGACGAGTTGCCCGCGATCAGCGAGACCGCGGTGTCGGGGCGCTGTGCGCGCAGCGCGATGAGCCAGCCGGGCAGCAGGTACTCGGCGATCGTCATGCTCGCCGCGACCCGCAGCCGTGAGTCCCGGCGGCCCCGCAGCGCCTGGGCGCCGGCGTCGAACGACTCCGCCGCCTCCACGATCCGCCGGGCCCAGTCGGTGACGAGCGCGCCCGCCTCGGTCAGCCGCGAGCCGCGTGGGGAGCGGTCGACGAGGGCGACGCCCAGCTGGCGTTCCATGGAGCGGATGCGGCTGCTCGCCGCGGGCTGGGTGATGCCGACTTCGCGGGCCGCGCGCCCGAGGCTCCCGTGGCGGGCGACGGCGAGCAGCAGTTCCAGCGCCCCCAGGTCGGGCACCCGGTGTGCCAGCGGCACACGTTGCTCTTCGCTCATAAGACCAGCTTATGAGGTGATAGGGAGAAGGTCCCTGGTGGGGGCGGCGGGCGTCGGCGAACGTGGCGTCATGGTCACCGCTGTGCAGTCGCTCCCCCGCCCGCCGGAACCGGTCCGGATCGCCGTCGCGCCCCGGCCCCCGGCCCTGCGGCATCTCGGTCCCAACTGGTACGCGGCTGTCATGGGCACGGCTGTCGTCGCGAGCGCCGGCGCCGCGCTGCCCCTGGACGTCCCGAGGACGGTGCTCACCGGATTCTGGGCGCTGTCCGCGGTGCTGCTCGCCGCGGTCCTGGCGGGCCGTACGGGGCACTGGGCCCGCCACCGGGACCAGGCGCGCGCCCATCTCCTGGATCCCGCCGTGGCCCCGTTCTACGGCTGTCTGTCGATGGCCCTGCTCGCCGTCGGCACGGGCACGCTCACGGTCGGCGGGGACGTGGTGGGCGAGGGTCCCGCGGTGGGTGCCGCGTTCGCGCTGTTCGGGGCGGGAACGCTCGTCGGCCTCGTGGGCGCCGTCGCGGTGCCGTATCTCATGGTGGTGCGGCACAGGGTCGAGGCCGGCAGCGCGTCGCCCGTCTGGCTGCTGCCCGTCGTCGCGCCCATGGTGTCCGCGGCGTCGGGTCCGCTCCTGGTGCCGTACCTGCCGCCGGGTCAGTGGCGGGAGGCGGCGCTGTTCGCCTGCTACGCGATGTTCGGGCTGAGTCTGCTGGCGACGCTGCTGATCCTGCCGATGGTCTTCGCTCGGCTCGTGCACCACGGCCCGCTGCCGCTCGCGACGACCCCGGCGCTGTTTCTGGTGCTCGGCCCGCTGGGCCAGTCGACCACCGCTGTGAACAAGCTGGCCGACGCCGCGCCCGGGGTGCTCGACGCGCCGTACGCGGCGGGCATGGGCCTGTTCGCCGTCGTCTACGGCGTGCCCGTCATGGGCTTCGCTCTGCTGTGGCTGGCCCTCGCGGCGGCGATGGTGGTGCGGGCCACCCGGCACGGTATGCCGTTCACGCTGGGCTGGTGGGCCTTCACCTTCCCGGTGGGCACGTGTGTGACCGGCGCGCAGGGCCTCGCGGACCGTACGGGCCTTGTGGCGTACCAGTGGTCCGCGACGGCGCTCTACGGGTGCCTGGTGGTGGCCTGGGCGGTCGCCGGAACGCTCACCCTGCGCGGTCTGCTGCGCGGCGAGCTGCTGCGAGCGCCGCGCTGAGCTCCGCGGGGGCACGGCGGAGGGAGGGCCCGTACCAGGTCAGGTACCGCCCGTCGACGAGCGCGGCGGGCAGGCCTGGAAAGGCCTCCGGACCGTCGTCGGCGGTGAAGCGGTACGGCTCGTCGGGCAGTACGACGGCCTGTGCGCCGCTTGCCCTCAGCTCCTCGAGCGGGATGCGCGGGTAGCGCTCACAGTGCTGCGCGTACACGTTGACGACGCCGAGCCTGGCGAGCAGGTCCCCGGCGAAGGTGTCGCGGCCCAGCACCATCCACGGACGGCGCCAGATCGGCACCACGGCGCGCAGCTCCGGCAGTGGCTCCGCCGCCGCCCATGCCTGGCGCGCCTCGTCCAGCCAGCGCGGCCGGTCGAGGGAGCAGCCGGTGACCAGGACCCGTTCGAGCTCCGAGAAGGCCTGGTCGAGGTCCCGTACCTCGGTCACCATGACTTCGACGCCGGCCTCGCGCAGGGCGGCCAGATCGCTTTCCCGGTTCTCCTCCTCGTTGGCGATCACGAGATCGGGCCGCAGCCCCAGCACGGCCGGCACATCCGGGTTCTTGGTGCCGCCGACGCGGGCCGCGTCGAGGCCGGGCGGGTGGGTGCACCAGTCGGTGACTCCGACGAGGAGACCCGGCGCGGTGGCCGCGACGGCCTCGGTCAGCGAGGGCACCAGGGAGACGACGCGCACCGGGCCGCCTCAGCGACGCGGGTCGGTGGTCGTGGCGATGTGGTCGGAGACGGAGACGACGAGGATGCGGGTGTCCGGGGTGGTGGCGCGCCAGCGGTGGCGGACACCGCCGGAGAGGAACAGCGCGTCGCCGGGGCCGAGCCGGTAGGCCCGGCCCTCGGCCTCGACCTCCACCGCCCCGTCCGCGACGTACAGCAGTTCGTCGTTGCGGTGCTCGAACTCCCGGCCCGTCTCCTTCTCGCCGCTGAATTCCAGCGCGTGGAGCTGGTGCTGCCCGCGCACCAGGGCCCGGACTCCGTCGGACGGCGCGGAGGTCCTGGCGTCGTCGTCCGCGCGGACGACGTCCACCGTGCGAGCGGCGTCGGAAGCCGCGAGCAGCCGTTCCGCCGAGGTGTCGAGGGCGTCGGAGACCCGCTGGAGCGAGCGCATGCTCGGGTGGGCCCGCTCGTTCTCGATCTGGCTGAGGAAGGGCACGGAAAGGCCGCTGCGGGCGGCGACGGCGGCCAGCGTGAGACCGAGGGCCCGCCGGCGTTTGCGCACTGCAGCGCCCACCCGGAGAGGCTCTTCCCTCTCCTTGATGTCTTTCGCGTCCTTCGCGTCCATGGGCCGGGCTCCCCTCCCCTGGGTCCTGTCTCACCATACGCACCATCCGTCCACCCGTACTCGACAAGCGCACGAGCGAAGGCCTGGGAGCGGGCCGGAGCCGGGTGAAACAGGTACCGAAAGGGGTGGGTCCCGCCGGTTCGGCGGGACCCACCCCTTCGGTGGAGCGTCCGGGCGGAGGTGTCCGGAGGGCTACCGCGGTGCGATCTCGTCCGCGATGCCCGGATTCTTCTCCATCCAGGCCTTCACGGCCTCCTCCTCGTGCCCCGCGCCGCGCTTCTGGATCTCGTTCTCCAGGCCGGCGAGCTGCTTCTCGCTGAGCTTGAAGTCCTTGAACCACTTCGTGAGCTGCGGGTACTGCTTCGGGAAGTCCTTGGAGGCGACGGTGTGGATCTCGTCGCCCTCGCCGAAGGACTTCTTCGGGTCCGCGAGCTTGGTGAGGTCGTACTCGCTGTAGGCCCAGTGCGGGGTCCACAGCATGACCGCGATCGGCTCCTTCTTGGCGTACGCGCGCTTCAGCTCGGCGAGCATGCCCGGGGTGGAGCTGTCCACGACCTCGAACTCGTCCTTCAGACCGTAGTCCGGCAGGACCTTGTTCTTGAGGATGTTCATGGTCTCGGTGCCCGGCTCGATGCCGACGATCCGGCCCTTGAAGTCGCCGCCGCGCCCCTTGAGGTCGTCGAGGGAGTCGACCCCGTCGACGTACGAGGGGACGGCGAGCTCCAGTGAGGTAGGTCCGTACCAGGAACCGAGGTCGGTGAGTTTGTCGCCGTACCTGTCCCAGTACTTCTTCTGTGTGGTCGGCAGCCAGCCGTCGAACTGCACATCGATCTGGCCGCGGGAGAGAGCCGTGTACATCGGGCCGACCTCGAACTGCTTGAGGTTCATCGTGTAGCCGCGCTCCTCGAGGACCGCCTTCCACAGGTAGGTGGCGGCGATGTCCTCCTCCCACGGGAACCAGGCGACGTTCAGGGTGCGGTCACGCTCGTCCTTGCCACCCTTCGCCGCCTTGCCGGCCTTGCCGGCGGGGGCCCACGTGTCGGCCAGATCCGGATTGTCCTCGAGCCAGGCGCGAACGGCTTCCTGCTCCTTGCCCTTGCCCGTCTCCTGGATCCTCGCCTCGAGACCGGTGAGCTGCTCCTCGGTCATCTTGAAGTTCTTCAGCCAGGTGCCGACCTCGGGGTACTCGGCGGAGAAGCCCTTGCGCGCGAGGGTGTGCACGCCGTCGCCCTTGCCCCAGGACCCCTTGGGGTCCTCGAGCTTCTTCAGGTCGTAGGTGCTGTACGCCCAGTGCGGCGACCACAGGGTGGTGACGATGGGCTCCTTCTTGTCGTAGGCGCGCTTCAGCTCGGCCAGCATGCCCGGGGTGGAGCCGTCGACGACCTTGTACTCGCCCTCGAGGCCGTAGTCCTTCAGGACCTTGTCCTTGAGGATGCCCATCATCCCGGCGCTCGGCTCGATGCCGACGATCCGGCCCTTGAACTCGGCCGACCGGCCCTTGAGGTCCTCGAGGGAATCCACGCCCTTCATGTACGAGGGCACGGACAGCTCCAGCGAGGTGGGGCCGTACCAGGAGCCCAGGTCCTCGAGCTTGTCGCCGTACTTGTCCATGTAGGAGGCGTGGGTGACCGGCAGCCAGGCGTCGGTCTGGAAGTCGATCTGGCCGCCGGCGAGACCGGTGTAGAGCGAACCGGCCTCCAGCTGCTTGGTGTCGACCTCGAAGCCGCGCTGCTCCAGCAGCTCCTTCCAGAGGAAGGTGGAGGCGATGCCCTCGTCCCACGGGATGTAGCCGATGGAGACCTTCTTGCCGTCGCCGATCTCCGACGCCCCGGCGGCGGTGTCCGACCTGGCCCCGCCGAACATGCCCATGCCGCCGGCGACCAGGGCGAGGACGACGATGCCGACGACCGCGACGGCGGGCTGCGGGCGGTGGTCCCAGATCTTCAGCCCGCCGGCCGTGGCGCGCGCCTTGGCGAGCGCGCGGCGGCCCAGCGGCGAGACCTGGCTGCCCAGCGCACCGGTCATCCGGTCCAGGTACATGGCCAGGATGACGATGGACACGCCGGCCTCGAAGCCGAGGCCGATGTCGACGTTGCCGATGGCGCGGTAGACGGCGCCGCCGAGGCCGCCGCCGCCGACCATGCCCGCGATGACGACCATGGACAGGCCCAGCATGATGACCTGGTTGATGCCGGCCATGATCGTCGGCAGGGCGAGCGGGAGCTGCACCCCGACCAGGGTGTTGCGCGGGGTGGTACCGAAGGCCTCCGCGGCCTCGACGAGCTCCTCGTCGACCTGACGGATGCCGAGCTCGGTCATCCGCACGCCGGGCGGCAGGGCGAAGATGATCGTGGCGATGATGCCGGGGACCACGCCCACGCCGAAGAAGATGATGCCGGGGATCAGGTAGACCATCGCGGGCATGGTCTGCATGAAGTCGAGCACCGGCCGGACGATCGTGCTGACCGTCTTCGACCGCGAGGCCCAGATGCCGAGCGGGACGGCGATCACCAGCGTCACGAGGGTGGCGACGAGCACCAGCGACAGGGTCGACATGGCGTCTTCCCACAATTCGATGGAGTCGATCAGCACGAAGCCCGCGAAGGCGAGGACACCGGCGAGCAGGCCGCGCAGCCACCAGGCGACGACCGCGAGGACGCCGGCGAAGAGCAGCGGCGCGGGCGCCGAGAGCGCCGCGTCGATGCCGTCGTACATCCCGGTGACGAGCGAGCTGATCGCGTCGAACAGCCAGGACAGATGGCGCTGGAGCCAGTCGACACCGCTGTCGACCCAGTCGCCGAGGTGGATCCTAGGCACTGGCCACCGCCTTGCCCGCCGGGGCGGCGGGCTTCGCGAGGGCGGGTGCGGGCTGCGCCGGCACGGCGGGCGGCGCGGTGGGCGTCATCGGCTCGCCGAGGACGGCGAGGAGACGGGCCCTCGGTACGACGCCGATGAGCTCGCCCTCGTCGTCGGTGACGGCGACGGCCGTACCGCTGGTCGAGCAGGGCGTGAACAGCTCGATGATCGGCGTGCCGGCGGGGACCGTGGCAGGCGCGGCGGCCAGCACGTCCTTGGCGTTGCGCATGACCTTGCCGCTGTCCGTCCTCGTGCCGTACGCCGTCTCCGGGTCGGCCATGATCGCGCCCGCGGTGAGCACACGGGAGCGGTCGACGTCCTGGGTGAAGGAGGCGACGTAGTCGTTGGCGGGGGTGACGAGGATGTCCTCGGCGGTGCCGAGCTGGACGATCCTCCCGTCGCGCATGACCGCGATCGAGTCGCCGAGCCGCATGGCCTCGTTGAGGTCGTGGGTGATGAAGACGATGGTCTTCTTCAGACGCTTCTGGAGCTCGAGGAGCTGGTCCTGCATGTCGCGGCGGATCAGCGGGTCGAGGGCGCTGAAGGACTCGTCCATCAGCAGCAGGTCGGCGTCGGTGGCGAGCGCGCGGGCGAGGCCGACGCGCTGCTGCATACCGCCGGAGAGCTCGTCGGGCCAGGAGTTCTCCCAGCCGCCGAGGCCGGCCAGCTCGAGGGCCTCCGCGGCACGCTTGTCGCGTTCGGCGCGGGGGACGCCCTGCACCTCGAGGCCGTAGCCGGCGTTCTCGAGGACGCTGCGGTGCGGGAAGAGGGCGAAGTGCTGGAACACCATGCTGATCTTGGTGGAGCGCACGGTACGCAGGTCGCGGGGGCTCAGGGCCGTCAGGTCCTCGCCGTCGAAGAGGACGCGTCCGGCGGTCGGCTCCAGGAGCCCGTTGAGCATGCGCAGCAGGGTGGACTTGCCGGACCCCGACAGACCCATGACGACGAATATCTGGCCCGGCTCGACGGTGAAGGAGGCGTCGATGACCGCTGCGGTCGTTCCGTCGGCGCGCAGCTCGTCGCGGTCCGCGCCGCCTTCGAGCCTGGTCACCGCTTCATCGGGTCGTCTGCCGAACACCTTGTACAAGTGCTCGGCCTGCAGCCTGGACACATACACCTCACGGGTCGAACCGGAAACGGCCCGCCACCCCCGCCGGCAAGCCGCAGAGCGCGACGGGGTCTGCCCGCTTGCCCGATGCAATTGTTGAAACCGTAACCGGGTTCGCTCCGGCTCCGCGCCTCCCCGGGCGTTCAGAAGTCAAACGGAAGTGTGACCCGGTTCACTTTCCCGTCACCTCTGGGGGCGCCGGCTCCGGCTGCGGGCCGCCTGTCGGTGGGGTGCGGCATCATCGTCCCTGTGACCCGACGCCTGATGCTCCTCGACACCGCTTCCCTCTACTTCCGGGCCTATCACGGAGTCCCCGACTCGGTCCGGGCACCCGACGGCACACCGGTCAACGCGGTGCGCGGACTCATCGACTTCATCGCACGGCTGGTCCAGGACCACCGCCCGGACGATCTGGTCGCCTGCTGGGACAACGACTGGCGGCCCCAGTGGCGCGTCGACCTGATCCCCTCGTACAAGGCGCACCGGGTCGCGACCGAACACGACCAGGGCCCGGACGAGGAAGTGGTTCCGGACACGCTCACTCCCCAGATCCCGGTGATCGAAGCCGTACTGGCCGCGGTCGGCATCGCCCGCGTCGGCGCCGACGGCTACGAGGCGGACGACATCATCGGCACGCTCACGGCGCGTGCCACCGGCCCGGTCGACATCGTCACCGGCGACCGCGACCTGTTCCAGCTGGTCGACGACGCGCGCGAACGCCGGGTGCTGTATCCGCTCAAGGGGGTCGGCACGCTCCAGACGACGGACGAGGCCTGGCTGCGCGAGCGGTACGGCGTCGACGGGCCCGGGTACGTGGAGCTTGCGCTGCTCAGGGGCGACCCGAGCGACGGACTGCCCGGCGTGCCGGGCATCGGCGAGAAGACCGCCGCCAAGCTTCTCGACGCCTACGGGGACCTGGACGGGATCATGGCGGCCGTCGGCGACCGCGGCTCCAAGCTCACCCCCGCGCAGCGCCGGCGGCTGGACGAGGCCAGGGCCTACGTCACCGTCGCCCCGAAGGTCGTCAGGGTCGCCTCCGACGTGGCGCTGCCCGAGTTCGACGCCGCACTGCCGAGCGCGCCCCGCGACCCGGTGGCCCTCGACCGGCTGACGGAGCAGTGGGGTCTGGGCGGCGCGGTGGTCCGGCTGCTGAACGCCCTGAAGCGCTGAGCCACCGGACGAGGTGTTAACTTAGGTAAGCCTAAGCACCGATCGTCCAGGGAGTAACGCCGTGGCAGACCGAGCGGAACGTCCGGCCCGCACGTCACCGAAGGTCCATGAGGCACAGGTGGTGCGCACGGAACTGATCACCCCGCACATGGTGCGGGTGGTGCTCGGGGGTGAAGGACTGGCCGCGTTCGAGCTCGGCGGCTACACCGACCACTACGTGAAGCTGGTCTTCCCTGCCGACGGCGTCACCTACCCGGAGCCGTTCGACCTCGACCGGATCCGTGCGGAGTTCCCGCGCGAGCAGTGGCCCGCCAACCGCACGTACACGGTGCGGGCCTGGGACGCCGCCCACCGCGAGCTGACGATCGACTTCGTCGTCCACGGCGACGAGGGCCTGGCCGGCCCGTGGGCCGCCCGCGCCCGCGTCGGCGACACGATGCGCCTCCTCGGCCCCGGCGGCGGCTACGCCCCCGCCCCGGACGCGGATTGGCACCTGCTGGCAGGGGACGAGAGCGCGCTGCCGGCGATCGCCGCGTCGCTGGAGCAGATGCCGGCCGGCGCCGTCGTCCACGCCTTCGTCGAGGTCGACGGCCCCGCGGACGAACAGAAGGCCGCCACCCCGGACGGCGTCGGCATCACCTGGCTCCACCGCGGCGACCGCCCGGCCGGCGAGGCACTCGTCGAGGCGGTGACGGCACTGGACTTCCCGGCGGGCAAGGTCTGCGCGTTCGTCCACGGCGAGGCGGCATGCGTGAAGGAACTGCGCCGGCTGCTCCGGGTCGAGCGGGGCGTACCGAAGGAGCAGCTGTCCATCTCGGGTTACTGGCGCCTGGGCCAGACGGACGAGGCGTGGCGCGCGGTGAAGCGCGAGTGGAACGAGCAGGTGGAACGCGAACAGGAGCGGGGCGCCTGAGGTTCGCGCGGGACGGTGCTCGGTGCGGGGCGTGGCCGCGCGGGGCGTGGCCGCGCGGGGCGTGGCCGCTGCGCGGGAGCGTGGCCGCGCAGGGCGTGGCCGCTGCGCGGGAGCGTGGCCGCGCAGGGCGTGGCCGCTGCGCGGAGCGTTTCCCCACCCCGACCCTTCCCGAACCGGCGCGGGGCCCGGGGGCGGAGCCCCCGAAGCACCGCGCGGAGCGCGGTGGCGGGTCCGGGCGGAGCCGGCACGCGACCGTCACCCCTCCCCGTACGCCCGCGACGACCCGTCCGTCTGCGCCAGACGCCGCAGCGCCGCCAGCATCGCGTCCCCGATCACCGTGCCGACCACCACTCCCTCCACCAGGTCGTCCAGACCGATGTGCCGCCCCACGTGGGCGAGGTCCGCGCGGGCCACCGTCTCCGCCGCGGACGCGTAGTCGTCGAGCACTTCGGCGAACGCGCCGTGCCCCACCCGTTCCAGCGCCGCCAGTGCCTCCGTCAGCGCCTCCGCCGCGGGGTGGGCCGCGTCCACGCGCCAGCCGCGGCGCGCGATCAGTTCGCGGACCTTCTCCCGGGCGGCCGGTGACTCGTCGCCGTTCGCGTACCTCGGCACGAGTCCGTCCGTGGCCGCGCCGAGCACCTTGTGGACGGACTTGTCCGGGTCGTCGACGGCCCCGAGTACGTCCCTGATCGAGGCGACGGAGAGCCCTCCCACCTCCAGCAGTGCGCGGATCAGCCGGAGCCTGCGCTCGTGCGCGTCTGAGTAGCTCGCCTGGTTCGGGCTGGTCAACTCCCCTGCCGACAACAGTCCTTCGCGTACGTAGTACTTGATCGTCGGTACCGGCACTCCGGTCCTGCGGCTCAACTCACCGATGCGCACTGCGCGTTCACCCTTCCCCTCTTGCCATCCTCGGCCCCCATCATAGATAGTTCCACTATCTGATAGCGGCAAGCATCACTATCCATAATTTCCCGGGGGTACATCCATGTCTTCTTCCGCGTCCTCACCACCCTGGCTCTCCTGGCACCGGCCGCTCATGATGTTCGCCGCCTCGATGGCAGTGCTGACCGTGATGACGGCCGTTGGGCTGGCGGTGGACGACCGTCTCGTCGCCGGATCACCGGTCTGGTTCAAGCCCTTCAAGTTCTCGGCCTCGTTCCTCGCCTACGCGCTCTCACTCGCGTGGATGCTGTCGTTACTTCCGCGCTTCCGGCGCGCCGGCTGGTGGGCCGGCACCGTCGTGGCCGTCGCCGGCGCGGTCGAGATGGTGCTGATCACGGGTCAGGCGATGCGCGGCAGGCGCAGCCACTTCAACAACGAAACGCCTTTCGACAAGGCGCTGTTCGACACGATGGCCGTGACCGTCGTCGTACTGTGGGCCGCCGCTCTGGTCATCGCCGTACTGCTGTTCCGCACGGGGCTCGCCGACCGGGCATCCGCCTGGGCCGTCCGATTCGGTTCCGTGCTCTCGCTGGCCGGTGCCCTGATCGGCTTCCGGATGGCGCGGCCGACGCCCGAGCAGCGCGCGGAGGCGGAGAGGGGGGACCCGGCGGTCGTCGGCGCGCACGGTGTCGGAGTGCCGGACGGCGGCCCTTCGATGCCGCTGACCGGCTGGGAAATGACGGGCGGAGACCTGAGGGTGCCTCACTTCGTGGGCCTGCACGCGCTCCAGGTCCTGCCCTTCTTCCTGCTCGCTCTGGTCGTACTGGCTCCGCGTTTCGCCCGGCTGCGTGACGAACGCGTCCGGTTGCGGCTGGTCCTCGTGGCAGCGGGGACGTACACCGGGGTCTTCGCCCTGGTGACGTGGCAGGCGCTGCGCGGGCAGGCACTGGTCAGCCCGGACGGCGTGACGCTCGCAGCCGCGGCCGTCCTCCTTCTCGCCGCGGCAGTCGGCACCTGGGCGGCGCTGCGAGGGACCACCCCGCCCGTCGACCCGACGGGCGAGACCAGCAGGACCGGCGGGACCAGCAGGACCGACGGGACCGGCGGATCGGACACACACAAGGAGCTCGCGGCATGACCGGTTTCCTCTTCGAACTGTCCTTCTGGCTCGTCGCCCCCGTCTGGCTGCTATGATCTTCGCGCCGCACCGGCGACTCACTGCCCGTGTCGCGGCCTCGCCGCTGACCGTCGTCCCCGTGCTCCTCGTCCATGTCGCCATGGCGATCCCGGTGTTCCCCGAACTGTGGGCCGCGGTCAGCAGTCCTGACATCGACGTGTTCCGTGACCTCACCGCCCGCGCGAACGGCGCGGGCGCCGTCTGGGCGCAGGTCATCGCATGGGATCTGTTGCTCGGCCAGTGGATGTACCGCGAGGCACGGCGACTCGGCATCCACCCCTTGGTGATGGGGCCGTTGCTGGTGCTGACCATCCTGCTCTCGCCGATCGGTCTGCTCATCTTCCTCGTCGTGCGGGCCGCCCGCCCGGCCCACCGCAGCCCGGCCGGCGGCGAGGCACTCGCGCGGTCGTGACACCATGCCGCGGACCGCACCGATCCGCCGGGCGTCCGGCTACGAATGCCTGGTGGAATGTCCCTTCGACGCGTCCGCACCGTGGAGGATCGCCGCGTGAAAGCAGCCGTACACATCGGTGGGCCCGCCTCTGCGGGCCCGGATCTTCAGGAACTGCTCGGCTTGGTGGCCAGAGGCGACCAGAACGCCTTCTCCCAGGTGTACGACGCGGTCGGCGGCAGCGTCCTCGGCCTGGTCCGCACGGTGCTGCGGGACCCGGCCCAGTCCGAGGAGGTGGCGCAGGAGGTACTGCTCGAGGTCTGGCGCTCGGCCGCCCGCTACCAGCCGTCCCGGGGCTCCGCGATGACATGGATCCTCACGCTCGCCCACCGGCGGGCCGTCGACCGGGTGCGGTCGGCGCAGGCGGCCACCGACCGCGAGCGGCGGGCCGCGCTGCTGGAGCGTACGCCCGCGTACGACGAGGTCACCGAGCAGGTGGACGCCCGGCTCGAGCGTGAGCAGGTACGGCGCTGTCTGCGCACCCTGACGGAGCTTCAGCACGAGTCGGTGACCCTCGCCTACTACCGCGGGCTGACGTACCGGGAGGTCGCCGAGCTGTTGTCCGTCCCGCTGGGCACGGTCAAGACCCGCCTGCGTGACGGACTCATCCGGCTGCGCGACTGCCTGGGGGTGTGCGCGTGAACACCGGTGATCTGCACCTGCTCACTGGGGCCTATGTGCTGCACGCGCTGCCGCCCGGGGAGCACGCCGACTTCGAGAGGCATCTTCCGGGCTGCCCGTCGTGCTCCGAGGAGGTACGCGAACTGGCCGCCACCACAGGCAAGCTGGCCTCGGCGGTCGCCGTCGCACCCCCACCGGTGCTCAAGCAGCGGGTCATGGCCCAGATCACGGCGGAGCGCCAGGCACCTCCGGTGGTACCGCGCCAGAGCAGACGCGGCGGCACGCGGCGCGGGCGAGCGCTCTCCCGCTTCGCGCTGGCCGCGAGCGTCGCCGCGGCCGCCACGTTCGGCTCGGCGGCCCTCTGGCAGTACCAAGAAGCGCAGGACGCCCGGGACTCGGCGCAGCGTACCGAACGTCGGGCGGCGGACCTGGCCTCGGTGCTCGCGGCCCCGGACGCCAAGGTGGTCTCCGGAGGGCTCGCGGAGGGTGCGACCGGCACGGTGGTCGTCTCACGGACCCGTAACAAGGCGGCCTTCCTCACCTCCGGACTGCCTGAGCCGCCCGAGGGCAAGGTGTATCAACTCTGGTTCTCCGACGGCGGTTCCATGAGGTCCGCCGGCCTCATGGACGCGTCGGGCGAGACGGGAGCGGTGGTGATGGAGGGGCCGCTGGACGGCGCGTCCGGCATCGGCATCACCGTCGAACCGGCAGGCGGCTCTCCGCAGCCGACCTCCGACCCGCTGGCCCTGATGACGCTGCCCGCCTGACCGGCCGGCGACCGGCCAGGCCGGCGGCGGTGAGGCTCCACAGGCTGGTGCGACGGCGTACCGGCGCACGGGCCTGTGGGCGGTGGGCGGTGGGCGGGGTCGGTAGGGGGCAAACGCTCTCCCGACCCAGGCGGCCGCCGCGCCGGGACCGGCCCCTGCCTAAAGGCGTGGCGTCCCGGTGCGGGACGGGCAAACGCTCTCCGGCCGAGGCGGCCGGTGCCGTCCCGCCCGAGCCGGCCGCCCCAGCGCCCCGGCCCTAGGGTCTTTCGTTTGGATCAGGCCGGATCAGGGAGCGGGGTCTGGTGCGTGCGATCGCAAGGCGGAGGAGCGAGGCTGGGGACCCCGTGCCCGGAGGGCTACGGGGGAGTGCGTGCCAGACCCCGCGAGCCCGGCATGATCCAAACGAGAGACCCTAGCCCGCCACCCCCTCCGCGGGCTTCGTGAGCTGGAGCTGCTGTACGTCAAGGAGTCCGGACCGGAAGCCTGCCTCCGCGTGGGCCAGGCAGAAGTGCCACAGGCGGCGGAACGTCTCGTCGAAGCCGAGGGCGTCGGCCTCGGCCGCCCGGGCGGTGAACCGCTCGCGCCACAGCCTCAGCGTCTCCGCGTAGTGCGCGCCGAACGCGTCCCGCGCGGTGACGCTCAGCCCGGTGAACCGGCCGGTGAACTCCTCCAGCGCCTGAGCCGAAGGCAGCGGCCCCGCAGGGCAGATGTACTTCTGCGCCCAGTTCCCCGCGGCACGGGAGGCGGGCGTCCGCTCCTGCGGCATCGTGACGGCCTGGAGAGCCGCCCGTCCGCCGGGCGCGAGCAGCCGGTCCAGCATCATCAGGTACTCCGGCCAGAACCCGGCGCCCACGGCCTCGACCGTCTCCACACCGACGATGGCGTCGTACCGGCCGAGCACCCTGCGGTAGTCCCGCAGCAGGACGGTCACCCGGTCGCCCACCCCGGCGGCGCGCACGCGCCGCGCGGCGAGCGCCTGCTGTTCGGCGGAGTGCGTCACCGTCAGGACACGCGCGCCGCGGACGGCGGCCCGTACCGCGAGCTCGCCCCGGCCGCTGCCCATCTCCAGCAACTGCGTGCCCGGGCCTACGTGTGCCAGGTCGAGCAGCCGGTCGATCTTGCGATGCTGGGCGGCGGACAGCAGCTGGTGCTCGGCGGGGAAACCCCGGAAGAGCGCGCAGGAGTAGGTCAGCGTCTCGTCGAGGAAGAGGGAGAGCAGTTCGTGGGCGGCGTCGGCCCGCGCGGCCTTGGGGGTGTGGTGGTGCCGGTCGGACTCCCCGGCCCGCCGGGCACCGCGCGTCCGCTCCAGCGCCTCGGGGACCAGCGCGTCGGCGTGCTCGGCGAGCACGGTCAGAACACCGACGAGATCGGTGGTGTCCCACTCGCCCGCCGTATAGGAGTCCTTGAAGCCGACGAGCCCGTTCGCGCAGGTGCGGCGGAAGAAGGAGTGCGGGTCGCGTACCTCCATCAACGGTCCGCCGCGGCCGACGGGTCGCGCGGTCCCCGCGAGCCGTATCCGCAGCGGCAGCCGGCCGATCGTGTGCCTCATGCGCCTCTCCGCTGCCGCCGCGCGCAGCCAGGAGGACTTGGGGAGGCGGGCGACGTCCGGTCGGCGGCGCGGGTCGACGGACGCCGTTCGCGGGGTCGCGGAAATGACGGGCACGCTCACTGGACACCCTCCTGAGGGAGATGGCGGTGACGGGTCGAACGGGCGGTCCACGCGGACGGGGTACGTAGCCGTGCACCGTAGGCGGGCCTGGACGGGAGGACGTGGACCCGTCCGGCCACCCCGCTGCCCGTCATGGCCGTGCGCCTGCGCTGCACCGTCGTCCCCATTCCCCACCGGGCCGGCCTCGCGCCGTCCTCAGCCGCTATTCGCGGCCGGGGCTTCCATGGATTGGTGTCCGGCGGATCTTTTGCCGACCGGCTGCGAACTCCCTGCTCATGCCCAAGTTGCCTTCTCCGCGCGGAACCTGACGGGATGACGGACGAGCACCTTGATGCCCGCACGAGCCGCGCTGTCGGCGCCGTCGTCGGCTCCGCGGTCGGCGACGCCCTGGGCGCGCCGATCGCTCCTGGACCAGGGCGGACTGGAACCGGCGGACCTGTTCCGCCGGTTCCAGCGCTGGGCGGCGGGCGAGCCCAAGGACATCGGGCTCCAGACGGAGCAGGTCCTGACCAGTGGCGACCCGTGGGACACGGCCGCGGGGCCGCACTTCGCAGGACAGGGCGGGCGGCAGGGAACGGCTCGCTGATGCACGCGGCCACCTCCGCGGTGTACTTCGCCGGAGCGGGCCGCCGGGCGACCATGGACGCTGCCCGCCGTATCGCGGCCCTCACCCACGGCGACCGGGCGGCCTGGGAGGGCACGGCGTTCCTCCACAAACTGATCCGCGTCGCGCTGGACGGCGCGGACCCGTCGGCCGCCGTCCCCGGGACCCTCCGGCACGTCCACCCGGACCACCGTGCCCGCTGGTCGACTGTCCTGTCCCCCGGCCGGCATCCCGACGACGCCACCGAGGACACCGTCGCGGCGGTGACGGGGGCGCTGGCGGGCGCGGTCCACGGCATCGAGGCGGTCCCGGAACGGTGGACGGCACCGCTGCACGTGCCGCTGCCGGGCTTCGGCGACCGGCTGCTGCGGTGCCCGGAGCTCACCGCCCTCGCCGTCGCCCTGGCCGGGACCCCGTCCGTGGACAGCCGCCAGGACCCGGCGGATGATGGATGAAAAGGAAATTCAGTGACGGAAGGTGTGGATCACCATGTCCGAACACCCGGACTGCGCCCTCGTCCGCCGGGGTTACACAGCCTTCGTCTCCGGTGACATGAAAACTCTCGGCAAGCTGATGACGGCCGACGCCGTGTACCACGTCCCCGGCCACAACCCGCTCTCCGGGCACCACAAGGGCCGTGAGGCCATCCTCGACCTGTTCCGGCGTATGGGCGAGGAGACCCAAGGAACCATGCAGATCCAGCTCGAGGCGGTGCTCGCAGACGGGCGCGGACACGTCATGTCCTTCCACACCGCCCGGGCCGACCGCGGTGACCGGGGCATCGAGATCCGCGAAGGGCTCTTCTTCACCATCGTGGACGGCAAGGTCACCGACATCGACGAATGCACGGAGGATCTCGACGAGATGGACGCCTTCTGGAGCTGACGGCCGAGGCCGCGGCCGTCCAGCGGTCCGGCCGTCCACGTGCGCGGCCGCCCGACCCGGCACGTGAACGGCCGGGCGAGCGGCGCCCATCGAGCCGGTGGAGCCGGGTGAGCCGCCCTCGTCGGACACCGTCGGACCACAAGAGTCAGCCCACCTCGGACCGGTCGACCGACCGCGGGGCCCTGAAGTCTGCCCCCACCGCGTGCCCAGGAGTCAGCCTCCGCCTGGGACCAGTCAGCCCACCGAGCTGTACGCCACCACTCCGCGCAGCAGCGCGTCGACCGCCTTGCGGGCATTCTTCGACACGGTGCTGTTCTCCCGGGGCGCGGCCGCCGCGATCTGGCCGAGCACGTCGATGACCTGCTTGCACCAACGCACGAAGTCGCCGGCCGGCATCCCGACCTCGCCGAGCACCTCGTCGAGCCCCTTGTCGGAGGCCCACTGGTGGGCCGCCCAGGCGAAGCCGAGGTCCGGCTCCCGCTGTCCGACGCCCTCCGCCTGGTTGATCCTGAACTCTTCCTCCAAGGCGTCCAGCCGGCCCCAGATGCGGACCATCTCGGCGAGCGCCACCTTCGCCCTCCCGGCCGGGACCTTGGGTGCGACCGCGTCGTCCGACTGCCGCGCCTCGTACACCAACGCCGAGACACAGGCGGCCAGTTCCGCCGGGTTCAGTCCCTCCCAGACGCCTTCGCGCAGGCATTCGCTGGCCAGCAGGTCCAGTTCGCCGTAGAGCCGTGCCAGACGCTTGCCGTCCTCGGTGACCTCGTCGCCACGGAGGTAGTCCATCTCCGTCAGCAGGGCCACGATCCGGTCGAAGGTCCGCGCGATGGTGTTCGTACGACCCTCGATACGGCGCTCCAACTGCCGGGTGTCGCGCTGGAGACGGAAGTACCGCTCGGCCCAGCGGGCGTGGTCCTCGCGTTCGTCGCAGCCGTGGCAGGGGTGGGCGCGTAGTTGGGCGCGCAGCCGGGAGATCTCACGGTCGTCGGCCGCCGCGGACCGACGCTTGCCGTGCCGCTCGGGCACGATGTGCCCGGCCTTGGTGCGCAGCGCGGAGGCGAGGTCCCGACGCGACTGTGGGGAACGGGGGTTGAAGGACTTCGGGATCCGCATCCGCTCCAGCGCCTCGACCGGCACCGGGAAGTCGATCGACGCCAGCCGCTTGACCTGCCGCTCGGAGGTGAGAACCAGTGGCCGCGGCCCGTCGTGGTGCTCGAGGCCGCGGTGACCGTTGGTGCGGCCGGCCGGGAGCCCCGGGTCGAGGACGAGTGCCAGCCCGGCGAACTTGCCCGTCGGGACATGGATGACGTCGCCCGGCTTGAGCTTCTCCAGGGAGGTCGCGGCGGCGGCCCTGCGCTGCGCGGCGCCCTGCTTGGCCAGCTCGGTCTCGCGGTCCTTCAAGTCGCGGCGCAGCCGTGCGTACTCGGTGAAGTCGCCCAGGTGGCAGGTCATGCCCTCCCGGTAGCCCTCGAGGCCTTCCTCGTTGCGCTGCACCTGTCGGGAGATGCCGACGACGGACTTGTCCGCCTGGAACTGCGCGAACGACGTCTCCAGCAGTTCCCGCGAGCGGTGCCGGCCGAACTGCTGGGTGAGATTGACGGCCATGTTGTACGACGGCTTGAAGCTGGAGCGCAGCGGGTATGTCCGGGTGCCGGCGAGCCCCGCCAGCGCCTCCGGGTCCATCGCACGCTGCCACAGGACCACCGCGTGCCCCTCGACATCGATGCCGCGGCGCCCGGCACGGCCGGTCAACTGGGTGTACTCGCCGGGGGTGATGTCCGCGTGCTGCTCGCCGTTCCACTTGACGAGCTTCTCCAACACCACGGAGCGGGCGGGCATGTTGATGCCCAGCGCCAGTGTCTCCGTGGCGAACACGGCCTTCACCAGGCCCCGTACGAAGAGTTCCTCGACGACTTCCTTGAAGGTCGGCAGCATGCCGGCGTGGTGCGCGGCGATGCCCCGCTCCAGGCCCTCCAGCCACTCGTAGTAGCCGAGGACATGGAGGTCCTCGCCCGGGATGGAGGCGGTCCGGTCCTCGACGATCGCGCGCACTTCTCTGCGCGCGTCCTCGTCGTTGAGCCGCAGACCGGCGTACAGGCACTGCTGCACGGCGGCCTCGCAGCCCGCCCGGCTGAAGATGAACGTGATGGCGGGGAGCAGTCCCTCGGAGTCGAGCCGGTCGATGACCTCGGGTCGGGCGGGGGTCCAGATGCGGCTGCGCTGGCGCCGCTCGCGCTCCCGGTCGGCCTCGCGCACCATCTTCCCGCGGCGCCGGTCGCGCGGGTTGTAGGTGCGGCTGTTCTCCATCCTGGCCAGCCGTACGAGGTCGGGGTTGACCTCGCGGCGGGCCACTCCGCGGCCGCCGTGGTCGGTCTCCTCCTCGAAGAGGTCGTACATCCGCCGTCCCGCGAGGACGTGCTGCCACAGCGGCACGGGCCGGTGTTCGGAGACGATGACCTCGGTGTCGCCGCGGACGGTGTCGAGCCAGTCTCCGAACTCCTCCGCGTTCGACACGGTCGCCGAGAGTGACACCAGGGTCACCGACTCGGGGAGGTGGATGATCACTTCCTCCCAGACGGCGCCGCGGAAACGGTCGGAGAGGTAGTGCACCTCGTCCATGACGACGTAGCCGAGGCCCAGCAGCGACTGGGAGCCCGCGTACAGCATGTTGCGCAGCACCTCGGTGGTCATGACGACCACCGGAGCACCGGAGTTGACGCTGTTGTCGCCGGTCAGCAGACCGACCTTCTCGGCGCCGTAGCGCTTGACCAGGTCGGTGTACTTCTGGTTGGAGAGCGCCTTGATGGGCGTGGTGTAGAAGCACTTGCGGCCCTGCTCGAGGGCGAGGTGGACGGCGAACTCGCCGACGATCGTCTTACCCGAGCCGGTGGGCGCGGCGACGAGCACGCCCTTGCCCGCCTCCAGGGCCTGGCATGCCTCGATCTGGAAGGGATCGAGGTCGAAGTCGTACATCGCTCGGAAGGGGGCCAGCGCAGTGGCCTCCTCGGCGGCGCGGACGCGGGCGGCGGCATAGCGCTCTGCGGGAGAGAGGTCCTCGGTCATCTTGTTCACGAGCCTACCCGCCCCCTCTGACACTGAGCGGATCTTTAATCGGACGAGAGCACCTACCGCTTGGAGTACCCGCGAGGGCCTGCGGCGATGCATACGCGGGCGGGGCCCGCCGGATCGGCGGGCCCCGCTCACGGGCCTGATGGCGGTCGCGCCTCAGGTGATGTCGTCGTAGCCGTTCAGGCGGTTCGTGCGGCCGCCGTCGGCCTCGCCGGTGGCCTGCTCGGGCAGCGCGCGCGCCGTGGCGGAGACGGGCTCCACCTCGCCGAGCGCGGCCGGCGTGAGGTCGAGGTCGGAGGCCTCGTCGTCGTCGAGTTCCGCGTCGGGGTCGTTACGGCGGCGGCGCCGGTCGTTGAGCATCGAGAACCCGACCGCGCAGAAGTAGAGCAGGATGATCGGACCGGACAGGGCGACCATGCCCAGCGGGTCGGTCGAGGGGGTGGCGATCGCGCCGAAGACGAAGATGCCCATGACGGCGCCGCGCCACCAGCCGAGCATCCGCCGGCCGGTCACCATCCCGGTCAGGTTCAGCATGATCAGGAGCAGGGGCAGCTCGAACGAGAAACCGAAGATCAGCACCATCCGGACCGTGAAGTCCAGGATCTTGTCCACGCTCAGCAGGTTCTCGGCGGGCGCGGGCGTGATCGAGAGCAGGACCTTCATGCTCACCGGCATGACGAGGTAGGCGAAGTACGCGCCGCCGGCGAACAGCGGCGCGGCCGCGGCGGCGAAGTAGTAGCTGTACTTCTTCTCGTTCTTGTGCAGGCCGGGCGCGACGAAGGCCCACATCTGGTAGAGCCAGACCGGGCAGGACACGATGATGCCCGCCATCAGCACGACCTTGACGGTCGTGGTGAACGGCGACAGGAGGTCGGTGTAGACGACCCTGGCGCAGACGCCGCCCTTCTGGGGGCCGTCCCCGACGCACTCGGGCACCGGTGAGGTGAGGAACTCCATCAGCTCCTGGCTGTACGCCACCGCGGCGATGGAGGCGATGACGATCGCCAGCATCGCCTTCGCGAGCCGGTTGCGGAGCTCACGAAGATGGTCCGCGAGCGGCATGCGCCCCTCGGGGTCCTTCTCCTTCAGTTTCGAGCGGGCAGGCTTGAGCAACCCACGTCCTCATCTCGTGCGGCAGGCCACGGTCACGTGACCTTGGGTCAGCGCTGGGGGGTGTCGGTGGGCTCGCTCACGGGGCGGGCGCTGGTGACGTCGCCGGGCGCCGCCTGGATGGTGCGGTGCGGGGTCTGGCTGTCGCCCTGGGCCGGGTCCTTGGGCTCCGCGGGGGCCGCCGCGGGCTGGCCCTCGGACTTCATCGCCTTGGCCTCGCTCTTCAGGATCCGCGCCGACTTGCCGAGCGAACGCGCCATGTCCGGAAGCTTCTTGGCGCCGAACAGCAGCAGGATGAGGAGCGCGATGATGATGATCTCGGTGGGCCCGATCTGTCGGAACATAACTGTGTCTACCTTCTCACCGAGGCGGCTTGGGGCTCTGGCTGCTGATCGCGGTAGGACAGGCGTCCGAACCGCGACCGGCAGCGATCGTAACTCGCACGGGTAAACGCATGGCAATCCCCGTGCGTACTCCCGTCAGCGGTCGGCGCCTCATCACCGGTGCCGCCATCAGCAGCGTACCGCCAGGGCCTGTGCCGCAGCAGGGGGCGTCCGCGGTCTCCGGCAGGGCTCGAGCGTCCCGTCCGCTCAGCGGAGAGTCTCGCCCGAGCGGGCCAGGGACGTGGCGGCCCGTTCCAGGTCCTCCGCTGCCCTGTTGATCCGGTCCGTGGTGCGGGCGACCTCGCTGCCCAGACGCCGGGCCTCGATGAAGACCCTGATACCGAGGACGCCGAGGACGGCGATCCCGAGGAAGCCGAGTGCGATGGCGAGCATGGGCCAGAACATGCGCAGAGCCTAGACCGTTCCTGGAGCGGTTTCCGAGCGGGACGTCACACGGTGGAATGCAGGCGCAGTGTCCGCACCCCGCCGCCGGTGAGCAGTTCCACGATGCGTTCCCCTGCCGGCTTGCGGACCGCGGAGCCGCATTCGGGGCAGGTGAAGGAGTAGAACGTGGTGCGGCGGCTGCCGCCTATCGCCAGGCGCAGGGCGCCGGCGGACAGCTCGAACCGGGCGCGGCAGTCGGGGCACGCGGCCTTGAAGAGCACCGGCCCGACACGGGCGGGGACAGGCGTCATCGCCGGAACACCGGGTGTCAGGGTCATCAGGCGCCGGCTCCCTGTTCTTGACGGTCCTGGTGCTCCTGGCGTTCTGCGCGGTGCTCCTCGGCCTCGTAGGCGGTGAGCGCCTCGCGCGCGGCCGTGCGGGCGCTGTCCACGAGGTCCTGCGGCGACACGATCCGGCCGTCCCTGCCCAGCCGCAGCGCCAGCCGGCGCAGTGAGGCGGGCGACGGCGTACGCAGCGTGATGCGCAGACCGCCGTCGGGCAGCTCCTCCGCCAGGTCGTGCGGGTAGTACTCGGCGACCCAGCGTCCGCCGGGCGCCACCTCCACGACGACCTCGGGATCGTCGGCGGAGGGCTGCACCAGGCCCTCGGAGAGGTCGCGCAGCTCGATCTCGGGCGGCGCGGCGGGGGCGTCGAGCAGCCGGATCTCCGCGACCCGGTCGAGCCGGAAGGTGCGGCGCGCCTCGGAGAGGCGGCACCAGGCCTCCATGTAGGTGTGGCCGACGGCGAAGAGCCGGATCGGGTCCACCTCGCGCTCGGTGAGCTCGTCGCGCGCGGGCGAGTAGTACTTCAGCCAGAGCCGCCGGCGCTCGGAGATCGCCCGGTCCACCTCGGCGAAGACCCCGCCCTCCGATTCGAAGGTCACCGAGAGCCGGGAGGAGGCGCCCGCCGCCTCGCCGGCCGCGCCTTCGATCTTGGCGGTGGCCCGTACCAGCGCCTCGCGGTCGCCCTCCCGCAGTCCGGGCAGGGTGGCGACGGCGCGGGCCGCGACCAGCAGCGCGGTCGCCTCGTCGGCTGCGAGCCGCAGGGGCTCGGCGGTGGACTCGCCTGACGCGTCCGGGTTGCGCCACCAGATCCGCTCGCCGTCGGTGTCGATGTCGAGCAGGTCGCCGCCGCGGAAACTCGTCCCGCACATGGGCAGCACGTCGAGGTCGGAGATCAATTCGTCCTCGGTGATGCCGAAGGCGCGGGCGACGTCCGCGATACGGGCGCCGGGGCGCTCGCGCAGATACGTCACCAGCGACAGCATCCGCCGGGTCTGGTCGATGGCATTGATCGCCATGTCGTGCGCCCCCTCAGCCCTTGGCCACGGCGCGCAGCCGGTCGACCACGTCCGCCCGCAGGTCCGCGGGCTCCAGCACGACGACGTCCGGGCCGAACTCGACGAGCCAGGCGTCCAGACCGTGTCCGTACGGGATCTCCAACTCGTCCCACCCGTCGCCGAGTTCCCGTACCTCGGTCGCCCTCGAGCGCAGCGGGTAGCCGCAGTCGGTCCGCAGCCTGATGCGAGCCGAACGGGTCGCCGTCTCCCCGGCCCAGCTCTCGACGGTCTCGCGGACGGTGACGACGTCGGGTACGGGCGCGGTGAACGCTCCCGAACGGGACGTACGCACCTTGCCGGTGATGCGCGAGAGGCGGAAGACCCGCTCGGCGCCACGGCTGCGGTCGAAGCCGGCCAGGTACCAGTGGCCCCGCCAGCACTCGAGCGTCCACGGTTCCACATGGCGCTGCTCGGGACGGGCCGAATTGGCCTTGCGGTAGTCGAAGAGGACCGGCCGGCGGTCGCGGCAGGCCAGCATCAGCGGTTCGAAGGCCGCCTCATGCACGGGGATGCGCGGTTCGAGGGCGCTGTGGTGGAGTTCGTAGGCGTCCTCGGCCTCCGGCATGCCGGCCGCCCGCAGCTTCTGCAGGGCGCCGCTGGCGGCCCCGGCGAGCCGCGCCTGCTGCCACACCTTGGCGGCCAGGCCCAGGGCGGCGGCCTCCTCGGCGTCCAGGGTGATGGGCGGCAGCCGGTTGCTGTCGCGGCGCGCGAGATAGCCGATGTCCCCGTCGAGGGACTCCACCGTCTCGATCACCAGGCCGAGTTCCCGCAGATCGTCCTTGTCCCGCTCGAACATCCGGTTGAACGAGTCGTCGGAACCTGCTTCGAGGTAGGCCTCGATGGACCCGCGCAGCTCGCGCTTGCTGAGGGGACGCCGGGTCCCCAGCAGACACAGCGCCAGATTCATCAGCCGCTCGGCCTTGGCAATCGCCATCGACGCCCTTCACCTCTTTTATGAAATCCCTTACGCCCGTCGACCGTACCGCCCCAGGGTGTCCCGACAAAAGCGAGGGCCCGTGCCGGCAGGCACGGGCCCTCGCGTCGTCGCTCTGCGAGGCCTCAGACCGCGACGAGGTCGCAGACGAAGATCAGCGTCTCGCCCGGGGCGATGGCGCCGCCGCCGGCGCCGCGGTCACCGTAGGCGAGGTGCGCCGGGATGGTCAGCTGGCGGCGCCCGCCGACCTTCATGCCCTGCACGCCCTGGTCCCAGCCGGAGATCACCTGGCCGACGCCCAGCTGGAACTGCAGCGGGGTGCCGCGGTTCCAGGAGGCGTCGAACTCCTCACCGGTGGAGAAGGCAACGCCCACGTAGTGGACGGAGACGGTGTCGCCCGCCTTCGCCACCGGGCCGTCGCCCTCCCAGATGTCCTTGATCTCCAGGTCGGCCGGCGGCTCGCCGCCCGGGAAGTCGATCTCGGGCTTCTCGATGCTCACGGTCTTGCTCCTTGCGTTTCTCTGTGTGATCAACCGGGACAGTCTTGCAGAACGTCCCGGTCGTCCCTACTGAACGGCCAGGATGTCGACCGTGAAGACGAGGGTGGACTTGGCCGGGATGCCCTGCTGCTCCTGGTCCCCGTAGCCCATGTCCGGCGGGACGACGAGCAGCACGCGGCTGCCGACCTTCTTGCCCTCGAGGCCCTTCTGCCAGCCCGGGATGACCTGGGCGAGCGGGAAGCTCACCGGCGCGTTGCCCCTGGCGTAGCTGCTGTCGAACTCCTTGCCGTCCT
This sequence comes from Streptomyces sp. NPDC086835, assembly GCF_044745705.1. Lineage (NCBI taxonomy): Bacteria > Bacillati > Actinomycetota > Actinomycetes > Kitasatosporales > Streptomycetaceae > Streptomyces > Streptomyces sp. NPDC086835. The sequence continues at coordinate 127,988 of NZ_JBIVAU010000011.1, forward strand.
TCCACAGGACGCCCTGGTACTTCACGGACAGGGTGTCCGTGGCCTTGACCGCGGGACCGGTTCCCTCGATCACGTAGTTCGACACCAGCTTGGACGGCGCGTCCTTCTTGGGCACCGTCAGCGACGGCTTCTCGCCGTCGGTGTTCGTGCCGACCTTGGGCAGGTCGATGTTGTCCTGGGCGACCTCGCTGCCCTTGGCGGACGTCGGGAGCGTGGTGCCCTTGACGATGTCCATGACGAAGACCAGCGTGGAGTTGGCCGGGATGCTGCCCTGCTCCTGCGCGCCGTAACCGAGCTCCGGCGGGATCGCCACCTCGAGACGGCTGCCCACCTTCTGGCCGTCGAGCGCCTTCTGCCAGCCCTCGATGACACCGCCGCCGCCGAGCGTCACGGTGAACGGCTCGCCGCGGTCGAAGCTGTTGTCGAACGGCTCCTCGCCGTCCCACACCTGGCCCAGGTAGTCGACCTGGGCGACGTCGCCCTTCTTGAGGGTCTGGCCCTTGCCCTCGCTGACGACGTTGACCTTCAGGTCCTTGGGAGGCTCGCCCTCGCCCTTGGCAAGGGTCGGCTTCTCGCCGAACTTTGCACCCTCGGTGATCGTGGGCAGCCCGTTCGTCATCGAGGTGGAAGCGGAATCGGAGCCCTTGTCGTCACCGCATGCCGCTGTCGTCAACAGCAGCAGGGGTACGACGAGCAGGCCGGCAAGTCGGCGCACGTGTTCCTCAGATCTCTAACGGCTTGGTAGATGCGGACACTCTAGGGCGTGCCGAGGGCCCCGCACGAGAAACGTACGGGGCCCGGGTGACGTTCCGACACGAGTGCGACGGACCGGGATCACATGCCGGCGATGAGCTTCTCCACCCTGTCGTCGACCGACCGGAAGGGGTCCTTGCACAGCACCGTGCGCTGCGCCTGGTCGTTGAGCTTGAGGTGCACCCAGTCGACGGTGAAGTCCCGCCGCTGCTCCTGCGCCCGGCGGATGAAGTCGCCGCGCAGCCGCGCCCTGGTGGTCTGCGGGGGCACCGACTTGCCCTCGAAGATCTTCAGGTCGTTGCAGATCCGGGCTGCCTGGCCCTTCTTCTCGAGGAGGTAGTACAGCCCGCGCCTGCGGTGGATGTCGTGGTAGGCGAGGTCTATCTGCGCGACCCTCGGATGCGACATGGACATGTTGTGCTTGGCGCGGTACCGCTCCAGCAGCTTGTACTTCATGACCCAGTCGATCTCGGTGCCGATCCGGTCGAGGTCCTCCTCCTCGATCGCGTCCAGCGTGCGGCCCCAGAGCTCCAGGACCTGCTCGACCGTGCCGGTGCGGATGCCGCGGCGGTCGACGAAGTCGACGGCCTTCTCGTAGTACTCCCGCTGGACCTCGAGCGCGGAGGCCTCCCGGCCGCTGGCCAGGCGCACCTTGCGCTGACCCGTTATGTCGTGGCTGACCTCGCGGATGGCCCGGATCGGGTTCTCCAGCGTGAGGTCGCGCATGACCGTGCCCGCCTCGATCATGCGCAGGACGAGGTCCGTCGCGCCGACCTTCAGCAGCATCGTCGTCTCCGACATGTTGGAGTCGCCGACGATGACATGGAGCCGGCGGTAGCGCTCGGCGTCCGCGTGCGGTTCGTCACGGGTGTTGATGATGGGGCGCGAGCGGGTGGTGGCGGAACTGACGCCCTCCCAGATGTGCTCCGCGCGCTGGCTGACGCAGAAGACCGCTCCCCGGGGCGTCTGCAGCACCTTTCCCGCGCCGCAGATCAACTGCCTCGTGACGAGGAACGGAATCAGGATGTCGGCCAGCCGCGAGAACTCGCCATGGCGCGCGACGAGATAGTTCTCGTGGCAGCCGTAGGAGTTTCCCGCCGAGTCGGTGTTGTTCTTGAAGAGATAGACGTCGCCCGCGATTCCCTCCTCGTGCAGGCGGCGTTCGGCGTCGACGAGAAGGCCTTCGAGAATGCGCTCGCCGGCCTTGTCATGCGTGACCAGCTCGGTCACGTTGTCGCATTCAGGTGTTGCGTATTCCGGATGCGAACCCACGTCGAGGTACAGGCGGGCTCCGTTCCGCAGAAAGACATTGCTGCTGCGGCCCCATGACACGACACGGCGGAAGAGGTAGCGCGCCACTTCGTCAGGTGACAGTCGGCGCTGTCCCCTGAACGTGCACGTGACGCCGTACTCGTTCTCCAGCCCGAAAATGCGGCGGTCCATGTCTGAACATTACGCCTCACGGCCTGAGCTGAAACCGGGTTGGGCGGCACCGTTTCGATCATTTTCCGATGAGTGGCTTCCGGAGCCCGTGATGCCGTCGGTGCGGCCGGGAACCGCGAGTACCCGCTGAGTGGCCGTCAGAACCAGCAGCGCCGCGATCCCTCCGGCCCCGGCGACCGCGAAACTCCACGCGGTACCGCCGATCTCGACGGCCGGGCCGGCCACCGCCGTGCCGGCGGCCGCGCCCACGCCGAAGGTGGTCACGAGCCAGGAGAACGCCTCGGTGACCGTGCCGCGCGGCGCGTGCCGGTCGACGACGATGAAGGCGCAGGCGATCGCCGGCGCGAGGAACACGCCCGCGACGGCCGACAGGGCCGTCATGGCGGCCACGCCGGGGGTGAGGATCAGCGGGAGGTACCCGGCCGCCAGCAGCGCCACGATGATCCGCAGCCGCCGCTCAGGGGCGCCTGCCCACTGCCGCGCCCCGTACACCGAGCCGCCGACGAGGGCGCCGAGGCCCAGCGCGGCCATCAGCCAGCCGTACACCGACTCGCGCCCGTGGTCGTCGGCGTAGGCCACGCCCGCGACCGTGATCGAACCGAGGGCCAGGCCGACGAAGAAGAACGCGCCGAGGAGGGCGAGCAGTCCCGGCGAGCGCAGCGCGCCCAGCCAGTGGGCCTCCCGGGGCGCGGAGCGCCAGGCGCGGGACGGCTTCGACATCACGACCGACAGAGCGCCTACGACCCCGATGACGTTGATGACGAACAGTGCGGCGCCGGGCGACCACAGCGACACGAGCAGCGTCACGAGCAGCGGTCCGACGGTGAACATGATCTCCTGGGCGACCGCGTCCATGGCGTACGCCCGGTGCACACGGTCCTCGCGGCCCAGCACGCTGGGCCACAGCGCTCGCAGCCCGCCCTCGAGCGGCGGGGTGAACAGGCCCGCGACGCTCACGGCGGCGTAGGCGAGGACCAGCGATCCGGTGCCGGCCGCCGCGAGGAGGAACATGCCGAGTGCGGAGACGACGGCGGCGGGCAGCTGCACCCGCGGCTGCCCGTACAGGTCGACGGCCCGGCCCAGCAGCGGCTGGCCGACGGCGGTGGCGAGGCCGTAGACGGCGGCGAGCGCGCCCGCGAGCGTGTAGCTGCCGCCTTCCGCGCGGGTGAACAGCACGATGGCGATGTGCGCGGTCGCGTTCGGCAGCCGCCCGACCAGGGTGCCGGTGAGCAGGCGTGCCGCATGCGGGGCCTTGAGGATGTCTGCGTACCCGGCGGCCATGCCGTCCCCTCTCCCCCGGCTTCCGTCGAGGTTTTACGTATAACGTGAGGGTCCATACGTACCATGTCGACAGTCCGCGGGTCCACAGCGCCGCCGCCCCGGACGTCGCGACATCTCCGACGGGCGGCCGAGGACGGCGAACAGATGGCACACCGGTCCCAGCAGGACCGTCCCTGGGCCGGAGCGGACTCCGCCCGCCCCACCAGCAGGGATGTCGCCCGCGTCGCCGGGGTCTCTCAGGCCACCGTCTCGCTCGTGCTCGGCGACAAGTGGCGCGGCCGCGTCTCCGAGCGGACCGCGGGGCTGGTCCGCGAGGCCGCCCAGGAGCTCGGCTACCGGCCGAATCTCGCCGCCCGCAACCTCCGCCTCGGCCGTACCAGGACCGCGCTCCTCGTCGTCCCCGCGCTGACCAACGAGTTCTTCGCCCGCGTCTACACGGGCGCCGCGGCCGTCGCCGCCCGCCACGGGTTCGGTGTCGTGCTCTACCCGTCCCCCGAGGGTGTCGGGCCCGCCAAGGACCCGTTCGCGTCCGCCCGCGCGGCCCTCGACGGCGTCATCGCCTCCTCGATGGCCGCGCAGGCGCTCACGGCGATCCGCGGGACCGACCTGCCGCTGGTCATGCTCGACAGCGACCCCGCCGACACCGGCGCCGCCGCCCACGTCAACCTCGACATCGCCGACGGCATGCGGCAGGTGATCGACCACGTGACCGCTCTCGGCCACCGGCGGATCGTCCACCTCGCCTCGGCGGTCGCCTCCTGGACCTTCGACGTACGCGCCCGTGCGCTCCACGAGGCGGCCGGCCGGGTCACCGGCACACAGGTGCGCACCGTCCCGGCGCCGCTCGACGTCCACAGCGCCGCAGAAGCCGCCGTACGGGCCCTCACGGCCCCTGGCCCACGCCCCACGGCCGTCGTGTGCGACGACGACATCCTGGCCGCGGGCGCCTGCAAGGCGGCCCGCCGGCTCGGCCTGCGGGTGCCCGAGGACGTCAGCGTCACCGGCTTCGACGACCTCGCCCTGGCGACCGCCGTGGAGCCCGAGCTCACCACCGTCCGCCTGCCCGCCGAGCAGGTGGGCGAGCGGGGCATGGACGCGCTGCTCGCGGTCCTCGACGGCCGGCGCCCCGAGGGGCGCAGCCTCCCCGTCGAGCTCGTCGTACGGGGCTCCTCCGCTCCCCCGCCGGCCTGAGGCTCACCCCGGTGCCCCCGAGGGGCGTAAACGCGCGCCTGGGCCTACGCCGGGGCCGACGGGCACGGAACCGGTCCGGGCAGGACGGTGCCGGCACGACGCCCCGCGCACCGCGTCGCCGGCAGACCCCTCGCCCCGGACATGACTGCGCCCCGGACCACACGGGCGGTCCGGGGCGAGCCGTCGTCGGCGGGTTACTCCCCGGCCCCGGCCGTCCCGCCGGTCGTCCCCCCGGTCGTCCCTTCGTCCGTCTCCTCGTCGGAGGGCGCGTCCGTCGGGGTGGAAGCGGCGCCGTCGGCCTCCAGCAGCCGCGCCAGCTGCCTGCCCACGATCCGCTTGAACTTCCGCTGCTGCGGGCGCGTACGGTCCAGGACCGCGACCTCGAGGCGGTCCGCAGGGATCTCCCGGTCACTGCCGTTCGACTGGCTGGAAAGAGCCTGCACGGCCAGCTTCAGCGCCTCCGCGAGCGACATGCCGTCTCGGTGCCGCTGGTCCAGGAACGTACTGATCTGCTCCGCGTTGCCACCCACCGCGACCGAGCCGTGCTCGTCCACGATCGAACCGTCGTGCGGCAGCCGGTAGATCTGGTCGCCCTCGGGAGAGGCGCCCACCTCGGCGACCACCAGCTCCACCTCGTAGGGCTTCTCACCGGCGCTCGAGAAGATCGTGCCCAGGGTCTGGGCGTACACGTTCGCGAGGCCGCGGGCCGTCACGTCGTCACGGTCGTAGGTGTAGCCGCGCAGGTCCGCGTAGCGCACGCCGCCGATCCGCAGATTCTCGTACTCGTTGTACTTGCCGGCCGCGGCGAAACCGATGCGGTCGTAGATCTCGCTGAACTTGTGCAGGGCACGGGACGGGTTCTCGCCGACGAAGACGATGCCGTCGGCGTACTGCAGCACGACGAGGCTGCGGCCACGGGCGATGCCCTTGCGGGCGTACTCCGCCCGGTCGGCCATGGCCTGCTGAGGTGAGACATAGAACGGCGTCGACACCGGCTATCCGTCCCTTTCTGTCGAGAGCGGGTACATCGCGGCCGTCACAGGAGAGCGGCGCGGGGGCCGTCGGGCTGGGTGAGACGGCCCTCGAGGATCGAACGCGCGATCTCGGAGGTCTCGGCCTCGGTGAGCCGGCGGAAGCCTTCGTCCGTGATGACGGTGACGATCGGGTAGATGCGCCGGGCCACGTCCGGGCCGCCGGTCGCGGAATCGTCGTCCGCCGCGTCGTACAGCGCCTGGATCACCAGCGTGGTGGCCTGCTGCTCGGTCAGGTCCTCGCGGTAGAGCTTCTTCATCGCCCCGCGGGCGAAGATCGAGCCCGAACCGGTGGCCGCGAAACCGTGCTCCTCGGAGCGGCCGCCCGTCACGTCGTACGAGAAGATGCGGCCTTTCTCGCGGTCGATGTCGTAACCGGCGAACAGCGGGACGACGGCGAGGCCCTGCATGGCCATGCCGAGGTTGCTGCGGATCATCGTGGAGAGGCGGTTGGCCTTGCCCTCGAGGGAGAGCTGGGCGCCCTCGACCTTCTCGAAGTGCTCCAGCTCGAGCTGGAACAGCTTGACCATCTCCACCGCGAGACCGGCGGTGCCCGCGATGCCCACCGCCGAGTACTCGTCGGCGGGGAAGACCTTCTCGATGTCGCGCTGGGCGATCATGTTCCCCATCGTGGCCCGCCGGTCACCGGCGAGGACCACGCCGCCGGGGAACGTCGTGGCGACGATCGTCGTCCCGTGCGGCGCCTGGATGGCCCCCTGCACGGGCGGCAGCGTGCGCCTGCCGGGCAGCAGGTCGGGCGAGTGGTCGCCCAGGAAGTCCATGAACGACGACGAACCCGGCGTCAGGAAGGCTGCCGGCAGACGCCCGGTGCTACGAGGGTTGGCTTCCACGCGTGTCCTTCCGGATAGGCGGCGGCCCGCCGCATCCCGCGCGGGCCGATCTTTCGAACTGTGCACGGACATTACCCGTGCTGTCGCCAGTCATCCGCCCTGGTGCCCCCGGCTTTCACCAGCGGCACCAGGGCGGGCAACCAGGGCTACTCTCCGCCCTTTTGCACAAATGACCGCACGAAGTCCTCGGCGTTCTCCTCGAGGACATCGTCGATCTCGTCAAGAACCGAGTCGACGTCGTCCGAGAGCTTCTCCTGGCGCTCCTTGAGGTCTTCCGCAGCCTGCGCCTCCTGCGCCTGCTCCTCGACCTCCTCCGTGGAGCGCGTCGCCTTCTGCTGTCCGCCGCCGGTGTCCTTGGTCGCCATGCACCTCACCCCGCTCGGTTCGACGTTCTTGATCAGACCCTACTCGCGGGGTCCGACATCGGCCCCGCACTTCCTCCAACGTCCGGGACCCACCTTCATGATTCCCGGACGGAAGCCGTTTCAGCCCCCGCCGAGGACCCGGAGCAGGTCCTCCGCCTTGCGGCAGCGGTCCAGGAGCTCCTTCACGTGGTTGCGGGTGCCCCGCAGCGGCTCCAGCGTGGGGACCCGTTGCAGGGAGTCACGACCCGGGAGGTCGAAGATGACCGAGTCCCACGAGGCGGCCGCCACGTCGTCCGCGTACTGCTCGAGGCAGCGGCCGCGGAAGTAGGCCCTGGTGTCCTCAGGAGGCTGCGTGATGGCCCGTTCCACCGCGCTCTCGTCCAGCAGGCGCTTGATCCTGCCGCGGGACGCCAGACGGTTGTACAGGCCCTTCTCGGGCCGCACGTCCGCGTACTGCAGGTCCACCAGGTGCAGCCGGGCGGCGTCCCAGTCCAGGTCGTCCCGCCTGCGGTAGCCCTCCATGAGCTCGCGCTTCGCGATCCAGTCGAGCTCGCCGGCCAGACTCATCGGGTCGTTCTCGAGCCGGTTGAGGGTGTCCTCCCAGCGGGTCAGCACGTCCTTGGTCTGCTCGTCCGCGTCGGCGCCGTAGCGCTCCTCGACGTATTTCCGGGCGAGCTCGAAGTACTCCATCTGGAGTTGTACGGCGGTGAGTGTGCGGCCGCTGCGGAGCGTGACGAGCTGCTGGAGGCCCGGGTCGTGGGAGACCTGGTGGAGGGTGCGCACCGGCTGCTCGACCGCGAGGTCCACCGCGATGAAGCCGTCCTCGATCATCGACAGCACCAGGGCCGTGGTGCCCAGCTTGAGGTACGTCGAGATCTCCGAGAGATTCGCGTCGCCGATGATCACATGCAGGCGGCGGTACTTCTCCGCGTCGGAGTGGGGCTCGTCCCGGGTGTTGATGATGGGGCGCTTGAGAGTGGTCTCGAGCCCCACCTCGACCTCGAAATAGTCGGCGCGCTGGCTGATCTGGAACCCGTGCTCGTGGCCGTCCTGGCCGATTCCCACCCGGCCGGCGCCGGTGACGACCTGCCGGGAGACGAAGAACGGCGTCAGGTGGCGCACGATGTCCGAGAACGGGGTCTCCCGCTTCATCAGGTAGTTCTCGTGCGTGCCGTAGGACGCGCCCTTGTTGTCGGTGTTGTTCTTGTAGAGATGGATCGGCTGGGCGCCCGGGAGCTGCGCGGCCCGCGCGGCCGCCTCGGCCATGATCCGCTCCCCGGCCTTGTCCCACAGGACGGCGTCGAGCGGGTTGGTGATCTCGGGGGAGCTGTACTCGGGGTGGGCATGGTCCACGTAGAGCCTGGCGCCGTTGGTGAGGATCACATTGGCCAGGCCGATGTCCTCGTCGGTGAGCTGGCTGGAGTCGGCGGCCTCGCGGGCGAGGTCGAAGCCACGGGCGTCCCGCAGCGGATTCTCTTCCTCGAAGTCCCAGCGGGCGCGGCGCGCCCGGTGCATCGCCGCCGCGTACGCGTTGACGATCTGGGACGAGGTGAGCATGGCATTGGCGTTCGGGTGGCCGGGGACGGAGATCCCGTACTCCGTCTCGATGCCCATTACTCGCCGTACGGTCATGCGGCCCTCCTTGCCCGGCGTCGTTCCCCTCCGGGAACGGCGCTCAAGTACCGCGGGTGCTCCGGTGTGCGCGCGGTGCCCGTCCCCGCACTGCGTGACCCGACGGTACGGACGAGCCTAGAACGCCGCTGCGTGGGTGGGGAGATCAATTTCGTCATTGCTCCGGTGTGGTCCGACCTGTCCGGAAAGCAACCGGCTGCGGATGCCCGTCCCCCTGCCTTCGGCGGGGGACCGCCGGCATCCGCAGCCGGTGTGCCTTTTACAGGTACTGACCGGTGTTCGCCACCGTATCGATGGATCGACCGGTGTCCGCGCCCTGCTTTCCGGTGACGAGGGTGCGGATGAAGACGATCCGCTCGCCCTTCTTACCGGAGATTCGGGCCCAGTCGTCCGGGTTGGTGGTGTTGGGCAGGTCCTCGTTCTCCTTGAACTCGTCCACGCAAGCCTGGAGGAGATGGGAGACGCGAAGGCCCTTCTGGTTGTGGTCGAGGAAGGCCTTGATGGCCATCTTCTTGGCCCGGTCGACGATGTTCTGGATCATCGCGCCGGAATTGAAGTCCTTGAAGTAAAGGACTTCCTTGTCGCCGTTTGCGTACGTGACCTCGAGGAAGCGGTTCTCCTCGGACTCCGCGTACATCTGCTCCACGACCGACTGGATCATGGCGTGTGCCGCGGCTTCCTTCGATCCGTTGTGCTCGCCGAGGTCGTCGGCGTGCAGCGGGAGCGAGGGGGTCAGGTACTTGGCGAAGATGTCCTTGGCGGCCTCCGCGTCCGGACGCTCGATCTTGATCTTGACGTCGAGCCGGCCGGGCCTCAGGATCGCGGGGTCGATCATGTCCTCGCGGTTGGAGGCGCCGATAACGATCACGTTCTCCAGGCCCTCGACACCGTCGATCTCGGCCAGGAGCTGCGGGACGATGGTGTTCTCCACGTCCGAGCTGACGCCGGATCCACGGGTGCGGAAGAGGGACTCCATCTCGTCGAAGAAGACGATGACGGGAGTTCCCTCGCTCGCCTTCTCACGAGCACGCTGGAAGACCAGGCGGATGTGGCGCTCGGTCTCACCGACGTACTTGTTGAGGAGCTCGGGGCCCTTGATGTTGAGGAAGTAGCTCTTCCCCGCGGGCTGGCCGGTCACCTCGGCGACCTTCTTGGCAAGGGAGTTGGCGACGGCCTTGGCGATCAGCGTCTTGCCGCAGCCGGGCGGGCCGTAGAGCAGGATGCCCTTCGGCGGCCGCAGTTCGTGCTCCTTGAAGAGATCCGGGTGCAGGTACGGGAGCTCGACGGCGTCGCGGATCATCTCGATCTGGCCGCCGAGTCCGCCGATCTTGTCGTAGTCGACGTCGGGGACTTCCTCGAGGACGAGCTCCTCGACCTCGCTCTTGGGGATCACCTCGTAGACGTAACCGGAGCGGGGTTCGAGCAGAAGGGCGTCCCCGGGCCGGATGTTCATCTCGAGCAGCGGCTCCGCGAGCCGCACCACCCGCTCCTCGTCGGTGTGGCCGATCACCAGGGCGCGCTCGCCGTCCTCGAGGATCTCCTTGAGGGTGACGATGTCCCCGGCGCGCTCGAACTCCATGGCCTCGACCACATTGAGCGCTTCGTTGAGCATGACTTCCTGGCCGCGCCGGAGCTCCTCGAGCTCGACGCTGGGGCTGACGTTCACCCGGAGCTTGCGGCCCCCGGTGAAGATGTCGCACGTGCCGTCCTCGTTCGCCTGCAGGAAGACACCGAAGCCGGCCGGCGGCTGCGCGAGCCGGTCGACCTCCTCCTTGAGGGCCACGATCTGGTCGCGGGCCTCACGGAGTGTGTTGGCGAGCCGCTCGTTCTGAGCGGACACGCCGGCCAGGTTGGTCTGCAGCTCGACGATCCGCTCTTCGAGAATCCTCGTGTGTCGCGGAGAGTCGGCGAGCTTGCGGCGCAGGACGGCGATTTCCTGCTCGAGATAGGCAACCTGGCCGGCTGGGTCTTCAGACCCCCGCCCCGGCCGGATGCCGCGGTTGATGTCGTCGTCGTGGGCTGCCACGGTCCTCACCTCCTCCAAGGGGAGCTGGACGCTTCCTGACCCTACCTGTGTGGGTGGTGATTGAAACCCCTAGATCACAAAGACGGAAGGGGTGTGTCCGATCTTCACCCTTGCGCTCTTGCTCCTGCGAGGGGAATACCCAGGGGATACCCACCCAGCAACATCGGAAAGCGGGCGGTTGTATCGTCGAAGCGTTCAACACCCGTCAACGGCGGCACGACTTGCTTCACAGAGCCACGCCCGACGAAGGAAACGGCAGGAGATATGACCGTGCAGCACGAGGTTCCCACCGACGGCGCCGCCGAAGCGCTCGAGGTCTGGATCGACCAGGACCTCTGCACCGGGGACGGAATCTGCGCGCAGTACGCCCCTGAGGTCTTCGAGCTCGACATCGACGGTCTGGCGTATGTGAAGTCGGCCGACGACGAGCTGCTCCAGGCCCCGGGCGCCACAACACCGGTGCCGCTCCCGCTGCTGAACGACGTGGTGGACTCCGCGAAGGAGTGCCCGGGCGACTGCATCCACGTGCGACGGGTTTCGGACAACGTCGAGGTCTACGGTCCCGACGCGGAGTGACGGATCACATACGGGTCACGCGCCGAGTTCCTCGGCCTGGTCGCCGCGGACGAACTTGCCGCCCTGCCACTGCCACTTGACCCGCTCCTGCTCGTCGGGGCAGCAGCTGGGCACGGCGGCCGACGAATAGCCGAGCAGGGTCGCCGTGATCGTCCGGTCACGTACGGCGAGACCGCCCACGCTCTGCTTCCCCGCGGGCTCCACCAGGGTGGCGACCACCCGTGGCCCGCCGTCACGGCCGCCTGCCAGCACATAGAGCCCGCTGGGCGGCGTGCCGGAGCCGGCGTCGCAGCGCGCGGCCACCACCGTCTCGGGGCTGCCGTCGCCGTCGAGGTCGCCCGTCGCCTTCTTCGTGACCACGCTCGGAAGTCCGCCGCATTCGATGGGCAGCCGCACGGCGGCCGGATCCGGCGCGGGAGCCGGGGCCGCGGCCGTCGTGGTGCCGGGGCCGGCGCCGGGCTGGGAGGCCGTCGCGGCGTCGGGCTGGAGCAGCCCCGCGCCCGCCACCACCGCGGCCATCGCCGCCGCCGTGGCCAGCCAGTGCACGGGGCGGGCGTGGGTGTGCGCGAGGTCCGGGACGGCGACGGAGTTCTGCACGCGAGTGGTCTCCTGAGGGGGCTCTGCCGGTGGGGGTGGCCAGCATCGTGCCATACGTCACAGAGGACCGGAACAGCGGGGTCCGTAAGACTCGGGTAAAGGTGCCGGCGGCCAACATGAGGAAGCCGCCGTCGAGTTCGGTGCGGGGCACGGGAACTCGACGGCGGCGTGAGTGTGTTGCGGGCGGTCGGCGACGGCCGGTCAGCCCTTGTTGGGGCCCTCGTAGTCCTCGCCGTAGGCTCCCTTGGCGGGCCGGCGGCGGCGCATGGGGGGCTCGACGCCGTCGGCGAGACGGCGGGCGGTGACCAGGAAGCCGGTGTGGCCGATCATCCGGTGGTCGGGGCGCACGGCCAGGCCCTCGACGTGCCAGTTGCGGATCATCGACTCCCACGGCTGCGGCTCTGCGAAGCAGCCGATCTCGCGGATGGACTCGACGGTGCGCGCGAGCTGGGTGGTGGTGGCCACGTAGCAGCAGAGGATGCCGCCAGGGACCAGCGCCTTGGAGACGGCCTCGAGGCACTCCCAGGGGGCGAGCATGTCGAGGATGACCCGGTCGACGTCGGCGTCGGTCAGGTTGTCCTGGAGGTCGCCGACGGTGAGCTGCCAGGCGGGGTGCGGACCGCCGAAGTAGCGCTCCACGTTCGCCTGGGCGATCTCGGCGAAGTCCGCTCGGCGCTCGTAGGAGTGCAGCATGCCGTGGTCGCCGATGGCGCGCAGGAGGAAGCTGCTGAGCGAGCCCGAGCCGACCCCGGCCTCCACGACGCGGGCGCCGGGGAAGATGTCGGCGAAGGCCAGGATCTGCCCCGCGTCCTTGGGGTAGACCACGGCGGCGCCGCGGGGCATGGACAGGACGTAGTCGGGGAGCAGGGGGCGCAGCGCGAGGTAGGCGACGTTTCCCGTGGTTCGGACAACACTGCCCTCAGGAGCACCGATCAGCTCGTCGTGGGGGAAGGAACCCTTGTGGGTGTGGAAGTTCTTCCCGGCCTCGAGCGTGAACGTGTAGTGGCGTCCCTTGGGGTCGGTGAGCTGGACCTGGTCCCCGACCTTGAAGGGCCCGCGACGGCGGGCGGCACCGGTCGGTTCGGACATGTGACCAGTGTATGGGCTTCAGGAACCGGGCCGTGCCATGGCTGCGACGAAGGCCCGCTCGACGTCCGCGGCGGACAGCACGCCGTAGATCTCGCCGGACTCCTCGACCACGAGGTACTCGGTGGCGGGTGCGGCCCGCAGGGTGTCGAGGAGGGCCTCTCCGGCGAGCTCCGCGGGGACCTTCATACCCTCGGTGAGGTCCTGCGCCAGGCCGCCGACGGCGACCCAGGGCCTGCGGTGTTCTGGGACGCCGACGATGGCCGCCTCGCGGACCAGTGCGGTCGGGTCGCCGTGTCCGTCGACCACGACCAGGGCGCGGGCTCCGGCCTCGTTGGCGCGGCGCAGGGCCTCCGACAGCGGGGTGTCCGCCTCGACGGGGACGGCGCGGCGGGTCAGGGCGCGGGCGGCCAGCTCCGGCAGGTGCTCCCGCAGCCGGGCCATCCGCAGGCTGTTGCCGGCGCCGGTCCAGATGATGGCGGCCAGGATGGCGGCCAGCAGGGCGTCGGTGACGGTCTCCATCCCGCCGATTTCCTCGGTGGAGTTCCCAAGGGCGCCGGTGTGGGTGAGGAGCGGCAGGCCGATGAGGACGGCGACAGCGAGCGCCCGGCCGACCCAGGCGGCGGCGACGGTGCCGGCCATGGGCCGGCCGGTGATCTTCCACACCACGGCGCGCAGCATCCGGCCGCCGTCCAGGGGCAGGCCCGGCAGCAGGTTGAAGACCGCGACGATGAGGTTGGAGATCATCAGGCCGGCGAGGAGCACGCCGGGGACGGTGCCCGGCTCCACCGCGTACATGCCGAGGTAGAAGACCCCGGCCAGGGCGAGGGAGAGCAGCGGCCCGACGAAGGCGAGCCAGAACTCACGGCCCGGGGTCTCCGTCTCCTTCTCGATCTCGGAGACGCCGCCGAAGAACTGGAGCTGGATCCGGCGCACCGGCAACTTGAACCGGAGCGCGGCGACGGTGTGGGCCAGTTCGTGGACGAGGACCGAGGCGTAGAAGGCCACGGCGAAGAACAGCGAGACGAGGTAGCGTGCGCCGCCGAGCTCCGGCAGCACGCGGTCGAGCTGCCCGCCGAAGACCCAGGTGATCAGGGCGGCGACGACGAACCAGCTGGGGGCGACGTAGACGGGCACGCCGAAGGGGCGGCCCATGAGGAGGCCACCGCCCGGCTCGGCGGGGCGCCGCGGTCTGCCCTTGCCGGACGTCTTGTCCGGCCCGGACCGCTCGCGCTCACCGCTCGTGTCGTCCTCGTTCACGGGTTCCCTTCGTTGTGAATGGGGTCGTTGCGAATGGTCGTCGCTCGAAATCATGCAGTGCTCGGGGTCTGTGGTCGATGGTATGCCGCTCGCTGTCGGTGGCGGGCCGTAGGGTCTGCGTCATGAGTACGAGCCAGCAGCCCGCAGAGCCGGCCACCGACGGGTCCGCCACGCCGGTGGTCCCCCGGCCGGCCGTGGCCGTCCGGCCGGAAGTCGTCGATGAGCCGGCGCCCGCCGTCCCCATGGACGGCACGGCCGACGCCGCGTCCGGCGCGGCCGGGGGGCCCGGCGCGGCCACGGCACCCGCCGTCGGCGACGAGGGCACGGAGCAGCCCGCGCGGAGCGCGCCGCCCACGTCGCTGTCACCCTCGCGTGCGAGCGACTTCATGCAGTGCCCCCTGCTCTACCGGTTCCGGGTGATCGACAGGCTGCCGGAGAAGCCCAGCGAAGCGGCTACCCGGGGGACGCTGGTGCACGCCGTGCTGGAGCGGCTCTTCGACGATCCGGCGGCCGAGCGGACGGCGCCGCGCGCCAAGGCGATGGTTCCCGGCCAGTGGAACCGGCTCCTCGAGACGCGTCCGGAGCTCGGCGAGCTGTTCTCCGAGGACCCCGGCGGCGAGCGGCTGTCGCGCTGGCTCGGTGAGGCGGAGCAGCTGGTGGAGCGTTGGTTCACGCTGGAGGACCCGACAAGGCTCGAGCCCCGCGAGCGGGAGATGTTCGTGGAGACGGAGCTGGAGTCGGGGCTGCGGCTGCGCGGCGTGATCGACCGGGTGGACGTCGCGCCGACCGGCGAGGTGCGGATCGTCGACTACAAGACGGGGAAGGCCCCGCGTCCTGAGTACAGCGAAGGCGCGCTGTTCCAGATGAAGTTCTACGCGCTGGTGATCTGGCGGCTGAAGCAGGTGGTGCCGCGCCGGCTCCAGCTGGTGTATCTGGGCAGCGGCGACGTGCTGACGTACGACCCGGTCACGGCCGACCTCGAGCGGATGGAGCGCAAGCTGCTGGCGCTCTGGGAGGCGATCCGGGTGGCCACGGAGACGGGTGACTGGCGGCCGCGGCCGACGAAGCTGTGCGGCTGGTGCGACCACCGTTCGGTGTGTCCGGAATTCGGCGGCACTCCCCCGGTTTATCCGCTGAGCGTTTCCCCGCGCGCGTCGGCCGAGGATGGCCAGGGCAGAATGGGCCCGGTCTAAAGAAGGAGTACCCGTGGCTATCCGCGTCCTACTGGTCGACGACCAACCGCTGTTGCGCACCGGTTTCCGGATGATCCTCGAGGCCGAGCAGGACATCGCGGTGGTCGGTGAGGCCGGGGACGGCCTCCAGGCCCTCGACCAGGTGCGGGCGCTCCAGCCCGACGTGGTGCTGATGGACATCCGGATGCCCCGGATGGACGGTGTGGAGGCGACGCGTCAGATCACCGGTCCCGGCCGGGACGGTCCGGCGAAGGTGCTGGTGCTGACGACCTTCGACCTCGACGAGTACGTGGTGGAGGCGCTGCGCGCCGGTGCGAGCGGCTTCCTGCTGAAGGACGCGCCGGCCAATGAACTGGTGCAGGCGATCCGGGTGGTGGCCGCGGGCGAGGCCATGCTCGCACCGAGCATCACCCGCAGGCTGCTCGACAAGTACGCGGACCATCTGCCGTCCGGCGAGGAGCCGGTTCCGGACACCCTTCACACGCTGACCGACCGTGAGGTGGAGGTGCTGAAGCTGGTGGCCCGCGGACTGTCCAACGCGGAGATCGCGGCGGACCTCTTCGTCAGCGAGACGACCGTCAAGACGCACGTCGGCCACGTGCTGACGAAGCTGGGGCTGCGTGACCGCGTCCAGGCGGCGGTGTACGCGTACGAGAGCGGTCTGGTGCGCCCCGGCGCCCAGTAGAGACGGTCCCGTCCGGTCGGTGCCCGTCGGACCATGCCACAAAGGCCGGCGCCCGGCAGCTGCTTCGAGCAGCTGCCGGGCGCCGGCCTTTGTGCGGTCGCGGGTCAGCTCTCGCCGCGGGACAGCTCCCAGAGCTGGAGGTCGGAGCTGGAGTTCAGTGCCCACTCGACACCGATCACGTCGTCGCGCGCGGCGACGTACTGCTTGCCCTGCCACAGGGGCAGCACGGGGACGTCGTTCGCGACGATGTCCTGGATCTCCTTGAAGGCCGGGGACGCCGCGGTGCGGTCGACGTCGCGCCGCGACTGCGGGATGAGTTCACGGGCCTTCTCGCTCACGTAGGGCGAGTTGAGGAAGTTGCCCTCGCCGAGGAACGGCGCGGTGTAGTTGTCCGGGTCCGGGAAGTCAGGGAACCAGCCGAGCCCGTAGACGGCGTAGTCGCCCCGCTTCTGGGCGGGCCGGAACTTGGACCACTCGGTGCCCTCGATCTTGACCTCGAAGAGCCCGCTCGCGTTGAGCTGGTCGCGAAGGGCCTCGAACTCCTTGGCCGTTCCCTCGCCGTAGTGGTCGGTCGTGTAGTGCAGCGTGAGCTGGACCGGGGTGTCGATACCGGCGTCGTCCAGGAGCGCGGCGGCCTTCTTGCGGCTGGGCTCGCCGTACTTGTTGTAGAACGAGTTGGTGTGCGCCGAGATGCTCTTCGGGATGAGCGAGTAGAGCGGCTCAGCGGTGGCGCCGTACACCTCGCCGGCGATCTGGCCGCGGTCGACGAGCGACGCGACGGCCTGCCGGACGGCCTTGTTCTTCACGGCAGGGTCGCTGGTGTCGAAGGCGAGGTAGCGGATCTCCAGGCCGGGCATCTCGGTGAGCTCGATGCCCTCCTTCGGGTTCTCCAGCATCTCCTTGATCTGCTCCGGCGCCATGGTGCGCGTCATCAGGTCGATGTCGCCGGACTCGAGCGCCTTGCCCATGGACTCGGCGTCGGCGAAGGAACGCAGGACGACCTTGTCGTTCTTCAGCTTCAGGTCGCCCGTGTAGTTCGGGTTCTTGCTGAAGACGACCCTGGAGACCTTGTCCCCGTCGGTCTCCGTCTTCATCGTGTACGGGCCGGAGCCGTCGACCTCGAACCCCTCGCGGAGCTTCTTGCCGTCGTACTTCTCCTTGCTGACGATGCCGGCGGCCGGCGTCGAGAGCTTGTACGGGAAGGTGGCGTCCGGCGTGGCGAGATGGAAGATGATCTCGTCGTCGCCCTTGGTCTCGATGGTGTCGATGTTCGAGAGCAGGGCGGCCGTGCCGTTGTCGGCGTCGATGTCCAGGACCCGCTGGATGGAGAACTTGACGTCCTCGGCGGTGACCGGGGTGCCGTCGGCGAACTTGAGGCCGCTGCGCAGCTTGCAGCGGTAGCTTTCGCTCACGGTGTCGGTGAAGAGGCAGCTCTCCGCGGCGTCGGGCTCGGGCTCGCCGCCGCCGCGCGGGGCGTGCATCAGGGTCTGCAGCGTCTGCCGCAGCACGTTCCAGGCACCGGTGTCGTACGCGTAGGCGGGGTCCAGGGGTGCCGGGGCGTCCTCGCCGGCGACGAACTGGTCCGTGGTGCCCACGACTATGGCATCACCGCCGCCGGACCCGCCGTCCGTGCTGCCGCAGGCGACGAGCACGGGCGCGAGCAGGCCGACCACGGCCGGCAGCACCAAAGTCTTACGGTTCATCCTGGACGTTCTCCCTCACCGATCCGGCACTGTGATACAGCCATGTGTTCAAGACACTCCGCCGCCTCCGCCCGGTCGGGGCGGCGCGATCGGGCCGGGGATGCAGACGATCGGTCCTGTGTTTCCGACGGCAGGGTGGCCGACGGGACACCACGGTGATGCAGCGAAGCTCTCGCGACGAGATTAGTCGGCAACGCCAGGAAAGCGTGACCGGGCCCTAGTTGGGCCGTAATCGCTGAGTGATCATCAATGCCTGTGAGTGGATGGCCCTGCCACGGAATATTCGTAAACACCCGCATCAATCGGGACACATAGGCGGCCCGATCCCCCTCCCGAAGGGGTGTCAGACACGAATCCCCCCTGGTTACGCAACACTCACAGTGACGAAGGTCACGCGGTGCGACCCCATTTCGATCAAGCCGGAAATCCGTTCGACGGTCACGGAAAAGGCGGACGTCACTGCCGTGAGTTTCCGGCGGATTCGAAAAGCACGGACAGTGCCCGTATCACTGCTTTGCGCTGATGAGAGTGCGCAGGAAAACAACGTCCACTTCTTCGAGGGACCGAACGACGACCCGGCCGCCGGCCGGCTGGATCGGGGCCACGGACGGGACGGCGACCACTCGGCATCCTGCGGCCTCGGCGGACGCCACACCGGTCGCCGTGTCCTCCACGACGGCGCATCTCGCCGGGTCCGCGCCCAGGCCCTGGGCGGCGAGGAGATACGGGTCAGGGTGCGGCTTCGTGCGCGGCACCTCGTCCCCCGCGACCGAGAGCGCGAAGTGCTGGGGACCGAGGGAAGCGAGGATCCGGTCGATGATGCGCCGGTGCGAGGCGGACACGAGCGCCGTGGGCACGTTGTGCGCCGCCAGTTCGGCGAGCAGCCGGGCCGCGCCCGGCATCAGCGGGACGCCCCTGCTGATCCGCTCCTCGAACTTGTCGTTGAGCAGTACGGTCAGCTCCGCGAGGCTGATGTCGGCGCCGGTGGCCTCGATGAGATAGCCCGCGCTCCGGGTCATCGGTCCGCCGACCACCACGTCCCGCCAGGCCTCTTCCAGCCGGTGCCCGAGATCCGCGAAGACCTCCACCTCCGCGTCCCACCAGAAGCCCTCTGTGTCCACGAGGGTGCCGTCCATGTCGAGAAATACGGCCTGCAGTGCTGCCGCTTCCGCCGAACGGGTCAGCGACGCGGGGACCGTGCTGGTCATAGGCACACCTCCGTGAGGGACGAGAAGGCCGGCCACCTCTCCCCAGCGGCTTTCCCGCGGGGACAGGCGACCGGCCTGCACTGGACCGACCAGTGTACGACCCGAACGATCAGCGTGCGTTGAAATACTTCGCCTCGGGGTGGTGGATGACGATCGCGTCGGTGGACTGCTCCGGGTGGAGCTGGAACTCCTCCGACAGCTGGACGCCGATCCGCTCGGGCTCGAGCAGCTCCGCGATCTTGGCCCGGTCCTCGAGATCGGGGCACGCGCCGTAGCCGAGGGAGAACCGGGCGCCGCGGTACTTCAGGGCGAACATGTCCTCCACGTCGGCCGGGTCCTCGCCGCCGAAGCCCAGTTCGGCGCGCACCCGGGCGTGCCAGTACTCGGCCAGTGCCTCCGCGAGCTGGACGGACAGGCCATGGAGCTCGAGGTAGTCGCGGTAGGAGTTGGCCTCGAACAGCTTGGCGGTCTCCTCACCGATACGGGAGCCGACGGTGACGACCTGGAGGCCGACGACATCGGTTTCGCCGGACTCCTCGGGGCGGAAGAAGTCCGCCAGGCACAGCCGCCGGCCGCGGCGTTGCCGCGGGAAGGAGAAGCGCGTCCGCTCGGAGCCGTCGTCGCCGAGGATGATCAGGTCGTCGCCCTTGGAGACGCAGGGGAAGTAGCCGTGGACGACGGCCGCTTCGAGAAGGTTGTCGGTCTGCAGCCGGTCCAGCAGGCCGCGCAGCCGCGGCCGGCCCTCCGACTCCACCAGCTCCTCGTAGGAGGGGCCGTCCCCCGCCCGGGACTGCTTGAGTCCCCACTGGCCCTTGAACAGGGCCCCCTCGTCGAGCCAGGAGGCGTAGTCCTTGAGCGGAATGCCCTTGACGACCCGGGTGCCCCAGAACGGCGGGGTCGGGACCGGGTTGTCGTCTGCGACGTCGGAGCGGACGGCGCCTTCCTCCGGACGGTCCTCGACGACTGCCGTCGTGGCCTTGACGCGGCGCTGCTTGAGCTCGGGCAGGACCGCGCCGGGGACGCCGCGCTTGATGCCGATGAGGGCGTCCATCAGGCGCAGGCCCTCGAACGCGTCACGGGCGTAGCGGACTTCACCCTCGTAGATCTCGTGGAGGTCCTGTTCGACGTAGGCGCGGGTGAGGGCGGCGCCGCCGAGGATGACCGGGTAGTCCGCGGCCATGCCCCGCTGGTTGAGCTCCTGGAGGTTCTCCTTCATGATCACCGTTGACTTGACCAGCAGGCCGGACATGCCGATCACGTCGGCCTTGTGTTCCTTGGCCGCGTCGAGGATCGCGGAGACGGGCTGCTTGATGCCCAGGTTGACCACGTTGTAGCCGTTGTTGGACAGGATGATGTCCACGAGGTTCTTGCCGATGTCGTGGACGTCGCCGCGGACGGTGGCCAGCACGATCGTGCCCTTGCCCTCGGCGTCGGACTTCTCCATGTGCGGCTCGAGGTGCGCCACCGCGTTCTTCATCACCTCGGCGGACTGGAGCACGAACGGCAGCTGCATCTGCCCGGACCCGAACAGCTCGCCGACGACCTTCATGCCGTCCAGCAGTGTGTCGTTGACGATGTCCAGCGCCGGACGGTCCTTGAGCGCCTCGTCGAGGTCGGCCTCAAGGCCGTTCTTCTCACCGTCGATGATCCGCCGCTTCAGGCGCTCCTCCAGCGGCAGGGCGGCCAGCTCCTCCGCCTTGCCCGCTTTCAGCGACTTCGTGGTCGCGCCCTCGAACAGCGCCATCAGCTTCTGCAGCGGGTCGTACCCCTCGCTGCGCCGGTCGTAGATGAGGTCGAGGGCCGTGGTGACCTGCTCCTCGTCGAACCGGGCGATGGGCAGGATCTTGGAGGCGTGCACGATCGCCGAGTCCAGGCCGGCCTTGACGCACTCGTCGAGGAAGACCGAGTTGAGCAGAATACGGGCGGCCGGGTTGAGACCGAAGGAGATGTTCGACAGACCCAGCGTGGTCTGCACGTCCGGGTGACGCCTCTTCAGCTCCCGGATCGCTTCGATGGTGTTGAGGCCGTCCTTGCGGGACTCCTCCTGCCCGGTACAGATGGTGAAGGTGAGCGTGTCGATGAGGATGTCCGACTCGTGGATGCCCCAGTTGCCGGTCAGGTCCGCGATCAGCCGCTCGGCGACAGCGACCTTGTGCTCCACCGAGCGGGCCTGGCCCTCCTCGTCGATCGTCAGGGCGATCAGCGCGGCGCCGTGCTCCTTGGCGAGCGCGGTGACCTTCGCGAAGCGCGACTCCGGTCCGTCGCCGTCCTCGTAGTTCACCGAGTTGATGACCGCACGGCCGCCCAGCTTCTCCAGGCCCGCCTCGATGACGTCGACCTCGGTCGAGTCCAGCACGATCGGGAGGGTGGAGGCGGTCGCGAAGCGTCCGGCCAGCTCCTCCATGTCCGCGACGCCGTCGCGGCCCACGTAGTCGACGCACAGGTCCAGCATGTGGGCGCCCTCACGGATCTGGTCACGCGCCATCTCGACACAGTCGTCCCAGCGGCCCTCGAGCATCGCCTCACGGAACTTCTTCGACCCGTTCGCGTTCGTCCGCTCACCGATCGCCATATAAGCGGTGTCCTGACGGAACGGCACCGTCTGGTACAGGGAGGCGGCGCCCGGCTCCGGACGCGGGTCACGCGGCGTCAGTTCCGCGCCCCGCACCCGCTTCACCAGCTGACGCAGGTGCTCGGGCGTCGTACCGCAGCAGCCGCCCACCAGGGACAGGCCGTAGTCGGCGACGAACTGCTCCTGGGCCGAGGCCAGGCCCTCGGGGCCGAGCGGGAAGTGCGCCCCGTCCTTGGTGAGCACCGGAAGGCCGGCGTTCGGCATGCAGAGCAGCGGGATACGGGAGTGGCGGGTGAGATAGCGGAGGTGCTCGCTCATCTCTTCCGGGCCGGTGGAGCAGTTCAGTCCGATCATGTCGACGCCGAGCGGCTCCAGCGCGGTCAGCGCGGCGCCGATCTCGGAGCCCAGCAGCATCGTGCCGGTCGTCTCGAAGGCGAGCGAACACAGGAGCGGCAGGTCGGCACCGGTCGCCTCCATGGCGCGGCGGGCCCCGAGGATCGCGGCCTTGGTCTGGAGCAGGTCCTGGGTCGTCTCGACGATGAGCGCGTCCGCGCCGCCCGCGATCAGGCCTTCGGCGTTCTGCTGGAATCCGTCCCTGAGCACGGTGTAGGGGGCGTGCCCGAGGGTCGGGAGCTTGGTGCCGGGGCCGATCGAGCCGAGCACCCACCGCTGCTGCCCGGTCGACGCGGTGAACTCGTCCGCCACCTCGCGGGCGATCCGCGCACCGGACTCCGAGAGCTCGTACACCCGCTCGGGGATGTCGTACTCCCCCATGGCGGAGTGGTTGGCCCCGAAGGTGTTCGTCTCCACGCAGTCGACGCCGACCTCGAAGTACGCCTCGTGGACGGAGCGCACGATGTCGGGGCGGGTGACGTTGAGGACCTCGTTGCAGCCCTCGAGGTTCTCGAAGTCCTCGAGCGTCGGATCCTGGGCCTGGAGCATCGTGCCCATGGCGCCGTCGGCCACCACCACCCGGGTGGCGAGCGCTTCGCGCAGAGCGTGGACACGGGTCCGGCTGTCGGCGGAGGGGGTCGGCAACGAGGCCATGGATGTGCTCCCTGGGATGCGACGGCTGTCGGCTTTGCGCCTACCGGCGGGAAGGCGCACCCAGCCAGAGTAGCCGGGCGGGCCCCGACGGGGCGGAGGTGTCCCACGGGCCGGACTACGGCATGTCTCCGGACTTTTTCGCAAGGCCTCCACCGCGAGATACTCGGTCCGCCGTGACCAAGGTCGGCATCGACCGATAGTGTTCAGCATTGTCGAACCGTGTTGGAGAAGGGCCGATCCGATGGCGAAAAACATCCAGTCGCTGGAGCGGGCTGCGGCGATGCTGCGACTGCTCGCGGGCGGAGAACGCCGGCTGGGCCTGTCGGACATCGCGTCGTCGCTCGATCTGGCCAAGGGTACGGCCCATGGCATCCTGCGGACCCTGCAGGCGGAGGGATTCGTCGAGCAGGACGCCGCGTCCGGCCGCTATCAGCTGGGCGCCGAGCTGCTGCGGCTCGGCAACAGTTATCTGGACGTGCACGAGCTGCGCGCCCGCGCCCTGGTCTGGACGGACGATCTGGCGCGCTCCAGCGGCGAGAGCGTCCACCTCGGCGTGCTGCACCAGCACGGTGTGCTGATCGTGCACCACGTCTTCCGGCCCGACGACAGCCGGCAGGTGCTCGAGGTGGGGGCCATGCAGCCGCTGCACTCCACCGCCCTGGGCAAGGTCCTGTCCGCCTTCGACCCGGTGGCCCACACGGAGGCGCTGGAGGTCGACCGCAAGGCGTTCACGCCCCGGACCGTGACCGACATCCAGGAGTTCGAGTCGCTGCTGGACCACACCCGGGCACGCGGCTGGGCCGCCGACGTGGAGGAGACCTGGGAGGGCGTGGCCGCCGTGGCCGCGCCCATCCATGACCGGCGCCGGATGCCCGTAGGGGCGATCGCCATCACGGGCGCCGTCGAGCGGGTCTGCAACGGCGGAGAGCTGCGTTCCGAGCTCGTCGCGGCAGTGCGGGACTGCGCCCGCGCGGTCTCCAGGGACCTCGGCGCCGGGCGCTTCTGACCATTCGGGCGCATCATCGGGTAACGATCCGGTTTTCGGCCACACAACCCTTGACGTCATGTTTACCGGGGGGCAAAACTGCCGTTCACCGGTCGGCATTGTCGAACAGCTAACGGCAATACGCGCTAGAGTGTGACAACGCCAGGCCGGAAACGCCCTCACTGAGGGCGCGGACCACCGGAGGGACCCGGGGTTCGCCTTCCCCCTGGACGAAGGACAAAGGAGTCGCGGGTGTCCAACTCCGACATCTTCATCGGCGAGATCATCGGTACCGCCGTACTCATCCTGCTCGGTGGCGGCGTCGTCGCCGCCGTAGTGCTCAAGCGCTCGAAGGCTCAGAACGCCGGCTGGCTGGCCATCACCTTCGGGTGGGGCTTCGCGGTCCTGACCGCGGTGTACATGACCGGCGCGCTCTCCGGTGCGCACCTCAACCCGGCCGTCACGCTCGGCATCGCGATCAAGGACAACGACTGGGGCACCGTCCCCGTCTACGTCGGGGGCCAGCTCCTCGGCGCCATGATCGGCGCCGCCCTGGTCTGGGTCGCCTACTACGGTCAGTTCCACGCGCACCTCACCGACCCCGAGATCGTGGGCGACCCCGCCGACAAGGCGATCGAGGGTCCGCACGGCGGGGGCGCCGCCAAGGCCGGCCCGGTCCTCGGCGTCTTCTCCACCGGCCCCGAGATCCGCAACGTCTGGCAGAACCTCGCCACCGAGATCATCGGCACGATCGTGCTGGTCCTGGCGGTGCTCACGCAGGGTCTCAACGACAGCGGCAAGGGCCTCGGCCCGATCGGCGGACTCATGGTCGCCCTCGTCGTCGTCGGCATCGGCCTCTCGCTCGGCGGCCCCACCGGCTACGCCATCAACCCGGCCCGCGACCTGGGTCCGCGCATCGTGCACGCGCTGCTCCCGCTGCCGAACAAGGGCGGCTCCGACTGGAGCTACGCCTGGATCCCCGTCGCCGGTCCGCTGATCGGTGCGGCAGTCGCAGCGGGTATCTACAACATCGCGTTCGCCTGAGCCGTATCAGCAGCACGAGCCGTATCCACCGATACCTGAGCAGGAGCAGACCGTGACCGACGCACACACCACCGGCCCGTTCATCGCGGCCATCGACCAGGGCACCACCTCCAGCCGCTGCATCGTCTTCGACAAGGACGGCCGGATCGTCTCCGTCGACCAGAAGGAGCACGAGCAGATCTTCCCGAAGCCGGGCTGGGTGGAGCACGACGCCGCCGAGATCTGGACCAACGTCCAGGAAGTCGTCGCCGGAGCCATCGAGAAGGCCGGCATCACCTCCGCCGACGTCAAGGCCATCGGCATCACCAACCAGCGCGAGACGACGCTGCTGTGGGACAAGAACACGGGCGAGCCCGTCCACAACGCCATCGTCTGGCAGGACACCCGCACCGACGCCCTCTGCAAGGAGCTCGGCCGCAACGTCGGACAGGACCGCTTCCGCCGCGAGACGGGCCTGCCGCTGGCCTCCTACTTCGCCGGCCCGAAGGCCCGCTGGCTGCTGGACAACGTCGAGGGCCTGCGCGAGCGCGCCGAACGCGGCGAGATCCTCTTCGGCACGATGGACTCCTGGGTCATCTGGAACCTGACCGGCGGAGTCGACGGCGGCGTCCACGTCACCGACGTCACCAATGCCTCCCGCACCATGCTGATGAACCTGCACACCATGGAGTGGGACGACAAGATCCTTCAGTCCATGGAGGTCCCGGCGGCGATCCTGCCGGAGATCCGGTCCTCCGCCGAGGTCTACGGCCTCGCCAAGGGCGGCGCGCTCGACGGCATCCCCGTGGCCTCCGCGCTCGGCGACCAGCAGGCGGCCCTGTTCGGCCAGACCTGCTACTCGAAGGGTGAGGCCAAGTCCACGTACGGCACCGGCACCTTCATGCTGATGAACACCGGTGACGAGCCCGTCAACTCCTACAACGGCCTGCTGACCACCGTCGGCTACCGCATCGGTGACCAGAAGGCGGTGTACGCCCTCGAGGGCTCGATCGCCGTCACCGGTTCGCTGGTGCAGTGGATGCGCGACCAGATGGGTCTGATCAACTCCGCCGCCGAGATCGAGACCCTCGCCTCCTCCGTGGAGGACAACGGCGGCGCCTACTTCGTGCCGGCCTTCTCCGGCCTGTTCGCCCCGTACTGGCGCTCCGACGCCCGCGGTGTGATCGCCGGCCTGACCCGGTACGTCACCAAGGCGCACATCGCGCGCGCCGTTCTCGAGGCCACCGCCTGGCAGACCCGTGAGATCACCGACGCCATGACGAAGGACTCCGGCGTCGAGCTGACCGCACTCAAGGTCGACGGCGGCATGACCTCCAACAACCTGCTGATGCAGACCCTCTCGGACTTCCTGGACGCCCCCGTGGTGCGCCCCATGGTCGCCGAGACGACCTGCCTCGGCGCCGCCTACGCCGCCGGCCTGGCCGTCGGCTTCTGGCCGGACACCGACGCGCTGCGTGCCAACTGGCGCAGGGCCGCCGAGTGGACCCCCCGCATGGACGCTGACAAGCGTGACCGCGAGTACAAGAGCTGGCTCAAGGCCGTGGAGCGGACCATGGGCTGGCTCGACGAGGAAAACTGACGAGGAGCAAGAATGACCACCCTGCAGAGCGTCCCCTCCCCCGGGACGCACCCGGCCTCCGGCTCGGCTGTGTCTTCCCTCAAAGCAGCGGGCCGCGCCGAGACTCGGGAGCAGCTTTCCAAGGCGACGTACGACCTCCTGGTGATCGGCGGCGGCATCCTGGGCATCTCCACCGCCTGGCACGCCGCGCAGTCCGGGCTGCGGGTGGCCCTGGTGGACGCCGGCGACTTCGCCGGCGCCACCTCCTCCGCCTCCTCCAAGCTGCTGCACGGCGGCCTGCGCTACCTGCAGACCGGTGCGGTGAAGCTGGTCGCGGAGAACCACTTCGAGCGGCGCGCGGTCTCCCGTCAGGTGGCCCCCCACCTGGCCAACCCGCTCACGTTCTACCTGCCCGTCTACAAGGGCGGCCCGCACGGCGCGGCGAAGCTCGGCGCGGGCGTCTTCGCCTACTCCGCGCTCTCCGCGTTCGGTGACGGCGTCGGCCACGTCATATCGGCGGCGAAGGCACAGCGGGACGTGCCGGAGCTGCGTACGGAGAACCTGAAGGCCGTCGCCGTCTACGGCGACGACCAGATGAACGACTCCCGTATGGCGCTCATGACGGTCCGCGCGGCCGCCGAGTCGGGCGCCACCGTCCTCAACCACGCCGAGGTCACCGGACTGCGTTTCACCCGGGGCCGGGTCACCGGCGCGGAACTGAAGGACCGCACCGACGGCACCGAGTTCGGCGTCACCGCGCGGCTGGTGCTGAACGCCACCGGGCCGTGGGTCGACCACCTGCGCCGGATGGAGGACCCGGAAGCGGCCCCCTCCATCCGCCTCTCCAAGGGCGCGCACCTGGTGCTGAAGCGCACCTCCCCGTGGCGGGCCGCGCTCGCCACCCCGATCGACAAGTACCGCATCACGTTCGCCCTCCCCTGGGAGGACATGCTGCTGCTCGGCACCACCGACGAGGAGTACGAGGGCGACCCGGCCGACGTCGCCGTCAACGACAAGGACGTCACACAGATCCTGGACGAGGCCGCGTTCTCGATCCGCGACCAGCAGCTCTCGCGCGACCTGATCACCTACTCCTTCGCCGGCCTGCGGGTGCTGCCGGGCGGCCCCGGCGACACCTCGAAGGCCAAGCGGGAGACGGTCGTCACCGAGGGGCGCGGCGGGATGCTGTCGGTGGCCGGCGGCAAGTGGACGACGTTCCGCCACATCGGCCGCACGGTGATGAACAAGCTGGCGACCCTGCCGGGCCGCCCGCTCGCCGAGGACATGGAGCCGCTCGCGCACCTGCCGAAGAAGCTGCCGCTGCCCGGCATCGCCAACCCCAACGCGGTCGCCCACCGGCTCCTGGTCGACGGCGGGACGCCCGGCCCGCGGATGGCGGCCGACACCGCCCGGCACCTCGCCACCCACTACGGGTCGCTGGCGTTCGACATCGCCCGCCTGGCGAACGAGGACCCGGCGCTGGCCGAGCGCATCCACCCGGACGCGCCGGAGATCTGGGCACAGGTCGTGTACGCGCGCGACCACGAGTGGGCCGAGACGGCGGACGACGTGCTGCGCCGCCGTACCACACTGACGATCCGCGGCCTGGCGACGGACGACGTCCGCGGCAGGGTCGAGGACGTGCTGCGCGCCCGGTGACCTGACCGGACGGGCGGACGGCACGACGAGGGCGACTCCGGGGGAGTCGCCCTCGTTGTACGCTCAGACCTCCGATGTCTGGTGAGTGATGTGGACGATGGGGGCGCCGTCATGGCCGTGACCGACGAGGCCATCGAGAAGATCAAAGGGATGATCGTCTCCGGCGCGCTCCGCCCCGGCGACCGGCTGCCCAAAGAGAGCGAACTCGCCGCCGAACTGGGCCTGTCGCGCAACTCGCTGCGCGAGGCGGTACGGGCGCTGTCCCTGATCCGCATCCTCGACGTACGACAGGGCGACGGCACGTACGTCACGAGCCTCGACCCGCAACTGCTGCTCGAGGCGCTGAGTTTCGTCGTCGACTTCCACCGGGACGACACGGTGCTGGAGTTCCTCGCGGTACGCCGCATCCTGGAACCGGCGGCCACGGCGATGGCCGCGAGCCGCATCCCTGAGGCGGAACTGGACGCGCTGACCGCCCAGCTCGACGCGCTCGGCACCGCCCCGTCGGTCGAGGAACTCGTCGCGGCGGACCTGGACTTCCACCGTCGCATCGTCGGGGCCGCGGGCAACTCGGTGCTCTGCTCCCTCCTGGACGGCCTGTCGGGCCCCACGACGCGGGCCCGCGTCTGGCGCGGCCTCACCCAGGAGGACGCGGTCAGCCGCACCCTCCACGAACACCGCGCGATCCTGGCGGCGCTGCGGGACCGTGACGGCGAGGCGGCGCGGGCGTGGGCGACGGTGCACGTGGCAAGCGTGGAGCAGTGGCTCCGCGCAACGCTGTAGCGCCTGCGGCGGGCTTGGCCCCTACCCTCCCCCTACGGCCCGGCGGCCGCGCGGGGGGCGTCCTCGCGGCCGCCAGGCCGTAGGGAGGGCAGGGGAAACGCCCCTCGCAGCGGATGGTGGGGCTACCGCGGGGCGCGGAGGCGTAGGCCCTGCATCCCGCCGTCGACCGCGAGCGCGGTCCCCGTCACCGCCGCAGCCGCCGGACTCGCGAGGTACGCGACCGCCGCGGCCACCTCGTCGGCCAGGACGAGCCGCCCCGTCGGCTGACGGGCCTCGAGGGCGGCACGCTCGGCGGCGGGGTCTTCCGCCTGTTCCAGCAGGCGGGTCACCCACGGCGTGTCCGCGGTACCGGGGTTGACGCAGTTGACGCGGATGCCTTCCCGGACGTGGTCGGCCGCCATCGCGAGGGTCAGTGAGAGGACCGCGCCCTTGCTCGCGCTGTAGAGGGCGCGCTGCGGCAGGCCGGCCGTGGCGGCGATGGAGCAGGTATGGGTGAGGGAGACGGATCCGGACGGCCCGGCCGCCGCCGCGCGGCGCAGATGCGGCAGGGTGTGGCGGGCGACCCGGACCATGCCGATGACGTTCGTGTCGAGGACGCGCCGCCATTCGTCGTCGTCGTTGTCGGCGACGGTGCCGATCGCGCCGATGCCCGCGTTGGAGACCACGGTGTGCAGCGCTCCGAACTCGGCGGCGGCCGTGTCCACCGCGTCGGCCACGGCGGCGTCGTCGGTGACGTCGGCCTGGAGGGCGAGCGTGCCTGCCGGCGCCGCCGGTCTCGCGGTCCAGGACGGCGACGCGTGCCCCGCGCTCCAGCAGCAGCGCGGCGACGGCGGCCCCGATGCCGGAGGCGCCGCCGGTGACCAGTGCCGCCATGCCCTCGAAGTCCTTCGATCCGGTCATGAGCGTGCCTCCCCGACGGTGGGCCGGGCCTGCCGGACGGGCCCGTTCGGCCGGCTGTGGGCAGCGATCGAGCCGGGGAGCATCCGGGCGGAGAAGCCCGGCGCGCTCGGTGCCGCGTAACGGCCATCCACGATCACGGCCGGGTCCGCGAAGTGTTCGTGGAGGTGGTCCACGTACTCGATGACGCGGTCCTCCCAGCCGCCGGAGACGGCGACGAAGTCGAACATCGCGAGATGCTGCACGAGTTCACACAGTCCGACGCCGCCGGCGTGCGGGCAGACGGGGACGCCGTACTTGGCGGCGAGCAGCAGGATCGCGATGTTCTCGTTGACCCCGGCGACCCGTGCGGCGTCGATCTGGACGAAGTCGACGGCCCGGGCCTGGAGAAGCTGTTTGAAGACGACCCGGTTGGCGACGTGTTCACCGGTGGCGACCTTCACCGGCTGGGCCGCACGGACGGCGGCGTGGCCGAGTACGTCGTCGGGGCTGGTGGGTTCCTCGATCCAGTGCGGTTCGTACGGCGCCAGCGCGGTCATCCAGCGCACGGCTTCGGCGACGTCCCAGCGCTGGTTGGCGTCGACGGCGATGCGTACGGAGGGGCCGACGGCGGCGCGGGCCAGTTTCATCCGCCGGATGTCGTCCTCGATGTCCAGACCGACCTTCAGCTTGATCTGTCCGAATCCATCGGCGACGGCCTCCTTGGCGAGCCGGACGAGCTTCTCGTCGGAGTAGCCGAGCCACCCGGGCGAGGTGGTGTAGGCGGGGTAGCCCCGTTCCCTGAGCAGTGCGGCCCGCTCCGCCTTGCCCGGTTCCGCGGCGCGCAGCATGGCGAGGGCCTCCTGCCTGGTCAGCACGTCCGTCAGATAACGGAAGTCGACCAGTGAGACGAGCTCCTCCGGGGTCATGGAGGCCAGGAACTCCCATACCGGTCTGCCTGCCCGGGTGGCGGCCATGTCCCAGGCGGCGTTGACGACGGCGCCGGCCGCCATGTGGATGACGCCCTTCTCGGGGCCGAGCCAGCGCAGTTGGGAGTCATGGGTGAGGTCGTGGTGAAGGGCGGCGAGGTCGGCGGCGCAGGCGGGGGCGGGGCGGCCGACGACGTAGGGACGCAGCGCCTCGATCGCGGCGGCGACGATGTCGTTGCCGCGGCCGATGGTGAAGCAGAAGCCGTGGCCCTCGCTCCCCTCGTCGGTGCGCAGCACGAGGTAGGCGGCGGAATAGTCCGGGTCCGGGTTCATGGCGTCGGAGCCGTCGAGCTGATGCGACGTGGGGAAGCGGATGTCGTGGACCTCGAACTCCGTGACGGTCTGGCTCATGCACGCACCCCCGGTGAGATGAACATCGGACCTCTCATGGACATCCGATGTATAGCGCCGTTCGCTCCCCTCGGTCCAGCGAGTCGGCGAATTTCACCATGCACAGCTCGGATGAATCCGCCGCCGCACTGCTCCATGGCTCGCCGCAGGTCCGACGGCTCCCAAGTTCACCCGGCCGTGCACGGGGGCTGCGGCGGGGGGCGCGGAAAGCCGTAAGGTTGGGGCGTAAGAAAGGGAACTTCGGAAGGAGGCACTGGGTGATCGAGCTCGAGGGGATGCCCGAGCTGATCGACCCGGTCATGGTGGCCGCGTTCGAGGGCTGGAACGACGCCGGCGACGCCGCCTCCACCGCGGTCGCTCACCTGGACCGGGAGTGGAAGGGCGAGGTGTTCGCGGCGCTCGACGCCGAGGACTACTACGACTTCCAGGTCAACCGGCCCACGGTGTGGCTGGACGGCGGGGTACGCAAGATCACCTGGCCGACCACCCGGCTCTCCGTGGTCCGCGTCGGCGGCGACAAACCCCGGGACCTCGTGCTGGTCCGCGGTATCGAACCCTCCATGCGCTGGCGTTCGTTCTGCAACGAGATCCTGGGCTTCGCCCATGAACTGGGCGTGGAGATGGTGGTGATCCTCGGCGCGCTGCTCGGCGACACCCCGCACACCAGGCCGGTGCCCGTCAGCGGGATCACGTCCGACCCGGACCTCGCGAGAACGATGGATCTCGAGGAGACCCGGTACGAGGGGCCGACCGGGATCGTCGGCATCCTCCAGGAGGCCTGCACCCATGCAGGTGTGCCGGCGGTGAGCCTGTGGGCCGCTGTCCCGCACTACGTCTCGCAGCCGCCCAACCCGAAGGCGACGCTCGCGCTGCTCAACCGGCTGGAGGACCTCATCGGCCTCCGTATCCCGCTGGGAGAACTGGCGGAGGACGCCCGGGCCTGGCAGCTCGGTGTCGACCAACTGGCCGCGGAGGACAGCGAAGTGGCCGAGTACGTCCAGACGCTGGAGGAGGCGCGCGACACCGCGGAGCTGCCTGAGGCCTCGGGCGAGGCCATCGCCCGCGAGTTCGAACGGTATCTGCGCCGGCGCGACAGCGGAGGTCCCGGCGGTCATGCGACCGACGGCGGCGAGGGCTCGTATCTGCGCGACCCGGCGGGCGGGCGCACCAAGCCGCCGATGCCGCCGCGCCCCGAACCGGAGCCGGGTCCGCCCACGGACGAGGACCGCTCCGGCGGCCCGAGCGCCGGCGGCGACGAGGGGCAGGACCGGCCCCCGGCCGGCGAGGACGAGGGGACCGGCGGCCGGCCCGGCGAGCAGGAAGGCAGCGGCGACCGCGAGCGGGACGACAGCGGCGACGACCGCGGCGAGGGCGAAGACGGCGGCGAGCGGCCGGAGTCGTAGTCCGTAGCGGGAGCGAGCGGTACGGAGCGGGGTGGCACCGGGCAGACCGGCGCCACCCCGCTCCTCGTCCCTCACACCCCCCGGTCGCTCACACCCGGTCGACCGCCACGGCGTCGTACTCGGTGTCGGGCGTCGGCGGCACGTCGAAGCGCGCGTTGGGCAGGTAGATCCGGTCGCCCCAGGCAGCCGCCGTGGTGGGGATACGGAAGCGCGGGTCGGTGATCCGGGCGATCGGCGTGCCCCGGGTGCCCGCGGCGTTCAGCCGCACGACGTCGACCTGGTTCAACTGCTGCTGCACGATGTAGAGATGACGGCCGAGCAGCAGGAGGCCGTCGCCGAAGGGGATGGCCAGGTCCCCGAGGTCGACCCGGCGGGCGGTACCGTCACGCGGGTCCACCCGCATCAGCGAGCCGCCCCCCACCACGGTGTTGACCACCAGCAGAGCGCTGCCGTCAGGTGTCCGCGCGATCCCGTTGGCGGTGAAGTCCGTACCCTGCTCCCACTCACCGCCCAGCGCCACGGTGGCCACCTCGCGCGCCGCCTCGCCGTGCCGGTCCAACTCGAGCCGGTAGAGCTGGGGTCGGAACGAGTCGGTGAACCACGCCGCCTCCGGCGTCAGTACCACGTCGTTCACCATCGAGCCCTCCGCGCCGACGGTGAAGAGTTCGACGATCTCTCCCGAGCGCACATCAGCGACCCTGATCTCCCGGCTGAAGCCGCCGGAGAGGAACAGCCGCCGCTCCTGCCGGTCGATCTTCAGCCCGATGACGGAGCGTCCGGGGCCCAGCCCTTGCACGACCACCCGGCCGCGTCCGGTGGCCAGGCTCGCGCGGTAGACGTCGCCGTCGGCGATCGAGCCGAACCAGGCGTAGGGGCTGCGGCCGATGGTGATGCCCTCGGGCTGGAAGCCGTTCGGCAAGGGGATACGGGTCGGCCAGTTGCCCGGCGACGCGGCGCCGGCCGACCCGGCAGCGGGCCCGAGAAGCGCGGCCGCGCCGATGGCCGCTGCCGCGCCGAGTACCTCTCTGCGTGCGAAGACACGTTCCACGGTGTGTCCTTCCGGCAATGGTGGACGGATGGCCCGAGGGCCTGTTCCGTCACCTCACCACACGCCCGGCGCACGCGCCGCGAGAACGTGCAAGCGGAGGAACGGACTCCCGCCGGGCGCGTCGAAGGCGCCCGGCGGGAGTCGGAGAACGTGCCTAGAGTGCCACGCCCAGCAGGGCGTCGACGGCCCGGGACACCAGCCCCGGGGCGCCCTCGTCGGTCCCGCCCTCGGCCTGCTGGAGCGCCGCCCAGCGGTCCACGGCGGCGAGCGCCGACGGGGCGTCGAGGTCGTCGGCGAGGGCCGCGCGGATCTCCTCGACCAGAGCGTCGGCGGACGGTCCGTCGGGCCGGGAGACGGCGGCACGCCAGCGCCCTACGCGCTCCACCGCTTCCCGCAGCACCGCGTCGGTCCACTCCCAGTCGGCCCGGTAGTGGTGCGAGAGCAGCGCGAGCCGTATGGCGGCGGGGTCCACGCCGTCGCGGCGCAGCTTGGAGACGAAGACCAGATTGCCCTTGGACTTCGACATCTTCGCGCCGTCGAGGGCGACCATGCCGGCGTGGACGTACGCCTTGGCGAAGGGGTGCTCGCCCGTGAGCGCCTGGGCGTGCGAGGCGCCCATCTCGTGGTGCGGGAAGGCGAGATCGGAGCCGCCGCCCTGGACGTCGAAGCCCATGCCGAGGTGGTCGAGCGCGATGGCGACGCACTCGATGTGCCAACCGGGCCGGCCGCGGCCGAGCGAGCCGCCGTCCCAGCTCGGCTCGCCCTCACGGGCCGCCATCCACAGCATCGGGTCGAGCGGGTTCTTCTTGCCGGGCCGCTCGGGGTCGCCGCCGCGCTCGGCGGACAGCAGCCGCATCGCCTCCGCGTCGAGCCGGGACACCTCGCCGAAGTGCGGGTCGGACTCGACGGAGAAGTAGACGTCGCCTTCCAGCTCGTAGGCGGCGCCGGCGTCACGGAGCCGTTCGACGAGCGGCACGATGCCCGGAATCGCCTCGACCGCGCCGATGTAGTGGCGCGGCGGAAGCATCCGCAGCGCGGTCATGTCCTCGCGGAACAGCGCCGTCTCGCGCTCCGCGAGCTCGGTCCAGTCGTGTCCGTCGCGGTTGGCGCGCTCCAGCAGAGGATCGTCCACGTCCGTGACGTTCTGGACATAGTGAACCTGCCGCTTGGTGTCGAGCCACACGCGCTGCACGAGGTCGAACGCGTTGTAGGTCGCCGCGTGACCCATGTGGGTCGCGTCGTACGGTGTGATGCCGCAGACGTAGATACGGGCGACGGGACCGGGGTCAAGGGTCACCAGACCGTCGGTCGCGGAGTCGTGGATCCGGAGGTCGCGGCCCTTGCCGGGCAGGGCGGGGACCTCAGAAGCGGGCCAGGCATGCATGTCATGAGCGTAACCGGACGCATGTTCCGGATACGAACCGGATCACTGATCTTGACCGGTTGGGCACTCTTGCGGTCCGGCGGGCGCTGTGCCTATACGGGCGGCCAGGGGATCGCCGGCCAG
Source organism: Streptomyces sp. NPDC086835 (assembly GCF_044745705.1). Classification (NCBI taxonomy): domain Bacteria; kingdom Bacillati; phylum Actinomycetota; class Actinomycetes; order Kitasatosporales; family Streptomycetaceae; genus Streptomyces; species Streptomyces sp. NPDC086835. The sequence goes on from NZ_JBIVAU010000011.1 coordinate 162,691, forward strand.
TCACCCGACGGCACGGGATGCGTACCGGACCGGAGCAGGGCCGCCACCCGGCCGCTCAGGGCGGCCACCTCGGCCGGGGTGAGCAGTTCCGCCAGTCGGGTGGCGAGCGTCCCGCCGTCGGCGAGGGCCGTCGCCAGGGTCGTGAGCGCCGTGACCGCCTCAGCGGGCAGCGGCTCCCCCGCCCATCCCCACAACAGGGTGCGCAGCTTGTCGTCGACGTTGAAGGTGACCCCGTGGTCGATCGCGTAGAGCGTTCCGTCGGCGGTGGGCAGCAGGTGGCCGCCCTTGCGGTCCCCGTTGTTGATCACGGCGTCAAGGACGGCGAGCCTGCGCAGGCGCGGGTCGTCGGCGTGGACGAGCAGCGCGGTACGGCCCTCCCCCACCTCGGCGAAGCCGACCGCCTTCCAGCCCTCCCCCGGTTCCTCGTCCTCGACGAGCGCCAGCAGGGCGGCCTCCGGGTCGGCCTCGATCCACAACTGGACCATGCCCTGGCCGTAAGGGCCGTCCCGCAGCACCGTGGGCGGCACCAGACCCCAGCCGGTCGCCTGCGACACCTCGTACGCGGCGACCTCGCGCTGCGCGAGAGTGCCGTCGGGGAAGTCCCACAGCGGCCGTTCCCCCGCGATGGGTTTGTAGACGCAGTGGGCTTCCTCGCCCTCGTACGAAACCGCGCAGTACAGCACCGCGTTGGACGCCTCGCGCAGTCTTCCGCGTACGGTCAGTTCGCCCTTGGCCAGCAGCGTCAGCGCGTCGGGGGTGCTCACGCGCCCCGTCGGTATCCGTTCTGGCGCGGGCATACGTGTCCTTCCGGATCGAGGGGCAGGCTGCACAGGGGGCACGGCGGCCGGCCGGCGTTCACCACGTCCAGTGCGCGTTTGGCGAACGCCCTGGCCTGTGCGCCGGTGAGCCGGACCCGCAGCATCGGCGGGCCGTTCTCCTCGTCCTGCAGCAGCCGCTCCTCGGCCTCCGCGAGGTCCTCCTCGGACTCGGCCTCGAGCTCCACCAGCGCCTGTGCCTCGACGATCATGCGCTGTTCCTCGCCGTCCCAGGCCAGCGCCATCGTGCCGACGCGGAACTCCTCCTCGACCGGGTTGTCGAGCGGCGCGGTGTCGGCGACGTCCGCCGGCGCGACGGCCGGCACCGGCGCGTTGCCCCCGGTGCGGCGCACCACTTCGTCCAGCAGCTCGTCGATCCGCTCCGCGAGGGCGGCCACCTGAGTCTTCTCCAGGGCGACGCTGGTCACGCGTCCTGCGGCCGAGGCCTGCAGGAAGAACGTACGGCGGCCAGGCAGCCCGACCGTACCGGCCACGAAGCGGTCCGGCGGGTCGTAGAGGAACACCTGACGGGACACGTTCTGTCTCCCTTTGGATCGTCGGATCGGTCGGTTTCGGCATCCGGTGGACTTCAGCTTTTCGGCGCGTCCACCCTACTGCGCGGAGCGATCACGATGCGCCCGCGCCGCCCCCGACGACCGCGTCGCCGCTGTCGCCCTTCTCCTCCGGTCCCTCCGCGCGGGGAACGAGGGAGCCGAGATCGCCGGTGTCGCCGAGACGCAGCAGGAAGGGCCGGCTGCGGGTGTAGCGGATGGCGGTGACGGAGCACGGCTCGACGTGGATCCGCTGGAAGAGGTCGAGATGAAGCCCGAGGGCGTCGGCCACCAGGGACTTGATGATGTCCCCGTGCGAGCACATCAGATAGGCCGCGCCCTCGCCGTGCGCCTCGTCGATCCGGGCGTTCCAGTCACGGACGGCGTCGACGGCGCGCGCCTGCATGGCGCGCATGGACTCACCGCCGGGGAAGGACACCGCGGAGGGATGGTGCTGGACGACCTCCATCAGCGGCTCCTGCGCGAGCTCCTTGAGCTTGCGGCCCGACCACTCGCCGTAGAGGCACTCGCCGATGCGTTCGTCGGTCTCCGCGACGAGCCCTGGGCGGGCCGCGAGCAGAGGCGCGAGCGTCTCGCGACAGCGCTCCAGCGGGCTGGATACCACAGCCGCGAGCGGCACCGCGGCCAGTCGGGCGGGCAGCGCGGCCGCTTGTCCGGCTCCGTGCTCGTCGAGGCGGACACCCGGTGTCCAGCCGGCGAGCACTCCCTCGGTGTTGGCGGTGGAACGTCCGTGGCGTACGAGGATCAGCGTGGCCATGGGGGCCAGCCTACGGTCCCCGGGTGTCCGGCGGGCCGGGGGTGTGCCGGGGCGGAGGTCAGGGAAGAATGCGCGCCGTGATCGTGGACTGTGCCATCTACCGCGACGGGCGCCGCAGCGAGGGCCCGTCGGACTTCTCCGATGCCCTCGACGAGGCGCGGGCCACAGGGGACGCCTTCCTGTGGATCGGCCTGCACGAGCCGACGGAGGACGAGTTCGACCATGTCGCCGAGGAGTTCTCGCTGCATCCGCTCGCCGTCGAGGACGCGCTCAAGGCCCATCAGCGGCCCAAGCTCGAGGTGTACGACGACTCGCTGTTCGTGGTCCTCAAACCCGTGGTGTACGAGCCGAAGAGCGACTCCGTGACCACGGGCGAGCTGATGGTCTTCATAGGCGATTCGTTCGTGGTGACGGTCCGGCACGGCGAGGGCGCTCCGCTGCACGCGGTCCGCGAACGGCTGGAGGCGGAGCCGGCGGTGCTGAGGCACGGCCCGACCGCGGTGCTGTACGCGGTCAGCGACGCCATCGTCGACCACTACATCGAGGTCGCGGCCGAGCTCCAGGTGGACCTGGAGGAGCTGGAGGCCGAGGTCTTCGAGCCGGCGCGCAGGGACGCGAAGAACACGGCGGCCCGGATCTACACGTTCAAGCGGCAGGTGCTCGAGTTCCGGCGGGCGGCCGGGCCGCTGGCGGCGCCGATGGCCCGGCTCGCGGGTGCGGGCGTGCCGTTCGTCCATGAACACTCCCAGCCCTTCTTCCGTGACGTCAGCGACCACCTGACGCGGGCGAACGAGCAGGTGGAAGGGCTGGACCGGCTGCTGTCGGACATCCTGTCGGCCCACCTCGCCCAGATGGGCGTGCGGCAGAACGACGACATGCGCAAGATCTCGGCGTGGGCGGCCATGGCGGCGGTGCCGACGATGGTGGCGGGGATCTACGGCATGAACTTCGAGCACATGTGGGAGCTGAAGCAGGTGTGGGCGTACCCGACGGTGCTCGTGCTGATGGCGGGCGCCGTCTACGGGCTCTTCCGGCTCTTCAAGCGGCGCGGCTGGCTCTGAGGATTCTCGGGCCCGACGCCGCGGGACGGCGGTCAGCGTCCCGTCCCGGGTGGCCCGGCCGCGGGACTGACATAGGCGCGGAGCTCGGGACGGGACGGGAGTCCGGGCAGGGTCAGCAGCCGCCAGCCGCGGGTGAACGACGGCGGCCGGTTGTGGCCCTCCACCACATAGGCCACCGCCTGTTCCTCACCGAGCCGTGCGAGGGCGGGCCGGGTGATGCTGCCGTCGTGTCCGCCGATCTGACGGGACGCGCAGCCGGCGCGCAAGGCGATCCGGGGCGCCTCGCTGCCGCTGACCACGCACGGTTCCCGCACGCCGTTGCGGCGCAGCTCCGAGACGATCCTGTCGAAGGCCTTGTGGTTGTTCCGGCTGCGCTCCATCGTGCCGTTCAGTACGGCGTACTGGACCGTCAGATGGCCGGCCAGTGCCAGGCCCAGCACGACGGCCGCCGCTGCCCGCGGCCGTGCGCTCACGGCGATCCGCCCGAGGCACACCGCGACCGGCAGGGCCAGCAGCGCGTACGCGGGCAGCAGGAAGCGCGGCGCGGCGTAGCCGATCAGCAGCAGGTACGGCACGGCCAGCGACAACCCCACGAGCGCCGGCACCAGCACGGCGGAGGGACGCACGGCGGTCGGGGCCGCGGTGAAGGGGCACCGCCTGCGCGCGGCGACCGCTGCGCCCCCGGCGGCCAGCGGCCACAGGACGAGGAACCAGACCGCGGCGACCGGCTTGCGCCACGGCACGTCGCAGGGGCGGCAGAGCGACCGGCCCTCCAGAGCGCGCAACTGGTCGTCGACGGCGAAGTGCGGGCCCAGGTGCCCCTGGATCTCACCGGCCCGCCGCAGCCGGGCGAGCAGCCCGTCGTAGGCGACGTAGGCCTCGACGATCCACGGCAGGCAGCCGAGGACGGTGCCCGCGGCGAGCGCCACGAGCAGCGCCGGCCGGCGGGCCGCGCGGGACAGCAGTGCGACGGCGGCGAGCGGCAACAGGAGCCAGACGGCGTCGCTCGGCCGCATGAGCGCGACGAACACCAGGCCCGCGCCCGTCCCGAGGAGCCCTGCCCGGTCGAAGGGGTCCCGGGCCGCCCGCAGGAAGCAGCCGACGGTGAACAGCGCCCCGAGCGCGACCCAGAGGTTGGGCATGACCTGCGGACCGTAGAACACGGTGATCCACAGGCCGGCGAACAGGCCCCCGGCGAGGGCGAGAACACGAGGGGGCAGCAGCGTCCGCCACACGGCCAGGGCGGCGAACAGGCCGGCGCCCGAGAGCACGGCCAGGAAGACGCGCAGCACCTCGACGGAGGACGTCAGAGCGGTCACCGGAGCGACGAGAAACGTGATGCCGCGGGCGCGCGGGGCGCTGAAGAAGGCGGCTTCCGATCCGCGTGCGACCTGGCTGACGTAGACCGACTCGTCCCAGCCGAGGCCCGTTCCGAAAACGGCCAGCGCGAGTTGGACCACCGTGTAGGCGGCGGCGACGGCGGCGATCCACAGCAGGCCGTCGGCCCGGCGTGCCGGGCCCGGCCATGTCGGGGCGCGGGGGCGGACGGGCGCCAGGTCCGGGGTCCTGTTCACATCAGAAGGCGGGAGCCGTGGTGACGGGGCCGTCGAGGGCGCCGCGGCGCTCCGGCATCCTGAGGTCGACCATGCGACGCCAGCCGCCGAGCCGCTCGTACGCGTACATCGCGTGGATGCCGGCGGCCAGCACGACGGACCTGGCCTTGGACCAGCGCAGCAACTGTCCCATGTGCGCCATGACGGCGAGGCTCACGTCGCGGTGGACCCGGATCTCGGCGAGCGCGCTGTCACGCAGCACACGCTGGATGGTGCGGCCGTGGCCGGCGGCGGCGAGACGCAGCAGCTCCTCGTGGCAGTAGGCGAGGTGGTTCTCCTCGTCGTCGGAGATCATCCTGATGGCCTTGCCGAGCTCCGGATGGTCGCCGAAGTACTTCACGAGCATGTGCATCTGGTCGGCCGCCCGCTGCTCGGTGACCCGACTGTGCGAGAGGTAGACGACGATGTCGTGCTCCGTCAGCCGCTCGTCACGGCGGAGTTTCTCATGGGCGAGGCCGATGCCGCGCTGCTCCAGCAGCATGGTGTAGTCGGTCTCCGGCGGTACCGGGACGGGGTCCAACTGCCGCTTCTTGAGCAGGGCGTTGAACAGGCGGCCGTGCTTGTCCTCGTCCGCCCCGTGCCGGGTGATCCTCGGAGCCAGGTCACGCATGCTCTCCGGGACGAGCGCGGCGATGCGCCCGTTCTCCCAGCCTCCCTGCGTCTCGCCGCTGGCGGCGATGGAGCAGAAGAGCTGGAAAGTGTCGTCGCTGTCGACGATCTCCTGGAAGAGACTCCGGGCCGAGAGCATGACTGCCACCTCCGTCGGACCTTCGGGACATCCGCAAAGAACGAGTCAAATGCGGGACGTCGGCCCAGGCAACAGGTAAGTGGGCCAACTCGCCCGAACGGACCACAGGAAGGACACAGTCGGCAGTAACCGCCACGGCCGTCGCGCGTTGTACCGCGTGACGGCCGTGGCGGGGAAGACCCCCGAGCCCCCACCACGGCCGCAGACTTCCCGTGGCGGGGCCTTTGCCGTCGTCAGGCGAGGCCCGCGCGCTCCAGGGCCTCGGTGCCGGCGCGCAGTGCGCTGATCCGCTCGTCGAGCGTGAAGCCGGCGGGGGCGAGGGTCAGGGTGGTGACACCGGCCGCCGCGTAGGCCTGCATCCGGTCGGCGATCCGCTCCACGGGTCCGAGCAGCGCGGTCTGGTCGATCAGGGTGTGCGGGACGGCGGCGGCCGCGCCGGCCTTGTCGCCGTCGAGGTACTTGTCCTGGATCTCGGCGGCTTCCTTCTCGTAACCCATGCGCTGGGCGAGCTGGTTGTAGAAGTTCTGCTTGCGGCTGCCCATACCGCCGACGTACAGCGCGGTGTACGGCCGGAACATGTCGGCCAGGCCGGCCACGTCGTCGCCGACCGCGAGCGGCAGGGTCGGGCAGACGTCGAAGCCCTCCATCGTCCTCCCCGCCTTCTCGCGGCCCGCGCGGATGTGCCGCAGCGCGGTGTCCTCGATGTGGTCGGCGGACGGGAAGATCAGCAGCGCGCCGTCCGCGATCTCACCGGTCTGCTCCAGGTTCTTCGGGCCGATCGCCGCGATGTAGAGCGGGATGTGCTCACGCTGCGGGTGCACGGTGAGCTTGATCGGCTTGCCCGGCCCGTCGGGCAGCGGAAGCGTCCAGTGCTCACCCTCGTACGACAGGCGCTCACGGGACATCGCCTTGCGGACGATCTCGACGTACTCGCGGGTGCGGGCGAGCGGCTTGTCGAACTTCACGCCGTACCAGCCCTCGGAGACCTGCGGTCCGGAGACGCCGAGGCCGAGCCGGAAACGGCCGCCCGAGAGGGAGTCGAGCGTGGCTGCGGTCATCGCGGTCATGGCCGGCTGGCGGGCCGGGATCTGCAGGATCGCGGAGCCGACGTCGATGCGCTCGGTCTGGGCGGCGACCCAGCTGAGCACCGTCGGGGCGTCCGAGCCGTACGCCTCCGCCGCCCAGCAGACGTCGTAGCCGAGCCTGTCGGCCTCCTGCGCGACGGCGAGGTTGTCGCCGTCCATGCCCGCGCCCCAGTAGCCGAGGTTGATGCCGAGCCGCATAACCGCTCCCTCTTACTGATCAGTAACGTGCCTGTGCCGGGACTCTAGCGCGGGTGCGGTCGATCCGGCAGGGGCACGTTGTCCACAGGCTCTCTCAGTGTGGGCCCCTGGCCAGTAATCTCAGCGCCCATGGAGCAGAGGCATCTCGGCCGCACCGGCCTGCGCGTGTCCCGCATCGGACTCGGCACCCTGACATGGGGCCGGGACACCGACGAGCACGACGCGGCCGACCAGTTGAAGGTTTTCTGGGAGGCGGGCGGCACGCTGGTCGACACCGCCGACGTGTACGGCGGCGGGGACGCGGAGTATCTGCTCGGGCAGCTCGTCGAGCGGCTCGTGCCGCGTAGCGAGCTCGTGATAGCGACCAAGGCCGGCAGCGTGCCGGACCCCGACCGGCGCTTCGACGGCTCACGCGGTCACCTCCTCGCCGCGCTCGACGCGTCGCTGGCACGCCTGGGCACCGACTACGTGGACCTGTGGCAGGTCCACGCCTTCGACCCGGACACACCGCTGGACGAGACACTCCAGGCGCTGGACATCGCCGTCAGCAGCGGGCGCGCCCGGTACGCGGGCGTGTCGAACTTCTGCGGCTGGCAGCTCGCGAAGGCGGCGACCTGGCAACTGGCCGCGCCGGGCGTACGCACCCGGCTCGCGAGCACGCAGATGGAGTACTCGCTGCTTCAGCGGGGCGTGGAGCGAGAGGTGCTCCCTGCCGCCCTCGACCTCGGGGTGGGGCTGCTGCCGTCGTCGCCGCTCGGGCGGGGAGTGCTCACCGGCAAGTACCGCACGGCCACGCCGTCCGACTCCCGGGGCGCGTCGGAGCAGATGGCGCCGTTCGTGGAGCCGTATCTGGACGAGGCGGCGAGCAGCATCGTGGACGCGGTGGTCACGGCCGCGGACGGCCTGGCGGCGACGCCGGTGGAGGTGGCGCTCGCGTGGGTCAGGGACCGGCCGGGCGTGGTGGCGCCGATCGTCGGCGCGCGCAACGCGCAGCAGCTCATGGCGGCGTTGTCGGTGGAGGCGCTTAGTCTTCCTGACGAGATCCGCCGGGCGCTCGACGATGTGTCGGCGCCCGTCCACCGCTATCCCGACCAGGACTGGAGCACGCTGTGACTGCGCCTTCCCGGGGGACACCCCCCGGTTCCCCGGCCGCGGGGCCGCCCGCCGACACCGCCGAAGAGGCGGTCGCGCCGGGGCCCGGCGGCTCGCCGCCGACCGAGGGCGCGGGTGCCGCGGAGGCGGCGGAGACGGCCGGGGACACCGCGGCCGCCGGTGCGGCGGGCGCGGGTGGCGAGGCGGCGAACTCCGGCGACGGGCTCGAGGACGGCGCCGCGAGCAGCGCGGGCGCAGGCGCCGACACGGCGGACAACGGTCCAGGCGTCGCCGACGCAGACGCGAGCGCGGCGACAGACCACACACCCGCCGGAGGCAGGGCCGGCATGGTCGGCGCGGACGAAGCCGGTGCCGACTCGCAGGACGACGGGAGCGTCGCGGGCGCGAGCCGCGACGACGCCACCGCCGGCGGCGAAGAGGACGCCGGCTCCCGGGACGAGGACGCGAACGAGGCCCGCGCGGGCGACGGCGACGGGCCTAAGGACGACGCGAGCCTCCCGGGCGCGAGCCGCGACGGCGGCCCAACCGCCGACGGCGAAGAGGCGGCCGGGGCGGGTGCCGGTGCGGACGGTGCCGGCGATGGCGGGGTGAGCGAGGCCGAGGCCGAGATCGCCGCGCAGCGGGAGCTCCGGGCGCGGATCGAGCAGCGCAAGGCGGAGAAGGAAGGGCCCATCGACAGCGGGGCAAAGCTGAGCGGCAAGGCCGCGGACCTGCTCGCCGCCGTGCGGGCCGTGGAGAGCGGCGAGAAGGCGGCCACCGCCTACTTCGACTCGCCCCCGCCCGAGCCGCGGCGGGCCGCTCCCGCAGCCGCCCCGCCGGTCCGGCCCCGGGCCGCCGAACCTGCCCCGGCCGCCGTCCCCGCGGAGGCACTCGCCGGCGCGCGGGCCGTGCTGCTCAAGGGCGGCGCGCCCGAATCGCTCGCCCCGCAGGTGGCCGAGCTGCTCGGCGAGTCAGCGGGCGAAGCGCTCGCCGAGGACCCCTGGCGGTTGCTCTCGGTGCCCGGCGTGCGGCCGGAGCAGGCCGACGGTTTCGCGCGGGCGCTCCTCGGCGCGGAGGCGACCCCCGGCGACGAGCGCCGGACGTCCGCCCTCGTCACCTGGGTACTGGAGCGTGCCGCACTCCAGGGGCACACCGCCCTCGAGGCCTCGGCCCTGCGTGCCGCGCTCGCGGAGCGGTCGGTGCCGGACCCGGAGGAGGCCGTGCAGCAAGCGGTCGCGGACGGCACGGTGCTGGTGTTCCAGGAGGGCGTGGAGGAAGACGCTCCCGTCACCGTCCTCCTCGGGCTCGACCGGTACGCGATGGCGGAGGAGAGCCTCGCGGACGGCTTGGCGAGGCTGGTCAGGACCGGGCCTTCAGAGGTCTGGGAGGGGACCGAGCTCATGCGGGCGGCGGGCGCGAACGGCCTGGTCGTCCACACCGGCGGCGAGGCCGCCAGGGCGGAGCCGGTAGCGCTCGCGGAGCAGGCCCGCGCCATGGGACTGCGGGCGGCTGTGGCGGTGCACGGGGAGAACGGGGTGCGCCGGCTCGGTCCGGCCGCCGGCGCCGTCACCGTCGCGGACCTATTGTCGGGCGCCGCGGGGCCCGGCCGCGACGAGGACGGCGCGTTCGCTCTCGATCTGCTCGTCGTGCTGGACGCGCCGCAACTCGACGTGGAGACCGCGGCGATGCTGGTGGAGTCCATGCCCGACGGCAGCAGGCTGGTGCTCGGCGGCGACCCTGGGGTGCTGGGCGGCGCGGGCGCGGGCCGGGTGTTCGCGGACGTGCTCGCCGCGCGGGTGTGTCCGCAGGTCGCGTCCCGTACGCCCGACCCCGGTCCGCTCGGGGAACTGGTCTCGGGTATCAGCGTCGGAGAGCTGAACCAGGTCGAGGCCCCCGGCAAGGAGGTCGTGATCGTCCCGGTGCGGGACGCCGGCGAGGCGGTGCACCGTACGGTCCAGCTGGTTGCGGACTCCGTTCCCCGGGCCATCGGGGTGCCGGCGGAGCAGACCCAGGTGATCACCGTCGGCCACGGCGGCTCGGCGGGCACCCGTGCCCTCAACGCGGCACTCAAGCAGCGCCTGAACCCGGGAGCAGGCCGCTTCGCCGGCTTCGACCCGGGCGACCGGGTCGCCTACGCGCAGGCGCTCGGCCGGACGGTCACCGGCACGGTCGTCTCCGCCGGCCCCGACGGACTGCACCTCGACTGCGAGGGCACGAGGACCGTCGTGCCGAGGGAGCGGGTGGACTCCGCGCTGCGACATGGCTGGGCGCTCACCGCGCACCAGGCGGCGGGCATGCGGTGGCCCGCGGTGGTCGTCGTGCTGCCGGGCGACGCCGCGCAGTCCCTGAGCCGGCCGTGGGTGCACACGGCGTTCGGCCGGGCGGAGCGCCATCTGTCGGTGGTGCACGGCGTGGACCAGGCACTGCCGCGCGCCGTCGCGGAGCGGCCCGGCGCCGAGCGCACCACCAGGCTGCGGACGCTGCTGGAGGGCCTACTGGCAGAGCCGGCTGCGCAGCCGCCGGCGCCGGGCGGGGCAGAGTGACGGCCCCCGGCCCGTGGCGACTCGGAAGTCGCCACGGGCCGGGGGCCGGGGCCGGGCCGTGCCCGGTGGAAAGGCCGGATCCGTCCGGCGGCGCGCCCCGCCGGGCGTGCGGTCACGGAAGAGCGCCGGCGGTCACGGACAGGTGCCGGCGGTCAGTCCTCGTCGTCCAGGTCCAGTGGCTCCTCGCGCAGCTCGTCCTCGTCGAAGACGGCGCTGACGTCGAAGCGGCAGACGACCCGCTCCGGGTCGGCCTGGTCGAAGGGGACGCTCAGCCACTCGCCGGGCTCCGGAAGCTCGTCCGCGGCGGCGACCCACAGCGTGGAGTCGCCCTCCTCCAGACCGAACTCCTTGTGCCGCGAGGCGATTTCGTCCGGTTCGTACTCGCCGAAGAGCACGCCGAGGGCGGCGTGCACGCTCGTACCGACGACCGGGGCGCCGGCCGCGCTCACTTCCTCCGGATCGACGTCCGCGATGCGCTGCGCCTGGGCCAGCAGTCGCTGCGGCTCCACCACCGCGTAGTCACGGCGGATCAGCACGCTGAGCGCGTTCGGCTCCTCCGGGCCCGCGTACGGCGGCAGCGAGTCGTCCGCGCCAGGGATCTCGAAGGGGGTGACCTCGTCGTACCGGTCGTAGAGCCGCTCGTCGTACGCCTCCGCCGCCGCGGCGAGCGCGTTGAAAGCGTCGTAGACGGCCGGGTCGTCGTCTCCCGTGCGGTTCTCGACCGCCTCGAGGTGACGGTCCAGTGCGGCTTTGACCGCCTCGGCGGCGGCACGTACCTCGGCAGCGGTGGGCTGCGCAGCATCAGACATAGTGCAGACGCTATCCGTACCGGGGCGGTGCCCGCACAATAGATGCGATGCCGGAATACGAATTTGTCGACGTGTACGTGCCGCGCGGGGTCTCCCGCAAGGAAGCGACCCGTCTGCTGACCGACCATGCCGAGTACGGACACTGGGAGTTGGACCGATTGAGCCTGCACCGGGACGGCAGCCGCAGAGTGCGGCTGCGCCGGCGCATCATCCGCCAGGTACGCGCCACCTGGTGATCGCGAGCAGATACAGAGCAGGTACAGGAAAGGAGCGGGCCCGCGATCGCGGGACCCGCTCCTCGACGTACCGCGGTACGGGACAGCACCGTAGCCGTGCCCGTGACCGCCGTGGCCCTGGCGTGCGCCTACGCGGCCGCGCGGGCCCTGCGGTAGAGCACCGCTCCGGCGAGCAGCAGTCCGACGCCCGCCGGTGCCAGGATGTCCAGCGCGTCCATGCCGGTCTCCGCGAGTTCGCCGTCGCTGCCACCGGGCGTGACGCTCTGGGGTCCGGGCGCGTTCGGCTCGCTCGGTGTCCCAGGGGTTTCCGGAGTCTGCGGCTCGTTGGGCTCCTCCGGCTGGTTCGGCTCCTCCGGGGTGCCGGGCTCCTCCGGGCCGCCGGGCGGGGTGCCGCCCGAGTCGTTCACACATTCGCTGCCGAACGCGGGGTTGAGGAGACCGCCGACGCCGATGCTGTTGCCGCAGACGTTGACGGGCAGGTTGATCGGCGCCTGGACCTGGTTGCCCGAGCCGATGCCCGGCGAGTTGCTGACGCTGCCTTCCGCCCCGGAGCCACCGCCACCGTTGGTGCCCGACCTGGAGACGTTGGCGCATTCGTTGCCGAACGTGGGGTTGAGCAGCCCGACGACGCCGACGTTGTTGCCGCAGACGTTGACGGGCGCGTCGATCGGCGCCTGGACCTGGTTGCCCGAGGCGATGCCCCCTGAGTTGCTGACGCTGCCCTCCGCTCCGGAGCCACCGCCACCGTTGGGGCCCGACTCGGAGACGTTGGCGCATTTGTTGCCGAACGTGGGGTTGAGCAGCCCGACGACGTCCACGGTGTTGCCGCAGGCGTTCACGGGCACGTGCACCGGAGCCTGGACCGAGTTGCCGGACAGCAAGCCCGGTGAGTTCGACGCCTCTCCGAGCGCCCCGGAGTCCGCCTGGGCGTAGCCGCCGCCGAGGGCGAGTACGCCTCCCGCGGCAGCCACGGTGATCAGGCCTTTGCGCGTGACCTGTCGCATGTCTTGATGCCCTGCCTTCCAGCTTCACGAGTACCCCTGGGCACACGCCGAGGGGGTTGGAAGAAGCGGGCGGCTCCGGAGCGCATGGCACGCACTCCGGAGCCGCCCGGATTCACTCCCGGCCTCATGTGGGCCGGAAACATAACGTCAGGCGTTGACGCAGGTGTTGCCGAAGGCGGGGTTCAGCAGGCCGATGACGTCCGCCGTGTTGCCACACGCGTTCACGGGCACGTGCACCGGCACCTGGAGCAGGTTGCCCGACAGTGTGCCGGCGGAGTCGACAGCGGCACCGTGGGCGCCGGAGTGGGCCATGGCCATGCCCCCACCCGCGAGCACCAAACCACCGGCGGCAGCCGCGGTCGCGACGACCTTCTTGATCATTGTTCCTCCTGTTGGCAAGTGCGGTCCCAGCCGCGGACCGCATCACCTGTAACGAGGAGGAGGCACCTGGGCTACGAGCTGTAACCCCCATTCACTCTTTCAAGTCACATGCGCACGCGTAGGCGATTATCGGAGCGTCATGCCGGCCGGCGCGTGGGCGGACGAGCTCAGCACTGGTCGATGAACCGGTCGAGGACCCGCACGCCGAACTTCAGGCCGTCCACCGGCACCCGCTCGTCCACGCCGTGGAACATGCCGGCGAAGTCCAGCTCCGGCGGCAGCTTGAGCGGGGCGAAGCCGAAGCAGCGGATGCCCAGGTCGTCGAAGGACTTGGCGTCGGTGCCGCCCGACAGCATGTAGGGCACGGCCCTCGCGATCGGGTCCTCCGCCTTCAGCGCCACCTGCATCGCGTCGACGAGCGCCCCGTCGAAGCTGGTCTCCAGGGCCTTGTCGCCGTGCACGTCCTCGCGCCTGACCCGGGGGCCGAGCAGCCGGTCCAGTTCGGCGAGGAACTCCTCCTCGTAGCCGGGGAGGAAGCGCCCGTCCACGTGCGCGGTCGCCTGGCCGGGGATGACGTTCACCTTGTAGCCGGCGCCGAGCATGGTGGGGGCCGCGGAGTTCCGCAGGGTGGCGCCGACCATTTTGGCAATGCCGCCGAGCTTGGCGAGGGTGGCGTCCATGTCCTCCGGGTCGAGGGGCGTTCCGAGCGCGTCGGACAGTTCGTCGAGGAAGGAGCGCACGGTCTTGGTGACCCTGACCGGCCAGGTGTGGCGGCCGAGCCGGCCGACGGCCTCACACAGCTCCGTGATGGCGTTGTCGTTGTTGGTCATGGAGCCGTGGCCGGCGGTGCCGTCCACCGTCAGGCGCATCCAGTGCATGCCCTTCTGCGCCGTCTCGACGAGGTAGAGCCGCAGATTCTCGTTGACGGTGAAGGAGAAACCGCCGACCTCACCGATGGCCTCCGTGACCCCTTCGAACAGGTCCGGGTGCTCGTCGACGAGGTACCGGGCGCCGTACGTGCCGCCCGCCTCCTCGTCGGCGAGGAAGGCCAGCACGATGTCGCGCGGGGGCTTACGGCCGCTGCGCAGCCTGTCCCGTACGACCGCGAGGGTCATCGCGTCCATGTCCTTCATGTCGACCGCGCCCCGGCCCCACACGCAGTCCTCCGCGATCTCGCCGGAGAACGGGTGATGGGTCCAGTCGTCCGCGTTCGCGGGGACGACGTCGAGATGGCCGTGGATCAGCAGGGCGGGCCGCGACGGGTCCTCGCCCTCGATGCGGGCCACGGTCGAGGCGCGGCCCCGGTGCGACTCGAGGATCTGCGGCTCCAGACCGACCTCGGCGAGTTTCTCGGCGACGTACTCGGCGGCCGCGCGCTCACCGGGGCCCGAGTGGTCGCCGTAATTGCTGGTGTCGATCCTGATCAGCTCACGGCAGAGATCGACGACCTCGTCCTCGCCCGTGACCGCCCGGGCCGTGTTCGACTCGCTCACGCTGATTCCTCCCGCTGTCGCTGCTGGTGGTCCGCCTCATCCTCTCGTCATCGTGCCCTTGGCCCAAGGGCCGGTCCCCGGCCGTCGCAGCGGCCGTCGGGTGAACCGGGGGTGTGATCGAGGGGGTCCGAATGTTTGCTATGGTTTTCCACGTCGGAACGGCCCAGGGCCGCGAGACAGACACCTTGTCCGGGTGGCGGAATGGCAGACGCGCTAGCTTGAGGTGCTAGTGCCCTTTATCGGGCGTGGGGGTTCAAGTCCCCCCTCGGACACCATCAAGATCCCCACGGAGTTCCGTGGGGATCTTTTTGCTGCCCCCGCTTCCGGGTGACCGCGGCCGGTCCCCGGGCGGTCAGAGCGGACGGGCCGGCGCCCACAGCAGCAGGAGGTTGCAGGCGCCCCGCGCGCAGGCCGAGGCGAGCGCCGAGCCGGTGACGGCGCGGCAGATGCCCATCGGGAGGCGCCGTCGTCCATCAGTCGCACGGCCGCCGTCGGCGGCGACCCGGATGTCGCCGGCCTGCGCGAGACGGCCCGTGCACCGCCGGCCGAGACAGGCCCCGAGAGCACGCCGGAGGTGCACGTCACGCGGCGAGCTCGCGCTCTTCCACAACACGCGAAGGAGGCGGAGGCCGATAGAGGGCTCCTCGAGGGGCGAGCCGGACCACCCGGCGCTACGGGCGTGGTCGGCGGCCGTCTCGGTGAGCGCGGCGTCGTCGGGGGCGTCGGCCGCCTTCCCGGGCGACATCCGACCTGCGGCCACCTCGCGGTCGACGAACGCGCGGCGTACTGCCGGGGTGGCGGCGGCCGAGTCCGCCCTCCGCGCGCCTGGGTGCCGAACTGCTCCGCCGCGTCCCAACACGGCGTGCGGGCCGAGACGAACGCTCCGCCAGCATGCAGTGACCGTCCAGACGGTCGGTCGATGGATCAGACGGATCAGGTACGAGAGGGGCGGGACCGTGCGCGATCGACTCCTCGACGCCGTGGAGCGGCTGCTGGTGAAGGCGGCGTGGACGCGGTCAGGCTCGACGCCGTCGCCGCGGAGGCGGGCGTGAGCAAGGGGGGCCTGCTGCACCACTTCCCGAGCAAGCGCGCCCTGGTCGAGGGCATGGTCCAGCGGCTGGTGGACCGGATCGAGGCGCTGCTTCCCGGTCCGGACGCCCCGCCCGGCGCCTACACCATGGCCTGGCTCGACTCCTCGATCCCCGAGGTGGCACCGGAGCCGGGCACCACCGGCCGCGACGAGCTCCCGATGGCGCTGCTCGCCGCGACGGGCGGCCCTGAAGTGCTCGATGTCCTCCAACGCCACTACCGGGCCTGGCAGGAACGGCTGGACGCGGACGGGCTGCCGCCGGGGGTGAGCACGCTGGTACGCATGGCCGTCGACGGCTGGTGGACGGCGCGTCTGCTCCATCTCGCCCCGCCGCACGGCGCGGCGCATGTGGAGCTGCGCCGGCTCGTCGCCGATCTCATCGCCACGGGTCGCGCCCGCACCGGTCCGAAGACTTCCGATCCGGCCGACGCCGTGGGGGCGTCACGCTGATGGGGGCCCTGCTGGTCGCGGGAGCGATCATCTCCGAAGTGATCGCGACGCTCTCGCTGCGCGCCTCGCACGGTCTGACCCGCCTCGGCCCCACCGTCCTGGTGGTCATCGGCTACGACGCCGCCTTCGTCATGCTGGCGCAGGCGCTCAAGACGCTCAACGTCGGCCCGGTGTACGCGATCTGGTCGGGCGTGGGCACGGTGGGCGCGTTCCTCGGCGGCGTCGTCCTCTTCGACGAACCGGTCAGACCGGCGACGCTCATCGGCATCGCGCTCGTCATCATCGGCGTCGTCGTGATGTACGTCGGCGGCGGGATGGAGCACTGATGCGCCAGGACCGGGTGGACAGGGACCGGGTGGGCCCGGACGCGGCAGGCGCCGCCGTGACAGCGGCCCCGACCGGTCTACAGTCTCGTCGGTGAGACGCAGAAACAGACCGCACCTGCCCGCACCGCTCGCCCAGCGCGACGGCATCGATCCCGTGCGGCTGCGACTGCCCGAGGACCCGGACGGGGCCTGGCCGACCGTGCGGGACCATCTCTTGGCGCGGTACGGGGCGGCCATCGGCGCGGAGCGGGTCGACGCGATGGTGCGCGAAGGGCGTTTCGTCGGCGCGGAAGGGCCCGTCACCGCCGACGAGGCCTACACGGCGGGACGGGATCTGTGGTTCCACCGCGACTTCCCCGAAGAGGAGCGTGTGCCGTTCGAGATCGGCGTCGTGCACCGCGACGAGCACATCGTGATCGTCGACAAGCCGCACTTCCTGGCCACGATGCCGCGCGGCAGCCATGTGCGGGAGACGGCGCTGGCCCGGTTGCGCCGGGACCTGGAGCTGCCGGCGCTGCAGCCGGCGCACCGGCTGGACCGCCTCACGGCCGGACTGGTCCTCTTCGTCGTACGGCCGGGCGACCGGGGCGCGTATCAGACGATGTTCCGGGACCGGCGGGTGCGCAAGGAGTACGAGGCCGTGGCGCCCTACGACCCGGCCGTGGCACTGCCGCGCACCGTACGCAGCCGGATCGTCAAGGAACGCGGGGTGCTCGCGGCCACGGAGGAGCCGGGAGAGCCGAACAGCGAGAGCCGGATCGAGCTGCTCGAGGTGCGCGGCGGGCTCGGCCGGTACCGGCTGCTGCCGGCCACCGGCCGTACCCATCAGCTACGCGTCCATATGAACGCCCTGGGGCTGCCGATCCTGCACGACCCCCTGTATCCGGTGGTGCTCCCCGACGGCCCGGACGACTACGCCCGCCCGCTTCAACTTCTTGCGTGCGGGCTGGAGTTCACCGATCCGGTGACCGGTGAACCGCGGAGCTTCCGCAGCCGGCTGGAGCTCGCTCAGTGGCCCCGGTCGATCCACTCCTGAAGGTGCGGCGCCTCCGCGCCGATGGTCGTCGTGTCGCCGTGGCCGGTACGGACGACCGTCTCCGGCGGCAGGGTGAGCAGCCGGTCCCGGATCGAGTCGACGATCGTCGGGAAGTGGGAGAACGACCGGCCGGTGGCGCCCGGTCCGCCCTGGAAGAGCGTGTCGCCGGTGAAGACGGTGGTGAGCTCGGGGGCGTGGAGGCAGACGGCGCCGGGGGCATGGCCGGGGGTGTGCAGCACGGTCAGGCCGGTGCCCGCGACGCTGATCACCGCTCCCTCGACCAGCTCGCCGTCGGGAGCGCGCTCCGGGTGGGTCTGCTTCCACAGCGGCAGGTCGTCGGGGTGCAGCAGGACCGGTGCGCCGGTGGCGGCGGCGAGCGCCGGGGCCGCGTCGATGTGGTCGTTGTGCGCATGGGTGCAGACGATGGCGCGCAGCGTACGGCCGCCGAGCGCGGCCAGGATCGCGTCGGCGTCGTGGGCGGCGTCGACGACGATCGCCTCATGGTCGTCGCCGACGATCCAGACGTTGTTGTCGACGTCCCAGGTGCCGCCGTCGAGCGAGAAGGTGCCGGAGGTGACCAGGTGATCGATACGGGCCGCCATCAGAACTGCACCACCGATCGCAGTACGTCACCCTCGTGCATCCGGGCGAACGCCTTCTCGACGTCGCCGAGTCCGATGGTCTCGGTGACGAACGCGCCGAGGTCGACGCGCCCCTGCTGGTGCAGGTCGATCAGCATCGGGAAGTCGCGGGAGGGCAGACAGTCGCCGTACCAGGACGACTTGAGCGCCCCGCCTCTGCCGAAGACGTCCAGCAGCGGCAGTTCGATCTTCATCTCGGGGGTGGGGACGCCGACGAGGACGACGGTGCCGGCCAGGTCACGGGCGTAGAAGGCCTGTTCGTACGTCTCCGGCCGGCCGACGGCCTCGATGACGACGTCGGCGCCGAAGCCTCCGGTGAGTTCGCGGATCGCCTCGACGGGGTCGGTGGTGGCCGAGTTGACGGTGTGGGTGGCGCCCATCTTCTTCGCCGTCCGAAGCTTGCGGTCGTCGATGTCGACGGCGATGATCCGGGCGGCCCCGGCCAGCCGTGCGCCGACGACTGCCGCGTCGCCCACGCCGCCGCAGCCGATGACGGCCACCGAGTCGCCGCGGCCCACCTGGCCGGTGTTGATGGCGGCGCCGATGCCGGCCATCACACCGCAGCCGAGCAGTCCGGCCACCGCCGGGGACGCCGCCGGGTCGACCTTGGTGCACTGCCCGGCGGCGACCAGGGTCTTCTCGGCGAAGGCTCCGATGCCGAGCGCGGGTGAGAGCTCGGTGCCGTCGGTGAGGGTCATCTTCTGC
The DNA here is from genome assembly GCF_044745705.1 of Streptomyces sp. NPDC086835. NCBI lineage: Bacteria > Bacillati > Actinomycetota > Actinomycetes > Kitasatosporales > Streptomycetaceae > Streptomyces > Streptomyces sp. NPDC086835. The sequence goes on from NZ_JBIVAU010000011.1 coordinate 181,346, forward strand.
CGGGCGTTGTGCGTGTCGAAGCAGTACCAGGGGCGTCCGCGCAGGCACGCGCGGCAGCGGCCGCACACGGCACGCCAGTTGAGGATCACGAAGTCGCCCGGCTCGACGTCGGTGACGCCCTCGCCGACCGACTCGACGACGCCGGCGGCCTCGTGGCCGAGCAGGAACGGGAAGTCGTCGTTGATCCCGCCCTGCTTGTAGTGCAGATCGGTGTGGCAGACCCCGCATGCCTGCACCTTCACCACGGCCTCGCCCGGCCCCGGGTCCGGGACGATGATCGTCTCGACCCGTACCGGCTCGTTCTTCCCGGGTGCGATCACACCTTGCACCTGCTGCGGCATCGCAGAACCTGCCCTTCCTCGCGCAGTGGACGTCGCCACCCACTATGGACTGTTCGAGGGGCGCCGGGCACAACGAAGGCCCCCGCGGGACGTGCCCGCGGGGGCCTTCGACGGGGGCCTTCGAAGGAAGGTCAGAGCTCCTTGCTCGCGGCGGCCACCGCGCGCACCCGCTTGCGGACCAGGAACCAGCCGCCGACCAGCGCGGCCGCGATCAGCGGCAGGCAGTTGACGGTGGTGCGGGAGATGCCCTCGTCCATCCACATCAGGACGACGACGGAGCCCAGGAAGAGCAGGGTCACGATCTGCGTGTACGGGGCCCAGGGCAGCTGGTAGGCGGGCCTGGTGACCCGGCCGTCCTGGGAGCGGTGCCAGAACAGCAGCGAGCAGACCATGATCATCGCCCAGGTGCCGATGATGCCGATCGAGGCGAAGTTGAGCACCAGCTCGAAGGCGTCGCCCGGCATGACGTAGTTGAGCAGTACGCCGAGGACACCGAAGGCGGCGGTGAGCAGAATGCCGCCGTAGGGCACGCCGCCCTTGTTCATGACGCTGGTGAACCGGGGCGCGGAACCGGACATCGACATGGAGCGCAGGATGCGGCCGGTCGAGTAGAGGCCCGAGTTCAGGCTGGACAGGGCGGCGGTCAGGACGACCAGGTTCATCACACCCGCAGCGCCGGGGATCCCGAGCTTGTCGAAGACGGTGACGAAGGGGCTCTCGTTGCCGGAGTACGCGGTGTACGGGAGCAGCAGCGCCAGCAGGACGACGGAGCCGACGTAGAACAGGCCCACACGCCACATGATCGAGTTGATCGCGCGCGGCATGATCTTCTCGGGGTTCTCGGTCTCACCGGCGGCGACACCGCACAGCTCGACGGAGGCGTAGGCGAAGACGACGCCCTGGATGAGCAGCAGCATCGGCATGAAGCCGCTCGGGAAGATGCCGCCGTTGTCACTGATGGTGGAGAAGCCCGGGGTGTGGCCGCCGATGTCGTGGGAGGTCACGACCAGGAAGATGCCGATGAGCATGAACACGACGAGCGCGGCGACCTTGATGATCGCGAACCAGAACTCCATCTCACCGAAGTACTTCACCGAGATGAGGTTGGCCGTGAGGACCACGGCGAGCGCGATCAGGGCCAGCACCCACTGCGGGACGTCGCTGAACATCGCCCAGAAGTGGGCGTAGGTCGCGGCCGCGGTGATGTCGGCGATGGCGGTCGTCGACCAGTTCAGGAAGTACAGCCAGCCTGCCGTGTAGGCGCCCTTCTCGCCCATGAACTCTCGGGCGTAGGAGACGAAGGCGCCGGAGGAGGGCCGGTAGAGCACGAGCTCACCGAGCGCGCGCACGACGAAGAAGGCGAAGACGCCGCAGACGGCGTAGGCGATGAACAGGGAGGGCCCTGCGCCGGCCATGCGGCCACCGGCGCCGAGGAAGAGCCCCGTACCGATGGCGCCGCCGATGGCGATCATGTTGATGTGCCGCGACTTGAGGTCCTTGCGGTACCCGACGTCTCCGGCATCCACGTGGGGGGAACCCGTCGCGCCGGCGACGGGCGTATCGGCCGCAGCCATGGTGCGGTCACTCATTGAGGTTGTTCGCCTTCGTGAGGGGGTGTGCGGTACCCGGCCTGCGCCGGCGCCTTCCCAGGGGTGAAGGAAGGGGACGCCCTGGCCCGGTTTCGGGCATGAATGGCCCAAGGGCTCATCGTCAGGGCAACCCTGGGATTTTGGCAGTGGCGAACCTCACTTAGACAGGCATCTGAGGTATTTCAGAGGTTTCGACAAGGTAAAGCCAGGGTGTCAGGGAATTCAGGGAGCGAGTACGTCGAGCTCCTGGAGGGCTCCGACGGCGATCTCACGGGTCAGGCGCTCGGCTCTTTCCGCGTCGCCTTCGCGAACGGCCTCCGCCACCTGGACATGCAGCGTCACCGCCGCCGGGTCGGGATCGTCGAACATCACATGGTGGTGGGTACGGCCTGCGAGGACCTCGGCGACGACGTCCCCGAGGCGCGCGAACATCTCGTTGCCGGAGGCGTTGAGCACGACCCGGTGGAAGGCGATGTCGTGTTTCAGATACCCCTCGAGTTGCTGGCCGCGGGAGGTGGCGACCATGCCGAGGGCCTCCTCGGTCAGCGCCGCGCACTGCTCGGGGGTCGCGTGGACGGCGGCGAGACCGGCCGCGACCGGTTCCACCGCGGAGCGCAGCACGGTCAGTGAACGCAGCTGTCGCGGGCGGTCGGCGCCGGCGAGCCGCCAGCGGATGACGCGGGGGTCGTAGACGTTCCACTCCTCGGTGGGACGCACGGTGACGCCGACGCGGCGGCGGGACTCCACAAGGTGCATGGACTCGAGGACGCGGACCACTTCCCGGACGACCGTGCGTGACACGTCGAAGCGCTGGGCGACCTCATCGGTGCGCAGCACACTGCCCTGCGGATACTCGCCCGCCGTGATGGCGAGACCGAGGGTGTCGAGCACATGCGTGTGGAGCCCTCGGCCTTCTGTGGTCATGGGCAAAGCCTACGGGGCGTGGATCACACGGACTCCCACCGGAACAAAAAGTATGACGTTTATGTCTCAGCCCCTTGAATACGTCGTACCTAATAGGTTTCAGTAGCGCGACGGACCGACGTCGAGCGGTCGACGAGGACAGCGAGGCACGTAATGAGCACCCCCCACGTCGTCGTGGTGATGGGCGTAGCAGGAACCGGCAAGACCACGATCGGCCCCCTGCTCGCCGCCGCCCTGGGCGTCCCGTACGCCGAGGGCGACGACTTCCATCCCCCGGCGAACATCGCCAAGATGACGGCCGGCGTCCCGCTGGACGACGCGGACCGCCGCCCGTGGCTGGACGCCATCGGCGAGTGGGCCCACGGCAGGACCGGGCTCGGCGGAGTGGTCTCCAGCTCCGCTCTCAAGCGTGAGTACCGCGACCGGCTGCGGGCGGCAGCGCCCGACGCCGTCTTCCTCCACCTCACCGGCAGCCGCGAGCTCATCGAGCAGCGGATGGCCGAGCGCAAGGGGCACTTCATGCCCACCGCGCTGCTGGACTCCCAGTTCGCCACCCTCCAGCCGCTGGAGGAGGACGAGGCGGGCGTCGCCGTCGATGTGTCCGGCACCCCCGAAGAAATCACCGAACGGGCCGTCGCCGCGCTGCGCGGGCTCGAAGACTAAGGAATCACCGTGACCAGTCTCAGCGTCGAGATGCTGGCAGCGGACGCCGTCGAACCGATCACCTCGGCGGGCAACGCACAGCTGGGCATCGCCGTCCTCGCGGGCATCGCTGTCATCGTTCTGCTCATCACCAAGTTCAAGCTGCACGCCTTCCTGGCGCTGACCATCGGGTCGCTCGCGCTCGGCGCGTTCGCCGGGGCGCCGCTCGACAAGGCGATCACGTCGTTCACGGCGGGCCTGGGCTCGACCGTCGCGGGCGTCGGTGTGCTGATCGCCCTCGGTGCGATCCTCGGCAAGCTGCTCGCCGACTCCGGTGGCGCGGACCAGATCGTCGACACGATCCTCGCCAAGGCGAGCGGCCGGGCCATGCCCTGGGCGATGGTGCTGATCGCCTCGATCATCGGACTTCCGCTGTTCTTCGAAGTCGGCATCGTCCTGCTGATCCCGGTCGTGCTCATGGTCGCCAAGCGCGGCAACTACTCGCTGATGCGGATCGGCATCCCGGCGCTCGCCGGTCTGTCCGTGATGCACGGCCTCATCCCGCCGCACCCCGGCCCGCTGGTCGCGATCGACGCCATCGGCGCCAACCTCGGCGTCACCCTGGCCCTCGGACTGGTCGTCGCGATACCGACCGTCATCATCGCCGGTCCGGTGTTCTCCAAGTACGCCGCGCGCTGGGTGGACATCCCCGCGCCGGAGAAGATGATCCCGCAGCGCGCCTCCGACGACCTGGAGAAGCGTCCGAGCTTCGGCGCCACCGTCGCCACGGTGCTGCTCCCCGTCGTCCTGATGATGGCCAAGGCCCTCGTCGACATCGTGGTGGACGACCCCGAGAACGGGGTCCAGCGCGTCACCGACGTCATCGGCTCCCCGCTGATCGCCCTGCTCGCCGCAGTGATCGTCGGTCTGTTCACGCTGGGACGGGCGGCCGGGTTCACCAAGGACCGCCTCTCCTCGACCGTCGAGAAGTCGCTCGCCCCGATCGCCGGTGTGCTGCTCATCGTCGGCGCCGGCGGCGGCTTCAAGCAGACGCTGATCGACATCGGTGTCGGCCAGATGATCCTGGACTTCTCCGAGAACTGGGCCATCCCGACCCTGCTGCTCGCCTGGCTGATCGCCGTCGCGATCCGGCTCGCGACCGGCTCCGCGACCGTGGCCACCATCTCCGCGGCCGGCCTGGTGGCGCCTCTCGCGGCCGACATGTCGACCTCGCACGCGGCACTGCTCGTCCTCGCGATCGGCGCGGGCTCGCTCTTCTTCAGCCACGTCAACGACGCCGGCTTCTGGCTGGTGAAGGAGTACTTCGGTATGACCGTCGGCCAGACGATCAAGACCTGGTCGGTGATGGAGACGATCATCTCGGTCGTCGGCATCGTGTTCGTGCTGCTCTTGTCACTCGTCCTCTAGCCACCTCGGGTGGTGCTCGCGGGCCCACTGGCGCTCGACCGACCCGGTACGCATGCCCCGGCGTGCCTCCGGGTCGGCGAGCGCCATCGCGATGTGCCCGGCGACCGCGATCCCCACGGCGAGGGAGAGCCAGTCGTGCACGAACGTGGCGCTCGTCCGCCACACCAGCGGCGCGAGGCCGGTGAACCACATCAGCAGCCCGGTGCCGAGCATGACCAGCACGGCTCCGGCCGTCCAGGCCGCGTAGATCTTCTGCCCGGCGTTGAACTTGCCCGCCGGGCGCGCCGACGGGCCGTGCTCGCGACGGCGCACGGCACTCAGCCACGCCCGGTCGTACGGCGCGAAGCGGTTCAGCCGGCGCAGATCCGCGCGGAACGCGCGGGAGACCAGCGCCAGGACGAACGGCACGGGCAGCAGCAGCCCGGCCCACTGGTGGACCGTCACCACGAGGTACCGGCGGCCGACGAGTTCGGCCAGCTGCGGCACGTAGAGCACGGCAGCGGTCACGATGCACAGCAGCATCAGCGCGGCGGTGGTGCGGTGCAGCAGGCGCTCGGCGCGGGTGAAGCGCCGTCTGCGGGCGGTGCGTTCCATCGGCTCACCCGGTGCGGCGGGTTCAGACGGTGGGGGTGTCGGTGCGGCCGTTGGACCGGCCGACCCAGGCGTCGACGTCATAGCCCCGCTCCTCCCAGTAACCGGGCCGGACGGAGGACGTGACCGTGATCCCGGACAGCCACTTCGCCGACTTGTAGAAGTACATCGGCGCCACGTACAGCCGGACCGGGCCGCCGTGCGAATGGCTGAGCGGCTCGTCCTGCATCCGCAGCGCGACGAGGACGTCGTCCCGCCGGGCCTGTGTGAGCGTCAGGCTCTCGCTGTAGGTCCCGTCGAAGCAGGTGAACCGGATCGCCCGCGCCTCCGGACGTACGCCGGCGGCGTCCAGCAGCTGCGAGAGCTTCACGCCCTCGAATGGCGTGTCGGGCACGCGCCACCCGGTGACGCACTGCACGTCCCGCACGATCCGCGTCTGCGGCATGGCCCGGAGGTCGGCCAGGGTGTACGTGGCCGGCTTCCGGACGAGGCCGTCGACGGTGAGGCGGTAGGTCTCCGCGGTCTTGCGGGGCACGGAGGACGCAACCGAGTAGTAGCGGAATCCGCCGCCGTTCGGCAGCAGCCCGGTCAGGCCCGTCGGGTCCTTGTCGGCCGCGGCGCCGAGGAAGCTCTCCAGCCCACGCTGCAGATAGGGCGCGGCGGCGACACCGGCGGCGCCGAGACCGAGCATGCCGAGAACGACACGGCGGCCGACGGGCGCGCCGGGCCCGTCGGGTTCGGGGCCGTCGGGGCCGGTTGCGCCGGCCGCGTCGGAGTGTTGGGACGTCACCCTTCGATTCGAGCACCTGGCCGGGCCGGATGCCAGGGGTGACGGGGGGCCGTCAGACTTCCGTCACACATGGGGGTGGAGAGCGGCCGCGTCCCGTCCTACGACACCGCTCTCGCCGCCGCACGGCCCGCCGCGCGGCCCGAGAAGAGACAGCCGCCGAGGAACGTGCCCTCCAGGGAGCGGTAGCCGTGGACGCCGCCGCCGCCGAAGCCCGCCGCCTCGCCCGCGGCGTACAGGCCCGGCAGCGGGGTGCCGGACCCGTCCAGGACCCGCGAGGACAGGTCCGTCTCCAGGCCGCCGAGCGACTTGCGGGTCAAGATGTTGAGCCGCACGGCGATCAGCGGACCTGCCTTGGGGTCCAGCAGACGGTGTGGCGCGGCGGTGCGGATCAGCTTGTCGCCGAGGTACTTGCGGGCGCCGCGGATCGCCGTGACCTGGAGGTCCTTGGTGAACGGGTTGGCGACCTCCCGGTCCCGCGCCGTGATCTCGCGCCGCAGTTCCGCCTCGTCGATCAGTCCGTCCCCGGTGAGCTCGTTCATGCCGCGCACCAGCGCGCCCAGGTCCTTCTCCACGACGAAGTCGACGCCCTTGTCCATGAACGCCTTCACCGGCGCGGGCACGTCGGCCCTGGCGCGTACGAAGACGTCGCGGACGGACTTGCCCGTCAGGTCCGGGTTCTGCTCGGAACCCGACAGGGCGAACTCCTTGCCGATGATCTTCTGGTCGAGCACGAACCAGGTGTGGTCGTGGCCGGTCCGCATGATGTGTTCGAGCGTGCCGAGGGTGTCGAAGCCGGGGAACAGCGGCACCGGCAGCCGTCTGCCGCGCGCGTCCAGCCAGAGGGAGGACGGGCCCGGCAGGATGCGGATGCCGTGCTTGGCCCAGATCGGGTTCCAGTTCTCGATGCCCTCGGTGTAGTGCCACATCCGGTCGCGGTTGATGTGGCTGGCGCCGGCGCGCTCGGCGATGCCGAGCATCAGTCCGTCGACGTGCGCGGGGACGCCGGAGAGCATCTTCTTCGGCGGCGTGCCGAGCCGCTTCGGCCACTGTGCGCGGACGAGTTCGTGGTTGCCGCCGATACCGCCCGATGTGACGATCACCGCCTGGGCCTTGAGCTCGAAGGCGCCGGTGACCTCGCGGCTGCTCGCCGCGCCGCGCTCCGCGTCGGACGGCTCGAGGATCTCACCGGTGACGGTGTCCAGGCTGCCCGCGCTGCTGCCGAGACCCGTGACCCGGTGCCGGAACCTCAGCTGCACCAGCCCCCTGGCGACTCCTTCGCGGACCCGCCGCTCGAAGGGTGCCACCAGGCCGGGGCCGGTGCCCCAGGTGATGTGGAAGCGGGGTACGGAGTTGCCGTGGCCGTTCGCGTCGTAGCCGCCGCGTTCCGCCCAGCCGACGACGGGGAAGAACCGCACGCCCTGCCGGTGCAGCCAGGCCCGCTTCTCCCCCGCGGCGAAGTCGACGTACGCCTCCGCCCACTTGCGCGGCCAGCGGTCCTCCTCGCGGTCGAAGCCCGCGGTGCCGAGCCAGTCCTGCATGGCGAGGGCGTGGCTGTCCTTGATGCGCATACGGCGCTGCTCGGGCGAGTCGACGAAGAAGAGGCCGCCGAAGGACCAGTGCGCCTGCCCCCCGATGGACCGCTCGGGCTCCTGGTCGACAAGGATGACCTTCCGTCCGGCGTCGACGAGTTCGGCCGTGGCCACGAGGCCCGCGAGTCCTGCCCCGATCACGATCACATCAGCGTCGTACGCCATGGTTTTCCATTCTCCGTCGGGCCGGTGGCACCCGATCTTCCTTACGGGCGGGTAACTCGTCAATGGCCGACCGGTCAACGGCGGCGTACGGCGGTGTTTTCATGGGTGCCATGACTTCCGTGCAGCCCGCAGAAGAGATCCTCGACATCGTCGACGAGCACGACCGCGTGATCGGGCAGGCCCCGCGCGGCGAGGCGTACGCGCGCGGACTTCGGCACCGGTGCGCGTTCATCCTCGTCAGGGATGCCGCGGGACGCGTCTTCGTGCACCGGCGCACGGCCACGAAGTTGGTCTTCCCCTCGATGTACGACATGTTCGTCGGCGGTGTGGTCGGCGCCGGGGAGAGCTACGACGACGCGGCGCTGCGCGAGGCGGAGGAGGAACTCGGCGTTCGCGGACTCCCCCGCCCCGTACCGCTGTTCAAGTTCCTCTACGAAGGGGACGGCGCCCCCGGCCCCTCCTGGTGGTCGTACGTCTACGAGGTCCGCTGCGACCTGCCGGTGGAGCCGCAACCGGAGGAGATCGACTGGTACGCCTTCCTGACGGACGCCGAGCTGGAGGCGGGGCTCGAGGCGTGGGTGTGGGTGCCCGACGGGCTGGCCGCGTACGAGCGGCTCAAGGCGCACCGAACGGGCTGAGCCTTCCGGTCGCGGCAGCCGGGCCGGCAGGTGCCCCGGTGTGCCGGGAGCTGGGCCGCAGGCGCCGAGAGTGCGCGGGTAGGGTGCGCTGCGTGAGCGATTTCCTGCAGAGCCTGCGGCTGTGGTTCGCGCCGGCACGGATCCGGGACGAGGGCGACACGCCCGACTACCGGTTCTCGCTCGCCAATGAGCGGACGTTCCTGGCCTGGATCCGCACCGCGCTCGCGCTCATCGGCGGCGGCTTCGCCGTCGACCAGTTCCTGCCGGACCTGCGCTGGGGTGTACGGGCCGGTCTGGCGCTCGCGCTGATCGGCGTCGGGGCGGTGTGCGCGGTACGCGCGGTGAACCACTGGGTCCGGTGCGAGCGGGCGATGCGCCGAGGCGACGATCTGCCGGTGTCCCGGTTCCCGGCGCTGCTGGCCGTGGTCGTCGCGGTCGTCTCCCTCACCATGGTGGCGGTGGTGGCCTGGGGCGACCTGTGACGGCACCCCCCGCACGCGATCCGGGGCTTCAGCCCGAGCGCACCCGGCTGGCGTGGCGCCGGACGACGCTGACCTGCACGGTGGTGGCGGTCCTCGCCGCCAAGCAGGCGGCGCAGGACGTGGCGCTCGCGGCGGGGCTGAGCGTCGTCGCCTGGCTGGGTTTCCTTCTGGTCGCGCACCGGCGCGTCCGCGCGATGGACGCGGCCAGACCGGCGGCGATGTCGGTACGTGGGGCGATCGCGGCGGTCGGATGCGTGCTGGCACTGGCCGCGTTCGCCGTGGCGATCGTGGTGTGACCGTGAGTGACGCCCCATGCCGGACATCTGTTCCCTCGTGGCGTGGCGGGCGACGGGCGGCCGGCGCCGGAGCCGCCGACTAGCCTGGAATACGGACAGAACGGCACGAAAGCACCCAGAGGTGAGCGCCATGACCGTTGCACACCAGGAGCACACCGCACACGAGCACACTCACGGCCCGTCCTGCGGCCACGCCGAGATCCCCCACGGCGACCACATGGACTACTCGCACGACGGGCATCTCCACCGGCAGCACGCGGGGCACTGGGACGAGTGCGAGCCGGGAGAACACGTGTCGCACAGCGGTCACGCGCACGAGCACAGCAGCGGGTGCGGCCACCCCGCCGTGGTCCACGGCGACCATGTCGACTACCTCCACGACGGGCACCGGCACGCGGAGCACGACGGACACTGGGACGACCACTGATCCACCCTTTCCGCGGTGCCGCACACCCGGGTCGACCGGCAGGCTCTGAGGGCCGATTCACCGTCGACCCGTCTCCGGGGGAGCCATCGTGCCTGCCACAGATCCCTACACCGTCCGGCTCACGCCGGAAGTGCACGCCTACGTCCAGCCCGACGGCGGCTGGTGCCTGAACAACGCGGGCTTCGTCAGCGACGGGGAGACGACGCTCCTCGTCGACACCACGGCCACCGAGCGGCGGGCCCGGGCGCTGCGCGAGGCACTGCTGGCGACCGGCGCACCCCTCCCCCGTACCGTCGTCAACACCCACCACCACGGCGACCACACCTACGGCAACGGGGTCTTCCTGCCGGAGGCCGTGGTCGTCGGGCACGAATCGTGCCGGAGCGAGGTCCTCGCGGCGGGCCGCCAGCTCCACCTGATCTGGCCGCAGACCGACTTCGGGGACATCCGGATCACCGCGCCGACGCTCACGTACAGCGACCGACTGACGGTCCATGTAGGGGACGTCGAGGTGCGGCTCCTCCATCCCGGCACGGTCGCCCACACAGCGGGGGACACGATCGTGCACCTGCCGCGGCAGGGAATCGTCTTCACCGGTGACCTGATCTTCCAGGGCGGTACACCGTTCGTCCCGATGGGGTCGCTGAGCGGCTCGCTGCGGGCGCTCGGCGTGCTGCGCTCCCTCGGCGCGGAGACCGTGGTGCCGGGCCACGGACCGATCACCGACCCGTCGGCGTACGACGCGACGGAGCGTTATCTGCGCTTCGTCGCCGAACTGGCAGAGGCCGGCCACGCCAAGGGGCTGAGCCCGCTGGAGACGGCACGCGGGGCGGATCTCGGGGTGTTCGCCGGATTGAGGGAGAGCGAACGGCTGGTGGCCAACCTGCACCGGGCGTACGCGGAGCTGGACGGACTCCCCGAGGGCTCGCCGCTCGACCCCACCGTGGTGTTCGCCGACATGGCGGCGATGAACGGCGGGGTACCGGTGGCCTGCCACGCCTGATCCCTTGGCGCGTTCCGCCCCCTCGGCCGGTCACCCCCGAGGGGGCCGTCGCGTGCCGTGCGAGTGTGATCCTGGCATCGCTTTCCACCGGGCCACTGGACGACATACCGACTGGTCGGTCATCATGAACGCGTTCCCCAGGACCGCCCCCGGAGGTGCGCATCATGAGCTCAGTCCCCCCAGGCCTCGATCCCGAGCAGCTGCGCGGTTATCTCGACCGTGAGCGGCCCGGACTGGTGGGCGGACCGCTCAGCGCCCGGCTGATCCAGGGCGGCCGCTCCAACCTCACCTACGCCGTCACCGACGGCACCACCCGATGGGTGGTGCGCCGGCCGCCGCTCGGCCATGTGCTGGCGACGGCGCACGACATGAAACGCGAGCACCGGGTCATCAACGCCCTGGCGCCGACCGCGGTCCCGGTGCCGCAGCCCGTGCTGCTGTGCGAGGACGAATCGGTCATCGGGTCCCCGTTCTACGTCATGGAGTTCGTGGACGGCACCCCCTACCGCACCGCGGAGCAGCTGGCCCCGCTCGGCGCGGAGCGCACCCGGGACGCCGTCCTCTCCCTCGTCGACACCCTCGTCGACCTCCACGCCGTCGACCCGGAGGCCGTCGGACTCGGCGACTTCGGCCGGCCGGAGGGCTTCCTCGACCGGCAGTTGCGGCGCTGGGGCAAGCAGCTCGCGGCCTCGCGCGGCCGCGACCTCGCCGGCATCGACGAATTGCACGCCGCGCTCGGGCGCGCGCTGCCCCACTCCCCCGCCGCCACCGTGGTCCACGGCGACTACCGCCTCGACAACGTCCTGATCGGCGACGACGACCGGATCAAGGCCGTCCTGGACTGGGAGATGTCCACCCTCGGCGACCCGCTGACCGACCTCGGCCTGCTGGTCATGTACAGCAAGCGGCTGGAACTGCCCGACTCCCCCGTCAGCACCACCGCGGGCGCCGCCGGCCACCCGTCCCCCGCCGAACTGATCGAGCGGTACGCGGAGCGCTCCGGCCGGGACACCTCGGCGATCTCCTGGTACGAGGCGTTCGCCTGGTTCAAGCTCGCCGTGATCCTCGAGGGCATCCACTACCGCTACACCCTCGGCCAGACCGTCGGCGCCGGATTCGACCGGATCGGCGATCTCGTCCCCCTCTTCATCGAGCACGGCCTCACCACCCTTCAGGAAGGCTGAAGTACCTCATGGACTTCGCATTCGACGCGCGCACCGAAGAGCTCCGCGGCAAACTGCTCGCCTTCATGGACGAGCACGTCTACCCGGCCGAGAAGATCGCGGAGGAGCAGCGCGCCGAGCTGGCCTCCCCGTGGGACACGCCCGCGATCGTGGACGAACTCAAGGCCGAGGCCCGCAAGCAGGGCCTGTGGAACCTCTTCCTCCCCGACTCCGAGTACGGTGCCGGGCTGACCAACCTCCAGTACGCGCCGCTCGCCGAGATCACCGGCCGCAGCCCGCACCTCGCACCGACCGCGCTGAACTGCGCGGCCCCGGACACCGGGAACATGGAGGTGCTCACCCAGTTCGGCTCCGCCGAGCAGAAGAAGCAGTGGCTCGAGCCGCTGCTCGCGGGCGAGATCCGCTCGGCGTTCGCGATGACCGAGCCCGAGGTGGCCTCCTCCGACGCGACCAACATCCGCACCCGCATCGACCGGGACGGCGACGAGTACGTCGTCAACGGCCGCAAGTGGTACATCTCCGGCGCCATGAACCCGGACTGCAAGATCTTCATCGTCATGGGCAAGACCGACCCGGACGGCGACGACATCCGCCGCCAGCAGTCGATGATCCTGGTGCCCCGTGACACCCCCGGCGTGCACGTGCAGCGCGCGATGCAGGTGTACGGCTACGAGGATCACTCCCACGGCGGCCACGCCGAAGTCGTCTTCGACGACGTACGGGTCCCCGCGACGAATCTGATCGGCGAGGAGGGCGGCGGCTTCGCCATCGCCCAGGCGCGGCTGGGACCGGGCCGCATCCACCACTGCATGCGGCTCATCGGGATGGCGGAGCGCGCGATCGAGCTGATGTGCCGGCGGGCCGTCTCCCGTACCGCCTTCGGCAAGCCGATCGCCCAGCAGGGCGTCGTCCAGAACTGGATCGCGGACGCCCGGGTCACCGTGGAGCAGCTGCGGCTGCTGGTGCTGAAGACGGCGTGGCTGATGGACACGGTCGGCAACCGCGGGGCCCACACCGAGATCCAGGCGATCAAGATCGCCACGCCGCGGGCGGTCGTCGACATCCTCGACAAGGCCGTCCAGGCGCACGGCGCGGGCGGCGTCAGCCAGGACTTCCCGCTGGCGGAGCTGTGGGCGGCGGCGCGGACGCTGAAGCTGGCGGACGGTCCGGACGAGGTGCATCAGCGGTCGCTGGCGCGGCGGGAGCTGAAGAAGTACGTGTGACGTGTGCGAGGACGGTCCCGCTCCGAGGGGCCGTCCTCCCAGAACCGGGCTCCGCCCGGACCCGTAACGCGCTTCGCGCGGTGTTTCGGGGGCTCCTCCCGCTACGGGCGGACCCCATCGGACCCCCGCGCCTCAAGGCGAGGCTGACAAAGTCGGCCCGCCCGGGGGCACCTCCCACGGCCGCCAGGCCGTAGGGAGATTGAGGGCACGGCCGAAGGCCGTACGGGGTCCGGGGCTTGCCCCGGTTTCGGGAAAGGGCCGGGTGGGGAACAGCCGCCGCGGGCGCCACGTCCGCGCAGCGGACACGGGCCCGCCGCTACGGCCGCAGCGCCCTCAGCAGCAGGTCCGCCAAGTGGTCCGCGACCTGTTGCTTCGTCAGGGGGCCGTCCGGGCGGTACCAGGTCGACAGGTGATGGATCGAGCCGAAGTGGTAGTCGACCACCAGGTCCGCCGGGGTGGCCGAGGAGAAGACGCCGTCCTGCTGCCCCTCCTCCACCAGCGCGCGGAAGCGCTCGTGGTAGCGGCGGCGTTCGGCGCGTACCTGCTTGTGCTTCTCCGGGCTCAGGTGGTGCATGGAGCGGAAGAAGATGTCCGCGTCGTCGAGGTTCTCGATCGTGGTGACGACAACGTCCGCCGCCGCCCCGCGCAGCCGGGACTCGACGGGCTCGTCGGCGTCCGCGTACGCGTCGAGGCGTTGCTGCTGGAGGCGGAGCACACGGGCGTAGACCTCGTGGAGGAGGTCCTCCTTCGAACCGAAGTAGTGGTAGAGGGCGCCCTTGGTGACGCCTGCCGCTTCCACGATCTCCTGCACCGAGGTGCGGTCGTAGCCGCGTTCCGCGAAGAGGCGGGTGGCGGCGGCCAGCAGCCTCTGCGGGACGGGGGTGCCGTCCCCGTCCGTCGTCCTGGCCATTGCCGCCACCCGCCTTTCTTTCTGTCTCCGGTGTGCTGTTCCGTGCCGTGCTCGGCCGGCTGCTACGCGGGGGAACGCAGTTCCCGCCTGAGGATCTTCCCACTTGTCGTCTTGGGGAGCTCCGGCAGGACCTCGACCTCGCGGGGGTACTTGTAGGCGGCCAGCCGCTCGGCGCAGTACGCGGAGATCTCTTCCGGTTCCGCCACCGCCCCGGGCCGCAGGCTGACGAACGCCTTCACGCTCTCCCCGCGGTAGGCGTCGGGGATGCCCACGACGGCCGCCTCGCGGACGTCGGGGTGGGTGTAGAGGACGTCCTCGACCTCGCGCGGCCAGACCTTGAAGCCGGAGGCGTTGATCATGTCCTTCTTGCGGTCGACGACGTAGAGCCAGCCGTCCGCGTCCATGAAGCCGATGTCGCCGGTGCGCAGTTCGCCGTCGGGGAAGGCTTCCGCGGTGGCCTCGGGGAGCCGCCAGTAGCCGGGTACCACCTGCGGACCCGACACCGCGATCTCGCCCTGTTCGCCGAAGGGCACGTCCTCGCCCTTGTCGTCGATGATCCGGACGACCGTGTCGGGACCGGGGAGTCCGACGGAGAGGGTGCCGGAGGCCGGGTCGACGGGGGCCTCCTTCTCCGGGGGTACGGAGGCGCAGGGGGCGGTGCACTCGGTGAGCCCGTAGCCGTTGCGGATGTAGGGGCCGAAGCCCGCTCTGAACTTCTCGACGAGCGCGGGCGGCACGGGCGCCCCGCCGGAGGAGATCACCCGGAAGGACTCGAAGTGCTCCGGGGTTGCGGAGGGGTGGGCGCCGAGGGCCATGAAGGCGGTCGAGGGGCCGACGGTGTACGCGGGGCGGTGCTCGAGGAACGCGTCGAGGACGACACCCGCCTCGAAGCGGTAGGCGAGCGCCAGGGTGCCCGCGCCCGCGATGCAGGCGGCGAGCTGGCAGACCATGCCGGTGATGTGGAACAGCGGCGCGAGCACGAAGTAACAGGCGCCTTCGGGTACGGGGTGGCCGGTGCGCTGGCGTTCCGCGTTGTAGGTGATGCCACCGTGCAGGTTCATGGCGCCCTTGGGGGTGCCGCTGGTGCCGGACGTGTAGCTGATCAGCGCGACGTCCGTGGCCGTGAGTTCGCGGCCGGCCGGTGCCGGCAGACCCTGGCGGGCGACGGCGAGGAGGTCGTCCGCGTCGTCGGCGGGCGCGGTGCGCCCGAAGCCGAGGACCCGTTCGTCGCCCCGCGTCTGGAGGTCGAGCTCGCAGGCGGTGAGGGCCACCCGCACCGGCGAGGCCGCGGCGCAGTCCCGCAGGTATCCCTCCCAGGCGCGGTCGGAGCAGATCAGCGCGCTCACTTCGGCGTCGGCGAGGACGTGCGCGACCTCGCCCGACTTGTACATCGGGTTGAGGGGGACGACGGTGGCCCCGGCCTTCCACGCGCCGAGCAGGGCGATCACGAAGTGCGGGGTGTTCTGGAGCATGATCGCGACCCGGTCGCCGCGGGAGATCCCGCGATCGGCGAGGTGCCCGGCGACGGAGTCGGACAGTTCGTCGGTCTCGCGGTAGGTCAGGCGCCCGTCGAAGTAGGCGAGCGCGGCGTGCCCGGGGGCTCGGCCGACGGCGGCGCGGAAGGCGTGCAGCACGGTCGCGGGCGGGTCGATCGGCGCCCGCTGGGCGTCGCTGAGCTGGGAGAGCCAGGGCTTGGCGGCGTATATGGAGCTCATCGGCGGGCCTCCTCCCACTTCTGCTGGAGGTGGCTCATGCCGGCCAGCCAGCGGTCGTTCTGCGTCGCGCGGGCCGCGTAGTAGCCCGCGACCTCCGCGTGCGGCAGGACGAGGAAGCGGTCCTCCGCCATGGCCGTGAAGAGAGAGTCGGCGACGTCCTCGGGCTCGATCGCGGTCGGGGTGAGGACGAGTTCGCCGGCGCTGCCGCTGGCGGTCAGCATGTCGGTCCGTACGCCCTGGGGGCAGATCGCGTGCACTTTGATCCCGCGGTGCCGGTAGGTGAGGGAGAGCCACTCGGCGTAGGCGAGGGCGCCGTGCTTGCTGACGCTGTAGGGCGCCGCGCCGATCATGGTGAGGAGTCCGGCGGCGGAGACGGTGGAGACGAAGCGTCCGGCGCCGCGCTCGAGCCAGTCGGGGAGCAGGATCCTGCTCGCGCGGACATGGGCCATCACGTTGACGTCCCAGGCCGCGGCCCATACGTCCTCGTCGGCGAAGGCGTCGCCGCCGGAGGCGAGTCCCGCGTTGGCGCAGTAGATGTCCACGACACCTCCGAGGGCGTCACGGGCCTCCTCGACGATCTGTGAGGCGTCGCCGGGGACGGCGACGGCGCCGATCTCGTCGGCGACGGTCTTGGCCTTGCCCGGGTCGATGTCGTTGACGACGACCTTGGCGCCTTCCGCGGCGAAGCGGCGGGCCAGTGCGGCTCCGATGCCTCCGCCCGCGCCCGTGACCACAACCCCAGCGCCCTGCACCGTACTCATCAGCTCCGCCTTTCCG
Organism: Streptomyces sp. NPDC086835; assembly: GCF_044745705.1. Lineage (NCBI taxonomy): Bacteria > Bacillati > Actinomycetota > Actinomycetes > Kitasatosporales > Streptomycetaceae > Streptomyces > Streptomyces sp. NPDC086835. Next base: position 198,060 of record NZ_JBIVAU010000011.1, read on the forward strand.
TACACAGGTCCCGTGCGGGCAGACTAACCAGTCGGTATGTCACTTCGGAAGGGGGCGACAAGCACATGCCGGGGTCGTTCCCCAGGGCCGACATGAGCGCTAGCGTGCAGTGGTCATGACACACGGCGATCACGGAGGTAGCTCGATGAGCCTGTCCAGACGGGGTTTGCTGGTCGCGGGCGGCGGCGCGGTGGGGGCACTCGCCGCGGCCACCACGCCCGCAGCGGCGCAGGGCCGCGGCAGGGTCCACACCGGTTTCGAACGCCTGGTGGCCGACGGGTACGCGGCACTGTCCGGGCAGCGCGTCGGCATGGTCACCAACCCCACGGGCATCGCCCGCGACGTACGCCACATCGTGGACGTGATGCACGCCGACGACCGCGTGGACCTCGTCGCGGTCTTCGGCCCCGAGCACGGCTTCCGCGGCACCGCGCAGGCCGGCGGCTCCGAGGGCCGCTACGACGACCCGGCGACCGGGCTGCCCGTCTACGACACGTACCTCAAGAGCGGACAGCCGCTCGCCGACATCTTCACGGCCTCCGGCGTGGACACCGTCGTCTTCGACATCCAGGACGCGGGCGCCCGCTTCTACACGTACATCTGGACGCTGTTCGACTGCATGCAGGCGGCGGCACTCGCCGGCAAGCGCTTCGTCGTCCTCGACCGGCCGAACCCGGTCACCGGCAGGGCGGCGCTCGGGCCGGTGCTCGACAAGGCGTTCGCGACGTTCGTGGGCCGGGAACCGATCTCCCAGGCGCACGGCATGACCGTCGCCGAACTGGCGCTGCTGTTCAACGGCGAGTTCCTGTCCCGGCCGGTCGAGCTCGACATCGTACGGATGTCGGGGTGGCGGCGTGGCGACTTCTTCGACGACACGGGCCTGCCCTGGGTCCCGCCCAGCCCCAACATGCCCACCCCGGAGACGGCGCTGGTCTACTCCGGCACCTGCCTGTTCGAGGGCACGAACCTCTCCGAGGGCCGCGGCACCACCCGCCCCTTCGAGCTGCTGGGCGCGGAGGGTATCGGCCCGGCATGGGCGGAGGCGGCCAACGGTCTCGGTCTGCCCGGCGTCCGCTTCCGTGAGGCGTACTTCGCGCCCACCTTCTCCAAGTGGCAGGGCAGGACCGTCGGCGGCGTGCAGCTCCACGTCCACGACCGCAAGTCCTTCGACCCGGTCCGCGCGGGCATCGGCCTGCTGGTGACGGCGAAGCGGAGCTGGAGCGGCTTCGCCTGGCGCTCCGACAACTGGATCGACAAGCTGACCGGTTCCACCCGCGTGCGCACCCTGATCGACGCGGGCGCGGACACCGACGAGGTCGTCGGCGCCTGGCAGGACGATCTTGCCGCCTTCAGGGCCGTACGGAAGCGGTACCTGCGCTACTGAGCGTCCCTCACCCGGCCGGCGCCCGCACGAACGGCACCACCGGGCGAGCGTCCGGCCTGCCTCCCCGACGAAGGAGCCGGTGGGGAAATCCCCACCGCCGTAAGGGGACTGGCCCCATCGCGGGGCGGCCCGCGCGCCGTGAGGCTGGGTCCATGGATCTTTCACCGCGTCACCTCTTACGGATCCGGCTGCTGCTCCTGCCGGCCCTGCTGTCGCTCGTCGTCGCAGGGCCGGTGCGGGCGGAACCCCGCCACACCGACGCCCCCGTGCGCGCGCTCGCGCGGGCCGCGGAACCGCTGGGGGACCTGCGTCCGCTGGAGAAGGCGGTCGGGTCCGCGACGATCGTCGGTGTCGGCGAGGCGACCCACGGCTCCTCCGAGTTCTTCACCACCAAGCACCGGCTGTTCCGGTACCTCGTCGAGCACCAGGGCTTCACCACCTACGCCCTGGAGGCGAACTGGAGCGCCGGACTCCGGCTCAACGACCATGTCCTGTACGGCAAGGGCGACCCGCGCACGATCATGCGCGAGGAGTTCCAGGAGTCGTATCTGATCTGGCACACCCGCGAGTACCTGGACCTGATCCGCTGGATGCGGCAGCACAACCTCCGCCACCCGCAGCGGCCGGTGCAGTTCATGGGCAACGACCTCGCCTACGCGGGCCCGCGGCTGTTCGACGAGGTGACCGGGTACGTCGCGGAGCACTACCCGCGGCTGCTGCCCGAGTTCCGGCGGCTGTACGCGACGTCCCGGCCGACGGGCGGCGTCGAGGAGACCATCAAGGCGAACCTGCGCCGGCCGCTCCCCGAGCGCCGCGCCATGGCGGCGGACGTACAGCGCGCCCTCGCCCTGCTGGAGCGGCAGCGGCCGGGCCCCGACCTGCAGAGGCACGCGTGGGTCGTCCAGCACGCCCGGGCCATCGCCCAGACCGGGACCGAGTTCTCCTACGACCTGTTCGACCCGGCCCAGGTGGGCGCCGCGATGCGCTACCGGGACCAGGTCATGGCGGAGAACACGGTCTGGTGGCAGCGGCGGACCGGGCACCGCATGCTGCTCTCCGCGCACAACGGCCACGTCCGCCTGGAGACCAACAGCCCCGAGCTGTATCCGAAGGTCCAGGGCACGTTCCTGCGGGAGATGGTGGGCGACGACTACGTCAGCGTCGGATTCACCTTCGGCCGGGGCTCGTTCAACGCCCTGGACCTCACGGACCCCGCGGAACCTCTGCGCACCTTCTCCGTGGGGCCGCCGGCGCCGGGCAGCAACGAGCACACACTGGAGCGGGTGGCGCCCCACGACTACTACCTGGACCTGCGTACCGCTCCTCGAGCGGCCCGCGCCTGGCTGGGAGCCACCCGGCCGTCGAGGGACATCGGCAACGCCTGGCCTGCCGAACCCGAGCCGCTGCGGCTGGCCACCTCGTACGACGTCCTGATCCATCTGCACCGCGTCACCGCGGCCGACCGTCTCTGACTTCTCGCGGGGTATGGCCGTTTCTCCTCTTGCGCAGGATGCTGGGCCAGCAGCGGAGCGCAAGGGGAGGGGCGGGCCATGGCGGGCATGAGTGTGCAGCCGTACCGGGAGATCTGCTTCGACGCGGACGGCGACCCGGGCGGCGGACCGTACGACACGCTCGCCGGGCTGGATGTCACCGATCTCGTCGTCTTCGCACATGGCTGGAACAACTCCCCCGCCATGGCCCGCCGGCTGCACTCGGCGTTCTTCGCGCCCTTCCCCAAACTGGCGGGCGGAAGGCCGGGCACCCAGGTCGGGTACGCCGGCGTGCTGTGGCCCTCGATGCGGTACCCGGACGAGCCGTTCCCGGGCTCGGAGCCGGCGGACGACGCGAGGGCGCAGGGCCCCGGGCTGGACGGGGCGACGCGCGAGCTGCTCACCGGCCTGTTCCCCGGACACACGGCGACCGTCGAGCGGCTGGCGTGGCTGCTCGACCGGCAGCCGGACTCCCGGGCGGCCTTCGCCGAGTTCGGCATGCTGGCAAGGGAGTTGGCGGCGGTCCCGCCGGGCGGTCTGGAGGCCGGCTTCGCCGAGGACCTGCCGCGGGACGAGCAGAGCCCACCGGCCGTCCTGTACGAGGACCCCCTCACGTTCTGCCGGCGTCTCGCGGCGGCCCTCGGCGTCCACGCGCCGGACGGTGCGGCGGGGCCGGCCTGGCGGGGCGCGAAGGAGCTGCTGCGGCAGGCGACGTACTACGCGATGAAACGGCGGGCCGGCACCGTCGGCGAGCTCGGTCTCGGTCCGCTGCTGGGGCGGCTGTCCCGCTCGGCGCCCCGGATGCGCGTGCATCTCGTCGGACACGGTCCCGGCGCGAGGCTGGTCGCCTTCGCGCTGCGCGGGCTGCCGGAGGGGGCGTGCAACGTGAAGTCGGTGACGCTGCTCCAGGCGGCCTTCTCCCACTACGCGTTCGCCACCGGTCTGCCGAACGCGCCGTCCCGCCGCGGGGTGCTGGGCGGCTTCGAGCAGCTGGTCGACGGACCGGTGGTGGCGTGCCATTCACGGTACGACACCGCGCTCGGGGTGTTCTACCCGCTGGCGTCGAGCCTCGCCGGCGACACGCACGCCACTGCGGGGACCGACCCCAAGTGGTGGGCGATGGGACACGACGGCATCCACGGCGTCCCGGACACGCCACGGCTGACGCTGGACGAGGCCCTGCGCACCGGGATGCCGGCCACGGGCTGCGTCAGCGTCGACGCCTCCGTCGTGGTGCGCCACGGCCGACCACCGACGGGCGCGCACGGCGACATCTGTCACGAGGAACTGGCACGGGTGGTGCTGTCGGCGGGACGGATCGGAGGCACCGCGCCAGGGACGTGATCCGGCCGAACCGGCATGTTTCTCTTTTCGATGGAGCCGAAACGGGCACTCCTACGTCCATTCATCAACGCCGATGTACCAGCGACGGAGGTGGACTTGCGATGGCCGGTTTCCGGAGTCTCGCGAGACAGGTACGTGACCCACGGTGTGACTTGGCGCTTCGGCGCTACTCACTGCGCAAATGTCTGGAGCGCTTCGCCCCGTACGGGCACCGCGCCACATGGGACCACCTGTGCGGCAGGCACCGTATCGACCCGGAGGACAGGGCTCCGGATCCGGCGCGGCTGGTGGCCGCGCTCGAGGAACTGGAAGAGGCGCGGGCCGTCTGGCTCGCCTACGAGGACAACTTCGCGGACCGCCGCAAACGGGAGAAGCACGACGGGCTGCGGCGGCCCGGACACATCGACGACTGGCACCGCAGGACCTGGGGCGGCAACGGTGTGGCCCGTTGCGACACCCCGACGGAGCACCCGTCGGCGCCGCTGGCCGAGGTGCTGCGCCGCCTGATCGGCGCCCTGGAGGCGGAGCCGGACACGGCCTGCCCGGTGTGCTCGGACACGCACATCGTGTGGCGGCAGGACCTGGAGCACGAACCGTGGTCCGGGCCGGTCTGCACCGGCTGCGGCATCGTGGTCCCCCAGCCCGTGCTGACGGCGGAAGCCGTCTCCGCGGCGAAGCGGGCCGGCCGGCGAGAGCTCGCGTCCGTCGCCTGAGACGCGGGGGTTCCGGTACGGGGGCCGGAACCCGCCCGGGCTCAGGAGCCCGGCGCCGTGGCCCACACCTCCTCGGTCCAGCGCTCGTCGTACGGCAGGGCCAGCAGCCCGGTCCTGAACAGGAGCAACGGGTCGGCGCCGCAGGCGCGCAGTCGCGGGGGCGCGTGCTCGACGAGCCATGCCTGGAGCTCCGCGAGGGGCTCGTCGCGGTAGGGGTGGCACCACCAGCTGAAAAGGGACGACGTGAGGTCGCCGATCAGATCGTCGATCCACTGCTCGAGGCAATCGACCAGATGCCGGTCGGCCGGTCCGCCGAGCGGCTGCCCGGCCCACACGGCCAGGTACGGCGTCACGGTGGAGCCCGCGGTCACGCACGACTCGAACACCTTGTGCACCGGATACGGCGGTGCGTCCGAGGTGACCGTGTCCGCCCACCACGCCTCGAGGAACGCCCGCACGGCGCGGGCCTGTTCGGCCGGCCAGGTGCGCCAGCCGGAGCGGGCGAGGCCGGTCAGCTCATAGGCGTCGAGACCGGCGAACCGGCCCGTGGCCAGCCGCGCCGCCAGCTGCGGCAGGATCCGGCGCATCGCCGCCGGATGGTCGTCGAAGTGGTTCGGCACCTCATGGGCGAACATCCGCAGTACGTCGTCGGGCAGTTCCACGTCCGGCGTGCGCAGGAGCGCCGTCTCCTCGGGCAGATGGCACCTGCCGCAGCCCGTCTCCACGGGGCTGGTCATGCCTGCGAAGACCGTCCGTACGCGCTCCACCGCCGCGTCGAGTGCCGGTGAGGCCATGTGCGCCACATCCTGTCGAGTACTCCGGTCGCGGCTCGGCCCGCCGAAGGGCGCGACGCTACCAGGGTGGAAAACCGGTGGGCCACCGGGATTGCGCGGCACGACAGTTGGCGGTGATGCGAACCACCACCGAGGAGCCATGAGATGTCGACGCTGCGCGTCACCGCCGAACTGCTGACCGTTCACGAGCATCCGAACGCCGACGCCCTGGAACTGGCCCAGGTGGGCCTGTACCGGGCCGTCGTCGCGAAGGGTGTCTATCGCACCGGTGACGTGGCGCTCTACATCCCCGAGCAGGCGGTGCTCCCGGCGGCGCTCATCGACGAACTGGGGCTGACCGGCCGCTTGGCGGGCGGCGAGGCCAACCGGGTCAAGGCGGTGCGGCTGCGGGGCGAGCTCTCGCAGGGGATCGTGTGCCGGCCCCGGGCGCTCGCGGACGTCGATCTGGTGCGGGCGGCCGCGGACGGCACGGACTTCGCGGAGCTGCTCTCGATCACCAAGTGGGCGCCGCCGGTGCCGTCCAGGATGAGTGGCGACATCGAGGCGGCACCCGGTCTGCTGCCCTGGGTGGACATCGAGAATCTGCAGCGCTATCCGGGCATCTTCGAGCCGGGCGAGGCCGTCGTGATCACCGAGAAGCTGCACGGCACCGCATGCCTGACGACCTACAGCACGGCGGACGGCGGACGGGTGCAGGTCTCGTCCAAGGGCTTCGGCGCCAAGGGCCTGGCGCTCAAGCAGGACCCGGCCAACCTGTACTGGCGCGCGGTCCTCGGGCACGGTGTGCCCAAGATCGCGGCACGCCTGGCCGAGAGGCTGGGCGCGAGCCGGGTGGGGGTGTTCGCCGAGGTGTACGGCGCCGGGGTGCAGGACCTCGGCTACGGCAAGAACGCCAGGGCGGAGGCCGGGCCGGGCTATGCCGTGTTCGACATCTCCGCGGAGATCGACGGCCAGGTCCGCTGGCTGGACGCGGCGGCCGTCCTCGGCGGTGAACTGCCGGTGGTTCCCCGGCTGTTCGAGGGGCCGTACGACGTGGACACGGTGCTGGAGCTGGCGAACGGCCGTGAGACGGTGTCGGGCCGGCGACTGCACCTGAGGGAGGGCGTCGTCGTGCGGCCCGTGGTGGAGCGGTACAGCCCGGTCACGGGCGGGCGGGCGATCGCGAAGGCGGTCAGCCCGGCGTACCTGACCCGCAAGGGCGGTACGGAGTTCGAGTGACGTCCGCCCCGACGCGCGAGTACGCGCGGGGCGCTCGCGGGCCCGGTCCGAGGGGACCGGGCCCGTCGGCGTCCCCGGTCAGGCCCCGTCGCCCGTGCGGCGCCGCTCCGGCAGCAGCCGTGAACCGGTCAGCTGCTCGCCGAAGACGTCGTCCGGGTTGGACAGCACGCAGGTCTCCAGGGAGAGGCAGCCGCAGCCGATGCAGTCGGTCAGATGGTCGCGGAGCCGGCTGAGCTGCTTGATGCGCTCGTCGAGTTCGCCGCGCCAGGCGCGGGAGAGCCGGGCCCAGTCGTCACGGTCGGGCGTCCGCTCCTCCGGCAGCTCGGCGAGGGCGTCCCTGATCGTGGCGAGCGGGATGCCGACGCGCTGGGCGGCGCGCACGAAGGCGACCCGGCGCAGCGCGTCCCTGCTGTAGCGGCGCTGGTTCCCGCTGGTGCGGCGGCTGGTGATGAGGCCCTTGGACTCGTAGAAGTGCAGGGCGGACACGGCGGCTCCGCTGCGCGCCGAGAGCTGGCCGACCGTGAGCTCGTGGATCTTCTCTGGAATCTGTGGCACTCCTCGAAGCCTACTGGTCCGTCGTTGACAGGAGGGCGCCCACCCAACCATGCTGAGCAAGCGCTTAGACATGAGTGTCACAACGGTCGAGAGGCAGGCACCAGGACATGGCAGAGCCGAGGATCTTCACTTCCCCCGAGGAGCTGCGCGCAGGGGTGGGCGAGCAGCTGGGTCACAGCGACTGGCTCGAGGTCGACCAGAAGCGGATCGATCTCTTCGCCGACGCCACGGGCGACCACCAGTGGATCCATGTGGACCCCGAGCGTGCCGCGAGCGGCCCGTTCGGCACGACGATCGCCCACGGCTATCTGACGCTGTCGCTGCTGCCCGCCCTGGTGCCCCAGGTGCTCCGGGTCGAGGGCATGAAGATGGGCATCAACTACGGCACCAACAAGGTCCGTTTCCCCTCCCCCGTGCCCGTGGGCTCGCGGCTGCGGGCCACCGCGGTGCTGCAGAGCGTCGAGGAGGCGGGCAGCGGGGGCGTCCAGGTGACCGCCCTCGTCACCGTCGAGCGCGAGGGCGGCGACAAGCCGGTGTGCGTGGCGGAGTCGCTGTCGCGTTACTTCTTCTGAGCGCTCACCATGCGCAGGACGAGGTCGGCGTAGAGCGCGCCGACCTCGTCGGGCGTGCGGCGGCCCCGGGTGTTGAACCAGCGCGCCACGTCGATGCAGAGCGAGAGCACGGCGACCGCGGTCCCGGGCACGTCCGGCACGTCGAACTCGCCGGCCTCCACACCCTCTTGGAGGATGCGGCGCACCACGGCGTCGCTCTGCCTGCGCAGGCCGGTGATCTCGATGCGGTGGGTCTCGCTGAGCGCTTCGAGTTCGTACTGCACCACTCGGGCGGTGGTGTGCCGGCCGGCGTGCCAGCGGACGAACGAGCGCACGGCGTCGGCGAGCCGGTCGGTGGGCGTGCCCGCGCCGGCGTAGGCGGCGTCGAGGATCTGGAGGGCCTTGTCGTGCCCGATCCGGCTGATCCGGTGGAGCAGCTCTTCCTTGGTCTTGTAGTGGATGTAGAGCGCTGCCGGGCTCATGCCGGCCCGGCCGGCGATGTCCCGGGTGGTGGTCGCGTGGTAACCGCGCTCGGCGAAGGCCTCTACGGCGGCGATGAGCAGTTTCCTGGCCGCCTCAGGTGTGACCTCGTCCCACGGCTGCTCCCCGCCGGCCGCCCGGTCCGCCGTCTCGTCCGCCGCACTCATCGCTCGTTCGCCCCTTTCGTGGCACAGGACGAACACCATACCCCGACGGTGAGCAAGCGCTTAGAGCCTGACCACGGCTTCCGGGCCGGGCGAAGGGCGGTCAGAAGGCGGAGACCCCGGTCAGCGCACGGCCGATGATCAGCTTCTGGATCTGGCTGGTGCCCTCGTACAGGGTCATCACGCGGGCGTCGCGCACCAGTTTGCCGACGGGGTACTCGTCGATGTAGCCGTAGCCGCCGAAGACCTGGAGGGCGTTGTTGGCGCACCGTACGGCGGCCTCGGAGGCGAACAGCTTGGCCTGGGAGGCGGCGGTGGCGAACTGCTCGCCCCGGTCGATCAGGTCGGCGACCCGCCATGTCAGCATCCTGGCGGCGTCGACGTCGACGGCTATGTCGCTGAGCAGCTCCTGCACCAGCTGGTAGTGCGCGATGGACCTGCCGAACTGCTCGCGCTCCTTGGCGTATCCGACCGCGGCGTCGAGCGCCGCCTGCGCGATGCCGACACAGCCGGCGGCCACCGACATCCGGCCCTTGGCGAGCGCCGACATGGCGATGGAGAAGCCCTTGCCCTCGACGCCGAGCATGGCGGACGCCGGTACCCGCACGTCCTCGAGCACCAGCTCCGCGGTGGCCTGGCCCCGCAGCCCCAGCTTTCCGTGGACGGTGCGGCGGGTGAGCCCAGGGGTGTCCGTGGGGACGAGGAAGGCGGACACCCCCTTGTGGCCGGGCGTGTCGTTGGTCCTGGCGAACAGCAGCACCACGTCCGCCCAGGTGCCGTTGGTGATGAACATCTTGGAGCCGTTGATCACGTAGTCGCCGCCGTCGGCGACGGCCCGGGTGATCAGGTTCCCCGCGTCGGAGCCGGTGCCGGGCTCCGTGAGACCGAAGCAGCCGAGGGCTTCGCCGGAGGTGAGCCGGGGCAGCCAGTCGCGCTTGTGCTCCTCGGTCCCGTGGGCGGCGACGGTCTTGGCGACGAGGCCGAGGGAGACGGAGACGATGCCGCGCACGGAGGAGTCGCCGCGGCCGAGCTCCTCGGTCACCAGGCAGTAGGCGAGGTGGTCGCCGCCGGAGCCGCCGTACTCCTCGTCGACCGTGAGCCCGAGGAAGCCGAGCGCGCCCAGCTTCTTGACGATGCCCCTGTCGACGTTCTCCGCGCGGTCCCACTCCACGACGTGCGGGGTGATCTCACGGTCCACGAAGTCCTTGGCCAGCTGCCGTACGGCCGTCTGCTCCTCGTCGAGCTCCAGGTTCATTGCGGGCACCCCACTTTAACTATCACTGCTAGTTTATTTGTGCAGGGCCTACTATGTGCCGCATGGCCCGCCCGCGCAAGCCCCTCCTCAGCAGAGAACGCATCGTCGAGACGGCGAGCGCGCTCGTGGACGCGGAGGGGCTCGACGCGGTCTCCACGCGCCGGCTCGCCGCGGAGCTCGGCGTCAGCGGCCCCTCCCTCTACAACCACTTCCGCAACAAGGACGAGATCCTCGACGCGGTCGCCGACGCGGTCAGCGCCCGTGTCGACCTGTCGATGTTCGACGAGGACGACGACCGCGACTGGCGCACCGCCCTGCACGACTGGGCCGTCTCCTACCGCGCCGCCCTGAGCGCCCACCCCAACACCGTGCCGGTCCTCGCCCGCGGGCCCGGCCGCCGCCCGGCCGGCCTCAAGGTCGCCGACGCCGTCTTCGGCGCGATGGTCCGCGCCGGCTGGCCACCCGCCCACGCCACCCGCATCGGCGCGCTGATGCGCTACTTCATCACCGGTTCCGCGCTCGGCTCCTTCGCCCGCGGCTTCGTCGACGACGCGACGGCGTACGACCCGGCGGACTACCCGCACCTGGGCCAGGCCCACCTGCTGGCGGACCGGCAGGAACAGGTGGACCAAGGGGCGTTCGAGACGGGACTCGAGGCCCTGCTCGACGGCCTCGCGCTCCAGTACGAGACCGTCCGGCACGACGTCACCCTTCGGTCGGCGCCGAAACGTCCCTGACGCATCCTGGGAGGCATGACCTCCTCCCGCGACCTCGCCGCCTTCGCCGCACTGCTCGCCGACGAGACCCGCGCGGGCTTCGCCCTCGCCCTCCTCGACGGGCGGGCCTGGACGGCCGGGGAGCTCGCCCGGCACGGCGGGGTCGCCCCGTCGACCGCGAGCGAGCACCTCGGCAAGCTCGTCGCGGGCGGCCTGCTCTCGGAGGAACGACAGGGCCGGCACCGGTACGTCAGGCTCGCCGACGACCGGGTGGCGCACCTCGTCGAGGAACTCGCCGCGCACGCCTCACCCGGACCTCCTCCGGCGCCGCGGTCCCTGCGCGAGTCCAACGTCGCCGGGGCCCTGGCGCGCGGGCGGACCTGCTACGACCATCTGGCAGGGCGGCTCGGCATCACGATCACCCGGGCCATGACCGCCCGCGGACTGCTCACCCAGGACGCCGGCTTCGCGCTCACGGACCGTGGCGCCCGCTGGTTCGCCGACCTGGGGATCGACCTGACGGCCAAGGGCCGCCGCCCGCTCGTACGGGGCTGCCTCGACTGGACGGAGCGCAGGCCGCATCTCGCCGGCGTCGCCGGCGCCCGGCTGTGCGGCCACGCCCTGGACGCCGGCTGGTGCGTACGCATCGGCTCCGACCGGGCCGTGAAGGTGACGGACGACGGCGAGCGGGCGCTGCACACGCTCCTCGGGATCGAGCCGGGAATATTGCGGTGACCCCCGAAAGGTCGAGCCCTTACGGTCGCACCATGACGAACCCCCTCCGCCACACGAAGTGGCCCGCCCTGGCCGCCGCGGCAGTCACCGTCGTGCTCTGGGCGTCCGCCTTCGTCTCCATCCGCAGCGCGGGTGAGGCCTACTCCCCCGGCGCGCTCGCCCTCGGCCGGCTGCTCGCGGGCTCCCTCGCGCTGGGCTGTGTCCTGCTGGTCCGGCGGGAGGGGCTGCCGCCGCGCGCCGCCTGGCCGGGGATCATCGTCTCCGGTCTGCTGTGGTTCGGCGTCTACATGGTGGTGCTCAACTGGGGCGAGCAGCAGGTCGACGCGGGCACGGCGGCGATGGTGGTGAACATCGGCCCGATCCTCATCGCGCTGCTGGGCGCCCGGCTGCTGGGCGAGGGACTGGGACCGCGGCTGGTGGCGGGGATGGCCGTGTCGTTCGCGGGCGCCGTGGTCGTGGGCCTGTCGATGTCCGGTGAGGGCGGGGCCTCGACGCTGGGCGTACTGCTCTGCCTGCTGGCGGCGGTCGGCTACGCGGGCGGCGTGGTGGCGCAGAAGCCGGCGCTGGCCCACGCGAGCGCGCTCCAGGCGACGACGTTCGGCTGCCTGGTGGGCACGGTGGCGTGCCTGCCGTTCGCCGGGCAGCTGGTGGAGGAGGCGTCCCGGGCGCCGGTGCCGGCGACGCTCAACATGGTCTACCTGGGCGTCTTCCCGACGGCGCTGGCGTTCACGACGTGGGCGTACGCACTTGCGCGTACGACCGCCGGCCGGATGGGCGCGACGACGTACGCGGTTCCGGCGCTGGTGGTGCTGATGTCCTGGCTCGCGCTGGACGAGGTCCCGGGCCGGCTGACCCTGTGCGGCGGGGCGCTGTGCCTCGCGGGTGTGGCGGTGTCCCGTTCCCGGGGCCGGGCGCCGGTCACCGACCGCGAGCTCACCGGGCCCCGCGCCTGACCGACCGTACGGCCCCGGCCCCGGGACCGCCGCCTCGCACGGCGACGGATCCGGGGCCGGTCGGACCGAGCGGCGGTCAGTCGGAATGCGCCTCGGCCGTGGCAGGGGACGCGGGGGCCTGGGACGCCGGGGCGGCGGCCTTCGCCGCACGGGAGGCCAGGATCTTGATGGAGATCAGCGCGATCACGGCCAGGCCGATGATGTAGCCGGACACCGCCATGGACGTGCCGGTCGCCTCCAGCAGCAGGACCATCATGAACGGTGCCAGGCCGCCGCCGAAGACGGCGGCGATCTGGTAGCCGAGGGACGCACCGGTGTAGCGCATCTCAGCGGTGAACAGCTCGGCGAAGAGCGCCGCCTGGGGCCCGTACATGATGCTCAGGAAGCAGCTGGTGACGAAGGTCCCGACGGCGAGCCAGAGCAGCGACGCGGTGTCGATCAGCAGGAACATCGGCACGGCCCACACCAGCAGGCCGACGGCGCCGGCGGCGTAGATCCGCAGCCGTCCGATGCGGTCGGACAGGGCCGCCGCGGCGGGTATCAGCACCAGCTGGGTGAGGCTCACGCCCAGGGACACCGCGAGGACCGCGCTCCGCTTCATGTCGAGCTCGCGGGTCGCGTAGTCCAGGACGCCGGTGATGATGATGTAGAACGTCGCGGTGTTCACGGCGAACGAGCCGCCGGCCAGGAACACGGTGCCGAGGTGATCGCGCAGGATCGTGCGCAGGGGGGAGCGGGTCTCGCTCTTCTCCTTCTCGGCGAGAGCGCGTTCGGCCGCGCGGAACTCGGGCGTCTCCTCGACCTTGGTGTGGATGTACCAGGCGAGACCGAGGACGAGGAAGCCGACGAAGAACGGCACCCGCCAGCCCCAGGCGGCGAACGCCGACTCGCTCGTGAGGGAGCCCGCGACCAGGAACACGGTGTTGGCGGTGACGACACCGATGGGGACGCCGAGCTGGACGAGGCTGCCGTAGAGGCCGCGCTTGCCCTCGGGGGCGTATTCGGTGGCCATCAGCATCGCGCCGCCCCACTGGGCGCCGACCGCGATGCCCTGGACGATGCGGAGCAGGACCAGGAGGACGGGCGCGGCGATGCCGATCGTCTCGTACGTGGGAAGCAGGCCGATGCCGGCGGTGGCGATGCCCATCAGCGTGAGCGCGAGGACCAGCATCGGCTTGCGGCCCCGCTTGTCGCCGAGTTGCCCGGCGATGACGCCGCCCACGGGGCGGGCGAGGAAGCCGACCGCGAAGGTGGCGAAGGCGGCCAGCACACCGGCGGAGGAGCTGCCGGCGGGGAAGTACAGGTCGCCGAGGACCAGGGCGGCGGCGATGCCGAAGACGAAGTAGTCGTACCACTCGACGGCCGAGGCGAGGGCCGCGGCGGTGGCGACGCGTCGCCGCCGGGGGTCGGAGGGTGTGGAGCCGGGGGTGTCCGTGAGCTGAGCTGCGGTGTCCATGAACGTGCACACTCCGGTGGATGCGGGGACGGAGTCGGAGAAGGGGGTGGCACTGGGGAGTTCCGGGGACCGTACCGACCGGTGGGTATGGGGGTCAACGGGTTGGGCGGGGGAAGTTTCCCGGGCGGCTCCGACCGCCGGACATGCCGTTCGAGCAGCACGGACACCCCGGCCGCCACGGCGGCCGGGGTGCGTCGTGGGAGGGGCTCTAGAAGACGACCAGGGCCCGGCCGCCCTTGCCCGCGAGCATGTTCTCGAAGGCCGCCGGGATGCCGTCGAGGGCGATCTGCTCGGTGACCAGCGCGCTCAGGTCCAGCCGGCCGGCACGGATGTGCTCCGCGAGGACCGGCAGGTCGGCGGCCGGGTCCGAGTTGCCGAAGACGCAGCCGGACAGCGTGCGGCCCCAGTGGAACAGCTCGAGAGCGTGGAAGGTGACCTGCTGGTCCTTCCCGCCGATGCCGACGACCGTGGTACGGCCGCCGCGCCGGGTGGAGTCCCAGGCGGCGCGGATCGTCGAGGCGCGGCCGACGCACTCGATCGCCACGTCGGCGCCGCGCTTGCCGGTCAGCGCCCGGATCTCCCTCGCCGTGTTGTCGGAGGCGACGACGTATTCGGTGGCGCCCGCGCCGCGCGCCAGTTCCTCCTTCTCCGGGGAGACGTCGACGGCGATGATCGGGCCCGCTCCGGCGATCCGGGCGGACTGGAGCGTCGCCAGCCCGACCCCGCCGACGCCGAAGACCGCGACGGACTCGCCCTCGCGCACCCGCGCGGAGTGGTGGACGGCGCCGTAGCCGGTGAGGACGGCGCAGCCCAGCAGAGCCGCGTCCGTCAACGGGACACCGTCGGGGACGGGCAGCACGCAGTTCGCGGCGACGACCGTCTCCTCCGCGAACGCGCCCACGTTCAGGCCGGGATGGAGCTCGGTGCCGTCGGCCGCGAGGGCGTGCACCCGTCCCGCGCCGGTCAGCGCGTCGGCGCACAGCCACACCTCGCCGATGGAGCAGGCGTGACAACTTCCGCAGGAGGGCGCCCAGTTGAGAACGACCCCGTCACCGGGTGCGACATGGGTGACGCCCTCGCCGACGGCGAGGACGGTGCCCGCGCCCTCGTGGCCGAGGACGGCCGGGACGGGCAACCGCATGGTGCCGTCGGAGAGGGACAGGTCGGAGTGGCACACCCCGGCGGCGGCGAGTCTGACCCGGACCTGGCCGGGGCCGGGCTCCGGCAGCGAGATCTCGGTGATCTCCAGGGGAGCGCCGACGGAGGGCAGGACGGCTGCACGGACCACGATGGTTTCCTTACCGCTCAGAACTGGAGGGACTTGGTCTGGAGGTACTCGGCGAGGCCGTGCGGCCCGAGCTCCCGGCCGACGCCGGACTGCTTGTAGCCGCCGAACGGCGCCAGCGGGTTGAAGCGGCCGCCGTTGATGTCGACCTGTCCGGTGTCCATACGGCGGGCGAAGGCCACCGCCTCGGAGTCGTCGCCGGCCCAGACGGCGCCGGCGAGGCCGTACACGGTGCCGTTGGCGATCGCGAGGGCGTCGTCCTCGTCCTCGTACTTCAGGATCGACACGACCGGCCCGAAGATCTCCTCCTGGGCGATGGTCATGCCGGGGGTGACGTCGGCGAAGACGGTGGGACTGACGTAGTAGCCGACTCCGAGCGGTGCCTCGGGGCCGCCGGCCACCAGCCGGGCGCCCTCCTCGATGCCCTTCTCGATGTAACCCCGCACCCGCTCCTGCTGCTTGGCGTTGACGAGCGGGCCGACCCGTTCGCCGGGGACGTACTTGGCGACGGCGGCGGCGGCGAGCTCGACCGCCTCCTCGTACCGGTCCTTGTGCACGAGCATCCGGGTCCACGCGCTGCACGTCTGGCCCGAGTTGGACATCACGTTGGCGATGCCGACGTTCACCGCCTTGGCCAGGTCGGCGCTCGGCAGGATCACATTGGCGGACTTGCCGCCCAGCTCCAGCGCGACGCGCTTGATCGCGCCGCCCGCGGTCGCGCCGATCTTCCGGCCGACGGCGGTCGACCCGGTGAAGGACACCAGGTCGACGTCCTCGTGCTCGGCGAGCGCCTGGCCGGCCACCGGGCCGAGCCCGGTGACCAGGTTGAAGACGCCCGCGGGGATGCCCGCCTCGTGGACGGCCTCCGCGAAGAGCTGCGCGGTCAGCGGGGTGTCCTCCGCCGGCTTGAGCACCACGGTGCAGCCGGCCGCCAGCGCCGGCGCCACCTTGGCGACGATCTGGTGCAGCGGGTAGTTCCAGGGCGTGATCGCGCCGACGACGCCGACGGGCTCCATCAGCACGGTGGAGGTGCCGATCTTCTCCTCGAACGCGTAGGAGCCCGCGAGCTCCGCGTAGGAGCCGGCGACCGCGACCGGCAGGCTCGCGTGGACCGCGAGCGCCAGGGCGGGCGGCGCGCCGAGTTCGGCGGTCACCGTCCCGGCGATCTCCTCCGCGCGCCGGCCGAGCTCGTCGCGCAGGGCCGCGATGTGCCGCGCACGCTCGGCGGGCGGCGTCGACGCCCAGCCCGGGAAGGCCGCGCGGGCGGCACGTACGGCGGCATCGACGTCCTCCGCAGTGCCGGCCGGCACATGGGCGATGACCTGCTCGTCCGCGGGGTCGACGACCGCGATCGTTTCCGGTGCCGAAGCGGGCCGCCACCGGCCGCCGATGTACATGCCGTCGTGGGCCTTCATCGCTCTCCTCCACGCCTCGCGGTAGTGTCCGCGCCCCAAACTAGCGCCGTTAGTTTTACGGCGCCAGGGGCATCCGGCGTGCTGGAGGCCACTTGTCGTGGCGGAGGGCTCAGGCGTCGAGGCCCGGAACGTCCATGGGTGCGGGGCAGATCCGGCGGCCCTGATGGTCGAAGACGTAGAGGTGGGCGAGGTCCACGAGCAGCGGCACCTGGGCGCCGGTGCGCAGCCGGAGGTCGGGGCCGGTACGGACGACGAGGTCGCTCGGCGCGGTGATCCTGCTCTCGTGGGCGGGCTCGGGAACCGGATCGTCGAGCACCGCCACCGGCCCCGCGACCTGGGCCATCGCCCGGTCCTTGAGCCGGGTCAGCACTCCGGGGCCGGCGCTTCTCCGCCGCCGTGCGGCGGTCTGCGGACGCGGCGACTCGAGATCGGCGACCACGGCGGGCCGGGAACCGGTGTTGAAGTGCACCAGCGCCTCGTGCCCCTGGTACTCCATGTGCTCGACGATCCCGGTCAGCGCCACCTCCCCCGCGCGGGCCTGGCTGGGCGGCGCGATCCGGGTGGCCTCCGACCGCAGACCCACGATGATCTGCCGGCCCTGCTGGATCCGCAGCAGCTGATGGTCGGGGCTGAGAGGCTCGGGCAGCGGCAGCCGCTGCCGGCCCAGATCGATCGACATCCGGCCGTCCAGCGGCGCGTGGACGACGGCCTGGAGCAGGTTGATGCGGGGCGTTCCGATGAACGCGGCGACGAAGACGTTCGCCGGGAGGGCATAGGTGTCGCGCGGGGAGCTGACCTGCTGGAGCACCCCGCCGCGCATCACGGCGACCCGGTCCCCCAGCGACATGGCCTCCGCCTGGTCGTGGGTGACGTAGACCGTGGTCACCCCCAACTCCGCGGTCAGCCGGGCGATCTCGGCCCGCAGATGGTTGCGGAGCTTGGCGTCGAGGTTGGAGAGCGGCTCGTCCATCAGGAAGACCGAGGGCCGCCGGGAGATCGCCCGGCCCATCGCGACGCGCTGGCGTTCGCCGCCGGAGAGCTGCGCGGGGAACCGGTCGAGGATGTCCTCGATGCCGAGCATCCTGGCGGTGGCCTCCACCCGCGGGTTGCGGTCGGCCCGCGGGTTCTCGAGCTTCAGCGGGAAACCGATGTTCTCCCGGTTGGTCATGCTCGGGTAGAGCGCGAAGTTCTGGAAGACCATCGCCATGTCGCGTTCACGCGGCGGGATGTCGTTGGCGTACTCGCCGTCCAGCAGGAGCTCGCCCTCGGTGATGTCCTCCAGTCCGGCGATCATCCGCAGCACGGTCGACTTGCCGCAGCCGGAGGGGCCCAACAGGACGAGGAACTCCCCCGGTCGGACGCCGAGGGAGAAGTTGTCGACGGCCCGGGGAGCACGGCCGTATCTCTTGCTGACGTTGTGCAGAGCGATGGCGCGAGTCATAGGGTCCCGCCCGGGATGAGAAGGGGCAGCTGCGTCGCCAGAAGCTAGCCCACTATGTCCCGTCAGGGAATGGATCGCGCACGATGCGAGGGGCGCTTGTTACGCATGTGTCCACCATGCGAGACCAGCGCCGTCGAACGGCCGGAAAAGGCGTTTCCGCACGGGGGACCGTCCGCCCAACTCCCCCTGGCCGCAAGGCCATCGGCGGTCCCGTACGCCCATGACCGGATCACACCTGTCTGACGTCCGTGAGGTGTGCGAAGACGACGACGTTGGCGGAGTAGCCCGTCTTCTTGTCGAAGCTGCCGCCACAGGTGAGCAGCCGCAGTTCGGGCCGGCCCGTGTGGCCGTACACCTCTGCGTCGGGGAAGGCCTCCTTCTTGTAGGTGCGCACCTTGTCGACGGTGAACACGGCCGTCCGCCGGTCCGCGCGGGCGATGTCGACCTTGTCACCGGGTTTCAGCGCGTTGAGGTTGAGGAAGACGGCAGGGCCGGTCCTGGTGTCGCGGTGGCCGACCACCAGGGCGGTGCCCTTCTCGCCGGGCGCGGGCCCCTGCTGGTACCAGCCGACAAGACGGGGGTTGTCCACCGGAGGGGCGGTGAGCCGGCCCTTGCTGTCGAGACCGAGCCCCATCACGGGCGACTCGATCATGATGGCCGGGATGGCGAGCTGTCTGGCCGGGGAGGGCGGCAGCGCGAGTTCTCCCCGGCCCGCCACGGGCGGTGCGGCCGTCGGGGACGGCGCCGCGGGCCGGGGCGACCGCGCCGCCTCCGGCGTCCGGGACGGCGGCGGCACCGGGGCCACCGGTTTCCGCGCCGGTTCGGCGGAGCGGACGGTGAGCGGCGGCAGGTCGATCACGTTCGATCCGCCGTGCCCGGCCGGACCGCCCGCCGCGGCCGGCTCCTCGCGCCCGGCGGCCTTCTCGTCGGCCTCGTCGGCCGCGGGCGTCTTCGCGCCGAGCGGGCTGTCCGCCGCGACGGAGACCGGCGGCGCGTCCGGGGGCGGGTCCTGACACCCCCGGACGACGCCGGTGACCAGTGTTGCCGTCACGCTGAGCGTGATGGTCAGACGGCAGGCACGGCTGGGTCCGCGTCGTCGGCGTCGGCGACTCGGTGCGTTACGCGGCGCCATGGGCGCGGCGGGCCCGTCGGACGAGGACCAGCCCGGCCGCACCGGCCGCGCCCGCGACGAGCGCCGTCGCCGCGGCGACGGACGAGCCGTCGTCCCCGGAGCCCTCGGTGCCGTCGCCGGCCATGCCGCCGCCGCCCGCGGGCACAGCGCCGTGGGGCGCGTCCTTGTCGTCCTTCTCCCAGACCGTGCCCTTGTCGTTCTCCGGGCCCTTGTGCCCGTTGTTCTTCTCACCGTGCTTGTCGCCGTACTTCTCGCAGTCGACCTCGAAGACCTTCTGCTTCGGCACACCGCTCGGGACCGTCCAGGCGAGCAGGTAGTCACCGTCGGGGAGTGCGTACTCCTCGGTGTGGCCCCGGCCGGCGACCAGCACGAGGCTGTCCGTCAGCGTGGGTCCTGCTGCCGTGGGCGGCTGCGGGGTGATGGTCCAGGTGACCTGCGGCAGGCTCTCGAAGTTGAAGGCGCTGAGGCTGAACTTGCAGACTCCCTTGATGTCGTCCCGGGTGTCCCAGTGCTCGACGCCGGCCTTGTGGATCTTGATGTCGCCGCTGTCGCCGATGGCGGCGAACGCCGCCGGCGCCGACGCCAGCGTCATGCCGGCGTACGCCAGGGCGGCAAGAGCGGCCGCCGCCGTGCGGACACGGCGGGGGCGGAGAGTTGCGGTCGTGCTCATGCGAGGCTCCTTCAAGCCGATGCGATTGTCATACTGATCACGCGATCGCCTGACTAAATGTCACGAATTCGGCGTGAAGACGCATCGAAACGCTGAGAAGCCGTCAGAAATGCCCCTACTAGCGGACACCGCGGCTGTGCCGACCGGGCGATTCGGCCGCGTCGGGCCCCTGAGCAGCACCGGCCGGCGCACCGCCGCGCGTACCGTCCGCCCCGGCCACCGCCGGCCCGTCCCCGCCGGCCTCTCGGGAAGCGCCACCCGCAGCGCCGTCCGGAGCGCCCCCTGGAGCGCCGCCGCCCGCACCGTCCGGGCCGCCGGTCACCGCGTGTCCGCGCCCGGAGCGGCCGGTACGCACCGCGGTCCCGCCCGACACCACCAGCAGCACACCGAGCATCACGAAGGGCGCCGCGGCACCGGCGAGCCCGGCAACCAGTCCGGCGGAGGCCGGCGCGGCGACCTGGCCGAGACGGTTGCCGGTCAGCCGCAGCGCGAGCGCCGTCGAACGCGCGCCGGCCGGTGCCGCCTGCACCACCGTCGTCATGGACAACGGCTGCCCCACGCCCAGGCAGAATCCGAGCGCCGCCAGCATCAGCGCCAGCGCCCACAGCGGCACGGGCAGCGCGATACCCGCGCACAGCGCCCCGCCGAGCAGACAGGTCACGGTGAGCAGGGCGGTACGGCCGAGGCGGCGGATCATCGGCGTCATCACCAGCCGGCACGCGATGGTGGCGGCGGCCCGCAGGCTCAGCAGCAGGCCCACGACGGTGGGCGCGATACCGCGGTGCTCGCCGACCACCGGCAGATACGCGGTGAGGATGTCGGTGGCCGAGAGCACGGCGAGGCTGATGAAGATCCCCGCGGGTACGCCGCGGGTCCGCAGGATGCGGTGCACGGGAACCTTCGCCGCGGCCGCGTCCCGCTTGCGCCCGACTCCCTCGGGGCGTAGCTCGATACGCCACATCGAGGTCAGAGAGACGGCCGCCACGGCCGCGGACACGACGAGCGCCAGCGCACTCGTACGGGCCATGTCGTCACCGATCAGCGCGCCCGCGGCAACGGGTCCGGCCAGCTGGCCCAGCGAGGCACCGATGGTGAAGTGCCCGAAGTTGCGGTCCTGTTCGGCGGGGGCGGAGCGGCGGGCGACGATCGACTGGGCGCCGATGACGAAGCAGAGGTGGCCGAGTCCCATCACACCGCTCCACGCGGCCATCGCCGGCAGCGAGCCGGCGAGTCCGCTGAGCGCGCAGCCGCCGGCGATCAGCGCGACGCCCGCGTACAGCAGCGGCGTACAGCGGCCGTGGTCGGTCCTGCGGCCCAGCGGTACGGCGGCGAACAGCGGAAGCAGCGCGTACACACCGGCGATCACACCGATCGCCCGCTCGTCGGCGCCGAGCGACAGCGCCCGGTAGGAGACGGCCGGGCGCGCCATCGACACCGCCGCCTGGGCGAACCCGAAGGCGATGACGAGGCGCAGCAGCCAGAGGCGACCCATGTCAGACGATGCCGAACAGGATCCCGGCCCCCAGCACCACCAGACTGGTCAGGGCCGCCCACTTGACCGTGAAGCGGGTGTGGTCGCCGAACTCGACCTTCGCCATGCCGACGAGGACGTACACCGCGGGGACGAGCGGGCTGGACATGTGCAGCGGCTGGCCGACGAGGGAGGCGCGGGCGATCTCCAGCGGCGAGACACCGTGGGCGGCGCCCGCCTCCGCGAGGACCGGCAGCACACCGAAGTAGAAGCCGTCGTTCGACATGAAGTACGTGAGCGGCAGGCTCAGTACGCCGGTGACGATCGCCATGTGCGGGCCCATGCCCTCGGGGATGGCGCCGACGAGCCAGTCGGCCATGTGCTCGACCATGCCGGTGCCGGTGAGGACGCCGGTGAAGACGGCGGCGGCGAAGACCATGCCGGCGACGTTCAGGACGTTGTCGGCGTGAGCCGCGATACGTGCCTTCTGGTCCGCCATGGAGGGGAAGTTGACGGTCAGGGCGAGGGCCGCGCCGAGCAGGAAGAGTACCGGGATCGGCAGCAGCTCCATGATCATGGCGGTGAGAAGGGCCAGCGTCAGACCGGCGTTGAACCAGTACAGCTTGGGCCGCAGCGTCGCGCGGTTCGGGTCGAGGCCCTGGAAACCGCCGTCGTGGAGCGGGGACTCGTGGCCCTCGCGAGGGGACCCGGTGCCCTCTCCCGGACCGGATCCGGCGTCCTCGGCGCCGACCGCGGAGCCCCCGGCCCCGGCGGCGTGCTCGCCGCCACCGCCGGCCTTGACGAGCACCGTGCCGGGCTCGGGCTCGAGCGCCTCGTCGAGCGTGAGGTATCCGAGACGCTTGCGCTCGCGCCGGCCGAGGACGTACGCGAGGAGGAGCACGAAGAGAAGTCCGGCGCCGAGGGCGGGGATCATCGGCACGAAGATGTCGGCCGCGTCCAGCTTGAGCGCGGTGGCCGCACGGGCGGTGGGGCCGCCCCAGGGCAGGGTGTTCATGACGCCGTTCGCCGTGGCGGCGATGCCGGTCAGCACGACCAGGCTCATCTTCAGGCGCTTGTAGAGCGGATACATCGCCGAGACCGTGATCATGAAGGTCGTGGAGCCGTCGCCGTCGAGCGAGACGATGGCGGCGAGCACCGCCGTACCGACCACGATGCGCAGCGGGTCCGCCTTGCAGAAGCGCAGGATGCCCCGCACGATCGGGTCGAACAGCCCGACGTCGATCATCACGCCGAAGTAGACGATGGCGAACATCAGCATCGCCGCCGTGGGGGCGAGGTTCCCCACGCCTTCGAGGACGTAGTCCCCGAGCTGTGCACCCTGCCCGACGGCGACGCAGAAGAGTGCGGGAATGAGGACCAGCGCCGCGATCGGCGACATCTTCTTCATCATGATCAGGACCAGGAAGGTCGCGATCATGGCGAAGCCGAGGACTGTCAGCATGGGGACACCTAACGTTCATCTTTGAACTGCCACCGGAGGAGCGGCCCACCGGTGGGTCCGGATGACGTTAGGTGTCGCCATCTGCCGTTAACAAGATGTCGACCCGTGAGCAATACGAGCAAAACCCCAGGTCATCGGCTTGGCGCTACATCCACCGGGATGGCGTTGAGCACCGCGGTGCCCGACAGGGGATCCAGCCGGGAGCCGTCGAGCAGCTGGTTGACGTTGACTCCCGGACGGTCGGCGGCCACCGACATGCGGATGCCGGGACGGTCGTGGCCCCAGCCGTGCGGAAGGCTGACGACACCGGGGCGCACCGAGTCGGTGATCTCGACGGGGGCCGCCACGACGCCTCCGTCGCCGCTGACGCTCACCGTCGCTCCGTCCTCGAGTCCGAGCCTGGCCGCGTCGTCGGGGTGCATGTGCAGGGTGCACCGGTTGGAACCGCCGTTCAGCGCGGGCACGTTGTGCAGCCAGCTGTTGTTGGACCGCAGATGGCGGCGGCCGACCAGCACGAGGCCCTCCGGCCGGGCCGCGAGGGCGGTGCGCAACCTCGGCAGGTCGTCCGCGATGGGGCCGGGCAGCAGCTCGACGCGTCCGCTGCGGGTCCGCAGGATCTGCGGGACGCGGGGCCGAAGGGGGCCGAGGTCGACGCCGTGCGGCGCCTCCAGCAGCATGTCGAGGGTCAGGTCGTACGGACCGAGGCGCAGCATCATGTCGAGACGTCGCTCGGCGCCGGTGCGTCCGGTGAGTTGGGCGGCGACGTCTTCCGCCGCCCGGCCGTGCACCGGGGAAGCGGGGTCGGCGACCGCCTTTGCGAGGGTGCTGTTGATGACCATGTCGTCGACGGCGGAAGGTTCTGCGCCGTGCATGCCGGAGACGGCGAGGATCAGGCGCGCGTGGATCTCGCACTCGTCCATCAGCCCCTCCTCGAGCGGTACGGCGGCGGGGCTGAAGCGGGCCTGGTTGCTGACGGCGAGCGCGTTGAAGGCGAAGTCGAAGTGGGGGCTTCGGGAGGGCGGCGGCGGGGGCAGCACCACGTCGGCGTGCCGGGAGGTCTCGTTGAGGTAGGGGTCGACGCTCACCATCAGGCCGAGGCCGGCCAGGGCCCGGTCGAGGCGGTCCCCGTCGGGGGCGGAGAGCACCGGGTTGGCCGCGATCACGATCAGGGCACGGATCTGTCCTTGGCCCGGGGTCTCGATCTCCTCCGCGAGGGCGGCGATGGGCAGTTCGCCCTTGGCCTCCGGGTGCCCGCTCACCCGGCTGCTCCAGCGGCCGAGGGAGAACCCCTTGCCGGGGGCGGCCGGGCGCGGGGCGCGTTCGGTGGCGGACAGCGGGAAGAGGGCGCCGCCGGGCCTGTCGAGGTTGCCGGTCAGCACGTTGAGGACGTCGACGAGCCAGCTGGCGAGGGTGCCGTGTTCGACGGTGCAGCTGCCGATGCGCCCGTAGACGGCCGCGGTGGGCGCGCCCGCGAGCTCGCGGGCCATCGTCCGGATCTCCTCGGCGTCCATGTCGCAGGCATCCGCCACGGCCTCCGGCGTGAAGTCCTTGACGGCGGCCTCCACTTCGGCCACCCCCTCGACATGGCCGGCGAGCGCGCCGAGGTCGGTGAGCCCTTCCTCGAACAGCACCTGGGTGAGGGCGGCGAGCAGCAGAGCGTCGGTGCCGGGCCGGATCGCGACGTGCCGGTCGGCGAGCTGGGCGGTGCGGGTGCGGCGTGGGTCGACGACGGTCAGGGTCCCGCCGCGGCGGCGGAGTGCCTTGAGCTTGCCGGGGAAGTCGGGCGCGGTGCACAGGCTGCCGTTGGACTCCAGCGGGTTGGCGCCGAGCAGCAGCAGGTGGTCGGTGCGGTCCAGGTCGGGCACGGGGATCGCCGTGGCGCTGCCGAAGAGCAGTCCGCTGGAGACGTGCTTGGGCATCTGGTCCAGCGTCGAGGCGGAGTAGACGTTGCGGGTGCCCAGCGCGGAGAGCAGGACGGGCGGATAGAGGCCGCCGGCCATGGTGTGGACGTTCGGGTTGCCGAGGACGACTCCGACGGCGTTCGGTCCGTGCTGCTCGATCAGCGGCCTGATCCGGGCGGCGATCAGGTCGAAGGCCTCCTGCCAGGTGGCGTCGCGGAGTTCGCCGTTCTCCCGGATCAGGGGCGTGCGCAGCCGGTCCGGGTCGGCGTCGAGCTCGCCGAAGGAGGCGCCCTTCGGGCAGATGAAACCACGGCTGAAGATGTCGTCGCGGTCGCCGCGGGCGCGGGTGACGCGGCTGCCCTCGATGGTGAGGGTGAGCCCGCAGGTGGCTTCGCACAGCGGGCAGACCCGCAGTGCGGTGCGGGCGGGCTCCCCCGGGGCGGCGGTTGCGGATACGGCTTGAGCGGTGCGGGACACGGGTCCTCCCCGGACGGGCGTGGGCGGCGACGGCGGTGGCATGGACGCCGAAGCGAGCATACCGACCGGTATGCATGTGCGGGAGGGGCTTTCACGCCCGGTTTTCACGCGGCGCGGGGGTGTGAAGGACCTGGGAGAGATAGGCGCGGAGCAACCGCCTGGTCTCGGCGATGATCGCCTCGTCACCCCCGGCCCTCGACCGGAACGCCAGCTGCAGCAGCGCGTCCGCCGCCTCCACGCACACCAGTACCGCCCTGTGCAGCTCCGTGTCGGGCTCACGCCCCAGATACGAGGCCAGCAGCTCGCCGAGCCGGTCGGCGACCTCGTGGTGCACGCCGTCCACCGGCGCGCCGACCGGCAGCTGTGCGCCGAAGTCGACGAGGGCGAAGCCGGGGCAGGTGCGCTTCATCGCCAGGTACTCGTCGAGCATCACATCGATCGCGGCGCCCCAGTCCTCGCCGGAGGGTGCGGCGAGCCGCCGGGAGACGCGGTCGGCGTAGGCGTCGAGATTACGGTGGCCGAGCGCGACGACCAGGGCCCGCTTGTTGCCGAAGAAGCGGTAGACGGACCCGATGGGCACTTGCGCCCGCACCGCCACCGCCCGGGTCGACAGCTGCTCGTAGCCGCTCTCGTCCAGCAGCGCGGCGCACGCGTCGAGGATCCGGGCGAGCCGGTCGGCGCTTCGCCGCTGGACCGGACGGCGGCGCAGTGGTGGCTGGGACACGCGGCCCATCATGCCGGTCCGTTGCCGTTGACGGGGCGGAGGTGCAATCCTACGGTTGTCCATAGGAATGGATTGAGGAATCCTTCAGCACCAGGAGCGGGCGATGAGTGGCACCGGACAGGCGCGGAAGATTGTCGAAGGGCTGACGGAGGCGTCGTTCTCCCCCGGCTTCGGCAACGAGCACAGCTCGGAGGCGGAGCCCGGCGCACTTCCGCACGGGCGCAACTCCCCTCAGCGCGCCCCCCTCGGCCTCTACGCGGAACAGCTCAGCGGCTCGGCCTTCACCGAGCCCCGCGCGCACAACCGCCGCTCGTGGCTGTACCGCATCCGCCCCTCGGCCGCGCACCCTCCCTTCGTCCGCGTCGACAACGGACACATCCGTACCGCCCCCTTCACCGAGACCGTGCCCGACCCGAACCGGCTGCGCTGGAACCCGCTGCCCGCGCCGGCCCCCGGCACCGACTGGCTGGCCGGGCTGTGGACGCTCGGCGGCAACGGCGACGTGACGCAGCGCACCGGCATGGCCGTGCACCTCTACCACGCCGATACGTCCATGACGGACCGGGTGTTCAGCAACGCGGACGGCGAGCTGCTGATCGTCCCCGAGAGCGGCGGGCTGCTGCTGGTGACCGAGTTCGGGCTGCTGCCCGCCCGGCCCGGGGAGGTCGCCCTCGTCCCCCGCGGGGTCCGCTTCCGGGTCGAGCTTCTGGACGCCACCGCCCGCGGCTACGTCTGCGAGAACTACGGGCAGCCCTTCGAGCTCCCCGAGCTCGGCCCGATCGGCGCCAACGGCCTGGCCAACGCCCGCGACTTCCTGGCCCCCGTCGCCGCCTACGAGGACGTCGAGCAGCCGGTCGAGGTGGTCAACAAGTTCTGCGGGAACCTGTGGGCGGCGACCTACGACCACTCCCCCCTCGACGTGGTCGCCTGGCACGGCACCCATGTCCCGTACGTCTACGACCTGCACCGCTTCAACGTCATCGGGACGATCTCGTACGACCACCCCGACCCGTCGATCTTCACGGTGCTGACCTCGCCCTCCGACACCCCGGGTCTCGCCGGCGTCGACTTCGTGGTCTTCGCACCGCGGTGGCTGGTCGGCGAGGACACCTTCCGCCCGCCGTACTTCCACCGCAACGTGATGAGCGAGTACATGGGCCTGATCGAGGGCGCGTACGACGCCAAGGCCGAAGGCTTCGTCCCCGGCGGCGGCTCGCTGCACAACATGATGTCGGCGCACGGCCCCGACCGTGAGACCTTCGACCGGGCGAGCGCGGCCGAGCTGAAGCCGCAGAAGATCGACGACGGGCTTGCCTTCATGTTCGAGACCCGCTGGCCGGTGACCGCGACCGCCCAGGCGGCGAACGCCGACCATCTGCAGATGGGGTACGACGACGTGTGGCAGGGTCTTCAGCGCCACTTCAGGTCGTAGTTCGTCGTAGTACGGAGATGCCGTGACCTCCTTCGCCCCCGACTCGCTGGTCCTGAACCGCAAGCTGCCGCTGTGGTACCAGGTCTCGCAGTCCCTGCGCGCCTCGATACTGGGCCGAACGCCCGAGGCGTCGCTGCGGCTGCCCACAGAGGAACAGCTCGCCCAGCACTACGGCGTGAGCGTCCTGACCATGCGTCAGGCGCTCAAGGAGCTGGAGGAGGAGGGCCTGATCAGCCGGCACCGGCGGCGCGGCACCTTCATCGAACCGGGGGCACGCCGGGGCGCGCCCCGCCGGCTGCTGGGTTCGATCGACGCGATCGTCGCCCAGCAGTCCGGCGAACACACCACGGTCCTCGGCCACGGCCCGGAGCCGGTGCCGGTCGAACTCGCCGAGCACTTCCCCGGGGCCGCCGAGGTCGTGGTGTACCGGAGGCTGCGCTGCGACGGCGACAGCGGCGAGCCCACCAACTGGGCGGAGAACGCCCTGCATCCCGACGTCGCCGCCGGACTGGACATCGCCGACCTGGAACGCTGGCCGATGACCAAGGTGCTGCGGGACGCCCTCGGGGTCCGCATCAGCCGGATCACCGACACGGTGGAGGCCAGGCTCGCCGACCCGCGGACCGCGGAACTGCTGCGGGTGCCGCTGCTGAGCCCGATCCTGCACTACACCGGTGTGACCTACGACGACACCGGCCGGGTCGTGGACGTGGCCCGCATCCGCTACCGCGGGGACAGGTTCTCCTTCTCGGTCACCGTGGATGCCGCGGACTGAGCCTGACTAGCATGCGGACGGTGACTGCTCTCACCGAGGACGTGCCGCTGCTCGACGACCTCATGCCCTGGTCCGTGGCCCCGCTGCGGCTGGGCAGGGACTGGGTGATGGCGCCGGACGCCGCGTCCCTGCGAGCCCGCTGGGACGCCCTCGTACGGGCCGGGGACGGCACCCGGGAGACGCTGTTCCGGGTCTCCAGGGCCCGGGGGACGCACGGCACGGTGGCGCAGCTGCCGGGCCAGTCGACCGGTACGGGACGCCTGGCGCGCGAGACCGGCCGCTGCCCTGAGCCCGTACGGGTGCTGCACGGTGCCTTCGACGAACAGTGGCTGATCCCCGACCACCGGCTGATCGATGTCGCCCGCCCCGAGTTGTGGCGGGTACGGGACGAGCGGCAGTTGTTCGTCGTCGAGCAGGGACACGTGCCGAAGGCCGCCGGCCCCGCTCTCGTGGTCACCGCCCTGCTGCCGGACGGCCGTTCGCCCGCCGGGCGCCCAGGCCGTGTCCGGCCCCTGTACCGGCGGCCCGGCGGACACGAACCCAACATCACGCCCGGCCTCACCGGTCTGCTGGCCGAGCGGTACGGGCAGCCCGTGGACGCCGAGGACCTGGCCGCCTGGACGGTCGCGGCCGCGGCGCCCTCCCCCGCCGGATGCGTGGTGCCCCTGACGGCGGACGCCGGCGTCTGGTCCGCCGGGGTGGCACTCGGCCACGAGATGATCCGCGTCATGCTGCGCGGGGCGCGCGGCGGCGACCGCCCCCGGCTGCCCGGCGGCCGCCGGCCCTACGTCCGCGCCGGGCTGCCGGCCCGGCCGGACTCGATCGCCTACGCCCCCGAGGACGAGGCCCTGCTCCTCGGCGGCACCGGCCGTATCTCCCCCGTCCCGCGGACGGCGTGGGACTTCGAGGTGGGCGGGGTCCGGGTGCTCGAGCTCTGGTTCGACCGGCGCACGGCGACAGGCGAGGCGGGCACGCTGGAGGCACTGCGCCCGCCGGCCTGGCCGCAGGAGTGGACCTCCGAGCTGCTGGAGCTGGTCACGGTCCTGGCACTGTTGGCGGAACTGGCACCGCGACGGGCGGCGCTGACGTCGGCCGGCCCCCGGATCTCCGCGGCGGAGCTCCGCACGGCGGGGGTCCTGCCCCCACCGCCGGCGACCCGCCGCCCGGCGTCGGTCCTCGACCACCAGGAAGAGGGACCGGAGGGCCAGTTCGCCCTCCTGTGACGGGCCCGTCCGCCGGGGGCTGAAGTTGCCCAATTCGGCACAGCGGGAAAGGGCGGGTAGGGGAAGGCGCCCGCGCAGGGACACGCACCCGCAGCACCCTCAGGCGAACGCGTCGATCACCCGCCTCAGCACCCGCTCGAACGTCTCCTCCGCGTCCCCCGGCTCCGCCGCCTCCCCCAGCGCCGCCGCCAGCCGCGGATAGTTCCCGCCCGCCACTTGCCCCGCGAGATACGCGCGCCGCGCCGCCTGTTCCTGCTCCGGCGACCATGGGAGGGACCTGGCGCGTTCGGCCATCGCGAGTTCGTTCGCGACCGTCGTCATCACCGTGCCGTTGACCATCGCGATCAGCTC
The DNA here is from genome assembly GCF_044745705.1 of Streptomyces sp. NPDC086835. Lineage (NCBI taxonomy): Bacteria > Bacillati > Actinomycetota > Actinomycetes > Kitasatosporales > Streptomycetaceae > Streptomyces > Streptomyces sp. NPDC086835. Next base: position 227,627 of record NZ_JBIVAU010000011.1, read on the forward strand.
GAACTTCGTGCCGTACGGCGCGTCCAGGCTCTCCAGCGCGCTCAGGCACCACTCGAGGTAGCGCAGCACATTGGGGCTGAAGCCGTACAGCGGTGACATCACCCGGGCGAGCCATGGATGGCGGAGCATCACGGCCCGCGTCTGATGTGCGAGGGCGAGCATTTCCGCGCGCCAGTCGTCCGACGGCTCCCCGAGCTCGTACTCCCCGCTGACCGCGTCGACCATCAGCTCGTACAGGTCTTCCTTGCGGGGCACGTAGTTGTACAGCGACATCGTGCCGCAGCCCAGCAGTGCGGCGACCTTGCGCATGGAGAGGGCGTCGACGCCCTCCTCGTCCGCGATGCGCACGGCGGCCGCCGCGATGTCACTCCGGCTGTATGCCGGTTTCGGACCTCTGCCCGTGCGCTCGGGGCGCGCCCAGATCACTTCCGGTTCGGCCGCTCGGCCCGCCATGGATCATCACCTCCCTCACATCCTAGTTACGTACAGCGTACGTAGTGAGGTACGGTCGACTCATGACAACTACGTACGCTGTACTTAGTGAGGGTCTGGACAAGCGGTTCGGCGACGTCCACGCCCTCCGCGGCCTCGATCTCGCCGTCGCCCGGGGCACGGTCTGCGCGGTGCTCGGCCCCAACGGCGCCGGGAAGACGACCGCCGTACGGATCCTGACCACACTGACCAGGCCCGACGCCGGCAGCGCCACGGTCGCCGGGCACGACCTGCGGCGTGATCCCGCCGCCGTACGCCGCCGCATCGGCGTCGTCGGGCAGTACGCGTCGGTGGACGGCGACCTGACGGGCGCGGAGAACCTGCGACTGTTCGCCAGGCTGCTGCGCGCACCCCGCGCCCGGGCCGCCGAACTGCTGGAGCGGTTCGGGCTGACGGAGGCCGCCGACCGGCCCGCCCGTACCTACTCGGGCGGCATGCGCCGCCGCCTCGACCTGGCGGCCGGCCTGATCACGCGCCCCGAGGTGCTGTTCCTGGACGAGCCGACCACCGGTCTCGACCCGCACAGCCGGAACGAGATCTGGGACGCGGTGCGGCAACTGACCGAAGAGGGCACGACCGTGCTGCTGACCACCCAGTACCTCGAGGAGGCCGACCGGCTCGCCGACGACGTCGTACTGATCGACGGCGGCCGCGCCACCCACAACGGCACCCCCGCCGAACTCAAGGCGCTCATCGGCAACTACGCGGAGGTGGTCGTCCTCGACAAGGCAGCGCTGCCGGCCGCGGCGGCCGTCCTCGATCAGCTGACCGGCTCCGAGCCGGTCCTCGACGCGGAGCGCCGGTCCGCCGGGGCCGTCACCACCGACTCGACGCTCACCCTGCCCCGCCTCGTGCGGGAGCTCGACGCGGCAGGGGTCGCGATCCTGGACGCCGGGCTGCGCCCGCCCACCCTCGACGAGGTGTTCCTGCGCCTCACCGGCCGACCGGCGATGGAGCCGGCCGCATGAGCACAATCGTCCTCGACAGCACGGCCGTCCTCGGCCGCCACCTGCTGCGCATGAAGCACGCCCCCGCCATCCCGGTCATGACACAGACGATGCCGATCGTCTTCCTGCTCTTCTTCGGTTACGTCTTCGGCAGCGCGATGGCCATGCCGGGCGTGGACTACCGGGCCTTCCTGGTCCCCGGCATGCTCGTGGCGACCGCCGCGAACGGCATCATGACCGGGATGTTCACCGCCGCCCAGGACTCGCACCGCGGCGTCATGGACCGCTTCCGCTCGCTGCCCATGAGCCGCGGCGCGGTCCCGCTCGGCCAGGCGGCCGCGGATCTCGTGGCCGCGGCGGCCGGCCTGGTGCCGCTGCTGCTCGTCGGCCTCGCGATGGGCTGGCGGATCGAGGGCAGCGCCCTCGATGCCCTGGGCGGGTTCGGGATTCTGCTGCTCTTCCGCTTCGCCTCGACCTGGGCCGGCATCCTCCTCGGCCTCGCCTCGCGCAGCGAGGAGGCGGCGGGGCAGCTGGGCGGCGCGACCTTCATGCTGCCGCTCCTGTCGAACGCGTACCTGCCGACCGACGGGCTGCCGGGCGCACTTCGTACGGTCGCCGAGTGGAACCCCGTCTCCGCGGTCACCGCCGCGGTGCGGGACCTCTTCGGCAACGCGGCCCCGTCGGCGGACGCGGCCTGGCCGGTGGCCCATCCGGTCGCCGGAGCGGTGTGCTGGTCACTGGCGCTGCTGGCGGTCTGCGTGCCGCTCGCGGTGCGGCGCTACACGCGATCCTGACCTCGCCCGCGCCTGGTGGTGGTGACAAAGGTGCCACCTACACGATATGCACGGCTGTCATGAGCCCACAGCCGCCGCCCCTGCCCCTCCCTCTCGACGGCATCACCGTCGTCGCCGTCGAGCAAGCCGTCTCCGCCCCCTTCGCGACCCGCCAGCTCGCCGACCTCGGCGCCCGGGTGATCAAGGTCGAGCGGCCGGACGGCGGGGACTTCGCCCGCGGTTACGACACCGCAGCCCGCGGTCTGGCCTCGCACTTCGTGTGGTGCAACCGGGGCAAGGAGTCCATCGCGGTGGATCTGAAGGATCCGCGTGGCCTCGACATCGTGCACCGGCTGGTCGCCGGCGCCGACGTGTTCGTACAGAACCTCGCGCAGGGCGCGGCGGCCCGGCTCGGACTGGACGCCGCCGCGCTGTGCGAGGCGCATCCGAGGCTGGTCGCCGTCGACATCTCCGGCTACGGCTCCGGCGGCCCGTACGCGCACAAGCGTGCCTACGACATGCTCGTGCAGTGCGAGGCGGGGCTGGTGTCGGTGACCGGGACGGCGGAGGAGCCGGTGAAGGCGGGCGTTCCGGCGGCCGACATCGCCGCGGCCATGTACGCGTTCTCCGGCGTGCTCGCCGCCCTGTTGCGCAGGGGGACGACCGGCCGCGGCGGCGTCGTCGAGATCTCCATGCTGGAGGCGCTCGCCGAGTGGATGGGGCATCCGCTGCACCACGGGATGCACGGGGGCGAGTCGCCCGCCCGTACGGGGCTCGCGCATGCCGTCATCTCCCCGTACGACGCCTATCCGACCGCCGACGGCGGTCAGGTGCTGCTGTCCGTGCAGAACGACCGCGAGTGGCGGCGGCTCGCCGAACAGGTCCTGGGCCGGCCGGAACTGGCCCTCGACCCCGACTTCGCGACCAACAGGTCACGCACGGCGAACCGTGAGCGGACGGACGCGGCCGTGGCCAAGGCCCTGGCAGGGCTGGACACGGCGGACGCGGTGGCACGGCTGGAGGCGGCGGGGATCGCCTGCGCACGGCTGAACAGCATGGCGGACGTCGCCGCCCATCCGCAGCTCGCGGCACGGGACCGGTGGCGCGAGGTCGCCTCACCGGCGGGGCCGTTGAAGGCGATGCTGCCCCCGATCACGCTGCCGGGCGGGGAGCCGGCTCGGATGGGGGCGATTCCCGGTCTGGGTGAGCACACGGACGCGCTGCTGCGGGGCCTGGGGATGACGGATGAGGCGGCAGCGCTGCTGCGCCGGGACGGTGTGGTCGCCTGAGCGGGGTGGGCGCGGTCGTCCCGACGCGTGGGAGCCGTGGGTGGTACGGCCGGGTGTCGGGTCAGCCGCGGCTGCCGAACAGTGAACGACGGAGCCTGCGCAGCGGCGCGAAGAGCGACACTCGCGCGCTCTTGCTCCTGCGGCTGCGCGTCACGTCGCGCGAGGTCAGTTCACGCATCAGCAGCGTCGCCTCTGCCGCCTCGACCTGCGGGACGGCCGGCCCGCCGAGCACCGAGAGGTGCCGGTCGAGACGCGAACTCGTCGCACCGCTCCCGCATGTGATGGCAGGCACGCGCGGCCTGCTGCGCACTGTTATCTGTTCCATGTCACTCCCCACCCGTACGAGGCACCCGGCCCGGGCAGGTTAACCCTATCTCCCCTGCGGGACACCCGTGTATCCCGCCCGCATGATTCACCACACCCGTACGCGGGTTGACAACTACTCTCCGAATGCGGCTGATTCCAGGGCGAGTTGGACAGCATGCGTGCGACTTCCGGTCTTCCTTCGTACTGATGACCAATCAACGACTCTTGAAACGCCAGGAGTTGAGTTAGCTTGAAGTGATTTCCACCGGCTTGCGGCTCCGGGTCGCGGACAGGGGGCTCACCATGAGCGAGGTGCCCGGAACGCCGGGAGCGGTTCGGCTTGTCGCCGGCCGCTACCACCTGCTGAGCCCGCTGGACGAGGACGCAACGGGAGTCGTGTGGCTGGCCCGCGACGATGTCCTCGACCGCCAGGTCGCGGTCAGAGAGGTCAAGCCGCCGGCCTCGCTCGGAGCCGGCGACGTCCGGGATCTGTACGAGCACCTGGAGAACGCGGCCCGCGCCGCCGGCCGGGTCTCGCACCGCAATGTGGTCGCCGTCCATGACGTGGCGGCGGAGGACGGCCGGCCGTGGATCGTGATGGAACTGGTGCGCGGGCTGTCGCTCTCCGACGTTCTCGACGCGGAAGGACCGCTGTCGCCGCGCCGCGCCGCCCACGTCGGGGCGGAGGTGCTGGCGGCCCTGCGGGCGGCGCACGCCGCGGGTGTGCTGCACCTGGACGTGCAGCCGTCCAACGTGCTGATCGCCAACGACGGCCGGGTGATGGTCACCGGCTTCGGCGCGCTGACGGCCCGCGACTCCCCCGGGTTCGGCGCCCCGGAGGTACTGGCGGGCCGCGCCCCTGGCCCCGAGTCGGACCTGTGGTCGCTCGGGGCGATGCTGCACGCGGCGACGGAGGGGCGGTCCGCGTTCGGCGCGGACCACGGCCGCGGCGAGCAGGCGGAGGCGGGCAGGACGGACACCCTGGCCGCGGTCGTCACGGAACTGCTGCACCGCAATCCGGCGGAGCGGCTCGACGCCGCGGAGGCCGAGCACCGGTTGCGCCTGGCGAGCGCGGGCGGCGGTGTGCGCACGGACGTGCCGGTGTCGGCGGCCATGTCCTCGGCCGCGCCGGAGACCGGGCCGCGGTCCGCGCCGGAGGCCCCGTCGCCTCCCGGGCGGCCCGCGGCCGTGACTACCGCGGCCGCACCGCAGAGCGACGACTCGAAACGGGCCACGACGGTCCTGGCCGTGGGGGTCGCACTGCTGCTGCTCTTCGTCGTCGCTCTTGTCTGGCTGCTGGTCGGAGGCGGTTGAGAGCGTGGCGCCTGTCTCGGAGGACCACGGCAGGCCCGCGGCGGAAGCCGCGCACCTGCCGTGACCGGGCTGCTGACGGAAGGCCGGGAAGCCGTCAGGCGCTGGAGTCGAACACGGGCAGATAGCCGCCGGACTGGCCGGCCGCGGTCGGGTGGTACGACTCCCCGATGTTCAGCCAGTTGACGCTGTGCAGCCAGGCGGAACCGGAGCAGATCTCATGGCCGGTGAACGTCCCCACGACGCTCGCGAAGCCGTAGCCGTGGTCGGCCGCGCGCTTGGCGATCGCCGCGTTGAGGTGGTCGGCGGCGCCGTTGATGGCGGACCGCTCGTTCTCGCTGAGGCCGGCGAGGCAGCTGCCGCCCAGCTTATAGAAACGGGGATAGCCGAGGACGACGACCCGCGCCGCCGGAGCTTTGGCACTGATCGCCGAGTACACCTGGTCGAGCTTTCCAGGCAGCGTCGAGTCGACGTACGCCTTGGCCTGTGCGATCCGGTTCAGACAGGTGGACTCGGACTGCAGGACGCAGGTGGTCATGACGTCGGCGAAGCCCGCGTCATTGCCGCCGACGGTGAGGGAGACGAGATCGGTGGACGAGTTGAGGGGACCGAGCTGACTCGCCGTGACATCACCCGTACGGGCGCCCGAGCAAGCCGTGAAGGCGAACGACGAGGGTGAGTTCGCGTTGGCCCAGAGCTTGGGGAAGGCCCGGGTGCTGCGCTTGCAGTTGCCGCTCGCGCTGTCGTAGCTGCCTGCTCCCACGCCGGAGGAGTAGGAGTCGCCGAGGGCCACGTAGTCCAGGGACTGGATGGTCGGGTCGGCCTGCGCCTGACCTGCTCCAGTGAGAGCGAGAACGGCGCCGAGGAGGAGTGAGGAGGAGAATGCCGCGGCTCGGGACAGTTTCATGGAACCTCCCTATAGCAGGATCTCTGCCTCAACTTTCGTACCAGGGGACAGAGTTCACCGGAAGTGTCCATGCCAAGAATTGTTACTGACGAGTCAGTGGTGCGGTTGGGACAGCACCGCACCGGACGGCTGATTCACCGTCAAAAAAGATGAAAACCGGCCTCTCTGACACGGTCTTGTCATACAGTCCCAATCATCAATACCGTCGTACATCCACCCGCACCGGTCCATCACGCAAGCGGCTCAGGGGAGGGCAACGGCACCGCGATGGACACCGGACGGGTGTTACGGCAGGGGGGTGCCGTGCCGGTTCCACGCTCGCGTCCATGACGGGCCGTGGACCGCTCGGCCAGTGATGCCGGCTCGACCGACCCAGCACGGAGCGGCACTTCGCCATGGGCCGACGAGCAGAACACCCCCCTTTCGAACCGGACACTCATCCGGACCGCCCTGGGGAGGGCGGTCCACCGGTGGAGAGAGGGAACGAAGGCCATGAGCTCAGTCCTGCACCCGGCAGCCCCGGGACAAGATCCGGTGAACGAACTCGCCCGCCCGTCGGCCAGATACCGGCCCATCTCGTCGCACCTGGCCATCACCCCGCCCGTGAGCGTGGTGATTCCCGCGATGAACGAGGCGGAGAACCTTCCGTACGTCTTCAAGACGCTGCCCGACTGGATCCACGAAGTGGTGCTCGTCGACGGGAACTCCACCGACGGCACCGTGGAGGTGGCCCGCGACCTGTGGCCCGGGGTCAAGGTCGTCCAGCAGCTCGGCAAAGGCAAGGGCGACGCCCTCATCAGTGGATTCGCCGCCTGCACCGGCGACATCATCGTGATGGTCGACGCCGACGGCTCCGCCGACGGACAGGAGATCGTCTCCTATGTCTCCGCCCTGGTCTCCGGCGCCGACTTCGCCAAGGGCTCCCGCTTCGCCAACGGCGGCGGCACGGACGACATGACCCGGGTGCGCAGGCTGGGCAACCGGGCCCTGTGCGCGGTCGTCAACGCCAAGTTCGGCGCCCGCTACACCGACCTGTGCTACGGCTACAACGCCTTCTGGAAGCACTGCCTCGACGAGATCGCCCTGGACTGCACCGGCTTCGAGATCGAGACCCTGATGAACATACGCGTGGTCAAGGCCGGACTGCGGGTCCAGGAGGTCCCGAGCCACGAGTACGTCCGCATCCACGGCGTCAGCAACCTGCGGGCCGTGCGGGACGGACTGCGGGTCCTCAGGGTGATCCTCCAGGAGAAGGGTGTACGGCGTGGCGCGCGCCGCCGGCCCGCGGCCATCGGCGTCACGACCGCCCGGGGAGAGGTGTCTTGAGCCCGGGGGCCGAGGGCCGCGACTTCTCCGTGGTGATCTGCGCGTACACCGAGGACCGCTGGGAGGACATCCTCACGGCGGTCGCCTCGGTCGGACGGCAGACGCTGCCGGCCCTCGAGACGCTGCTCGTCGTCGACCACAACCCGGCGCTGCTCGGGCGGCTACGCGACCGGTACGAAGGGGAACGGGAGGTGCGGGTGCTCGCCAACGCGGGCCCCCGCGGCCTCTCCTCCGGCCGCAACACCGGGATCGCCGCGTCCCTCGGCCACTTCGTCGCCTTCCTCGACGACGACGCCGTGGCCGAACCGGACTGGCTGCGGTACTTCGCCGAGGGCTACGACGACGAGCAAGTCATGGCCGTCGGCGGGCGCACCCTGCCCGCGTGGGCGTCCGGCCGCAGACCCGCCTGGTTCCCGGAGGAGTTCGACTGGGTCGTCGGCTGCACCTACCGGGGCCTGCCGCCCGGGAAGGTCCGAGTCCGCAACGTCCTCGGCGGCAACGCCTCCTTCCGGCGCGCCGCGTTCGACGCCTGCGGCGGCTTCGCCACCGGCATCGGGCGGGACGGCGACCGGCGGCCGCTGGGGTGCGAGGAGACCGAGCTGTGCATCAGGCTCACCCGGGCGCTGCCGGACGCGGTGCTGCTGATCGACGATCGCGCGATCATCCACCACCGGGTCCCCGCCGCGCGTGAGCGGTTCCGCTACTTCGGCAGCCGCAGCTACGCGGAGGGACTGTCCAAGGCGCTCGTCGCCCGCAGCGTCGGGGCGGGCAAAGGACTCGAGTCGGAACGCCGTTACACCACCCGGGTCCTGCCGGCCGGCGTCGCCCGCGGGCTGCGCGACGCCGCCCTCGGCAGGCACGACGGCGCGCGCCGGGCGGGCGCGATCGTCGCGGGAGTCGCGGCGGCCGCGGCCGGGTACGTGGCCGGTGGCATGCGGGCCCGCAGGGGCGTCGCGGCGTTCTCGTCCGGGCCGATCGCGAACACTGCGCCGTCGGAGGCCGCGCGGTGAACGAGCCGGTGCCCGTACTGATGTACCACGCCGTCGGGGAGCGGCCCGCTCCTGCCGCGTACGGCCTCTCGGTCGCGCCCCGGTCCTTCGCACTCCAGATGCGGATGCTGGCGGAACGCGGGTTCACCCCCGTCACCACCGCCGAACTCGGCGACGCCTGGCGTTCGGTCGGACGCCGGCCGCTGCCCGACCGGCCCGTGCTGATCACGTTCGACGACGGCTACGAGGGGGTGCACCGGCACGCCCTCCCCGTCCTCGCCGCACACGGCTTCGCGGCCACCGTGTTCGTCTCCACCGGCTGGCTGCGGGGAAAGCACGACGAAGGCGGCGCGCCGGACACGATGCTCGACTGGGACCAGGTGCGTGAACTGGCCGCGGCGGGGACGGAGATCGGTGGCCACTCCCACACCCACCCCCAGCTGGACCAGCTCGACGGGGAGCGTCTCGTCCACGAGACGGCCCACTGCCGGGACGTCATCGCCCAGGAACTGGGAACCGCGCCCGTCTCGTTCGCCTACCCCTACGGCTACTCCGACCGGCGGGTGCGCGACGCCGTCCGCGCGGCCGGATTCGCGCAGTCCCTCGCCGTCGGCAACACCCTGGCGGGGCGGCGCCAGGGACCGTACGCGCTGCGGCGGCTGACAGTACGGCGCAGCACCGGGCCGGCGGAGTTCGAACGGCTCGTCGAAGGACGCGCCCTCGTCAGGAACTTCGCGAAGGACCGGGCCCTCACCAAGGGCTACGCCGTCGTGCGCCGGGCCCGCCGGGCCGCCGGGCACCTGAACGCGCTCACGCCCTCCGCCCGGGCGCGCCGCTGAACGGGTCCGTGCCGCCGCACCGGGCAAAACACCGTGCGGCGGCCGGGGCCGTGCCGGATCATGGGCGCCATGTCTGCCAACCCTCAGGACGCGCTGCCGATCCGGCTCAACGTCGACGACAGTGACTCACCCTCTGACGTCATCGACGCGCTGTTCCTCGGTCGCTTCGCGACGGGCGAGCAGCCGTACTCGTTCAGCTCCTCGATCGACCGCGTCAAGCCCGGCGCGACGATGCTGCCGTCCGGGGCGACGGTGCTGCGCTCGGCGCGCGACGACGACCGCAGCGCCATGCTCGCCGAGGGCGACGGCTGGACGCTGCTGGTCTCCCGCTGGAACCGCGGCGCGGACGTCACCGTCACCGCGGTCAGCTCCGATCTCGCGGAGAAGACCCTCAAGGAGGCCATCGACGGCGTGGCCGACGAACCGGAGCCGCAGCCGGAGAACGTGACGATGGGCTTCTGGTACGTCTCGCCGCGGCGGGGCCCGCACCGTACGACACGGCAGATCGCGGCCGGCACATGGGAAGAGGTCCGGGCGAACTACACCGCGCCCGTCGCCGACGCGATGGACCGGCTGATGAAGGTGACACCCGACGACATCGCGGGCCGGCTGCTGCTGCTCCACGGACCGCCCGGCACGGGCAAGACGTCCGCGCTGCGGACCCTGGCCCGCTCCTGGCGCGACTGGTGCCAGGTCGACTGCGTCCTGGACCCGGAGCGGCTGTTCAACGACGTCGGCTACCTGATGGACATCGCGATCGGTGAGGACGAGGGCACCTCGAAGGGACGCTGGCGGCTGCTCCTGCTGGAGGACTGCGACGAGCTGATCCGCGGCGAGGCACGGCACACGGCGGGCCAGGCCCTGTCCCGCCTGCTCAACCTGACGGACGGTCTGCTCGGTCAGGGCCGCAACGTCCTGGTGGGCGTCACCACCAACGAGGACCTCGAACGCCTCCACCCGGCGGTCGTCCGCCCCGGGCGCTGCCTGGCCCGCATCGAGGTCGGCCCGCTGACCCGCGAGGAGTCGGTGGCCTGGCTCGGCACGGAGAAGGGCGTGAACCGGGAGGGCGCGACGCTGGCGGAGCTGTACGCGCTCCGCCGCGGGACGACACCGGCGTCGGTCCCCTCCCAGACGCCGGGCCCGGACGCGGGCCTCTACCTCTGACGGTGATGATTCCGTGGCGCGTCACGCCCCGGCGTCGGGCCGACGTCTCAGGTGGTGGTGGCTCGGGGTCGTGCCGCGCTGATGTAGTGCACGGTGGTCTGCTCGGCGTGCGGCGTGGGCAGGTTCCGCAAGTGTGCACGTAGGGGCGTCGATGGTCAGGGCTGCCAGGGGCCGATGCGGTCCAGGCGGCGGCGCTGTTGGCGCGCGGTGGGGGCGTCGAGGCCCTGGCCGCGTTCGGCGAGGCGGTCGGCGACGGCGGTGCGGTGCTCGACGGGCTTGTGGTCGTCGTACTTGAACTTGGCCCGCACGTCTGTGACTTCCAGGCGCAGGCCGCGGATGCCGGGCAGCATCCGTCCGTAGGGCGGCTGGTCGACGGCGACGGGTGCGTGGTCACCGTCGGGCTGGAAGTGGGCGAGCTGGCGGCGGAGCAGCTCGGCCTTGGCCTCGGGGTCGTCGACGATGTGCGCGCGACAGGTGAACTGGACGGCCGTGTAGTAGCTGGTGGGGACGCCGTCGGTGGGCGGGGTACCGGCCTTCGCGCGCCAGGGGCCGGGGATGAAGGCGTAGTCGCCGAAGACGGTGAACAGGACATCAGGGTCGTTCTCGATCGCCTTCCAGACCGGGTTGGGCCGGGCGAGGTGGACCAGGAGGTGGCCGGTCTCGCTGGTGAAGTGGGTGGGGACGGCGACGGGCGGGTGGCCGGGCAGGCCGTTGACGGTGAGCTGTCCGAAGTGGTGGCCTTCGGCGATCCAGGCCTGCCATTCGGCTTCGTCCAGGCCGGCGTCCCAGGGCTGGATGAACATGCTTCTCTCCGTACGTGGTCGGTGCTGGCGGGGGCTGACCGATCAGGTCAGGGCGAGGAGGCTGACGGCGACGGCGGCGGCACCCAGGCCGACGAGCTGGCCGCGGTGGATGCGTTCGGCGAGCACGCTGCGGGCGAGCAGGACGGTGCCGGCCGGGTAGAGGGCGGTGATCACGGCGACGACGGCGAGGTCCCCGCTGCGGGCGGCGAGCAGGAACAGCAGGTTCGCCACCGAGTCCAGCACGCCGGCTGTTGCAGACATGGCGTAGGCGGGCCGCTCGGAGCCCAGCTTGCGGTACATCAGGCCGGCCGCGGCCAGGGTGAGGGCCGAGGCGACCGCCCGGCCGACGATCAACGGCGCCACTCCGCTGTCGGACGGCGCCTGGTGCAGGAAGATCAGCTGAAGGGCGATCGCGGCGCCCGCCCCGAAGGCCAGCAGCAGCGCGGTACGGGAGGGGCGCGCCGACCCGGCGCCGTGTCCGGCGCTGACCAGCACGACCGCCACCAACGCGAGCGGCAGGCCCACCAGTCCGGCCGTCGCCAGGTGCTCGCCCTGCAGCAGGCCCACGCCGACGGGCAGCACGGCGGACACCAGGGCGGTCACGGGCGAGAGCACATTCATCGGGCCGATCGCCAGGGTGCGGTAGAGCAGGGCGAACGCGGCGGCCGAGGCGACGCCGGAAGCGGCGCCCCAGGCGAGGGCGCCGGGGCTGAAGGAGGCACCGAGCACCGGCCACAGCAGCAGCTCGACCACAAGGCTGGCCGGGGCCGCGATCATCACGGTGCGCAGCACATGGGCCTTACGGGCGCCGAGACCACCGAGGAAATCGGCGCATCCGTAGGCGAGGGAGCTGCCCAGGGCCAGCAGCAGAGCGATCACGGTACGTACATCCCTTACTATTTCAACGGAACGACTGAACCGTACAACGGAACGACCGACCCATGTCAACCGATTGACCGTACGGTGCATTCCAGTGACCCGGACCCGAGGATGGTGATCGGATGGCCGAGACGGCCGCAGCCCTGCGGACGCTCGCGCACAACGTCAGGACGGCCCGCAACCGCGCGGGGCTGTCCCTCGACGAACTCAGCCGCCGCGCCCAGGTCAGCAAAGGTGCCCTGGTAGGCCTGGAGAAAGCTCAGGGCAACCCCAACTTCGGCACCCTCGTACGGCTGGCCGACACGCTCGGCGTCTCCGTGTCCGCCCTGATGGAGGGGTCACCCGAAGGACGCGTCCGCGTCGTGACAGCCGACGCCGTCGCGCCGCTGTGGACCGGAGCGCAGGGCAGCGAGGCGAGGCTCATGCTGACGACCTCGGGCCCGGCTCCTGTCGAGGTCTGGCGCTGGCAGCTGGAACCGGGCGAGGAATACCCCAGCCACCCCCATCAGGCCGGGGTCGTGGAAACCGTCAGCGTCACCTCCGGCCGGATGACCCTGGTGGTCGACGGCACCGAGCACATCGTTGAATCCGGCCAGACCGCCACGTTCGACGGCGATGCCCCCCACACCTACCGCGGATCCGGCACCGGAACCTGCCACCTGATCATGACCGTCCACCTTCCGCCGGGCCCCGCGTCGGGAACCTGAGGCGCAAAGTCGGCCCGCCCATGGGCGGGGGCCCGGTCACACATCCGGGCTGGGCCCGGACCCGTACCGCGCTCCAGGCGGTGTTTTCGGGGGCTCTGTTCGGGGGCTCTGCCCCCGCACCCGCGCCTCGAACTCGCCCTACGCCCTGGCGGGCGTGGGAGGGACCCCCAGCGGGGCTGAATCTGCCTCCGCCGGGCGGGCTGGATGCCTCGCAGCGGCATTTCCAGCCCGCCCGGCGTGAGGGCACGGCCGAAGGCCGTACGGGCCCGGGGCTTGCTCCGATCCGGGAAGTGGGTCCCCCCCCACGGCCGCCAGGCCCTAGGGGAAGAGGCGGGGAACAAGCCCGCCGCAGGCGCCGCCCGCGCGCGGCAGGGCCCCGTCACGCCTCCCCGTCGTACGCCACCCGCAGCGCCGCCTGCACCGCCTCCACCGCCGCCGCCCGGCTCAGCCCGAGGCGGCGTGCCTCGGCCGCGTACTGCGTCGCGGCCGCCGCCGCCCGCCGCTCCGCCGCGTCACCCGCCGCCGCGACGAACGTGCCGTTGCGGCCACGCGTCTCGATGACGCCGTCCCCCTCCAGCGCCCGGTACGCCTTCGCCACGGTGTTGGCCGCGAGCCCGAGCTCTTCCGCGAGCCCGCGGACGGTCGGCAGCCGGTGGCCCACGGGCAGCACGCCCGAACGCGCCTGCTCGGAGATCTGCGCGCGCAGTTGCTCGTAGGGCGCGTCGGGCGCGTCGGCGTCGATGGTGATGTTCAAGGTCACCGGCCGATTCTCGCACCGCCCGGAAATTCCCGGGCGATCGTGCCCTTCGGCGCGTACCGTGCCTGCCCATGACTGTGATCGTCCGTGATTTCCGCCCCGAGGACGCCGAAGCCGTGACGCGGGTGCGTCGCGCGTCGCTGCCGTTCGAGGTGATGACACCGGAGTCGGTCCTCTTCGAGGTCGAGAACGCCAACCCGGCGAAGAAGTACCGGCTGTTGGTCGCAGAGAAGGACGGGGAGCTGATCGGCACGGCCCATGTCGGCATCGCGTACGACGCGGCCGAGCCCGGGCAGGCCTTCGTCACCCCGCACGTCCATCCGGACCATCAGGGCCACGGCGCGGGCGGGCTGCTGCTACGCGTCGCGGAGGAGCATCTCGGGGCGGAGGGTGCGACGAAGGTGTACGCGTGGGTGCTGCAGGAGCCGCGGAACCTCGCGTTCGCCGAGAAGCGCGGCTACCGACCGACCCGCCCGGCGCACTTCCAGCGACTCGATCTGGCGAACGGGCCGCTCCCGGAGCCGGCCGCGCTGCCCCCGGGCGTGGAGCTGCGGACCGCCGCCGACTTCGAGGCGGACCCGCGGCCGATGTTCGAGGCGGACGCGGAGGCCACGTCGGACGAACCGAGCGACATCCCCACCGATTTCGACGACTACGAGGACTGGCTGAGCCACACCTGGAACCACCCGCTGCTCGACCGGCGGCTGAGCTCCGTGGTGATGGCCGACGGCGAGGTCGCCGCGTACACGGCCGCCATGACGGACGGCGGCACCCGCTATCTGTCCGGCATGACGGGCACGATGCGCGCCCACCGCGGCAAGGGGTACGCCAAGCTCGCCAAGACCGACTCGCTGCGCCGCGCCCGGGCGGCGGGCTACACCGACGCGTTCACGAGCAACGACGGCGAGAACGGCCCCATGCTCGCGATCAACAAGTGGTTCGGGTACGAGATCTGCGCGTCGGAGGTCCGCCATGTCCGCACCCTCGATTGAGGTACGGCTGATCAAGGCGGGGGCGACGAAGATCCGCTATCCGGCGGACCTGCTCTCCGACGACGGCACACATGTCACGGTCCGGGCCCTGTGGGCGGCTCCCGGGGTGCGTGACTTCGGCTTCGTACGCTTCGAGCCCGGCGATGTGTTCACCGAGCACTACTGGCGGGACCGCTGGTACTCGGTGAAAGAGGTCCGCACGGCCGACGGCGTGCTCAAGGGCTGGTACTGCGACATCACACGGCCCGCCGAGTTCGACGAGGCCGGCGGGCTGAGCGTCGAGGACCTGGACCTCGACCTGTGGGTGTCCGCGGACGGCGAGGAGATCCTCCGGCTGGACGAGGACGAGTTCGAGGAGAGCGGTCTTGGCGACCGCGACCCCAACGCGGCGGCCGAGGCCGTACGAGCCCTCGACGAGCTCGAACAGCGGGCCCGGACAGGCAGCTTCACGCAGTTGCTGGACCGGTGACACGGTGAGGGGCGGGGCCCCGGGGGGGGCCCCCCCCCCCCCCCCCCCGGCCCGCCCGGGCGCGGGGGGGGGGGGCGGGGGCGCGGGGGGCCCGGGGGGGCTGGGGAAGAGCTTGTTAAGCCCCCCCCCCCCCCCCCGCACCCCC
>NZ_JBIVAU010000011.1:242731-331402 GCF_044745705.1 Streptomyces sp. NPDC086835
GGCGCCCGCCACCCCACGGGGGGGGCCGGGGCTGAACGCCCCCTGTCGGCGCTCTAACCGGGGGCCGGTCCGGCCCTGCGCCGGTTGTGGGTGCGGGGGGGGGGGGGGGGGGGGGGGGCCCGGGTGGGGCCCCGCCCCTCACCTCCTCATGCCCTCACGGCTTCGTGTCGTACGACTTCGCGCCTAGGCGGCCGATCGGTTCCTGACGAAGAGCTTCTTCAGCCACGGCCAGCCCAGCAGCACCACGATCACGGCATAGACCGTCACCGAGAACGGCGTGTTGACGAGCCCGACGGCGCTGCCGTCGCTGATCTGGAGCGCGCGGCGCAGCTGCTGCTCGGCCGCCGGGCCGAGGATCACACCGATGACGGCGGGCAGCACGGGAAGGCCGTAGCGGCGCATGCCGAAGCCGATGAGACCGATGATCAGCAGGATCACCAGATCGATCGCCTCGCCGCCGACCGCGTACGCGCCCACCGCCGCGAAGAACAGGATGCCGGCGTACAGGTACGGACGCGGGATGCGCAGCAGCTTCGCCCAGAGCGGCGCGAGCGGCAGGTTCAGCGCGAGCAGCAGCACCATGCCGACGAACAGCGAGGCGATCAGGCCCCACACCAGGTCCGGTTCACGTTCGAAGAGCAGCGGTCCGGGCTGGATGCCGTACTGCTGGAACGCGGCCAGCATGACAGCCGCGACCGCGGTCGTGGGCAGGCCGAGCGTGAGCATGGAGACGAGCGTGCCCGCCGCGGAGGCGGAGGCCGCGGACTCCGGTCCGGCCACGCCCTCGATGGCACCCTTGCCGAACTCGTCCTTGTGCTTGGAGAGCCGCTTCTCCGTGACGTACGACAGGAAGGTGGGGATCTCCGCACCGCCCGCCGGGATCGCGCCGAACGGGAATCCGATGACGGGCCCGCGCAGCCACGGCTTCCAGGTGCGCTTCACATCGGACTTCGCCAGCCACGGCCTGCCGACCGGGATCGCGTCACCGCTGTTGCGCCGCAGATGGGCGGCGACCCACAGGGCCTCGCCGATGGCGAAGAGACCGACCGCGACGATGACGACGTCGATGCCGTCGGCGAGCTGGAGGGAGCCGAAGGTGAGGCGCTGCTGACCGGTCATCTGGTCGAGGCCGACGAGGCCGAGGGTGAGACCGATGAGCAGGGAGGCGAGGCCGCGGATCCTCGAGGAGCCGAGGACCGAGGTGACCGCGATGAATGCCAGCACCATGATGGCGAAGTAGTCGGGCGCGCCGATGTCGACGGCCAGCTCGGCGACGGTCGGTGCGAGGGCGACCAGCAGGACCGTGCCGATCATGCCGCCGGCGAAGTGGCCGCCCGCCGCGGCCGCCAGCGCCTGTGCGCCGCGCCCGGCCTTGGCCATCGGGTTGCCCTCGATCGCGGCGACGACCGCCGCGCTCTCTCCGGGCGTGTTGAGCAGGATCGACGTCGTGGAGCCACCGAACATGGCTCCGTAGTAGATGCCGGCGAACATGATGAAGGCGCCGGTCGGCTCCAGCCCGTACGTCACCGGCAGCAGCAGCGCGACCGCCATGGCGGGGCCGATGCCGGGCAGCACGCCGATGGCCGTGCCCAGCAGGACGCCTATCGCCGCCCACAGCAGGTTGATCGGGGTGAGCGCCGTCCCGAAGCCGTCGAGAAGGGAGTTCAGGGAATCCATCAGAGCACTCCCATCAGCGGGCCGCCGGGCAGCGGGACGCCGAGCAGATTGTTGAAGACGAAGTAGGTGACGACGGAGAGGACGGCCGCGATCAGCGGATCGCGGTCGATGCGCCGGCTGCCGAGCGCGTAGGCGGAGCCCCAGAAGAGCAGCGCCCCCGAGACCGGGAAGCCGAGCGGCCCGATGAGGACCGCGTTCGCGAGGAAGACACCGGCGAGCAGCAGCACGGTCCGCCAGTCGCTCGGCTCGGAGAGGTCGATGTCCTCGCCGCCCTCCGCCTCGCCCCGGCCGCCTCTGAGCACGTCGACGGCGAGGAGGACGGCGACGACCAGCAGGCCGACACCGACGGCGATCGGCACGGTCGTGGGTCCGACGGGCCCGCGCTGGGCGATGTCGACGTCCATGGTGAGCGCGTCGGTCAGGACGAGGACGCCGATGACGAGGAGCAGCGCGCCGACACCGAGTTCGGAGTGTTCCCGCAGCCAGGCACGCCTGTCCGGGGTCTTGGTCGTGGACGTGGTCGAGCTCACAGCCCCAGCTCCTTCAGCACCTGGTCGACGCTGTCGTCCTGCTCGTCGAGGAAGTCGCCGAACTTGTCGCCGGTGAGGAAGGCGTCGTCCCAGCCGTTCTTCTTCATGGAGTCCTGCCACTGCTTCGATTCGTGCAGCTTCGTGACCAGCCCGATGAGCTTGTCGCGCTCGCCGTCGGTGAGGCCCGGCGGTGCCACGATGCCGCGCCAGTTGGTGAATTCGGTGTCGAGCCCGGCCTCACGCAGGGTGGGCGCGTCCAGACCGGGGACCCGCTTCGGCCCGGTCACGGCCAGCAGCCGCAGCTCGCCCGACTTGATCTGGTCGAGGTACTCGCCGACGCCGGAGACCCCGAAGGCGACCTTGTTGCCGAGGATGGAGGCGAGCAGCTCACCACCGCCGTCGAACGGGATGTAGTTGACGGACTTGGGCGCGATCCCGGCGGCCTGCGCCATCAACATGGGCGCGAGGTGGTCGGGCCCGCCGGGCGAGGAGCCGCCGCCGACCGGAAGCTTGCCGGGGTTCTTCTTCCACGCGTCGATCAGCTGGCCGATGTTCTTGTACGGGGAGTCCTTGGCGACCACCACGATGTCCTGCTCCTCCGTGAGCCGGGCGATCGGTGTGGTGTCGGCGAGGGTCTTCGGCGACTTGTTGGTGTGTACGGCGCCGACGACGCCGAGACCCATGGACATGGCCAGCTTGCCGTTGCCGTGCTCGCCGACGAGCCGGGTCAGGCCGACGGTGCCGCCGGCGCCGGGCAGGTTGAAGACCTCGATGTTGTGGGTGAGCCCTGCGTCCTCGGCGTTCTTGGCGGCCGTGCGGGCGGTGATGTCGTAGCCGCCACCGGGGGTGTTGGGAACCATGAACCGCAGACCGGGGATCTGGGTACCGGTTTCTGCGCCGCTGCCCGAGGTGAGCAGCGGCGGCCCCACGAGCACCAGCAGTGCCGCCCCGAGCAGGGCAATGGGGGTGCGCAGTCGCACGGGATCGCCTCTCGTCGTAGATGTGTGAAGTGGCCCACATGTTGCCTGCGCGTTAAGAAGCTGTCTCTCTTCCGGAATCAACGGACGTTGTGGTCCTTGTGGTCGCGGCTTAGCGTGGCGGCGTGACAAAGGTGCTGGTGGTGGACGACGACTTCATGGTCGCCAAGCTGCACAGCCGCTATGTGTCCCAGGCGGAGGGCTTCACGGTCGCCGGGGTGGCCCACAGCGGCGGCGAGGCGCTGCGCGCCGCGGAGCGGCTGCGGCCCGACCTCGTACTGCTCGACATCTACCTGCCCGACATGGACGGCATCACGGTGCTCCGGGAGCTGCGGGCGGCGGAGGAACGTGATCCCGGCCGGCCGAGCGCCGACGCCTTGTTCATCACGGCCGCACGGGACGCGGCCGTGGTCCGCTCCGCGCTGCGCGCGGGCGCGCTGCACTACCTGATCAAGCCCTTCAACCAGGCCGCACTGCATGAGCAGCTCCGGCATGTGGCGGCGCTGCGCTCACGCCTCGACCGGCTGGACGAGGCGCGCCAGGAGGACGTGGACCAGATCTTCGGCACCCGACCGCCCGGCTCCCGCGAGCTCCCCAAGGGCCTCGCCCCGCACACGGCCGAGCTGGTGGAGCGCATCCTGCGGGAGCACCCGGGCGATCTCTCGGCCTCCGAGTGCGCGGCGGCGGGCTCCCTGTCACGGGTGAGCGCGCGGCGGTACCTGGAGTACTTCGCGGAGACGGGCCGGGCCGAGGTGACGCTCCGCTACGGCGGTACGGGCCGCCCGGAGCGCCGCTACCGCCGCATCGGCTGAGGCGGGGGGCGTCACCGGAGTGGCGGGCGGCGCGGGCGGCGCGTGTTCGAAGGTGCGCGTCAGCTGCCGGCCGGTGGCTGGTGGAGGCCGAAGGGCGAGCCCTGGTCGTCGTGGCACAGCTGGAAACGGCCGAAGCGGGCGACCGAGTCCTCGTCGCCGCCGACGTCGATGTCGTCGACCGTGCCGCCGAGCTCGCGCACGCGGGCGACGGCCGCCTGCATGTCGTCGACGCGGAAGAAGACGTACGGGCCGGCTCCGGGGTCCCCTCCGTGCACTCCGCCGGGGACACCGGGGGTGCGGATCGAGTAGCCGCCGCCCTCCGTCGTCCCGGCCTCGAAGGTCCAGCCGAACAGCCCGGCGTAGAAGGTCCGGGCCCGCTCGGAGTCCGCGACGCCCAGTTCGAAGAACGAGATCTCCCCGGCCATTCCCTCTCCCGACGTCGGTGGAACCCGGTGCGGTCCCACCGTACGGCGGGCACCTGGCGGCCGCATCCGGCCGGACGCCCGTCCTCCGGGCGACGTGACGCGACGGACCGGCGGGCCGGAACCCCGGCCTCGCGGACCTGCTGGAACGGCTGGAGCGGCAGCAACGGCTGGAACGGCTGGAACCACCTGAACCGCCGACGAGGCGATGACGTCCCCGCACGGCGCGCGACCGGGCCGGTCATCCGCTGCGCGGCAGTCCGCGGCGGGGCAGCCGGACCCGCAGGGCCTGGACGGACCATGCGAGCACCGGCGCGAGAGCTTCCGGAGCCGGCCAGCCGTTGATGATCGCCAACAGCTCGAAGTACCGCTCTCTACGGGCGTCGTGCAACTCCTCCAGCCGTGTCAGCAGATGACGGCGGAGGTCGACGTCGTCGGCACGGCTCAGGGCATTCGCACAATGTGCTGTGAGCGCCGCGACGACCGGATCGGCTTCGGGCGACTCCGGTCCTACCCCGCCGGCGAGGGCCGGGCCCACGAGGTCACGGACGGTCGCGCCGAGATCCCGGTGCGGGGTCCGTGCGCCGGTGCGGGCGTACTGGGCTGCCAGGTCCTCGGCCGGCCGTCGGACGGCGGCCCGGAAGGCCGGGTCCTGGGACAGTTCGGCCAGTTCCACCCACGCCTTGATCTGCTCCGGATCTGGGTCAACGGGCAGTTCCGGCGTCATCGACCGCATGGCCCCCGCCATGCCGGGGCCGTCACCGAGTCCGCCGAAGACGGCGTCGAGGAAGTCGCCGATCAGGCGTCGGCGTCCGTCTTCGGAAAGCTGTGTCAACGTGTGCATGAGGGCTGTCTCCTCCGGGGTGGAGCCGCGTTCGGCCACCGCCATCAGCACCGCGCGCCGCATGCCCAGGGTGCGGATCTGCACAGCGAGCGCATCGGCGTGAGCCGCCGCCACTTCCGGCAGTGAGCGCTCCCGGTCCATCACCTTGCGAGTGGTGGCAAGATCCAGCCCCAGGTCGCGCAGAGTCCGCACGAGGCCGAGACGGGCGATGGCGTCGAAGCTGTAGAGGCGGTAGCCGGCCGGGCTACGTCCAGCGGGCGACACGATCCCGCGATCCGAGTAGAACCGGATCGTCTTGACCGTGAAGCCGGTCCGCCGGGCCACTTCGCCGATCGAGAAGAGCGCGTCGCCGTTCATGCCCCCACCCTGATGTCTCCCCCCGAGGGAGACTCAAGCTACTGGACGGGTGAGCCTCCTCTCGGTGGCAACGATCAGGACACACACGCCCGGAGCGGGGATCACCCTGCGGCACCATGACCGTCATGAAGCCTGCCGCGCGGCTGCCGCGCCCCCTTGTGACCGTCACGGCCGTGGTGACCCTCGTATCGGTCGCCTGCGGCAGCGAAACCGCCGGAAGCGGAGTCGACCGGGCCGAACTGGAGGCACGCGCGCGTGCCGCCCAAGTGGCGATCGAGAACGTCTATGTCACCGAGGTGCCGGGCTACGAGGTGGCCAAGCAGTCCGTGGGCGTGCTCGGGGCCGACGGGTTCTCGGCGACATACGTCAAGCAGGGGACGGGCGCGCAGATACGTCTCGGTGTCGACAAGGGCTCCATGGACGCGGCGCTCTGCCCGAAGACACCGCTCGGCGTCGGCAGCGGCGGCACGGACGGCGCTGTCGAGTGCGTTGCGGACGGCGCGAGTTGGTACCGCACGGGCGGCACGCAGCACGAGTACGCGACCGAGGTGGACGGCCGGCTGGTGCGGCTCAACGCCGACACGGGGACCGTGGACCGCCGCACCCTCCGCGAGGCGGCCGAGGCGGCGCACGCCGCGAGCGACGCGGAGCTCGATGCCGTACTGCCACCCGCGCGGGGCGACGCCGGGCAGCCGGTCGAACGCGGCGACCTCCCGCCGGCCGGCGACGGCGCGCCCAACAACGATGTGGGGACGAGCGGCTGAGCCGTGGGCCCGACCGCTGGGCCGACACGCCTTGCTGATCGACTTCTTGGCCCTACCTGGCCACTGAGCACGATGTGACCAACTGCGCCGCGCCTTCCCGCGGTGA
The DNA here is from genome assembly GCF_044745705.1 of Streptomyces sp. NPDC086835. Classification (NCBI taxonomy): domain Bacteria; kingdom Bacillati; phylum Actinomycetota; class Actinomycetes; order Kitasatosporales; family Streptomycetaceae; genus Streptomyces; species Streptomyces sp. NPDC086835. Next base: position 249,221 of record NZ_JBIVAU010000011.1, read on the forward strand.
CCGCATCGACCGTGGTAGTCGACAGGCATGCCGATGAAGTCGTCACCTGCCGCGAACCGTTCAACTCCGCTCAGGCGGCTACGCCGAGCAGTCAGCCGTTCGCCGGTCGGGCGTGGATGGCGGCGGAGCAGCGATCTCCAACTGGGGCAGCGTGCACTGGGTTTCGCGGCGCTCGGGTTCCTCACCCTGGTGCCGCTGCTGCTCATCGTCTCGTCGGCCGATCCGGCGCACGGGCAGGGGTTCGCACAGTGGCTCGGGGACGGGCTCGGCTTGTCGACGGCCTCCAGGAGGAAGGTCGAGGAACTGTTCACCCTGCCTGGCCAGGCACTGCGAACCACGACTGCCTTCGGCATCGCCACGCTGGCCGTCTTCGGCCTGACGTTCGGGTCAGCGGTACAGACCGGTTACGAAAGTGTCTGGGCCCTGCCCGCTGCCCGCTGGCACGCCAGGTGGCGGCATGTGGTGTGGCTCGGCGTACTGACCGCGTACCTCTTCGTCTCCGCCACGACCGGGCTGTGGGAAGGATCCGTGTTCGGCACATGGGCCGCGTTGCTGAGCGCCGTTCTCTTCCTCTGGTGGTCGCAGAGGATGCTGCTCGGCGGGCGGGTCGGCTGGCGGGCCTTGTTACCCGGCGCGATGGCGACCGCGCTCGGCCTGTTCGGCCTCAGGATCTTCTCCCAGGTCGTCTTCTCTCCGCTGATTGCTTCCAACGCTGTCACCTACGGTCCCTTCGGAACCGTTCTGGTCCTCCAGGCCTGGCTGGTCGGCGTGGGCGTCGTCGTATTCGGCGGCGCACTGGCCGGTCGTGTGCTGCACGAGGAGCTCCCACGTGTGGCACATGCACTGAAGCGGCGAAGGTGAGCTTCGCACCCCAGGGGGCGATGCCGTGCTCGAAGTCCCGTGCTCATCGGTGACCGTGCCGGGCCTACAGCGGGCCTTCGAAGAACCCGAGGACCGTCGGACCGCTCTTCCTGAGCCCCTTCTTAGCGTCACCTTAAAGGCGCCATAAGGATGGCCCTCACCCCCCGCCAGCAGGCGATTCCGACGTCCCGAGCGGCTAACTTGCAGATCGCCGGGGCCGGTTCGAGCAGTCGGTGCCGTAGTCCGCGGGGGGCCGCGCCGCCTGCTCGAACCGGCCCCGGTCCCCCCATAGCCGCCTTAAGGAGAACGTCCCCATGACCGCTCGCCGCAAGGTCACCACGGTGGCCGCGCTCGGCTTCGCGCCGCTCGCCCTCGCCGGTCTCGCCACGGCGCCGGCGTCCGCCCACGGATCGATGACGGACCCGGTCAGCCGGATCTCCGCCTGTTTCGCGGAAGGGCCGGAGAGCCCGGACTCGGCGGCGTGCAAGGCGCTGGTCGCGGCGGGCGGGACGCAGCCGCTGTACGACTGGAACGAGGTCAACATCGCCAATGCGGCGGGGAACCACAAGCAGTTGATACCGGACGGCAAGCTGTGCAGCGCGGGCCGTGACAAGTACAAGGGCCTCGATCTGCCGCGCGCCGACTGGCCGTCCTCGCCGCTCGCCTCCGGCAACCACACCTTCCGCTACAAGGCGACCGCGCCGCACAAGGGCACGTTCGAGATGTATCTGACGAAGGACGGCTACGACCCCACGAAGCCGCTCAAGTGGTCGGACCTGGAGGAGAAGCCGTTCGCGAAGGTCACGAACCCCGAGCTGGAGAACGGCGCGTACGTCTTCAACGGCATCGTGCCGAACAAGTCGGGCCGGCACCTGGTGTATTCGATCTGGCAGCGCTCGGACTCCCCCGAGGCCTTCTACACCTGCTCCGACGTGGTCTTCGGCAAGGACAGCGGTGGAAGTGCCCCGGCCCCCGCCGCGAGTGCGCCCTCCGAGCAGGACATCGAGAAGGGTGCGGACAAGTCCACGGTCGACCACGGCGGTCACGGCGGTGACGGCCACGGCGAGCCGGCGGGAGCGGGCGCGGGCACAGGCACGGGCACAGGCACAGAGGCCGGGAAGCCCGCGGAGCAGCCGGCGGAGAACGCCCCGGAGGTGAAGGGGGCCGAGGAGCCCGCGGCCGCCCCCGCCGCCCCGGAGACGTCGGACGAGAAGCTCGCCGCCACAGGTGGTGACAGCAGCACCACCTACATGGCGATCGGCGGTGCGGCGGCGCTCGCGGTCGGCGCGGCGGTGCTGTTCGGGCTGGGCCGGCGCAGGACCGTGACGCCGGGCGGACGTCACAGCCGCTGAGTGCGATACACACGGCGGGGCTGCCGCCCGTGCCCGGGGTTCCGGGCGCGGGCGGCAGCCCTTTTGACTGCGCCGGTTCAGCCGAAGACGGACGCGCAGGTGGTGGGTCTCGCGTGCGCCGGGTCGAGCGCGTTGGCCACCTCGTGGTAGGCGATCAGGTCGAACACGCCGATCGCGACGTGCTCCGACAGATCGAGTGGGCAGAGGTCCTGGAGCAGTACGTTGCGGACGTTCGGCCCGCTGAGGTACTGCGAGCGCCAAGGGGTGACCACCTGGTCGTAGCGGGTGGCGATGACCGTGTAGCGCACGCCGGGCACGGTGTCGCCGTCCGCGTTGAGCTTGGTGAGGAAGGCGGATCCGGTGACCTGGTCGGCGAGGGCCGGGGTGTGCCGGCCGAGCAGGTCCGCCGCGCCGGGGAAGTACGGCAGCAGCTTGGTGAAGCCGCTCAGGGTGGTGCCGTGATTGCTGGGGACGATGCCGACGAGGGCGTTCACCTTGGCGGCCCCGCCCAGGAACTTGAGGTAGTAGCGCGGCATCATGCCGCCCTGGGAGTGGCCGACGATGTCGGCCTTGGGTGCGCCGGTGGCGGCGAGCACCTTGTCGACATAGGCGTCGAGTTGCTCCGCCGACTTGTCGACGGGCCCGAGGCCGTGGAAGAAGGGCACGTCGGGGAGCTGCCCGTAGTCGAGGGAGAAGACGCAGTAGCCGCGCTTCACCAGATACGGGGCGAGGACGAGCCAGTTGTCGACGGAGTTCCCGAGGGTTCCGTGGACGAGGACGACGGGGCGGGGATGGGCGGCGGAGGGCTTGCAGTTGTAGTCGTTCCAGCCACTGCTGGGGGCGGCAGTGGCGGGTTCCGCGGTGGCGGTGGCGGCCGGGGTGAGGGCGACGGCCACTGCGAGCATGAGAGCTGACAGTGGTCTGAGCGCACGTTTCCAAGGCAGCATCGATCTGTCTCCTTGCGGCTCAAGGGAGTTGCGATGGCTGGATTCGCTGTGCTCATGTCAACTTACGGGCGGGTAACCAGACCTGGGAAGTTACGCGTCGGTAAAGACTGCCCCTTCTTACGGAGCGGATCTGCTATGCACCGGCTCCGCGACGGTGGGATGCTCCGGCAGGCAGGTGCACGGCGCCCTACGCCGCCAGCGACCCCGGCACGACCGCCCCGGGACCGAACTTCGCGCGTGCCCGGTCCGCGACCTCCTCGATCCGGCGCGCCCGCTCGTCGGCAGGGTCGAACGTCAGCTGCCGCGCGGCCCGTTCGGCCGCCGTCAGGTCCTCGGCACGCAGCGACAGCCCCCGCACCCTGGCCCGCTGAAGCCCGAGCGCCTGATGGAGCGTGTACGCGGCGTCGGCGAGCGCCGACGAGTGGGCGGTCGGCTCCCGCAGGGTGCGGGTACGGGTGGTCGTGGACCGGTCGGCATAGCGCACCGTGAGCGTCAGGGACCTGCAGACCTGACGCTCGCCCCGCATCCGCGACCCCAGCTCCTCCGCGAGCGAGAGCAGCGCCCGCCGGTGCTCGACCTGGTCCAACTCATCGAGGTCGAAGGTCCGTTCGGCGGCCACCGAGCGCGAGAGGGCGTTCGGGACGACCGCCGTACGGTCGATGCCGCGGGCCCGTTCCCACACCTCGCGCCCGGCTCGCGCGCCCAGGATCCGCTGGATCACGGCGAGCGGCGCGCCGGCGACACGGCCGGCGGAGTCGAGACCGTACGCGCACAGGGTGCGGGCGGTCACCGGCCCCACCCCGTCGAGCGCGGCGACCGGCTTGTCGGCCAGGAAGGCCGCGGTCTCCTCCTCCGTCACCGCCAGGGTCGTACCCGGCACCGCCTCGCGCGCGGCCATCCTGGCGATCATGGGTACGGGTCCGGCGCCGATGACGCAGTCCACGCCGCAGTGCGCGAGCGCCCGCACCCGCAGCAGGGAGGCGAGCTGTGCCGCGTCCCGCCCGAAGTACCGCTCCGCGCCCCGGACGTCGACGAGCGCGGCGTCCGGCGGCAGCGCCTGGACGACGGGACTGATGTCCTCTGCCACGGCGAGCAGCGCGGGCAGCGCCGCCTCGTACATGGGCGACAGCAGGAAACGCACGTAGAGGATCATCCGGCACTCCCGGGACTTTGATGCCACAACTTCCTTCCACCCGCGGCGGCTTCACCCGCGGGCTTGAGATCCGCCCAGGGGTTGAGCTCGTAGCCCGTCGGCAGCTGGATCCGGCGGCCGTTGTCGGACCCGGCCTCGCCGTCCGGCTCCGGCGCCGGGGCGGCCAGCCGGGCGGCGACCGCGTCGAGGCCGCCGGTGCGCCGCAGTTCCACCAGCTCCGCCAGGTTCCAGGCGGCCGAGCCGACCACGCTGAGGCTGCGCGGTCCACGGCGCTGCACCACACCGCGCACCAGCAGCAGCCAGGAGTGGAAGACGGTGTGGGCGCAGGCGGCGTGGCTGTCGTCGAAGAAGGCGAGGTCCACCAGGCCGGTGCCGTCGTCGAGCGTGGTGAAGATGACCCGCCTGCCGGAGCGGATCGGCGGTGTCTGGGTGGCCGCCTTGGCACCCGCGACGAGCACCGTCCGCCCGTGCGGGGCATCGCGCAGCCGCTGCGCGGAGAGCACGCCGAGCTCGGCCAGGAAGGCATGGTGATCCGCCATCAGGTGGCGGGAGGCGTCCATGCCGAGCACGCCCAGCTCGGCGCTGAGGCGTTCCGCGTCCCCCAGGTCGGGCAGCCCGACCGGTGCGGTCTTCTGCCCCTGGGCCAGCGGGAGCTGGCTGCCGTAGGACGCGGCGCCGCGCTGGGTGCGGTGCAGTTCGGCGAGGTGCAGCAGCAGATCGCGGCGGTTGGCGCCGAAGGCGTCGAGCGCGCCGACCTGGGCCAGCCGCTCGGCGACCGGCCGCGAGGGACAGGCCCGCTGCCAGAAGTCCAGCAGCGAGGAGTACGGCTGCCCCGCCTCGATGCGCGCCGCCTCCGCCTCGCTGATGCCATGGACGTCGGAGAGCGCGAGCCGCAGCCCCCAACGGCCTTGTCCAGGACGGGAGCCGGCGACAGCGCCGGGACCAGGACCGGCGCCGAGCCGGGCGTCGCGACCAGGACCGGGGCCTGGACCGGAGCCGGGCCGGGCACCACGAACGGCACCAGGGCCTGTACCGGTACCGGCCTGGAACGACACGTCATCAGACACCAGTTCGATTCGGTGAGCGACCGCAGACCGGTTCACGTCCAGCGGCAGCACCGGCACCCCGCGCCGCCGCGCGTCCGCCAGCAGCAGCCGCTTCGGATACATCCCGGGGTCGTGGGTGAGCAGCCCGGCGTAGAAGGCCGCCGGATGGTGCGCCTTGAGCCAGGCCGACTGGTACGTGGGCACGGCGAACGCGACCGCGTGCGCCTTGCAGAAGCCGTACGACCCGAAGGCCTCGATGATCTCCCAGGTCCGGCCGATCACCTCGGGCGTGTAGCCCTTCGCCCCGGCGTTCTGCGCGAACCAGGCCTTGATCTTCCCTTGTGACTCGGGGTCGGAGAGACCGCGCCGCACCCGGTCGGCCTCGTCCCGGCCGCAGCCGGTCATGATGTCCAGGATCTCGATGATCTGCTCATGGAAGACGACCACTCCGTACGTCTCCCGCAGCGGCCCTTCCAGGTCGGGATGCGGATAGCGGGCGGGTGCCCGGCCGTGCCTGGCCTCGATGAACGGCCGCACCATGTCGGCCGCGACCGGCCCCGGACGGAACAGCGAGATGTCGACGACCAGGTCGCCGAAGGTCTCCGGCTGAAGCCGTCCCACCAGGTCGCGCTGACCGGGCGACTCGATCTGGAAGCAGCCCAGTGTCTCGGTCGACTTGATGAGCCGGTAGGTGGCCGGGTCGCCCGGCGGCACGGCGTCGACGTCGACCTCCTCGCCGGTGGCCCTGCGCACCTCGGCGACCGCGTGCGCCATCGCCGACTGCATCCGCACCCCGAGGACGTCGAGCTTGAGCAGCCCGAGCTCCTCCACGTCGTCCTTGTCGAACTGGGACATGGGGAAGCCTTCGCCGCTGGTCGGCATCACCGGCGTGCGGGTGAGCAGCGAGGCGTCGGAGAGCAGCACGCCGCACGGGTGCATGGCGACCCCGCGGGGCAGCGCGTCCAGCGCCTCGACCAGCTCCCACATCCGTTCCCGCCGCTTCGACTCCCTTGCCACCTCCCGCAGTTCCGGCAGTTCGGCCAGGGCCGCGCGGGCGTCGCGGGCCCGGATGTGCGGGAAGGACTTGGCGAGCTTGTCGATCTCCGCCGGGTCCATGGACAGGGCGGCGCCCACGTCCCGGATCGCGTGCCGGACCCGGTAGGTCTCCGGCATGGCGACGGTCGCGACCCGCTCCTCGCCGAAGCGGCCGATGATCTCCCGGTAGACCTCGAGCCTGCGGGCGGACTCCACATCGATGTCGATGTCGGGCAGGACACGCCGCCGCTTGGACAGGAAGCGCTCCATCAGCAGCCCGTGCTCGACCGGGTCGGCGTGCGCGATGCCGAGGAGGTGGTTGACCAGGGAGCCGGCTCCGGAACCGCGCGCCGCGACCCGGATGCCCATGCCCTTGACGTCATCCACGACCTGAGCGACCGTCAGGAAGTAGGAGGCGAAGCCGTGGTGGGCGATGATGTCCAGCTCGTGGTGCATCCGCTCCCAGTACTCGCGCCGTCCGTCGTACCCGCGCAGCACCATTGAGGCGGCGGCCCGGGAGGCCAGCACCCGCTGCGCGGAGCGGTACTCGGCGCCGACGAGGGCCGGCTCCGGGAAGTGGACGCTCCCGATCCCGAGATCGTCCTCGGGGTCGACCAGGCATTCGGCGGCCGTCTCCTCCGTCACGGCGAGCAGCCGGTGCGCGAGCTCGCGCCGGAAGCCGGCGGCCTCCGAGACCCGGGCGGCGAGGGCGGCCATCGCCGCCGGGTCCTTCAGCCAGCGTTCACCGCTGTCGAGGCCCTTGCGCGGGTCGACCGGTACCAGGCGGCGGGCGGCGTCGAGGACGTCGGCGACCGGGCCCTGGCCGGGGTCGGCGTAGCGGACGGCGTTGGTCAGCACGGGCCGTACGCCCTGCTCGGCGGCGAGGCCGAGGGTACGGGCGGCATGGCGCAGCGAGCCGGGACCGGTACCGCCCCCGCCGTGGTGCACGACCTCCAGACGCAGCCGGTCGCCGTACCGCTCCCGCCAGGGGACGAGCAGCTTGGCCGCGCGGTCGGGCCGGCCGGCGGCCAGTGCCCTGCCCACCTCGGACGACGGGCCGAGCAGCACGGTCAGCCCGTCGCCGTGGTTGTCGTCCCAGGGCAGCAGGGGGCTGCGCGGGTCGGTGGCGTGGGCGGCGGTGATCATCCGGCACAGGTCGGCCCAGCCGCGGCGGTCGCGGGCCAGGAAGACGGTGCGGGGCGAGGATTCGTCGACGAACGCTCCGCCGCGCACCGGGGTGCGGCGCCGCTCGGCGGGCCCCTCCTGCCGCGCCCGCTCCCCCACGGCGAGGTCCACCCCGAACAGCGGCCGTACGCCCTCCTTGGCGCAGGCGGTGACGAAACGGACCGCGCCCGCCAGGGTGTCGCGGTCGGTCAGCGCGAGGGCGTCCATGCCGCGCTCGGCGGCGCGGCCGGCCAGCCGCTCCGGGTGGGAGGCCCCGTACCGCACAGAGAACCCGGAAACGGTGTGCAGATGCGTGAAGTAAGGCATCCGCACCTCCTGAATCAGTCGTTCTCACCTCCCCCACCTCCAACCATAGACCAGTTTCGAACACACGTACGACACATTCTCGGAGCCTTCCCGCAGCCCCGCATTTCCGTCCCCCGCACGGCGGCAGTGAGGTACCGCGCGGGGCGGCCGCGAGGGCCGCGCGGGGTTACGGAGCGGTGCGCGGGCGCGGCGGGACAGCACCCGTACGGCCCGGCAGCGCCGCCGTCAGGAGCGCACCGGCCGCCGCCACGGCCGCGAGAACGGTCAGCGCAGGACCCGTCGCGGAGACGGACATCACCACGGGGCCGGCCGGTCCCCCGCCGGGTGCGGCGAGCGTCATCAGCGCGGTCGCCACGGCCACCCCCAGCGCCGGGCCGATGTTCATGGCGGTCTGCTGGAGCCCGCCCGCGACCCCGGCGTACTCCGTCGGCGCGCCACGCACGACGACCGCCGTCGCGGCGACCATCGCGGCACCGAAACCGGCGCCCACCAGGAAGAACCCACCGCCGATCGGCACCACGCCCGCCGCCCGGTCGAGGCGGGAGAGCACGAGGACGCCGAGGACGAGGAGGCACATCGCCACCACGGTCGTCCGACGCGGACCGTACCGGCGCAGCGCCACCGCGCACACCGGCGCGCCCACGACCACCGCCACCGCCCCCGGCAGCGCCTGCAGAGCACTCCGGAAGGGGTCGAGACCGAGGACGCCCTGAAGGAAGTAGACACCGGCGAACAGTGCCCCGGACAGCACCGCCGACGCGCACACCAGCACCCCGAGCGCCGAGGCGACGGCGGCCGACCCGAGCACCTCCGGCGGCACCAGCGGGTTCCGGCCGTGCCGTACGTGCCGTACGAACGCGCCACCGGCGACGACCGCCGCGCCGCACCCCGCCACGGTCACGGCCACCCGGCCGGTGCCCGGCATGCCGACGAGCGTGTGCACCAGACAGACCAGGGTCACCGCGAGCAGGCAGGCCCCGACCGGGTCGAGCCCGGTCCTGGGCGCCGGGACGGGCTCCGGGTCCCGCACGGCGAGGACGAGCAGCCCGATCACCAGCGCCGGTGCCACATTGAGCAGGAAGACGGACCGCCACCCCAGCTCGGCGGCCAGCGCCCCGCCGACGACCGGTCCGGCGGCGGCCGCCGCTCCGATCGCGCTGGTGCGCAGCGCGATGGGCATTCCCAGCCGGTCGGACGGAAAGGCGGCCCGCAGCATGCCGAGAGTGGCCGGCTGCAGCAGCGCGCCGAAGACTCCCTGCGCGATGCGCAACGCGATCACCCAGCCGATGTCCGGCGCCAGGCCGATGCCGGCGGACGCGGCTCCGAAGCCCAGCATCCCGACGGCGAAGACCTGCCGGTGGCCGTACCGGTCTCCGATGCGCCCGGCGAGGACGAGCAGGCTCGCCACCGCGATCAGATAGCCGGTGCCGGTCCACTGGATCTGTTCGAACGACGCGTGCAGATCCCGCTGCATGACGGGCTGCACGATGGTCAGTACGGTGCCGTCCAGGGCGACGACCGAGGCGCCGACGACACTGCCGGTGAGCATGATCCGCCGATGGGCCGCGCCCCGGCCCGCGCTCGGGGCCGCGCCCTGGCCGGCACTTCGGTCCGCGCTCGGGACCGTGCTCCGGCCTGCGCTTCGTCCCGCGCGGCCCGGGTTCGGTGTGCTCACCTGGGGTCCGGCCCGAGGTGAGCGTCCAGGACGGTGCGCAGCAGTGGCTCCACGTCTTCGGTGCCCGTCGCGAGCTGGAGGGTGCCCCAGCCCCACAGCTGGGCGATGCCGTGCAGATTGGCCCACAGCGCGGTCGCGACGACCTGCGGCGGAGCGTCACCGGGACGCGGCCGCACCTGCGCCACCGCGTCCACGAACCTGCCGAACAGCGGCAGGCTGGTCTCCCGCAGACCGAGATGACCGCTCTTGAGCAGGTCGTGGCGGAACATCAGCTCGAACATGCCGCCGTCGGTCCGTGCGAAGTCCAGATAGAGGCGGCACAGTGCGGCGACCCGGGCACGGGGGTCCTCCTCGACGCCGTCGACGACGTCGGCGGACCTGCGCGCCAGGTCGGCGAAGCCCTCCCGGGCGATCGCGGACAGCAGGGACAGGTGGGTGGGGAAGTAGCGCCGCGGGGCGCCGTGCGAGACGCCCGCTCTGCGGGCGATCTCCCGCAGGGAGAGCGCTTCCACTCCCCTGGTGGTCACCAGCTCGACCCCCGCCGCCACCAGCCTGGCCCGGAGACTTTCGTCGTGTTGCTTCACAGACGTCATAGACAGTGTCTACCGCACCTCGTAGACACTGTCTACTTCAGCCATTCGGACCTTACCGCCTGCGCGTGCGGCGGGCGCCGTCGAGCGTTGGGCCATGGCACAGACGGCACAGACGGACGGCGAGCCGCGCAAGGGGTTCCTCGACGAGGTCAAGGACGCGGTGACCGTGCGGGCCGCGATCCTGGTCATCGGAGTGCTGGCGCTCCAACTCGGCTTCATCACGTCGTACATCGGCGCCTTCCACCAGCCGAAGCCGCACATGATCCCGCTGGCGATCACCTCACCCGACACGCAGATCGCCGACGAGGCCCTGTACCGGCTCGCCCGGCTACCTGGTGACCCCCTGGAACCACGCACCGTCGGCGACGAGGCGGCCGCCCGGCGGCAGATCCTGGAGCGAAAGGTCGACGGGGCGCTCGTCATCGACCCACGCGGCACCACCGACCGGCTGCTGGTCGCCGGCGGCGCCGGGGGAGCGCTCTCCGAGGCGCTCGCCGCGGTCGTCGGAAAGGTGGAGCAGTCGCAGCAGCGCAGGGTCGAAGTCGTGGACATCGTCCCGGGCGCCGCGGGCGACGCACGGGGCCTCTCCTCGTTCTACCTGGTGGTCGGCTGGTGCGTGGGGGGCTATCTGTGCGCGGCGATCCTGGCCATCAGCGCGGGCGCCCGGCCCGCCAACGGGGCCCGCGCCGTCATCCGGCTCGGCGCGCTGCTGCTGTACTCGATCACCGCGGGACTGCTCGGCACGGTGATCGCCGGCCCGGTCCTGGACGCGCTGCCCGGAAGCGTCTGGGCACTGTGGGGCCTCGGCACGCTGCTCGTCTTCGCGGTCGGAGCGCTCACGCTGGCGCTCCAGGGACTGGCGGGGATCGTCGGCATCGGCCTGGCGATCCTGCTCGTGGTCGTCCTCGGCAACCCGAGCGCGGGCGGGGCCTACCCCTACCCGCTCCTCCCGCCGTTCTGGCGCGCGATCGGCCCGGCGCTGCCACCGGGAGCGGGCACGTACGCGGCGCGCTCCATCGCGTACTTCAGGGGGAACGGGGCGGGCGGACCGATGCTGGTGCTTGCCGCGTGGGCGGTGGCCGGCTCGGCGGTCACGCTGGCGTGCGCGGTGGTGCGGGGGCGGCGCGCGGAGGAGTCGCCGCGGGCGGTCGGAGCGGTGCGGGCCTGACGGGCGGGGTGGCCGCCGCGCGGGGCTTGTCCCCGCCTCCCCTACGCCCTGGCGGCCGTGGGGCCCCCACTTCCCGAACCGGAGCAAGCCCCGGACCCCGTACCGCGCTTCGCCCGGTGTCCTCAATCTTCCGCTACGGCCTGGCGGCCATGGAGGTGCCCCCAGGCGGGGCTCAAGTTACCCGGCAACTCACACCCCGCCGACGTGAGTTGCCTGGCAACTCCAGCCCCGCCGGCGATTGAGGCGCGGGGTCCGGGGGCGGAGCCCCCGAAACACCGCGCGGAGCGCGGTGCCGGGTCCGGGGGCGGAGCCCCCGAAACACCGCGCGGAGCGCGGTGCCGGGTCCGGGGGCTGGCCCCCGGTTACGGGAAGGGGCGGGTAGGGGAACTGGCCCGCCGCAGGCGCCACGCACCCGCCCCGCCCCAAAAAACCACGGCCCCGCCCCCGCCACGGACACGTGGCAGCGGCGGGGCCGGGCAGAAGAAGGACGTCAGCCGATTTCCGCACCCAGGACCGACAACGCCTCCGTCACCGGCTGGAAGAACGTCTCGCCGCCCGAGCTGCAGTCGCCGCTGCCGCCCGACGTGAGGCCGATCGCCGCGTCGCCCGAGAAGAGGGAGCCGCCGCTGTCGCCCGGTTCCGCGCAGACGTTCGTCTGGATGAGGCCCTCGACGATGTCGCCGTTGCCGTAGTTCACGGTGGCGTCGAGGCCCGTCACCTCACCGTCGTGGACCTGCGTGGTGGAGCCGCTGCGCGTCACCTGCATGCCGACGGTCGCCTCGCCCGCCTGGGTGATGGCCTGGGACCCGCCGTCGTAGAGGTTCACCTCGCTCGGGTGCTCCGTGGCGCCGTTGTACTTCACCAGCGCGAAGTCGTTGCCGGGGAACTGCGAGTCGACCATCGTGCCGACGGCCGGGCCGCCCGCCGAGTCGGACCACTCGCTGCCGGACTGCCCGCAGTGCCCGGCGGTGATGAAGTGCGGCTCGCCGTCCTTGACCACATTGAAGCCGAGCGAGCAGCGCCCGCCGCCCGAGTGGATGGCGTCGCCGCCGGCGATGAAGGGCCTGAACTCGCCCGCGGTCTTCTTGAGCTCCGCCTTGGCGCCGAGGCCCTTGACGACCTCCTGAAGCTTGGCCCAGTCGGCGCCCTCGACCGTGCGGTCGGCGGTGACGACGACCTTGTTGGTGACCGGGTCGGTCGCCCACGAGGTGCCGGGGATGGTCGCCTTGTCCGTGAGGGTCTGCCGGGCGCTCTTCAGCTCGACGAGGGTGTTCTCGACGACCCTGGCCTTGCCTCCCGCCTCGCGCACCGTCTGCGCCGCGTCCTCGCTGAGCACGTTCACGATGAGCGCCTTGGCCTTGGCGTCGTAGTACGCGCCGGCCTCTTCGGCACCCAGGTCCGCCCTCAGCGTGGCGGCGAGGTCCCCGGCCGCCGGCGCCGTGAGCGCCTTCACGTCGAACTGCGGAGTGTGGTCACTGGCGTTCGCGCTCTGGAATGTGACGCCCGCGGCGACGATGGCGACGACCGCGCCGCCTGCTACTGCCGCTTTTCTCTTGGGTATGCGTCGGTGCTTCAACTTCGACCTCCTGTGGGGGCCGCGCCCGGAGCAAGTGGGGTGCCCGGACGCGGAGGATGAGTCGCCCACTATTCCGAGGCGTCGCAGTCGCACACAAGGTCGACTACGGGACGGGCACACGACAACACTGTTGCGTTCACAGCCTCTTCACAGGATCCGGAAGCAGAACGTGAATGCCCCCGACAGTCGGCCGCCTGATGGGTAATCACCGGCCGGACGGGGAAGCTCATGATGTCTGCAACGGGCATGGACGGCACGGGACATGTACCGCACGGGGTATGTCCGGCGAAGGGGGGCGTTCGGGTGCGACGTCGGGTGCGCGCGGCGGACGGGCGGCATCTGATGGTGGAGCGTCTCGGCGATCCGCGCGGCAGACCGGTCTTCCTGCTGCACGGTACGCCGGGCAGCAGGCTCGGCCCCGCGCCGCGCGGCATGGTGCTCTATCAGCGCGGCACACAGCTGATCGCCTACGACCGTCCCGGGTACGGCGGTTCGGACCGGCTCGCGGGCCGCAGCGTCGCCGATGTGGCGCAGGACGTACGGGCGATCGCCGACGATTTCGGCCTGGAGCGCTTCGCCGTCGTGGGGCGGTCCGGGGGCGCGCCGCACGCTCTGGCGTGCGCGGCCCTGATGCCGGACCGGGTGACCCGTGCCGCGGCGCTGGTGACCCTGGCGCCGAGGGACGCGGACGGCCTGGACTGGTTCGAGGGCATGGCCGCGTCCAACGTCACGGAGTACACCAGCGCCTCCGACGACCCCGCAGGACTCGTGGAGCGGTTCACGCTGCGTTCCGCCGAGATCAGGAAGGACCCGGTCAGGCTGCTGAACGACCTGCGCAGGGAGCTCACCGACTCCGACCGGATGGTGGTCGCCGACGCCGGCGTCAGGTCCATGCTGCTGCGCAACTACCAGGAGGCGCTGCGGACTTCCGCGTACGGCTGGATCGACGACGCGCTGGCGTTCTGCAGCCCGTGGGGCTTCGACCCGGCGGACATCAAGAGCCCGGTGATGCTGTGGCACGGGGAGAAGGACGTCTTCTCCCCGGTGGGTCACTCCCGCTGGCTCGCCCAGCGCATCCCGGGCGCGACGGCCGTCCTGGAACCGGCCGCCGCGCACTTCGACGCCCTGCACGCGCTGCCCCGCATCCTCACCTGGCTGCTGGACGACTGACCGCGCCCGGCCGGCGGGTGCGGGCCGCCGCGCCTGCGGAGCACGGCGGCCCGTACCGTCACACCGCCGTCACACCGCCAGCGGCTCCAGGTCGCGGTAGACGCGGCGTTCGTCCTTGGCGATGCGGGTGAGCGCGTGCTCCTCACCCAGCAGCCGCTGGAGCTCCTCGACCGTCTCCACGCGCAGTTGGGTCGCCTCGTCCTTGCGTCCCAGCAGGCCGAGCGTGACGGACATGTTGGAGGCGATGCCGAGCACCTCCGGATGGTGTGCTCCCAGCACCTCGCGCAGCCGGTCCACGGTCCGCCGCTCGATCGCCAGGGCCTCGTCGCAGAGGCCCAGGTCCGCGAGGGCGTTGGCGAGGTTGATCGTGCTGTAGAGGGCGTGCGGATGGTCCTCTCCCAGGACCTCGCGCATCGTCGCGACCACGTCCTGCAGCAGCCGCTCAGCCGTCTCCGGTGTTCCGCAGCCCCACTCGTAGATCCCCAGGTTGTTGATCGCGGCCAAGGTGTACGGGTGCCGCTCGCCGGGGACCTGCCGGTACTGGTCGACGACCTCCTGGGCCAGGTCCCGTGCGGCGACGGGCTCGCCGGCGGCGAACAGGTCCGCCGCCAGGTTCAGGTCGCAGGCCAGCGAGTCGGGGTTGGCGGAGGTGTACTTGGCGCGGTAGCGGTTGCGGGTCGCGGTCGTCAGCCGCCGCGCGTCCTCCAGCCGGCCGGCCCTGCGCAGCGACACCGCGAGGCTCTTGCCCGCGGCCAGCGTGCCGGGGAACGCCCGGCCGAGCTGCTCCTTGTAGACCTCGTAGGTGCGGCTGAGCACGGACACGGAGTCGTCGTACCGTCCGACCTCCCTGAGGTCGCGGGCGAGGTTCATCGCCGAGGAGAGCGTGTACGGGTGTTCCGGGCCGAGCACCTCCGTTCGCCGGTCGAAGACCTCCTGGTCGATCTCGCGGGCCCGCGCGTACTGCCCGACCATCCGCAGGTTCAGCGCCAGGTTGTTGGCCGCGGCGAGCGTGCGCGGATGGGACTCGTGGAAGATCTGGCTGAACCCTTCGTGCGCCTCGGTCGCCAGTTCCATCGCCCTGCCGTACTCGCCGAGTGTGCCGAGGTCCATCGCCAGACCGCTGGTGGTCATGTAGGTGTGCGGATGGGAGGCGCCGAGCACCGCGCGCTGCCGCTCCAGGGTCACCTCGTCGAGCTCCTTCGCCTCCACGTAACGGCCTTGGGAGCGCAGGATGTTGGAGAGGTGGAAGCGCAGGTACAGGTACTGGAGGTCGTCGTTGCCGAGCATGTCCTTCCACGCCTCGCGCAGATCACTGGCGAGGGTGTAGGCGGTCTTCCAGTCGCCGCGCTTCCACAGGTAGCGCACCCGGTCGATCAGCAGCCTGCGGGTCTCCGGCTCCTTGCAGTACCTGGCCTCCGACGGGCCGAGGTGCGGCCAGATGGTGTTGAACCGCGGCCAGGTCTCGGGGTTGTCGATCGGCTCGTCGTCGTCGGGCCTGGCGCCCGCGAGGATGCGGTGGACGGCGTGGCGCGCGTCCATCTGCTCCTCCTCGCTCAGCTGCGCCCTGATGACGGCCTGCACCAGCCGGTGCACCTGGATCGAGTTGGAGACCTGGTCGACCTTGGCGAGGGCGAACCGGCCGATCTCCCGGATGACCCGGCCCAGCACGAGCTTCTCCTGGAGGGAGGCGTCGTACGGCTTGAGCGCGTCGATCATCTCCTTGCTGTAGAGGAGGTTCGCGGAGATCGGCTCGGGTGCGAAGAAGGCGCACAGCTGAAGCAGACGGACGGCCGCGGGAGAGCGCTCTTTCAGCCGCTCGATGGACACGTTCCAGGTCGCGGCGACCGGCTCCGGATATCCGGCGGGCTGGTTGAGCGCCAGCACGCTGGTGGCCTGCTCACGCAGTTGTTCCAGGTAGGAGGCGACCGGTGTGGCCGTCTCCGCTATCCAGGCCGCCGCCTGTTCGACGGCGAGGGGCAGGTCGCCCACGGCCGTGGCGACCTGGTCGGCGTCCTCGGCGCTCAGTCCGCGGGCGCGCCGCTGTATGTGCTCGATGGACTCCTCGCGCAGGAAGACGTCGACGGGCAGTGCGTCGCCGTACTGCGACCAGGTCTGGTTCCTGGAGGTGACCAGGACGTGGCCGGGGCCGCCCGCGGGAAAGAAGCGCTTGAGCTGTTCGGGGTCGTCGGCGTTGTCGAAGACCAGCAGCCACCGTGACGACGGCACTCCGCGCCGCAGCAGGTCGATGGCCTCCTGCGAGGCGGCGGCCATGTCCTCGCCGCCCTGCGCGCCGAGCCGGACGGCGAGTTCGGCGAGTCCGGCGACGACGTCGTCGGGCTGCTCGGAGGAGATCCACCAGACCAGGTCGTAGTCGGCCATGAACCGGTGGACGTACTCGAGGGCCACCTGCGTCTTGCCGACGCCGCCGAGGCCGTAGAGCGTCTGGGGCTGCGGCAGGACCGCGGCCACGGCCATGCCGCCGCCGAGCTGGTCGCGCATCCGTTCCAGTACGACGGAGCGGCCGGTGAAACCGGGGTTGCGGGGCGGCGCGTTCCAGATCTTGGGCACCGTTCCGGGGAACCGCGGTCCGGGCGACGACGGCTCGGGAAGCTGCACCGGACGGTCGAGCGCGCGCAGCAGGGCGCCGGTCGCGTGCACCTCGTCGAGCCGGAACAGGTCGACCGGGTTGCGGTCGATGTAGGGGGTGGTGAGGCGGACGTCGCCGACGCGTATCGGGAGCAGATGGCGCCGTCCGCCGCTCGGGTCCTCCGCCGCCGCGCGCTGGAAGACCTCCACGGCCCGGGCCGACTTGAGGTAGGCGCTGGACAGCAGCACGACCGTACGCGCGGCGTTCTCCGCGGCGGCCGCGTCGACCTCCACGGGATCGTGTTCCGCGGACACGTCGCGCGGCACGACCCGGAAGCCGGCTCTGCTGAGCACGTACTCGACCCAGTCGGCCCACATGCGGTTCTCGGCGACGTAGCTGAGGAACAGGTCGGCGGGCAGCGCGGGGCGCCGGCGGGTGAAGGCGTCCCTGATGCGCAGCCGGACGTCCTCGTTGACCGGCGGCATCGCGGTGACCTGCTGGTCGGTGACGACGGCGGTGAGGCGTTCGAAGGCGGAGAGCAGCGAGCTGGTGAGGCCGGCCTCGTCGCCGAAGGTCGCGAGCGTCTCCTCGTAGGCGTAGTAGGGCCGGTAGGGGATCTCCACCGCGCCCCAGTAGGCGGTGGCCTCCTCGCCGGTCAGGCCGGTGGGGAAGCGGTCGAACTTGAGGCGCGCGAGGGCCCGTCCGGCGTCCGCCTTCTCCTTCTCCCCCTCGTCGATGCGCATGGGAACGGGGAAGATCCGGATGCCCCGGCCGCCGTACCGCTCGTCGATCTGCCGGGCGACCGCGGCGGCGCCGTCGATGGACTGGTCGCTGAGTGTGAAGCAGTCGACGAGGACGTCGGGCAGGTGGACGGTGCAGATGTCGGCGATGTCGCTGAGGCCGGTGCGGCTGTCGATGAGGACGTAGTCGTAGTTGGCCTTCATGTCGTCGCGCAGCGCGTCGAAGAAGTGCCCGCCGCCGAGCCGGTCGTAGAAGTTGTCCCAGTCGAAGGTGGACACGGTGGCGGAGTACTCGCGGTTCTGCTTGCCCGCGGAGACGAAGTCGAGCGTGCCGCCTTCGGGGAACTCCCAGCCGAGGCTCTCGGGCGTGAGGGAGACGGCGTGCGGCTGTATGCGGGCGTAGTCCAGGTGCCAGTCGACGCGGCGCGGCTCGGGATTGGTCGCGGCCCAGGCGTACTCGGTGATCAGGTCGATGACACCGGTGGTGGCTCCCAGCGTGGAGGGGTCCAGGAACGGGTGGAAGAAGCGGTGCAGGCCGGGTGCTTCCAGGTCCCAGTCGACGGCCAGCACCCGCTTACCGTTCGCGGCGAGGATCCAGGCCACGTTGGCCATGGCCATCGTGCGTCCGGTACCTCCCTTGTACGAGTAGAAGGTGACGATGCGCCCGTCACGACTGGCTGTCATCCGTGTCCTCCGCTTCAGGGGCGATGTCACGCATGTTCGGGACGTAGTGGGTGGTGCTGTAGTCGGCCATCGGGCCGCGCAGCCGGGGCCGTTCGCTGTGGCTGCCGCCGCCCGGCGGGGCCGGCGGGAATGCCTCGGCGTGGCGCAGGTACTCCTGGGCGGCCGCCTCCGCGACCTGTGGCAGCAGGTGCCCGAAGGCCTCCATGCTGTAGACGCCCTTGGCCGCCGCCTGGCAGGCCGCGCGGCCGTGGCTCATCTGGTGCGGCATGGTGCGCTCCAGTTTCTCGATCAGTTCGGCCTCCGCGTCGCGGCTGTCCGGGTCGTCGCGGTTCCAGGGGACGACGACGCTCACCCAGGGGTGCGGATGGGCGTCGAAGGCGGCGAGTTTGCGGCACCGTTCCTCGTTCTCGAGGGCCCAGCGGTCGATGAGCAGGATCTCGGGGCGGGTGGGCGGCTGGCCTGCCGCGGGCAGCGGCTCGTGGTCGAAGGAGGAGACGGTCGGCTGGTAGTTGAGGGAGCGCACCAGGTCCTGCGCGACATAGGCCAGTGGGCGGGCGGAATCCGGGTGGTACGGGTTCCAGTCCTGTGACTGCTTGCCGTAGTAGTCGGCCGACCGGCCGGGCGGCAGATCGTGGCTCGTGGGGGCCGCGACGGTGACGTGCATGGGCCGCGGGCCGACGCTGGGTCTGCCGAACGCGCTGGGCGCCTGGCGGAACTCGACGGGGCTGCCGGGGGCGAGCCGTATGGTGTCGGCGACGCTGACGATCCGTTTCGCCAGCTCGTAGACGGCCGCCTCGTACTCCTCCGCGAATATCCGGAGCTTGATCAGCCCGTAGAGGCCGTCGGTCACGTACCGGTCGCCGAAGGCGCGGTGGTTGAACTGCAACCGCTCCGCGGGGCCCGGGAGTTGTTCCGGCGGCATCGGCACCCATAACGCAGGGACGATCGCCTCCGCGGGTCGGTTGCTCTTCGCGTGGTGGTAGATGGCCCGCTGGGCGAAGGCGTACCACTCCTTGCCGCACATCTCGCTGGCGAAGTAGCGGGGGGAGAACAGCGGGACGAACACCCGGCAGCTGGCCAGCACTTCACCCAGCCGCTCCGACCAGCCCTCCCCCGAACGTATCTCCCGGTCCATGAAGCCGGCGGGTGCGCCGGCCGGCAGATCGGTCATGGCCATCACATGGCCGCACAGGTCGCGGAACAGCCGCTCGACCCACATGTCGGGGTCAGGGCCTCCGGCCCCGTACCGCGGTGTGTGCGCGTAGCTCAAGAAGAAGTACGGCCGATGGTCCGCCGCCCGCTGCGCTGAATCCGACACACGACCCCCGTCCTGCGTGAACGCCCGGCCCGACACCCGCCTTCGATGAAGGACGCGAGCGAAGTAATCATTCCGGAGCGAGTCACGCTCCATCCCCCTGCCGTTCGGTCAATCATCACCGCTTTTCGGTCATCCAACCCCTCGCGTGGTCGACCGCGTCCCTGATCGAGAACAGCCTTGCGGTTCTTCCGCCGAGTTGTCCGCTTCGTTCCACTCCCCAGGAGAACGCGGCACCGATCGCCTCGAAATCGCTGTCGTCCAGCACGACATCGGTGTATTCGGTCCATTCGGAGCCGCCGTCCGGCCGCCGCACCACACAACGGTAGGTGCGCAGCGGGGATCCGACGCGGTATTCGGCGAGATGGAACGCGGTGCATTTGGCGAAGCCCACATTGATCATCAATACGTGCGCTCCGACGCGATGGAGCGCGCCGAGCGGTGAGCGTTCTCCCAGATGGCAGTCCAGCGGATGCTCGGCGAGGAGTTCCGCGGCACGCCGGCCGAGCGCCGCGAACGACGTCTGCGGATGTGCGCTGCGCTGTGCGCCGGGGGCGGTCCGTACGGATTCGGCCAGCCGGCCCATCCCCTGAGCGGGTGTGGTGGCCGGGTCGAAGGCCGGCATGTCCGCCCGGAAGGCCGCCGCCTGCTCGGGTGTCATGCCGCGCACCCGGGCCAGATACGCGGACGAGGTGTCCGAGTTCTCCGCCGTGAAGGCCGGGACGACCAGGGTCCCCTCGGGCCCGAGGGCCTCGAGCAGCGCGTCCCGCAGCCGGCGGGCACCGAGCCCGGTGGCGTGCAGGGAGGCGTGGACGAGGAGCGTCATGCCGCTGCGCACACCCAGGGCGCGTAGGGCCCCTAACGGTTCGCGGTCGCCTGACGGGTCAGTCACGGACTGCCTCCTTGTGCAGGGCGGCGATGAGGCGCTTGCCGCTGACGGTGGGTTCCGGTGCGTCGCGCAGAGCCTTGAGGGCGAGGACGGCGTGGGCGGTGGCTGCCGGGTCGAGGGGCGCCAGCAGGACGCGTTCGTAGGCTCCGGCCAGCAACTGTGACGCGGGCAGCGGCTCGTCCTGCCAGGGGGCGGGGTGCAGCCAGGCGCCGTCCTCGGCCAGCAGGTCGGTGACCTCCGCGATCGCGCGCAGTTTGGCCCGTGAGAAGCCCCGCAGGAGTGCGGCCGCCAGTTCTGTGGGGGTTCCCTCCAGGCTGATGCCCAGCGCGCCGTAGGCGTGTCGTCCGACCGAAGGACCGCCGCTCCGCAGGGGTGTCAGGGTGGTGAGGCAGGACGCGATCTCGGCCGCCTGCTCCGGCGCGGCGTTCCGCAGCAGGGCCCATGCCCGGGAGAGCGCTTCGGTGTCGCCCGCGGCACGCACCGGCTCGTCGAAGCAGTCCCGGAACGGGTCGACGTCCTCCAGCACGAGCCCCGGCCAGCCTTCGAGGCCGGGCCGCCGCAGGGGCCGCCAGCCGGGCGCGGCCTCGCCGGGACGTACGCGTAACGCCTCGCGCCCCGGCACGCTCACGAGCACCTCGTCGGGCCCGCCGACGACCTCGGCCTCGCACGGCCCGTCGTCGGTCAGCCGGAGCTCGCCGAGCGTGGGCAGGACGAGCGTGCCGGTGGGGCATCCCACCCGTACGGGGACGCCGAGCCGGCTCCGCAGGGCCGCGGCGGCCACATAGGACTCCAGGCGCAGGGCGAGTGGGATCGCGTCGGGGCGCTGCTCGCGCAGGGCGTCGAGGCAGGTGTGCAGCCAGGTGCGGGTGTAGGGGTGGGCGTAGATCTCGTCGAGGCCGAGCGATGTCTCCTCGATGGCCGACGCGAGCTCCCAGGCGGCCGACCACCGCTCGCCGCCGTGGCCGCCGAGCTCCTCGTTGAGCCGGGCGAGGGTGTAGCGGGTCAGGTCCTGCTGGAGGATGAGCAGCGCCTCCGGATCGCTCACGGCCGGGGACGCGGTGGACTGCGCCGTGCGCTCCTCGATGCCGCGGACGAGCGCCTTGAGGTCGTTGCAGTACACGGAGGTGTTGTCGAAGCCGGAGCCGGTGGCGTAGCGGTGTGTGTAGAGGCCGCCGCCGCAGGAGCGGACGACCGGGCACTGACGGCACGTCCGGCTCACGCCCGCGAGGCCGAGTTGGCGTGCCTGGACGCCGGGGTGCCGGGCCACGTCGTCGAAGCGGTGCCGGAAGACGTCGAACCCGGTGGCGGCCGCGCCCTCGTAGGCGCTCTTCAGCGAGTCGACCTGTTCCAGGGTGCCGTCGGTCTCGACGACGACGAGGTCGGAGGGGGCGAGGCCCAGGGATTCGGTGAGGCTGGGGCCGCCGGCCAGGGTGGAGAACACCGAGTCGAAGAGCCGCACCGGCACGGGCCTGCCACGGGCGTCCCAGCGGTCGAAGACCTCGAGGATCCACTCGGCGTAGGCGGTGGGCGATCCGTCCGGCCTGGCCGGCGGGTCGTCCCAGGTGGCATGGGGCAGCAGGAAGTCGATGCGGGGAGGTTCGAGTTCGGCGAGGGCGTCGTACACGGCGACCGGGTCGTTGGCGACGTCGATGGTGCACAGCAGGCCGAGGTAGAGGTGGCGGTAGCGCTCCTGGCGGAGGAGGTCCACGGCCCGCAGGACGAGCGGGTGGCTGGTGCGGCCGTCCGCGTAGCGGCGGTGGCGGTCGTTGGCCTTGCGGTCCCCGTCGAGGGAGATGCCGACCCGGACGTCGAATTCGTCGAACAGGTCGAGAAAACGGCTGCTCAGCTGAATGCCGTTGGTGTGGATCCTCAGATCGAGTGCGGCGACCGGTTCAAGGGCTGCGGTGAACTCCTCGCAGACGCGGCGCAGACGCTCGGGGCCTGCCAGCAGAGGCTCCCCTCCGTGCAGGATCACTGACACGGAGGGCAGGGCATGGCTCTTGGCATGCTCGGCCAGTCGCAGAGCTGTCCAGGAAATCGCTTCGTCAGAGATTGCCTTCGGGCGGGTACGCCAGCTCTGATCAGCGTGTTCATAGATGTAGCAATGATCGCAGGCAAGGTCGCACCTGCTGTGGACCTTCACAACGATCTGCTGGAAGGGGACCAGTGTGGGTCCTGTCATTCCACCAGTCTAGGGCCGGTCCGAAGCCCTGCGGAGTCGCTCAGAGCGACGAGTTGAACGTGGTGACGCGCAGGCCGCGTGCTTCGGAAGCGGGAAGGACACGGGCGAGCTTCTGCACGGCATCGGCGCCGCGGACGTCGATCTGCGCCAGCGGAACGCGATTCTTCTTCGCAGCGGCGAAGGATGCGGAGGAGTGAAGGGTCATTGGGGGGCCGTCCTTGATGTTGTGTTCAGCTCAAGGCTGTGTCTGCGGGGATACCACGCACCGTTGCGATGCCGGCGGCACGACTTTACTCTCATGGCCACTCTCAGCAACTCAGCACGGGGATAAGCAACAAAAGAGTTGCACCACATTCTCGCAGGGCCGCAAGGAACAAGCGATTCCGCCTAATGAGTGAACACAAAACCGCAGACGGGGGTGTGTATGAGCGAGATTTCCAGCCCATTGCACAGCATGGTCTTCCGCAACGGCGATCTACCGGTCCTCTACCACCGCACGGACGCCATCGCCGTCGCCCGCCAGCGGGAGGCGGTCACGGTCACCCGGTCACAGCTGCTCCTGCTGGTGGCCGGCGCCGCTCTGGCCTCGCTCCCCACCTCGTTGAAGGTCGGCGGGTCCTTCCAAGTCGCCTCGTTCTTCAGTGCGTTGGCGTACGCCGGGGTACTGGTGCTGGGGTACCGCTCAACCCGGCGTCGAGCAAAGTCGCACTGGCAACTGAACCGCTCCGCAGCGGAGTTCATCAAGTCGATGTGCTGGCGGTACGCGGTGCACGGCGCGCCCTTCGACTCGCACGTCTCCGAGCGTGGCGCCGATGATCTGTTCTCCACCCGTCTGGAGGAAGGGTTACGGGAGTTGGCCAAGGTCGGCTGGGAGGATCCGCGCACGGCGGACGGGGAGACCGCGGCAGACGACCTGATCACCACCCCCATGCGCCGGCTGCGGGCCAAGCCCTTCAGTGTCCGCAAGGAGACCTACGTCCGGGACCGGCTGATCGAGCAGCGCAACTGGTACCACCGGCGTACCGAGATGTCCCGTCGCGCGACCGCGCTCTGGTCGGCTTCGATCGCCCTGCTCACCCTCTTCGCGCTGTTCTTCGCCACACTGCGCACCTTCTCCGTGGCGGACTCCTTCCACGCCCAGGGCGTGCTGTCCGCTGCGGCCGCCGCGTGTCTGGCCTGGGGCGAGATCCGTCGTCACCAGCCGCTGATCGCCGCCCACTCGCTCGTGGAGGAGGACCTGGCGGCCATGCACACGGCCATGGAGACGACGGTGACCGACGCCCAGTGGCCTTCCGCGGTCTACGAGACCGAGCGCATCGTCTCCCCGCAGCACACGGACTGGCTGGTCAGACACCGCAGTTGACCGTGTGACGGGGGCGTGCGTCAGTCCCTCTTGAGTCCCTCGCGCCAGATGACGGTCACGGGTTTGCCGAGGTCCCGGGCGTACCGCACGATGTCGCCGGTACCGCCGTGCCCGCGGGCGGGCAGCCCGTCCCAGACCGCGAGGAGCCGGTCGCAGTGGTCGGCGATGTAGGCACCTGCCGCGTAGTAGGCCTCGTCGGTCGAGTACGGGAACGCCAGCCTGACCTCCCGGGTGGCCAGGGCCTTGAGCCGGCGGTAGTGGGCCAGTTCCTCCGGGGCCGTGAAGCCCTGTTCGTAGTCGCCGCTGGGGATGACGACGGTCAGTTCCGCGCCGCAGTCCAGAGCGATGTCCGCGAAGAGCTGGTCGGCGCCCACCGCGAGGCTCGACAGGGCCTCCATCGAGCCCTGATGGCCGCACAGCACGGCCCGCAGCCCGGCGCGGATGTGGGCACGGGCCTCGGCCGGGATGCCTCGGTGGCCCGTCACTCCGATGCGTTTCACTGCGTCGCAACCCCCGTCACTGCGCTTCCCCGCCGTCCTGACATCCTCTCAAACCAGGACCATACGTCGAGCCCTCGTCCTGTCATACGGACGAGGGCTCGACGGTCACAGGCTGCCGTGCCGGGGACGACGCGTCAGTAGACGCTGACCCCGTAACGGCTCAGCGCCTCGGTGACCGGCTGGAAGAACGTCGTCCCGCCGGTGCTGCAGTTGCCGCTGCCGCCGGAGGTCAGACCGATCGCCCGGCTGCCGGAGTAGAGCGGGCCGCCGCTGTCGCCCGGTTCCGCGCACACGTTCGTGCGGATCATGCCGTAGACGATGTCGCCGCCGCCGTAGTTGACCGTGGCGTTGAGGCCCGTCACGGTGCCGCTGTGGGTGCCCGTGGTGGAACCGCGGCGGGTGACGGACATGCCGACGGTGGCGTTGGCCGCGCTGGTGATGTCCGTGCCGCCGACGGTGCCGGGGTGCGACAGCGACGTGTTCGAGTAGCGCACGATGCCGTAGTCGTCGCCCGGGAAGCTCGAACCGGTCGTGGGACCGATGCTCGTCGTGCGCGAGGAGTTGGTGTACCAGGTTCCCGCTCCGTCGGTGCAGTGACCGGCGGTGAGGAAGTAGTAGGTGCTGCCGCTGCGGACGTTGAAGCCCAGCGAGCAGCGCCAGCCGGACGCGTAGACCGCGTCGCCGCCGGAGATCAGCTTGGAGAACGTGCCGGGGGTGCGTTCGACGCGCAGTGCGCCGGCGTTGGTTCCGGCCTCGCGCTTGATCTTCGCTATCTCGGCCCGGGAGACGGTGCTGTCGGCCGTGACGACGAGCGTGCCCGTGGCCTGGTCGACGTGCCAGGCGGTGCCGGGGACGTCCGCCTGGAGCACGGCGTCGCTCGCCGCGGCGAGCTGATGCGCGCTGTAGGTCCGTGTCTCTTCGGCGTTGGCGGTGGGGACGGCCAGAGCCGCGGCGGCTGTCAGGCCGGTGGCCACGGCGAGCAGCCGGGTGCGTCTGGCGGTGGTGGGGGTGCGGGGGTCGGTGCGCTTGATCCTCACTTGTCGTTCCTCCAGAGGGGAATCAGGGGCCCGCAGTGGGGGTGCAGGGCCCGTGAGGCGCGGCCTGAGGCCGACGCTGTGGGGGAGTTTCAAGCCATACGGTCATACACCGCAAGGGTGCGTTTTCGGCCGCACGGCCTCCCTGCCGCGCATGGCGGCGGGGGCTTGGGGAGGTCAGTAGAGGCTGACCCTGTACTTGGCGAGGGCCTCTGTCACGGGCTGGTAGAACGTCGTACCGCCGGTGCTGCAGTTGCCGCTGCCGCCCGAGGTGAGACCGAGGGCCTTGGTGCCGTCGTAGAGCGCGCCGCCGGAGTCGCCGGGCTCGGCGCAGACATTCGTCTGGATCATGCCGCGGACGGTGCCACCACCGGAGTAGTGGACGGTGACGCCCAGGGCGGTCACGGTGCCGCTGTGGGTGCCGGTGGTGGAGCCTGAGCGCTTGACGGACTCGCCGACGTAGGCGTCGGCGGCCGTGAAGCCGCCGGTGTGGCTGAGCGAGGTGTTGTCGTAGCGGACGAGGGCGTAGTCGTTGCCCGGGAAGCTGGATCCGACGGTCGGTCCGATGAGCGTGGACTGTGCCGAGTTGGCGTACCACGTCCGCACCTCGTCGCCGCAGTGGCCGGCGGTGAGGAAGTAGTACGTGCTGCCGCTGCGCACGTTGAAGCCCAGCGAGCAGCGGTATCCGCTGCCGTAGATGGCGTCACCCGCGCCGAGGAGCGGCTTGAACACTCCGGGCGTGCGCTTGACCGTGATCGCGCCGGCATCCTCGGCGGCGGCCGAGCGGATCGAGGCGATCTCGGTGTCGGAGACGGTGGAGTCCGCGGTGACGACGACACGGCCGAGTGTCCGGTCGACGTACCATGCGGTGCCCTCCACACCGGCCGCGAGGACGGCGGCGTCCGCGCGGGCGAGTTGGGCGGCCAGGGCGGGGCCGGGCGTGGGGGTCGCCTGGGCGGTGGACGGTGCGACGGCGGCGGTGACCGCCAGGGCCGCGCCTGCGGCGAGCAGTGCTCTGGTGCGCTTGATCCTCACTGTGCTCCTCCTGGGAAGAAGGGAAGAACCCGCGGTGGCGGGCCCGTGAGGCGCCGGCCAGGATGGCGTGTTCCTGACATGCACTGCCAGAGATAGTGGCTTCCGGGGACCGGACACACAAGACCGCGGGACGGACGGATCACTTCCGCCGCCACCGTCGCGGGCGTCACGGAAGCCGGGTGACGGCGTGTCAGCAGTCGCAGCCGCAGTCCGGGCAGTCGCAGTCGCGGCAGCAGCCCTCGCGCTTCTTGCGGGACCAGGGCCCCTCGTACTCCTTGGCGCAGCACAGCCGGCAGGTGCAGCACAGGCCGACGAAGACGGCGCAGCCGGCCCAGAACCCCCGGCGCGGCGGGCGCCCCTGGTGCCCTCCCGGACCGGGCGGCATACCGCCGGGACCGCCGGGTGCCCCCGCACCGCCCCCGTAGGGGCCGCCGCTGTACGGATTCGAGCCGTACGGATTCGAGCCGTACGAGCCCGGGGCGCCGCCCTGGTGCGGATTCTGCGGGTTCCCGTACGAGGGCGGCTGGGCGGCCCCGTACCCCTGGTGCGCGCAGGTGACGGTGCCGAACGCCCGGTCGACGGAGGTGCGCAGCTCGTGCACGAGGAGGACGTGCACCAGCTTGTCGTCGACGAAGTGCGTGTCCCGCAGCGCCAGCCGGATCCCGTGCAGCGCGTCGTCGGCGAGCCGGCGCGCCTCGGCGAGCGAGGTGCCCGTGGCCGTGAGCGGGTTCCACGCACCCGACGCGGCGTCAGCTTCCCTGTCCTCCACGGCATCCAGCAGATGCGCCAGCCGGCCGAAGAGCCGTCCGGCCTCGGCGAGCGGCGCCGCGTTCTCCGGCCGGCCGGCGAGCACGGCGGTGTGCGCGAAGGCGGCCGCCGTCGCGGTCTCCGTCGGCTCCGTGACCGTGAGGACCGGCGTGCCGGGCCCCGCCAGCGCCTCGAGCCCCGCCTGCCGGTCGACGGCCTCCAGCAGCACCGCGGTGTCGAAGCCGAGCGCGGCGCCCGAGCGCGCGCCCGCCCTGTCCCAGCCACCGGCGACCCGGCGGGCCGCGGCGGCCACGGGCCCGCGGGCCAACAC
Source organism: Streptomyces sp. NPDC086835 (assembly GCF_044745705.1). Lineage (NCBI taxonomy): Bacteria > Bacillati > Actinomycetota > Actinomycetes > Kitasatosporales > Streptomycetaceae > Streptomyces > Streptomyces sp. NPDC086835. The sequence continues at coordinate 276,695 of NZ_JBIVAU010000011.1, forward strand.
GCCGTCCCCGTCGGCGACGTGGTCGCGGATCTTCGCGGAGGCGAGGACCAGTGAGACGGCGGCGGCCAGGCGCGCGCCTTCGCCGCGGGCGACAGGGGCGGTGCGCATGGCGCGCAGCGGGCAGGGCCCGGCCGTGCGGCGCCTTGCCGGCGTGTGCTCGGCCTGAGCCTCCGTCAGGACCGAGACGATCAGGCCGTCGTAGTTGGTCACGACCCGGGCGAACTGTCCGTGGTCGGCGCGAAGTGCCAGGCACAGCCCGCACAGATGGGCCATCCACTCGGTCTTCAGCCCGTCCGTGAGCCGGTGCGAGCATGGTCTGACGATTCCGAACACGACGGCCCCCCGCGAGTCGCTGAGATGTGCGGTGGGCATCGTATCGACCCGGCCGTTCACCCGTACGTCCCCAAGGTCACCCGTCCGGCCCGACTTTTATATTTTCATCCCGTCATGCCCCCTGCAGCGGCCGGACCTTGACGAATCGCCACAAGTTCTGCACCAGTACCGTCACGAATCCCCTGCGCGCCGACTATCCACTTGGCGCCCGATCCGCATCATGGACGACGATAGGGGATATGCGGAACGACAAGAGACCGCGATGAAAGGAGGCGTCCATGGGATCGGTGCGTAAGGCGAGCGCCTGGCTGGGACTCGTCGAGGACGACGGGCGTTACTACGACGACGAGTACGCCGAGGGTGCTGAGACGGGTGACGCATGGGTCACCGACCCGCGGGTGCGTGTCGCCTCCGAGTCCGCGCAGCAGGAGGGCCGCCGGATCGCCACCGTCTCCCCGGACGGCTTCCGTGACGCCCGCGGGATCGGCGAGCTGTTCCGTTCCGGCGTCCCCGTCATCGTGAACCTGACGTCGATGGAGCCCGGCGACGCGAAGCGGGTCGTGGACTTCGCCGCGGGTCTCGCCTTCGGGCTGCGGGGCTCCATCGAGCGGGTCGCGACGCGGGTCTTCCTGCTGACCCCCGCGGACACCGAGATCGTCAGCGGCGACCCGGCGGGCCGTTCGCAGGACGGTTTCTTCAACCAGAGCTGAGTGGGGGCACCTCCCAGCGGGCGGCTGGGGGAGCTCGCCGGTCCCGCCGGGCCGCGCCGGCCTAACGGAAGGCGTCGAGACCGGTGAGCGCCTTGCCCAGCACGAGCTGGTGCATCTCGACGGTGCCTTCGTAGGTGAGCACCGACTCGAGGTTCGTCGCGTGCCGCATCACGGGGTACTCCAGCGAGATCCCGTTCGCGCCCAGGATGGTGCGGGAGGTGCGGCAGATCTCGATCGCCTCGCGCACGTTGTTGAGCTTTCCGAAGCTGACCTGCTCCGGCCGGAGCTTCCCCGCGTCCATCCGCACGCCGAGGTGGTGGGCGAGCAGGATCCCCTTGTGCAGTTCGACGGCCATGTCCGCGAGCTTGGCCTGAGTGAGCTGGAACCCTCCGATCGGCCGGCCGAACTGCTCCCGTGTCCGCGCGTACGACACCGCCGCCTCGAAACTCGAGCGCGCGGCGCCCATCGAGCCCCACACGATTCCGTAGCGCGCGTGGCTCAGGCAGCTGAGCGGGCCGCGCAGTCCGGTGACGTCCGGGAGGACCGCGTCGGCGGGCAGCCGGACCTCGTCCATCACGAGCTCGCTGGTCACGCTGGCGCGCAGGGACCACTTATGCTTGATCTCCGGCGCGGAGAAGCCTGGGGCGTCCGTGGGCACGACGAAGCCGCGGATGCCGTCGTCGGTCTGCGCCCAGACGACGGCGACACCGGCCACGGAGCCGTTGGTGATCCACATCTTGCGGCCGGTGAGGACCCAGTCGGAGCCGTCGCGCTTGGCGTGGGTGCGCATGGCGGCCGGGTCGGAGCCGTGGTCGGGCTCGGTCAGGCCGAAGCAGCCGATGATCTCGCCGGCGGCCATGCCGGGCAGCCAGCGCTGCTTCTGCTCCTCGGAGCCGAAGCGGTGGATCGCGTACATGGCGAGCGAGCCCTGTACGGAGACGAGGGAGCGGATGCCGGAGTCCGCGGCTTCGAGTTCGAGGCAGGCCAGTCCGTACTGGACGGCGGTGGCGCCCGCGCAGCCGTAGCCCTCGAGCGACATGCCCAGTGCACCGATGGAGCCGAGTTCCTTGGCGAGGTCGCGGATGCCGGGGAGTTCGCCCCGCTCGTACCAGTCGGCGATGTGGGGCATGACGCGGTCGGTGGCCCAGGCGCGGACGGTGTCGCGGATCGCGAGGTCCTCGTCATGGAGGAGGTCGTCGATGCCGAGCGGGTCGCCGGGATCGAAGGGCGGAAGCTTCGACGTTGTGGACATGAGGTGACCTCCGGCGGCTCTGGCACTGGACGTCTCCCCGGCCGTGACCGTGCGGGGAGGAAGGGCGGCGCGGCCGGAAACTAGCAGTGCTAGTCAGCGGCCTCGCCAGACGTTACGGGTCAGTGTGCCGTGCGTCCAGACCCCGCCGCCTCGACGGGGGCGGGCCGTCCGGACACCTGCGGCCTGCGGCCCGCGGGCACCCCGGCCCCGGCGCGGTTCGCCGCCGCGCCGACGGTCATGCTGCCGGAGGCGTCGGACTCACGGGTCGTGGGAAGGGACACCGGCTCGGCCTGCCTCGGCTGCGGGCACTTCTCCGACGTGCCGCACTCCATGATCCGCGGCAGCCGCAGCGCGGCGACCGCGCCGAGGAGCAGCAGGCCCGCGCTGACCACCAGTGTGATGTGCAGGCCTTGCACGAAGGAGTGACGGGCGGTGGACCGCAGCAGCTCCCCCGCGGGGCCGCCGAGACGGTCGGCCACCTGGTAGGCCTCGCCGAGCGAGTGCGCCGCCGCCGAACTCGCGGACGCCGGGACGCCGGAGAGCGAGGCGACCGCGGGAGCGTACGCGGCGTTCATCACGCTGCCGAGCAGGGCGATGCCCATGCCGGCGCCGAGCTGGTACGAGGTCTCGCCTATCGCGGCCGCGCCGCCCGCCTGGTCGGCCGGGGCCTCACTGAGCATCGACTCGTACGCGCCGAACAGCGTCGTCTGGAGCCCGAAACCGAGCAGGACGAACGCGCCGGTCAGAAGCCACGGGCGGTCGTGCTGACCCATCACGGTCAGCAGCAGCACCGCGACGGCGGTCAGGGTGAATCCCCAGCCGACCATCCGGCGGGGGCCGAGACGGTTCAAGGTGTGCGAGCCGGTGGCGCCTGCGGCCATGGCGGCGAAGGTCAGCGGCAGCAGCCGCAGCCCGGTCTCCAGCGGGCCGAGCCCGAGGATCAGCTGGAGGTACTGGACGGCGATCAGTTCCAGACCCACCAGCGCCAGCATGGCGAGGATGATGCAGCCGACCGAGGTGGAGAAGGCGGCCCGGGCGAACATCCGCATGTCGACGAGCGGATGCCGGCGGCGTTTCTGCCGCCCCACGAACAGCACCAAAAGTGCCGCGCCGAGGAGCAGCGGTCCCATGGCGCCCAGGTCCAGCGGACCGGAGCCCACGCCCAGCCGCTTCACCCCGAGGACCACGCCGAGCACCCCGGCCGCGGCCATCAGTGCGCCGAGCACGTCCCACGGACCGTCCGCGCCACCCCTGGACTCGGGCAGCAGCCAGCGGCCGAGGGGGAGGATCAGGGCCATGAGCGGGATGTTGATCAGGAAGACGGAACCCCACCAGAAGTTCTCGACGAGGAAACCGCCGAGCACGGGTCCGGTGGCGGCGCCCACCGCGGCGACCGCCGTCCAAATGCCGATCGCGGTCGCCCGCTCGCGCCGGTCGGGAAAGACCGCCCGCAGGATCGACAGCGTCGCCGGCATGATCATCGCGCCGCCGACGCCGAGCAGGGCGCGGGCGGCTATCAGGATCTGCGGGTCGGGCGCGAAGGCGGCGACAGCGGAGGCGGCGCCGAAGATGCCGTAGCCGAGCAGCAGCACCCGGCGTCTGCCGACCCGGTCGCCGAGCGTGCCGAACAGGATCAGCAGCGCGGCACAGACAAGGGGATAGGCGTCCACGATCCACAGCAGCTCGATGCCGCTCGGGCGCAGGTCCTCGGTGACCGCGGGCACCGCGACGTGCAGCACGGTCGCGTCGAGGGCGACGAGCAGCAGGCTGACGCAGAGGACGAAGAGGACGACCCAGCGATTGGCGCCGCCGCCGACGGAGCGCAGGCGTGCGCCGGCCGTGGGCGTCACGGACATGTACGTACCTCCCGGGTGATCCCTCGCGCTCGGCGGGCCTGCCGGGACGGTGGTACGGGGATGTCCCGGCTGGGCGGCCCGGCGTCGACGGGCGAGCGAGTGGTCAGCGTACGCGAGTTCGCGTGCGGTGCGCGTGGTCGATCTCTCACCGGTCCGGGCGGGCCGGTGTGGTGTACGCCACTCCGCACCGCCACCCGGGGAAATCCCGCAGGCCCTGAACGCCCCGGAAATTCCGCACGCTGCCCCGGTGAACCGTTGGCGACCTACGGAAGGAACCCCTCCGAGAAGACCGTCCGATAAATAGGGAACAAGGTCACCTGCTTTTCCTGACGGTCCCGGAATGCAACTGGACCTGAGACAAACTCCACATCACATAGGCATCACGAAGAGAGTGGATCGACCGGACCACACACTCACTCGCTGTAACGTCGATTGCGTGCGTACCGACATCTTTGCCCGCCTGGACCGGGAGCCGGAACCGCCGAAGATAGAGATCCCGCGGATGAGCCGCACACGTCTCGCCCTCTTCGGCGGGACGTCGGCGTTCTATCTGGCCATCGTCGTCGCCGTGCTCGCGTCGACGTGGCTCGTGGCGCTCGACTGGAAGCTCATGCTCTTCCGGCCCTACGAGCAATGGCCGGAGCAGCACGCGTTTCTCGACTACTTCGTGACGCTCGGCCAGCGCGGCCCGACGGCCGTCATGGTCGCGGCATGGCTGGGCTGGCGCTCCTGGCGCCAGCACACCCTGCGGCCCCTGCTCGCGCTCGGTGCGGCCCTGCTGCTGCTGAACGTCACCGTGGGCGCGGTCAAGATCGGGCTCGGCCGGCTCGGCCCCCACTACGCGACGCAGATCGGCTCCGCCGAGCTCTTCGCCGGCGGCGATATATTTCCTTCCGGACACACCGCCAACGCGGTGGTGACCTGGGGAATCCTGGCCTACCTGGCCACCACTCCGAGGGCTCGGCGCTATCTGTCGGCGCTCTCGGCGGTGGTCTCCCTCGGCGTCGGCCTGACCACCGTGTACCTGAGCACCCACTGGCTGAGCGACGTGCTGCTGGGCTGGGCGGCGGGTCTGCTGATCCTGCTCGGGCTGCCCTGGTGCGAGCCGCTGATCGCCCGCGCGGAGGCCTTCATCCTCGGTCTGCGCGAGCAGTGGCGCAGGCGCCGGGCGTCCGCCCCTTCGTTGCCCGTCGCGTCGGGAGGACCGCGGCCCGCGGTGTTCGCGCAGCGTGGGACCGAGGCCGCCCAGACGGACACGCCACGCGAGCCGGTGGCCGGGGTCGGCCCCACGCCCGGCCGGCCTGCGTCGGGCACCAGGACGGCCACTCACGACCGGTCCCGGGCGCACGCGCGCTCGGAGCGGACACCGGTGACCCCGTCGGGCAGCAGGCGTCCACCGCGTTCGCGGCCCATGACGGGCGGCTGACGCGCAGGCCGGCTCACGGAACGTGCGCGGGGCCCGGTACTCGTGGAGTACCGGGCCCCGCGCACGTTCCGTGAGCCGGCCGTCCAGAGCGTGGCCTGCGTGGACGGGCCCGGTCAGCCCTTCCAGCAGCGGATCACCGAGCCGTCCTTCACCTCGAAGTTCAGCCGGCCCGCCATGTACTCCATGGTGATGATCGAACCGGGCGGCAGCGCTCTGACGGTCGACCAGCCCCGCTCGCGGGCCTGCTGCTCGGCTGCCGCCGCGTCGAGGCCGACGTACGACTCGGGGTTGTCGTCGGGCTGTGCGGGAGGGGTCGGTATGGGTGCCATGCTCACCACCGTAGGCGGCAGCGGACGGTGACGGAAGCGGGGACGGCGATCACCCCAGCAGCCCCACATACCTCGGGGGTCACGCTTCTGTCACAGCTTCTCGACACATGATCGCTTCGAACTCGTTCACCCGAACGGGCTCTTCGGGTGCGTTCATGTGTCATTCGGCACGCGCCTGTGGATCATGGCCAATTACTTTCCATCGACCCATTGGATTCCGGCGAATTCCGGTCGGCACGGCAATTCACCCATCACGAGCGATTCACGCTTCCTTTACAGAATTCACAGAATCCTCCGGACCCACCGGTTCGTCCGTACCAAGGGCCCGCGAGAGCCGGTCACGGATCGTCCGGATGTGCCCGGTCAGTTCTAGCGGCTCGACCACCTCGAAGTCGACGCCCAGGAGCATCACGTGGACCACCATCACATCCAGGCTCGCGGCCCCGGTCCGCAGCAGGCAGCGGCTCTCGTCCACCGCCTCCAGCACCCCGTCGGACGGGCCGATGATCCCTGCCGCCTGCTCGGCGGAGGTGTGCAGCAGGATGACCGCGTGGGCCGCGTACGCGCCGATGGAGACGCCCTTGGAGACATAGGCCGCGAGGTCGTCGGCCGGGGGCGTGCGCGGGGCGAAGCGGGGGCCGTGCGGTGGCTTGGGCACGATCCGGTCGGCCCGGAACGTACGCCAGTCGCCCCGCTCCACGTCCCAGGCGACGAGGTACCAGCGGCGCTCCGTGCACACCAGCCGGTGCGGCTCGACGGTCCGTCGGGTGGCGGCGCCACCGTGGTCGCGGTACTCGAAACGCAGCTGCTCGCTGTCCCGGCAGGCGTTGGCCAGCTCGGTGAGCACACCGGGGTCGACGGTGGAACGCTGCTGTCCGCGCAGCATGGGAACGGTGAAGGCGTTGAGCGCGCTCACCCGCCGCCGCAGCCGGTTCGGCAGTACCTGCTCCAGCTTGGCGAGAGCCCGTACGGACGTCTCGCCGATGCCCTCGATGCCCTGGCCCGCCGCCGTGCGCAGGCCGACGGCGACGGCGACGGCCTCCTCGTCGTCCAGCAGCAACGGCGGCAGCTCCGCGCCCGCGCCGAGCTGGTAGCCGCCGCCGGTGCCCGGGCTGGCGTTGACCGGGTAGCCGAGTTCGCGCAGCCGGTCCACGTCCCTGCGGACCGTCCGGGGCGTGACACCGAGCCGGTCGGCCAGGTCGGGGCCGGACCATTCGCGGTGGGCCTGGAGCAGGGACAGCAGGCGCAGCAGTCGTGCCGAGGTCTCCAACATGCCAAGGAGTCTGCCAGGCGTCGCGGACAGCTTCTGTCCGCAATGGTGAACTCCGTCGGCCGGTGCGGGCGCTTCAGCCGGCCGGTGCGACGCGGACGCAGAGGTCGTTGTCGCCGGTGTAGCAGGGGGCGACGGTGTGCCCGGCGATGCGCTGCTTCGGATAGACGAAGATCGACTTCTTGTCCCAGACGTCGTCCAGGATGCGGGAGATCCGCATCGGGGCCGCTCCCGCGGCCGGCCGCAGCCACAGCTCCCACAGCCGTTCCTTGCCGGCGCCGGCGTCCTCGGCACCCTCCGCGAGCGGCCCGTACGGCAGGGTGAAACCGAACGCCCGGCCTTCGCCGGTGACGGGCACCTCGTGCATCCGCTCCCCCGCCCGGAGCCGGGCCTGCGCCACCGGGCCGTCGCCCAGCTCCGCCCCGTACAGCACGCCCGTCACGGACATGGCGCCCTGCTCGGGGGCGAAGGCGAGGTCGCCCGCCTCGGCATGCGGTGCCCGCCGCCAGCAGCGCAGCGCGAGCCGGCCGTCGGCGGTCGGGTACGGGACGCGTACGGCAACCGGGCCGGACGCCGGCGCCTGGTCCACGAGGACCCGCACGTCGCGGATGCCGGGCTGCACCGCCTCCCCCGTCTCCGTGTACGCGTCCCAGCGGCCCTCGGCGAGCTCCGCGGTGGCGGGCAGCACGGCCCGTGCGGGGGTGCCGTCGCCCGGAGGGGTCAGCGGCAGCCGCAGCTCGTCCGCCGGGGCCTTGCCGCCGCGCCGTCTCAGGACGAGGACCGCGCCGACGGCCGACGGCCCGAAGACGTCGAAGGTGATACCGCCGTCGCCGGCAGCGAGGCAGTCGGCCCGTGGCGCCAGGTGACCCTCGGCCGTCGTCGGGGTGCTCATCCGCTCTTCCTCCCCCTGCGGATCAGGTCCGCGGCAACGTAACGCAGTGCGTAGGCCCCGTCGTACAGCGAGCTCCTCCCCCGGTGCAGCGCCTCGCGCAGCGCGCTGCGCGAGCGTCCGCTCTCACCACGGGCCACGAGCTCGGCGAACAGCGCCTCGTGGCGCTCCGCGATCGGCGCGGGGTCGAACCGCGCGGAGGACACCAGCGCGGCGCGGCCCACGCTCCGGCGCAGTTCGTCGTCACCGATCAGACGGAGCAGGGCGTCGGCGATCGCGTCCACGTCGCCGACCGGAACCAGCAGGCCGTCGGTGCCGTCGTCGATGATCTCGCGGGGGCCGTGCGGGCAGTCGGTGGAGACGACGGGCAGGCCGCAGCGCATCGCCTCGACGATCGTCATGCCGAACGACTCCAGGCTGGAGGTCACGGCGGCGACCGAGCCCTTCACCCACTCCGGCTCCAGCGGGTTCGCGGGGCCCATGAGGAAGACGTGGTTGTGCAGGCCGCGTTCCTCGATGAGCTCGCGCAGCGCCTGCTTCTCGTTGCCGGTCGCGTCACCGCTGCCGTAGATCCGCAGCCGCCAGTCGGGGCGGGCGGCGACCACCTTGGAGAAGGCCTTGATCAGCAGGTCGTAGCGTTTGACCCTGGTGAGGCGACCGGCCGCGACGACCCACTTGGCGGTGCAGTCGGCGGGGGCGACGCCCGGGGCGGGCACGCTGTTGGGCACGGACTCGATGCGTACGCCGGGCAGCTTCAGCCGCTCCCGGTAGGCACGGGCGTCGGCCGCCGTGACGGTGGTGACGGCGTCGAGCAGGGCGTAGCGGTGGCCGATCTCACGGCGCAGGCGGTACCCGTGGCTGTCGAGCGTCAGATGCTCCTGACCGACGCGCACGACGCCGCGGCGGGCCTGCCGGGCGATGTGGACGTTGAGGCCGGGCCGGGTGCCGACGACGACGTCCGCGTCGAGGGAGGCCAGGTGGGCGGCGATCCGGGCGTCGGTGAGGCGGCTGTACTGCCGGTGCCGGCCGTCGCCGCGGGGAAAGACCTTCGCGGGGAGCCGGGCGAGCGGGTCGTCCCCGTCGTAGCCCGGGCTCTTCTTCCGCAGGTCGACCAGGTGCTTCATGGTCACACCGGCGGGGGCGCCCATGGACGGCCGGTCGCGGTGGCGGAAGACCGAGACGATCTCCACGTCGTGCCGTTCCGCGAGCGCGCGGGCGAGGTTGAACGTCGTACGGATCGTCCCGCCGATGCCGTAGGCGTTGTGGAGCAGAAATGAGATGCGCATGGCGCTCCCGCGTCCCCCTGGTCACGCGAAGGCCCTCCTGGCCAGGAGGTCTGACCCGAAACTCTAACCGCCTACTGGGGGCGGTACGGGATCTGCGGTACGTCGTAGCAGTTCCGGTTCATGTCGCCACCCTGGGTGACCCAGCCCCGGCCGTCCTGCCAGCGCGCGACGGACAGGCAGGCCCGACGCGAGGCGGGCGGCTCGTCGAGGGCCCGGTACGAGACGGGTAGCAGCAGTCCGCGCGCGGTGTACGGCTCGGGGCGGTTCAGATAGCGCTCGACGCAGGCCCTGGTGAGGTTACCGGCGCACGACTTCGCCGCGTCGGTGAACCACATCGCCGCCGCCCAGCCCTCGAGCTGCCACTGGGACACCTCCTTTCCTCGCACGGCCTGCCGGAACTCACGCACGGCCGGGTGGCCGGTGTCCTCGTGGTTGCGGCTCGAGCCGGTCACCCACAGGGCGTTGCGGCAGCCCGGGGCGTCCTTGTACTCGCGGGGGACGGCGGAGTTCCAGTTCTGCACGTTGGTGACCTTGGCGGTCACACGGGTGCCGACCTCGTCCATCGCTTCGCACAGCTGCGCGTTACCGTGCGCGTCCAGGGCGTCGAACACCAGGTCCGCGCCGCTGCGCCCGATGTCGGCGGCCACCGCCCGGAAGTTGGGCAGGGCGAAGTCCAGCTGCTCGGACACCACGCGGTAGCCCTCCGCCTCCAGACCCCGGGTGATCAGCCGGGCGTAGGCGGCGGACGACGCCTGGTTGTAGGAGACGACCGCGGCGGTGCGGGCGCCTTCGGCACGCTTGAACCAGCGGTAGACCTCGGTACCGCCGTACAGGACGCCGTCCCAGCCCGGTTCGCCGCCGGTGCGTGGCGCCTGGCTGCCGTAGATGCCGTAGAGGTGCGGATAGGTGTCGTAGGCCGGGCCGATCGGCTGGCCCCCGATGTCGGGGACTCCCGCGCGGGACACCCGCGACGCGGCGGCGTAGTCGAGGACGGTGGTGGCGACGAGAGCGAAGACCTTCTTCTCTTCGACCAGGCGGTGCACGCACTCGTTGTTGCCCGCGCCGCTGCCGCCGTCGTCGCAGGTGATGACCTCGACGCGGCGGCCGTCGAGGCCGCCGCGTGCGTTGAGCGCGTCGAAATAGGCCCGGGCTCCCTGTCCCGGCCCGTCGAAGGCGGCGCCCCCCACTGGGCTCGTGGCGCTGGTGATGACCCCGACGCGGACGGGCTCACGGGCGCCCTCGCCAGGCGCCCGTGACGTTTCGAAGGCACCCTCGGGCAGTCGGCTGCCGCACGCCGTCGCCACGGTGAGGAGCGCCGCGACGAGCAGCGCCTCAGCAGCCCGGAAGAGCGCGGGCATTCGGGCTGAGCTCCACCAGGGCGCACAGAGCCTTCTGGGACACCTTCCAGGTGTCGCCCTCGAGCACGGCCGTGCCCTTGGCGTCCGGCAGGGCCGTGTTGCCGTCGACCATGAGGTTGTAGGTCACGGTCGCCCGGGTGGGCGAGGTGAACTGGACGCCGGTCACCTCCGCGGATGCCCGTGCGGCGTTCTTGTCATTGGCGAAGGCGGTAAGGACGGGGCGCAGCGCCTCGCCGTTCTCGAGGAGCTTCACCTTCTCGTCCGTCGGCACGGACGGGTCGAAGAAGGCCGTCCAGTTCTTCTTGATCTGCTGCTCGGCCGCAGCCGGGTCGGCGGGTTCCGCACCCTCCGTAGGGCTCTCGGGAGTGGCTGCGGTCGTCGGGGGCGACGTGGCCGGCTCGGAACCGCCGTCGTCCCCGCATGCGGCGGCGAGGGGTCCGAGGACGAGAACCGCTGCGGCGGCCCAGGCCGCGGGTCGGGAGTTCCTTGTGCTGAACATGTCGCTCACCACCCGTATCTCGGTTTCCAGCGTCCGACGGTTCGGGGCATAGTGCAAGAAAGGAGGCGTTTCGATGCCGACGTCCCGACTGCTGTGGTGGGGTGGGATCGCCGCTGTCACCTGCGGTGCCGTGCTGTGCGTCGTCGGCTGGTACGGCGTCTCCGGCGAGCGGGTGACCGAGCGGCAGCTGCCCTATCTCGCGTCGGCCACCGTTCCGGGGTCGGCGCTGTTGGTCGTGGGTGCGGTCCTGATCGCGGCCGGAGCTGTGCGGACGGGGGGCGTCCGGGCAGAAGGCGGCCCGGCAGGGCCGGGTGACGACCCGTCGGACGACGACGGCTCAGGAACCGTCCGCGCCGATGTGGCCCCGCCGCCGGGCCCCGCGGGGGACGGGCCCTCGTCGGACGGACCTCCGCTGCGGGTGCCGGGAGGCACGCTGGCGCACCGGCCCGACTGCCCCCTCGTCGCGGGCAGACCCGAGGTCCTGCCGGCCGGTGACGCGGAACTCGAACCTTGTCCGGTGTGCGAGCCGTGGCGTCCCTGACCTACGACCTCACCCTCGCGGGGCTGGCCGTCGGCAGCGCTGCCGCACTGACCGGCATCGGACTGGTCGTCACCTACCGGGCGACCGGCGTACTCAATCTCGCGCACGGCGCGATCGCGATGGTGTGCGCCTACGTGATGCGGCAGTTCGTCGTGGAGTGGGACTGGCCGGTGCCGCTCGCGGCCGTGGTGACGCTGCTCGTGGTCGCCCCCGGGATCGGTCTGCTGCTGGAACGGCTCGTCTTCCGGCCGCTGTCGGTGCCCTCGCCCGACCCGGCCCGGACGCTGGTCGCCTCGATCGGCGTCTTCGTGCTGCTGGTGGGTGCGGCGGCGCTGCTGTGGGGCGAGGGGGCGAGGGCCGACGCCCCGGTGCTGCTGCCGGACAGCCCATGGGTGCAACTGTCGGCTGTCGTCCTGCTGGCCCTGCTGGTGACGGCGGTGACCCGGTGGACCCGGTTCGGCAGGGAGTTGCGCGCCGTCGTCGACGACCGGACGCTCGCGGCCCTCGGCGGCATCGACGCGGACCGGGTGGCGGCGGCGGGGTGGGCGTTCGGGTCGTTCACCGCGGGACTGACGGGCGTGCTGCTCGCTCCGTACGTACGGCTCGACCCGTACGGGATGCCGCTGCTGGTCGTCGAGGTGATCGCGGTCGCGGTCGTCGCACGGATGCGGAGCCTGCCCGTCGCGATCGGTGCGGCGCTGGCGATCGGGGTGGCCCAGGCGCAGATGGCGCGACTGCACCCGTCCGGCTGGGCGGAGCCCCTGGTCCAGGCCGTGGAGGCGAACCTGTTCGTGGTGGCGCTGCTGCTCGCCGCCCTGGTGCTGCCCGGGTTCGGCGGTGCGACGACGTGGGCCGCGGCCGCCGCCGTACGGGTCCCACGGCCCGTGTGGCTGATCGCCGGGATCCTTCTGCTGCTGCCGCTCGGTTTCGCCGGCACGGACCTGCAGACAGCGGTCCGGGTACCGGCCCTGGCGGTGGTGCTGCTGTCCTTGGTGGTGGTCACCGGCCGCGGCGGGCAGATCTCGCTGGGGCAGGCCGCGTACGCGGGCCTCGGGGCACTGTTCACCGCGCTCCTGGCGGCGGGGCGGTTCCCCGGCTTCCCCGAGCTGCCCGAGCTCGTGGCGCTCGCCGCCGCCGTGGTGCTGGTCGCCCCGCTCGGTCTGCTCACCGGGTGGCCGGCGATCCGCCGGCACGGGCTCGCTCTGGCGCTGGTCACGCTGGCGGTCGGAGTGGCCGTGAGCCGGTTCGTCTTCGCCCAGCCGTACGCGACGGCGGGCCTCACCGTGTCGCGGCCCCCGGCCCTGGGCTCCGACCGGGCGTACTACGTGGTGGAGCTCGCGGTGCTGACCTCTGCGCTGCTCGCGGTCGCGGCGCTGCGCCGGGGCCGCACGGGGCGGGCCCTCGCGGCGCTGCGCGACCACGAGGAGGGCGCGCAGGCGGCGGGCGTCGCGGTACCGACGCTGAAGCTCTTCGCCTTCTCGTCCGGCGCGGCGCTGGCCGCACTGGGCGGCGGACTGCTGGCCATGGGTGTGCGGGCGTTCGATCCGGCGGCGTTCGATCCGGTGCGCGGCCTGCTCTGGTTCGCGGCGCTGTTCGTGCTGGGCGCCGACAACCTCCTCGCGCCGCTGCCGGCGGCGGCGCTGCTCGTCGCGCTGGACGCGGGGACGCGGGGCGGGGTCGCGGCCGTGGTGATCGGTCTCCTGGCCGTCCTCGTGGGCCATGGCCGCCTCCGCCTGTGGACGGCGGGACCGGCCGCTGATCGGCCCCGTGCGGGGGGCGCCGCGGCGCGGGCAGGGCCGGGCGGGCGGGGGTCGGCCGACGCCGCCCTGCCCCGGGCCGGGAACCCGGCGCCGCCCGCCCGCAGGGCACCGCGGCCGGCCGCGGGAGGGCTCAGCGCGGAAGGGCTGCGGGTCGCGTACCAGGGGCGCTGTGTCGTCGACGGGGTGGACCTCGTCGTGGCTCCAGGCCGGATCACCGCGCTCGTCGGGGGCAACGGGGCCGGGAAGAGCACCCTGTTCCACTGCCTGTGCGGGTCGCTCCGGCCGGACGCCGGACGGGTGCGGCTCGGTGGGGCCGACATCAGCCGCCGGTCCGCGCACGCACGGACGCGGCTGGGGATCGCGAGGACGTTCCAGCAGCTCGCCGTCTTCCCGTCGCTGACCGTCGAGGAGAACGTGCGCGTCGGGGCCGAACAGGGCCGGCACCGGGACACGTCCGCCGTCGAGCCCGTACTGCGGCTGCTCGGTCTGGACGGGCCCGTACGGCGGCACCCGGCCGCCGGTCTGCCCACCGGTGTGCTGCGCAGGGCCGAGCTCGGGCGGGCGCTCGCCACCCGGCCCCACACGCTGCTGCTGGACGAGCCGACCGCCGGCCTCGACACCGCGGAGACGGAGGCGCTCGCCCGTATCCTCCGGGCCTTGGCCGCGGACGGGACCGCCGTTCTCGTCGTCGAACACGATCTCGGCTTCGTCTCCGGCCTCGCCCGCACCGTGCACGTCATGGAAGCGGGGCGGCTCGTGCGATGACCCTCGCCATGGAGTTGCGCGACGTGCGGGTGCGGTACGGCCCGCTGGAGGCCCTGCACGGCGTACGGCTCCCCGTACCGGCCGGGGCGCTGACGGTGCTCCTCGGCCGTAACGGCTCCGGCCGTACGACCGTGCTGCGCGCGCTCGCCGGCACGGTGCTCCCGGCGGCCGGGTCCGTGCTGCTGCACGGGCGGGACGTGAGCCGGCTGCACGCGCAGAAGAGGGCACGCCTCGGGGTGTGCTTCGTGCCGGACGTCGGCGCGGTGCACGGCAGCCTGACCGTCGGGGAGAACCTCGAACTCGCCTCCCCAGGAGGTGACTTCGGCCGCGCCCTGGACGGCTTCCCGGCGCTCCGCCCGCTGCTCGGCCGCACCGCGGGCACCCTGTCCGGCGGTGAGCAGCGGATGCTCGCCGTCTCCCGGGCCCTGGTGACGCCCGCCGGTGTCGTCCTGCTCGACGAGCCCGCGCAGGGCATGGCCCCCGCGGTGGCCGCCCGTACCTACCGGCTGCTGCGCGGCCTCGACGCCGCGGTCGTCGTCGCCGAGCAGCGGCTCCCGCAGGCCCTGACGCAAGGGCCCGGAGCCCCGGTGGTCGTGCACGAACTGCGCCGCGGCTCCGTGGTGTTCAGCGGCGAGCCGGGCGAACTCGCCCCGGCCGGGACCGGTCCGCCGGCCGCTCCCCGCCCGCCGTGACCGCGGAGACCTACGGGGCGACGCGGCGCGGCGCGGTTCGATTCGTTGCCGTTTCACGCGTGACCCCCGCGACTGATCGCACGTTGAACCTTCGTGCCGGGACCCGCCCGGCACACCTGATCAAGTCCGAGGAGCCACCCGTGCCGCGCATGCTCGACGTCAGCGAGGACGTACGCGCCGAGATCGGCGACGAAGAAGCCGACCGGCTGCTCGCCGGCCTGAACGCCCCGGGCAGCTACGACTGCACCTCCTGCCGCACTCCGGGCGATTCCGACCAGGAGCGGACCAGCACCGTGCTGTTCGTGGGCGACGAGACGGCCGTGCTCGCCTTCGCCCACGCCACCTGCATCCCGTCGCAGGTGGTGCAGGTCGCGGAGGATCAGCTCCAGGGCGCCGTCCGCTCCATCACCGGCGAGGAGCCGAACATCCCGGGCGCCGCTCCGCAGCAGGCGGTGCTCGGTGTCACCAGCGGCCTCATCCTCCTCGACGGCGACGTGCACCCCGCCCTCGTCGTGGAGCCGACCGCGCCGATCGCCCGCCCGGGCACGACGGGCCACGGCGGCGACGACTTCCTGCCGCTCCTGATCGAGCAGGGCTTCCTGCCCGTCAGGGACGTGAACCGGCGCCCGTCCCAGCTGCCCGGCTGGTCGGTCCTGATCGCCATGGGGCAGCTGCACGCCGTGCTCCAGCCCGGTACGGGCGGTGGCAGCCCGGTCGCCTGGTGGCAGGCGCACCAGCCGCTCCAGGTCACCGAGGGCTGGCGGACGGCCGCCCACAAGACGAACACGGTCCTGGTCTACGCCGCCCCGGTCGGATCGATCGGCCAGCAGCCCCGGGAGGACCTGCTGCGGGACGCGCTGGAGAAGGCGGCGGCGAACGGCCGTCTGGTCGCCGCGGCGATGCCGCTCGCCGGCACCTGAGCCGCCCGGACGCCGCGCGGATCCGGTCCGCCGGCGCCAGGGACCACAGCCGTGCCGGCCGACCGGCCCGGCGGGCACAGACGTACGCCGGGGCGGCTCTCCTGCCCCGGCGTACGTCCGCGCGCGCCGCCGGAGGCGCGTACCGTCCCCCGGAAGAATGCAGCTCGCCGCAGCCCGCATCCGTGGGACTGCGGCGTCGTTGCAGGTACGTGCACTCATACGACCCCTCCCCCCAGCCCTTTCAGAGCCAGATCCCTTCCATGCGCCCCGCGCGCGACAGTTCGCCGGGCCGTTCGGCCACGCCGATCTACGACGCGCTGTACTCCGAGTACCTCAGGGCGTTCAAGACGCTGCCGGGTGACCGCAGCGGGGAGGAGGATCTGGACTTCAAGGGGTTCGGGGCGGGGCTGCACGGCGTCCGCGGCGGTTTCCTCGGCTACGGGGGCCATACGAGCCACTCAGGGCACACGAGCGGCCACTCCGGCTACTCCACCGGCCATGTGAGCCCCACCGGTCAGCAGGGCGGCAGGCACTCGCACCAGACGGGCCGGCACGCTGTCCACCAGCCAGCGGCGCTGCCTCCGGCTCCCCGCAAGGGATCCTGACCGACCGTCGGCGAACGCCGCTGCCCCCGGACCACGTACACGGTCCGGGGGCAGCTGTGTCGATGCCTCGTGGGTTACTTCTTGCGGCCGCGCTTCTCCCGCACCCGCACCGAGATGTGGATCGGGGTGCCCTCGAAGCCGAACTCCTCACGCAGCCGGCGCTCGACGAAGCGGCGGTAGCCGTGCTCGAGGAAGCCGGACGCGAACAGCACGAACCGCGGCGGCTTGGTGCCGGCCTGCGTGCCGAACAGGATGCGCGGCTGCTTGCCGCCCCGGATCGGGTGCGGGTGCGCGGCGACGATCTCGCCGAGGAACGCGTTCAGCCGGCCGGTCGGGACACGCGTCTCCCAGCCCGCCAGTGCCGTCTCGATCGCCGGGACCAGCTTCTCCATGTGGCGGCCGGTGAGCGCGGAGACGTTCACCCGGGGCGCCCAGGCGACCTGCTGCATCTCGGTCTCGATCTCGCGCTCGAGGTAGTAGCGGCGCTCCTCGTCGAGGTCGTCCCACTTGTTGTAGGCGACGACGATCGCGCGGCCGGCCTCGACGGCCATGGTGATGATGCGCTGGTCCTGGACGCTGATGTTCTCCGTCGCGTCGATCAGGATGACCGCGACCTCCGCCTTCTCGACGGCGGCGGCCGTGCGCAGCGAGGCGTAGTAGTCGGCGCCCTGCTGGAGGTGGACGCGCTTGCGGATACCGGCGGTGTCGACGAACTTCCAGGTGACGCCGCCGAGTTCGATGAGCTCGTCGACCGGGTCGCGGGTGGTGCCCGCGAGCTCGTTGACGACGACGCGCTCCTCGCGGGCGACCTTGTTGAGCAGCGACGACTTGCCGACGTTCGGACGGCCGATCAGGGCGATCCGGCGGGGACCGCCGACGGCGGTGCCGAAGGTCTGGGCCGGCGCCTCCGGCAGGGCCTCGAGGACGGCGTCGAGCATGTCGCCCGTACCGCGGCCGTGCAGTGAGGAGACCGGGTGCGGCTGGCCGAGGCCGAGCGACCACAGGGCCGTCGCGTCGGCCTCGCCGCTGGGTCCGTCGACCTTGTTGGCGCAGAGCACGACGGGCTTGCCGGCCCGGCGGAGCAGCTTGACGACCGCCTCGTCGGTGTCGGTCGCGCCGACCGTCGAGTCGACGACGAAGACGACGGCGTCGGCGGCCTCGATGGCGTACTCGGCCTGGGCGGCGACGGAGGCGTCGATGCCGAGGACGTCCTGCTCCCAGCCGCCGGTGTCGACGACCTTGAAGCGGCGGCCGGCCCACTCGGCCTCGTAGGTGACGCGGTCGCGGGTGACGCCGGGCTTGTCCTCGACGACCGCCTCGCGGCGGCCGATGATGCGGTTCACCAGGGTCGACTTGCCGACATTCGGGCGGCCGACGACGGCGAGGACGGGCAGCGGGCCGTGCCCGGCCTCCTCGATCGCGCCCTCGACGTCCTCGACGTCGAAGCCCTCTTCCGCGGCGAGCTCCATGAACTCCGCGTACTCGGCGTCGCCGAGCGCTCCGTGGTCGTGCTGGTCGTTCATGAAGTCCGTTCCTCGTTCGTCACTGGACCGTGTCAGTTGCGCGGTCCATTACTCAAGTCTGTCCTAGCGCCCGGTGAGGCGCTTCGCGTCCGCCAGGTGGGCGGTCAGGTGCTCCTGGATGCGCACCGTCGCCTCGTCGAGCGCCTTGCGCGTGCGGCGTCCGCTGCCGTCCCCGGCCTCGAACGCGTCGCCGAAGACGACGTCCACCTTGCTGCGCAGCGGAGGCAGCCCCTTTATCAACCGTCCGCGGCGCTCGGTGCTTCCCAGCACCGCGACCGGGACGATCGGGGCGCCGCTGCGCACCGCGAAGTACGCCAGCCCGGCACGCAGTGAGGCGAAGTCGCCCTCACCCCGGGTGCCCTCGGGGAAGATCCCGAGGACGCCGCCGTTGTCCAGCACGCCGAGCGCGGCCGTGATGGCGGTGCGGTCGGCGGTCGTACGGTCCACCTTGACCTGTCCGATCCCGATGAGGAACGGGTCCAGGGGGCCGACGAACGCCTCCTTCTTGATCAGGAAGTGGACAGGCCTGGGCGCGGTGCCCATCAGCATCGGCCCGTCGATGTTGTGCGCGTGGTTCACCGCGAGGATTACCGGCCCCGCTGCCGGGACCCGCCACGCGCCGAGGACGCGCGGCTTCCACAGTCCGTACATCAGCCCGATGCCGATGCCCCGCCCGACGGCCGCGCCCTTCTGTGAGGGTACGGTCACCGGGCGGCCTGCTTCCGCGTGCTGTCGGCCGCGCCCCGCTTCTCCTCGATGAGGGTGACGACGCACTCGATGACCTGCTGGAGCGTGAGGTCCGTGGTGTCGACCTCGACCGCGTCGTCCGCCTTGGCGAGCGGCGAGGTCTTACGGCTGGAGTCGGCCGCGTCCCGCTTGATCAGGGCTTCACGGGTGGCCGCGACGTCGGCGCCCTTGAGCTCGCCGCTGCGGCGGGCCGCCCTGGCCTCCGGCGACGCGGTCAGGAAGATCTTCAGGTCGGCGTCGGGCAGGACGGTGGTGCCGATGTCACGGCCCTCGACGACGATGCCTTCCTTGGCGGCGATCGCGATGGAACGCTGCAGTTCGGTGATCCGGGCGCGCACCTCTGGCACCGCGCTGACCGCGCTGACCTTGGCGGTGACGTCCTGCTCGCGGATCGGGCCGGAGGCGTCGAGACCGTCGACGGTGATCGTCGGTGCCGACGGGTCGGTACCGGACTCGATCACGGGCTTCCCGGCGGCGGTCGCGATCGCGGCGGGGTCGGACACGTCGATGCCGTTGCTGATCATCCACCAGGTGATCGCGCGGTACTGCGCGCCGGTGTCGAGGTAGCTCAGCCCCAGCGCGGAGGCGACGGCCTTGGAGGTGCTCGACTTGCCCGTGCCGGAGGGGCCATCGATGGCGACGATCACGGATTCCACGGTGTCGGACACCTTCCTGGTTCGTGGGAGTGGGTACGGCCGGAGTGCCGAGGGGCCCAGCACAAGGTTACCGAGTGCGGACGACCACTTCTGCACCCGTACGCCGGGCCCCCGGAGCGGCCCCTTGACACAGCCCCGGACGCTTCCCCGGACGCTTCCCCGGGCCGGCCGCCCGGACGCGACCGGACCGGGTCCTGCCCACGGCTCCGTCCCCCTCCCGGCCGGGAAGCCGTCCGGCCGCCGGCCGTCTACTGGCGGATCGACCAGCCCCGTTCCCGCAGCGCGGCGGTGAGCAGCGGCGCCGCCGTGGGCTCGACCATCAGCTGGACGAGACCGGCCTGCTGCCCGGTCGCGTGCTCGATGCGGACGTCCTCGATGTTCACGCCGGCGCGGCCGGTGTCGGCGAAGATGCGGGCCAGCTCGCCAGGCTGGTCGCTGATCAGTACGGCGACGACCTCGTAGGCCGTCGGTGCCGTGCCGTGCTTGCCCGGGACCCGTACCCGGCCGGCGTTGCCGCGCCGCAGGACGTCCTCGATGCCTTCCGCGCCGTCCTGGCGCTTGGACTCGTCGGAGGACTGAAGGGACCGCAGCGCGCGCACCGTCTCGTCGAGGTCGGCCGCGACGCCGGCCAGCACGTCGGCCACCGGCCCGGGGTTCGCGGAGAGGATCTCCACCCACATCCGGGGGTCGGAGGCCGCGATCCGGGTCACGTCGCGGATGCCCTGCCCGCACAGCCGTACGGCGGTGTCGTCGGCGTCCTCGAGGCGCGCCGCGACCATGGAGGAGATCAGCTGGGGAGTGTGGGAGACGAGGGCGACCGCCCTGTCGTGGGCGTCCGCGTCCATCACGACGGGCACGGCACGGCAGAGGGCGACCAGTTCGAGGGCGAGGTTGAGGACCTCGGTGTCCGTCTCCCGGGTGGGGGTCAGCACCCAGGGGCGGCCCTCGAAGAGGTCGGCGGTGGCGGCCAGCGGGCCGGAGCGTTCCTTGCCGGACATCGGATGCGTGCCGATGTAGGCGGACAGCTCGACGCCCATCGCCTCGAGCTCCCGGCGGGGGCCTCCCTTGACGCTGGCCACGTCGAGGTAGCCGCGGGCGACGCCGGCGCGCATGGCCTCGGCGAGCGTGGTGGCGACATGCGCCGGCGGCACGGCGACGACTGCGAGGTCGACGCGGCCCTCAGGCTGCTCGTCCGTGCCGGCTCCGAGCGCGGCGGCGGTGCGGGCACGCTCGGCGTCATGGTCGACGAGGTGCACGGTGACCCCGCGTCCCGCGAGGGCCAGCGCGGCGGACGTGCCGATCAGTCCGGTTCCGATGACGAGCGCGGTTCTCACTGGGCGATGTCCTTGCGGAGGGCGGCGGCTGCGCCGAGGTAGACATGGGCGATCTTCGACCGGGGCAGGTCGGACTCGACGTGCGCGAGGATGCGGACGACGCGCGGCATGGCCCCGGCGATGTCGAGTTCCTGCGCGCAGATCAGCGGCACGTCGACGATGCCGAGCCCGCGCGCCGCGGCCGCGGGGAAGTCGCTGTGCAGGTCGGGGGTGGCGGTGAACCAGACGCTGATCAGATCGTCGACGGCCAGGCCGTTGCGCTCCAGGATGGCGGTGAGCAGTTCGCCGACCTGCTCGCCCATGTGTCCGGCGTCGTCCCGTTCCAGCTGGACGGCTCCGCGGACCGCTCGTACCGCCACGTCGTGCTCCTTCGTTCTCAACCGCCGGTCTTGCCGACCGGGTGCTCCGTTTCAGCGTAGTCAGCGCGCGGCGGGGCGGCGGCGGCGACCGCTCCGCGAGACACGTCGACTCTGCGGGACGCGGACCGTCCGGTCCGGCTGCCCTCTGGGACCGACGGCCCGTGGAGGCGCACACTGGGCCTGGGCCTGGGCGGACGGGCGGACACGACTGCCCGATTGCTTCTCCTCCGCCCGTCCGGAGGCCAGGATGCTCGTGCCCCGGGTGGCCGGGGCGGCGAACAGAGGAGAGCGTCATGGACACGAGCCGACGGACGGTCCTCGCGGTCGGCGCGGCGGGCGCGGCCGCGCTGGTCGCGGGATGCGGGGGCGGAGGCGGCGGGGAGGAGCCGGCCACCCGGCCGCCGGACGCCACGCCCACGGAGCCCGGGCAGGACTCCCCCGCCCCTGGCGGCGAGGAGCTCGCGAAGACGGCGGACATCCCGGTCGGCGGCGGCAAGGTCTTCGCCGACAAGAAGATCGTGGTGACGCAGCCGGAGTCCGGCGACTTCAAGGCGTTCTCCGCGGTCTGCACCCATCAGGGCTGCACGGTCGCGAACGTCTCCGACGGGACCATCAACTGCCTCTGCCACGGCAGCAAGTTCGGCCTCGCGGACGCCTCCGTGGAGGCGGGGCCGGCCACGAAGCCGCTGCCGGCGGAGCGGATCACGGTCTCGGGGGACTCGATCCGGCGGGGCTAGCGCCTCACGTAGCCTCTCGGGCATGACGCCGGTGACCCTTGTCCGCGACCACACGATCTACTCCTGTGTCATGGGGTCGCGCGCCTTCGGGCTGGCCACCGATGACAGCGACACCGACCGGCGCGGGGTGTTCCTCGCTCCCACCCCGCTGTTCTGGGGCTTCGAGAAGCCACCGACGCATGTCGAGGGGCCGGCGGAGGAACAGTTCTCCTGGGAGCTGGAACGCTTCCTCGAGCTGGCGCTGCGCGCCAACCCGAACGTGCTGGAGTGCCTGCACTCCCCCATCGTCGAGCATGTCGACGACACCGGCCGCGAACTGCTGTCCCTGCGTGGGGCGTTCCTGTCGCGCCGCGCCCACGAGACGTTCGTCCGTTACGCGACGGGGCAGCGCAGGAAGCTCGAAGCGGACGTGCGGCAGCACGGCGCACCGCGCTGGAAGCACGCCATGCACCTGCTGCGTCTGCTGGGCAGTTGCCGCGATCTGCTGCGCACGGGCGAGCTGGTGATCGACGTGGGCGCGGACCGCGAACGGCTGCTCGAGGTCAAACGGGGCGAGGTGCCGTGGGACCGGGTCGAGTCCTGGATGACCCGCCTCGCCACCGAGGCGGACACGGCCGCGACCACCTCCCCGCTCCCGCACGCCCCGGACCGTGCCCGGGTGGAGGACTTCCTGGTACGGGCCAGGAGGGCGTCGGCGGGCCGATAAGTGACCGGCCGCGTGCCCCGGGGCACGACCGAGGCCGAACAGGGCTCAGGCGTCCCAGAGCGCTCCCAGCGTCACGAGCTCCCCCCGGTACTCGATCCGGTCCGCCCACTCGCGCGGCCACGCGCCGGCGCCGAGGTGGGCGCCCGCGAACGCGCCCGCGAGGCAGGCGATCGAGTCGGAGTCGCCCTTGGTGCAGGCGGCCCGGCGGAGGGCCGTGAGCGGCTCCTCGGGGAACATCAGGAAGCACAGCAGGCCCGTGGCGAGCGCCTCCTCCGCGATCCAGCCGTCGCCGGTGGCCAGGCAGGGGTCGAGCTCCGGTTCCGGTGAGCGCAGGGCGGCGGCGAGGCGTTCGAGGATCTGCAGGCACTCGTCCCAGCCGCGCGCGATGAACGCCTCGGGTGTCGCGTCGTGCGAGTAGGTCCAGAGGTCGCCGAGCCAGCGGTGCAGGTACCGGCTGCGGTTCTCGTACGCGTACGAACGCAGCTGGCCCACCAGGCCGGTCGGCTCCGCCCCCTGCGCCAGCAGGAACACCGCGCGGGCCGTGAGGTCGCTCGCGGCGAGGGCGGTCGGGTGGCCGTGGGTGAGCGCGGCCTGCAACTGCGCGGCGCCGGAGCGCTGTTCCTCGCTCAGGCCCGGGACGAGGCCGACGGGTGCGACACGCATGTTCGCCCCGCAGCCCTTGGAGCCGATCTGGCTGGCCGCCTGCCACGGCAGGTCGCTGTCCAGCTTCTGGCAGGCGACCAGGCAGGTGCGGCCGGGGGCCCGGTTGTTCTCCGGCGAGTGGTACCAGTCGACGAACTCCTCGCGCACCGGCCTGACGAGCCTGGACGCCACGAGCAGGCCGCGCGACATGGCCGTGCGGATGCCGCGCGCGAGGGCGAGGGTCATCTGGGTGTCGTCGGTGACGATCGCGGGCGTGGGGAGTTCCATCTGCCGCCACGGCCCGCACTTGGCGAGGATGGCGGGCACGTCGTTGAACTCGGTCGGGAAGCCGAGGGCGTCGCCGAGCGCGAGCCCGGTCAGCGCCCCGGTGGCGGCCTGCTTGGTGATGGTCCTGGTGCTCCTCGTCGTGGTCATGTCTGCTGCCGTCCCTCAGGTCGCAGGAGTGGTGGGTGCAGGGCGGACGCGGCTCCCGCCCGGTAGAGCGCGGCCGGTTTTCCGCGGCCGCCGGTGCGGCGCGGTTCGCCCTCGACGGCCTCGACGAAGCCGGGGGTCGCCAGCACCTTGCGCCGGAAGTTGGGGCGGTCCAGTTCGACGCCCCAGACGGTCTCGTACACCTGCTGGAGCTCGCCGAGGGTGAACTCGCGCGGGCAGAAGGCGGTGGCGAGACAGGTGTACTCGAGCTTGGCGCCGATGCGGCTGTGCGCGTCGGCGAGGATCGTGTCGTGGTCGAAGGCGAGGGGCGCGGCCGAGGAGAGCGGTGTCCATCGGGCGTGCGCCGCGTCGCCGCCCCCGCGCGGCTCCGGCAGGTCCGGTACGAGCGCGGTGTAGGCGACGGACACCACCCGCATCCTCGGGTCGCGGTCCGGGTCGCTGTAGGTGCGCAGCTGCTCGAGGTGGAGGTCGGCGGCGGTCTGCTCCGTCAGGCCGGTCTCCTCGGCCAGTTCGCGGCGCGCGGCGGCCTCCGCGGACTCCCTGGGGAGCAGGAAACCGCCGGGCAGCGCCCAGGCGCCCCGGTAGGGCTCCTGGCCGCGCTCGACCAGGAGGACGTGCAGCCGGCTCTCCCTGACGGTGAAGACGGCGAGGTCGACGGTGACGGCGAACGGTTCGAAGGCGTACGGGTCGTAGCCCGCCGGACGGGTGTCGCTCATCGCTTCTCCGGGAGGGGCTCCGCGAGGTCCCAGCCCTCGGCGATCAGTGCGTCCACGGCGGCGACCGCGGTGGCGAGCCGCCGCTCGTGCGGTCCGGTGAGCTCGACGGTGCGGCGGCCGGTGCGGGCGAGCTCCTCGCGGAAGCGGCCGGTCATCCAGGGCCGCAGGTGCTCTCCGTCCCGCAGTCCGTCGTCCTCGAAGGCGACGCCCGTGTGGTCGGTCAGCAGCCACAGGTGCTGGCGGCGCGGCTCGGGGGCCACCGGGTAGGGGCCGCCCATGTACCGCTCGTGCCAGATCGTCGTGGCGAAGGCGTCGGTGTCGCAGAAGACGACGGGCGAGCCGGCCCGCGCGGCGTGCTCCTCGAGCACCGCCTGTCGCCGCGCGATCAGGGGGAACTCGTCGGAGGAGAAGGTGACCTCGTCCCAGCCGGCGCCCGGCCGCCGTGCCCGCAGGGCGGCCAGCTTGTGCTCGCTGAACTCCCGTCCGTACTCGGCCACACAGCGGGTCTGCGCCCACACTCCGCCGCGTTGCCGGTAGTGCTCGGCGAGCGCCCGGGCCATCGTGGTGGTGCCGGTGGACTCGGCGCCGAGGACGACGACCCGGCGGGCGAGCGCGGCGCGCACCGGCGGCTCGAGGAAGTCCCAGCAGCCGACGGGGTCCTTGCGCACGGCGGTGCCGGAGACCGGGAAGACGCTCCGGTCGGGGTCGACGCAGACGGCGTCGGCGCCGAAGCGGCGGCCGAGCTCCGCGCCGTACGCCTCCGACGTGAAGACGGCGTGCACGCGGCCGGGGACGGCGGCGCGGAAGACGGCCATGTGCGCGTCCCACACATCAGGGTCGTGCACGTCCACCGGGATCTCGTCCATGGTGCCCACGACCCGCACGCCGGGGTGCACTTCGCGCATCCACGCCACGCGGTCGGCCAGCGGGATCGTCTCGACGGACGACGCGCACACGAGGACGGTGAGTCGTTCGCAGCGGTCGGCCGCCGTACGCACGAGATGGTGGTGGCCGGCGTGCGGCGGGTAGAACTTGCCGAGGACCAGGCCGTGTCCGTAGCGCTTCATACGGCCACCGCCTCACGCCGTACGGACACGTCGCGCGACCAGCCCCGCAGCCCCGCGACGCACAGCGCCATGAAGCCGATGTAGAGCAGGGACGTCAGATAGAGCTCCTTGTACGCGTACAGCGGCACGTACACCACGTCGGCGGCGATCCACAGCCACCACGACTCCAGACGCTTCCGGCACTGTCCGTACGTCGCCATCAGGGACAGGGCCGTCGTCAGCGCGTCCCAGAAGGGGACGGTGGAGTCGGTGGCGCGGTCGAGGAGGAGGGTGAGGGCGAGTGTCCCCACCACCCCCGCCGCGAGCAGCCAGGTCCACTCGGTGCGGGTGGTGCGCCGCACCGGGAGGACGGAAGAGCCTGGTCCACCCCCGTGGGCCCAGGTCCACCAGCCGTAGGCGGCGAGGGTGATGAAGACGACCTGCAGGCCGGCGTCGGCGTACAGGCCCGCCTGGGTGAAGAGAAGGATGAAGAAGACGTTGTTGGCGATGCCGATCGGCCAGTTCGCGATGTGCTGGCGGGCGACGAGCCACACGCAGAGGGCGCCGCTGCCGAACCCCAGGAACTCGACCCAGCTGACCGAGGTCCCGAGCACCGTGAACAGCGGCTGCTGCAGGGGCCCGAGGATATCTGCGAGACTCACGCCCACCTCCTTAATAGTCATCATGACTATAAAGCAGCCGCGACGACCGCCACAAGGCTTTTACGACGACGGAGGGCCCGCGACCTGGCAGGTCGCGGGCCCTTTTTCGTACGTTTGTGCCGTTACAGACCGACTTCCTTCATCAGCATGCCGACCTCGGTGTTGGTCAGCCGGCGCAGCCAGCCGGACTTCTGGTCGCCCAGCGCGATCGGCCCGAACGCGGTCCGCACGAGCTTGTCGACCGGGAAGCCCGCCTCGGAGAGCATGCGGCGCACGATGTGCTTGCGGCCCTCGTGGAGGGTGACCTCGACGAGGTAGTTCTTGCCGGTGTTCTCCACGACCCGGAAGTGGTCGGCGCGGGCGTAGCCGTCCTCGAGCTGGATGCCCTCCTTGAGGCGCTTGCCCAGCTCCCGCGGCAGCGGCCCCTGGATGGCGGCGAGGTAGGTCTTCTTCACGCCGTACTTGGGGTGGGTCAGCCGGTGGGCCAGCTCACCGTGGTTGGTGAGCAGGATGATGCCCTCGGTCTCCGTGTCGAGCCGGCCGACGTGGAACAGCCGGGTCTCACGGTTGGTGACGTAGTCGCCGAGGCACTGCCGCCCGTCGGGGTCCTCCATGGTGGACACGACACCCGCGGGCTTGTTCAGCGCGAAGAAGAGGTGCGACTGGGTCGCGACGGTCAGACCGTCGACCTTGATCTCGTCCTGCTCCGGGTCGACGCGGACACCCTGCTCGATCACGATCTTGCCGTTGACCTCGACACGGCCGGCGTCGATCAGCTCCTCGCACGCCCGGCGCGAGCCCATACCGGCCCGGGCGAGCACCTTCTGCAGACGCTCCCCCTCCTGGTCACCGAAGGTCTTGGGGGTCTTGATCTCCGGCTTGTTCGCGTAACGCTCGCGGTTGCGCTCCTCGGAGCGGGCGTCGTACTCACGCGAACGCGCGGGTGCGGTACGGCCGCCACCGCGCTGCGGCGACTGCCTCGGGCCCCCCTTCGCGCCGCCGCGGGCCGCGCCGCCGCGCCCCTTCTTGGGCGCCTCGGGGGTACCGCCCACGTCGTAGCGACGCTCCTCGGGGCGGGGCTTCCCGGCGCGCTTCTGCTTGTCGTCGCGGTCGTTGCCGGCGCCGCGGTAGTTGCCGCGCCCGCCGCCGCTGCTGCCGCGGCCGCCGCTGTTGCCACCACGGCTCCCGCCGTTGTTTCCGCTGCTGTTCCTGCCGCTGCTGCTTCGCATCAAATTTCCGTCTTGTCGTCTGCGTCCTCACGATCCGGTGCATCCGGATCGAACGACGGAACGCCTTCCTGCGTCTCGGCCTCGATCGCGTCCGCCTCCGGTAGGAAGGGCGCGAGCTCCGGAAGCTCGTCCAGGCCGCGCAGGCCCATCCGCTCCAGAAAGTAGTTCGTCGTCCTGTACAGGATCGCACCTGTTTCAGGTTCCGTGCCCGCCTCCTCGACCAGACCCCGCTGAAGGAGGGTGCGCATGACGCCGTCGCAGTTCACTCCGCGCACCGCGGAGACCCTGGAACGGCTCACCGGCTGCCGGTACGCGACGACCGCGAGGGTCTCCAGCGCGGCCTGGGTCAGCCGGGCATGCTGGCCGTCGAGCACGAAACGCTCGACGGCCGCGGCGTGCTCCGGGCGGCTGTAGAACCGCCAGCCGCCGGCGACGAGCCGCAGCTCGAAGCCGCGGCCCTGGATCGTGTACTCGTCCGCGAGCTCCCGCAGCGCGTCCGCGACGGCCCTCCTGGGCTGCTCCAGCACCTTGGCGAGGTGTTCCTCCGTCGCCGGCTCGTCGACGACCATGAGGACGGCCTCGAGCGCGGGCTTGAGCTCGCTCACTGCTTCTCCTCCACGACTTGATCGAACTCGTCCGTGACGGCCACCGCTTCGGCACCGCCCCCGGCCCACACCACCGTCAGCTCGCCCAGCGCCTCCTCCTGGTCGAGGGCGACCGCCTTCTCCCGGTAGAGCTCCAGCAGGGCGAGGAACCGGGCGACGACGGTCAGGGTGTCCGGAGCGTCCTGCGAGAGCTCACGGAACGACGCCCTGCCCCGCTCCCTGAGCATCGCGACCACGACCTCTGCCTGCTCCCTGACGCTGACCAGCGGCGCGTGGATGTGGTCCACGTAGACCTGCGGCTTCGCCTTCGGCTGCATGGCCTTCACCGCGAGCTTGGCGAAGCCCTCGGCGCCGACGCTGATGACGACCTCGGGCAGCAGCTCGGCGAGGTGGGCCTCGAGCCCGACGGTGCGGGGGTACCGCCGCGCCTCCTCGTCGAGGCGCCGGTCGAAGATGTCGGCGATCTGCTTGTACGCGCGGTACTGGAGCAGCCGAGCGAAGAGCAGGTCACGGGCCTCCAGCAGTGCGAGGTCCGCCTCGTCCTCGACCTCGGCCGCAGGCAGCAGCCGGGCGGCCTTGAGGTCGAGCAGCGTCGCCGCGACGACGAGGAACTCGGTGGTCTGGTCGAGGTCCCAGTCGGGCCCCATGGCCCGGATGTACGCCATGAACTCGTCGGTGACCTTGGAGAGCGCGACCTCGGTCACGTCGAGCTTGTGCTTCGAGATGAGCTGCAGCAGCAGGTCGAACGGCCCCTCGAAGTTGACGAGCCGCACGGTGAACCGCCCGTCCCCAACACCGGCGGCGTCGCTCGCCCCGTGCTGCGCCTCGGAACCAGGCCCGGTCCTGGACACACCCTGGGCGACCGACGGCACGGCAGGGGCCGCCTCCGACCGCTCCAGGCCCGCGGGGCCGTCGTCGTTGCCGTCCGTGCCGAACGGGCCCTTGCCGGCCTCCTCGCCGTCGCGCAGCGCACGACGTTCGGGGTCCGGGCCCTCGGCCTCGGTCTCGGGAAGGGGCGGGGTCGGGAAGTCCCCCACCCGCTCCGCAGCCGCATCGCCGAGCGGACGACGTTCAGGGTCCGGGGACTCGGCCGTCTCGGACAGGGGCGGGGTCGGGGAATCGGCCACGTCGGACGGCGCGACCGAGGCCGCCCGAGGCGCCTCCGTGCCCTCGGGACCTTCCTCGCCAACGTCCCGGCCGGACGGACCGTCGCCGGCCTCCTCGCCGTCGCGCAGCACACGACGCCCGGACTCCGATGGCTCGGCCCCCGTCTCGGGAAGGGGCGGGGTCGGGAAGTCACCCACCCGCTCCGCAGCCGCATCGCCGTCGCCGAGCGCACGGCGTTCGGAGTCCGGGGGCTCGGCCCCGGTCTCGGGAAGGGGCGGGGTGAGGGAAACCGCTCCCTGACGCGACGCGCCCGGCCCCCGCCCCAAGGCACGGCGGCGGGACGGGCCGGGCGGGTCGTCGTTCGGGGGCATGGCGGTCCAGGGAGCGGGAGGAACAGGCGCGCCCGCAGGCTACCCGCTCAGCGACCCCGCAGGCGTCTCACGAGGATGCTCGCGTCGCCCCGCTGCTCGAGGTCCGCGAGGACCACCGCCACCGCCTCGCGAACGATCCGACCGCGGTCGACGGCCAGGCCGTGCTC
Source organism: Streptomyces sp. NPDC086835 (assembly GCF_044745705.1). Classification (NCBI taxonomy): domain Bacteria; kingdom Bacillati; phylum Actinomycetota; class Actinomycetes; order Kitasatosporales; family Streptomycetaceae; genus Streptomyces; species Streptomyces sp. NPDC086835. Next base: position 306,246 of record NZ_JBIVAU010000011.1, read on the forward strand.
GCCGCGCAGCACCAGCCGCGCGTGCTCGAGGTCCATGAGTTCCTCGGCGGAGACGTAGACCGTGATCTTCTCGTCGTGGCGTTCGCGCCCGCTGGGCCGGCGGTTCGCGCCGCGTCCCCGCCGGCGCGGCGCGGCGCCGGCGGCCGGGCCCGCGTCCCCGCCCTCCTGGGGGCGGCGCGCCTTGGGCGTCATCGCCCGTCCGGCGGCGGCCGCGGCGTCGGAGGCCCGGCTGCGGCCCTCCTCCGAGGGCTCCGCGTCGGCCGCGGAGTGCTCCTCTGACGACGAGGCGGACGCGGACGCGGAGACCGACTCGGCCCCCGTCTCCTCCGCTTCGCCCTGCGCCGGCACCCGCGGTTCACCGTTGGCGTTCGACGTGTTCTGAGCGTTGTTCGGGGTGTTCGGGTTCCCCTGCTTGCGCGGGGACGACGACTGCAGCGCCATGCCCCCGGTCGTACGGAACAGCTCGTCGGCCCCGGGCAGACTCACTCGGCGTGACACCGGGCGAGCACCTCCCTGGCGAGCTGGCGGTATGCGGCGGCGCCGACGGAGTTCGACGCGTAGGTCGTGATCGGCTCACCGGCGACCGTGGTCTCCGGGAAGCGGACGGTCCGCCCGATGACCGTGTGGTAGACGTGGTCGTCGAACGCCTCGACGACCCGCGCCAGCACCTCGCGGCTGTGCACGGTCCGCGAGTCGTACATCGTGGCGAGGATGCCGTCGAGCTCGAGGTCGGGGTTGAGCCGCTCCTGGACCTTCTCGATCGTCTCGGTCAGCAGCGCGACACCGCGCAGCGCGAAGAACTCGCACTCGAGCGGCACTATCACCTTGTGCGCCGCGGTCAGCGCGTTGACGGTGAGCAGGCCGAGCGACGGCTGACAGTCGATCACGATGTAGTCGTAGTCGGACATCAGCGGCTTCAGCGCGCGCTGGAGCGTCGACTCGCGCGCGACCTCGCTCACCAACTGCACTTCCGCGGCCGAGAGGTCGATGTTGCTCGGCAGCAGGTCCATGTTGGGCACGGCGGTCTTCAGGAGGACCTCGTCGGCCGACATGCCCCGCTCCATGAGCAGGTTGTAGACGGTGAGGTCGAGCTCCATCGGGTTGACGCCGAGACCCACCGACAGCGCGCCCTGCGGGTCGAAGTCGACGAGCAGCACCCGCCGTCCGTATTCGGCGAGCGCGGCACCTAGGTTGATGGTCGACGTCGTCTTGCCGACGCCGCCCTTCTGGTTGCACATCGCGATGATCTTGGCGGGGCCGTGGTCGGTCAGCGGGCCCGGGATCGGGAAGTACGGCAGCGGACGTCCGGTGGGGCCGATCCGCTCGCGGCGCTGACGGGCAGCGTCGGGCGCGAGGGTGGCCGCGTACTCGGGATCGGGCTCGTACTCGGCATCGGGGTCGTAGAAGTGCCCTTCTGGGACTTCCTCGTAGGCGGCGAAGTGGGTGGACTCTCGGCCACTCTCGTTGCCGGCCATGGCGTTCACGTGTTGGCCGTCCATCATCTTCATCGTGTGGGCTGTCGTCATGTGCGTCGTGTGCTGGTGCGTCGCGAAGGTGCGGACAGCGACGGAGCCGACATCCTCGGGACCGGACGACGGGCCCTGGCCCGCCGGAACCGTTCCTGGCCGACCACCCCCGGGAGTAAATGTCGACTCATTCACAAGTCGTCTTACCTCCTTGGACCGTGACCAGGAAACTTATCGATAGGTCAGCGTGGCACCATGCCGACGGTTTGCGACTCTATGGCGTGTCACCGGTCCGCAGCAACACAATCCGCCGGACCCGGCCCGATGTGTCGGCAATCGAACACCCCCCTGTCAAGGGCGCACAGGCCCTTCCGCGTGCCTCCGCCCACACGTTTCGGGGGTTCGCGAAACGGTTAAAGGGTTACGTTCGAGGCGAGTTGAGCGAGCACCGCAAAAGGGGCGAAGACGAGTCCGGCCGGACCTCGCTGAGCAAGGTCCGGCCGGACTCGTGAGGTTGACGCCGCTGGTTGACCGCTCAGCCGAGCAGCGCGCCCAGCTCGACGCTCTCGAGGCCGTGCGCCTCGGCGACCTCACGGTAAACCACCTTGCCGTCATGGGTGTTGAGACCCTTGGCGAGCGCCGGGTCACGGCGCAGAGCCTCGACCCAGCCGTTGTTCGCCAGCGACACGATGTAGGGCAGCGTGGCGTTGGTCAGCGCGTAGGTGGAGGTGTTCGGCACCGCGCCGGGCATGTTGGCGACGCAGTAGAAGACCGAGTCGTGGACGTTGAACGTCGGCTCGGCGTGGGTGGTCGGACGGGAGTCCTCGAAGCATCCACCCTGATCGATTGCAATGTCGACAAGTACACTTCCGGGCTTCATCTTGGCGACGAGCTCGTTGGTGACCAGCTTCGGCGCCTTGGCTCCGGGGATCAGCACGGCACCGATGACGAGGTCGGCCTCGACGACCGCCTTCTCCAGCTCGAAGGCGTTGGAGACGATCGTCTGCACCTTGGTGCCGAAGATCTTGTCCGCCTCGCGCAGCTTGTTGATGTCCCGGTCGAGCAGGGTCACGTGGAAGCCCATGCCGACCGCGATCTGCGTGGCGTTCCAGCCGGAGACGCCGCCGCCGATGACGACGGCCCTGCCGGCCTGGGTGCCGGGGACGCCACCGGGGAGCACGCCACGGCCGCCGGCCGAACGCATCAGGTGGTACGCGCCGACCTGGGGGGCGAGACGGCCCGCGACCTCGGACATCGGGGCGAGCAGCGGCAGGGCGCGGTTCACCTCGACCGTCTCGTAGGCGATCGCCGTGGTGCCGGACTCCAGCAGGGCGTCGGTGCACTCGCGGGAGGCGGCGAGGTGCAGGTAGGTGAAGAGGGTCTGGTCCTTGCGGAGACGGTGGTACTCCTCCGCGATGGGCTCCTTGACCTTCAGCAGCAGGTCGGCGGTGGCCCAGACCTCGTCGGCGGTGGGCAGGATCCGGGCTCCGGCCGCGACGTACTCGTCGTCCGTGATCGAGGAGCCGACACCGGCGTTCTGCTCGACGAAGACCTGGTGCCCGTTGCGCACGAGCTCGTGCACGCCGGCGGGGGTGATGGCCACCCGGAACTCGTTGTTCTTGACCTCGCGGGGGATGCCGACCTTCACGTCGATCACGGTCCTTGGCTCAGGGGATTTATCGGTCGATGACGCGCGTACCCAGATGCACGCAGGCATACCGGGACACACCACGAGAAGCTGTGGCGTTGCCAGTCTAATGAAGGATTTCCCGCTGTCTAGCCTTGCAAAGCATTAATCTTCGAGCGAACTGCCACGGATTTCGTAGGTTGAATCCTCTGTTCCAAGCATTCTTTCCGCGGCGGTGCGGTGCAGCCTCGCCGCCGCCGGGTCGCCGAGCCGGTCGAGGGTGTCGGCGAGCCTGAGCTGCAGCGCGGCCTGGAGCCGTGTGTCCCCGGCCCGGCGGGCCAGGTCCACCGCGTCCTGGCAGGTGCGCAGGCATTCCTCCGGCCGCCCCGCGTACTCCTGGACGCGGGCCGCCTCGCTCAACGCCCGCGCCTGGGACGGCAGATCACCGACCTTTCGATAGCCGGCGACCGCCGCCCGCCAGCTGCGCAGCGCCTCCCCGTACCGTCCCGCGTACGTGTGCGCGGTGCCGAGCCGTCCGTACAGCCGCGCCTCGTCGGCGCGCTCACCGCGTGCCTGGCGCTGCGCGAGGGCGCGGCCGTACCAGTCGGCCGCCCGCTGCCAGTCGCCCAGTTCCTGGTACGCGCCGCCTACGGATTCCATCGCGCGGCCCGTCGCGTACGGATCGTTCGCGGCGCGGCCCGCGTCGAGCGCGGCCCGGTAGCGCGCCAGCGCGTCGGCGGTACGTCCGGTCTGCGCGTCCAGGTCGGCGAGGTTGAGCAGCGCGGCGGCCTGCTCCCGGTGCAGCCCGCGCCGCTCGGCGACGTCGAGGACCAGCTGGTGCAGCCCGTACAGCTCGGGGGCGGCCGCCTCCGTGCCCCAGTGCGCCGCCAGTGCCCTGACCAGGGCGGCGACGAACCTGCGTGCCAGGGTGTCGAGCTCGCCGTCGTCGACCACGAGCCGGGCCGCGGCCAGCAGCTCCGGCCGACTGGTGCGCAGCCACTCGCCGGCGGCCCACGCCGAGGTGAAGCGCAGGGCGCGGGGCAGGGCGGCCAGCTTCTTGCGGGCCGGGGATCCTTCGGGCTCGGTGATCGCCCGGCAGGCCTGGAGCCGCCGTACGGTCCGCTCGAGCATCCTGGCCCGCGCCAGCTGCACCTCGGCGGGCCGGTCGGTGCTCTCCATCAGCGTGCGCAGCAGCGGCGCGAGCGCGCCCGGCACTTCGAACGACGCCCCGGCGCGGCGCAGCAGCCCGAGCCCGGCGAAAAGGTCGAGGGTCTCCTGGGCGGCCGAGACGGAGCATCCGGCCAGTGCGGAGGCGGTGTGCGCGTCCGCGCGGCCGGCGGGCGCGAGGGCCAGCAGCCGCAGCGTCCGCGCGGCCGACTGCGGCAGTGATTCGTACACCAGCCGGAAGGCCCTGGTCAGGGGCCTGGCCCCGGTCGGCCGGCCCGCGTCGTCGGGGAGTGCGCGCAGCCGCTTGGCGGCGTCGGCGACGGAGGCCTTGGGGCGGGCGGCGAGCCAGCCGCCGACCAGCACCAGCGCGGCGGGCTGGCCGCCGCACTCCTCGGCGATCGCCTCCGCCGCCTGCGGGTCCACCGTGATCCGGACGGACCCGGTGAAGGTGGCGAGCAGCTCGATCGCGGACTTGGCGTCCATGCCGCCGAGCGTGCAGGGCCTCACGTCCGGGATGCCGGTGAGCGGGCCCTGGGACACGGCGACCACCAGGCAGTCCGGGTTCTGCGGCAGCAGCAGGTCGACCTGCTCGGCGTCCGTGGCGTCGTCGATGAGCAGCAGCACCCTCCGTACGGCGAGGGCCTCGCGCACCATCTCGGTCAGTTCGTCGTCGCCCGCGCCGGGCGGGGAGGCGATCCGGAGCCGGTCGAGCAGTCCGCGTGCCGCCTGCTCCATGGGGACCGGCCGGCCGGCCGGCTCGGTGAGCCGGACCTGGAGGATCCCGTCGGGGTAGCGGTCGCCCAGCCTGAGGGCGAGCTGCTGCGCCAGCGCGGAGCGCCCGGAGCCGGGACGCCCCGCGATCAGGAGCACCCGTGCGCGGGGCGCCTTGCGGCCGGCGAGCGTGTCGAGACCGGCGCGCTCGATGTCGGCGACGAGTGCCTTGAGCTCCCGCTGCCGGCCGAAGAACACCCCGCCGGTGCGCGTGCCGTCCGGCCCGGCTGTTCCGGGCTGCTGCGGCCCTCCGGCGGGCCGGGCCTCAGGGCCTGTCCGCCGGCCGGCCCGGACCGGACCACCCGCCCGGGGCCCGACCGCCTCGTCCGCCGGCGTGGAGGCGTCGATGCCGCTCGGCCCGTCGGGCCCCGGGGATACGTCGGCCTCGGCCGGGCCGGGCTCCGGGAGCTCACCGGCTTCCGGGCCGTGCTCCGTCGCCTCGTCGACCGCCTCCGGGCCGGGCTCCGCAGGTTCGTCCGCCAAGGGCGCAGCGTCCGCCTCGGGAACGGCGGTGGGCTCCCCCTCTCCCGGCGCGGACGCGGCGACGGGCGCCGCATCCGCGACGCCGGGAGCTGCTGGGGCGCGGGTCAGGGAGACGACGCGGGGGCCTGCTCCCGCCGAGGTCTCCGAGCGGTCGTCGGGCCCCTTGGGGCGATGGGCCGGCTCAGGAGGGACCGACCGGTCGGGGCCGTCCAAGTCCAGCGCCTGATCCGTCACGGGCCACGCTCCAGTCCGCCGTGCACGAGCCGAGCCCGGCGGGGCTCCGGCGGGCGATTCGAGCGTAGTTCACGCTCTGCGACGATCCGTGCGGAGCACGGCGCAGTCGTCGCCCGATCGGATCAGCGGATCGTCACATCGAATACGGCCACACGGGGTGGTCACGCCTCGAAAGGCCGCGCCGGCCACGGAGCCTCCGCGGGGCGCAGCGCGTCGAAGCCCTCGCCCCCACGGGCCGCCACCGCGGACAGCACGCCGACCACCAGGCACGTGTTGTGGAGATCCCCGGCGAGCACACCCTGGACCAGTTCGTCGAGCGGCACCCGGGCCAGCTCCATGTCGGCCTCCTCCTCGGAGACCTCGAAACGGGCGCCTTCGGCCTCGGACAACTCCCGTGCGAGGAAGATCCGTACCGCCTCGTCGCAGCCGCCGGGGGTGGTGTAGACGTCGGTGAGCACCCGCCAGTCCTCGGCCTTGACGTGCGCCTCCTCGTACAGCTCGCGCTGCGCCGCGTGCAGCGGGTTCTCCCCCGGCACGTCCAGCAGCCCGGCCGGGATCTCCCACAGCTTCTGCCGCACGGGGTGCCGGTACTGGCGGAGCACGATGACCCGGCCCTCGCCGTCGAGGGCGAGCACGGCGACCGACCCCGGGTGCACCTGGTAGTCACGCTTGACGACCGTGCCGTCGGGCATGACGACGTGGTCGGTACGGACGCTGGTCTTGTTGCCCTGGAACGGCGTCGTGGTCGCGGTGACCTGCCAGTGCTCGGGCGTGTCCTTGATGGCCATCGAAAGCGTCCTTCCACCCACACAACGGAAAACCGGGGTACGGATCCTTCTCAGGTCCGTACCCCGGTCAACCGTATCGTCTGGCGTGTCACTGACCGGACTTGCGCTCCACGGCCGCCTTCACCAGACCGGCGAAGAGAGGGTGCGGACGCGTCGGGCGGGACCGCAGCTCCGGGTGGGCCTGGGTGGCGACGAGATACGGGTGCACCTCGCGCGGGTACTCGACGTACTCGACGAGCCGGTTGTCGGGGGACGTGCCGGAGAAGAGGATGCCCGCCTTCTTCTCGAGCTCCGCGCGGTAGGCGTTGTTCACCTCGTAGCGGTGGCGGTGGCGCTCCTCCACGTAAGGCTCGTCGCCGTAGACCTCACGCACGATGGAGCCCTCTGCGAGCTTCGCCGGGTACAGGCCCAGACGCATGGTGCCGCCGAGGTCGCCGGCGCCCTCGACGTACGCCAGCTGCTCCTCCATGGTGGAGATCACCGGGTGCGCGGTGGCCGCGTCGAACTCGGTGGAGTTGGCGTCGGGGATCTCCGCCAGGTTGCGCGCGGCCTCGATCACGATGCACTGCAGGCCCAGGCAGAGGCCGAGCAGCGGGATCTTGTTCTCGCGGGCGTACTGGATGGCGCCGACCTTGCCGTTGACACCACGCTCGCCGAAACCGCCGGGGATGACGATCGCGTCGACGTCGCCGAGCTGCTTCGCGGCGCCCGCCGGGGTCTTGCAGTCGTCGGAGGTGACCCACTTGACCTGGACACGGGCCTTGTTGGCGAAGCCGCCGGCGCGCATGGCCTCGGTCACCGACAGGTAGGCGTCGGGCAGGTCGATGTACTTGCCGACGAGCGCGACGGTGACCTCGTGGTCGGGGTTGTGGACCCGGTCGAGCAGGTCCTCCCAGACCGTCCAGTCGACGTCGCGGAACGGCAGGTCGAGCTTGCGCACGACGTAGGCGTCCAGGCCCTCGGTGTGCAGGACCTTCGGGATGTCGTAGATCGACTTGGCGTCGATGGCGGCGACGACCGCGGCCTCGTCGACATCGCACATCAGCGAGATCTTGCGCTTGATCGCGGTCGGCACGTCACGGTCGGCGCGCAGCACGATCGCGTCGGGCTGGATACCGATGTTGCGCAGCGCCGCGACCGAGTGCTGGGTCGGCTTGGTCTTCAGCTCACCGGAGGGGCCGATGTAGGGCAGCAGCGAGATGTGCACGACGAAGACGTTGTCGCGGCCGACCTCGTGGCGGACCTGGCGGACGGTCTCCAGGAACGGCAGCGACTCGATGTCGCCGACCGTGCCGCCGACCTCGGTGATGACGACGTCGACGTCGTCGGTCGCCATCCGGCGGATACGGGACTTGATCTCGTTGGTGATGTGCGGGATGACCTGCACGGTGTCGCCCAGGTACTCGCCGCGCCGCTCCTTGGCGATGACCTGGCTGTAGACCTGGCCGGTGGTGACGTTGGCCGAGCCGTCGAGGTCGACGTCGAGGAAGCGCTCGTAGTGGCCGATGTCCAGGTCGGTCTCGGCGCCGTCGTTGGTGACGAACACCTCACCGTGCTGGAACGGGTTCATCGTGCCGGGGTCGACGTTCAGGTACGGGTCGAGCTTCTGCATGGTGACCCGCAGGCCCCGTGCCTTGAGCAGCGCACCCAGGCTGGAGGCCGTGAGGCCCTTGCCGAGGGAGGAGGCGACACCCCCGGTGACGAAGATGTGCTTGGTCGTCATGGATTTGGGCGGCATCGCCAAGAGGGGGCTCCCGTGGTCGCGAAGTGAGGTGCGTACCGGCCGCCGACCCGGATCGGGGGCGCCGTCGCTGCGGTTTCGGGGCCTTCCGGCCACCGGTCCACGGGGTACCAGGGTATCAGCGACAGGGGTGGGCCGCCGCCCGGCCACGCCCGTGCAGGCGTCCCGACGGCACCGGAGGTACCGTGACCACAACGCGCGGGAACCGCTCACCGCGGCCCACGTGCCGCTCACCCGTTCGCCGCACCTGTGTTGCGGGGACCCGACACAGATCGCCGACGTGCGTCGTATCCTGCTCGGAAACTCGCTGCCGAGCCGGACCTGTGTACGGACAACATCCCCAGACCGTCACCCGGAACACGGCGCCCCCCACCAGGCAAGTGGCAACACCTCCCGCGTGGTGTTTTTTGGGGTCGCCGCGGCTTGTCAACGACCCTTGACCGCAGTAAGCGCCCCGCGGGGCGGACATGGCCGTTCGACTGGAGATGCACGTGGCCGGGCGCATCGAGGATTACGCACTCATCGGAGACATGCAGACCGCAGCACTGGTCTGCCGGGACGGCACGGTGGACTGGCTGTGCCTGCCCCGCTTCGACTCGCAGGCCATTTTCGCCGGGCTGCTCGGCACGGAGGAACACGGATTCTGGCGGCTCGGGCCCGCGTTCGAGCCGCAGAGCGGGGCACCGGCCGCGACCCGTCGCACCTACCGCGGCGACTCGCTGATCCTCGAATCCGAGTGGGACACCCCTCGGGGCACGGTCCGAGTGACCGATTTCATGCCGCCGCGTGACGGCGCCCCGCAGCTGATCCGGATCGTGGAAGGCGTCTCGGGCCGGGTGCGGATGCGCTCGGCTCTGCGGATGCGTTTCAGCTACGGACGGATCGTGCCGTGGGTCCACAAGGTCGACAACCGCACGGTCGGCGTCGCCGGCCCGGACTCGGTGTGGCTGGACGCGGACACCGACACGTACGGAAAGGACCTCACGACCTACTCCGACTTCACCGTCGCCCCCGGTGACCGGATCACGTTCACGCTCAGCTGGCAGCCCTCGCACAAGGAGCAGCCGGCCCTTCCCGACCCGCAGGGCTCGCTGGAGGCCACCGCCGAGTTCTGGCGCGAGTGGGTGGACCACTGCACGTACCACGGCCCGTACCGCGAGGCCGTGGTCCGCTCGCTGATCACGCTGAAGGCGCTCACGTACGCGCCGACCGGCGGGATCGTCGCCGCGCCCACCACCTCGCTGCCCGAGGAGATCGGCGGCGTCCGCAACTGGGACTACCGCTACACCTGGCTGCGTGACGCGGCGATCACCCTCTCCTCGCTGCTGCGCACCGGTTACCGTGAAGAGGCCCGCGCCTGGCGCGAGTGGCTGCTGCGGGCCGTCGCCGGCGATCCGGAGAACCTGCAGATCATGTACGGCATTGCGGGCGAGCGCGAGCTCGGGGAGGCGGAGCTCGACTGGCTGCCCGGCTACGAGAACTCGGGTCCGGTGCGCGTCGGCAACGGTGCCGCGCACCAGCTCCAGCTCGACGTGTACGGCGAGGTCACGGAGGCCCTGCACCTCGCGCACATGACCGGCCTCGCACGCAACGACTACGCCTCGCTGCTCCAGCTGAAGCTGATCCGCTACCTGGAGAAGCACTGGGACCAGCCGGACGAGGGCATCTGGGAGGTCCGCGGACCTCGCAGGCACTTCGTGCACTCCAAGGTGATGGCGTGGGTCGCGGTCGACCGGACGATCAAGCTGATCGAGTCGGGGGACGCGGACGGGCCGCTGGAGCGCTGGCGCGATCTGCGTGACGAGATCCACCGCGACGTCTGCGAGAAGGGCTACGACCCCGAGCGCAACACCTTCACCCAGTCCTACGGCTCCAAGGAGCTCGACGCCTCCCTGCTGCTGATCCCGCAGATGGGCTTCCTGCCGCCCGACGACAAGCGGGTCATCGGCACGATCGAGGCGATCCAGCGCGAGCTGTCCACCGAGGACGGCTTCATCCTGCGCTACCCGACCGAGGGCGCGCACGAAGGCGTCGACGGGCTGCCCGGCGACGAAGGCGCGTTTTTGGCCTGTTCGTTCTGGATGGCGGACGACCTGGCGATGATCGGGCGGGTGGACGAGGCGCGGCGGCTGTTCGAGAAGCTGCTGTCGCTCCGCAACGACCTCGGGCTGCTCGCGGAGGAGTGGGATCCGAGGCTGCAGCGGCAGGTGGGCAACTTCCCCCAGGCGTTCAGCCATGTCCCCTTGATCGACACGGCGCTGCGGCTGACGGCGTCCGGGGCCTACGGTGGCTAGGAGTCCGCTGTTGTCCTTGGAACTGTCGCCCCGGTAGCGTCCTCGGCCATGGAAACGCAGGGCGGCATCACCGTGCGGCGGGCACTGGAACTCCCCGGCCTGCGCAGTGGACTCCCGGAGGTGCTGGCCGGCGCCGACCGGCTGGAGCGCACCGTGCGCTGGGTCCACGCCGGTGAGGTGCCCAACATCGCCTCCCTCCTCAAGGGCGGTGAGCTGCTCCTGACGACGGGTCTCGGTCTCGGGACCCGTCCGGTGGAGCAGCGGGCGTTCGTCCACCGGCTCGCGGAGCGCGGCATCGCGGCGCTGGTGGTCGAGCTGGGCCCCCGTTTCTCCCGGCTGCCGGCCTCGATCGTGGAGGCGGCGCGGACGGCCGGTCTGCCGCTGGTGCAGCTGCACCGCGAGGTGCCGTTCGTCACGGTCACCGAGGAGATCCACACCGAGATCGTCAACGGCCACTACGCGCTGCTCCAGCAGGCGGAGGAAGTGCACCGCCGCTGCACCGAGGCCCTCCTCGGCGGCGGCGGGGTGCCCCAGGTGCTCGCGATCCTCGCGTCCTTCACCGGTGACCCGGTGTTCCTCGAGACCCCCGACGGGCAGCTCCTGTACGCGGCGGACACCCCCGGCGGCGAACCGGGCGCCGCCGACCCCTTGCAGGTGTGGCAAGGGCTGCGGGGCGGCCGGCAGGACGGCCCCCCGGCGAACGCGGTCCTCGTCGACGTGCCCGGCGGCGGACGAGGGGCCGGCGCGGTCCGTGCCCGGCTGGTGCTGCTGGCCGTGTCCTCCCCGGTGCTGCCGGTGCACCGGATGGCCGCCGAGCGGGCGGCGGGCATCCTCGCCGTCGTGCTGATGCAGGCCCGCCAGGAGGAGGAGCTCGCGGCACGCGGCCGGGGCGACTTCCTGACCGACCTGGCGGAGGGCCGCATCACGCCGGAGGACGCGCCCACGCAGGCCAGGGTCCTCGGCTTCAAACCGGGCGCGGGGCCGCTGCTGCCGGTGGTGATGCGGATCGCGGCCGAGCTGACGCCCAGCGGAAACTGGTCGGTGCTCGCACGGGCCGTTTCCGAGGAGCTGTCGTCGCTCGGGGTGCCGGTGCTGCTCGGCGTACGGCCGGTGGAGGGCCGGGTGCCGCTCCTCGTCGGACTGCGCGCGGAGGGCGACCGGACCGCCGTCGCTGACCGGGTGGCCCAGGCGCTGCGCGCCGGGGTGGCCCGCGCCGGGCTCGAGAGGGCCGGCGCGCATCCGCCGGTCGTCGTGGTCGCCGCCGCGGGCGGCTGGGCCGCGGCCGGCGCCGCGCTGCGCCACGCGGCGGAAACGGCCGCCGCGGCGCAGGGGCTGGACGACCGGCCCTGGTACGACGCCCGCCGCCTCGACATCGACCTGCTGCTGTGGCGACTGCGCGAGCATCCGGACCTGGCGGCGTTCGTCGACCGTGCGATCGGCCCTCTACGGGCCCATGACGCGACGTCACGCCCTCCGCTGCTCCCCACGCTGGAAGCGTATCTGGCCCATGCGGGCCGCAAGGCGGAGACGGCGCGGGAGCTGCATCTGAACCGGCAGACCCTCTACAACCGGCTGGCCCGGATCGGGGAGTTGCTGGGCACCGACCTGGAGGACCCGGAGACGGTCCTGGCCCTCAGCCTGGCGCTACGGGCCCGCCGTCACACCCGCTGACGGGGCGGGCGGGTCTGCTAGGAGCCGGGGTGTGCCAACTCGTCGTAGACGCTGAGCACTTGGGCCACCGTCTCGTCCTCCGTCGGCCAGGTCCCCGCCTGTGTCCGCCCCGCCTGTGAGAGCCACGCCCGGCGCGCCGGGTCCGTCAGCAGACGGGTCACCGCGGCCGACAGGGCGACGGAGTCGCCGTAGGGGACCAACTCCGCCGCGTCACCGACCAGTTCCGGCACCCCGCCGACCGCCGTGGCGACCAGCGGCACGCCCAGCCTCAGTGCCTCCTGCGCGAGCAGGGAACGGGCTTCCCACCGGGAGGGCAGCACCGCCACGTCCGCCACTGCCAGCAGCGCGGGAACGTCGTCGTACCGGCCCAGCAGCCGGACCTGCAATTCCTCGGCCTCGATACGGCGCTGGAGCACGGCCCGCTCCGGCCCCTCCCCCGCGATCAGCAGCAGCGGCGCGGGGTCCAGGCCGCTCCAGGATCCTGCGGCGTCGAGCAGCGTCCCGTAGCCGCGGTGTCGTTCGAGGCTGCCCACGGCGAGGAGTAACGGGCGTCCGACGACACCGAGTTCGGCACACAGCTTCGCGTCCGGAGCGGGCAGGACCTGCGGGGCGGGCGCTGCCACCGGGGCGAGCCTGGCATCGCGCGCGCCGCAGGCACGCGCCCGGTCGACCAGCTCCGAGCAGGTCCCGAGGACAACAGCCGCCGCACGCACGGCCCTTCGTTCGAGCAGCCGCAGGACCGCTGCCCTCGCGCCCTCGGCCTGGGTCGTCGTGTGCCAGGTGACGACGAGCGGGATACGGGAGCGCTGCGCGCCGAGGGCGAGCGAGGCGCGCACGGCGGCGTGGAGTCCGTGCGCATGCACCACGTCCGCGCCGGCGCACGCCGCGCGCAGTGCGCCGATGGCCTGCGGGTCGCTCCGGCGCGGTACCGGCGCGAAGTGCGCACCGGTGCCCCGGAAGTCGTAGATGTCGTCGATGCGGGCGGGGGCGCACACCGTCACCCGCACGCCCCGTGCCACCAGCCCCGCGGCCAGCGACCTGACGTGCGCGCTGCTGCCCGCACTGCCGCCGCCCAGCACTTGGACCGTACGCAGCTGTGTCACCCGCCAAGGATGCCAGTCCGTACGGACGTTCCGGCACCGTCCGGGTGTCGTGCCCGTGTACGTACGCGGCTCCGGCGGACCGGGATCACTCACATGGGTGAGCCGGCCAGGCGGCTGACCTCGGCCGAGTGTCCGGCGGGCGCCGCCCGTGCCCCTCGGTGACGCCTCGAGATCGACTTGAAGCACGGACCCGGCGCGCCCGCCCCCGGCGAAAGCCCCTAGCCGTCGGCGCGTGCCGTGGCCAGCAGCTCCTCCGCGTGGGCGCGGGCGGTCTCCGAGTCCTCCTGGCCCGCCAGCATCCGCGACAGCTCCCGTACCCGGTCCTCGCCCTCGAGGACCGTGACGCCGCTTCGTGTGACCGTGCCGTCGTTGGTCTTCTCGACCAGCAGTTGGCGGTCCGCGAACGCCGCCACCTGCGGCAGGTGCGTCACCACCACCACCTGCGCCGACTTCGCCAGCTTGGCGAGCCGGCGGCCGATCTCGACCGCCGCCTTGCCGCCGACCCCCGCGTCGACCTCGTCGAAGAGGTACGTCGGCACGGGATCGGTCCCGGCGAAGACGACCTCGACGGCGAGCATCACCCGGGACAGCTCACCGCCCGATGCGCCCTTGGCGATGGGACGCGGCGGGGCGCCGGGGTGCGGGGCCAGGAGCAGTTCGACCTCGTCGACGCCGGAGGGCCCGTACACCACGCAGCGGCCGCCGACCTCGACACCCGAGGCCTCGTCGGCGGACTCCGTCTGCCGGACCGCGAACGACACCCGCGCGTGCGGCATCGCGAGCGAGGCGAGTTCCTCCGTGACGGCCTCGGCGAAACGCGCGGCGGCCTCCGTGCGGGCGTCGGTCAGCGCTTCGGCGAGGCCGGACAGCTCGGCGCGCAGCGCGTCACGTTCGGCCGTCAGCTCGCCGATGCGGTCGTCGTCGCTGTCGAGCTCGGTGAGCCTGACCGCGCCCTCCTCCGCCCAGGCGAGCACCGCGGCGATGTCCTCGCCGTACTTGCGGGTCAGCTGCGTCAGTGCCGCCCGGCGCTCCTCCACCGCGGCCAGCCGCAGCGGATCGGCGTCCAGGTTGTCGGCGTATCCGGCGAGCTCTCCGGCCACGTCACCGAGGAGGATGGAGATCTCGCCGATCCGGTCCGCCAGCGCAGCCAACGCCGGATCGTGGGACCGTACGGACTCCAGCGCCCGTCCCGCGCCCGCGACCAGGGTCGTGGCGTCGACGACCTCCGGGTCCTCCGGATTGCCCGCGAGACCCGCGTGCGCGACCGAGGCGGCGGACGCGAGGGCCTCCGCGTGGCCGAGCCGCTCCGCCTCCGCCGCGAGTTCGACGTCCTCGCCGGCGCGGGGTTCCACGGCGGCGATCTCGTTCAGTCCGAAGCGCAGCAGGTCAGCCTCCTGGGCCCGCTCGCGTGCCCGCGTGGTCAGCTCCTCGAGCTCCGTGCTGACGGCGCGCAGCCGCCGGTAGGCGGCCGCGTACTTGGCGTGCGGGACGGCGACGGCGTCACCCGCGTACCTGTCCAGCGCCTCACGCTGTCTGGCAGGCCGCAGCAGGCCCTGCTGGTCGGTCTGGCCGTGCACGGCAACGAGCTCGTCGGCGAGTTCGGACAGCATGCCCACCGGCACCGAGCGCCCGCCGAGATGCGCCCGCGAGCGCCCCTCGGCAGAAACGGTCCGGCTGACCAGCAGCGTGCCGTCGTCGAGCTCGGCGCCGGCCTCCTCCGCGCGCAGCGCGGCCGGGGCGTCGTCGGACACCCTGATCCGGCCCTCCACGACGGCCGACTTCGCGCCGATCCGCACCAGAGCCGGATCGGCCCGCCCGCCGAGCAGCAGCCCCAGGCTGGTGACGACCATGGTCTTGCCGGCGCCCGTCTCGCCGGTCACCGCTGTGAATCCGGGCGACAGCTCGACGACAGCGTCGTCGATGACCCCGAGTGACCGTATCCGCATCTCCTCCAACACGGACACGACCATACGAGGTCCGGCCCCCGGTGTGCGACGGGCCCCGGCGTCCGATTCACTCTCCCGGGCAATACCGGAGCCCCGGGAGCGCGCGACGGCGGCCGCCGCGAGGCCGTCACCGTCCGTGCCGACGGGCAGGACCGGGCCGAAGGCGTGCCCGCGCGCGAGCACCCTTCCGGCCGGTCCTGTCACCCCTGCGGGACCTCGTCCGTGCGACGCGCCCTACTCGGGCGGCGCCCCGCGCCAGCCGGAGACCGGCAGGGCGAACTTCGCCACAAGCCGGTCCGTGAACGACGCGTGGTGGAGCCTGGCGAGGCGCACGGGCACGGCGCCCCGTCGGACCTCCACCCGCGCCGCGTGCGGCAGTTCGACGGTCCGGCGCCCGTCGCACCACAGCACACCGTGCGGGGTGTGCGGCTGGACCTCGACCGCCAGCACCGACCTCGGCGACGTCACCAGCGGCTTCGCGAACAGCGCGTGCGCGCTGATCGGCACCATGAGCAGCGCTTCCACCTCGGGCCAGACCACCGGCCCGCCGGCCGAGAAGGCGTACGCCGTCGAACCGGTCGGCGTCGCGCACACGATGCCGTCGCAGCCGAAGCCGGTGGCCGGCCGGCCGTCGATCTCCAGGACGACCTCGAGCATCCGCTCCGGCGACACCTTCTGCACGGCCGCCTCGTTCAGCGCCCAGTCACGGTGCACCACGTCGCCGTTGGAGCGCACGATCACATCGATGGTCATCCGCTCCTCGACCTCGTAGGCGCGGGTCACGACCCGGTCGACGACCTTGTCGAGGTCGTCGCGCTCCGCCTCCGCGAGGAAGCCGACCCGCCCCAGGTTGACGCCGAGCATCGGCACCCCCGAGGCACGGGCGAACTCGGCGCCCCGCAGCAGCGTCCCGTCGCCACCGAGGACGATCAGCAGCTCGCAGCCGTCGAGGACCTCCGGCGTCGCGTCGGCGACGGTCTCGACCGAGGCGGGCAGCGGCAGGTCGACCGCCTCCGCCGCCAGTACGCGTACGCCGATGCCGCAGCGCAGCAGACCCTGAACGACGAGTTCGGCGCTGCGGATCGCCGCGGGCCGTCCCGTGTGAGCGAGCAGAAAAACAGTACGTCTCGAAGTGTTGCCGTTGGTGCCCGGTGTCGTTCCTGATGTCGTGGTCAACGAGGTCCCTCCGCCACTGCGCGGTCGACGTCCGCAGGATCGAGCTCGGGCGCCCCGGCCCTGAGCCACAGAAAGTATTCGACGTTGCCCGAGGGTCCCGGTAGAGGGCTGGCGGTGACGCCCCGCACGCCGAGACCGAGCTCCGACGCCCGGCGCGCGACGGCCCGTACGGCGTCGGCCCGCAGTTCGGGACTGCGCACCACTCCCCCGCTGCCGAGGCGCTCCTTGCCGACCTCGAACTGCGGCTTGACCATGAGCACGAGATCCGCGTCGGGCGCGCTGCAGCGCACCAGAGCGGGTAGCACGAGCCCCAGCGGAATGAAGGACAGATCCCCCACCACAAGGTCCACCGGCTCTCCGTCGATCGTCTCCAACGTCATTTCTCGCACGTTGGTACGGTCCTTGACGGTGACGCGTTCATCGCTCTGCAAGGACCAGGCGAGCTGCCCGTAGCCGACGTCGACGGCGACGACGTGCCGGGCGCCCGAGCGCAGCAGCACATCGGTGAAGCCTCCGGTCGACGCCCCGGCATCCAGGGCCCTGCGGCCCTCGACCTCCAGCCCGAGCGGTACGAAGGCGGCGAGCGCCCCCGCGAGCTTGTGCCCGCCGCGCGACACGTAGTCGGGGTCACTGTCGTCGGCGGCGACGACGATGGCCGCACTCGTCTCCACCTGGGTGGCGGGCTTGGTGGCCGTGTTCCGGCCGACGGTCACCCGCCCCGCGGCGATCAGCTGGCTCGCGTGCTCGCGCGAACGCGCGAGTTTCCGGCGTACCAGCTCTGCGTCGAGGCGGCGGCGGGCCACTCGTGCCACGTGCGGTTCAGCTCCTGTGGTTGTGCGGTTCCGGCTGGGGTCCCGGGCGGGTGTCGAGCGCGGTCAGCGCGTCCCTGAGCCCCCGGTGTACATCCTCGTACACCTCCAGGTGTCCGTCCGCAGCGAGGTGGTCGACATCGCCCAGCCGCTCCAGCAGCGCGTCGACACCGGCGTCGCCGGTGGGCACACGCTGCACACCCAGCGGCGCGGGGGCCGCGGGGTCGTACGCCTCCGCCGCCGGCACACCGCCGTCGGGCTCCTGCGGACCGGGGGCGGGCATCGAGTCGCTCATGCCCAGACGCTACCGCGAAGCCCTGCGGTAACGTCGCCGCCGATGGCCACCACGCAGGAGTGCCGCGGCGCGCTCGACAAACTCTCCGACCACCTGGCGACGGCGAACGGCGACGTACGGGGCGCTGCCGCCCTCGACCGTTCCCTCAGCTGCCACATCACGGACCTGGACGTCACGTTCACCGGACGGCTGGGGAACGGCCGGATCACGGTGACGGACACCGCACCGGGACCGCCACGGGAGAAGGCACAGATCCGCCTGGCCATGACGGGCGACGACCTGGTGTCGATGGTGGACGGCTCGCTGAACTTCGCGAAGGCGTGGGGGTCGGGCCGGGTCCGCCTGGAGGCGGGCCTCCGCGACCTGCTGCGCCTGCGGACGCTGCTCTAGCCGCGGCGCGGGGCGTTTCCCACCCCTCCGCAGGCGCCACGGACCCGCACCCGCACCCGCGCCCTCACCCCCAACACCATCCCCCGTCACGACACCTTCGCGCCGACCCCCCGCCGCGACGCCGGAATCACCAGCGGCGTCCCGGATTCCGGGTCCTCGATGATCTGGCTCTTCACGCCGAAGACCTGCTCCACGAGCTCCGCCGTGACGACCTCCGACGGCGCCCCCTCCGCGACGATCCTGCCGTCGCGGAGGGCGACGAGGTGCGTGGCGTAGCGGGCGGCCTGGTTGAGGTCGTGCAGGACGGCGACCAGCGTGCGCCCCTGCGACTCGTGCAGCTCGGCGCACAGGTCGAGCACCTCGAGCTGGTGCTGGATGTCGAGGTAGGTCGTCGGCTCGTCGAGCAGCAGCAGCGGCGTCTGCTGGGCCAGCGCCATGGCGATCCAGACCCGCTGGCGCTGTCCGCCGGACAGCTCGTCGACGTAGCGGTCGGCCAGCTCGCCGACCCGCGTCGCGGCCATCGACTCCTCCACGATCCGCTCGTCCTCCGGCGACCACTGCCGCAGCAGTCCCTGGTGCGGGTAACGGCCGCGCGCCACGAGGTCGGCGACCGTGATCCCGTCGGGTGCGATCGACGACTGCGGCAGCAGCCCCAGCGTCCTGGCGACCTTCTTCGCGGGCAGTGAGTGGATGGCCTCCCCGTCGAGCAGGACCCTTCCCTTCGTGGGCTTCAGCATCCGCGAAAGGGCCCGCAGCAGCGTCGACTTGCCGCAGGCGTTGGGGCCGACGATCACGGTGAAGGAGTTGTCGGGTATCTCGACGGACAGGTCCTCCGCGATGACCCGCTGGTCGTAGCCGAGGGTGACGGATTCCGCGGTGAGGCGCTGCATCGTCGTCGTACTCCTGGAGTTCTCTGTGAGGTGGGCGGCGGTCGCGCCGGTGCCCGTACGCATGTCCTTGACCCTGTCCGTGTCCGTACCCGTCGTCATATCCGCCCCGCCTTGCGTTCGGTGACGAGCAGCCAGAGCAGGTAGCCGCCGCCGAGCACCGCCGTGACGACGCCGACCGGCAGCATGCGGTCGCCGAACGCGTTGGTGGCGGTCCAGTCCGCGACCAGGAGCAGGGCCGCCCCCATGACGGCGGCCGCGGCCAGGTTCGGTCCGGGCGAGCGGGTGAGCCGTCGCGCCAGCTGGGGCGCGCTGAGTGCCACGAAGGCGATGGGGCCCGCGGCGGCCGTGGCGACGGCGATGAACAGCACGCCGGATCCCATGAGGACGATCCTGGTGCGTTCGACGGGGACGCCGAGCGCGTACGCCGCGTCGTCGCCCATCTCCAGCATCCGCAGCGGCCGCCCGTGCGCGAACACGACCGGCATCAGCACCGCGCACATCCCGGCCAGCGGCCACACCTGCGCCCAGTCACGGCCGTCGAGCGAGCCGGTCATCCACAGCGTGGCCCTGGTGGCGTCCACGAGGTTGGCCTTGGTGATCAGGAAGTGGATGACCGCCGTGAGCATGGCGGCGACGCCGATGCCGACGAGTACCAGCCGGAAGCCCTGCACCCCGCGCTTCCACGCGAGCGTGTAGACGGCGATGCCGGTGACGAGCCCGCCGGCGACCGCGCCGCCCGCGACGGCGAGCGAGCCGCCGCTGAAGAGCACGATCACGGTGAGCGCGCCGACGGTGGACCCCTGGGAGAAGCCGATGACGTCGGGGCTGCCGAGCGGGTTCCGCGACAGGGACTGGAAGACGGCGCCGCTGAGGGCGAGCGACGCTCCGACGAGTATCGCCACCAGCACCCGCGGCAGCCGCACGTCCTGGACGATGAACTCCTGCGCGGCGGTGCCGTTTCCGAGGAGCGTGGCGGTCACGTCGCCGAACGACATCGGGAAATCGCCGCTGCCGATGAGGACGACCGCGACGGACGCCGCGGCCACCGCGAGCAGCGTGACGACGGACGCCGCGCGGGCGTCGAGCCGTACGGACAGCCCGCCCGGCGTGCGTATTGCTTTCACGGCCTTCACAGCTGGGCCATCCTCTTGCGGCGTACGAGTTGGATGAAGACCGGCCCGCCGATCAGCGCGGTGACGATGCCGACCTGAAGCTCGGAGGGTCGGGTGACGACCCGGCCGACGACGTCCGCGCCGAGCAGCAGGACGGGCGCGAGGACCGCCGCGTACGGCAGGATCCACCGCATGTCCGGGCCGGTGACGGCGCGGACGACGTGCGGGATCATCAGACCGACGAAGACGATGGGACCGCAGGCCGCGGTCGCCGCACCGCACAGCAGGGTGATGGCGAGCATCGACAGGATGCGGGTGCGGGTCAGGTGCGCGCCCAGCGACCGGGCGGTGTCGTCGCCCATCTCCATCGCGTTCAGCGGCCGGGCCAGCAGCATGGAGAGCACCAGTCCGGCGGCGATGAACGGCAGGACCTTGGTGATGGCCCCCATGTCGGCGGAGGCGAGCGAGCCGACCGTCCAGAAGCGCAGCCGGTCGAGCGCGGCCGCGTCCAGCAGCTGGACGGCGTTGATGTAGCCGTACAGGGCGGCGGTGGCGGCCGTACCGGCGAGCGCGAGGCGTACGGGGGTGGCGCCGCGGCTGCCGCCGAGGACGTACACGGCGGCGGACACCACGGCCGCCCCGAGGAACGCGAACCACACATAGCCGGTGAGCGATGTGACGCCGAGGAAGCTGATGGCGGACACGACCGCGGCCGACGCCCCGGCGCTCACGCCCAACAGGCCGGGTTCGGCCAGCGGGTTGCGGGTCAGCGCCTGCATCACCGCGCCGGCGACGCCGAGAGCCGCGCCGACGACGAGCCCCAGCAGGGTCCGTGGGACGCGGACGTCCCTGATGATCACGTCGTTGCCGGTGCCCGTGCTGTGGAACAGCCCGTCCCACACGTCGGAGAGCGGAATCGACTTGGCGCCCACGGCGATGCTCGCGACGCAGATCAGCAGCAGGACGCCGCACGACACCAGCAGCCCCAAGGCACGCAGGGCGTGGCGCTTGGGTGTTGCGGGTGCGGACGCAGGCTCCGCGCTCCGTTTCGGGGGACTCTCGACCAACACGTGGTTAGGTTAGCCTACCCTCGCACCGCCTCTTGGCGGAGGCTGACGGCCCGGGGAGCTCTAAAGTCCCAGCCGGGCCAGCGCCTTCCCCGCGTCGAGAGTGCAGGAACCGTCGCCCGCGTTCGTCCACGCGGCACCGCACAGCGCACGCAGGCCGTCCAGCGGATCGCCGTCGCCGTCCAGCGCCAGCTCCTCCCCGCGCACCGACGCCGTCCATCCGCCGCAGCCGAACACGCCGTCGCGCTCCGTCACTTCGGGCTGCCCGGTCAGCATGCCGCGCAGATCGGCGTCCACATAGGTCGGCCGGTGCTGCGGCACCGCCGCGAGCAGCTGCGCCGCGTCCGTCACCCCGGTCAGTACCAGCAGCGAGTCGACGCCGCCGTTGAACGCCCCCTCGATGTCCGTGTCCAGTCGGTCCCCCACGACCAGCGGCCGCTCGGCACCGGTACGCAGGATCGTCTCCTTGTGCATCGGCGGCAGCGGCTTGCCCGCGATCTGCGGCTCCGCCCCTGTCGCGATCCGTACGACCTCGACGGCAGCGCCGTTGCCGGGCGCGATGCCGCGGGCGCTCGGGATCGTCAGGTCCGTGTTGGAGGCGAACCACGGCACGCCCCGCGCGATCGCGTAACAGGCCTCCGCGAACCGGCCCCAGGGCAGCTCGGGACCGCCGTAGCCCTGCACGACCGCGGCGGGGTCGTCGTCCGCCGACTCCACCGGCACGAGACCGCGCTCGCGCAGCGCGACCCGCAGCCCGTCGCCCCCGATCACCAGCACCCGGGACCCGGGAGGTACCTGCTCGGAGATCAGCCGGGCCACCGCCTGCGCGGAGTTGATCACATCACCGGCCCCGGTGGGGATGCCCAGCTCGGTCAGATGAGCGGCCACGACGTCGGGGGTGCGCAGCGCGTTGTTCGTCACGTACGCCAGGTGCATGCCCTGTTCCCTGGCCGTCGCCAGCGACTCGACGGCGTGCACGATCGCCTCACCACCCGCGTACACGACCCCGTCGAGGTCGAGCAGGGCGGTGTCGTACGCCTCGCTCAGCGCCCGTGTGCTTCCGCTCGGCCGGTTCACGCCCTGCTGACTCATCCGCTTCCGCTCCTCGCTGGTTCCCGCGTTCCCGGTGACCGGGCATGCCCACTCCCCCGATCATCGCTCATGCCGTCACGCGCATACGATGCCCTGATGAACAACGAAGGTCCTGCGGCCGATGGCGGCCTGCATCTGATCCCGTTCCGCGGACTGCGCTACGTCCCCGAGCGGGTGGGCAGCCTCGCCGCCGTGACCTCGCCGCCGTACGACGTGGTCGTCAGACCGGACGGCCTGCACCACCTGGAGTCGGCGGATCCGCACAACATCGTGCGCCTGATCCTCCCCCAGGCGACCACCACGGAGGACCGCCACCACCAGGCAGCGCAGACGCTCACGCGCTGGCTCGAGGAGGGTGTTCTCGCGGCGGACGACGAGCCCGCCCTGTACGTCTACGAGCAGCGCAAGGGTGACGTCCTGCAACGCGGCGTCATCGGGGCGCTCGCGCTCTCGGAGCCGTCGGACGGCGTCGTCCTGCCCCACGAGGGCGTCATGCCGGACGTCGTCGCCGACCGCGCGTCCCTGATGCGCACGACTGCGGCGAACCTGGAACCGCTGCTTCTCACGTACCGCGGCTCCGGCAAGGCCGTCGGCACGACGGCGGTCATCGAGCGCACCGTCCGGCGCTCGCCGCTGCTGTCCACGACCACGGAGGACGGCTTCAGCCACCGCCTGTGGTGCGTCACGGATGCCGGGGAACTGGCGGAGGTCCAGGAGGACCTGAAGCGTCATCAGGCGATGATCGCCGACGGCCACCACCGCTGGGCGACCTATCTGCGGCTGCGCGCGGAACAAACCTCGCCCGGCCCGTGGAACTACGGCCTGGTGCTGCTGATCGACTCCGCCCGCTATCCCCTTCAGGTACGGGCCATCCACCGATTGCTGCACGGCCTGCCGGTCGACCGGGCGCTCACAGCACTCAGCGGTTCCTTCCGGGTCAGGCACCTCGACGTACCGCTGCCGCAGGCCCTGGACGCCCTTGCCCTCGCCGCCGGCGAGGGCAACGCCTTCCTCCTCGCCGGGGACGGCCGGTTCCACCTCGTCGACCGTCCGGACGCCGGACTGCTGCACCGCACCGTGCCCAGCGGTCCGCCGGAGGCCTGGCGCACCCTGGACGCCACGGTGCTGCACTCCACGCTCCTGGAACAGGTCTGGCAGATCCCGGACGACCCCGAGCACATCGCCTACATCCATGACGCCCCGGCGGTCGTCACCAAGGCCGAACGCGACGGCAGCACGGCGGTGCTGATGCACCCGGTACGGGAGGACGTCGTGCGGGAGCTGGCGCTCCAAGGCGTCACGATGCCCCGCAAGTCGACGTCGTTCGGACCGAAGCCGGCGACGGGGCTGGTTCTGCGGAGCCTCACGCTGGACTGACATCCGGACGGAAACGACTGAGGGCGGCACCCGTGGACCGGGTGCCGCCCTCATTCATGTGCCGCGTGTTACGACTGGTCGCCGGACCTGTCCGAGCCGGCGTCCGGCTCGGCGTCGGCGCCGCCGGTGACGGCCTCGGGGTCACTGCCGGTGCTCAGGTCGTCGTCGCCGGCGTCGGCCTTTGCGCCCTGGTCGCCCTCGTGGACCTCGTGGACCTCGGCGTCCTCGGCTTCCTCGTCCTCATGCAGGGCGTCGACGAACTCGACACCGTCCATCTCGGCGAGTCGGTCCGACGCGTCGGTGGCGCCGTCCTTGTCGGCCTCGAGCGCCTTGGCGAACCACTCCCTGGCCTCGTCCTCACGGCCGGCCGCGAGAAGCGCGTCGGCGTACGCGTAACGCAGCCGCGCCGTCCAGGGCTGCACGGAGTTGGAGGCGAGCTCGGGGCTCTGCAGGGTCACGATGGCGGCGTCCAGCTGCCCCATGTCCCTGCGCGCTCCGGCGGCGACGAGCCGCATCTCGACCTGGCCGGCCTTGTCCAGCTTCTGCACCTCCGGCTCGCCGGCCATGGCCAGCGCCCGCTCGGGCCGTCCGAGCCCACGCTCGCAGTCGGCCATGACGGGCCACAGCTCCACGGTGCCCGTCATCCGCCGCGCGGCACGGAACTCGGCCAGCGCCTCCGAGTACTTCTGCGTCGCGTACGCGGCGAAGCCCGCGGCCTCACGCACGGCGGCGACACGGGACGCGAGCCGCAGCGCGATACGGGAGTAGGCGTAGGCCTGCTCCGGGTCCTCGTCGATCAGGTTCGCGACCATGACGAGGTTACGGGCGACATCCTCCGCGAGGCCCTTGGGCAGGCTCTGAAGCTCCTGCCGTACGTCCTTGTCGATCTCGTCACCGGTGACGTCGTCGGGGATCGGGAGCCGCTTGACGGGCTCGCGGTCGGGACGGTCCCGGTCGTCACGCCGCCCGTAGCCGCCGCGGTCGCCGCGGTCGTCACGGGAACCGCGGTAACCACCGCGGTCGCGCTCCTCACGACGGGGGCCACGGAAGCCGCCACGGTCGTCGTCACGCCGCGCGTAACCACCGCTACCGGAACGGTCGTCACGACGGAAACCACCCTGACGGTCATCACGACGCGGGTAACCGCTCTGACCGGAACGGTCGTCACGGCGGTCGTCACGCCTGTCGTCACGGCGATCATCGCGACGGTCGTCACGGCGGAAGCCACCGCCGCCGCCACCGCCGGCGGGGCGGCCGCCGCGGTCGTCGCGGCGGTCGTCGCGGCGGTCGTCACGCCTGTCGTCACGCCGGTCATCGCGGCGGAAGCCGCCACCGGCACCGGCGGGACGCTCGTCACGACGATCGTCACGCGGACCGCGGTACCCACCACGGTCCCCACCGGGACGGTCGTCACGACGGAATCCACCCTGACGGTCATCACGACGCGGGAAACCGCTCTGACCGGAACGGTCGTCACGACGGAAGCCACCGCCACCGCCACCAGCGGGACGAGGTGCGTATCCGCCACCGCCGGCGGGGCGGCCGCCGCGGTCGTCGCGGCGGTCGTCACGCCGGTCATCGCGGCGGAAGCCGCCACCGGCACCGGCGGGACGCTCGTCACGACGATCGTCACGCGGACCGCGGTACCCACCACGGTC
>NZ_JBIVAU010000011.1:331500-332173 GCF_044745705.1 Streptomyces sp. NPDC086835
ACCCCACCGGGACGGTCGTCACGACGGAAACCACCCTGACGGTCATCACGACGCGGGAAACCGCTCTGACCGGAACGGTCGTCACGACGGAAGCCACCGCCACCGCCACCAGCGGGACGAGGCGCGTATCCGCCACCACCGCTGGGGCGACCACCGCGGTCGCCACCGTCGCGGGGGCCTCGGTAGCCACCGCGATCGTCCTCGCGGCGCGGGCCACGGTCGCGGTCACCGGGGCGGTCGTCACGACGGAAGCCGCCCCCACCACCACCGGCGGGGCGACCACCGCGGTCGTCACGGGCACCACGGAAGCCACCGCGGTCACCGCGGTCGTTGTCACGGCGGGGACCACGGTCCCTGTCGTCGCGACCGCCGCGGAAGCCGCCCCTGTCACCACCGTCCTTGCGACGCGGTTCGCGTTCCGGACGATCGTCGGAAGAGTTGGGGGACATCGGCGTGACTCCTGTCATCGGGTACCACAGTCATTCTCGCGCAGCCGGCGATCGGCCGCGCTTCGTCATTCTCGGCAAAGCAAAAAGGACCCTTGGTCCAGCGTGAACGCTGGACCAAGGGTCCTGAAAGATTGTTCGGCGGCGTCCTACTCTCCCACAGGGTCCCCCCTGCAGTACCATCGGCGCTGAAAGGCTTAGCTTCCGGGTTCGGAATGTAACCGGGC